>NZ_FOJM01000014.1 GCF_900111825.1 Pedobacter suwonensis
CAGCACTTGCTAAATAAAAATGGTATCAAGTGCAGCATGACGGAAAGTTACGATCCTTATAGCAATGCAATAGCCGAACGTATAAACGGAATTTTAAAACAAGAATTTATCCCTATTAGAGAAGGAATAACAATTTCAAAAATGAAGAAAATAGTTTCTGAAAGCGTTAATATTTATAACAATTTCAGGCCGCATCACGCATGCTTTATGAATACACCCAAATTTATGCATAGGCAAAGCAAAATTAAAATCAGAACTTATGGACAAAAAAATAGCAGCCAGAATGAACTAGCTGCTACCTAAAATTGTAACTTTATTTATTATTAATCCTGTATCAAAATTTCAGGACTAGTCAATCTGGTTAATAACTAACTGAAATACCAAAATTTACCGAAGTACCTCTCCCTTTTGAATAAAAACCCGGCTGCATAAACCATTGCGCCCTGGCCGGGAAATAATCCTGGTTAAAAATGTTATCAATACCCAGAGTAAGCCTGGTGTTCTTTTTTACCTGATAAATACCCGCAAAACTGAATAAATGATAAGCTTTAACAGCACCTTCATTACCGTTATACACGCCATTGCTGTTTTTTTCAAACCTGTTACGCGAATTGATACCGGTGTAATTTAAGGTCAAGTCCAATACTTTTAACGGACTATAGGTAACTGAAGCCGTAACTTTTGGCGCGGAAATGCGGCGACCATTGAGGTACATGTCAACGGCATCGTTAAACTTTCCATTCTTGTCAATATCGCGCTTACCTTCAGTATAACTGTAACTTGCAGATAGACCTAACTGATCAAAAAGGTGATAATCGGCCGCCAACTCAAAACCATAAATCTTTTCAGGGTTTCTTGCCGTATTGAAAAGCCCGGTAGCAGGATCATAAACCACTTCGATACCCAGTTTGGATGTACTGATATAACCCGACGCAGAAAATGTTAATCCAGCGACTTTACTTTCAAAACCAGCCTCATAATTATTAACCTTCACCGCATCGGTATTGATCTTATCAATGCTGTTTACTTTGGCATCACGTAAAGCCAATCCAATATCCATCACAGAAAAACCCTGAGAGAAACTTACAAAGGGGCTGAATAAATTAAATTGATTATACCTTAAACCTGCATTAAAGAGATAAGTGCTGTATTTTAAATTTCCCCCTGTTACATCAAAAGATGGTGTGATGGTTGAATTGTTTGCACCAGTGGTTCTTAAGGTACGGTAATCATCAACGGCTATATTTACATTTTCGTAACGCAAACCTGTTTTAAAAACCAGTTTACCTAAAATGTTGAAATCTGCCTGTGCGAAGGGTGCGATGTTGGTCATATCCATTGTAGGCACCCATACCCTACCATCAACCAATGGCTGCGCCGTTTTATCTTTCATGAAATCTGCACCATAGGCCAGATTCATTTTCAAAGAGTTGAGGTTAAGTATTGGTGTTTCGAGAAATAAACGCGCGCCTCTTTTATCGTTTTTGGCCAACGATTGACCATCACCCCCATCAAAACGACCTAAAGAGACATAGAACACATCTTTTCGGGTTTCATAATAAACATCTGCATGCAGGCTGGAATGCAGAAAGGTGCTATCAATCTTATATGATAGATTTAGATTATGGTTGTAATCAACCCCGGTCGGAATCCCAAGTGGTTTTCCCAGTACCCCTGTTGCTTTCTGACCGGTTGCCAGGTTACCGTTTACCAAAGTAAAATTGCTGTTTTGCAAACTGCTGTAGGTATTATAAGAAAGCTGAATACGCTGATTTTTTGCTGGCACATAACCGAATTTGGCAAAAGCATTGTAAGTGTCTGTTTCGCCAAGGCTATAGTTTGGTCCTACCACATCACCTTTTGCATCTTTATATTCACCGGTTTGCTCGTACATACCGCTAACCACGTAGTCGAATTTACCTAATTTCCCATAAAACATCTGGCTAATTCTACCTCCTTCTGAGTTTTTGACCTTAACCAACGATCCATTTAAATTAAGCTGGGTTTTACCTGCAAACCTGGCCGCTGTATCCGGAACCATGGTGATGTAATTTACCAGACCTCCTGCAGCACCATTACCATAAATGGCAGTAGCTCCTTTTACCACTTCGATACGTTCAAGCACCGATGGATCTATGGATCTTAAATCCACCTCTGCGTTTCTTAATGGCGATGATTGGGACACACCATCAATCATCACCAGCATGGGGCGGCCCCTTAAGTTTTGCCCTACATTATTTCCGGTTTGCGCCGTAGGCGCAAAACCAGGCACCTGATTAGCCAATATTGTACTTAAATCGGGTACAATAGCCAACTCTTTTTCCAGTTTCTGCTTATTTACAATAGTCACTGAAGCGGTGACATTTTTGACGTTTTCCGGCTTTCTCGAAGTCGAAATCAATACATCATCTAAAGTATTGGGTACTGGTTCCAGTATAAAATTTATAACCGTATCAGCCTGAACTGAAGAAAATTGCTGTACAAATGTTTTATATCCAACCGCAGTCAACTGGACACTGAAGGGCACGCCACTTTTAATATACATTGTATAATAACCTTTGCTATCGGCCTGAGTTTTCTGGCCCGGCAACAAAATGGTTGCGTACGGAATTCCGCTACTTTTATCCTTGATGTATCCTTCAATCTTCACATTTTGGCCATACGCCAAAAGAAGTTGACACATCAGGATGGTCATGATCAGTATAATTTTTTTCATCTATCTTTAGTTTTCGCCAAAGATAGAAAATAGACGCTAATAAGAATAGGTCTAAATAAGAATTAGAATATATTAGTTGTTTTGACTGAAAATAGCACTGAAATCCTTGGTTACATAAACAATAACCAAAAGCGCAGCAATCACCAAGGCACCCAGGATGATTACGCCCCAGCTTCCTTTCAGCTTGTTTTTATCTTTTCTGATTAACCAGTATATCAGGCCGATTAAAGGTGCCGCACAGATAATCCAAAATATTAATGATGCTCCAGTCATATATGTATTTAATTTAATAGTTTTTATTGATTCGAAGTCGGAAGTTAAGGTGTTAATCCATTCAAGGGGCTATAATCCACATCAGTTTTTTGTATGCAATTTTCAGTTCACAGTTGCCGGTCTCCAGTTTTCAATCTATATGCTTTAAGAGCTATAACCCCAAAGCAGGCGTCCTCCTGATCCGATAGCTTCGGATTTATTTCAGGATCTATCCACAGCATTAATCATCATGGCGTCCCCTTACATCAGCCTGCAACCAGCTATCGTTGTAAGATTGATTCCCTGAAAAGAGATAACTAATGAATCAGTCAATATAATATGGAGTTGTTAAACTATTCATTCTAAACCAATGACCAATAAACCAATGACCAATAAACCAATGACTAATGAACCAATGACCAATAAACTAATGGCCAATGAACCAATCCCCAATGAACCAATGACTAATGAACCAATGACCAACAAACCAATGACCAATAAACCAATGACTAATGAACCAATGACCAATAAACCAATGCACCAGCTTTAAAACTCCATCCGTGCCATTGGAGAAACATTCTGCCCTACAAAATCCTGTTTCAGGTATTTGTGGTAACCAGCAATGGCAATCATGCCCGCATTATCCGTACAGTATTGAAAAGCCGGTATGTAAATCTTCCAGCCCAATTCGTCGGCAGTTTGTTGCAAACCGTTCCGTAAACCAGAGTTTGCCGAAACACCTCCTGCAATAGCTATTTCATTTATTCCGTACTGTTTTGCAGCTTTTTTCAATTTGTTTAGCAAAATCTGCACAATACTATGTTGAACCGATGCACAAATATCATCTAAATTTCCGGCAATAAAAGCAGGGTTCTCTTGCTCCTGTTTTCTGATGAAATACAAAATGGAGGTTTTGAAACCACTAAAGCTAAAATTCAGATCAGCTATTTGTGGTTCGGCAAACTTAAACGCCAAAGGATTTCCCTGTTGTGCATGCTTATCAATCAATGGGCCGCCAGGATAAGGCAAAGCCAGTAGTTTTGCGGTTTTATCAAAAGCCTCGCCTGCAGCATCGTCCAGGGTTTCGCCAATAATTTCCATATCAAAATAATCCTTTACCAGCACAATCTGTGTATGTCCGCCAGAAACGGTTAAACAGATAAACGGAAAATTTGGCTTGGGATCATCAATAAAATGCGCCAGAATATGCGCATGCATATGATTAACAGAAATTAAAGGTATATTTAAAGCTAATGCAAAAGATTTTGCAAAAGAAACACCCACTAATAACGATCCCAGGAGTCCGGGGCCACGTGTAAAAGCAACGGCATTAATGTCCTGTTTTGTAACCTGAGCATTAATTAAAGCCTGTTGTACAGCAGGCACAATATTTTGCTGATGTACCCTTGAAGCTAATTCAGGGATAACACCACCATAATTTTGATGAATTGTTTGGTTTGCAATAACATTGGCAGTAATTTTGCCGTTGTTACAAACAGCAACGGATGTATCATCGCAAGAGGATTCGATAGCAAGTATAACAGACAAATTATTTAATATTTAAGCTGCAAAATTATTAAAAAACTATTTAAAATACTCCTTTGGGTAATTGCATCAATAATTTTGCTGCTTGCGCTTCTTATTTTCTCACTCCAATTTAAGCCTGTTCAAACCTATTTTGCACAGCGGGCTGCCGCATACCTGTCTAAAGAGCTTAAAACCACAATATCAATCAAGAGTCTTTACATCAAACCATTTAAATCTATTGTACTTAAGGATTTATTGGTTTTAGATTTACAAAAAGACACTTTATTAAGCACGCCACAATTCATGGTCGATATTAATCAGTTATCCATTGATAAAAAGATTATTGATATCAATACCGTCCAAATTAATAATGGTCAGTTTTTCCTAAAGGATTTCAAAGATAAGTCTTCTAATCTCGATTTCATCATCAACTACTTCGATTCTGGTAAACCCAAGGTAAAGAAAAAGAAAAGCAAGCCTTTTGACGTCAACCTGGGCCGTCTTATTTTAAACAAGTTTGCCTTCAGGTACATCAACTATAATGCAAAAGACACCACTCAGGGTAAAAGTGTAAACTTTGATAATGTAAACGTAAAAGAGTTGAGTGGGATTTTTGAAGGGTTGGACACCAAGAAACACTTGTTGAAAACCAATATCAAAAACCTAACACTTAAAGAGCGTAGCGGGTTTTACCTCAAAAATTTAACGGCACAAACCACGGTAGACAGTAATGCCATCGAACTGAAAAACCTGCTGCTTGAAACCAACCAGAGCCGCTTAACCAACTATTACCAAATGCGGTTTAAAAGCTTTAGAGATTTTAACCATTATATCGATAATGTGCGGATGAAGGCCATCTTCAAAGACAGTCACATTACTTCAAGAGACGTTGCGTTTTTTGCGCCTGAAATGAATACCATGAAACTTGATCTGGATGTTGACGGCCAGATTACGGGCTTAGTAAATAACCTTAAAGCCAAAAAATTATCTTTAAGAACCGGAAAGGCTACCCACATTAAGGGCGATTTTATTTTGAAAGGGCTGCCGAAATGGAAAGAAACTTTTATGGACCTGAACATTGAAATGGCAGGAACAAACAAAACCGATCTTGATGAAGTGCTGGCTGGTATCACCAATAGCAAAAAGAAAATTGTTCCGGTAATTGTCAAGAAATTTGGCAACATCAACTTTAACGGAAGTTTTACTGGTTTTCAGAACGACTTTATTGCCTATGGAGAGTTTAAAACTAAACTGGGCCGTGTTGTCTCGGACGTAAACATGAAAATCGATAAAAATGAAGTTCCATCCTATACCGGAAACATCAAAACATACGATTTTAACATCGGCGACCTGTTAGATGAGAAGAGCCTTGGCCGGATCAGTTCTTCATTATATGTGAAAGGGCGCGGAACGGAACTAAAAGATTTGACTGAAAAAATAAATGGCGATGTAACTTATATCGACTTTAACCGATATCGGTACCGTAATGTAAAGATTGATGGTACCTTCGATAAAAAATATTTTGATGGCAAGCTAAGCATTAACGACCGAAACGTTAAACTGGTATTTGACGGGGGTGTTAACCTTAACCCCAAGCTACCGGTATTTAATTTTAATGCTAGCATTTCCAAAGCACGGTTAAAAGCTTTAAAATTGCTAAAGGATTCTCTGATGGTGGATGCCAAATTTACCACCAATTTTTCAGGTACCAACCTGAACAATATATCAGGCAAATTATTAATCCAGCAGATCAGGCTACAAAACCCTAAAGGCGTTTATAGCATAGATTCTGTGCAGTTAATGGCCAATGGTAACGGCGCTAACCGTGTGCTCGATATCCGTTCGGACATTTTTGATGCCAGTATTAAAGGTGAATATGACTTAAATTCAATCGCTTCCTATTACAAGGCCATCGCCAAAACTTATGTCCCTTCCTTAAAGGCCGACATCATAAAATACAACAAGCAGATTTTTCAGTTTAACCTTCAGGTTAAAAAGTTCGAACCGCTTGCGCAGATCCTGGCGCCGGGCTTAGAATTAGAAGAAGGCGCGACCTTAACGGGGGTTTTCGATTCGCGCAATAATACCGCCACGCTAAACGGTTTCGTAAAGAAACTAAAATACAATGGGATAGTAGTTAACAATATCATCCTCGATGAAAACACCACCACACAACAACTTCAACTGATTGTAACTTCCGATCGCGTACAGCTTAACGACAGCCTGTTTATCAAGGACGTAAACATTTCCAATATCCTGCGGAATGATAGTCTGGCCTTCAACGTCAAAATGTCTAATACCGAAGAAGATAACCAGCTTGATTTAAACGGATTGGTAGAATTTACCAAAAACCAGGATACCACGGCGAGATTGAGCGTACTGCCATCCATCTTAAAAATCAATAATGAAGAATGGCGTATCCAGGAGAAAGTACGCATTGTACTCAACAACGGTAAAACTGAGATCAGCAATTTCGATTTAACCAATGGCGAACAGCAGGTAACCATTGATGGATTGATTTCTGAAGATCCTAAAGATTTGATCAGTGTTGGATTTAAAGATTTTAGCTTAAAAACCCTCAATCCGTTTACTAAAGGCTTTGGTGTAAAATTAGCTGGAAACGTTAATGGTAAAACCGACCTGTATGGCGTATTAAAAACACTTAGGGTAACCGACGATCTAAAAGTTGATTCGTTAAACTTTAATGATATTTATATCGGCACCTTAACAGATACCTCATCTTACAACAACGAAAGCCAAAAACTGAATGTATTTACCCGTATTGTGGCCGACAATTCGGAGAATTTTAAGCTTACCGGAAATCTTGATCTGAAGGAAAAGGAAATAGACCTTGCGGTAAAAATGGACGACAGTAAACTCACCGTACTAGAGCCTTTTGTTAAAAAACTGGTATCGAACCTGAAAGGAAACATCTCAGCTGATTTGACGGTAAAAGGTAAGTTGGAAAAACCGGAGATTAACGGAACTTTATCCCTGGATAAGGGACAACTCATGGTAAATTACCTCAAAACCACTTATGTAATTACAGATAAGGTTGAAGTAAATAACAGCGTAATTAAACTTGAGAATTTTGTACTTAAAGATTTAGAAGACCATGAAGCCACCGCAAGCGGTAGTGTAGATTTAAATGAAATTGACAATCCTACACTGAACGTTAAGATAAATGCAAACAGTTTTATGGCCTTAAATACCACGGCGAAAGACAATTCCATTTACTATGGCCGTGCCTATGGCACAGGTGTATTTACATTTACAGGGCCTACTGATAACATGAAGATTGATATTAAGGCAAAAACGGAAAAAGGAACCGTGTTTAACCTGCCTTTAAACAGTTCTGAAACCGTATCGGATAAAGACTTTATTAATTTTGTGAGTCGCGACTCGGCTGTTGTAGTTAAGAAAAAAACCAATTTTGAAGGATTAACCTTAAGCTTTAAATTAACCATTGATCCCAATACTACAGCAAACATCTATACTACCTTAGGTAATTTAAGTGGCAAGGGTAATGCCGAGCTGAGCTTAAACATTAATAGTGTTGGCGATTTTGAAATGTCTGGCGATTATATCATCGAGACCGGAAGTTTTGACTTTACCGCGCAGGAGATCATCAACAAAAAATTCGAAATCAGACAGGGAGGAACCATCCGCTGGACAGGCAACCCTACTGCAGCGCAAATCAACTTAAAAGCCGTATATGCTTTGAGGGCAAGTTTAAATGATCTTTACAAAGCAGCAAACCGCGATGCCAGCAGCAATGCCAACCAAAGGGTAAATACCGAGGTAGAAATGGGCCTTACCGGTTTATTGTTAAAGCCTGATATTAAACTTGATATCAATTTCCCTTCACAGCCTTCAATTAAAGAAGAACTGCAAACCTATTTCAGCGATCAGAACAACCTGAACCTGCAGGCATTCAGTTTGATTATCAGGAGAAGTTTTGCCCCCGGAAACGGTGGGCAGTCGATTGGAAACCAGTTGAGTTCAACAGCTACGAGTACCGCCACCGAATTGGTATTTAACCAGTTTAACAACGTACTTTCTTCCTTAAACCTAAACTTTGTTGATTTAAATGTACGTTCGTTAAGCGAAGCCAATGCCTCATTCAAGTTCTTTAATGATCGATTAATTATTAATGCCGGTATCGTAGACCGGAACAGCGTGAACGATTTTACCGTTATCGATTTTTCTAAAGATAATGTTGGCCGAGAGGTGGAGGCGCTTTTCCTGATCAAAAAAGATGGAAGTCTGACTGCCAAAGCGGCAAATAAACCACCCACTCAACAGAGTATATTCTTAAACAGTGGAATCAGCCCGACGGCAAACGTAACCTCTTTTGGTTTGGTGTATACCCAGCAATTCGATACGTTTAAGGAATTCATCCAGAAAATTTCTGGTGCTTACCGCCGAAACCTGAAAAGAAAACAAAGCCCGGTTAAAACAAATAAATCGCTTAATAAAGATATTATTATTAATCAAAGTAAGGGAAACCAGCGGAGGTAAGGTGAGTTGCGTTAGTTCATTGGTTTATTTTATCACCTGAGTTCGATTAATAACATAGCTTTAAATTGCCTCATATAAAATATTTTCAGTTCTTAATCGTCACCCTGATCCCATAGCCATCGGATTTATTTCAGGGTCTTTCATGATACAAGATGCTAAATAAATTCAGCCTGAAGAATATCTATAAATCAGGCGCTTTTAAAACACCATTTCAACAAATAACTATTCGTCAACCCGCTACAGGCCTATCGTGTGTACACATCTCTGTTTGCCTTTATTTGTTCTTTAGCACTTAGTTCTAGGGCGATCGTCATGCTGAATTTATTTCAGCATCTTTCGTACTATTAATCCCGTTGATTAAGAAAAATTATTTTTCTACAAAAGTATTTTTTTTCCGCTCTATGCCGCGGGGGCATGGTACTTTGGAGCGCCAAAGTACCCAAAGCGCTTTGTCAATCCAGCTAGGAGCCTTTCACACAACCACACTCACATCAAAAAAACAGCGGCACTTCGTTTTGTGTTCAATTCTCTTTAGCAATTAAATTAGTATTATAAACACAAAACCACTGCGTTTAAGGTTTGGTAATGCTATTTTTTCTTTCCTGCAACTGTTTTTTTGATAGCTCCGGCTCTTGGGATTGACGGCGTTCTTCGGTAAAACCTGTAATCTATTAAAGCAAGCTAACAAAGCGTATAAAAAAGAAACTAAAAGATGTGTCCACACGATAGGCCACAGGCGGGAATCCTGATGCCTGTTGTTTGCTCTCGTTCTTAATTAGACACCAGAACCACGCCAACATAGATCCTGAAACAAGTTCAGAGGACGAATCTTGTGAAAAATAAACCCTAAAACAAAACCGGTTTAGAAAGACTTATTGCAAAGAAAACAAATACGCACAAAAAAACCAACAATCGAAAACTGGTCTTCAATTTTTGGTTTTTAACTATTTTTAATTATCTCGTCAGGCTAAACGCAGGAATCTCCAAACTCAAACACCCAACTCCAAACTTAAGCCTATCCTTTCATAATGGAATGGCCCATTTTATCTCTTTTGGTGGTTAGATAACGTTCGTTGTGTACATTACTTGCAATTTCAATAGGGATATTTTCCACTACTTCTAAACCGTAACCAATTAAACCTGCTCTTTTGGTCGGGTTATTGGTCATTAAACGCATTTTAGTTACCCCTTCTGATCGCAGGATCTGCGCACCTACACCGTAATCACGTTCATCCCCTTTAAAACCCAGTTTAATATTGGCTTCAACAGTATCAAATCCGGCATCCTGTAAGTTATAAGAACGTAACTTATTAATCAGCCCGATACCTCTTCCTTCCTGATTCATATACACTACAATACCTTTACCTTCTTTTTCGATCATTTCTAAAGCTTTATGCAACTGCGGTCCGCAATCGCAACGGCAGGATCCAAAAATATCACCCGTTACACAAGAGCTGTGTACGCGTGCCAAAATAGGTTCGTTTACATCCCATTCGCCTTTAGAAATGGCCAGATGCGTAGCGTTATTGTCCAGCTGGGTATAAGCCGTCATCCTAAAATCGCCCCAGGCGGTAGGCAAATCAATGCTCACCTCCTGTTTAATCAAACTGTCTATCTTTAAACGATAGGCAATTAAATCCTCAATAGATATGATTTTGAGCTGATGCTGCTCGGCAATTTTAAATAAATCAGGAAGTCTGGCCATTTCGCCATCTTCTTTTAAAATTTCTACCAATAAACCTGCAGGTTTCATTCCGGCCAAACGTGCCAGATCTACAGCGGCTTCTGTATGGCCCGCGCGGCGGATTACTCCCCCATCTTTGGCTATTAAAGGAAAGATATGGCCTGGCCTGCCCAATTCTTCAGGATCGGTTTTAGGATTAACCAAAGCCAACATGGTTTTAGAGCGGTCGCTTGCCGAAATCCCTGTAGTACAGCCATGACCAACCAGATCAACCGAAACGGTAAAATTGGTTTCGTAAGCAGCCGTATTCTTACCCACCATCAGGCTAAGGTTTAACTCTTTACAACGCTCTTCTGTCAATGGAGCGCAGATTAAACCACGGCCGTAAGTGGCCATAAAATTAATGATCTCAGGTGTTGCATTTTCAGCTGCCGTTAAAAAATCACCTTCGTTCTCTCTGTTCTCATCATCTACAACAATAATTACTTTACCAGCTTTTATATCTGCGATGGCTTCTTCTATTGTGTTTAATTTTGTTTGCATTTTATAAGCATTATGGGGAAATGGTGTATAAAGCGCATTAAAAACGGTTTTATACTACAAACAATAACCCGTACAAATGTACAACCTTATTGAGCAATATTTTGATTAAAATATCATCTGTAAGTAAAGGAAAAACGGCCTATTTTTCTTTCTTTTTGAAAAACCTAAGAAAGAGCTGTTTGTAATAATCCACATCGAACAAGGCCGAATCTACTGTAGCCTTATAGGTTAGAAAAGCAGCTAGCGGCGACAGCACAATCACGGCAATCCACATCCCGAATATCGGGTTTAAATTGCCCTCCCGAGCTGATTTTTCGGCCACAGTGGTGATAATATGGTAGACCAGGAAGAAACAGATCGCCACCACCACCGGCAAACCCATACCGCCTTTTCTGATGATGGCCCCCAATGGTGCACCAATAAAAAACAGCAGGATGCAGGATGCTGCCAACGTAAATTTACGCTGGTATTCTACTGTGGTAAAAATGATCTCGCCGGTTAAATCTGTTTGGCGCGGTCCCCAGTTGGGTACACGCTGCATAATATTGGCAACTGTATTGTTTGCATTTTCAAGGGCCATTTTCCGCGATCCGTTCGGAATACTCTTTAGTATGACGTCATCAATCACTTTAGGAACGGCTTTAACCCTGGTATAACCCTTAGTTACGTTAAACTGCTTAAAATTACTGGTAAGGTCAGCCACGGTACGCATTTTCATTGTATCCAATTGTTTGGTCAGCGAATCGCGCTTTTTCACAATCCCTTTCAGGTTTAACATGGGTGTACTGTTTCCGAAAGCGTTGGGATCGGTGGTACTGCCGTCAAAAGACGACATATCAAAACGGGGCGAAGTTTCTTTAAAACGGTTTCGGGTAAAAATCTGCCTTGGGTTGTACATGCCGTTTTTCGCAGCCTGCTCTTCGTATTGTACACCGTTTTTGAGGTTAAGCACCAAAAACTTACCATCGGCAGTTTTATTCATTTTGCCCTCTCTGGCCAGAATTACTTTCGGAATACCATTATTTTCGCGGTGGTCGTAAATCATGATATTGTGCAGCGTACCGTCTTCCTCTTTAGAGTCCACGCGGATGGCATACCCTGGAATTTCATTATTGAAAACGCCTGGTTTAATTAAAAAAGAAAGCTTTTTGTTTCTGATATCATACAAAAGCGAACCAAATTTAAGATTGGCTTTGGGCAGCATATAGTTGGCAAAAAAGAAAGAGGCTACGGTAAGCATCAAAATAACCACCAACAGGGGGCGCATGGCTTTTTGCAGAGAAATACCTGCAGATTTGATGGCCACCAGCTCATAATTTTCGCCCAATGTGCCAAAAGTCATGATGGAAGAAAGCAACACGGAAAGTGGAAGGGCCATGGATACGTTGGCGGCTGAGGCATAATACATCAACTCCAGAATGGTGTACCATTCGAAACCTTTTCCAATTAAATCATCAATCCATTTAAACAGAAAAAACATTAACAGAATAAACATCATAACAAAAAATGTTGCTATGAATGGCTTCACAAATGCTTTTATTAACAGAAGATGTATTTTTTTCACCTTACAAAGGTAAACAATACGAAGATAATATTAAGCACCCAAAACGCTAATCAAATAATCGATCTGGTTATCCCAGATTAATTTTTTCTCTGCTAAAAGCTCATCGGTGGTAAAATCGGTAATCGAGAGGGCAACATCGTTGGTTAATTCGTCCTGCACAATTTCCATCTCAAAATAACATTGAGGTTCATCGTCCAGCCACTTAAATTTAACCAGTTTATTTTCCTTCACGGCAACCAGCTTTGCTTTTTGCTGTTCATCATCCCAGGTGAAAGTATATACCTGATCGCGAAAATTCACATCATCCGCAAACCATTGCGACAAGCCGTTCGGCTCACTTATAAAACTATACAATATTCTTGGTGACGATCTAACTTCGTACTCTAGTGTAAATTTTTTCTTTTCTGCCATTTTAGTACACTACCAGGATAATTTCCGGACAATTTTTTAATATTCTTTTGCTAAAGAAAGGTAATTTATTCTATATCTGCAACAATATAATTTTTATTGGTTTCAGGTGGTGCATTGGCTCATTTGCCATTGGTTTAATGGTTATCAGTTCATTGGTTTATTGGGGATTGGTCATTAGTTGATTGGTCATTGGTTCATTGGTTCATTGATCATTAGTTTATTGGTCATTGGTTGATTGGTTATTGAAATTCATTGGTGTGTGACCAATTGCAATTCAAAAAGAACATCAATAGCCCACATTATACGCTGGTACATAAAACTTTTGCCATATCAAAGATGTATTTTTCGATTGAACTTGTATGTGCCTTGTATTGCTTACATGGTTAAGAAATGCGGGGATTGCCGTAAGCTGTTCAGGAATCGAATAAAAGTTATGAGACGGGTTAATTGTTTAAACGGGTTATTTGGCTTTAGGAAAAGAGCCAAATTCCTTTACCTATTCTTTACCATTTGTTTACCTGTTCTGTACACCAAGTTAACCCCATGTTTACCCTTTCGTTACCTATTGGTTACCCTTTGCTTACCTATTGGTTACCTATTCTTTACCTATCGTTTACCTCTTGCTTACCTAAAAGGTAAACAAGAGGTCAATAACTGGCACAGGCTGGGTTAAGCAGAAGTTGGCTTGGTCATTTCAAAGACTCACAATCACTGAAACCATTTATAACATTTAGATACACTATTCTTAAGCACGAGAAATTTTTAAGCTGACAGCTATAAACATATACGCAACACAGTATTGTATTGTAAAAACTAGCTTCCTATCAGCGCCAAAGTGAACATTAAAATACTCAAAAAGCAATCAATTTTATTGACTACCAATATCTTAAAGTATTTTTTACATTTATTTTTAATTGAATGTATATTTATCCTATATTTGCAACTCTTAAAAATAACCACATCAATATTTACATTTATCGGTAAATATGAAGCCCGGCGGGGTAGCTCAGATGGTTAGAGCGCAGGATTCATAACCCTGAGGTCACGAGTTCAACTCTCGTTCCCGCTACTTGATTATCAAGCCTTTAGCTTTAAAAAGCTAGAGGCTTTTTTCTTTGTTATCGTATTGTTAACGCCATTGTCATAGCCAGCATCCGCATTTAAAAATAAATATTTTGGTACTCAGAAGCAAACGATTGAATATTATTTTCACTCAATCCTTCTTTTAGAATATATTGTTCCTAATTACTTTTTATTATAATTGAAATGAAGCCTCAAAATCTTTTGCCCCTGCTTCGACCCCTGACAATACCGCAGATAATAATGAACTTAGAATTAAAATATAACTACTTTTTTGTTTTAGTTCGATATAGGTATGAAAAATCTATTCGTTTACTTATCTAAGCCTAGGGTCATTTAAATTATTTTTTCGGACTTGTCTTCTGTTTTCTAAAATTAGAGCCCTAATCCAAACCACAAAGAAAAGAAATAAAAAACCTATGCCATTAAACTCTTTGTGCCAAGATCAGCTCTTCGTCATAAAGGCGCTAAAAAGCAAGCATGAGCCAAAATTGCAAGAAAGCATATTTGAAAATCTATCTGACCATCTGTACGATGAAATTTCTTGAAAAGCAATTTTCTGCTTTATAGCGAAAGCTGCCACAAGCAGTAAAAAGCATATTTTGCCAACCTGCTCGGTTTTAACAACCTTAATGAGATAGTCGATGACAGAGAAAATGGTGGCAACTTAAAATTTGGTATTATTTTATAGAGATAGCTAAGGATTAGAAAAATTGTTATAGAATGTAGTTCCATTGCTCCCTGTTCCAACAAACCCTTTTCCATAATCCGTAAACCCAACTGCATTTCCCCTCGCTTCTCCTTTAAAACTGGCTTTTTGCGTCCAGGTATTAGTTGCTGGATCAAATGCCCAAAAATCATTTGTAGGTTTGCTATTTCTATCAAACCCAATTCCAACATAACCTATGTTACCGATGAAAAACGCTGCTGTTGCCAATCGATAGCTTCAGATACCCATTGCATTTCACTATCCGCACGACGGAAATTTCTCATCAATATAATTTCCGAAAGGTTCAGCCAAGACTTCGCAGATTTTACTTTTATCTATGGCTTTTTTTAGAAGCCACTTATTTTGAACAGGATAAAAGTGTCCGATGACATGATAAAGTTTTTCAATACTATATTCGAGTATAACATCTTCCAAAGCCAATAGCTCTTCTTGCAATTCCTTTAATAATTTTTTTTTAGACTTTCTATTAGCAGGCACATCTAACCAGGATTTAGGTATGTATTTATCGACAATACGGCATAGAATGCTGTAACCACGGATGTCAAGACTATTATTCGGATAATACAACAGTTCCATTTCATCCAAAAATCTATGAGGATCATCAAATGCAATCCAATCTATCTTTTTGAATAACTCTTTTTGCGAAATTTGTAAAACTTGTGAGAAATAAACTCTTGCGCTTAAGACATGACACTTTGAATATTCATCTGTTTCATCTTTAACATTGAAAACATGTAAGTTATTATATCCATCATTAGGATAAAATTTGGATAAATAATTTTCTAAATTATTATTCCAAAAGGTACGTTTTGATCTAGATTCCCATAAAGAAAATGATGTTTCAAACTGCCCTTGTTCTAATATTCCAAAAAAACTTATGATAAATTTTTTAAATTGATTAACAAGTGAGCTTTCATTTTCAACTACATTTATCTCGTTAAATATTCCAAGTGTCTTAGGTGCTGAAATGTTATTTGAGATTTTAGAATCTCTTAGTCTGTCGACAATAAACTGTTCCCACAGCTCTGTCGCCTCCACCTTGTTTTTTTGTTTTATCGGAAGAAATTTTATTTTTTCCTCAGTTTCTTTAGAAAGTTCATAACCAATCTTATTAAGTACCGCAATAATAACTTTCTCACGTTCTTCGATGACACTATTTGGGTTTTTCTCCAGTTTATTCTCTTGAAGATAAAAATGGCGTATTTCTCCAGTTCCTAAATTAAGGTTATATATAATGAAATCTTTTTTACCATTAACTTCTAACCAATAATTTATTTTTCTTGGTTTGGGAGTACTGCCTTCTCTTTTTAGTTCCGCTTCATATAAACCTCTTACTGTTTCTAGAAAATGTTTATATAAATCTCCTTTGATTTCCATTGATGTCAATTGAAGCCAATTTTTTAGATAAATTTTTTATCTAATTTATATAATTTCAAACGCTTCCACAAAGCATCACTTTTGCTTAAGCTTTTTAACTAAAGCTTTATCCGATTTTATAATCGGATGTTCAACAGCACATTTAATAAGTTTTTCTTTATGCTTTGTAAAATCTTTCAACATCACTTGCGTCTTAGATGCGCTTCTAGCAAATCCGCCGTTGCTAGGATTCCAATGCAACAGCATCCAGTCTGCCTCGGCTCTGACATCGGCAATAGCTTCCAAATAGCCAAGTGCTCTTTCTTCACCGTACTTGACAATATATGCTTCAAGCGTATCAGCTTCAACCGGAACACTTGTTTCTGCAAACCGCCAGTTATCGGAAAGCTTTGCTTTATCTCTATCACTCATTTATCACCTCAGGCATAGTTATACATATTAACGGATAAATGTCAACTAAAATCAATGGATATACGCCCAAAAATCAACATCGACAAAGGCCTTAGAGCAATCGTTAACGAAATGCTGGCCTGTGGGGAAACCTTTAGTCCAAAAAAGGTTAAGACCAAACCAAAATCTAAAAAAGTTAAAAAAGATAGTGGTTAACCATTATCAATTCTGGGAATGAAAGGAGAAAAAGATTTTAGAACATAAACAGTAACGGAAATGGAAAACAGACAAAACACCACCATGATCTGCCTGGGAGAGGAACAACTCTACGAACTGGTAGAGAAACTATTTGACAGGCTCAAAGACAGTCAGAAGCAGAAAAAGCTTTGGATGACGAAAGAAGAAGCTATGAAGGAACTCAATATTAAAAGTCCAGCCTCGCTACAAAAATTAAGGGACGAGAACGCTATTGTTGTTTCAGGACTATCGAGGAAAAACCTGGTATACCTAAGAAGTTCGGTTGAGGAATACCTGAGGAAAAAAACACGCAAATTCTAATAATAATCATAAACGCGGATGTCCACTCGCGGAATTGTGGATTTACTTTAATACCTGTTAAAATGAGTTACGCAGATGATGCTCAAAGAAGAGCAGCCAAAGAAGCCGAAGAGGCACGCAGGGCAGCCAAACGTGCCGAAGAAGCGGCTAAACGTGCAATACGTGCTGCTAAAGAAGCGAGAGGAAATTCCCGCTAATTAAAAATTATCCTCCCTGCTGGTTGCGGGGAGGATTTTCAAAAAACTTAAATGCAATTTACTATGAATTGGAAAAACGATAACCTGCCGTTAGTGGAATTCCACACAGGCAAAAACGTAACGGTATTTACCCAGAAGATGGCTTTTACAGGGGTAAGTATCATGGGCAGTACAGGTAGTGGGAAAAGTTCGACGAGTTTTAGGAAGTTCCTAAATGCCTATCTCAAGGCAGGTTATGGTGGCATATTGCTGACCACAAAAGTAACTGATACGAAAGAATATAGAAGCATTTGCCATGAAGCCGGCAGGACAAAAGATGTCCGTATCATCAGCGTGGGTGGCAAAGAAAAATTCGATTTTCTGGATTACGAATTTAGCCAGGGCGATAATTCCGAGGCAACCACCGATACGATTGTTGATCTGCTCAAATCGGTCATTGAAGCTGGGCAAGGAAATCAGGGTAATTCCCAGAGTGATCCGTTTTGGTCGGAAACCATGTTGGTTATGCTTTCAAACGCTGTTGATCTTTGCAGGCTTGCCTACGAAAAAGTAAGTATTCGGCTATTAAGTGATATAATTCTTTCCCTCCCTAGAAACAAGGTCAACAACTCGACAGATGACGAAGAAACGGCCTATCAGGCAGCCCACAGGATTGTAAGAACTAGAGTGTTTGAAAAAATCAATAAATGGGAAAGTTTCCTTGCAAAGGAACATGTGGAAGCCCTAAAGCTTGTTGGTTTATACGAAGAAAGGCTTTTCGAGGTAGTGCCGGAAGCCAGAACATTTCAGGCTATAGACCAGTTTGCTACTGAAACGCTCGGAAACCTTGCCGAGAAAACGCGTAGCATCGTTGATATGAAGATTTCGGGCTTTTTGTTTCGGCTGTTACGGGAACCTTTTTACTCGATGTTTTGCAATGGAAGTACCTTAACGCCTGATATGTGTTCTGACGGGGCAATCATCATTATAGATCTGCCTATTAAAAAATATGAAAAAGTAGGAAGGGATATTCAGTTACTTGTGAAGCTTATCTTCCAAAGGTATGCAGAACGCAGGGATTTGACTGATAATAACAGGCCTCTATTTATAGCCTGCGATGAAGCACAATCTTTTATAATCCCAAAAGACCTGCAATTTCAACTTACGGCACGTAGTAGCAGAATAGCTTGTTTGTATTCAAGCCAATCTATTCTCAATTACTACAACTTTGTTGAGGGGCGAAATCCCGAGTATATTATTAAGGCTTGGCTAGCGAATTTGGGGTGCAAGGTATGGCACTTGAACACCTGTTTAGAGTCTAATAAATGGGCTTCTGAGATCATCGGGGATGACTATTTTCTGGAACATACATACAACAATACACTTGCCGAAAAAGTATCACAATCGAGTGGTGCTTCTTATAAACTAAGGCAGATTGTGCTTCCATCTGATTTCACCAAGCTCAAAAACGGCTCCGCTGAGAACGCTTTTGAAGTTGAAGCATATATCCACATTCAAGGCAAACCAATCTATGGCGACGACAACCATTTGATGGTTACTTTCAGGCAAACGCCTCTCAAGCCCTATAACGAAAAATAGTCCAATTAATAACAATAATTATTCACTTAAAATTTAAATAACATGAAAAAGCAACTTTATTTCAAAACAACAATTGCAAGAATCAACCCGATTAAAACATTCTTCCTCAACATGTTTATTATAGGATGTAGCATGCCAACCATGCTTTGTGAAACATTCACCAGAACAAAATTTGGTGAAAGGCATTGGAATATCGGCTGGGCAATCATCTATACGGCCCTACTGTCATTAGTTCCAATCCTTGGTCTATTACCAATGAAACTATTCGGCGAACATGCAATTGAACTGATTATAGATACTTTCACATGGTATCTGTTCATTGCGGCCTTTGCCTACAAATCGGTGCTACATTGGAAAGATCAGAGGCGTAGCCCTTCTACCTTCGATTTCGGCAGGTATAGCTATTCTAGTGGTAAACTCGACAAGCGATTGATCGATTTCAAGATAAACGGCAAAGCTGTGAACCATCGCACAATTGAAACAATCATCGAACCTGCTTTCTTTTTTGTTGTTGGGTTGGGTTTTACCATCCTGCACCAAAGCGTAGGCTTGCTCTTGCTTTTAAGTAGTATTTCCTATTCTGCCAGTCGGTTCTTGGACTATCACAATGGCGATGAAATGGTGCTTGATATTATCGATTCCATGATCATTAAAGAAGATTATGAACGTGCCTTTATGGATGAGATGGAGCTTGATAATGAGCGTGGTCTGCATATTCCAAGCCGTCGTCCAAAAGGCATGGAAAACCGCAAGAAAGTGGTAGATGCAATGTTTGCTCAGGACGATGAGGAACAGCGCACTTATGTCGCCTAGATGCCTTGAGCTTCGAAAGGGAAGATGCCTGTAAGAAAACAAATTACTCACTAGCCTTAAAATTAACCAATGGACTTAGCCCAGCTTTACAAAAAACACGATCAGGACAAGCAAGCCTATAACGAATTGAGGGATAAGATTTGGTCGGATGTTAAACAAAAACACGAGCAGATAATATCAGCATTCGGGTCAAAAGATAACTTGCCGCAAAGCTATTCAAAGCAGATTGATAAAGAACTGAACGATTTTACGAAAGACTGGGCTATCCCACACGGCGTGCGCTACAAGGCGATGTCTGTCCAGCACCAGCAACAGTTCGAGGCAATCGCGGGTAAATCTCCCGCTTTGGATGGCGAGGAATTTCAAAAGTCCGGCTTTGAGAAATCCCTTGCCAGTACCAAAGCAAAACAGAAAAGCAAACAGCGCGAAAAATCTCCTGAAAAGTTCGTTGATTTTGATAAGAACAAAGAAAGCATGGATCTTGATCTAGAATACTAGCGCAAAGTTTTGCAAAAGAGAGAAATATCCCCCTAGTAGATAATCCTGCCCTAAAAGCACTGGCATGTTGAGATTTACCCAAAGCAAATCCGCCGAACAGGCAAAGAACTATTTTAGCCAAGCATTGCAGACATCAGACTATTTTATCAGTGATGTTGAACTTCCTGGTCAATTCCATGGCGAATTGGCCAAGAAGTTAGGCATTAGCGGAATGGCTACAAAAGAAGCTTTCTATTCGCTCTGCGAAAATATAAATCCGGTTACAGGCAAGATGCTGACACAGCGCACAAGAGAGGATAGAACGGTTGGTTACGATATTACGTTTTCCGTTCCCAAAAGCGTTTCCATCGTTAATGCTCTTTATTCAAATTCCGGCATACAAGAGGTATTCCAGCAATCGGTAAATGAAACCATGAAACTGATTGAAGCCGATATCATGACACGTGTACGTGTTGGCGGTAAGGATGAAGACCGCAAAGGCAATGGTTTGATCTGGGCAGAATTTACCCACTTATCTGCTCGCGCCATTGATGAATATACCGCTCCAGACCCGTTCTTACACTGCCACGCATACGCCTTTAACGCTACGTATGATGAGGTTGAGGGTAAAATCAAGGCGGCGCAATGGCAGTTTTCTAAAAGAGATGCGCCCTATTATCAATCAATATTCTATAAGAAACTAACGGATAAACTGATTGACCTTGGCTATTCCGTTCGCAAGCAGGGCAAATCGTTCGAGCTGGAAGGTGTTCCACCTAGTGTAATAGCCTTGATGTCTAAGAGAACCAAACAGGTGGAAGACTTCGCTTTGGAACATGGCATAACTGGCGACAAGGCAAAGTCGGAATTAGGAGCTCGGACACGTACAGCTAAACGCAAAGGCCTAACCCTTGATCAGCTAAAAGCCGATTGGAAAAGGCAGATCAATGCACACCTTGCAGATAAACCCATACCCAATACTCCTATACGATTTGCCAGAACAAAAGAACCTGTAAAAACCTCTGTCATCGACTGTATTGATACGATACTCACACATAGCTATGAACGTGCATCTGTTATGCCTGAAAGACGATTGCTGGCGCATGCCTATATGCACAGCCTGGGCAATCGTAATACCAGCATCATCGATATTGATAGCGCTTTTAAAAGCGATAAGAGGATAATCCACGTCAAAGATAATCACCAAACGATGTGTACAACCACAGCCGTCCTGAAAGAGGAACAGCACATGGTAAGCCTAGCTCAAAACGGCATTGGTGTTATGAAGCCCCTATATAGCCAAATGCCCGAAACAAACCTTGAAGGGCAACAATATGATGTGGCTAAACATCTGCTCACAACCCGTGACAGGGTAAGTATCTATATGGGCGCGGCTGGTAGCGGTAAAACTACCTTAATGAAAGAGGTTGTACCGCTAATTGAGCGCACGGGATGTAAGGTAACGATTGTGGCTCCAACTGCGCAGGCTTCGAGAATCGTATTGGGCAAGGATTTTAAGGATGCGGAAACGGTTGCCAAACTTCTGATTGATGAAAAAATACAACGTCAGCTACAGGATGGTATTCTATGGATGGATGAAGCAGGTCTTTCTGACAATAAGCAGATGATAGCCTGCCTTGAACTGGCTAAGAAATATAACGCCAGAGTTGTATTAGGTGGCGATACACGCCAACACAGTGCAGTATCAAGGGGTCAGGCACTAAAAATCCTAAATACTGTTGGGGGTATTAAAGCGGCAGAGGTAAATAAAATCTACCGTCAGCGTGATCTAGTTTATAGGGAAGCGGTTGAAGACATGGCAAAGGGAAAAATGAAAGATGCCCTTACCAAACTGGATCGAATAGAAGCAATAAAGGAAATTGACCCTTTGAAACCAAACGAGCAGCTCGTTTCCGATTACACTTCAGCATTAAAAAAAGGAAAATCTGCCCTTATCGTTTCACCAACGCACGAACAAATTGGAAAAGTGACTAAAGACGTTCGTCTCGAACTGCGCAAAATGAACCTGATTGGCAAACATGAAACGCAGTTTACAAGGCTAAGAAACCTCAACCTTACGGAAGCGGAAAAATCTGACTGGCGGAATTTCCAACCTGATCAGGTGGTGCAGTTCATGCAAAATCTGCCAAAGATCAAACGCGGAAGCCAATATAAAATTTCCGAAGTTGAAAACGGGAAAGTAAAACTTGTCAATAAAGATGGCGAAATAAGCATGCTGCCCTTGGATAAAGCGAACAAATTTAATGTGTATCAGCCTAGTGAAATGCAACTGTCAAAAGGCGACAAAGTCCGCATCACACAAAACTCTTATGATGTAAAAGGCAAACGGGTTGATAACGGACAAGCTTTACAGCTAAAGCGGATAAACAACGAAGGATGTCCAATTTACGTCAGCGAAAAAAGTGATACCGAATATCAGTTTGAGAAGGATTTCGGCCACATCGACTACAACTACTGTACAACCTCGCACGCTTCGCAGGGGCATACAGTAGACGAAACTTTTGTCTCCATGCCTGTATCGACCCTTATGGCTGCTGATTCAAAGCAATTTTACGTTTCCACGAGTAGAGGGAAAGAAGCGGTTCATATCTACACGGATGATAAAGTGGAACTTTTGAAAATCGTACAGGTAGATAAGAAAGAATTATCTGCAATTGAACTTATGCAGAAAGGGCAGCAAAGGGATTACGCGCTTGGGCTTCGTAAGGACAACGAACCTGAAAAAGCAAAGCAGTTTACAAAAGAAAAGCAGTTGAATTATGAGCCAGAACTTTAGACTTCGTTCAGACGAGTTACGAGAAAACAGCCCAACTAAAGATGTCCGCCAAGAAGATAATCCTTTTTACAAGGTTTACCCCGATAATGGGCAGATCAGGAATTTTATGCTCACATGGCCGGACGGTTCCAGTATAACAATCCCCTACTATACCGTAAGCCGGATTGAATTTAAAAGCTATGACGGCTCCATTATGATGGCGGTCGGGAATGATAACATCGTATTCGAGGGCGTTGAGCTAAAATCTTTATATAATGATTTCTTTTTTCAATTGCCTTTGGAAGTCCTAATAACGGATGAACGGTATAACGAGGTAAATAAATCCTCACGTTTCATTGTAAATAAAATAAACAAGCTGCAAAACTAAAAATTTCAAAATATGAAAGCCAATAATTTAAAACAAACCAATCAGAAAATAGAACAATTCTACAACTTCTTAAATTCTGGAAGCAATCTAGTCATTCAGTTTGAAAGCGCTCCGAAAATTAACGAAGCAATTATGCGAGAGGATGTTGTAACAAATAGTATATGTTTAATCTGAGCTTTATTTAAATGATAGATCGTGACTTTATAGTTCTTATAATTCTGTACGAAGTCTGCCATTCTTTTAAACAAGGCTTAACCTCCAAATCAAACATTACAAGGCATCGGAATATTCCAGACTGATAAAAGGTGTGTTGAAACACTTAATTTAGAGGATGACGACATTGTCCTTTTTCTATTAAAAAAATTATCATGAGAAAGAGATATTAGTTTTATTTTTTATGCAAGATGTAGACTTCATTACGGATATTAATCAAAAAGATGCTTTGCTATAACATCTTTCAATAAAAAACCTGCGATCAACATGACGAAAGGTATCACCCATTTTAAAATTAGATCTAACTTTTCTTTTTTCTTGGTTTTTTCTTCTTTCTCTAATTCTTTTTGTTTTTTTCCATCTTCAACATTTTTAGCTTCGACAAATAGATGCGTAGTACCCAAAAGTTCCTTATGCCATTGCAATAATACAGTAATTACTTCTTCATTAGAAATTTTTATAGCTTCTGGAACTTTAGAATTCGTTTGTCTTGCATGCCTGATCTGCGCAATTCGTTCTAATATAACGACTAATTCAGGGCTAACATGGCTAAAGTATTTTGGATAGATTTTAGCAAGCACTTCTACGCCAAATTTAGGGACGTAGGCTTGTATTTCATCAATTAGAAATGAGCAAATCATCATGAAAAGATCGTAATATGCCCTATATAAATGCTCTTTAGCTTCAATATAATTTTCGGTTACCCCCCTCTTATTGTTAGCCCCACTTGGCACATTTAAAAATGAATAAAGATGATCTAAGGCACTTCTAATATCATTGAGGGGTGCAACTCCAACCGTGCCACCTCCTAAGTTCTCGTATAGTAATGTATAGGACTTAACATCAGTAAAAAGTTGATGGGTTTCATTGAAGAAGTCATTGTATTCCTTTGATAGATCTTTGTTTGCGTCCATTTAGTTATAAATAAAAAAGCCTCCCACCATATCAGTCAGAGGCAATTTATAAATAACGATTTTATATCGCAAATAATTTTCAAAATTTAAATATTTTGTAAGCGGGCGTCTACAACAGCAGGCATTTTAAAGTTCAATACTTTATCTAACATTTCTTGCGCTTGCTTATAAGTCGTGATCTTGCCTTGCATTAATTTCGTGTTACCACGAACTCTATTGAAATCAAAATCTTCAACATTCTTATCTTTTAAATCGGGGAATTCGGATTTCATTATATCCGTAATTCCAAATTCATTTCTTAAATAAGCTTCTATCGTATTCCCATTACGATAACATTCAGCAATATCTTCCTTAAGATTTTTCAAATAATCAGGTGAATTGCTTTTTTCTTTTAAATCCATTATTAACTCCATTTATGAGCAATATCTTTCAGTAATAATATATTATTTATTTGAATCTATGAAAGATAGCAATCTTTTTATAATTCAAAGCATAAAATGTACAATATTTCAAACGCCAGTGTCTTTTTTATGAAACACTAATTAATTGCCAATCAAACATTTAACCAATTCATCCTTCAATGAATGCTCCTCACACAAATAAAGCATTATTACCCGACATAATTCCAATATTCATGCCTCAATGTCAATAACTTCACATAATGTTGACAATTTCAAGATGTTAGAATTAATAAAAAGGCCTTTTCGAAAGGGATTGCAAAGATACATAAAAATTTATAACTAGAGCTTTTTTCAATCGACAAAACACAGAAAATTAGAACTTTACTTTATCTCAACTACAAACCAGCCTCTTATCTAGAAAACAATGCTTTTCAGATATTTTTGAACGCCTCTATAGAATTTAGATAATCATTGTGAAGTTTATATATGATATTATTTAAAATAAGAAATGTAAAGAATTTTGACGATTAACTTAACTAAGTTTGAATAGCTATATTTATAGTAACAAAGTAAATATATGATGGATGTTGAAAAATTAGGGAACATTATTGGCGCTGAAACTTTAAAGAAAATCTATGAGGATAGCGCATCTGAAAGTTTAAAAGAAACAAGTAAATTAGGTGTTGATATCATTAAAACACTTAGGCTTTTCACTCTTCCATTACAGCTTGCGGCTACAGCTCAAGATCGACTAACGGCTTATCTTGATAGAGTTAGGAAGAATGTTCCAAAAGAAAAACAAGTGCAAGCACCTGCGTCACTAGCAGGGCCAATTATTGAAAGACTAAAATATCTTGAGGAAGAAAATTACCTTACAGACCTATATCTAAACCTTTTATCGAGAGCTATTGATAAAGAAAGAATAAATGAAGCGCACCCTGCATTTTTTTATCTAATAGATCAGCTTTCACCAGATGAAGCATACTTTCTTTTCAAAATAAATTATAAAGAAATTAAATTAACAAGGGAACATAATTTTAATGAAGTTGGGTGGCCCTGTGACCATAGAATAACTAAAAATGATTTCAATCTTTCAGAGTTGGATTTTCCCGAAAATTTTGAAATGTATGTTTCACATCTTGAAAAATTGGGCTTGATTGACTGGACTGTAGTAGATAGTGAGTACCCTGTGAACTCTGATCAGGTGCAAACAGGTCTAATCAGAAAAGGAAAAATACACCTTACTGAATTTGGTAAATTATTTGCTAAAGCTTGTATTCCGGAAAAAGGATTTTTAATGTCTAAAAGCAAGTCTTAAAATTATAGCTGCTACATAACAAAAATTATGGTCACTAGTCACTGAGCGAAAAAAGACCAAGATAAATTTTGTCTTGGTCTTTTAATACTGGGTATTGGTTGTAGAGCTGTTAAGCAATCAAATGCCTTAGAAGCTTCGCTTGCTGAAAGAAGATGATCAGGCCATCTTCTTTCAGCATTTAATGTAATTCTTGATATAGGTAGCAGGATATGTTTATTTAAATGGCAATCTTAAACTTACACACATTAAATCAATATTGAACCAAATTCTGCCACAAGCTTTTTTTGCATAGGAAATTGAATTGCCGCTTAATCTTTCAAAGCGGTTTTCCGTACCGGTCCAATGCATAAGTTCATGCGCAAGACTGCATTCTTTTCTGTCGATTTCAACTTTAAATACATGCTTTCTTTAAAACTCAATACATTTAAAAATCGCCCTAACTGATTAGTTAGGGCGATACATACTAGGGGTTAGTTAGGCACGAATTTTTTCACAATTTCCCTGTCTGTCACGATATGCTCGTAATAACGAGCGGCTCTTGCATAGACACTTAGTGGAAATTCTCCCTCGAAGTGTTGATCACGCTCTAAAAAACGAGACGCACCTTCGGCAGATTTTACTTCTGAGAGACTAACATATCCGAGTTCGGGAAAGCCCATACCTAGATCACAGAGTCCAAAAGCAATGTCTTGTGTTTCGGGATCAAGTTCGGATAGCAACCATGTACAGTTTGTTCCGGTCATAAATAGTTTGACCACTGGTGGATGATCTTTGTCTTCATTTATATCCCAACTGTTTTCGAGGAGCTTTTTCAGTTGTGGTTTTGTAAAGAGTTTCATTTTGTACCTTTCTGAGTGAGTTAATGTTACAGGAATGGCAAAAACTTCGTTCTAGCGAACGAACCAACTGTTATTTTGCTTCGCGAGGAAGCCACTCGTGGCGGGGAAAATAATATTTTGAGAGATGAGCGAACAAGTTAATGACTGTGACAAACATTAATTCTTTCAGAAAGTCGAAACTTATTTACGATGGAAAGAAAAGGTTTATCGAAACAGTGACATTGCCCTAAATTCATTTTGAGTTATCAGCGAGGTATTAGCAGGTTTTCGGCCATTGAGAAAAATCCGGACGAGGTCAGTATAAGGTGGTCATATACGGGCATGCTTAGCATTTTACCTCCTTCAACAAGTTGCCGAGTGGTTTTAATATCAGCCTCACTAGCATCAAGAACTCCTGAAGGATGGTTATGAGCCAGAATTATGCTACTGGAATTTGCTTTTAATGCTGTGGCAAACACAATTTTTGGGTCAACAATACAGGTTGAAATGCCTCCTGTTGAAATGCTGGACACGCCAAGGACGCAATTTTTAACGTCCAAAAGTATAATTTTGAACTCCTCTAGTAGATCAATCCTGTTTTCATCCCAAACTGATTTTAAGACATCATAAGCATCATTTGCTGTGATCACTTGAATATCTCTATCCGGCCGGTTCCGTTTGTATTTTAAGCTGACTTCTTGGATTTTTAATTTTTTCATTAGATCACCTTCAGGGTTTTAAGATTTCTTTCAGCAACCAGCCATTCATTTACATCTTTGTAATTGGCGTATTTCGTGTGCAAAGAAACATGTTTCAATCCTTTTTGCGACTGGATAAATTCTTTCAGGATTTCCCGATGATTTACTCCTGCTTTATCATTATCAAAGTAGGAATAAACCTCTTCGTAACTTGAAATCTCAATGATTGGAAACGCTTTAGTTAAGCAGGATAACGAATTAAGAATGATTGCATCGTCTTTAAGCCGTTTAATATCAAGCAAGACTAAAACAGAAACAAAATCCATCATTCCTTCAAAAACCTGAACTCTCTTTTGTTCTTCATTTGTTCCCCGAATAAATGAGATATCTTTTTGATTGATAGTGCCTTTAAATATTTTATTCTTGAGTTCATATCCACTGGATTCATTTTTAAGTGCGATTGCTTTAAAAGTTTTTCCTGAATTGGTGTTCAACACTTCTGCTTCTTTAAAATAAAGCTTTGCTATTTCTAGTGGTATGCAGCGGTCTTTCAGATAGTTTATAAGCGCTGGGTGCTTAATAGAATAAATCAGCTTTTCCTTTAGCTTATATCTGTCCGCCTCGGCTAACTGTGATTGAGGAATAAGCGGTGTAATGGGCTGATCGCCCCAAATCCGATTGAGGAACCTTAAACCGTCACCAGCTGTATGGTCTACATTTTGTGATTTAAGATATTCAAGTACAAAGCGGAAAGTGCTGCCACCTTTTCCAATCCCATGGTCGTACCAAACATTTTTTACTTTATTGACGCGAAAACTTGCTGTTTTCTCGATTCTAAGGGGCGATTTATAAAGTGCGCTATCGGGATAATCTCTATAGGACTTGCATCCTAGTTTTTCCAACAGATCGAACATAGGTATAGCGTTAGCTTCTTCAATATTCATTGAGCCTCACAGTAAGAATAAATTTTAAGTGGAAACGGAGAAGTAAAATCCTGCTCAATTATGCAGGGCTGCAATTTTTAGCATTATTGTATTCATCTAAGTCTTCTTTTGTATAATATGTGTTCCGTCCTAATTTTTCAAAAGGCAATAAATGCTTTTGGCGAGTAGCCATCGTGTTTAGTGCGGAAATAGTCTTGTTCAGATATTGTGCGGCTTCAGCTCGCAAATACTTTTGCTTGATCGGCATTACTTCTCCTTGCTTTTGATGACGGCGAATTGATACCCGATGTCATTACACGAGAGCAAGAAAACTATTTTGTACAAAGGTTTGTAATATCTGTGCTAATTCAATCTTAGGAATATAATTAAAGCATAAATACTCATATACAGCGTATTTATTGTTTCACGAATACATCCGTATTTTGTAAAGTTTTTCTTTTTCATCTGCTTTTTCTTTGAGGCGAGTCGCCAATCATACAAAGATTTGTGAATCCAAAAATTCTTACAAACCTTTATGCTTTAGCAATATAGACGAATGCTAAATTATTTTAAAAGGAAACGCACATGCTAAAACTTATCGATTATGAGCGCGCGTGTAGAACAGCGGCGAAACTGGTTGAGAAATTTGGAGATAAGTATTTACCAATTTTTGAGCGAACCTATAAAGAACTAAAACAAGCACAAGAAACAAACAGCCTTAAATCAATCGTGATACAATTTGCCACCAATTAATCCATGCTTGTATCAGGTGGTGACTGTGCTATAATCTGTTTAGTTGAAAATGTCATCCAAACTGTAACACATTCTTTTGGATTTGTGTAGATTGAAATAGATATTTTCTTTTTAAAACAACCACTAACAGTTTTTCCAGTTTTGGCTTTGACGACTTCCTCTCCGCCATTTTTGGCCTGATTTTGAAACAATATTCTTTTGCAAACCTTTGCAAAAATTAGATTTTTTATCAGTCGGAGTGACTTAAGAACATAGTCTTCCCAAAACTGTAACACAAAACTGTTACACATTTTGGGAGTCAGTCCATTGCATAACATCATTTGTCGCGAAAATACCTGGTACTTCAATCGCCGCGTTCCTGTCGAAGTTAAGGAATATGACCCGCGTAAGCTTATTCGCTATTCCCTCAAAACGGACAGCAGAAAAATCGCCAAACGACTTGCAAGCAAGGAAAACCAAAAACTCGAACAATATTGGTCAAGTCTTATCGCAACAGGGGCAAAACATTGCCATGACCAGTATAAGAACCTCGTGGAACGCGCCAGTTTATTTGGCTTTCAGTACCAACATGTAAACCAAATCGCGATTGGTGACTTTTTGGATTTGTTCAATCGCCTGAAATTCGTGGAAAATGATTTTTCGGAAAAAAGAGTCGAGGCTGTTTTCGGTACTGAAACGCCGCCAGAGATAACATTGAGTGAAATTTTCCCAATCTTTCTAGGTTTGACAAAAAGCGTGGAAGTGGAAAAATCAGAAAAGCAGTATATCAAATGGAAAAATCCTCGTGAATTAGCCATGAGAAACGTGATTTCGGCACTCGGTAATAAAACCATAAACAGTTTCACAAAGGATGATGCCAACAAAATCAAAGATTGGTATTTAAGTAGAATTAAAGCAAAGGAGATAAGCTTCGGAACTGCCGATAAACTTCTTATTTATACCAAAACGATGATTTCTACGGTGTGCGAAGACCGCAAAATAAAGTTGGATATAAGCCATGTGTTCAATAAGTTTCTTTTCAACGTTGACGACAAGAAACAACGTCCGCCCTTTTCAACAAACCATATTATTAATGTGTTATTGAACCCAATCAAATTGGCGGGCTTGTCCCAGGTAAATCAGGCGCTATTGAAGATTTTTGCCGAGACTGGCGTTTGTGTCGACGAAATAGTTGGTGTTCGACCAAACGAAATATTTCTTGAAGGGAAAATACCGTACTTTTTAATCAAACCGCATGAGAAAGATAAGCTAAAAACAAAGCATCGTGAAAGGTTGATGCCTCTTGTTGGATATGCGCTTGACGCGTTCCAGCAATTTCCGCAAGGCTTTTCGGAATTGGTTAGTGATATCGATTCTACAAATTCAGCAATTGCAAAATATCTTCGTCAAAACAACTTACTGGAAACACCTAAACATAGCGCATACTCACTTCGCCATAGTTTTCAGGATCGGTTGACTAACCTGGATTGTAATGACCGTATTCAAACTGATTTGATGGGACATGCTTTTAGAGACCGAACAAAATATGGTACGGGCGCAACTTTGGAAAAGAAATTTGAATGGATGAAGAAAATTCAGCTTAAATAGAATTTATTCGTATGGTAATTGGCTAAATTAGTTATCTCCTCTTAAACGACTCAAAGAAATTTCATAGCTATCTCCCTCTTTAACCTTTACACCTTCATAAGCTGGAGCAATAAGAGCGTTAACACCACTTTTTCCTAGATATTCTATCACTAAAAAACAATGTTTCCAGTTCACAAATTCCTTATCAAAGGGCTTGTCTATGTTTTGTTGAATTGAATATCCAAAAATAAAACTTTCACTAGTGTTTTTGCTGATAATTAAAGTTAAAGAGTCGCTCATTAGCTTAGTATTTGGCTTTGCAACATCAATAAGAAATTTCCCTAGATTTTTTCGTGGAACCCAATTTGCTCCATTCCATCCAACAACTCCACCTTGTTGTTTCGAAGTTGGGTGAGCGAGATAGATTTGTACAACATACATATCACGAGAGGGATCGTTGTTAACAATGCTAAATCTAATGATTGAGTCGCTACGACTTTCAAGGATTAGTGCGGGCTTTTTTTTTCCTCTTCAAGTGTGTATTTTAACCATTCCTGATTCATTTCGATAAATGATTTTTGTGCTTCCAATAATAGCTCTGGGCTATTATCAAAAAAACCTGATTGAACAGAGGTATAAATATTACATATAGGAGCTCTCATTTTTTGATATAGCTCAAAAAACTCCTTAGAAACCTCAACCTCTTTTGAGGATATTTTTTTTATTGTTTCATCAAATTTTGCAGAAGCCTTAACATCACCTTTACCTTCGGCAATTTGGGCAATTTGATTTGCATCAGCTTTAGCCGCTGCTGATATCTCTGCTGCTAATGCTAATACCGCATTCTTATCATATCCTTCAGTAACTTTCATCCAAGCAATATTTTCTAGATTGCATTGTCCTTTAAATAAAGAATGAGTTGCCTTATTCATTCGTTTAATCTGTGATTTTGAAAGCTTTTGTGAAAATGCTGATGAAGTAAAAATACAGGAGAGCAATAGGATGAGAGTTAATTTCATATTTTTTATTTTAAATATACAAATAATGCCAATTAAAAAAATAAAATTAAATAATTTTATAAATAAGAATTGTAGATCTAAAATATGAAATTTGAAGCGTAATAGGCTTATTAGATATACAAATCTAATTGTTAAAAATATGAAATAACAGCCTCCAAAAAACGCAATATTTCATTAAATAGAAATAAAATAATATTGACTTAAGGTTTATCCATCCTTTTTCTTTATGAAGTTCCGTAGTGAGATTATGATCGTTTAGATACGGTAAGGCTGAAGGGTGATTATGAAGGATGGGTATACTTTTTACGTGCGATAAGATCATGTGCCGATGATATCGTAAAGCGTGCCTGGGGAATTGATAATCTGTTACAGGAATGTAACATGGTCATTCAGACCAAACCAGCAGGGTGCGCAAGAATGCCCTACTTTTGTTGGAACAGCTCTGCCATACCCCGATTTTAAATACAAATGACGTCATGGAACTGTTGGAAGCAAATTCTTACAACACTGCGCAAAAGCTTTTAACGACTTTTGTTGAGATTGATATCCTTGTTCCTGATAGCAACAGAGAAAGAAACAAATCCTACACATTCAGAAAATATCTTGATATTCTGGAAACAGCATTTTTAGATATATAATTGCAGGTTAGGATTGTACTGTAAAGAATAAGGCGATACGCTCCTTTGCCAGTAATTCGCAGTATTTTGGAATAAACTTGTGGTAAAGGCATCTTAACGGTACACACAGCACGGTACCGCCACTCTTCCATCGTTACAACGATGAATTACCAAAGCAATTTCTCCCATGAAAAAGCAGACGAGGCACTGGATGCGGTGCTTTGTTTCTAAAAACAGATAGCCCCGGAATTAATCCGGGGCTATCTTCGGGGTTGCGGTTCCCTCTTAAAATAATTTTGTGCCTATCTTATACAAGTTATCAATACGAAAGAGAAAGCGATGGACGACAAAGGTACGCTGAAGATCAATAACGCACTAAAAAAAGGCAAGCCGGATTAATCTCCGGCTTTTATATTGGATCACTTTTTAATGTTTCATTGTGTCTTTTTATTTCAGATTTTACTCCTAAGATTATGGGTATTATAACAAGCATTGAGGCAAAAGCATTGTCATTTAGGTTATAAAGTCTTCTTAAAGACATCCACGATAAACCTATACCTATTAGAGCCATAGCAACAAAAGGATAATATAGTTTCACTACAGAGGTCTTGAAATTTATATGAATTCCTTTTAACTCCTTCTTACTTGATGAATACAGTTCTGTTAAAGACTTTGCTGCATTAAAGAAAATGAGAAATATAGAATAATGTATGATAGCTATAACGATATAATTAGCCTCTTGTACTTTTAATAATTGTTGAAAGGGCATCATGCCAATACATAACAGCATTGCAAGTGGAAACCATAAATATCTCATTTTCTTTTTGGCTTTATTCTTTTAATTAGTTTGCCATTGAAATCGTATATCCATACATCACCATCGACATACTCTGTTATATGACCTATTATTAAATCAGTAGAACTACTATAAGCCGCTTTCCTAATACACATACCTGTACCATCTTTCCGATAGTATCCTTTGACATTTAACTGTGCGGTTGCAGATATAGCCCATAGCGTCATAGCTACAACTAGCATTGAGAGTTTTTTCGTCATTGTAGTAATTTTTGAATATTAACGTTAAAGATTAAACAATGAACCAATATAACAATTTAACAAATGCGAAGGTTAGCTTTCTATATGATTGCCATAAATTTAACCCAATTTGCTTTCATTTAAAATAAAAACTTATCTTGTACTCCGAGAGCGTTAATTTAGATAAAGGGAGCAGTAAGAAATTATTGTTCCTTTTTCTTTTCATTGCCCTATTAAAAAGGAAAGAATTTGGTCTTTCTGTGAAGGCCTTAAACAACACAGGCCAGAACTATCTGTTCTGGCCTGTGTTGTTTTTATTATTTGATATTAAAACAGTAGCCCAACTTTAACTGCAAAACCGTAATAACGGTTTTTTGTGATTGAGGGATCACTTTTAATCGTTTGATCGCTATAACCTAAACTTCCAGTCATCCCAGCTTTAGGAGCAACTTTAAATTTATATCCAAGCCCTAGGTTGAACATTTGGCCTTTTCTAAAATCATCAGCTATCTTTAAGCCTGTTCCTGCATCGCCATAAGCGAAAAAAGTATTATTTTGATTCTTAAAATAATATCTCGCATCCAAGAATAACTGAAACAGATTGTTGTTGGTAAAATAGCTGTCGTCATCTGTGTAATTTTCAAGCCCTAAACCTAAGCCAACTGATATTTTGTTGGTTAAAAATACGCCATTGATGTTTCTTAAACTAAAGGCATAAGCGCCGGAAGTGCGCCCCTCATATTTAGATGGATTTACCTGTTGTTCATACGTATGGTTTCCACCTGTGTACCCAACTTCCGTGAGATTGAAATATCCCTTTTCCTGTTTGGTAATTGTTTGCGCCTTCACGATGCCTGCGGTACAAATTGCAAGCCCTAATAAAATTAGCTTCTTTTTCATAGTTTTTTAGTCTTTCATTTTAAAATTTAATCTTATCGATCTCCATTGGTTATCCCATTTTACAGCGCCGATGATTGTTCCTTTATCTACGTCGTAGTGCGCGCCCAGTTGATCTGTTAGCAAAGACCTTGCAGCTTGGCCGATATCAAGTGCAAGCTTATTTACATTAGTTGATAGATTTACATCTACTGTCGAGAATTCTAGTGGAATATCAATCATATCCGTATTGTATTCACGAATTTCCTGTGGAGAAACAATCGAATATACTTTGTAATCACCATTTAGATATTGTGTTTTAGAGATGCCTTTCATAAATGATTTTGGCATATTCTCCATATCGTTGATTGACAGATATTTCACTTCGCCATGCCCATTTAACGGATAAACCGGAAATTTAAAATTCTTGGCATTTGGATTATATAATGATGGTGCAGCTGACGGAGCCGAAGCTTCAAGAACGTTCTTTAATTTGTTCCAGCCACTTTGCACAATGCCTTTAAATATGCTTGATGGTAACTCGATATCTTCCAAATTATTAACTGGTAAAATGCCACCAGGGATTGTAATGGTAAATATCTCATTGCTTCCGCGTTTCATATACCATCCATACAGATTATAACGTTTGGCATAGCTGTCGGTGCTTGACCACATTGGAACACCATAAAATGGATCTTCCGTAGGATTGATCAAAAACGGTTCTCCGATTGATGGGGCAAATTTGGTGCTTGGAAGACCAATTTTGTCGACGCTACGATCCGACTTGTACGAAATATAATCCCATCCGGCTCTGATTTCCTGCGCTTCGGTCTTGTTCCACCACAACCATCCCTTTTTTTGGCATTTCACTTTTATACCAAGCGTTTTTATAATCCCATAGTTTCTATTATAGAATAATGCACTCATTCGATACTTGTTAGTAAAATTATTATATCTCGTTGAGTTATCAAAAAAGGTTTGCAAAAGACTTCCTGAACCTAACAAACCACTTCTGAATTCAATTGAATACTCAATGTTATTATTATAAGCAGGATCAGGATTTGAAGTATTGGTTCCCATCTCCTTATTCAGAATATAGCTTTGGCGATTTTCGATTGGAAGATCGTCTGATGGCGGTGGTGGCGTTGTGGTATTACCGTTGTTATTCCCTGAATCATTGATACTTGGAAATACAAGTGGGGCTAAAGCTTCATCAGACGGAAAAACAGTTACTTCCGGTTGTGGTACATCTTCTTCAACAAAAGAGTCAACAAAAAAGACATTGCTATTAAGCAACCTCACATCATTGTATTGTGTACTTTGAACCTGTACTGAATTCATTAGGATAGGTGCGGTCTGATCTTCCAATCGTAACGTGTAGTCATTTTGTAATGCAATATCTGCAAATACACTATTAAGCGAATTATAGTTACTTGCATTTGTGAAAAATGTACCGTAAGGGGTAACTTTGTAGACAATATCGTCCACCTGAATTTCTCCCTCCACATTAAGAAGTGATTTAAAAGCCTGATCGTCAACAAGCTCTGTCATTACCTCATCATAGGTTGGAGTATCTTGTCCATTCGTAGGGGTTGGCGTTGTACTGGTTTTAGGTAATGGCGTTAATGATGCTTTCAAAGCGTCCTTCCGCGCCAACATAAGAGTAGAATTTGGCTTAATTGATAGTGCCGTTTTACTTACCAGTCTTGAATCGTGATGTAGGAGTGAAACAAACTCCGGAAAACGGCTTGAAATATTAGCAGGCAGCTCTTTGCCATTTGTTTTTCTTAATTCTGAGTAAATTCCATTAAAATCCTTTTTTGTCAAGCTTAATCTTTCTTTTGAATTGCTAGCGATTTCATCCGGTAAATTTTCAGATTTTTCCTTTTTACACCCCAAAATTGTTAATCCTGTAAGAGCAATCAGGAGCATATACTTCCCGATTAATTTAAATTTGGTTTTGTTCATGTTATTATTTAATTGTTTTAAAGTTTCAAGCTGCATTAATTGAAGTTCAGATTTTAAATGCCAGCATTATAAACTTTACATTCCTTGAAATAGGAAAAACTCTTAAATAACAAAAGAGAACTTTGGAGAGCTGATAAGATAGACATTTTGGTTTCAATAATTAGTCAGCCAAGATACCATCAAAAAAGTTACACGAAGGTTTTATTACACCAAGCCTGTCTTTCTTTACATCAAACGCTAGAGAAATTTTACACGAAACCTTTTTGATACCTAAAGTAATAGTAATTGAAAGAATAGATAAATTTCAAAATCCTTATGGGTATGTGGAATAATAATTTTCATTCATAATCTCTCTATATCAATTTTCTTCGTACTTTAGATTATTAATTTCTTGAACTGCGAACTCGTTTTATAGCTTCCGAACCGACCAAAAATTCCAAACGCTAAAAACAAACACACGAGGCCGAGTACTGCCACGCTATGCGTGGGGTTAGCTCATTCGTGTGTGCGCTCTTGGTCGGGCGCGGAAGCTTATGAGGGCCCCGCGCTGTTTTTTTATAAACCGTCTGAAAGGGGCTAAAGACATTTTAGCTCAAATTATGAAACTTTTCTTTATTGCCGTTTTTACAGCCTGCACTCTGGCTTGTATGAATGCCAGTGCGCAGAACACTGAGAAACTGACCAATGCAAAGATTATTGCGATGGTCAAAGGCGGTTTACCCAAAGCTGCAATTGTTAAATCAATCGAAAACAAGCAAAGCGGTTTTGATACCTCAACGGCTGCATTGATTGCCCTAAAAAAACAAGGTGTGCCGGATGATGTGATTACAGCGATGGTTTCCAAAGGTTCGGAAACAGCATCAGCCCCAACAACAGCTTCAGCCTTGCCGAAATCGCAAATTGCAAAACCGGCAACTGTAAAAATGCCTTTTCCACCCTTTAAAGCAATACCCTCAGCAAATGCCAAAGATTGCCGATTAAGGGAAGTTAAAACCAAAGATGGTGGCAAGGAAACGATTGCACTTGCACCAACGAAATTAGGTGATTTTGCCATTGGCAGGGATCGCGGAAAACTAACGTTGGTCTACAATACTAATTCAATACTTTCCATGATCGTTCAGCAGGACACAAAGAACCTTGCAACGTTGCATATTGATAGCGCGCAATTCCTGTTCGATGAAAACACTGTTTTAACCATAAAAACAACAGGTAGCTATGGCAGCTTGCCAAATAGAAACCTTGAACTGAAACCGCAATTGGAAAACATCAATCTTATGATTGTACTTGAGCCGGGCAGTAAGGAAGAACACATTTTTACCACAGGAAAACTAAAACTGTTTCAGGTCTTTGCTGAAAAGAATGGAAAGTATGGTGATAAGCTAAACGAAAAGCAGCAGGCGAAGTTTACGCAGGCATTTAATTGTATTCCAGAATAATCATAGATATCAATTATAATTTGATCCTTCGAAGAAAAATGAACACCATCAAACTTAATTTCATCCCTTATCAATTAAAGGGTATAACTGGAACCGTTGAACATTTGGATAAAAGTTCAAACACACATGTTTTTGGCTCAACGGGATATACGCATGGCAACCATTACAGTACAGACATTACCTCCGCGGTGGTTGTCGGTGACGATATCTACCTTAAAGACAAAACAGGGAAAGATCATTTGTTCAGGTTGAGAAATTTCGACGTAGCCTGCCGTGCCGGAAATACCCTGACGGTTGTATCAACGTCAAGATGGGGAAAAGCGAAAGGCAGAAACCTTGTTGTAATCAACCATAATCTCGATAGAGCATTTTACCACAAATACAATGTTAAACGCCTATGTGCGCCGAACAAATATTTATTGATAGGAGTATTTGCAATATTGACATACTTTATAGTGCCTGCATTCACTTTTTATTTCATAGGTGAATATGCTGTAACACTTATTGTTTTAGCCTTAGTATTGGTTGCATACTATTTTACTATGACGAAGGTAAATGAGCAGAAGCTGAAAGCTGCTATCGAGCCAAAATATTTCCTTTAATAAAATTTAGTAATCATGAAAACTCTTTCAACAATAAGTGCTGCCCTATTAATCTTTGTCATGATTTCTTGTGGCAAAGGCAGTGACCCTGTTCCGGTAACGCCTCCGGTGGTGGTTACACCGCCTCCATCAGATAATGGCAATGGCACGGGAACAGGCACAGGCAGCGCTAACAAAAGATATGTATTCGAAAACAGTTTTTCATTGGGGTATGGGGTGTACCTTGATAACGATAATGATAAGGTCATTCAACTTTTATTCCAGTTCACTGACAGGAGAGACAAGAAATATTCTACAAAGACAGGTAATATAAAGATTATACCCAAAAATATTGTAGTGGCTGATAATCCGTATTCATTTCCTGATCCCTATTCGGAATTCATACAGTTGAAAAACATTCTACCACGTGAATACAAAACCGAAGACGTTGATTCAACGAAAGCGGTATTCAAAGTAATTGACCCTAAAAACAAAGATAAAGATTGCAGGCAAATCATTGAATTAATATACCTGTGGAACTTAGGAGTAATCGGAAACGATGGTATAAATGTAAATGGTGGGAAAAAACTAAACGGCCAACCTATTCCCGTTGATGTGATTGTAAAAAAGGTAACAGCATCAACATATACTTTATTGTAATCCATTCAAGAATGCCAGATAGGCGAAAAAACACTCCCTAAATGCTTTTTTTAAACGTGCCGTAGGACGTAAGCCGCAAGCGCGCGGGGATTTATTGGAAATTTAAAATCAAGGCGGCCATATGTGCCGCCTTGATCATGCGTGAGGATTGTCGCGGAAATCCTTTTATGAGGTACGAATAAAAGATTGCAGCAAAAGCCCGACCCTTGCGCAGCTTGGGTAACGCCTAAAATATTTTTAATAATTATACTGAGATAATCATCATTTACATAACTTAATAATTAGAAATTATAAACAGTTTGAAAGAATTCTTATATAAGGAAACTATATTTGATATAGCAAGCTCTCCGAATTAGCCAGCTTCTTCATTCTTGTCTTGATTGATCTTTAATATATAAATTTGAGTTATGAAGATTTTAAAAGAAAACTATATTCTCGTTGACGGTTCAGTTAATCTTTCTTACTTTGAAACGCATAGTACAATTACAGGTTCTTATGACACCCGATCCAGTTGGAGGCGAGCGCTAGAAAACACATCTATACTCGCATATACAATATCATATTGGGCTGGTAATGAAAAAAAAGACAAATATTTTGTTTCATATAACAGAACACTTGAAATGCAATGTGACTTTGAAGACCTCGAAAAGGACGTTGATCAAATAATCGAAATAAAGAAGAAAATGCACTTATCCCTTAGCGAGTTTCTTAAAGAAAATTGTCAATCATTTTATTCCTCGTTAAAATTTGTACCGCAAACATTCGGGGAATACGATATCACTAGGGAGAAATCCAGCATTAACCGAGCAATGGTAGAAAAGGCCTTTGAAGATTTATCTAATGAAGAAAAGTAAATGGCAGGATTTCATCAGGATCAAGATATTTTTAAAATTGTAGCTGCTAAAGATTAGTTTCTAACTATATATGCTCAAGAGCAGAAACGAATATATGATCGATTGCTATCTAACTGTTTTAGATAATTTATTCTTTTTGCTACATTAAATGTATCTGTATCAAATATACTTCCGAAAAGCCGCTACAGTCTGATAAATACCATAGGCAATCAAAATTTTTCCTAAGATAAGAGCAATTGATCACAACACGGTTATATTGGAGAATAATTTAAGATTTCCAATCGGCAGAAATTACAAGCATCTCGTGATTAACCTTATTCGCAATTAATGGAGTAAGAGCATTCACACTTACTACAAATTCAGTAACCATTTTAAGATTATAATAAATACGCTCTTGGTATGGCTGTAAAATTAATCTGCTACATTGAATAGAATGAAAAAGGGATAATAATTTCTTACTACCCCTCTTATCTAAATTAACGCTCTCAAGCCAAATATATTTTTTTTTTGCTGGAAACAAAAATTAGAAAACTACCAAATTTATCCGACCACTAGATCCAAAGCCTCATCTGTTTTTTTCTTTGAAAAATTGGACTGGTAGATCATTGTTGTCTGAATACTTTCGTGACGATAAAGTTCCTGCACAACACGTGGATGTATTCCTAACTCTTCTGCACGTTGCGCAAAACTGTGCCTTGTTACATGAGTTGATGACTTTTTCTTTATATCAAGCATCGCAAATATTTTTTTCATCTTTGTATTTTGATAATTTACGCAATGCGAAATTCTTTTCTGTAATAAATAGATATCATTTAAAGTATCAAGAAACTTTAATTCTGGAAAGATTAAATCATGTCTCGGTTCATCCGTTTTATACTGCTCTAAAATTGGGTGAACTTTTTGAGGAATCTTAAGAGAGCAAGGCTCATTATTTTTAGACATTGTATAAAATAGCCTATCGTTTTTAATGTCACTCCATTTTAGTAGCAAAACATCAGTAATACGCATTCCTGCAAAGTAATACGCGGTAAGCCAAATGTTTCTTGCATGGTTTAATATTGGGTTCGCAGACAAATCCAAGTTTTCCAGGCTTGCAATTTCTTGATCGATTAATCCTATTTTGGAAGACTTAGGAAATTTTATTGAAATCTTTCCCTCTTCCCCAAAAGGATAGTTTTTAACATCTGCGGCACCAGCTTTGATCGCCCTGTTATATAGCGTTCTCATAAGCAATAGATGATTAACGACAGTTCGTTCACTTATAAATTTCGGCTCATCAGATTTCTTTTGGTTTTTATTTTTACATGTTCGAAGATAGCGCTGGTATTTTTCGAGCAAGCCTACAGTAATTTCTGAGAACGGCATATTCTTGTTTTTGGCAAATTCTATAAAGCGTTCAATACGAGGTTTGTCTGCGTTATAAATATTGTATTGCCCTAAGGCCAATTGGTCTTTGAGATAGATATCAGCTATTTCATTAAATGTTGCACCACAAACAGGTTTTATTTTCTTTTTGATAGCGCGCGTTGAGCTATCAGTTTTGTTGGCCTCCATTTCCAGAGTAGTATCTGTAGCCTCGGTAAGCTTCTTCAACAAAAGGTTATTCAGTCGTTTATAATTCGGGTGTGCTTTTGTAACCTGTTGCGCCTTGCTATCCCAAAGACTGCGTTCACTCAAAGCATGCTCTGTAAAAATGTAAGATGGTGTCTGCCCATTTTTTGAGATTTTTACTGCGATTGGATACTGGCCATCTTTATTTGGTCGTGACCAAACGACCAATTTTACTGCTCCCATTTCTGTGAATTTAAATTTAAAAAATCAATTATTTCACGAATGCAAGCTATAAATTTTGTTAACGTATTGTTAACGTTTTTGGTAGTTCAATCTAGTCTAACATAGTTTAATAATGGCTTGCAGGCCATCAAAAACCGCATTTAAGACTACTTTAAACCATCTACATTTCAAGTCAGCAGGATTCATAACCCTGAGGTCGGCAGTTCGATCCTGCTCCCCGCTACCGAAGCGGCAAAAGAGGCATAATTCAGATCCAATTCTGGTATGCCTCTTTGCTTTTTAAGGACAACCTGCTGAAAATAAGCTATATACAAAAACACAAAATTGATTTCCTTGGTTCGAACTTTATCATTTTTCTTATCATAACTTATACCCTTAGGGAATAGTAATGATTGCAATTGTTGCTTAGTATGATAATCACCAGAAACCCACTTAGAAGGCAGTTGAGTGGCATATTCGATCGCTAATTCGACACATTTTACTAGGTTCGAACTTTTATTTGATAGCGTCATTAAATTACGCTCAATTTCATATTTTTCTTGAGAATATTTTTCATGATACTTAGTATAAAGTTCATTACTAACCTCCTCCTCAATATACCTTTCTTCAAGACGATCTACTTTACTTTTAATTTCTCTATAGCTATTCTCCAACTGTATAAGGTCTGTCTCCTTATGTTTAGTTAATTGGTTAAAGGTTGCCACCACTTGATTTTTTATTAATTCTAAATAGTCTTTTGCCGTTTCTATTTTAAAAAATTCCAAAACCCTTTCGAACCTTCTGTTTAAATCATTAGCATTTTTATTATTACAACATGCTTTGGTTTTACACTTATAATAATGAATATTTTTTTTACGTGCTAAATACCCACTTAAAGGCCTACCACATTCAGCACAGACCATAAACCGTTTAAGTGGTATATCTACATTTTCCTCATTGATTGAGAATCCATGTGACAATGTATCTAACAAACCATTAACTTTTAAGAATAATTCTCTAGGAACGAGTTTTTCATGATTTCCCTCAACTACTTTACCTTCCAGCATATTATGAACCATTAAACCACAGTAAAATGGATTCCTAAAAATTTCAGATATCCGCTGATGGATCAATTTTAATCCCCTCAGCGCCAAACGGTCACGAATAACTTCGTTGGAGACATTTTCATAGGCCTTCCACTCAAATGCCTGACGTAATAACCTACCTTTTGCATTGACCACTATCTTTCTTCGATTTCCTGATTTATCAATATCAAAACCAAGAGGGGGACTGGTTGGCCAATCGCCACGTAGCAGCATTTCCCTTATACCTGCTGTACACTTTTGCTTGCGTAACTGGTTGTCAAATTCCCCAAAAAGAAAAAGTAATTTTTGTTGCATCTGACCAGATGCATTTGAAGTGTCAATTGGCTGCGTTACAGAAATAATTTCAATCCCTAACCTCCTGAGTTCACCACTTAACCAAATAGAATTGTCATTTCTAGAAAAACGTTCAAGACTATAAACTAATATGGCGGAAATTTTTCCTTTATATTTTTTAACAAAAGATAACATTGCTGTAAATTGTTTTCTTTCATCATTCTCCGCACTCTCATAGGTACCTCCGAATTGGGCCATGATATCGAAACCAAACTTTTCAGCGTACGACGTACAGGCTTTAAGCTGAGTACCTAGGCTGAGGTTATCAACCTGGTCTTTACCACTCACTCTGGTATAAATAACACATTCTTTACTCCGGGTTACTTGCTTATGTTGTTTTCCCTTGGCGAAAGAATCAAAAAATAAAACATCTGACATATAATAATTTTACCTTAATGTATATCACTTAATATAGTAATAATCAATCGCTTTTTCCATCATCACTCTCTAACTTTTGATGGGCATTAAATACAATAATCGAAAATTTTTTCACAGTTAATATTAGATCTTCTGCTTCATCAACAGTAAAATTTGCGAATAATGGTAGTGACAGAACTTCTTCAACCGTAAGATCGTGGTGTCTTAGAATCATTTCAACAGTTAATTGACTTTCCATACTGATTAAGTTATAGTAGCTAGCTACTTCATTAAAATATTTGTTTCAACAGATAGGATACCATGATATTAAAAAACATCATATACAACAAGACAGGGGACTAAAAGCCCCCTGCATTATTACAAACCTGAATTAGTGATTACCTACCCCGACCCTTTTTTTCTTCGACTTTTGGCTCTATTGCGCCTTCGAGAGCATATTCTTTTTCCTTTTCCTCTTTTAATACCGGTTCCTTGCGGTCTACAGCTTTACTGTAGATCTCCCCTAAATCACGATCATAGAAATCAAGTGTTTTAAACTTAGGATTAGCTGTAACAAAGCCAGTTACTTCCTTTCCATTTTTCATGAAGGATACCTCATGAAGATTACCCCGTTCAAGACTTTTGAGCAACTGATCTTTAAATCCTAGCTTTTCCATGTTAAGTATGTGAAAAGTTTCTACTGTTTCTTTAAGACTAAAGCCATAATTTTTACCATAAGGATCTATTGCGTAACCCTTCTCTGGAGTATGTTCGGTAAAATCTAACTTAAGCCAAAGGTTCGCTTTTTCGCCACTCTTTAAAACAACATCTTTATTTACAGCACGTCCCGACAGCAGGTTATAACTTTCTTTGGCTGTAACTCCTTTCCCTTTATTGATATAAAAGGTCTGCGAAATAAGATCCTTTGTGTCCGCTTTTTTCAGTGTTGCCTCATAGCTATTAAAAAAATACATGTCGGTTTCCTTACTTTTTGAAAAACTAAGTACGTATGTCATCTTATCACCAAACTCCGGCTCATATCTTTTAGCCGGATCTGGCATCTCCTTGGTGGGAGACTGGATTTTAAAGCCCACGGGGCCATGTGCAATTGACTCCTTTAGATCTGCATTAAGAGAATCTCCAAAGCCTAAGTACTTCAATGTATTCTGTAAGTACTCCAAATTATTCTCATTCATAATTGAAAAAATTAAGGTTAAAATTCATTTAATTATTTTGTTTGAACAGGATTATCTCGACACCCCTGATCTGCCGTATCCACGTGAATACTCGTTATTATTGGATATGGCTGAGGTTGTTTCTTCAGGGTTCTTAACCGTAGACTTCTGCGCGGCCGCTGCCTGAAGGGCCTTATGATAATTTTCATTCCGCTCATCTTTCTGCGGCAACAGTCCCCGATCGCCAACCATGGCTTTTAGACCTGTTAGCAGAAGGTAGGATATTCCACCGTCCATCAAAAGAGAGACGACAAGCGCCAACCTATTGGAACGGATTCCATCCGGAGTAGCGCTACTGGCCTGAAAGGTAGTCCCATCAGGCATTTCAATCTGGCGGCCATTGGCATAACGCTCTTTTTGATAAGGTGTTAGTGGTATACCATTCACCATTTCGGGAACGCGTAATCTTGAAGTATCAGTCACAATGAACTCCCTTGTGTCCCAGTCATATTCCACCATCAGTTTTTTATTCTGTCCATTTTCAACGGTTTCTTTGATAAGGTTTGCTTTAAGTCCGGTAATCAGATCATCTGCCTCCGTTGATGAAATAATTTTCGGCGCAATTGATTGTTTGTATACCGGGTGAACTAAAAGCTCCGCTTTTCCATCTGAATTTTTGGCAAGAGAAAGCTTTACGTTCATCTCCTGCACTTCGACACCACTGTGAATGACATTATTTAGCTTGATTAAGCTAGTCCTCATGCCAGAGAGCAATGCATCGATATCGTTCTTGGGAAGATTAATCTCCCCATCCTTAAATAGTCCGAGTTCGCGCAAATCCTCAACAGGAAGATCGCGCACATTCAAATTTGAATACTGCATATGGGTGTATTTAAAAGTTTGGGTTAAATTATGTGGGCAGCAACTGCTGCAATTTTTTGAACTACAGATTCAGATACTGCTCAAGCTCATTATCATTTCTAAAAAGTATATCTGCTAAGAAATAAAGTGGATTGATCGGCAGACCTTTATGCTGCACTGTTAAATGCAGGTGTTCGCCAGTTGTTCTTCCAGTCGATCCGCTTAAACCGATTGGAAATCCCGTATAAAGGTTTTGGTTTACCACACAATATAATTTTGAAAGGTGTGCATAGTAAACTGTATAGTTACCATATTTCACTGTTACGAAGTTTCCCATTATCGGGGTATATCCAACCTTAACAACCTGTCCATCTAGAACAGAACAGACAATTTCATTTTTTGCTGCGATGTCAATCCCTTTATGAAATGATTTTTTTTCGCCGGTAACGGGATGAAGCCTAAAGCCAAATCCAGAATTTAGCTTAAACACTTTAAGCGGAAGTGTCGCATAACAATTTTTAGAAGAAACAGTATCCTGAATGGCCCCGTATCCATTAGCACTGATAAACATAACACTACATAAAACCAGCGACCAATAATTCGATTTCTTTATTGATCCGCAAAAAATTCCGTGTGAGGATTTCTTCCTTCTTTCCTCCAAAATCGTAAAAATCCGGCAGTTCAACATATCCTTCTTCCTCCTTTTTAATTTCTTTGAGATCCAGGTTTATTTTGCAGTTTACAGCTGAGGTTTCATACTCACCCGTATATTTATCATCCGCATCCGTGGCAAGTAACCCCACAAGCTCTCCTGCGCCAAGGGTAGTGATTTTGCCAGCTGGGATTAAAACTTCCAGCTTTTCGCTGATTGATTTCGACACTTTGCTCCTATCGATAGAAATGCTTTCTCCGATCTGTTTCGATTTACCGAAAATTCTTTCCAGCCAGTCAAGCGTTTCTTTGTTCCTCGCCGAACCGGACAGCACATTGCCAACTACGGAAGTGATGGTTGTTGCGGTATCTTTTCCATACTGTTGTTTGAACTGGGGCAATTCCTGCATTCCTATTAATACGGCTACTTTATTGGATCTACCCGTTGCAATCAGGTTCTCGATCCGGTGAACAAAAAGCGTGGGACCTTCATCTAGTAAAATTGCAGAAGGAAGGTTGCCTTTCGAATTAATCAGCCGTGTAAGGCGGTTGATTACCACCGAATAACATGCAGAATTGATATTCTGTGTATTGGGATCGTTAGCCATTACTAAAATTCCCGGAGATTTCGGATTCGAAATTTTTAGATCAAAATCATTCCCGGAAAACACCCAAAATGTTTCCTTTGTAGCCATACGGCTCATAAATATTTTTAGCGTTCCGATCTGTCCCTCCAGCTGATCAAAGGCCTTCGCGGCGAATGCAGACTTAAAAGGTGATAGTAATGAGACCAATTCAGGATTGGTAAAAAGTACTGAAAAAATCTCTTGATAAGAACGGTTTAAAAAAGCCATCACATGTGGAAGACTGGAATATTTTCCGTTTTCATATCTGCTCATAAAATAAATGCATGATGCAAGAAAATTGATTGCTGATTGGGTAAAAAAAGCGTCACTCCCGCTGGCCTTATCGCCTTTTTTTAATGCTTCCACGGTTCCTTCTGCTGTCTCTGAAGCGTCCGCCAACATAGTAATATAATCGCACCGGAATGGATTTATCCTCCGGCTTTTTTCGACATCCGTCAGGTTGATGACATGAAAACTAAAATCCTTCAACAAGCCTTTTTTCTTTCCCTGCAAAAAGTGGTAATATGCGATCTTTGCTAGATCTGGAAACTTAAAATCGTATAAACAGACCGTAAACGACTTGGCAATCAGCTGCCTGATAAAAGGGTTTACAACCGAAAAGGATTTTCCTGACCCAGGTGTCCCGATCAAAATCGTTGCACGAAAAACGTTCACCAGATTTAGCCACCCCTTTCTTACTTTTCCTTTGTAATAGAAAAGCATCGGTATATTTACCGAGTAAGGATTCTCAATCTTTTTGGTCTGTTGCATGAAACTTTCAGCTTCAACATTCCATTTATCCTTACCAAGTCCCGATCTAATGATTTTTGAGATATTATCCATCGACACACTGATCATTACCGCCCCAATCAACGACAGAAACATATAGGTCAGGTTGGTTACCGTAGTATATGAAAATACTAAGCTGCTAGGTCTTCCATAAAAAAATATGCTGCCAAAATAAAAAAGGAGTCCCAAGGTTAAAGGATAAACAACTTTTGTTTTAGGATCAAAATCTAACTCTTTTTTGGATAGCGTACCAATACTGACCAGACAGATCAATGACAGTACAGAAAGTTTGCTGTAAATCAGTTCTTTGTATATAATGATTGATTTCACCTTCTCTAAACCCATATTGAATATCCCCCAAAATGGGGCGCCCAGATATACGAAAACGCTTATCTCTAACGCAATTGCAAAATAGATCAGACACTGCAGGAAACCATGTAGTTTCTGAATTTCCTTCGACTCTTCCATACTCCGTTTTTTACCTGCTGATCTTCTTTGCCTTTAGAATGTCGGAATAGCGGATATTAAAGGCAATAGATCGACCCGAGATCTGTTTTTCTGATAATTCAATATTAAGTATTTTATGATCCGGGAAGGTCAATTTGCGCAAGACAAATATATTCCGGTAGCTTTTTTCAAAGATTGGAATATCTCTAAAGCTGGATATCGGAACAACATCCAATGACTGAACAGTTGTTGCCTTGTGCTGTTTTCGGTCTTCAATGTGCATCCTTAACACATCAATCTCGTATGGAATTTTCGTCGCATTATCAAAGCTAATATCCAAAAGCAGGTACTGTCCAACAGTGGTGATGCCATTCAGTATTGCCCTGATTCCATTTTTCTTTTCTCTTACTTCCGCATCGAATGGCTTGTGCTCGAACATTTTTTTGGAAATACTGTCAAGTTCGGCACTAGAGATTATTGAACTTTTCGCTTCAACTGCCCTCATCTCGCCAAAGGAGATATCAATCAAAGAACTGAAAGCCGTTTCCGGCCGATCATCAAAGATGATTGCATACTGTTTGATCCTTTTTTCTCCCATGATAGTTAGGACACCCATATAACCATCTTTAAACTTGGTTGAATCTAGCATCTTAATTCTTAGCAGGTTCTTATCAGGAAGATCACCAACGAGCCCCTTTGGAATATCCACATATGTTATTTTTTCCGGAGCAAGAAAATGTAGCGTTAATGTTCGTTTGATATAAATTTTTGGGACCTCAATGGATGCTCCAATTGTATTGCCCATAGATTGGGCAGAAAGCGTCCCTGCCATCAAGAATAACAGGACAATAGTTAGAATATTGTTTTTCATGTCTTTTTAATTTTTTTCTTGCAGATCATGTGGATCGACAAGGAATACCTGATTATTGAATTTTAATTTGGCTCTGTTTTTTCTAACCAGATTGGCAATAGCCGATGAAGTAGACTGGAACAGTTTATCCACTGTACTCATTACGAATTCATTTTGATTCTGGGAACTGCCCATGGTGTTAAATCCCTGAACAGGGCTTGAGCCCAGGCCTTTGGAAAACTCCCTGAAAGCTGATGCAGGAACATATAGACCAGGTAAACCATCCGTATCATAAACCAATAGTTTTATCGGCAAGATCTTTCCCGAGCAGATCACAGAACTGATCTCTAACTGCACACGTTGTTCAGAGAAACCGCTGATCCTGGCATATAGATCAGTACCTTTTGGTAAAAGTGATTTTCCTGCATAAACCTGGTCAAGTAACCTGAGCCTTATCCGTGAACCGGAATAACCAGTTATATCCTCATCGATGATCGCAGTGATCATTGGCCGGTTTTCGAAAGCTGTTAACGTGTTGAATTCGGTTGTAGGTGCAGAAATCTTCGAAACCTGAAGAGTTCTTTCTTCTTTAGCCGATCCGGCCACTGCTATCATTTTCTCTTTTTGCCGGGCAATATGGTCAGGATCATTCACTTTCTGAAGGCTGTCCACATAAGCCATCTGTTTTTTGAAAAGATCCATAGGATCTGTTTCCTTTGATATATTATTCGGCGATGGTTTCTCCCTACTCCTGGCCTCCGCCAGACTTGCCAATGCCTGTGCTACTGCCCGATCCTCAGGCTTGCCACCAACACTATATTCTGACCTACCTGCAGAATAAACAGGATATGATTTATTTTCCAGTTGCCTGGGCATGTAAGCTTGTCTTTTGATCGATTCTTCGATTGAATCAAGTTTTTGCTTTTCCCGATCAGAATATGAACTGGCCATCGTTGCCTGTGGCAATTGCTCTTCACTAACTGTTTTAATCGCTGAATAACCATCTGCCTCTTTGTAACTGTTCTTATAAGCCTCTAATTTATCGGATAAGCCCCGTTCGCGGACCTGGTCTGATATTTCAGTGAGATTACCATTCATATCCTCCTTCAGGTTGCCCGACTGTTTTTTAGATGCACTCTGTTGGTATACATAAAAGAAAAGGCATAAGAAGGGGATGGAAATCAATGGGATTATATACCGTGGTTTTTTAAAATTTATTTTCATAACATTGTGATTAACGAAGCCTCTTTAGCTCCTCTAGTTTAGCTTCCAAAAAAAGCGTATCCATATTGTTCAGCTCAGCCCTCTCCAATACTGAATCGACCTGTTTTTTGATCTCTACCGTTTTTCTCAGTTTTGCACCCGTACTACTGATCTTTGACAATCCGTCGTCAATAGACTGCGGATTTTTTCCACTCCCATGCTGGCTGTGGAGATTATTAGCTTTTGCATCCAACTTATTGTCAGAACTGAAAAGGCCAAAGGAAAACAGCAATGAAAAGATAATCAGGGCAACCATCAGAGTAAATACCAGCCTGGGGTGTGCCCGTAAAAAACGCACCGTTTTTCTGCGGATTAGTGTCAGGTATGGCCTGAATTCTTGATAGAGTTCGGCAGAAACCGTTATGCCGGGGTCTCTGTTAGATCGGATTTTTCTGAACATTTTCTACATCTTTATTTTCAAGCGTTTTCCAGGAAAGGATAAGCACTCCATATAGATTATTGTCGCTTTTCGGAATGTCCCGTAGATACCCTTCGGTAATTAGCGATCTGGTAACAATTGAGCTTCTGCGCTCAATACGCTGCTTCCCATAGTAGCGGAAAAATTTCTTTTTGACATCTATAAAAATAGAATCAGTCTGTAAAGTGAGTACTGAACTACTGGAAAGTATAGAGCTGAAATAACCTTTTTCCTTGAGGTTTAGGTACTGTTGCATTCCCGATTCATCAATTAGATACATGGCCTTTTTCATCTGGTAATCGATATAACGATCATCTGGTGTTAGAGAAAAGAACAGTGAATGAAAAAGCTCTACATGTCCCCTATAGATTGCCGGCCTGATCAGTTGTTCATCAGTCTGCCTGGCCAATACTGGTACATTATTTTCAAAGATGTAAATACTCTTTCTTGCGACTTCAATCTGTTTATAAGCGAAAAAAGCAATGGAAATACAGATCAGAAAAGCACAGGCCAGACTTCCTATAGATACAAATGTTGCCAGCCGGATCTTAGATTCGATATTTTTAATGATCATAGTTGGTGGATTTAGATTTAAAAGAATTTGCCAGTGGCTTTTTTAGCAATACCGACAACGGTCTGTGAACCACGGCCAAAATTTGATGCGGCTGAACTGATACCAGATGTCGAGATAATCCAGGTGGAGATACTAGGGACAGTAAACATACAGATGGCACCGATCAGAAAACTTAAGATCACGGTACCAAAGGATAGAATCCCATTCCCTGCAAACCAGGCCATTTTTTCTAAATTGGCGGCATCTCCGTTTTCTCCGATCAGCTCCTTATACCTGCTGATCTCAGAGGTCATAGCGTATTTTTGCAGCAACGCTACCAGATACATAATCAGATATGCAATTCCCAAATAAAGGTTAACAGACACGAAACGAGCGATCCAGGTACTCAAAGAATCCCGAAAAGCGGGAAGTATGCTTACTGCAACTGCAAATGGTCCAAGAATAATAAGAATGGTGGAATAAATAATCTGGATCATAAAGATCACATAGGTTGCCAGCCGTAGTATCCATATCCCTAACAGTTCAAGCAATTGGGTAAGCAGCAACTGCATACCAATTTTTAAGCGGTTTTTCAGTTCTATTACCGGACTGACCACTGTCGACATCCCTTCCTTGACCGTACTGGTCACGGAATCCCAAGCCCTCCCCATCCAAGTATCGGATTCTTTTTCTGCCATTTCTGTCTCAGCCTGAAAACTATAGAGGGAATTGGCAACCTTCTGCATATAATCGGCCCGAATGAGTCTAAGCGTGTTTACCTCTGCCTGCTCACTGTTGAACATAGTTTCGGTTCTCGCAGCTACCAGATCAGTTGGGAAAGCGACCATTTTGACAAACGCCCCCCACCAGAGTATGATCATCACCAGTCCGAAGGGCCGCAATAAGGGCATAATCTCCAGTTTTTTATCTCCAGCGATCATCTCATAAGATTTGATTGCAAAAAAAATGATCATGAATATCGCCGCTAGTGCTTTTGCATCGGCAATGAACATATCGAAATGTGTCCATATAGATTCCTTAAGCCCTCTGAGTATAACCATCACTCCTTCTTCATACACTCCGTTACCCTGCAGAAACTCAAAGGATCTGCGGTAGTCGGTAGTTTGTCCCATTGCAAAACCAGTGGCCAACATCATGACCACTCCAAACAATAAAATCTTTTTCATTTTCCTTTGATTTAGTACTTTCTTTTCTGAAGGATCTCCCGCGCAATCCTGATATCGGATTCCGGTGTCCAGTTTTCTATCTTTACATCTTGCCCGATAAGATCCTGTCTTACTTTAACTTTTGCAGGTTCCCGGGCAGTGGCAATTACTTTATCGGTCCAGAGCGCCGATAGTTTGCGGAATTCACTGAGCAATCGGTGATAAGATAAGATCCTAGCGCCCCTTTCGAGCGTTGTCGATCGTGCCGCTTCCAGTCTTTCAGCAAGGATACCGATCTCCCTGCTATACCAGTTGAGGCTTCCGCTGGCAATGATCTTTTCTCTGGCATTTGGAGGAACCCTACCTAAAAGTTCTTTTGGATCGAAGTCAGTTACCCCTTTCAGCTGCCTGGAATAATAGAGTATCCACAGAGGATCGGTTGTGGAAAGGATTCCCGACATCCCCGCAATCTGTAATAGGGCAGTTTGGGCAAGGGTATCAGAATGAAGCTCATATTTTTTATCGATCCCTTGCATACCGGTCACGGCTCCCAACCGCTGGGTCTGTGGCCCAAATGGGCCTAATGGCCTGAGATCCGTTTTGGGATAGTTGGGATGTAACCCCCAGGTTAGCCAGTAATAAGGATTTAGCCCTAAAAAACCAGATGTGGGTGTAAACTTTTTTCTATCCCACTGCTTAAAGACCATACGTTCCTGCTGGTTAACGATACTTTCATCCTTGATCTGTTTCTGTGAATATGCTATCATGTTTTCACACAACAGCAATGTTAAAACCAATAACTTCTTCATTATATCTAAGTGTTATTTTTTGAGATATTTGGTCTTTGAGATGATATCGGCTACAATCTGCCGGTCGCGGTTAATGTAACCTTGAAATGGATTGAGCATACTCATCACTCCCTTAACCTTTGCCCAGTACATTGCTTTCCATGCACCGTATGCCAAGCCGCGAATAATCTGTAGATCGCTTCGGATACCCGTAAGCAGATTATCCCTGCTATTGTAATCCATCAGAATATTTTGATCTTCCTTGAGCACAAAGTCTGAAACTTCTGTCATCATTTTGGCACTGCGTGTTCCTACATCTTTGATGATCTGCTCACTGAACAGTACAAGATAAGGTTCGTTTACGGCTAGCTTACTCATTTCCCTGCCATAGCCAATGATCTCCTCACACACTGAATACATATCCCTTAAGGCCAGTCCATTTTTCAATGCAGAATTTACGTTGGAAAGAGAAGAATAGATCATGCTCTGTGCAATTACAATGCTTGAACTATTGGTATTAATGTTGTCCAGGGATTTATTGATCTTGTTCAGCAGTTCATTATGGCTGACTTCAGCGGCATTTCTGGCCACAGCGTTTTCGCTTACTGTTGCAAGATGCCGTGTATCGATAACTATCCGCTGCGCTGAGAGCCTAAATGAACTCAGGCCAAAAAGCACTATATAAAATATTCGTTTCATTTTTTGAGGTATTTAGCGTTTTGGAGAATATCCTTAACAATTGCCCTATCCATTTCGACGTAACCAGAAAAGGGATTAGCTTTACGAATTGAAGCGAATATATTTCCATAATTAAAAGTTTGGACCAGTCCGACTGCCAGATTTCTTAAATTTGAGAGTTCCGAAATTATATGGTCAAAGAGGATTCTCCTGTCCGATGACTTCATTTGATTTACTGCACCAAGACTGGCCGTAAGCCCTGCTAAATAATAAAGCAGATTTCTCGATTTTTCGAGCAGATCAATTTCTGTCTGGAGCACGAATGGTAAAAGTTCAGGCGTTTTTCCAGCCAGTTCATATAAACTATACTGATCCTTTGCAATCTGACTGACCATGGGTGCCGCACGGGTTCCGATGTCAAGCAGATCAATGGCAGTACCGATGGAATTAAAATGTGATTGTAATTCCCGGTATCTATTTTTGAACCGCGCTAAAAGCGTTCTATTAGCTTCTTCGTTAATACTGTTTACCGCCTGCCTATCCCTTGCCGTTGACTGCCGCTCATGCTCATTTTTGGAATCAGAAACCAGCTGATGGATTGCGGGAATATTAAGTGCTTTTTGTTGAGCTTCGCTAATCTGTATACAGAAAAAAGAAGCTAATGATAGAATCAGCGCCCTCATCTTTTCAGGTATTTAGCAGTCGACAGAACACTATTGGCAATCCGGACATCCATATTGACCCAGTCAGACCACGGGTTTAGGGAAGCAAAAATCCCCCTCATCTTTGCCCAATACATTGCCCGGTGCATTCCATAAGAGGTGCCCCTAAGAATACGCATCTCTGATGCAATATGGTTTAGCAATTTGGAACGTTCACCAGCATCCATTAGGTTATCACGGCCACCTTTGAGCACAAATGCACCAACTTCCGAACTTAGCCTTACTGCCCTGGTTCTGAACTCGCGCGCATTTTGCTCGGCAAAGAGTAATAATATGGGATTGGACTTTCCAAGTTCCATGGCTTTCTCTACATCGGTAACGATATCGAGTCCAATATCTGTAATCTCCTTTACCGACATTAGGTTGTTAAGTATTGTAGATACCTCGGTCAATCCCCTGTAAATCCTGTCCTGCATATCATTGACTACAACCAATTGACCTGTTACCAACAGCTGTCCCCTGGAAATGAGGCTCAGATTATCATTTGTACGGTCGAGCTGCCTATTTATTACGCCTGAATGGCCTGCAATGGCCGCGGAAGTAACCGGATCAACATAAAGAGTCTGTGCATTTATGCTACCGCATAACAAAGCACAAAAAATAATTAGAAATACTTTCATGATTTTAAGTTGTTTAAGCGTTTGTTAATAATCCAGACGCACCCGAGTTGACCCGTTTAACGAAATCACCAAGGGAAAGTCCGGAACCTTTAAAATCACCAATAAAGGCTTCGAGCGCATCAGGATAGGAACCGAACCTTGCTAGATAGTTTTCCACCGCTAGTTTTTCAGGTTTCTCGGTGGTATAGGTCAGGTATTGGGGAAGCGAAGCCTCTACACCATAAACCTCTCCAATGTCGCCCCTTCTGATATACACTTCCTTGAAGGGGCTTCGGCCTTCACGGTTGTCCAGTTGATTGACACTAAAAATCTTGTTCCTTTCACTTTTAGAAATAGAGAGCATTGCTGCAATTTCATCATAATTGTCCCGAAATTTGGCTTGGTCTAGCAGAATTACGGTATCAGAACTGCTTACAATCGTATCTTTTACTATTGCATTACCTACAACATCGGCAAGATCTTGGGTAACCAATATCAGTTCCCCCCAAAATTTTCTGACCGTTTTATCTACATAGACCAGAAAGCCTACCATTAGGGGTGATGAAATGGCTTTCCAAGCTTCTTCGATGACCAATGATTTCCGCTGAAAATTCCGGTAACGCATTTTCTGGATGAAAATGTCCATTATATTGAGCGTGACAATTGCAAAAAGTAAGGCATTTTCCTTAATGCTGTCAATTTCGAAGACAATCAAACGCTCCTTGAGGAGGGATTTATCCGCATCCTCGTTGAGTATAGTACCAAATTCGCCACCACTGCAGAACTTTCGCAGGATGAACCGGAAAGCCTCAAAATCAAAAGGCACGGTATTCTCTTTCATAATCAGCGGGATCTTTTCAATTGCATAAGCATAGAAAGAATCAAAGTTGAGCTTTTTGATCCCTGAAGATTCTCCCATCGAAAACCATTTGGCATAATAGGAAGTAATCACTTCAGAAATCACATCCCTTTCCAGCTGGCTGGCATCCCCCTCAGGCCCCTTTAAACAGACTAGGATCAGTACTAGGATAAATTCCTTCTTTTCGATGTTATATTCTTCCTCACTAATAGCAAAAGGATTCATCGTAATTGGACTATCATCGCTATAGGTGATATACCTGCCACCGGCATAATGGCACAGCCCTGAATATGAGTGACCTGTATCAATGACCACGGTATCCATATTATATAACAGATACTGTTCCATCAGGGAATTCATGAAAAAGGACTTACCTGTACCAGACGGACCAAGAACGAATTTATTCCGGTTTGTGATCCTTCCGGAAGACATCGGCAGATCCGCAAGATCAATAGCGATCGGGATTCCAGACCTGTCAGTAAAACGGACCAGAAATCCTGACTTCTCGTCCCTGGGTAGGCTTTCCTTCAAAAAAAGACATATCGCTGCTTCAGCAGTGGTTAGAAACCAGTCATACTTCCGGAGTTCAGCAGCATTGCCAGGGAGCGCCGTCCTGAACAGCTCAAGCTGGTTATATGCATTCCTGCTAGGGATAATCCCGGCCCGGAACAGCGCGCTTTCGATATAGTTATAAGCCCTGTTGAGCAGTGTTTTTTCTGCACATACAATAATATTAAAATGTGCGTTGATGATTAACCTGCCATCCCTTGCAACCTCGTCCAGCAATAAAGAAATATCTTCTACGCAAAGATTATTCGCAGGGTCTGGTATTCCGCTGTGCCGTTTCCGCTTAAGCTCCATCTGCCGGACAGTTGTAGTCTGCGAAGGGATTTCGAAGACCTGGTTATAAAGAATATTGGAGCAGTTTGGCACTTTAAAAAGAAAAGAAAGGATATCCGTTGGAAATCCCTTTAAGCTTTCTTTATCCGATAGCTTTCCAAATGTCGGAAGCATCGCAGGCAGATCAACCTGGTCGATATTGATCAGCGGTACACAGCGGAAAGAACGCGTTCCGATATTTACTTCGGTATCCGTAGGATTATAATTGTCCAGCGAAATACTTTCTTCCCCGAACTGCATCGCCATGATCTTCATGATAAACATATTGATCTCTCTTTCCCTCATTGCCCTCGGCACCATACCGGAACTGTCAAGCATACCGATAACCTTGGCAACAGTTACCTTAAACTCAGCAAGCGATTTTTTATCGTGTACAAACAATGCCCCTTTTTTTACCTGTCTGGTAATGGTGAGCACCGTTTGGAGCTTGACATATGGCCTTCCTTCAAAGTGCCGGTTGTAACTGTCCTGAAGATATTCTTTTGCAACTTTATATTCATATTCGGCCCTATAAATAATATCCTGCTTCTGGAGGACATGGCCTTCACCGATCACCCGGGCAAGATTGGTGAAAATCTCATGAAAATTATCATAAGCCCGGGGGTCTCCACCAAACCTGAGCACTGGATTGGTAATATCGATCAACACGGAAAATTCTCCGTTGAGTCCATATAAAATATCCAGCTCTGCACCGATATCGATCCCTAAATAGGGTACCCTAAATTCTTTTTGTCTTACCATAAAGATTGATTTTTGAAAGATGGTTGGTCTGGAGATAGATCCCAATAGATCGGGTTTTGTTGTGAAGTCCCTTTTTCTGCTGGATACCGATGTAAAAAAAACCACCTAAGATTAGCGTGAGCATAATTACCGCCCCCACATACATATTGATAAGTGCCATACTTAGCGCACCAATAACTAACGAGAGTAATAGGATGCCTACGCCCCAATAAATAAAACGCCCCTTAAAACCTTTGTAGGTCAAGGGCCGCTGTAGTCCCCTGTAGACCGGAAAAAGCCTTTCCATTGTTACAGCCCGAAAAACGCCTTCACGATAAGGGAGGATAGAACTAGAAAGAGACAGGAGCCTCCCCAACCCATCAGCTCCTTGTTAATGTCCTGATCACCGCTGTTCCACTTGGAATATACGCGGATGCCACCTACAATACCGACCAGTCCACCGATCACAAGGGCAATATTAGTCGCCGGATCTACATAGGTCTTAAGCGTGCTGGTTGCAGTATTCAAACCGTTAACCCCACTCTGTGCCATAACATACCCATTGATTGTGCACAGGTACAGAAAAATGATGAACCTTAGATTTTTGATCTTTCTCATTTGATTGGATTTTAATTGTGAATTATTGGGAAATAAAAAAACCGCCGTTAGCGGTTACAAGAATGTGGATCAGAGTCCGAAAACATGGACCAGAACAATATTGATTACTATAATAAAGAGTGCGGAAAAGAACCAAGCAGGAATGTCAGCACTTACATCCTTTCCCATCTGCATTTTATGGTAAACATGTACTGCGCCTATTATGGAAATAAGAGCAGCCAGTACGTAGGATAGATCGGACATGGAAAAAAACGACTCCCTGATGAAACTCCTTGCCTCTCCCATCTCTGCAATACCAGGTTGCGCCATAGCCCTTGTCAAAATCAATATGCAAACGACCACGGTCAAAAAAACTATATATCTCATGATCAGAAGGATACTGAAGAAGTGTACTCGATAGACTCGGAACGCGCCAGGGCAAAAAGCTCCTTTATCGATACCCCTCCAGAAAAAACAATGGGAGGCTCTTCCATTTCTCCATCACCTAGGAAATAATCGATTTCTTCATCTTCGATTTCCTTGAGCGATACCTTTTCAGCAATAGGAAGATCAATTATGACAGTTGTTTCACTTCGGTTCTCTGTATCTGCCAGCTTCCTGTTTCTCGAAAGATCGAAAGCGATAAGCCCGGAATAATAAAATGCATAGATGCATAATAGCCAGGAAAGAAATTGTATCCAAGTCATAGTTCAAAATTTTCTAACGATGTTTTAATAAACTTTTTAATTTCCGGATGCTGATCGAAGAGTCTATGAAGCGCAAATGCTATCACTTTGTTCATATCAATACCAGAGGCCAGCTTGAGCCGGTTGAGCAACTGCACGGTGTGGCGGTTTAGCCTTGGGTGTAACATGTGCGTATTACCGGTACAATCAAATTCCCGGATAAGCTCAATAATTAGTGTCTCTTTATTTGTAGCTTTTTTCTCAACATCGGGCTTTTTTGCTTTTATTACAGGGTCTTTATTTGATAGATTTACATTCTGGGGGCTGATGGTTTTTCTCAGCGCATCAGCCATTGTTGTTATCTCTACTTTCATATCTGCTATTTTTTATATTTTGGATGCAGTCTCTTCAATATGATCCGAATAGATCTGATCAAATACCGGAAGAATGACGGGGTAAAGGGATAACGGTGTCTGAAACGTGTCCGTCCGTTGGAAATCTACGCGGTCAGAAATCACCGGGGTGATTTTTCCGAATTTGGAAAGCTGGGTTTCTACATCAGAGGCAGTATCATACCTTACATTTCCCTTGATCCTATTCGGGATAAATACCAGTTGTCCGCTTGGATTGATCTTCTTAAGCACGACGGAGAACAACACAGTTGAATCAAAACTGAACTCATCGTAGGCAAAAGGACAAAGGATCAGATCTGCGGCGCTGAATACAGGGATCAGCCCATCATCATCAAGCTTCCCGGGTAGATCGATAATTACGATATGCTCTCTGCTTTTGCTGAGAACTGTGTACATAGAAGGAAAATGTTCCAGACCTGCCGCAATAATTTCATAGTTTTCCGGGTTTTCAGCAGCCTTGGTCTTTTCATATTTTTGGGCCAGCGACTGCTGGTAGTCCATATCGATAACGGTTACCTTCCGCTTTTTAACTAGCGTTAGAAAGTTAGCCAGTAATAGAGTGAGCGTACTTTTCCCCGCTCCACCCTTTTGGTTTCCAATAATAATCAGCATAAAATAATATTTTAAGTTTAACGTGTATTCGTTCGGGCTTTGCCCTTCCGCTGACGGTTACGACCATGGATAGCCTCGTCATCAACATCATCTTTAAGTTCAATCTCCCTTACAGCCTCTTCTATTAAGCCTCCACCCTCCAACTCGGAAAGAATATAATCAACCTCAATCCTGGGATCTGAAAAGGATATTCTATATTCGACAGGTTCAGATTGAATCTGATTATTCGTAGACAGGCCATTCAGTATCTCCCTAATGGGCATTACTTCAGATCCTTTCATTACTGATCTGTTGGTATGATCAATTATGGTATATCCGTATGGATGCTTCGCATCTTTAGAATGAAACTCCAGCTCAATTCCAGATCTCTTGCGCATCATTTTTGAAAGGAGCTCCAATTTTGAGCTGAGATCATCCGTTTGCGAGACTTCATAATTCCCCTGTATATCCACTGAAAGTACTTTTTTGAAAATAGCTTTTAATTGTTGTGCTCTTTTTTTATCAGTACAATACTGATCACAGTTATTTTCAATATCTGCCAGCTTAAATTCACGGACGCTCTTCCCATAATTTAGTATCTGGAAAAGATCTTTTTCTATCCGGACTTCAAACCCCACTTTTTCAAGTAATGTCCTCATCTGGGCAACGGTAGAATGTCGGTAGTGAAAAAAATTTTCTAAATTTTTAATATTGGACTTTTGTTTTTTGCAGACGGTGGATAGCGCTCGTACTGAACGGATTTTCTCAAACGCCGAGGAAATCTTTTTACCACACTTATCAATTCGGGTAGATACAATGTGAACATGATTATTCTCTGTATCATTGTGAAAAATGATGAGATATGGATTCTGTCCATAACCCATTTCCGCAAGCCACTTTCCTGCTGTATCCAAAAGTTCTTCTTTCGAAACCGTTTTGCCCTTAGCAGAGATTACCGCATGAAACTGGGGCTTACTCACCCTTTTGTTAACAGATGATACAGCTTTGAGATAGTTGATATAATCCTGTGAACCAATTTTGTCCAGCCCCATTAGGCTTCCGAAATTTCTGACCTTTAAAAGTTCCCCCTTTCCGGAACGCATCTTCTCATGGTTATATCTTACCCCGGCGAAAGTAGCAGAAGAGCCAAGTATCTTTACGATCATAAAATTTAGGAACTAGGTAACCTGCTCACCAGATCACAGAATTACTACAAATCACTGTAACTGGCATCATAGTTATGCCGTTCTGGTTGAAACCTGTTAGCAGTATCGCAAGCTTTTGAGCTACAGTCATAACCAGAGATCAAAGTATGCGACGAAATAGCTATACAGCTACTGTTGAACTTGCTAACAGCATAACTAGGTAATAGGCTAACGAGTTATAGAAGTAGTCCGGTAACTTTACATCAGTTTAGCTCCCCATCAACTTTAATATTTTTTTTATTTCCAGGTTAAGATTTTTTAAAAGAAGAGAATGCTTATCAAGTTCTTTACTATACCGTGTAAAAATTACCGGGGAGAGCACCCGCTGCTTGTTTAATATATTTGCATACTTGGCAAGCTGATTAATATTATTTCCGGTTCTGGAAAGTTCAAGTCCTATCTGATCAATGCTGGCTAAAACTGAACGCCCGTCAAAAATTAGGGCTACGTTAACTTCAAGCACTCGTTTTCTGATTATATCAGTCCTCTTTAGCCCAAGAAGTTTTTCAAGGGATAAAATGAAGATAAATTCTTCCTCCGAAAACCGCACGCTCAACCTTTTGTTTCTCTTACCGTCTTTGAGAAAAGGCCGACCAACCTGTTTGTTCTTTCTTTCCATCCTGATATCATCTAAAAGAGAAAATGAGTTGCGAGTTTTCTCAGCCCCCAATAGCTCCGCTATGGGGCAAGATTCTTTTTGTGGGAATAATCCACAGGATTATTGTCAGACAAAAAGACATCTTGCGGGTATAAAAAAACTAAGATTTTAATGGCAAACCAAACCAGCAGTATTAGGTGATCACTAAGATGGCGCACAACTTTAGCTGATCTGATTTGACATCATCATTTCCTAGATTGATAGGTCTTACTTTAACATAAATCCGTATTGCATGAATTTGAAGCCCAAACATACTTGAGGCGTCCAAATTCCGGGACCAGCGAATGATTCTTAAAATCAAGACACAAAAAAAGGGGCCAGATGGCCCCTCCTACCTAAACTAAAAACTAAAACAAAAAACAAAGTTTTTAAAAACGGTATACCGGGATTACTCACGTAAGTCCATACGGACCTGGCCGTCGCCTGCCTCTGCGCTTTCGTATTATTGATACAATCTCAACTTCGCAAGAATTTTCCGTTCCTCACGGAAAAATGCTTCATCCCACAATTTCAAAGAACCGATGCTATGCACCTATCTATCTGCCAACGGCAGATAGAACTAATATCGAAAGCAGCTATAAAAACAGCTTCCATAAAAGCAATGCTCAACTTGATCGATTCTGACGAATCTCACTAAGCAGGGCATTTGCTCTCTAGTTATTTCGTTAGTGGCAAAACGGGTTATTCCGTTTCATTGACCAAACGTATCCAGTAATTTAGAGTGATAAAATTTTTGACCTGAATTGGCCTAAATTGGCCGCTAAATGAACCTAAAGTGACCTAAAAGTTCTTTTTCCCCGTCGTGCCATAACCTGTAATTAACATTGTGGCCGAGGTAAACTGGGAATAGATCATCAAGAATTCGGTAAGTGGACCTTTTTAAATCGCAGTGCTAAGTGCATAAATTGATTGATATCATAAGCTTATAAATTTTTCAAACCTTAGCCACAGCTAATAAAATTAGCTCTTTAGAATGTCAGATATATTCATTTTGATCCGCTATTCACGGATGCCAAGGATCTATTCAAACTGATTATTCTGGAAGAATTAGGCTAATAAAAACCATGGATGGAAAGTGAAAAAGACAAAGCTTGATGCTAACAAACGCGCGCATTTGATCTATATTTTTTTTATATTGCATCTGAAGGTTACTATATAACAATATGGCTTTTCTACTTTAATACGAAGGGAAAATTATTTAATCTATAATTAAATGTTATGGGTACATTCAGACTACGTTTTGAAAAAGGAAGGGATGATTGGGAATACGGCTATATCACCCTTAAGATTCTGCAAAACACCAATATTATTTCCGGATCTAAACAAGGTGTGGTAGTTGTTACCACCTATGAAATTCTAGATAAGCAGGATGAACTTAACGAACAGCTTTATAACGGTGAGGCAACCTTAAATTATAGACAGACCCTTTATTTTATCCAGGCGACCGATCATATCTCAAAAATACTCGTTTCAATGGGTGAACCTTTATACTCAAACCTTTTTTCCATCGTGAATGGATTCACTGATCGCTTTAAAAACTTACAGGAATTTGAAACATATTACCTTGACTATTCTACCGGCCTGTTGGCTTTGGTAAAAAGAGAATTTGATAAAGAGCCAGAACTCAAGGGCGCACTGGAAAAATTGCTTAACGACGAATAATCTAGGATTACCACCTAGCTAGATCTCGCCTCAAACTTAAGAACTTTCTCAACTGATACGTAGTTACTTATACCCGCCCCCTCCTTTTACTTTCCAGGAATTCCTCTTGCAGTTCACTTTTGTAGAATCTATCTCCACCGGGAAGCTTGCTGGGTTTTAAAATTCCTTTCCTGACCTTTCTCTTGTAAGTACTATCACTTATCCCAAGATACTCCATCACTTCAAGCCGCGTTAGCATTTGATCCTCGGGCAGTGTTAGGTTGCCATAGGACTTGGAATATATAAGTTGCATAATTTCATAAATTTTCAGCAAGACGTCAAGGATTGCATTCAATTTTTCCATATTAAGTTCCATTAGTTTCAGAAAAAAACCTTTATTTTTATAACCAATTTTTGTTACAAAAAGAAGAAACTATGTCTAATACGTCAAGTTCTAGAAAGGTGGTAGAAATTACCACCCCCCACTAATTTTGATCTAAAACAGAAATCTTGAAAATTAATTATAGAGCTTGAAAGTCTGTTCGTCACGGCAATAATTACCTTCTAAACTTCTACCATTATCCCTGGTGTAAAACAATTTCAATTATTAGAAGTATCAGATAATTTTAGGTTTTTATAACCTAAATGCATTCTCATCCATGAATATCGAACTCGGCTATCTCTATCAGATAATTGATTCAATAACGAATAAATCAATAGCGTTTGCACCAGAAGACAATAGTGAATCTGATATTTTGAATGAGGTAAACAGATTAAAACAAAAAATTCATTCCTGTGTACCGGAGAGCAAATGCGGTTTACAAGATTTTATTCATCTACAGTTAACATCCATTGGCAGAATGATAAACCAGATTGAGGATGTTTTGAAACAAGGGATTGAAAGTGAAGATCATCGCAAGCTGTTAGAAGTTATGTTGTTTTCACTTGAAGAACTCTTAAATTATCTATGGAAATACTATCCTTTAGAATTTGATCTTTCGATTCAGCCATCAACCTCAGCAATGGAAAAGTATCAGCAGGAAAATCAGGAAAAAATTGATGCTGCTCTACATTATATAAATTATCTTGAAATCAGTCAGGATCTAAAAGGAATTATCAGAGATACTCTTTATCTTAAGCTATCAGGCACTACGACTTATAAGTGGATTTCATTTAATTTAGAGCTTATAAATTATCTTTGCGACAACAATGATACCCAGCTTTCAGAAGAAGCTATCATTGGAAGGCTTATTTCAAGACAGTTCAACCATCCCCGTTTCTACGAATTCTGCCACACAGTTGTTATCGAAAAACTCAATAGCCTATCAGCAATATCTGATCACTACCGGGAACTAATTTACATGCGTAAATCCCTAATTCAGATCCCTGCATTTGCTGTTTCCCTATATTCGCCTTTCTCTGAAGCAATAAAAGATTCGCTCTTAAAATTGTTTGATTCTGAGCTTGAGTTTCTAAAAGAATTAGATTTTATAAATACTGAACTGGTAAATTCCGGACTCTTGGATTCAACATACAAAGTGTCACTATCAGTAAAGCAATTGGCCTTTTATATCTTTCTGAATGTTGAGGCTGGAATTATCATAGAGCAAAAGGCGACACGCATACATCAGTATGTCATATCACATGTAAGCACTGCTGAAAAGCCTGAAATTTCAGAAAAAAGTTTTAGCAATGGGTATTACGTACATAATCCTGAAGATATCCGTAGAGTATCTGAAAAATTGGCAAGAATGCTTGCGATCGCTCAAGAAAAATACTAAACTTATTAAAAACTGCTCCAGCTTGCTAAAAATTATGTCTGTAGAAATAAATTTTATTGCGTTCTAGTACGAATTAACAGGCAGGTGGTGGGGGTGGTAAATTCTACCACTTGACCGGTAGGCTTCATGTTGTATAATTTTACATTTATGAATTTTACAACATTTTGCAAGCATCTTGAAGGTTATGGCCATGTTTCCTCTGCCCTAAAGGCCTATCTTAGAATTGCTTTAAAAGACCATAAACTCAAAAACAATGAGTTGCTTGATGGAAATTTGCGCAATAGTTTTCCAATTATATTTGTGAGACGAGGATTATTAAAGACTGAGCTTGAAAGCAAATTAGATCCAGGAAAAAAAATGCTCAGATTTCATTTCGAAGGGTCAATCGTCCCGAATTTGATTGAAAAAAACTTTAATGATTTTAAACTAGAAACCTCTGGTCTGGACGACACCACAATTATGGTAATTTCTAAAGGTCATACACAGAACTTATTTAAACTCTTTCCCGAATTCAATCAGCTGATTACAAATTTATTAGATGAAGTAATATTGGAACATTTTCATCAGACATTTGACACACATCATCTGAAAGGCGAGGAACGGCTGGAGTACCTGTTAAGAAAACATCCCGACATTTTTCAATTGGCCCCGGTCAATGATATTGCAGCATTTATTGGGATGCATGCCAATACGCTCAGCGGGTTAAAAAATAAAAGCTAAATTAATTATGTGCATTTCAGGCATTTTTCTAATGCAGATTAGGTTATTTATTTAAAAAGATAGCTTTTTTCTAATTATCGTTAGCTGCCTTACCAACTTTAACTTATGAGATTTGCTTTACAAAAAGAAGCAAATCATGAAAGATCAATATATAAAGATCGCAACCAGCTTATTAATAATTCTCTGGATTTACACTGCAGGATCTAAGCTTATAGATTACCAGGATTTTAAGCACCAGTTGAGGCTCCAGCATTTTTCATCAACAATGATCAGTATACTGCAGTGGGCAATCCCATTTATAGAGATAATAGCTGCAGCCCTATTGACCTTCTTGCAAACGCGAAGAATTGGTCTTTACCTTTCTACGATTCTATTAATTGCATTTACCGGATATATAACATTAATACTAAGTGGATTTTACATAAAAACACCATGTAGCTGTGGTGGCATTTTAAAATCAATGGGCTGGCGTACACATTTGGTATTTAATATTTTCTTTCTCCTGCTAAATATTGTAACCGTCTACTTTATACATTCTAAAGAAAGGAGGCCAGGAAAAGGATTTGCAATTTGAAATGATTACAGTCTGGAAGCCTTTCTGTTATCGATTACAATAATTTGAACCATAATTCAACTAAACTTTTTTGGATATTTTTTCAAGCAAAAAATACCTACTAAAATATGAATACATTACGCAAAATAGGCTTTGGAGCCTACGCATTACTGTTAGGTTTAACAGTTTTGTTCACGCAGTCTGCATTTAAGGCTGCGAATGGTAAAATTTCAAAATTTGAAGCTTTTACCTTTTATTATCATGGTCCAGCAACTTACACTATCAGTGAGGTTGAGGATGAAAACAATTGGAGCACTACTCCTCCAGAAGACGAATGCAGTGGTAATGATAAAGCTTGTGAGATCACTATTGATCGTAGTTATGTGAATAATCCAGACACTGCGCCAACAGTAAAATCCACTTTGAACCTGACTGCGGGTTTAAGTTCAGCCAGTCTTGCCCGTGTAACCGGGTCTTCGGACGGGTCAATGACTTACGCCAATAATCAGCAGTAAATGAAACTAGGGCAGGACTATCCAGTCCAGCCCTGTTTCCACTATCAATTAACTAATCTAATTTTGTTGCAATCCCTGCTCAATGATGTCAGTTGGCAATGGCAAAGCATAAAACTTGGAATTTGGCTCAAGAGAATATATAACTCCATTTAATGCCCGCTTAAGTGTAATCCCAGCACCTTCCACGTTATATCTTTTGATGTCAGCCCATCTAATATTCCTCATAAGTAATTCCTTCCGCCGCTCTTCCCTGACTTTAGAAAGTGCATCAACTTTCCCTATCGCTGTGACAGGTATAAAAGGAACTGAGTTCTTCCATCTTTTTTTCCTTAATAAATTCAGATCTGTCAAAGCTGCTTCTATATTTCCAAGGTAAGCATTCGCCTCTGCTCTATTTAGGATCATCTCATCCGTTGCCAAACCACTAAAAAAAGTTGTTGAACTTGAGGCATAACTGCCCTTGAATTGCTGATACTGACCATTCGGCCTAAAAAACGCTTTTTTGCGCAGATCATCTGCACTATAGGAGTTGTATAACAGGGTATCAATTTTCCCTCTTGAAGTTGAATGAATTGAAAATCCGAAGTTAAGTTCTGTGTAGAAAATAGTTTCTTTATTAAACCGCTTAAACGGGACATTTAGATCAATCCCCAATAAATCAGTATCTGAATTATAATCTATCAAACTTGACTTTATTTTCAGGCATTCATCGGCATATTTAAATGCGGCAGCGTAATCACCCATGTAGAGCTTCACCCTGCTCAATAAGGCAAACGCAGCTGCCCTGGAAGGCCTTAAGGTATTCTCTCCTACATTTGGCAATAACAATAGCGATTCTTCAATATCCGAGATAACCCTATCTAAGCATTTTTTTACCGTAGCCCGCTCCGATTTGACATTAAAATCGGACGATAGTCTCAAAACAATTCCCAGATCCCTTTCTGAAGTTGCCGGGTTATATGCTAAACCGAATGTTGTAGTCAAGCAATAAAAATAATAACTTCTAAAAAAAAGCGCTGATCCTTTAATATTATCCCACTGTTTTGAGTTTAAGTCATCTCTAGGAATGGTGGGTAGTATCTCAAGACATAAATTGGAATTATACACTGGGAGATAGGCGTCTGACCAGTCATTCCCAAATCTATAGTCTATAGATTTCCAAAGATATACGTCTCTTAGTGTCTGGTTAAATCCACTAAGTGTTGTTGGGAGTAGAAAAAAATCATCTGCTTCGCTTTCTCCATAAGATGGAGTTCTCATCAGGTTCATAGTAGCGCCATCGTCAAGCATTCCCTGGAGGTCGTCTACAGTTTTTGGAACGATTAGTTTGGCATCAGATTTTTTATCGAGGTATTTGTCACAACCAGACAAAATGTTCATGCCCACTAGTATCAATAATATGCTGAATCTGTACATAACGTTTATTTTAAAATTTTTAGCATTAAAAACTTCCCCTGATCCCAAATGTGTAACCCTCAAATGGGTTGATGCGCCCAACATAATCAGGATCGATACCATCCTTGTTTGCCCTCCAGATTATCCCAAGAGATGTGGCATTAAAAAAAAGATCAAAAGTTCGAAACGGAAATCTCCATTTACCCGCATCGAACCTATATCCAAGATTGACATAATCTAACCGGATATTATCACCGCGAATTATGTTGACCTCTGAATTTTGGTAAAAAGAATCACTTAGACCATTTATTGGATAGATAAATGCGGGAACATTGGTGAACGATTCATCCCCCGGCTTCTGCCAGCGCTTCTCATAATCAGCATTTCCAATTCCAGAATTCACTAGAGAATTATAGGAAATAGTCTCTTTTCGCGCGAAATACCCAAACCTATAACTCAGGTTAAAAGATAAAGTTATGTTCTTGAAATTAAACGAATTGATCAAAGAGCCAAAGTAAACTGGACTTGCTGGGCCTATGTACCTGATATTGTCGCCATTTAGATTTCCTTCCGCAGAAATTGCAGCATAATCTGTACTTACGGCTCCCTTTAAGTAACCTTGTGGCAGGCCGCTGGAATTGAGTCCTGCCCACTTATATGCTGCTATTGCATACAAGGGTTTTCCCTCAATGGGTGTAATAGACTGTCCAGCACCCAAAAGCCCAAATATCCCTGTCACACTCTGCCTGTAATATTTAACAGTTTTATTTTCAGAGTAATTAAAATATAGGTCCGTATCCCATTTAACATTACCCGATTGAACATTGAGGGAATGAAATTCTGCATCTACACCATAGCCTTTCATATCAGCCACATTTCTGGTAACATCAGCGGCTCCGCCCCAAGCCGTATAATCGAATGGAGTGAGTCCATATAGATCAGATCCCCTTTTTATGTAATAAGCAATTGAACCTTTAATTCGATCCTTTCTGGTTGCAAAATCAATTTTTATATTTAACTGGGAAAGCTGTTCCCATTTGAGATCGGGATTATTGATCGTTCTAATCCTGACGTATGGTAGTCCAGTAATCGCATTAGAACCATAAAGCCCCACAGGTGATGCCGTTCTTGAAAGGTCTACATTGCCACTATACCCAAATGTTGATGTTAGCCTTAGTATGGGAAGCTCTCTTAAATTATAAAAATTCTCGTCAGAAATAGTCCATCCTAATCCAGCTGACCACAAAGGCTTCCATTTATCATTGGTATTTGCCCCAAAAATATTTGAGCCATCTTTTCTAACACTTGCAGATACTGTATATTTTCCTTTCAGAGAATATACAGCATTTCCGTACAGACTAATAAAACGATAATCAAGTTTTGTGAGTACGTCACCAGAGCTAATCTGATTGGTACTTCCAGTAATAAAATTGGGAAAACTATTAATGTAATCTACGTTCCCGTATGTCAAAGGATCGCCATTATACCCGTAAAATAAATTAGTATTACCATCGGTTCCACTGTTTCTCGCCTCTGCGCCGACAATAATATTAACAGAATGGACACCAAAATTTTTAATTCCATTCAATTGGAATCGGTAGGTCGCAGAGTTAATGTTATTCTGTGCAACCCGTGATATACCTCCCTTGGGAATATTATATTTCACGATACCTGTAGATCTGTTTAATTGGGAATAACTGTTAACAAGATTTCTTGCGTAATAACTGTTTACTGAATAGTCATCTGTTGAGATTTCCTGCTGAAACTGCTGCTGGTATGTAAGATCGGCCGAAAGGAAGGATAGAATTTTATAGTTCAATGATATTGATCCATAGATTTCCCTCCGCTTCTGTTTAAATATTGTATTTTCATATTCATTAGCAGGATAATATTTCCAATCCAACAATTTACCGCCGCCGGCAGTATCAGTATATATTTGCCGATAAACCTGAGCCAACGGAATAGCATTACCCAATTCATCTTCAAATTTCAGATATGTCGGTTGCCTACCTGCAGAACTTAAGCTGCCATAAACGGGTCTTCCATTTTGGAAAGAAGCGGCTGTGAGTAAGATATTGGTTGATAAGGTAAGCTTTGAGCTAACCTTATAACTATGCGCAAAACGTAAGTTAGTTCGCTGAGTGGAGGAATAGCTTTCATCAACCGTCTGATCATGACCTGCTGAAAGTGAGTAAGAATTATTAATAGCTCCCCCCCTTATTGATAATGCATACTGTTGGGTTACGGCGTGTCTGTAAAATGATTTCAGATAGCTATCCCTAACATCTTTGCTTCTTAATAAATCAAGTTGCTTAGTAGCCTCTACATTTGTTAACTTATTAGATCTCAAAGCCAATAATATTTCTACAACAGGGGTCAAAGCCTGATATCCAGTATTAATACGATTGTCAAAAAACCCTTTTTCAAATAACATTTTTTCGACGTCTATATAATCACTCGAGCTCATCGTCCTAAACGAACCTAAATTGGGTTTTTCGTTAACTGTCGTGTTTGCATTGAATGAAACTACGATATCCTGATTATACCGACCTTTTTTGGTAGCGATAACTATAACGCCATTTCCTGCTCTTGCACCCCAAATAGAAGCCGCTGATGCATCTTTAAGAATGGAAATATCCTGAACATCAAAAGGATTAATGTTATTGATATTACCCTCATATATAAATCCATCAACCACGATCAGAGGATCAAGAGGACCATTGATGGTGCCCAGACCACGGATGGATATTCCGGTTGTATTTTGTGGGTTCCCATTAGCTTTCCCAACATTCAGTGTTACACCTGAAGTCTGACCTATAATTCTGTCCAGAATATTGGTTCCCGTTCTTGCATTTAACCTTTTCTCATCGATTACAGAAACACTGCCATTTACCTCATTAGGTCTTACCCGTTGATAACCTGTACTAATCTGCACATCACCAAGATCACGGATTTCAGGCACCATTTTAACTGAGAGATATCTTTTACTTTCTTCAGGATTTCGGATTATTCTACTAACTGTAATATATCCGACTGCATTAAATCTTAACGTATCTGGCAATCTTCTCAACTCAACAATAAAACGTCCAGTTGAATCTGCAGTACGTGTACCGCCTGAACCAGAGCGCAAAATGACATTAACGCCTTTCCCATCTGGAAGAAACACCTGGCCTTTTATTATGTTGCGTCCATCCTGAGTCAGGGGATTCTGAGCAAATACAGAGGAAACTGAAAGCAGGGTCATCAAAAATGCCATGATCCATAGTGCTTTATTACTTAGTCTGTAATTACTAAAATTCATCTTTACCATATTATCTCTCCTTTACCGGTAAATGAAGATTCAACCCAGCGATTAATCTTGAAATGTTTTCTTCCTTCAGTTCGTCTGGGCCAGTAATTGCTTTTATTCGTTGATCTGCACCGATCCATACATAATGAGGAAATACATTATGAGGAAACCATATCCTTGTGTTTTTTGGTTTTAGAAGAATAGGTAATGTTATTTCCCGGCCCTCACTTTTTCTTTTTTCCAGAAAGTCCATCAGGATTTTCTCAGTATCCCTTTTGGCATCATCCACTAAGATAATGGCTAGCCTATCCCCATATTTCTTTTGAAATTCCTGCATGTGGGGAGTATATTTAAGGCATGTACTACACCATGTTCCCCAGAAATCAAGAATAATAGCCTTACCCTTATAATCCGATAATTTTAAAGTTTTCGAAATATGGTTGTAAACTGAGTCGAACATAAGATCAGGAACCTTATCTCCGATTACAAAGGCTTCATTTTTAACATTTTGTTGGTATTTAAGCTGAGCATTAGCTTTAAAAAATAAGCATAGCGTAGCCATAGCGATAAATAATATCGTTTTTTTCATGATTTGTTAGTTAGTTGATTAAATGAAACTTTTCCGGTGAATCCGGAAAAAATTAAATGCTCACAGGAGGCCAAGAACCAATACTAAACCTATATTAAATTAAGCACTGCCTCCTGTAGGCACAGGGGGATCACTCAGGGTTTTTAGGCTTTAATGCATACATCCTATTAAAGGGACAGTAGCATAAGACAATTGAAAAATTTAATAAAAATTTTAGAAAATAGAGGACAAAACCATACAATCCATTCTTAAAACAATGGTTAGTTAGTTCTGAATTGTGATTGTCTATTTTCATCCTCGTATTGGTTATACGAGTCTTGGTGATTGAGTTCAATAAATGTGAGAACTACCAACCGTGGTGCAATAAAGTTTCTGACGCCTTAAGTGACACGGAATTACAGCAGTTCCCACATCTATTTCGAAATACAAATATATTGATTTCTACACATAGATATGGGTATTAAACTGCTGTCCTACGTCACGGCGTCAGAAATTGCGACCGCAAGACTCTTATTAATACCTAATTAATATATCTCAAATATACGAAAAATATCAAAAACCCTACTATAGTAGGGCAAACATTTTTTTGTTTATTCTTTACTTAGTCAAAATGGGTAAAGCGTCTGAAATAGAGCAGTTTGTAATTGATAAAGTGAGGGAAATCAGGCTTTTAAAGAAGTATGGTCAAAAGCAATTATCGCTTGAAATGGGGCTGAGCGGAAAATTTGTTGGAAACGTTGAGAGTACGAAAACCGATGATAAATACAATTTAAACCATTTAAATAAAATTGCCGAAATCTTGGAATGTTCCATAAAGGATTTTTTCCCTGATGAACCGTTCGCAGGAGACCTGGAACGAATTTACCCTAAATAAATGATCATTTAAATTGTAAATTAAACCGCTCTTCGACTATCCTTATTGTTTAATCAGTAAAACTAAATCAATGAAATAAAAGAAAAATTAAACCATCCCAAACTACCGCTTATGAAAAACAAAATCAGATGCGTCATCATTGATGATGAACGCCATGCCATTTTGCTACTCACCACTTATATCAGTTCTATTCCCAATCTTGAACTGGTCAAAACATTCAACAACCCTCTAGAAGCATTATCCGGAATATGTATTGAAGATGAGATCGACATCATATTTCTAGATATTGAAATGCCCTATCTTACTGGACTGGAACTGGCTCTCGAGCTAAAACCTAAGGTCAGGTCGATAATTTTCACCAGTGCATTTGACCGATCTCTTGAAGCTTTCGAAGTTAGGGCTACACACTATTTATTGAAACCTATCAAACTAGCCAAATTCACCCAAATAGTTGTTGGAGTGATGGAGAACGAACTCTCCTTAAAGCAACAACCTGGAAAAAATATCAAGTTTTATAAAACGGGCGAAAAGGGGAAACTTACACGATTGAAAAAGCAGGACATCCTGTACTTTGAAGGTGCAAAAAATTATGTTACAATGGTAACTTCCAAAACTGAACAACTTGTTTATCTGACATTGAAGGATGTTGAAAAAATATTCAGCAAAGATCTTTTTTATAGGGTCCATCGATCACATATAATCAATGCAAGAAAGATCCAGAAAATTGTTGGAAATACGATAAACCTTGGACAGGGCCATCAGGTTCAAATGGGCGAAACCTATAAAAAAGGTCTCATAAAATTTCTTGAAGAAAAAACTTTGCTTACCGGCCGGATTTAGCAAGATTGATCAATTAACGGTTTGCATCTGCGATGCCTCCAGTAATAGTAATGAGGATACTTGATGTAGTCGGATCAGTACCATGGGAATTTCGGTTCCCTGCCGAGCTAAAGACAAAAACTGTTTTTTTCTTCAGCCGCTTTTCGGTGCGTTTCATAGCTTTTTTTTTATGAAACTAGCCGTGTTTTAAAGCTTGAAAGAAGTTATTACACCAGCAGTATTAGAGGTTTTACCAAATTATATTATGGCCGTGATGAAGCACTTTACGATTTTACTATCCAGGTATAAAATCCACTTTCTGAGCTGGGCACTTTTCATCAGTGCCGAGACAGGTATAATCGGGTTGGCTACTGGAGTATTCGGGGATGCCAAGAGTTATATCTATCATTATATACAGAACATAGGCTTATTCTATCTATGTGCGCTATGGCTGTATCACCGGATTTTTCAGGTTAGAAATAATTGGATATGGAAGCTGCCAACTTTTTTGGGGGCCGTCTATTTTTTCTACCTATTTACGAGCTATGGCATAGACACGTATCTTCTGAAAGAAACCACTTGGTACAGTTATCACAAAATAAGCATAGGTAAACCGTATATTTTCAGCCAGCTATGGAGATCGTTGATCTTTATGGGAGCAGCAGGATTTTATTACCTCTTTCTTGTGCATCTAAAAGAGATAGAGGTTCGTAAGAAAACGGAAACGGAATACTACCAGAGCATTCTTTCCGAACGCGAACTTCAGATAGAACTGGCAAACGCGAAAAACTCATACCTTAAAGCGCAGATCAATCCCCATCTACTGTTCAATGTCTTAAATTTTATCTATCAGGACGTTTATGGTAAATTGCCGAAATCAGCAGAAGCGGTTATGCAGCTTTCCGATATTATGCGTTACAGCATTAATTGTGAGTTCAGTGAGCAGACCGTCCCTTTAAAGGATGAACTGGAACAGATAGACAGGCTGATTATATTGCACCAAACCCGGTTTGAAAATGATATATGCATAAATTTTACTTATCCTGCGGAGTTGGTATCCAAGAATTTTATTCCACTGGTGCTCGTAACGCTGGTAGAAAACATCTTTAAACATGGTATTTTTCAGGACCCTGAAAATCCGGCCAATCTTGATATCGGCCTGATAAATGACCAGATCGTAATTACTTCTAGAAATCTTCTCAATAGAAAAAAAACGTCACAAAGTATGAATAAGGGACTGGATAATATCAGACAGCGGCTTAAACTGATCTATGGTAGTAAGGCATCAATGGAATACAGCACTTCTGAAGGGATATTTGATGTACGGATTATCGCTCCCCTATTAGATTGATTTATCAGGAACCTCCATCTGTCAATAATACATTAAAAAACACCACACCATGAAAAAATATATCATACCCACCGTTTTATTTTTGCTTCCATTTTTTGCAAGTGCGCAATTGCCCGCAACCCGGGTAATTAACTTTACCTTGCGGACGGTCGAAGATGGGCTTATCCTGGTACCACCAAAAGGAAAATATAATCCTGTTACCGATAGTCTTGATAAGGTTCTGAAAAAATCACCAAAAGACACAACCGCCCTCCTCTACCGATCACTGTTATATTATAGTTATAACCAGATGCTTGCTGCACCCGCGCAAAGGACTAAGGGAACTTTAGAGAATCTGACAATAGCAAAAGATATGATTGAGCTGGCAATCAAAGAAAAAATACTTGATTCACGTGCGAAACTCTTACGTGCACAGATCTATAGCGAACTTTGTTTCAGGTTTAGTGGGGATGAAAGCTGGATGTTCAGTGCCACACAAATTGCATCAAGAAAAAAGCTGTTCAACACATATAAGTTAGCTGCGAACAAATATTATGATGAACTTGGCATAGCTGATAAGAACCATGCCTACGAATATTCCAAGAAGAAAGTGAATTACAATTATCCTTTATGATATTATGCTTTCCCACATTCTATTGCATTGCTAATTTTCACAAATTATCGTGCTGGATTATGATCTAAAATTGGCAATATTTTAAATATCACAAAGAAGGTTTTTATTAACTAAACAAAAAACCACTGATGCTGATCAGTGGTTTTTATCCCAAAACAGTTATTGTTTATTTTTCGCTGTTTTTCTTTTCTGTTACTTCAGTTCTGATATCCTGAGCTAAAACCTTTAAGTCCTGCATTGCTTTGCGCACCCGTGTACCGGCAGCTGCATTTCCATTGTCATAAAATTTTGCAACATCAGCCTCAACTGAAGCGATCACTTCCTGTACTTTTTTGAATTTATCCATTACTTTTCTTTTTTTGCGGTCAAAGACCTCACTGTTAATTGTTTTATCTTTCAGAATTGATTCCAGGGCCAAAACTAAACATTTCATCCAAAAAACCAACGGCCGACAAATGTCACTATTATGTGTATCACGGGTAAACTGATTTTTTCACACGGCAGTCTGTTTAGCCTTGAAATGTGGGGGGCAAAAACAGCTGCCGAAAAACGGGCGGGCGTAGCCCGCCGCCGGGCGATTTGGAATAAGTTTATACCGCTATCGGCTGTGATCTGAAACCTCCCAAACTGAGAAAACACCCTCTGTGTTCTATGATGCCCACCCTTAGCATCTGCCACAAAAGAGATGCGGCCATATTCACGAGTGCAGAATTTATAAAAAGATCCTGCTTTCCAAGGGCTTCGGCTAAAGAGCAGCTTGGTTGATTATCCAGTTCTTCTCCATTCTCTAACATTACTTTATACTCATTTACCATAGAAGGTAGCATTCCAACTGTCTCGAAAGTTAAAGATTTAGCTTGCTTAATTTCTCCAACGGTGGATAGCACAGCCTGTCCCGAATCCCTGCCATTACCAAGATCAAGCAGATAAATAGCGGAATCACGATCAATGTGGTGTTCTTTCCCCGAATGGAGACTTTCTTCTATTTCAAGCCTGGCCCCAATAGTATCAACGCAAGAAACGGTAATATTAGCCAAACGTTTTTTCGCAGTGCTTATATTATACCCGTAGGGCATAGCCTTCCAATCCGTCCCAAAAAAACGGTTAACACGGTTGATGAGTGCAACTCCTTTATTCAATCCTATCTCATTTTCGGTAAAAAGCTGCCTTGCGAGATTGGCTCGCTGAACTGTATCATGGTCAAATACGTAAACATTCAGCCCTGCATGCCCAAGCACATTTAGAGCATGGTTGATCCTTGCAAGGGCTGTAAGCATCTGACTGCCACTTCCTCCTGCACCGATCAGGTTAACTGAAATAGGATTGGTAGGATTTAAGAGGTAAGGGTAAACAATGTGTACCCGTTTTTTTATGCCATTCATGATAGGATATCTTTAAGTTTTCTGCCATTTTTTTTGAGTATTGAAATAGGAAAATCTGTGACTTTGCCAACCTGCCTTTTCCATAGCTGCACGATGTTACCTTTTACTGGTGAAACCTGCTCTAATAGATGGCTAAAAGCCGATCCGAAAAAATACTTTTCCCACTCCGCCATAAACCGCTCCAATCTACAGTCCTTTGGCACATTGATGTCCACATTGCCCATACATACCCTTCCATCTATGTAACAATTGAAAAAGGGGGCGAAGTATAACGGTGCAGATAAATCAGGTCTGTTTTCTTTGCCCAACGCCCAAACCCACAAATGATTTTTGGTAGCCCTCCACAAAAGGGGCGGCAACATGGCTTCTCCGTCACCGATGCCAAGTTCCTTTTTAAAAAGTAGATGCTGCCTGCACCTTGGAGTAAACCAAACTGCACAACCGTCTCCTGCGGAACTGAAGTAAAGAATATTCTCGGGAATAAGCCCCTCGGGCTGTAAAAAAGCAGTATGTTTTTCTTTATCACTTTTTTTAAGTGATTCCGCTAGTTGCCTGCTCTCCTTTATTGACAACGGATGGGCATTTATTGGTCTGCCTAAGCTGTCCATATCATAACTCTCTACATAATGACTGCCTTCGGCCTGTGACGAGTAGAACAGCAACGCTTTATAAGGCATAAAAATCTGATCAAGAAGTGGTGTTATATTTTTCATTGTGAAAGTCATTTAGATTATCGGATATTTCATTTAAAAGATCAAAGAACTCCTTTTCAAAAGAAAGGTCGTGAACAGGCTGATCCTGCTGCAAATCGAAAAACTGAACGCTTAACGGTTCATCGATAGAATCAAACTCGTTAAGTTCTGCATTGACACATTCAATAATTTGATCGTATAAATGATCAGAATTACTCCACATAAAGGAGATATACTGGTCGGCCATGATTATGTTTTCCCCATCATTACCCTTACAAAACTGATCACCATAAATACTGTCCATTATTGAGCGGTTAGGGTAATCATTCATCAGTGTACATACCCTTTGGGCAATGCGGTGAAGTGTGATTTCTGCACTGGTTTTAGGAATGAACTGCTCTTGCCTTTTTTTTAAGGTTTTTAAATTCACCGGATTTTTGAGCCTTTCCAACAACTTTAACCCCTTTTTACGGCTCTGCAAAATCTCATTAAGATAGACTTCCTGTTGACCTAATTCTTCGAAATACTCCGGTTCGCTGCTCCACTCTGTTACATTATCGTAGATATAATATAGATAGCTGCTATCTTCTTCATGATAGGGAACTCCTCCTATCTGATAAAGATATGCGCAGACCGATAACAGCAGTTCAGCCGTTTCCTTTCGGGCTTTATCTGCCAGTAGAGTATTGAGCGGTTCAACTGGCAGATAAAAAAGGGTCATCCCTGTATCAAACTGCTTAACTGTAGTTAAACATGCAAGGCTTTCCTCGATGGATATAATCTTAAGGGAAAGGCTATCATCCAATAAGGCCATTTTTTTGTTCAGTTCAGCGAATGCCAATGCTATATTTTGCGGATATGGACTTTGATTATGGTAATCTATTGCAATACCATATAAGGCACACAGATTTTTAGCGGACTGAAAAAAATCCTTTTCAAATTTCCTCCAATTTTTCAGTTCATGGGGGTAGCTTTTAAGTACAGGTAAGAAATGGTGGTTTAAAAAACCATTTCCGTTAAAATCGGGGGTGCAGGCTTTTTCGGATTGTTTTTTATATCCGATAGATCGGGCGTGCGGTCTAGGTTCTGCGCAAAGCTTGCTAGCTGTTGGTGCAGGTAGTAAGCTTTGGAGTGTGGTGTAGTTCTGAAACATTTTACCCTCCTTTTCATAATTATCCCTTGGTGCCGAGTGTGGTGATAAATCTATATTGCATTTCGTCACCAGTTATTTCGGGGCCTTCAATTTTTGCAGTTGTCAAGATCGGGTAAGTTCCCGAGTAAAAATCCATGACCTGCTCGGGGCTGAATGCTCCCGAGGGGTCGGATAAACGGATGTCCTGTTCCCTAGCTTTAAGAACAAATACCCTTGGCAATATCGTTGCTGTCATCATAACATTATTTTTATGCGTTTACAATAAGGTCAGCTGTTTGCTTTTCCATTCCAATTCTTTCCTCAATTTCTCGATCTCCGCCTTTTTTTCGGGAAAACTTTCTACAACAGGGAGCAGGGCGAGGGCTTCCGAATACTTACAGCCTGCATTGAGTTTGTTGATTTCCGACAGGATGTCCTCAAATTTTGGCCTATCTTCGGTTGACTCGTGTATACTTTCAGTTGCCCCCTTTTTATCGGCAGATTTTTCGATCTTCGGTTTTACCATAATCTTGGCCTTTGCATCCTCAAGCCCTTTATTGTAGGCAGTAAGGTTGGCGAAGAGGTTCTTTGTTTCTTCGATTGGGTGAACAAGGGCATCGAAAATCCCCTCATCAATCTCCTGTGGAGTTCCCCTGTAGACCATCGGCGGGAGTGTGTTTTTATCGTCTCTATTTCCCCCATCTTTTACCACAACCGAAACCACCACTTCGTTTTCTGTTGAAAAGCTTACGTTGAATATCCATACTCCTGTACTATGCAGGCGTTGTATGGCCTGAAAAAAATTAGTCCTCATGACCTGCCCCCCTTGTCTTTACGCAGGGCTATGCCCCTGCTCCGTGAAATAGTATGGTAACCGTTCTGCGCGATTACATCCCTGATAATATTTTCTGCATGACGGATACGTACTGCATCCCCTGCTGAAATACCCATAAGGGTAAGATTTTCAAAATGCTTTAAAGTCTGTGCGATTTCCGCAAGCACCCTTCGTTCTGTTTTTTCTGTCAATATGCTCATGATAAGTGTTTTTTATGGGAGCGGAAGAACCGCTCCCGATGATTTAATTTAACTGAAAGTCTACATTGCCGTTTTTCCCAAGGTCAAGGCAAAGGTCAAAGGCTGACTGTCCCCTCTGCTTTGCTGTTCCCTCAATGATGGATTTAAATTTCGCCTCGCTGTCCTTGAATTTTCGGGCATTCTGATAATAGCCCGTCACGGCATTATATGCCCCGAAAAGGGTGCCTTTGGCGGTATCGATCAGCTGTGATGGTGCGCTCATCGCATAGCTGTAAACGTCATCCACAATATTTTTATAAACACTCGAAGCTTCATCCAGTAATCCCCTTTGCAGTTTGTCCAACACCTCTCTATTTGGAGCCATTGCAACCTGTACCAGTTTTTTAAGGTCTGCATCGGTGATACGCACCTTTGCCCAATGGTTGAAAATCTGCTCCATTTCATCACCTATTCTGCCCGAAATACCCATAAGCGTGTGTGCCTGTTTTAAACGGTCGTTTGCACCCGAAGAATGACGGATTCGGATTGAACTGCTTGAGTTTTTTATGGCAGCATTAAGCGTGTTATTGCATACAATTCTTACAGGGGTAAAGGCAGCTGTAATGCTTCCAAACCCATCGTGAGAGGTGGTGAGAAATAAATATTGTTCAATAAGATCATCTTTGCCCACTTTGATATAGGAGGGCAGTTTGGCGGTGATAAAAATTCGCTCACCTTTTCCCAAAGCCCCTGCGGTTTCATAAAGGATACCCTCGCCTCCCCCAACAATGCTATCGAAGAAAGAAAATGCCTCTGTATTCTGAACTACTTTATAATCCCTGCCCACCACTCCGAGGACTTCCTCTGTATCTGTCCGTACTGTAGAATAAAAATTCGGCACTAATATATCGGGCATAAAGGCATCATTCAGCCCCCCTGCATCTTTGCTCTGAAAAGTAACGAGGTTACGGGAATCAACAGTAAATAGCGGACGTTTCTCTACGTTATAGTCCAAACCCGCAAATTTTAGCGCTTCCGCTGAAGTGGGATAAGATTCCACTATTATACCCAACCCGTGCCAAGCTTTTTCCTTTACCGAAAAAAAACTGTATTTATCTGTTCTGCTGTTATAATTAAGGTTATGTGCCATGATAAAAAATTCTTAAATAATTAATGATGAATAAATTGTCTGTAACTGTAGTATTAAAGCTAAAAGGCTTAAAAAGGCAGGTCACCCTCTAGCCCGTCGAATGTGTCCGTAGGCACAATTTGGACACCCACCCCTTTTACATTTTCTCCTGCTGAACCGTTAGGATTTCTACTGCTAACGGTAGCGCCTTTATTTCTACTGCTGTTACTGCTAACTGTGACAACAGCCCCTAACAGTTTTACCTCGGTAGTATGAAAGGTAAGCGAAGCTTTTGCCTCACCGCCCCCATTGATATAGGCATTTACGCCCACTCTGCCATAAATCTGAACCCAACCTCCTTTTTTTAGGTATTCTGCAATACCTGTGTTCAACCAGTATGAACAGTCAAAAAATGTAGTAATCTTCTTTTGTTCGCCACCACTGCGGTAGCTGTCATTAATTGCAATTGAAAAGTTGACCACTTTCCGTTCTCCGTTCAACGTCTTTACCGTTGCATCTCCTGTTAATCTTCCTGTAATTTCCATGATCAAAAAATTTTAAGTTTTACTTTGTTTTTGTTTCCTTTCCCTTTTTCCAAAAAATCTTTTCAAAAGAAAAAACGGAAAAAAAGAAAGTCCGGAAAAACGGGTGCAGAGAAAACGGAGAGCTATAAGTCCCGGAGGGTGTTCTGGCACAGCCAGAACATTATGCGCTCGCAGAGAAAGGAGCGCCCGAAATTCACGGCCTTTTTATCCGTTTCGATTGGAAAGATTCAAACGAAGATTAACATACTGCAGTCTATCTATGAATACCACTATGTTCTTGGAGATGGTTTACTAGCAATAGCGAAAATCATCTAAATAGAAAAATGAGCAATACCTGTTTGATGTAACATTTAAATTCGGATATTGCAAAAAAACTAATTAAATGGAATTATTACGCTCTCAACTTAATGAACTATATACTTTAATCGTAGATACGGGATATTTTTCCCCAACCCAGTTTGATAAGTCAGCAACAGGTACTGAATTTCGGCTTACAGGAACAGCTTTTTATTTTAAAATATTTGAGAATAGTGGATATGCGAACTCTTTAATAGTTAATTTTTCACCCGGCGAAATACTTTATAAAGATGCATCCTCTTCTATCGTTTGGAAAGATGTAAAAGAATATTTTAAAAAATGGCTAAAATACCTAAAAAGAGAAGTTTCGTCTCCAGATAAATGGGGACGCGCGTTTGATGAAGCACAGTATCTAATAGGTGGTACAGTCGATCAAAATTTGCATTTCACTCACGATGAATATTTGTTAATATCTTCTCAAATTCAAACTATAAAAACATCTTTAGATCGAATTCCGTTATTGCAAGAACAAACTATTGCTATAAAAAATCAGCTCGATCATCTGTTGGAATTAACCGCCCAGCTTAATAAATTTGATTGGCAAAATTTATTGATCGGTACTATCATCAGCATAGTGGTCCAACTTGGTGTGTCCAAGGATAATGCGGTACTTCTTTATGAGTTGATTAAAAATACGTTTCACAAAATATTCCTCAAATAAATCTCATACTTATTGTTAGAATTACCAAGAAGAAATATATAAAACAAAGATGCCACTGCCAGCCTTTGAACGATTGTTTGCAAAACAAAAATTAAAACCTAATCCAAAAAATTAGATAATTTGTATAAATAAAATGGATGCTCAAGAAATTGTAATAGTTGATATTGTTTATAGAGCATATTATCATGCCTATCAAAAAAATGAAATGAGGGGTATAGTAGATATTGCAAATGAAAATGGGCTTTCACTGGAGGATGTTAAAAGATCAATTTTATTTCTAGAAGGAGAAAATCAAATAAAATTCGACAATAAAGGTTATGACCCCGTAAAAAGTGGTGCAGTTTATAAATTAACTAAATCTGGTTATTCATGGTTTGCCAAAACTTGTTATGAAAATGAATTATTAAATAGAACCAAACCACCAGTAACAACGAGAAAGAATCAAATGAAAATTTTTATTTCCCATGCAAGTTCCAATAAAAAATATGGATCTGCTCTTGTAGAATTGCTCCTCGGTATAGGTATTAAGGATGAACAGATCGTTTTCACCAGTAATCCTGCTTATGGTATTCCTATTGGAAATAACATTTTTAATTGGCTAAAAACACAAATTAGTGAAGAAAGTTTTGTAGTCTACTTATTGTCACCCGACTACTATAAAAGTATCGCTTGCTTAAATGAAATGGGTGCGAGTTGGATTGTTGAGAATGAACATGCTGCCATTTTTCTACCTGGCTTTGATTTGTCAGATAAATCCTTTCAAAGCGGAGCTATTGATCCGCGGGAAATAGGTTTTTTTATAAATGACGAAGATCGCTTGACTCAATTTTGCCAAATGTTGGAAAAATATTTTTCAATCACTACGAACTATGTGATCTTGGCACAACGCATTAAAAAATTCCTTAGTGAAATAGATGCGTTAGCTGGGGAATTAGAGCCAGTGAAGGCAGAAAAAGCACCAAGTAGCGAAAGAACTAAATCTGAGGTGACAGAAATAGAACGATCTTTACGCGAGGGCGTTGAGTTGAAACGTAAAATAGACGACATACCAATTATTTCTGGAACATATGGACTTTCCAAGCAATCAGAAAAATTTCTAAAAGACATTTTAGCCGACAAAGCTTCGGACGCAGAGTTATTAATGCTCAACTACATCATTTCCAGAGCTAAATTCAAATTAGGTGTCGGGTGGCAGATGCAACATGAAATAAGCACTATTAACGATTGGGAAGATGTTGTTGAACTAAATCACATGCTTTCCAGGGACTACGAAACTGTGATTAGAAAATTTGATATTAGAGGCCTAACGGAGGTTTCAGCAGTTACAAGTTATGACAATCCCAAAGAGGTTAGTTTAAAGAATGATTTGGCTAAATACATGCTTAATTTACCTCAAGACTTGGTCGACAAAATAGAGGATTCCGTAAATCGGAATAGGAAATCTGGAAATTCTGTCGTGGAAGAACTTGATGATCTACCTTTCTAATTTAAAGATGATCCTGAATTGCATTCCAAACTCACACATATGTAAAGGGCCCAAGTCGATAAAATAGAATTCTATTCTTCTTATGAATGCTAGAGGCACCTATTAGCACCAGAGATTTGTTATAACTGTCGTAGTTTTCTATAGTTACTAACAGGAAATGTATTTTTCCTGCAATGAGCCATTCAATAATATTGCGATAAATTGAAAAGCATGAAAAGCTATTTATTCTGATTTTGGGGTTGTTTTTTTTGCATATTTAACACCAGTTGCCCCAACGCTGAACGCTTTTGTAGGACTAAGGTTTATTCGGTTTACCAACTTATCTCTTTTAGCGAAGCAAGATTTGGTTCCGATAACTTGCCCCGTTTTGCTGATTAGGTAGGTAAACTCCCATTTCCCTTTAGTATTGTAGATAAAGTAAATCTCTGAAATATCAATTTTACTTTTTAAATCCTGCACTTTCTGGTAAATTTTAACCAGCTTCTTGTCTGTAATTGAATTAATAACCGTGCTCGAGCTGTCGGATTTGATTTGCAATTCTATATATGGCTCTCCAGGTATCTCAAAGATAGTCAATAATACCTTATTTTTTGGAATCATACTATTCCTAGTGATTTGTATTGCGTCAGCAACTTTCACGAGTAACTTCTTTGATAAACCATAGATATCTTCACCAATTCCTTCCGCGATCTTCTCGCCAAGCTTAGACATTAGTGGCTTTACAAGTGGTTTGAATAACATATAATATCCAGCGAGTGTAATAACAAGTTGCGGGTCAGGAAGTAAGCTTTTCCGCATTGAAGTATCAAGGCTGGCTTCTCCATCAAACAAATCCATTAATGATTTTCCGGCTCTTTCAAATGATTCAAACGATTTGAAATTGTTCTTATCAACTGTAATGCAGATTTGAGTGATTTCTTTGTTTCGGCCGACCAGCATAAGCGGTATTCCTGAATCCTCTACGACCAATTCGTCATCCCACTCAACCATTTTTCTATTTGCGAAAACGATGGGCTCAGCCAATGCATGATGAATCTGTCCTGCTTGCTTAACTTCGGCATTATCTAAATAACCCAATGGCGGCAAGTCACGACGATGATTAGCCAGATAGCGAAGTTTTAGGTTGCCGTTTACTACATTTACATAATCTTGAAGTTGCTCTAACCCGATGTAATCGCCGTGTTTGTCTACTGTAGTTGATCTTAGAATTGTTTTCTGTGTCATTTTAAAGCGTTAAAGTATAAAATTACTGATTTCTTTAGGGACTAATGTATTGTTAATAATGTATATTCACTTGATGATACGATGATTCCCCTTTGAGGAAATTCTTCATGCTTTTAAACTATTTATTTTTACATATGACTTTATTGGAATTCATAAAATCCCTTGCTTCTGAAGATTCTGCATTAGGTACACTTGCCGATGATGTAATGGGTGATAAAAACTTTCCGTATGATCAGGGGGAAGAAAGGATTATTTCCTATTTACAGTTTATGCTGCACAAGAAAGGAAATGCAGCAATCTTTAAAGAATTCATGGAGGCTTACCAATCACAAAAGGATGTCGAAATCGAATTTAATGATCTGGATACAAAATATGCACCGATGAGGGCCGAACGGTGGGATTTTTTGAAAGCAAATTTTTCCTGTGACAGAGTGATTAGTGTCGGAGAGCCAGAGGACATTTACAGAATTTATGCTGTTGACTCGACAGGAGGTGAAGCAATAAAGTTCGATGTTTATGGGAAGCGAACCTTGACCGATGTTGCTGTAGTTGAAATCGAAAATATTGTCATTGGCGATTTGACGAAAGAACTGTCGTTGGCCGAGGCATTGGCTGCTTTAGGTGATAATAAATTCGAAGGTACACGCACTCCAACCCAACCAAATTATTCGGAGATGATCGATTATTTAAATAGTCATCTCCAAAGCAATAGATGATGAAAGACCTACTTACAGATTATCCAGAATGTCTTTACAACAGTGCTAAAGACCTCAACCTTGGGGCTATCTATCTACGTTATCTGGATCTCTCCATCCCGCCACTAATCACTATTTTCGAAATGGAAAGACCCGCTGTCCTTGCTTATAACCAGTTTCGTAAGATTATTGATAGTCTAGAAAGCCAACCTGATGATGAGTTTTCTTGTAAGGGATTATTTGTACTCGGGATTGCTCAGTTTGAAACGATGTTAAACGATCTGATGATCAAGATTCTTCAATTTTATCCGCAAAAGTTGTCCTTGCTGAAGGGTGTGTATAGTGACGAAAAGGCCCAAGGACTAGCAGTTAGCCAGGAACAATTGCTAAAAGGAGAAGTGATAAACCAGATTATTGAGGCTAGTGTAAACCGACTGGCTTATAGTAGTTTGGATAATTTTTTAAAACTCTTCACCAAACTTTTTGCAATTGACCCCAAAGATTTGAAATTGCCGCAAATTTTCGATGAACTAATTGAAATTAAGGAAACCAGAAACCTGTTACTACATAACAACCTGGTCGTTAACGAGCTATACATAAGAAAGACTGCAGCCGTCAAAAGAAGTATTGAGCCTGGTAAAAAATTAATTGTTAACAGAGATTATACATTAAAATCGTTGACTTTAATTACAGACCTTATTTACGCAATCATTCTTCAAGTGCGTGAAAAATATGGCCATTTTACAGTTTTGCCGCTTTTGAAAAAGCTTTTCGCATATAATTTTAAGAGTCCAATTATCAAATTTGAAGAATTCTGCACACTCAGTGATGACGACGATATTTATGATGGGCCATTCAATTTGCCTGTTGGGAGATCGAGTTCGGAAAATTTTTTCCTTGAGTTCTGGCAAGCGCAGAGAGATGGAACTGCGCTTAACCGAGCTGCAATGGTGCACTTAGGCGGAAGCATAAGAAATTTGGCATTTTTAACTGAAGTTTTTGGTGAGCTCCGGTTCCCATATTGGCAGTATAGCATAACACCGAAAAAGACAAAAAGGATCCCTATATCGAAATTTTCTTAAAAATGACGTCGGGCGAAACGTAGATTTTGACCATTCTTCAATGCATATTTTATCGAAAAGGTGACGCATATAGTTTAGGATAAATTGACAGCTAATATAATTGCCAGAGGGGGTGATCCTAAAGGCGCGTCATTGAAAAAAATATGTTATTTTGTGCATAAATAATTATATCAATAATGTACTAGATAGGGGCATAAATGGACAAAAAATTCGCTACTCAGCAAAAATACTTCGATCTATTTACAAAGGATTTTTTGCCCAATCCTACTCCAAAATATCATGAGGTTGAACTCAAACGTGGAATTAAAACGGTTTACATCAAAGATTTTCCGATAGAATCCATAAAGCTAAAAAGATCACCATATATCGTCTTTATAATATTTGCAAAATTGCTTAATTTCAAATTTCTGGGAAGATGGGAAAAAACACTTTGGGAAATCCCTGTTTTATACAAAGGAATTCCGTTTATGCTTTCACACCGCAAATTCGGCTTTCAGTTTACATCATTTCAAAAGGGAGCAAACTTAACTAAATTAGCAAAGGAAGCTATCAAAAACATTGATAACGCAATTCCATTTGCAGAGCAATTATTTCAGGAGGAGATAAAGCAAAAGGTTATTGATGGAAGAATATCACTCTCCAATGAGTATAGACCTATAAAAGAGCGGTATGATTTCTTTAGAAGGAAGGCCGCAGCAATATACAAGAAAATGAACTTCCCTACTCCTACAGGCGACGCGTTAAGAGATTACGAAATGTTAATCATGCAGAATTTGTTAACGCCACCAGAAGCATCTTTCTATACTGTGGCCATGCTAGATGCTTTTTTCAGCCTACTAGAGCATTCCCTAGTCCTAATCATTCCTTTTTTGAATCATGGGTTTCCCGAAAACAATAATCTGGAACAATTTATTGGAATGAATTGGAAAGGGAAGTACCAGTATGTATTTTCAAAATCTGACCCAAAAACAGTAGCTCACCAACTAAATGCCCTTATAGACATCAAAGAAGAATATCGAAACCCCATTTCACATGGTCATTTTCATAAGAATGGGAATTCCTTTAATGTGCATATGGAAAATCTAGGTGCAATTCCTATGTCACTATCAAAAAACAGGGGTAATTTAAGTTATGGATTTAAATTGCCAGGTGATAAGGAATTTAAACAGATCTGCAATGTTCTGGACTGCTTTGATGACTTCATAGCAAAAAATAAGGAAACTAAATATGGGATACAATATATCAAAACTGGTTTTATAGTGGCTTTTGACAAGAGTTCCCATGAAAAATACATGGATGCGATGAGTTCGGAGAAAGCTTTCGGGAATTTTCTTGATTATACATCGTATCAAATTGAATCTTCCGCAAACATGGACTGGTAAAAAATTAAATGAAAGAGAAAATAGAAAACCCAGATATAACTCAGGATCTGATTATTGATTATTTGTATAAGCAAACAAACTATGCATTAATGCTTACTGCAAGCTGGGGAGCAGGAAAAACATATTTCCTAAAAAACCGAGTCTTTAGCAAAGTATTAGAAACCGGTTACAAGCCCATAATTGTATCGCTGTTTGGCATAAGCTCTATGGAAGAGCTAAAAGATAAAATTTTCGTTTCGGTGTATCCATTAATTGAGAATAAATACTTGAAAGCTGGATTTCCAATTGTAAAGCTGCTTATGAAGGCAGCAGATATTACAAAACTCTGGGGCGGAGAATTGCTTAGCCATCTTGCAGATGGTGCCGATGAAGCCAAAAACGAGCTAAAAACTCAACGATTTAATTTTCTGGCATTAGAAAAACTGCTTATTTGTTTTGATGATCTTGAGCGAATTGATGCAGAAATGCTCAAAGACAACTCGGTGCTTGGTTTTATTAATTCCTTGGTTGAGCAAAGCAATACCAAAGTTATTATCGTAGCAAATGAGGGAAAGCTTCCTCCAGACCTTTTTGGCGAAATAAAGGAAAAAACTATTGGCAACACCCTTCATTTCAGGCAAACTTTTTCGCCCACATTTGCCAACATAATTGAAAATCTGCAGAATACAACCTCCCATTATAAAAGCTTCCTCCAAGAACACTGCAAAACTATCGAAAACCTGTTAAAATATGAAAATGAAAAAGACGTTAATTACCGTACGCTAAATTATCTTTTATCCTATTATGCACCTATTTTTCAGTTCATCAAATCAGAGCTTAAAAATGGAGAATGGAAAGATTACCAGGAAAAATTACTTTATAGTACATTGAGGTTTAGTCTGATGATCTGCGTTGAATTTAAAAAAGGTCGCATTGAATATCACAAGAAACAGGGGCTTGAAAAAGGTATTGAGTATCAGATCAACAGAATGTATGATGAGATAAAAAAGGACAGGATTGTTGAATATGGGGAGGAAACAATAAATAAGTATTTTCCAAATGAAGACTATGATTATTATGAAAGTATATTTGATTACCTGACAGGTGGCAATATATTCAATGGCACCACTTTCAAAAAAGAAGTCCAAACGAACTACAATATGGTGGATGAAAAAACCCCTCCTGCCTATAAAGTATTTAATCAGCTGGCAGCAGCTAATTATAAGAATCTTTCAGATAAGGACTTCATTTCTCTTAATAGACAGTTATTATCTTATGCAAAACAAGGGGAATTTCTATTGCAAGATTACCTCACAGTGGCCTATCATGTAATGAGACACGAAAACGTTCTGAATTTAAAACCGGAAAAACTTGCTGAAGATCTAATCAAAGGGATGAAGAAAAGTCTCCCACGCCAAAAATATTCCCCAATGATCGATAAATATTTAGGCCTTTCAGCAGTTACACCAAATTATTTATCACTAAAAAAAATATCTGATTTTATTAAAAGTGCAAATAAGAAGCTTGGAGAAACTGGAGAGATCAATAAAGATAAACAGCTTGAAGATGAGTTTTTAAACAACTACGATAGTTTACATGCTAAAATGCTTTCTGAGATTGACACAGCACATTATCAGGTCACACTCTCTGGATTAAGGCCAAGCCTATTTCTAAAAACATTTTTAAAAGTAGAAAATGCTAAGAAAAACAAAATAATTACGCTGTTTACAATTATCTATCATTGGAACAGGGGAAATGACACGGAAAAAGATCGCCGCTTCTTGCTCGACCTTAAAAACCTTATTGAGAAGTATAAGGAAGGAAAAAAATTCAGAAATTTGAGTGGAGAACTTCTCCTAGAACTTGACGAACAGGTAAATAAAAAACTAGAGTCGCGAATCAGCTATTCTCAATAACTATTGGCATTGATTGTATGATGTTTATGTTATTTTTTATAACATAACTTGAAAACTTGTTGTAATTACCTATCAGAATTAATTAATATGCATTATTTGCAGATAGGTTAATAATTTTAATTCTTTAATATATTTTTAATCTTATTTTGTCTCAAAAAATCCCTAACCTGAATGAAAAACAATCCATTACGCTACAAATTTCACCAAAAGTGGCGAAGAATAACTCGGTTCGTTAATCGGATGTAAAAACACCATACTTCACCAAACTACGGTCAAAAATCATCAGCACGGGATTCTAATTATGATTGGCAAAAACCCTAAAAAGACACTCATCTTTCTTATCAACTTCAAATCTATGTATCAACTTTCTTCTCTCCAGCACTCTGAAAAGCCAATCATGATATGGCGTGCGTTGAAATTTTGGCTTGTGCCTTTTGTGAAATAATTCGGGGTAATCGCCTTTGAGTTCTGTTATCAGTGCAACTACCTGATCGTTAGAAAGTGTATCTGATCTTTCGTTGAGAAGCTTGATGCGGTTCTCTGCTGAAGATGAAGACTTAAACATACTTTCCATCACAGCAAAAGTTACTGGTACATTTCCCATATCACAAATTAAATTGCAGGAAAGATTAGAAATCTCTCTGTTCGACACAATGGTATCCTCATCCAATAAATTATAGAGCACAAGTTTGTTTTCTACTGTAAAGGTGGTTGATTTTAAAAGCTTAACGATATCCTGTTCGTCCACATCATAAGAGGTACCAAATGTTTTATAAGAAACCTGTCTAACTTCTAAAAGAGTAATGTGCAGGTCCGGAAAATCCTTCTTTAATCTATCGTAGTTTATTTGGGTCATTAATACTGCGCCACTCTTTACCAACCACTCGATCTTATCTCTGGTCATCCCTGTAGTTACCAGTTTAGTGATAGCTAGCCTCTGTGCTTTAAACAATGCCTTGTAAGCCTCAATATCAAGCTCATTGATAGCAAGTAGCGTTTCTATGAAGGTTTTAACAAACTCCTGTGATCGGGAAGGTGCATCTAACATTTTTGTTTTCGACAATTCTTGATAATTCTCTTCTGCATCCAAAAACATCAGAAGCGTTTCATCTAATTCTTTCATTTGACCCTCCTCGGCATCCGGGAGCTGATCATAGTAGGTAAATACATTTTCCCAAGAAGGGAAAACCTCACTATAGTCCATAACTTCCTTCCTGATCTCGAGTTCATCAATAGCCGCCAAATCACTAATCTCAACAAATCCTCTTTGTATGACCTCTGATTTTAAGTCGAAAATTAGGTTTTCATCATTCAAAAGTGCAACCATTTGTTCTTCTTCCTCTTTATTTTGAGAAAGTTTAAGCAATACGTTCTGCACATATTCATTTACATTTGCAGTAATATAATCGTGAAGATTTTCTGCCATAGAAACCATTATTGAAGTGTAATTAGCATTTGATTCCAATCCTATTTCTGAATGTCCCTTTTCTTTAAGCATTTGAACGATATTGACCTCATTTAATTCATAAAGATCATGCTCGTAAACAAAATCAAACAATGTCTGACTATTTTGGTTAGGAGGATCAATGGCTATAAATTTTACATTAAGTTTTTCAAGCAAACCCTTTGCTGGATTTACCTCAGCATCCCCAATAAAAAGTGAGAGAAAATTTGATCTTTTTGCAATATATTTTGCCATATCTCCCTTTAGTGCTGCAACAATATCCAACCCTGCATCAATGGTTAAAAATTTCAAATATTTATCCATTTTGCCAGCAGGATAATTACTCTTGGTTTCTAAAAAAATCCAAAAACCCAGCCAGGCTTTGGCTAGTTGCTTGATAAATAAACCCGCATGCTCAGGTCGCTTTTGCACAAATTCATCAATAAAAGAATTGGTTTGGGTTCGCCCCTCACTTAGGAGTTGGAGAATAGCCTGACATTTTGCTAAAACCTGGTCTCCTGCATTTAGCAGGTAGACAACCAAATCAAGATTGAGAATCACTTCTCTTTTAAAATATTTAACATCAAGTTTTTTAACTACATAATCAGCATGTGTAAGCTGATGTTCAACCGGTAGCGCTGAACCACTTTTGATTTTTCGCTCAAAAACTGAATCCTCCGCAGTCATATTTACTTCATGAAAAAGCGAAATGTAATCATCATAATGTTCGTCGATATAGCCGTTGATCAACAAATTTCTAATTAACTGATTTTCGCCAAATGGTTTCAGGTATGGGTCAATTTCTATACGCTCAAATATTTCACTGATACTCCAGTTTGCAATTGTATTTTTTTCGCTCCTTAATTCATCAATCTCCTTTTTGAGCTGTTCGATGGCACCACCATTTTTTTGGTCTATTAACTGCTTTCGCTGTTTAAAGCTTTTATTCTTGTCAACTAAACGTTCTAATTCGGCAAATGAAAATCTTTCGTCTTTAGTGTGTTCATGATATGTACTGCCGGAATAGTGGTTGAAATAATAATAAGTAAATGAGTTAAGCTTGGATAGTTCTTCAAATGCGGCTGGAGCTACGAGTTGGGCAAATGTTTTTTTACCTCCAGCTTTAACACTTGCAGCATCTGGAAATTTGACTTGTAAGGCATTTACGTACACTCCGATTAGCTCATTTAAGTCCTTAAACTTTAACTCTTCAAGTACTTTTACCTCTCCTACCTTAGCCACAATCTGTTCATCGAGATTTTTTATGAGTTCTTCGATATATCCCGCTTTATTTGCGATGAATTTGTACAATTTACCTTTTCTGCTATGTAGTTTTCCAAAATCCTCTGGGCAAATATTTTTGTAAGCGATCATAGCGAAAAGTTTATCCTGTAAAAGAACCTGCGAAAGGCTTGTCCGATAAAGCTGGTATTCATGAAAAATATTAATCAAAAGCCGCATATCTATATCATCGATGAAGGTTACTACATCTTCGGTAAACTCTTTTGATAGCACATTTTCAAGACCGGCACCTGAAATCAATTTCGCCAGTTGTTCGCCTGCATTTGAAGGGTTAATGAAAGGAATTACTGGAATGATATACTCAAAGAACTTAACTCTTTCATTCTTATCCTCAAATATTTCATCCCTTATCGCATATAGAAACACAATTTCCTTATGATTTTTGCGGGACTTGATGGAAAGCGAATTGTTTAAAAGCGTATTTAGCTCACGAAGTTTGGAAAAGATATCTGTACTTTCAAATCGGTCAAGATCTTCAATAATGACCAGGTTAAAAGGTGTCCTCTCAAAAAAATATAGGATTTCTTCCAGGTGCTCATTAAAAACAGATTTGTCCAGCTTGTCGCCAAGTTCTAGTTCACCTTTAATGGTAACCTTATTAATTTTTGAATTACCAAGCAACCTGATAATACTTTTTGCTGTGAGGCCAATTCCAACAAAAAACACCATGAATATCGGAAATGCCGAATAATCCAACGGGAGTTTCCAATGCCAGCTTGCGGGATTAATCCGATTAATATAATCAAATTTAAAAAGTAGCAGTGCGCTGGTGATCCATAAAATTAATGCACCAGCAATTGAATAAATATGTCGATCAGTAATATTGGTGATTCTTTTAAAACGAGAATCGGGAATGTCAGATGGCTTGACATGATAGAAAATCTGTTGCAGGATACTGATCTCAAGCAAACGCTCAAGTTCTTCTTTTTTGTCTTTAATGTGTCCTTTGTTCAAAGATTTCTTTTTCGTCCTTTGCTTTTTTCCTTTCACAGGGCTGAGGACTGAACCATTTGCTGTTGGGATTTCTACAATTTCTTCATCAAGTGTTTCTTCTAAATCTGCAACTTCCTTAGCAACATCGCCAAATGAGGCAAGGGAAATCCGAAGGTATTCATATTCCTTATGCTGGGATTCAAAGGTATTGATAATCGTACTTTTCCCTGAACCGTAGCTTCCTGTCAGCGCAATATTGGTAATCTTTGGTTCATCAATTGTGAGTTTTAATAAATCAAGGTAGGGCTTAACCCGTTCTAAATCTTTAGGATCAGTTAAAACTTTTGGAGCTAGCGAAATTACATTTTGCGGAGTTTCAGTGTTACTACTTGGTTGCACCTGCGTTGAACTGTGTGAAGTGGTTTGTTGAGCGTTATCCATTTCTGACTTTGCATAATCCCTTATGATCATGCTCCAACGTCTAAAATACAAAATAAATTATAGCTACTCTTATGACTGCGTATTTTCATATATTTCAATAAAAATTTAGCGAAATCGCCACTTAAACTACTCTTTCAAATGCATTGAAAAATTATTATATGCGTATAATTTTAGAACCATTAAAATACTAAAATAAATAGCAAATATTGTTACCTTTGTAATCCTTTTCAAATTGCGTTACAAAACATTATCTCTAATAAATATGTTAGTAACTTATTTGAGATATTTACATATCAGGTTTTAAAGAACTTATCTTTAAATAATAAACTCGGCCATCATGAATAAAATTCCAGCGTTTGATTATGTAGTACACCAACTGCAAAATTGGTATCTTGAAAATGGTGGAAACATGGAAAATAATGATTTATCTAAGTTAAAGATAACGAAATTGCTTTTTTTTACATGTGCCGCATCAGCTTCTTCAGATCAAGCTGGGTTACTTTCTCATTTCGACAATTTCTATGCACTACCTTATGGGCATGTTGAAAGTGACATTCAGGACAAAATGGATATGTCAGTATTTTTCAACATTTCAAAAACTCAACTGACATATAAGACAGCAGGAAGGATGTACGAGGCCGAAAATCTAAGCTTAGAGATAAAAGAAATAATTGACCATGCAATCGAAAAGTTGAAAAATATAAATTACAATTTAATTAAGCTGACAGCTTTTGAATTGGTCGACCTAAGCCACATGTGGCAGTCATGGAAGAGTGTATTCTCGCTTGCTCAACAAAACGGAAGGTATTCCATGAAAATTCCAGTAGAAATGATAATGGCCGAGCCGAAAATTTTTAAGTTATAGTTTAAATGCATCATCTAAATAATGCCCTCTCAAAACTAAATTCTGTCTTTCATTCGACTTGGACAACCGCATTATCATCAGTTTTAAGCTCGGATAACATTAATGACGTTAACAACAAACTTGCTGCACAGGTTGCAATTCTTGGCATTATAAACAGAATTTCGAATGAATTTTATAAGGAGTTAAATCTTTCTATAGTATCTGGTGAATACGTTAATGATTTAACAATTTCAGATACCAAAATATCTGAAATTGAAAGTTTTATTTCTCTACAGGCAGTTTTTGACGTTCCTCGATTTCCAAATATGCTCCAATATTATCAAGATATATTTGCAGAGGGGTTTTTACAACCTATTAGGTTAAATTTATTACAATATAGAGCTTTACTAAAGGTTGTAGGAAGACATATAGCACATCAACCAGGTTCAAGCATGCTATTTCATGAAATAGCTGACCCACCACCAACAAGTAGAAGATTTACAACTACAGCAACTAAACTGTCTGAATTGTTCAATTTCAATGTTAAAGTAGCTGAAATTGACCACACACTAAGTTTTGAAAAAAATACTTTTAAACAACTTTTACTCCTCCAACACAAGTTAAAGAATTTTGCTATTGCTAGTGACGAACTTGAATTGATTTCGGACAAATGTGATTTTTTATTATATAAGTTATCCTTTAGACTAGAGCAATCAAATAAGAAATTTCACTACGTAATAGATTTCAACTACTCTACCTTAACTTTAAAAGAAGTTAATCGTTTTTCTAAATATACAGACATCATAAAAGGCCACTATGGAAAAAATGCAACTGTTATAGCATTTAATCAGCGATCGGCAAATGCTCAAGGTAAGTTAGATACAACTCCAACAACGCTTAACCTAGATGAATATCACTCTTTGATAAAAAAAATCAAGGATGTAGATAAGAATGTAGAATCATTAAATAAATTAAACACAAATTATAGTCTAGCCTACAACCAGCGCATTCTTGGAGCATTGAGCGATTTTGATCGTCGTGCATATGACATTGACATGTGCTATATTGAAAATAATCTATTCTCATTAGAACTAGAAAGAAAGCTGATAACTTTAGATAATTGGGAATCAAAGCTTCAAACGTACACAACGAGGGCTGAATCTTTAAATAACAGCAACTTCTTCCCTTTTTACAAAATTATTGCTGAATTTTTAGTTCCTGAAATTGAAAAACAATTTAAGATCAATAATGAGGAAAGCCTTAAAGTAATTAATAAATTGCTTGATAAGTATGATAAATACTTAACTTCTTTGATTATTAATGCAACAATTTGTGAAGAAACAGATTACATAGCATTCCAAACAGATTATGCAACATCCTTAACTCCAATTAGGCTTAGTAGTGGTTTTACTTACAATTGTTTTGTCTCCTCATCATTTGTTCTCCCAATAGAATACACAAAATTTAAGGATGAAATTGACATATATAAAACTAAATTAACAAAATTTAGAGCTATGTATGATATACAGGATCTGTTACAAACGGATCACAAAACGATTCAGGAAGTCAAGGAGGAAATTGAAAAGACAGATAAGCGACATATAGAGATATTATCTATCTTTTCGGCATTAGTATTGTTTGTATCTAATGAAGTTCAAATTTTCAGCAAGTTAACAAAATTAAGTGACGCAATAATTTACTCACTTTCCTTCGCTTATGGGCTTGGCTTATTTGTTTTGTTAATTTGGTTTATTACTCGATCAGAGGGCGTTAGAAAAACTCGAATTACTAATACTCACAAACTAATTTTTGGCGTTTTCGCGTTAGGTTTTATACTTCAGGTAACATTTTTAAGATATCCCCATTTATTCAAATCAGAAAGAGATAATAAAATTGATAACTTAAGCTTTAAAATTGATTCAGCAAAAAAGGAACTATCTCTCGACACAGCAATTCAAAAATTAGTTAAAAAGGATACTTTACGAACCAAAGTTGCTCAGAAAAAATAGTGATTGTTTAACGATCCATATTCCTTTTTTGGTGATCAAACATTCCATTGCAACCATAATTGACTGTCATTATCTTCAATACAAAAAAATAATATTTCTGCTGGAGATGTCGGAAAAAGTGTTTTTTATCCTTAGTAATTTCGGGAATATTGACGACAAGGGGATTTCAGCAAAAATGGCTACCCGTTCCGCTTTTAAGCTATCACCTCATTTCGCTTTAAAGTGACAACTTTATTTCAGGGCAAACTGGGCGTTCTAATCTTTCGATCAGCTTTTTTCGTGACTGGCTTTCGGGAACATTCTTATAATTTCTGCATTAATATATACTCCTAGGAGCATATCTTCGATTCGGGATGGACTAATATGGGCCTTTCGCTATTTTGGAGGATTATGGCGTTTTTTCTGCATTCTGGCACCTATGAATGGATCTTGATTTTTAGAACCGTCTGAATTTAGTATTTCCGGTGGTAGGATGGATTAAACAAAAAAGTCCTGAGGAAAACGGTTTGGATTAGAATTGTATATTTGTCCAGAGGGAATGGAACTTAGATGTACATCATCCGGTAATCAAATTGGCAGTCAGTTTAAAGCGAACCAGAAGCGTCACTACAGGTTCTTCCCCAGTCATATCAAAATTCCTAAAAAATAACGCTCATGAAATACGATATTCACTCAATAATGTCCTACGAGATTTTTCTGCTTGGACAATACCAAATTGTTACCAAAGGCCTTTTTTACGTGAATGGTAGTTATTTCATTTACTGCCCTGATATTACGGAGACCACCCTAGCCATTGATGGCTCCAAAATCCATGAATGGTTTAGGTTACACAAAATCATGGGCACTTTAATCTTTTTAGTCAGCGAAATACCTGAATCTTCCGTGCAAATCGATGATCAAATCAAACAACTTACATCTCCAGGAACGGGATATCTCCTTACAAGGGCAGATGTTGGGTATGAGCTCAAATTGCTAATACCAAAAATTTATCCGGACTATGAAATCTTGGACAGCATGCCAATCACAGTTTCTTTCCTTGAAGAAGTTTCGGAAGATGGATTTAGCAATCTTCGAAAAATCTTTCAAGCGGCAAAATTCCAAGTTGAAATAAACTTTGTTAATAGCAAAATGCCCCATGTGAGCAAGCCTGAAAAAGAATCGATCTTCAGAAACATCCAAACATATAGAGATTTAAAAAACAAACTTTCACCAGTTTTAAATAAAGCATGGGAGGAAGAAGAGGATACATGGTTAGATAAAAGGCAAAAAATAATTAATGCTAGTCCAAAAGAGTTCGGTCCGTATCGTCCTGTCTCACTTCAAAAGAGATTATTCAGGTGTTTGATCGACTGCAGTTCAGGTTTTTCCGAAAATATTAGAAATTACTTGACAATGTATGACCAGATTTGTCTTGTTGCACCACATTCAGAATACATGAATCAGACATTGGTTGCATTGGGTCTTTCAAAAAAGGAATTGCTCGAGTTGCATAAATTGGGAAAGTTACAGCTCCTTTTTCCAAAATCTATAGATTATTATGACCAAAATTTTGTCCTAGAGTTATTAGAAACCAAAAAGGAAAATGTTCATCTTTCCAGAACGGTAACAACAATGACAATAATGGAAATGAAAAAACGAAATCCATTATTATTCCCCCCCTTGTCTATACAAGAAAAGCAGGTGTTGCTTGGAGCAATCGATAAATCAGTTCCGGTCTTGACAAAGAACAAACGTTTTGCAGATGCCATCCGAAAAACAATATCGGAAACAGGAAACATGTGGATACGCCTTCCTAATGCGATGAACCAGCAGGATTCCATTGTATTAAGTAGTTATGGGACCATCAATCTTATGGGACCCATATTTGAGTTAAACGAAAATCGGGATTTGAAATTGGAATTCATGACGGCTATACCTGCCGTAGAAATGGCTGCAAGTACTGGATCAGTTCTAGTGCCGACGACAGTCCATGGATATGATACGACAAATGTAAGTTCTCTGATTGCAGACCTCTATTCTGGGACACCAAGGGCAGATTGGGTCTTGCATAATAAGAATTTCACAAATTTCACGGCAGAAAATATTTTGGCTGTCAGCGCCAATCTTCCAGTAATTGAACTTGCTACGACTTTCGATTCCGTAGAAATACAAAGATTCAGAGATCTGGTTTTAAATATATCTAAACACCAAAAAACCCATGAAGATGTTTCAGAAACAGTAGAAGCTTATAACCATTTCGTTAGACAGTATGAAAAGAATAAAAATAATCTTTCCGCATGGAACATTAAAGGTTTTGTCATTGGCCTGATAGGAAAGGCCATGCCGGGTGTCCCGATGGCATCGTGGTTAATCAATCACGCCCTCAAACATATTATCAAAATTAGCGGTAACGCCCCAGAGCTAATCAAAATTGTAGAAACGATAGAAGCAGAACTGCAAGGGGGAATACCAGATGCAGTATTACTAAGCAAGATGAGGGATAAAGTCAAAAAAAAGATGTAATCCACATATATGAAAGTTTCTTTTCACTTTGACTATTTAATCGAAACTAACTAAATTTATAAAACAATATAGTTCTTATGAAACTTTGGTTCTTTCTCAGGCTTTGCATTAATATTGCCAAAGCATTTAGCACGATATCACCATAAATAACGAAATAGAGAGACTAAATACCATGTATTATTAATAACATCTTCACCACTTTTTCAAAATTTCCTACCGCTTCACAGTGCTCAAATAAGGTCGAGCTTCCGCAGATTGACTCTACCCAATAAGCATAAACCGGAAAATCCTTTAATAATAGAAATGAGAATTAATCAAAGGTGAGTTTTTGGCATCAAAGCAGAATTAACAAAACTCAAAAAACTAATTCACAACTAATTACACCACTAGGTTCAACACTCTTTCGCCTCAATCCAACACATCATTTAAAATTCCTCCTTTGCAACAGGGATAGTAGCGGATACCTGCCCAGCGCCTAAAGCCCGAAGGCGTATGAGCGGATAGCCCGGCTGTTGCCCAAACAACAAAGCACGCCGAACCCTATAGACGTAAAAAGCCACTTATTCATACCAGTGGCCTTATTTCCCAAAACAGTCTCTTGTTTATTTATCGTTATTTTTTTTCTCTGTAACTTCAGCCCTTATCTCTTGAGCCAAAACCTTAAGGTCCTGCATTGCCTTACGTACTCGCGTACCAGCCGCTGCATTTCCACCATCATAAAATTTCGTTACATCGGCTTCTACTGAAGCAATAACTTCCTGCACCTGTTTGAATTTGTCCATAACTGTTTTTTTTAAAGGGCCCGATGACCACGGTATTGTTTTTTATCTAGGAAACCGTATTCCAGCCCTAAAACTAAACATTTCAACCAAAATTCGAAAAGAACTTTAAAAATTCCGAATCCCGGCACCATTGCCTGCCCTTTTTACATCTGCTTACAAAGGATAAACCGTGGCATCCGCCAACAAAATACCCTATCCGGTGAAGTTCCTGATTTGAAAGCAATAGATGATTTACTGTTTCGGTTTATAATATCGCATTCCGTGCTTTTGTTAAAAAAGTAGTTCATTTTGGGAGCCGTGCATTATAATTCCGACACCGTTAAAATCAATCTAAAAATAAATTTAGATAAATCTAAATTTATTTTTAGTCTTTTCTATTTTTAATATTAGATTTACAAAAAATCAGATAACATGCAGAAAAGATTACCCATTGTCCTGCTTTCACTTATGAGCCTAGTTGCTATAATGGTGTCCTGTGAGAAGATAATCCCTTCTTCTCCAAAAGAGGATGAAATTCTTGATGGCCCGGTGGAAGGACTCAGCTATGACCAGCTCAGACGTTTCGCTTTGGGAGATGCGGCCTTTAACAATGAGATATTTACTCCTGCGAATGGCCTTGGTCCTGGCTTTGTTGCAACCAGCTGCGGAAGCTGCCATGCTGGAGACGGCAAAGGCCATCCCTTTACTACGCTGGTCCGTTTCGGGCAGACCGATGAGACAGGCAATAAATTTTTGGACCAGGGAGGCCCACAACTGCAGAACAGGGCTATTCCCGGGTACAAACCTGAGCAAATCCCAGCAGGCGCCAGCTTTTCAAAATTTACACCGCCTGCCAATACCGGCCTTGGCTTTCTCGAACTGGTAGCTGATGCAGATATACTAGCTATGGCTGACCCCCAGGATCTGGATAATGACGGCATTTCTGGTGTCCCAAATTACGCAGTGCTTCCGTCATATGTTCAGGCCTTTAACAACGCTATTGCACTGAAGGGAAAATATATCCATCGTTTTGGAAAAAAGGCGGCAGCATATAACCTGCTCCACCAGACTGTTAATGCCTACAACCAGGATATCGGGATAACTTCAAGCTTTGATCCTGTGGATGCCTATACGCGGATGGTGATTGATCCTGAAATTTCCACACTTACAGTGAATAACGTGGTGTTTTATCTACAGACGCTAAAAGCGCCCATACAGCGCGATGCCGGAAATGCCGAAGTTGAAACCGGCAGGAAACTGTTCGAAAAGATCAACTGTTCAGGCTGTCACAAGCCTACCCTAAAAACAGTTTTTTCCCCAGTGGTTGCTCTATCCAACAAAGAATTCCATCCCTATACCGACCTGCTGCTTCACGATATGGGACCTGGGCTGGACGATGGTTATACGGAAGGATCGGCTAAGACCTTCGAATGGAGGACCCCGCCCCTATGGGGACTGGGACTTTCGATGAATTCACAGGGTGGATCTTATCATCTGCTGCATGACGGAAGGGCAAAAAGCATCGAAGAGGCGGTAACCCTTCATGGAGGAGAGGCATCTGCAAGCCGCAACAGGTTCAACCAGCTGTCTGGGGCAGAAAGAAATGCCATGCTGAGATTTTTAGAATCACTATAGAAATGAAAAGAAAAGATTTTATAAAAGGCTGTGGAATGGCCTGCCTTGGAGGCCTTGGGATCACCACGTTGATCAGTGGATGCAGCAGCCTGGTGCCGGCGACGGGCGAGATTGCAGGGGATAACCTGGTCGTAGAAATGAAGGACTTTGAACTCAGACAGGGAAAAAATGTCCAGTTCAAAAGATACATTGTAGTCAGCAATGACCTGCTCCGATATCCCATCTGTATCTACCGGCATGATGAACTGAATTATTCTGCACTATGGATGCAGTGCACCCACCAGGGAACCGAGCTCCAGGCTTTCGGAGACAGGCTTCAATGTCCGGCCCATGGAAGTGAATTTGACAATAAGGGCAGAATGACAAATGGTCCGGCAGAAGCAAACTTAAGAACTTTCCCCATTACCATAGAAAAAACCAGGATCAAAATTTCACTGAAGGCAGTATGAAAAAACTCTTTACGCTTATCATATCTATTGGTATCGGTCAGATGGCTTTTGCCCAGATCGACCCGAAACTTTTAAGGGCCAAACCCAGTGATACAGCAAAAAACTCACTCAACATGGATGCAGTTTATGAACGGCCTTTTATTGCCGTGGGAAAACTTCCGGTATCAGTGGGCGGGTATATGGAAGCCAACTGGCAGTATCAGGGTACAGACGGGATCTCTGAAGGACAGCAGTTCCAGTTCAGAAGGATGACGCTATTTGTAGCCTCAACCATTTCCAAGCGCATCAAGTTCCTTTCCGAGATCGAATTTGAACCTGCTGAAAAAGAAATAGCGGTTGAATTTGCTGCGCTGGATCTGGAACTGCACCCCTTGCTTAATTTAAGGGGTGGAATGATATTAAATCCCATTGGTGCATTCAACCAGAACCATGACGGTCCTAAATGGGAATTCACCGACCGTCCGATCGCCATGACACAGATGCTGCCTACAACCTGGAGCAGTGCAGGATTCGGGATTTATGGCAAAAACTATAGCGGTGACTGGATGCTGGGCTACGAGTTATATGCCACAAGCAGCTTTGACGATTCCATTATTGCAAACCATGAAAACAGAACCTCTCTGGCTGCTTCAAAAAGGAATCCGGAAAGGTTTGAAGAAATTGCAAGCGGGCAGCCACTGCTAACGGGAAAGGTAGCAGTGCGTAGGAACAATATAGGCGAACTCGGCCTATCCTATATGGGAGGGGTTTACAATAAATGGCAGTCGGACGGGATTGTTATCGATGACAAACGCAGGCTAAATGTTTTCGCCATAGACTTTAACACTACACTTCCCAAACTTAAGACCTTCATCACCGCTGAGTGGGCATGGATCAAGGTCGATGTTCCCGACACCTATTCCCAGCAGTTCGGGAGCCGTCAGATGGGCGGACATATAGATATTGTCCAACCTGTGATCAAAAGAACGATTCTGGGCTGGCAGCATTCTGTTGTAAGTTTAGCCTGCAGGGTAGAGTATGTGGACTGGAATGTGGGAAAGTTCAGGGAGACCGGCGGGAATATTGGTGATGAGCTTTTCAGTGTAATGCCCGGCATCAGTTTCAGGCCAAGGCAACAAACCGTGCTGAGGTTTTCCTACCGAAAACAGTGGCAGAAGGATATCCTTGGAAACCCGCCTGCCAGAACCGGAGCGGTGCAGTTCGGGGTGTCAACCTATTTTTAATGATACCTGCCAGGATAAACGCGATAAGAAGCCTAAGAGTATATCCCATTCATTGTCCAAATCCATTTATTGTGTTTAGTCTGATTTATTTTTTATGCGTTCCCGTACCAAATGGATATTATTTTGCTTTCCCTGCGAGAGCATAGACTTGCAATAAGGCGTAAAAAAACGGTGAGCCGATAGAAATGCAAGTGTTTTTTTATCCCAATGGCTTAGGTGGAAATCTGCCCTTTTCTGCATTTCGCGCGCAACCTTTGCATCGGTGATGAGAAATTCCTCATTGCCCAGGTTATAGGTATCAGCATCACAGATAATTTCTTCAAGGACATTGCTAGGGCTATGTGGAATTGAGGTGGAGAGTATGCAGCGGCCAATGGTGGAGATGATATCCGGAGCAATCCCTTTATCTGAAAGAAACTCTTCCATCAGCCGCACGCTTCGATGCTCATGGCCGGCAGGAGGCCCAGTTAGCTGCCCGGTGTCATGAAACCATGCGGCAGAGAAAAGTATGAATTCCTGAAGGTCATCCAGGCGAAAATTGGAAGCGATTTCCTGGGTCCTTTTGACCACAAGTCTGGTATGATCCAGATCGTGGTATGCCAGGTCAGTCTGCCAGTGCTCCTCAAAAAGATAGCTTACATAAGCTTGAACATCTCCAATAAGCATGCTGAAGATGTTTCTGCGCCTGCGCTTAAAAAAGTATTTACCTGTTAGCAGGATCACAGACCCCGCTAGCACACAGATCAATAATAACTGATAATAATTCATAATATTCTTATTCTTTTAATCCGCCTGTCCTAAAGAGATAATAGGCACTCTGATAATAAGATATGGCTTCCCTTCCAAGTGTTTCAGAAGATTTCGCTGAGGTCTGTGTATTGGTTTTAAAATCATAAAGATAACTCTGTGGGGCTTTCCTTGGACTGAGTACCACAAGGGTGTCGCTACGGAGATAACCGAGCTTTTGATAGGTTCCTAGCAAGATCCTTGGGCGGTACCCGGGTGATCGAACGTCCATACCGAAGTTATTGCTCTCAAAGTCCCATTTCAACAGACCGAACAAGGTTGGATAGAGATCTATCTGTGAGCAAAGGCTGGGAATTATCGAAGGGGGCAGTCCATTGAGGTTGTATATCATCGCCGGGATATGGTAACGGGAGATATCAATCTCGTTCTTTCCCGCGCTTTCCGCGCAGTGATCGGCAACGAATATAAACACGGTATTGCTGAACCATGGCTTTTTCCGGACCTGTCTTAAAAATTCCCCAATGGCATAATCGGTATATTTTACTGCGCCCTCTCTTCCCGTACCCGGTGGGATATCTATCTTTCCTTTGGGATAGGTAAAGGGCCGATGGTTGGAAGTGGTCATGACAAAATCGTAGAAAGGCGTCTTTAACGAGTGCCTTTTATCCGCATCACGGATTACCGCAGCGAAAAGATCCCCGTCCGATACGCCCCATGCATTTTCAAAGCTCACTTCGCTATCGGTCAGGATGGTCCGCTTTACCAGATAGGCATCGCCCATTGTAAGCTTCCTTCCCCTATCTGTTATGTCATAGCCATTGCTTCAGAAGAACTGGTTCATATTGTCAAAGTAACCGTCCCCGCCATAAAAAAAGCCTGTGGAATACCCACGTTTGGAAAAAATACTGCCTATTGTGCTCAGGTTTGCATTATTGCTCCTCCTTACAATACTGTTCCCCGGTGTTGGCGGAACGGCGAGGGAAAGCGCCTCCATCCCTCGCACGGTACGGGTGCCTGTTGCATACATGCGCTCGAACAGGATGCTCTCTTTGGCCAGCGAATCCAGAACAGGTGTCAGTTTTTGTGTATTGCCAAAAGTGCCCATATAATCAGCGCTAAAACTCTCCATGACCACCGTGATGACATTGGGTTCCGTCTGTCCATTACCGGCCAGAACCGATCTACGTACCGAAGGCCCTTTGAAAATAAACCTGCTAGAGGGAGAGGAGAGTTCTTTTCTTACCAAATTGAAGGCAAGCTGATTTGCGAGCATGGGATAAAACTGATCGTAGCTAAGCTCATTCGCCTTGAAGGCCGCTACGAAAGAATATATCCCTGCTTTGGAAATTTCTGCTGCATAACGGTTACCGCTTTTATCCCCCCAGGAGTTATCTATCTCTATCGTATAGAATATTGTTGTCAGAATGATCAGGGCCGTATTTACCGATCGACGGGCAAAAAGTGTAGCAGACTCGAAGCTCTTCCTGAACGCCCCTTTCATAAGATAGTTCCATAAAAGGGAGATGATGACAACAGCTGAAATCAAAAGCGGCAGCGGATAGGACTCGTTGATGTTGTGCACAACCTCATAAGTATAGACCAGATAATCTACTGCTATAAAGTTAAAACGGCTCTCAAATTCCCGCCAAAAAGTAAATTCAGCGAAAAAAGAAAATATCGAAATCAAGACCATCAGAAAAAGAAGGATATGGGTAAACACCTTGTTAAATCCAGTCCTGTTCCATTTTTGGGGAAGGATGAGCAGATAAAAGGCATAAAATACACTGAAATATGTGGCCACCCCAAGATCGAAGACGAATCCTTTAGCAAAGGCGGTGAGGATTTCTCCAAATCCCAGCCCCGCCTTTCCGAGCGAAACCGCAGTAAAACTGATCCTCAGCATGGTCGAGACACAGATGAAGAAAAAGATAAAGGAATATAGTACACTATATCGGCTTTTCATAAAAATCTGCTTCATGGTTTATTTTTTAGATCCGGGGGTGTTGATAACAGAATCGTTGTTTTTTCGTTGGTATCCTTGTTCCAATGTGAATTATAGAAATGTTTGGCTTTAAAATAAATGGCGAGTGCCAGCAGCAGCGCCAGTATCCAATAAAATACCATCAGGAAAACCGATTTCTTTGGCCCCTTGGCCTTTTTCTTTTTTGGAGCTGTTCCCCCACCCCTGGCAGCACCAGGCCTGGGCCTGTTGTTTCTTTTGGTCTGCATTTTATTCAATGTTTTAAGATCGGTCAGGAGCCTTGTGGATACCTTTCCGCGGTTTGGATTATATTTTGTGTGATCAGGGGATAATCTTTGCACTGCCGTTATCCCTCCAGGCTGATAAACCATTGCTGGGCCCTGTTGATGGCAACCTCAACAATATTGAGCTCGCTTACCTCTTTGGTAATTCTAAGTTCGTTTGCGATCTCGATCGCTTTTTCCCTTACCCTTGGGTCAAGGTCCTTCATCTCAAGTGGAAAATTTTCTGGTGTCCAGTCCATAGGTCTTTAGTTTTATATTAAATTATTTTTGGATCATGCCCGAGAGCACATTGATTGTCAGGGCAACTATTACTGTATTAAAGGCAAATGAAAGCACACCGTGCATCCAGGCAAGCCTTCGGATCCGTTTGGAGGAGATTTCTACGTCAGATACCTGAAAAGTCATTCCAACCACGAAAGCGAAATAGACAAAATCCATATAATCGGGATCTTCTTCTCCCGGAAAGATCAGTCCTCCGGGCTTTTCTATTTTTCCTTTCTTCTCATGCTCGATGTCACAGTAATAGAAATGTGCATATCGCATGGTAAAGACCGTATGAACCAGCCACCATGAGCTAACCACGCAGAGCAACGGAATAACGATAGTCATAAAAAGGCCCTGATCGGTCTTTTCCGAATTCTCACGCAAAAGGATAATAATGGAAAAAAGACTGGCAAATGCAGCGGCTATGGCAAAAAGAAAAATGAGCGTCCTGCTGGAATCCTGAGCATGGGCATCGTGTTTTATCTGACTGGGATGCGAGGAGCTAATGGTTGTCCATGCAAGCGCTATGCTGGTTGTTGCATAGCTTAGCCATGCAACCATCCACCTGACAGAGGCTTCCAGTTCCATAGCATAGCAAATACCAAGGACGGCAAGAGCAACACCCAGGGAGAGGTAAAGTTTATGGTGCGCATCGAGCTGACTGATTTTAGTGATAATATTCATCGGTTTAGATTAAATAATGAGCCCTAGAACCATAAACAGAAGAAATCCTAAGAAAAAAGCCGCGGTAAAAAATGGAGAATCCTTTTCTTCATGGGCTTCGACAAGAAGTTCCTCGGTAACTAAAAACAGTAAGGCTGCGCTACCAAATGAGAGCACAAGTTCCAGTACTTTTTCTCCTGTAAAATGCAGCATAAAAAAACCTCCCCCTGTTCCCAATAGAAAAACCAGGCCAAATAGCGAGAGCACCCTGATCAGCCTCCTTTTGGAACTTCCAAGCTTGGTCAGCCTGGTACCTACTGCGAGCCCCAGCGAAAGGCATTCCATCGCAAGTGCCAGTGCAAGCAGGGTTCCTTCTTTTGATCCCGCTGCAAATCCTATCCCTAAAAGAAGACCGTCCAAGAGCAGGTCAATGCCGACCGCGATAAGCATTCCCCAAGGCAACAGCTTGCTGTCGTTTGTTCCGCCCATTTTGAGCTCAAGCCTGGCGGTATACCATTTGATCAGAAGCATGGCCGAAATACCCAAGGTAAAACCTATAATTATCGCGGTTGTATCATGGATCCTGATCATATCTGGCAAAAGCTCGACTGCCACGACTGAAAAAACTACACCTGCAGCAAAGTGGAGGATCGTACTCTGCACAGCAGCCGTGGGCTTTTTCCAGGTTACGATCATGCCACCGACTATAAGTAAGACGACCGGAAACGCTGCAAACAGCAGTATGTTTAATGAAATAAGTTGTTTAGCCTGCATAATTCTTTCTTAAATAAAATCTATAGGCACGAAAAGAAAGGTACCCCAAATTGAGGTCGAGGCATGTGCCGATAAGAATCTCCATGGGGGTCAGGAACAGATATTTCTGCACTGAGCCAAGTGTCGAGTAAGGCAGATAGATGATGAAGAATAGAGGTACTCCGGTAAAGAGCACACTAAAAACAATTGCATGAACGGCAGGAAATATGAGATGCTCCACAGCGTTCATATCAGTGATATAGGCACCAATGTTCAGGACGATTGCCGGCACGCTGAATATGATCAACAGGTACAATACCCATTTTGGATAGTGTTTCCTAAGCGTTGTGGTCAGCCTGATACGGTCGCAATCCTGGACTGCAGCCATCAGGGGGATCGTGATGATCACTGTCCAGAGTGCTGCCAGACCATATTTTGCACCGCCCTGTGAATAGGTGGAAATACCTGATGGGTCATCGTCACTCGCACCGGTAACGATGCCCGGCCCCAGGGCCTTCAGGAATTTTTTAACCTTTTTGAACATGCCTTATTTTTTCCTCTTTTTTGGTGCTTTTTTATTATGTCCGTTGTCGTAAGCAAGTAAGCGCAGCGCATTGAACACTACGACCAGCGTCGATCCCTCGTGGGCGATTACTGCCGGTCCGATCGAAGCGACACCCAGTATGGTCAGTGGAATAAGTGCGGCGACAACGCCAAGGGAAATCCAGAGGTTCTGTTTAATGATACCCCTGGCTTTACGGCTAAGCCCGATGGCAAAAGGAAGGCTTTCCAGCTTATCGCCCATCAGGGCAATATCTGCTGTTTCCAAAGCAACATCAGATCCCGCAGCGCCCATAGCGATACCTACGGTACTTTTGGCCATGGCCGGGGCATCATTCACGCCGTCTCCCACCATCGCAACCATTTTTTCTGATTTGGCGAGTTTCTGTACTGCCTTGACTTTGTCTTCCGGCATAAGGTTGCCCCATGCCTCGGTTACACCAATCTGTTTGGCTACCGCTTCTGCAACCTGTTGGTTGTCCCCGGTGAGCATAATCATTTTTTTGATCCCCAGCTCTTCTAGTTCTTTAAGCACATGTTTTGCCTCTTCACGGGGAACATCCATAAGGGAAAGAATGCCGATGAAAGCTTTATCGACCCTGACAAGCATTGAAGTATGTCCGCCCTTTTCCAGCTCTTCAACCTGTTTGAGAATATCTTCGGGTATTCCATCCTTTTCAAAAAGGGCCTTGTTTCCAATGAATACTTTTTTACCGTTGACCTCAGCCTGAACACCTCTTCCGGTAATGCCCTTGACGTTATGTGCCTCAGGAACGGATTTTTTCTTCATCTTTTCGAGTGCGCCTTTTACAATTGCTTCGGCCAGCGGGTGGTCGCTGAGTTTTTCAACTGCAACAGCAATACCCATTAGTTCCTCTTCAGATATGTCGTTCAGTGGAATCACGTTTGTGAGCTGGGGCTTGCCTTCGGTAAGTGTTCCGGTCTTGTCGAACGCGATGGCGTTGAGTTCGCCCAGATCTTCCAGTGGCCGCCCTCCCTTTATAAGGACTCCGCCACGTGCAGCCCTTGCAATACCGCTAAGTACTGCGCTTGGGGTAGAAATCGCCAAAGCGCAAGGGCTGGCAGCAACCAGTACGGACATCGCGCGGTAAAAACTTTTGCTAAAAGGCTCATCAATAACCAGGAATGCAAAACATAGTGCGGTCACCAGAACCAATACTACCGGAACGAAATACTTTTCGAACCTGTCGGTAAATAGCTGCGTTGGGGATTTTTGTTTTTCCGCCTCATTTACCATTTTGATCAGGCGTGAGATGGTCGAATCCTTGGCTTCCCGGATTACCTTAACCTCCAGAACCGAGGCTCCGTTGATTGTTCCGGCAAATACACGAAACTCGGGCTTTATGGTTTTTTCGGCAGAATAGTCCTTTGATGCGTCCGGTATGGGTGATTTGTCCACTGGCACACTCTCACCCGTAATAGGGGCCTGGTTGACACTGCCCTCACCCTTTACAACCACTCCGTCTGCCGGAATTTTGCTGTTGGGCTTGATGATAATGACATCTCCAAGCTGAAGATCTTCGATGCGCACCTCAGATTCCTTGCCATCCCGGACAACCAGGGCTGTCGGGGGAGCCAGACTGGTAAGGGCAGCTATAGATTTTCTTGCCTTGCCCATCGCATAGTGTTCCATCGCATGTCCCAGACTGAACAGGAAGAGCAATAATGCGCCTTCGGCCCAGGACCCCAGGATCGCTGCGCCGATTGCGGCGACCAGCATCAGAAAGTCGATCTCAAAGCCACCTTTCAGTATAGTTTCAACTGCTTCCTTGGCCGTAAAGAAACCGCCAAAGAAATAGGCTGTTATGTAGAGTGCAAGGCTTGCCCATTCGGGAACACCGTCTATGAAAGAAATTCCAAATCCTATCCCCAGCGCCGCGCCACAGATAAAGGCGAAGATCATTTCCGTGTTCTTCCCGAAAATCCCGCCATGTTCATGATCATGACCTTCCTCTTCAGCATGGTCAAGATGTGCCTCTTTCTCCTTTTCAGCTTCTTTTCCCTTCCTGGATGGTTTTTCAGAAATAGGCTGTGAAGAAGTTTTGGTTTCTTCCTTTTCCGGATTCGCTTTTGTTTCTTTGGAATCTGAGCCTTCCTTCCGGACTACGGGCTTTTTGTCAGATGATTTGCTTTCGGATTTTTTCTTCTTGTTTTCCATATCGGGGTAAATTGATTTTTGTTGAATATTCAGGGCAACCGCTTTATCTGTATTCTCTGCCCGTGTGGGTCCACTTTTTTTAAAAAGATGCCTCCCTAACGAGGCACCTTTTATTCAATGTGTGTACTAAAAATTCTTTGTGGGGACTTTACTCTTCTTCGCTGTTCTTCATTTTTGACAGCAGATCATATGTACCTTTAAGTACAACCTTGCCTGTAAAATCCCGTCCCGAAGGCATGGTTACCTCTATATAACCGCCGTCGGATATACCCGTTGTAACCTCTACCATTTCAAAATGATGGCCGGCCTCAGTGGCGCCCTCTTTGTTTCCGGATTCGTTTTTTGCTGGTTCCTTTGCCTTTTTGTCCGCCGAGTTCTGGACGAAAATGTATTTTTTGCCCTCAAAGTCTACAACCGCTGCAGAAGGCAAAGCCATTACCTGCACGGCACCTGTTTCGATGAAAGCCTTAAGGTAGGTGCCAGGGATAAACCCGGCGCTTCCCTGAGCAATAGCATGAACGGTCACGGTCTTATCGGCATTGATCTCACCGCCTACCAGCTGTACGACTGCAGTCCGTTGGGTAGAATCATTGGTGAGTGAAAAAAGCACCTTTTGTCCTTTTTTTACCTTCTGTGCATCTTTTTCGAAAACGTTGAGCTCAACATGGAGATTCGAACTGTTTACGATTTCGAACATTGCATCATTGGGGGCCACAAATTTGCCCGTATTTACGTTAACCTTGGTTACATAGCCATTGATCGGCGAGTAGATATTTATCTGGCTACGGATATTGCCGGCGTTTAGCGAGGATGGATTGATATTGATCAGTTGAAGACGTTGTTTTAGTGCATTTTCCCTCGCAAGATTTCCCAGATAACCTGCTTTGGCCTGTTGGAGTGTTTTTTGTGCATTAACGTTCTGCTGGGCAAGGGTCTGTTGTCTTTTGTATTCGGAATCCGAAAGTTCAAGCTGGCTTTTGCTCTCCAGGTAATCCTGTTGCATCTGCACATATTCCTGATTCTGGAGTATGGCAATAACCTGACCTTTGCTCACCTTTGTACCCTGTAACAGCGGAGTCGATTTTACGATGCCACCCATCTGGGTGGTAATGCTCACAAGGTTCTGCGGTGGAACATCTATGAAACCGTTTACTTTCAGCATACCACTTAGGGCACGGAGCTCGGGACTTCCCAGCTCTACCCCTACGGACTTGAACTGCGACTGGCTGAGCTCTACTGAGTTGCTTTCCTCCGTGGCCGTGCTGTCTGCAGGGGCTTCTGTTCCAGCGCCATCTTTTTCCTTGCTGCCGCAGGAAGAAAGCACTACTGCCAGTGCCCCTATGTAAGATAATCGGCTGAGGGCTTTAAATATTTTTTTCATTTTTATATTGTTATTGACCTTTTAGGTACTGTAATGTGTATACTGATTGATTATATTGGTTGATGGCCTCCAGATAGCTGAAGCGGATATCAGAGTAGGTACGCAGAGCCTGCAGATATTCTACATAGCCGATCTCTCCTGCCTGAAATGCAATCTGGGACTGCTTTAGGATCAGGTTGGCATTCGGTAGGGCACTGTTCTTGTAATAGGCGATACTTCTGGAATTTTTTTGAAGGTCCTGGAAAGCCTGCTCATACCTTCCTCGAAGATCTGTCTGGGAAAGGATAAAATCGCTTTCGGCTACCTGCTTATCTATCTTTGCGGCTTTTATCCTTGAGGAGAAAGGCTTAAAGAAAAGCGGTATGGAGATCCCTGCGGAAACCCCCTGAAAACGTTTGCCTCCATTAAAATAAAGATCCTGACCGCCAACATTCTGTGCTCCGATAATAGACTGGTTGAAATAGCCGATACTGAAATCGGGGCCAGAGCGTGAGCGCTCGAGCCTTACCGTCTTGTCGGCAATATCTATCTGCTGGGCCTGCAGCGCAAGAATTGGATTTTCTGATGTAACGGTATCAGTCTGGCTAACATTCCAGACTACCTGGCCAAATTCCGCGTTCATGATACTGATCTGTTCTCTGGTATTCAGCAAACGCTTAAGTTCGGCGGTATAGGCGAGGATATCAGCTTCGTTCTTGCTCATCTGGTTGCGAACCTCATTATACTGAGTTTCGGCGGTAGTTTTTTCAAGCAGGTTGGTCTCTCCGGCCTGGTACCTCAATGAGGCGGCCTTCAGAAAGTTACTGTAAACACTGTCCTGGCTTTTGTAAAGCTTTTGAAGGGCAATGAAATAGCCCAACTGGGCGTAAACGCTTTTCACCTGATAGGAAAGTTCTCTCTGTGTTACCTGAAGGCCGATTTCAGCTCCCCTGATCTGCGCATCATACAAGTTGCGCTGACTTTTGAACAGACCCGGATAGGGTATGTTCTGAGAAGCCGAAAAGTTATTGTCGCGTTTGATGGTATTCATCTGTCCGTACTGCACCTCAAAGCTGGTCTTTCCCAGATCTGTTGAAGATCCCCTTAGCGCCTGTTGCCTGCCAATCTGCAGGGTGGACGACTTCACAGCCTGGTTATTACTCAATGCTGTGCTCAAAGCCTGCTCAAGGCTCATACCCTTGGTGGGAACCGTCTGCGCCCGGGCCTGTCCCGATAAAATGAAAAGTCCAAAAAACACCGCTAGGGTAACTACAGTTGTTGGAAGGGCAGTTTTTTTGCTTTTCCAACCTTCAAAATAAGTATATAGCACTGGAAGGACGATTAAGGTTAATATGGTGGAGGTAATGAGTCCCCCGATTACTACGGTTGCTAGTGGTTTCTGCACCTCAGCGCCTGCTGCACTGGATATTGCCATTGGAAGGAACCCAAGAGAGGCAACAGTTGCGGTCATCAGTACAGGTCTTAGACGGATAGCAGTTCCCTTGAGGACAATGTCCCTTATACTATATTTATCCATTTTTTTCAATCTGTTGAATTCGGTAATCAGTACGATTCCGTTGAGCACGGCTACCCCGAATAATGCAATAAATCCAACACCGGCGGAAATGCTGAAAGGCATTCCCCTTAGGATTAATGCAAATATTCCGCCGATTGCGGCCATCGGAATAGCAGAAAAAATCAGTATCGACTGTTTTACAGATCCAAATGAGAAATACAGCAATAGCAATATAAGTAAAAGTGCAACCGGAACGGCAATAGAGAGCCTTTGTGTCGCCTCTTTTAAGTTTTCGAACTGCCCTCCATAGGTAATGTAATATCCTGCGGGCATTTTGATCTGTTCGTTTATTTTCTGCTCGATCTCTGTTACCACACTCTGGATATCACGCCCACGGACATTCAGCCCCACTATGATGCGCCGTTTGGTATCCTCACGTTGAATCTGGTTAGGGCCTATCTTAAACTCTATGTCAGCAAGTTGGTCAAGTGGAACCTGATTGCCGTTCGGGGCAGTCACATAGACATTTTTAACATCGTCAATACCTTGGCGGTTCTGTTGGGAAAGGCGCACAATGATATCGTAACGCTGCTCTCCCTCATATACCAGCCCCGCAGATTGTCCTGCAAAAGCAGTGTTGAGTGCCTGGTTAACCGTCCCTATGCTCAATCCATATTGTGCAATCCGGTCACGGTTGATCTTTACCACAATCTGTGGCAGACCGGTTGCCTGTTCCAGATAGAGATCTTTTGCGCCCTCTACACCCGAAACAATTTTCCCGATCTTTTGGGAGATACTGGTGAGGGATTCTAGGTCATCTCCGAAAATTTTGATCCCAATATCCTGTCTAACTCCCGAGATAAGTTCATTTGAGCGTAATTGGATTGGTTGTGAAAAACCGAAGCTCACGCCGGGAACTTCTTCAAGTGCCTTACTCATCAACTCGGCCAGTTCTTCCCTATCGTGGGTAGTGGTCCAGTCTTTTTTATCTTTGAGTATGATGGTCAGATCGCATGCTTCCATTGGCATGGGATCGGTAGGAATCTCGGCAGCACCAACCTTACCAATTACTTCTTTCACCTCTGGAAACTTTTCTACAAGGATTTTTGAAGCCTGATTTACTTTATCAATGGTCTGGGAAAGGGAACTGCCGGTAAGTAACCTGGTTTCTACCGCAAAATCACCTTCCTCCAACGTGGGAATGAATTCTCCCCCCATCCGGGTAAAGATAAAAATACTGATGGCCAGAAGAACAACCGATGATGCCACAACAATTACTCTTTTATTGAGTGCAGCCTTGATCATTGGAGTGTAACGGCGCTGGAAAAAATCCATCATCCGATCTGAAAAATTCTTTTTGTGCGCAACTTTTTTGCTTAAGAAAAGCGAGGAAACCATAGGAACATAGGTAAGGGACAAAATAAAGGCCCCCAATATGGCAAAGGAAACGGTTTGTGCCATAGGTCCGAACATCTTGCCTTCAATACCTACAAGGGCAAGGATGGGAAGATAAACGATCAGAATAATGATCTGTCCAAATGCCGCAGCGCTCATCATCCGCACGGCAGATTTTTCAACCTGCTCATCCATTTCGGCCTGCGAGTAGGCGCGGCCGAGCTTATTCCCAGAGAGGATGTGCATGGTGGCTTCCACAATAATTACCGCCCCGTCGACGATAAGTCCGAAATCTATCGCGCCAAGACTCATCAGGTTTCCCGATACGCCAAAAAGGTTCATCAGGGAAATCGCAAATAGCATGGCAAGCGGAATCACCGAGGCAACAACCAGCCCGGCCCTAAAATTCCCAAGAAAAAGAACTAGGACAAAAATAACAATCAGGGCGCCCTCGATCAGGTTTTTGGCTACTGTGCCCATGGCACGATCAACAAGCGCACTTCTATCTAAGAACGGCTCAATGGTTACCCCCTTGGGTAGAGTTTTGCTGATTCGGTCTATCTTCGCCTTCACCTGTTTTACCACGTTATTGGCATTTGCGCCTTTCAACATCATTACTATACCGCCAACAGCCTCACCTTCACCATCCTTTGTGGCACGGGTAAGTGCGCCGTAACGTATGGAACTACCGATCTGTACGGTGGCGATATCGTGGATAAGTACCGGGATTCCATTCGCATTGTTTTTGACAACGATCTTATTGATGTCATCAAGATTGCCGACCAGGCCTTCGCTCCTAATAAAATAGGCATTTGGCTTTTTGTCTATATAGGCGCCTCCCGTGTTCTGATTGTTCTGTTCAAGGGCAGCGAAAACATCGCTGATGCTCAGGTTCAGGCTCCGCAGCTTATCGGGATCTAGCGCAATCTCATACTGTTTCAAAAGTCCTCCGAAACTGTTGACCTCTGCAATGCCTGGCGTCCCGAGGAGCTGTCTCCTTACGATCCAGTCCTGGATACTACGCAGCTCTCGTGCGTTGAATTTCTTTTCGAATCCAGGCTTTGCATGGATCACGTATTGGTATATCTCCCCAAGACCTGTTGATATGGGTGATATTTCTGGATTACCAAGTCCTGATGGGATGTTATTCTTGGCCTCGGCAAGCTTTTCGTTTACCTGTTGCCGGGCCCAGTAGATGTCAACATCATCATGGAATACGATAGTTACAACCGATAGTCCGAACCTTGAAATGGAGCGTACCTGCTCTATTTCAGGTATGGTGGACATGGTCTGTTCTACGGGATAGGAAATAAGCCTTTCTACCTCCTGGGTAGCAAGGGATGGGCTAAGGGTTATGACCTGAACCTGATTATTGGTGATATCAGGAACGGCATCAATGGGAAGTTGTCTCAGGGAATATACGCCCCATGCGATCAGCCCCAAGGTGAACAGGGCTATTACAAGCTTATTCGCTATTGAAAACTGAATAATTTTTTTCAGCATTATTTGTTTAATTAAGTAAAAAATAAAAAAACCAGATCAATGCACAGCGTAGCCTCGTATGGATTATACGGGCAAAAACATAGCATCGAAATGAAGATCGATTTTTAACTTAATTTAGGCGGCTGCCAAACAGATAATGGTAAAGAGATAACCTCACCCATGTAAGCTTCATTATATTCTGAGCTTATTGGTTTTGAGATTACCACAAGAGGTGTTGAAGAAATAACTTCAGAAGTGGTATTACAGCAGGAACAAACGCAGAACGGTGAACAGAAATCACTGCGTTCTTTTTCTGTAGAATGGGTTGTTATGCTTTTTTCAGTTAATGGTCCACCATGCAACTTACCCATAGCCAATACGTCAGCGCATGGAATGCAGCTGAGTATTACGATAATGAAGCAGAGAAACAAACTGGATATTTTCACTTTCAAAATTTTACCAAATATATAAACTTATTTAAGAACAATTTTTTTTAGTCCTGGTTTGAAAAAATTTAATACTTTTTTATTAAAATAATCATAGCCTATAGGTTTTCACCCATCATTCAAAAGTTCCACCACTTGAACAACCAAACGGAAACCTTCTTTGCCCAAATCAAAAAACTTCATATAATCTGGGTAAAAAGGGAAGGAAGTTTTCATTTATTGATGAGATAAGTCCAGAGGTAAGCCTGAATCTTCCACTAACAGACCTTATCGGCCAGCATAGACTCTTCTGATGGGAAATGTCTTTTAACCGCACCGAAAGCTTCAATTATTCAGCCAGCCAGGGATTTTTTGGCCATCAAATCCCTGGCCCGGCTAAAATGTGAATCCACTACCCAGAAAAGTCGATTACTACAGGTTTAAAGTTTGAATTTTATCCCTCCGTTTACTACAAACCCATCTACAGGCGCATAGATGTCCCTGAAAACAGGGCTAGTAATGCTACCTGTATAGATCGAATCAAAGCTGGTCTGCCTAGTGTCCGTTAAATTCTCAAAATTCACAAAAATTGAAAACCGTTCCCAAAGCTTTTCTGCCATCAGACCAGCTGTCCAATAGCTTTTACCAGTGGCACCATCGTTTAACTTCTGTTTGCTGAAATAGTATGCTTCGGCACCGATCTTCCATTTATCTTCAAGCTCATACATCAATACATTATTTACCCTGTGCTTTGAAACCAGCGGATAATTTGTGCTGGTGCCTCCTGTATGCTGGTTCACATCCGCTAATGTATAACCGATGAAAAGTTTAAAATCACCGTAGGTTACTTTGGCATTTGTTTCCATTCCCCTGGTATCTAAATTACCTTTAGGCTGAACATAGGTCAGGTTGGCTCCATTAGCAGCAGTCAGCAATATCGGGTTATTGATACGGGTATAAAAAAACATCTGATTGATGCTGAATCCAACCGCTCCGTCAAACAATGAGGTGCGATAGTTAACATCATAGTTGGCGCCATAAGAGCGTTCCGCCTTTGTATTGGCCACATCTAAAGGCGCTACATTTCTGAACTGGATCCGCTCAGCATCTTCGGTAAATACAGTTGGTGCCTTATAACCCAGACCACCGCCTAATCGGGTAGAAAAATGTTCATTGATCTTCCACAATCCGGAAATTCTTGGTAAGAAGAAAAATCCGTATTCATTGTGGTAATCTCCCCTTACTCCTGATTCAAGACTAATTTTTTTAGATATGTTCCAGGTGTTCTGTGCAAATGCCCCAATGGTATTATAATTGTAACTTCTGAGTGCATTGTCACTGTTCTGGTCTTCCTTAAAATTGTCGGTCAAAAAGTTCACCCCCAACACCCAGTCTGCTTTTTCTCCGTTACGGCTATAATTGGCCTCACTGTAGGTTGACACTTGAACGCCTGAAAAAAGGTAATTTGGCAACCCAATACTCCGGTCGTAATAGCTCACCGAATTGCGGATAACAAGCTTTTCCTTTTCGCTCAGTCTATGATCCAACTCAACCTGAGAGCTGTAACGCCCGGTTTTATTCTCCTCAAAATAAGAATGGGCAGCACTGCCATTTCCCTTCACATATTCCAGGTCGCCGCCAATCCGTTTTTCAGTTGTGGCGTTGATTCCGGCCAAAAGCGTAGTCGCATCATTGAAATAAAAATATAGTTTGGGGTTCAGGGTGAAACGGTCAAACTTGGGGATAGCGGTTAAGCCAATATCAGAAGGATCATAGGCAGTCCCTTTGTTGTATGCACCATAAACCGTGATACCTATTTTATCAAATTTCTGTCCATAAAAACCACTGGCATCCAGTCCCAAAGCAGAAGTACCGTTTAAAAGGAAATTAAGCTGACGCGCTTCAGTCGGTTTTTTAGAAACCAGGTTCACCAGTCCAGCAATTGCTCCACCTCCGTAAAGGGTGGACGATGAACCTTTGATCACCTCTACCTGCTGCAAATCCAATGGGGCAATCTGAAGCAGGCCCAATCCACCCGAGAAACCAGAGTATAATGGAAAACCGTCCCTAATGATCTGGGTATATTTTCCGTCCAGTCCCTGTATGCGGATACTGGAATTTCCGCTGGTCGCAGAAGTCTGCTGGGTCTGGATGCCTGTGCTTTCTGCCAGCATCATGCGGATGTCGCCAGGTTTCATATTACCTTTTTCGTCCAGTTCTTCCCCGGCGATGACCTCAACCCGTGTAGGAATATTATCAATGGTACGGCTGCTCCTTGTAGCTGAGATCACTACATCCTCTAGTTCCTGGTCTTCTTCAGCTGCAGTAAGTAAAATAGTCAAAACGTTAGTTTCAGCAAGGGGAAAGGTCAGCGTATCAGTTTTGGTCTGATAGCCTACATAACTAAACTGAATGATCTGTTTACCTGAGGGTATACCATTAATACTTGCATTACCTGCACTATCTGATTTAGCGCCAATGGTCGTTCCAAGAACTTTTAACGTAGCTCCTGGAAGTACTTGGTTTGTCTTTGCGTCTTTGATGACGGCTTTATATCTATTTTGGGCAAAGGCGGTAACTGTAAACAACAGTATAGCCAAAACCACAATCGTTCTTTTCATAATGATCTTTAAATAATGATTTCGATAAATATGTCCGGTTAGGACGAGGGAAAAATAAACTACGAAAGTTTGGGCGGCTGCCAGATAGAAATTGAAATGGCCTGTAGCTGAAGTGGGATGTAAGCCGTATTATGCTGTACAGGTAAAAGCTGGGCCGCAAAAACGATCGTTGTCCGTGTAGTGATGGTAAAGCCGATACAGGTACCACAGACATAAAACGGTGAACAGCCTTTGCAACAATTATCGTTATGTTCACTGCAAGCATGTTTTTCCGCTTTATCGGTTTTCAGTACATGGCTATCTTCTCGCGCTAAAGCGCAGCATGGTACCGCGGTTAGCGTATATACGATGAGAGATAAAACCAGGGCAATGAATTTCACGGTGTAAAAGTATAAAATTTACTAATACTCTGTGTTGTTGTTATGTGATATAATAGATTGCAAGATCTGTAAATGAAGAATAAGAGCCTGGCACCCTCAAATTTGACTGTCCAATTGATTGGGGTTATTTCGCAAGCTTCAAGGCATCAGCAAACTCACCGGACAGGGGGACTGTTTATGATAGCTGTGGGGGATGCTTCCACGTCGTGCTCGACACGCTTGAATTCAATTTCAATACTATTTGCATCGGTTGTAGAACAGCCTGCATTTAAGTGAACATAAGGTAACAACCCCTTGGGTCACCGTCGTTAGGCTTTCCGAGGGATCCCAGGTTGATCACATGTTTGAACTTTCAATATGGGGTTTCCAAATTCTGTGATACGGCTTGTGGAAGTGCACCACAAAAAGCAGATCTGCATCAGCTTCTTTAAGCATTTCCAAAACATAGTCTGCATCTGTGTCTATCAGTATGTATTCATCTATACTACTGGTACTGCCGTGCGCGAAAACAAGATTTAGTTTTTCACCGCTCAGTTTATATTCTAACCTGATATGCGCCGGAAGCGTTTTCAAATATCCCCTGTTATCCTCACGCAACGGCCATCGGTAACAGCATCTGCCTTTTTCCTCTACTAAAAAAATATCAGTCGATTTTGGCATTTCTCAATCTCAGGGAATTCAAAATAACGGAAACCGAGCTAAAACTCATCGCGAGTGCAGCTATCATGGGAGAAAGTAAAACTCCAAAAAACGGATATAAAATACCAGCCGCTATCGGAATCCCCAATACATTGTATCCCAGGGCAAAAAACAGGTTTCCTTTGATATTGCCCATTACTTTATGGCTCAACAACCTTGCTTTTGCGATCCCGTTTAAATCCCCCTTCACCAATGTAATCGAGGCACTCTGGATAGCAACGTCTGTTCCCGTGCCCATGGCAATCCCGATATCAGCCTGGGAAAGTGCAGGGGCATCATTGATGCCGTCACCTGCCATGGCTACCTTTTTGCCTTCGGCCTGTAGTTTTTTTATTTCATTCAGCTTATCTTCAGGCAACATCTGAGCTTTGAACCCATCCAGATTTAAAGTTGCGCTTACTGCCCTCGCTGTATCCTCATTGTCTCCGGTAAACATGATTACCTTGATGCCTTCCTGCTGGAGCTTTAGAATAGCAGCTGTGCTGGAATGCTTGATCTTATCCGAAATCACAACAAACCCCACTGCTTTATTTCCAACGGCCAAATAAGAAACCGTCTTGCCCTGCCTTTGAGCGGCACTAACCTGCTCGGACAGACTAGGATCAATCGCCGCTTTAACATGCTCCATCAGTTTTTGGTTCCCCAAAGCCAGTCTTTCCCCATTCAGACTGCCTGTTACGCCCTTCCCGGTAACGGCCTCAAAGTCGGATATAGCCTTAACGGATATTTCGTTTTCCTCCCCATAACGCAAAGTTGCCTGTGCCAATGGATGTTCGCTGCTGCTGTTCAAAGCCACAATTTTCTCCAGGATCTGTTTTTCGGTAAAGCCCTTATCTACGCTAACCACACTTTCAACCGAGGGCTTTCCCTCTGTAACCGTACCAGTTTTATCGATGACCACTACATCAATAGCATTCATTTTCTCAAGAGATTCCGCATTTTTGATCAGTATACCAGACTGAGCGCCCTTCCCTACTCCCACCATTACCGACATTGGGGTAGCCAGGCCTAGCGCACATGGGCATGCAATAATCAATACCGCGATTGCATTTACAAAAGCATAAACATAGGCCGGATCGGGGCCGTATACTGCCCATACCACGAACGTTACAATAGAAATCAATACCACAACAGGCACGAAATAACCTGAAATTTTATCGGCCATCTTTTGGATGGGCGCTTTTGAGCGGCTGGCGGAATTGACCATTTCGATGATCTGGGAAAGCAGTGTTTCTGAGCCTACCTTTTCGGCAAGCATGACAAAGGTCTTTTTACCATTGATGGTTCCTGAACTGATTTTATCCCCTATCTTTTTCTCAACAGGAAGGGGTTCTCCTGTGATCATGGATTCATCAATTACAGCTTCCCCGTTCTTAATACTACCATCCACCGGAATTTTTTCACCAGGCTTTACCCTCAGCAGATCTCCTTTCTGAATATCATCAATAGATACTGATATTTCCTTATCCCCGACCACTTTTGTTGCTGAATTAGGTGCCAGCTTCAACAGCTCCTTAATGGCGCTGTTGGTTTTGCCATGCGCCCGGGCTTCCAAAAGCTGACCGAGCAGTACCAGCGTAAGAATCACGGTTGCCGCCTCAAAATAAACGAAAACGGTGCCGTGATGTGTTTTAAACTGATCAGGAAAAACTCCGGGGAATAGAAGGGCGACAATACTGAAGCCCCAGGATACCCCGGCACCAATCCCAATCAGTGTAAACATGTTCAGTTTCCAGGTAATGATGGATTGCCATGCACGCTGAAAGAACATCCAGGTTGCATAAAAGACCACCGGAATAGAAAGAAAAAACTGAACCCAGTTCCAGTATTTAAGTTCCATTAGATCAAACAAAGGATTGCTGGGAATCATTTCCGTCATGGCAATAACAAAAATGGGTATGGTAAAACCTGCTGCAATCTTGAACTTTTTGAGCAGGGTTTCATAAGTTTTATCTTCTTCTTCAAGGTTTGTCCCTGTAGGTACCAGGTCCATTCCGCAGAGCGGACATGATCCTGGTTTGTCCCTGATAATCTCGGGATGCATGGGGCAGGTAAATTGAGATGCCTGTTTCTTGGCAGGCTGTTTTACCAGGTCCATCCCGCATACAGGGCAATGACTTGGCTTATCATAAGTCTTCTGACCTTGACAGTGCATAGGACAATAAAACAGGCCTCCCGCTTCATTTTTATCATCATTTTCAACCTTGGGACTTTGCTCATGGGTTGAATGATCATGATTAGGATGTTCTGAAGATTTTAGAACATGTTTTCCCTGAACTGCCATTTCAATACCGTAATGTCCGGCGGCAGAAAGAGCCTCCTGCAGCTTTTCCGTCGGGATATGTTCTTGCATAGTTATGACGGCTTCAGCAGGTTCAAGGGTCACCTGTGCAGAAACGCCATCAATCGCATTCAGCACATTTTCGACTTTGCTCCGGCAGCCCTGACAGCTCATTCCGGTTATTTTATAGGTGTGTTCCATGTTTTTGATTTGTTAATAGCTTAATGTCAATCCGGCGCCATAGCCCATATCACTGTCATAATGTGTTGAAAGCCCAAAATACTTAGTAACGATGTACCTGAATCCGGCCATATATTCCTTATCGGTATTGACCATAAACTGGAAGCGCAGTCTTTTGGAAACGGGGATATCTTCCCTCATCAGCTGAAACCTGACATTCCCCTTGTGATCGAGGGAAGCATCTGCAACGATCAGCAGTGGTAGGGTATATTGAACTCCCAAATGAAATACCTGCCTGAAATTTTTGGTATTTCCCTGCCCGAAAAGGTTGTTTCCCGGCGAAAGTGATTGCCCGAAAACATTCTTGTCCAAGGGATCAACCGTTCTTTTTCTAAAATCCCATCCGATATAGGGCAATAGCCATTGGTTTCTCCCGATATATCTTCCAAAATGACTTTCACTTTCATAGCCCATTTCCTTGTCAAACCCAATCCGCCATTCAGTGGTAAAGCGGTAACGGGTATTGGCGAGCATAATCTCTCCGTCGCTGCCATTGGTTTCGATTCCGATGCGTGCCATTGGATGAAATGCCCTGTCATCACTGAAAAGTTTTCGCTGTGCCAGCTTGGGGTCCGGGATTTCGGGATTAGGCGGAGAATTCTCATAACTGAATACCCTTCCCATACCGCTCATCATGTGATAGAGAATATGGCAGTGGAAGAACCAGTCGCCTCCTGGCTCTGTTGCTGCAAATTCAAGGGTATCCCGCTCCATGGGCATGATGTCGATAATGTTCTTCATCGGGGCATATTCTCCCTGCCGGTTAATTACCCTGAAGTCATGGCCATGAAGGTGCATAGGATGGCGCATCATACTGTTGTTGTAAAGGATTATCCTAACATTTTCGCCCTTTTTTATCAGTATCTTATCGCTTTCAGAAACGGTTTTGTTATCCAGCGTCCAGACGTAACGGTTCATATTTCCTGTAAGGTCAAACTTAAGTTCCTTCCATGGGCCTTTTGGCAGGGTTGTTTTCTTTGGATCTCGAAGCATATTATAGTTCAGAGTAACGATATCGGCGGTTTCTGCCTCCATATTCATCCCTGCCATGCTCTTGTCACCAGACATCTGCATACCAGGCATCCCCTTCATTTTTTTCTCTGTTTTTGAATTTTCTTCACCGGTTACCTCCGGGTACATCACCGTATTCATATCCATGATCTGGTTCTGCATCTTCATGCCTTCCATCTGTACCATATTGCCGCTCATATCCATCATATCGTTCATCATTTTCATTCCGGCAAAATACTTCAGTTTGGGCATTTTCTCTGCATGGACCTTTTCTCCCTTGCCCAGCCATAGTGATGCTGATCCCGTACGGTCTTCAGGAGTGACCAAAAATTCATAGCTCTTATTTTCCGGAATCGTGACCACTACATCATAGGTTTCGGAAACCGCTATAATCAGCCTGTCGACCTCTACAGGCTCCACATCATTTCCATCGGTAGCGACAACGGTAATCTTGCCCCCTGCATATTTAAGCCAGAAATAATCTGAGGCTCCACCGTTTGCAATACGCAGCCTTACCTTGTCCCCAGCCTTGAACTGCGGCTGTTCGTTCTGATTTTTCCCATTGATGAGAAAGGCTTCATAATAAACATCGCTCACATCCATGGCATTCATGCGCTTCCATTCATTGGCTACCTTTGTTTTAAAATGTCCGGTCCTGATCGCTTCTGCATAACTCTGGGTAGTCCCTTTTTTGATGGCAAACCAGTCGTTGGCATTTTTCAGGCTTCTATGAACCTCCTCGGGCTTCATATCTGTCCATTCGCTAATGACTACTGGAAGGGTTGGAATATCCCACTCCGTACGTTTGTTCATGATAAATGCCCCATACATACCTATCTGTTCCTGAAGGCCGCTGTGGCTGTGGTACCAGTGCGTTCCATGTTGGACGATGGGAAACTTATAGATGTAGGTAGTGTGCGGTTTGATCGGCATTTGGGTCAGAAAAGGAACACCATCCATCTTGTTCGGAAGAAAAAGTCCGTGCCAGTGCAGCGCGGTTTCCTCGTCGAGATTATTGTGCACGTAGATCAGGGCGGTATCGCCCTGCGTAAAGGTCAGTGTGGGCATGGGGATCTGACCGTTTACCGCAATTGCCCGCTTTGATTTTCTCCCATAATTTACCGTTGTATCGGCTATGTAAAGATCATAACGCACGGTACGTGGTGGAAATTTATTCGCAACGGTCTTAATCGGGCCCAAATTGGCCTTTGCAGTTTTGATATTTTCCATGTCAGAACTGTTATCATCCATTGCCATGCCCGCCATATCCCCCATATCCTCACTCTTTTTGGAACTTTCCTTTGTTCCCCCATTCTGTTCAGGCGCTGACCTGGGCTTTTCCCTGATTAGCTTCATCCCGCATTTGGGACAGTTGCCAGGTTTGGAGTCATGGATCTCAGGGTGCATTGGGCAGGTATAGGTTACTGATTCCTCTTTTGGCTTACTTTCCAATTTTTCTGCCAGCATTTTCATGCCTTCCATAGCTCCCTTTTTTGTACCTTGCTTCTTTTTGCCCGGATCAGCTGTCTTTGCCTTATCCACTTTACCTTTCTGCAGGATAAGCTTCATTCCGCACTTTGGACAGTTACCGGGTTTTTCCGATTGTATTTCCGGGTGCATCACACAGGTATAGATTACCCTGGACTGACCAGCACTGCCGTTCTTGTCCGTTTTCATTCCCTTCATATCCTGGGCGGAAACCACAGAATAAATTATCAATAAAAAGACTGTTAATATATTTTTCATTTCTTTGTTAATTTAAAGAGCAGTGAGATTCTTTCTGTTCAAACTATCCCTTGAATTCTGTACCCACTTTATGAGTATCGACTTTTCCCTTGGATCTAATATTGCATTTCTGTGGATCAGGCTATAAGAGGAAAGCGGCATTGTACCATCTTTTAAGCTATTTTCTATGGCCCGCAGTTTGTTCTGACGCCTCCGCAAGGTATAGCCGGCAAATTCATTAAAGTTCAGCTCCTCTTTTCCCGATCGTATGTGACTGTTAAGGTACCAGTGAAGCGGCTGAACATAGGCATACCATGGATATTCCGTGTTGTTGCTGTGACAGTCATAACATGATTTTTTAAGTATCCCCTGCACATCATCAGGCATAGGAACAAGTGTGGATATATCCTGAGGCATAGCCTGCGCGCTTTTATTGCGTGCAGGCTGTAAGATCTGCATAAGCATGAAGATAACTAATAGCCCAAGAAAGGTTTTTTTTATGCCCGTCATTTTTGTGCTATTTCAGTTCTTCTTTGACAGTGCCACAGGTGGGCATCGTTTTTCCAAGGTAAGGGTTTTTGATCTCCTTTATCTCACTCACCCAGATTGCACCCTTGTTATTGTTGTACATGGGACAACGGTCCACATACAGGGGCTTGTCAGTGCCAAGGAGCTTGATCATATCGTACATGTCTTTGCTCAGCATATCGAAATGCTCACGTTGATGGGCAATATTGCCTGCATTGGAACCGATATGCTCTGCGTGCTCTTTGGCATCATCCCGAATATCGCTATATGCCCTGGCCTGCTCCGAAGTCAATGATTTTTCATCAAAACTGGCGAACGCTGCGACCATTTCACTGCCTGCGGCGGCAGCTTGTTTATCATCGTCCGTGGTCAGGGCATTTTTCAGTTTCAGATAGCCGGATAAAAGCGCAGCCGTTTGGGATTTTTTTACATTATTGGTTTCCCTAGAAACATTTTTGGTCGTGGAATCCGCAACAGCGGAATCTTGCTTTTCATTTTTGCCATTTGTACAGGCGGCAAGGAAAAATAGTGGGCCCAGAAGGCTATATATTAATGTTTTCATTGTTTTTGATATATCTTGAATAAATTATTTCGAGCTGTATGTAGAATATATGCATACAGCTATATTGAACGGACCAAAACATCACAATGCTAAATGTCCGCTCAATAACAATATGAATTATTTGATAGTCTCCTTTACTGCACCACAGGTCAGCATCTGCTTACCGAAATAAGGGTTTTTGATACCAGCGTTATCAGAAAGCCAATAGCTCTTTTTCAATGGACAATAGGTATAATAAACAGGCGCTTTGGTGAGTTTAACGGCTTTTGCCAGTTTAAAAAGATTGGCAGAAAAAGTTGCGAAATATTCTCTCTGATGGGCAATATCCTTACTCTCCGATATGTGCTTGGCATCAAAGGCAAGCTTATCCTGTAAACCTATAAATATATTCATATCGGCTTCTGGCATTGACTTCATGTCCATGCTGCCCAGCGCTCTGGAAAACTCAGTGGCTTTTGAGGCGGCGACTGTCGCATCTGCATTTATCAATGCATTTTTGATATCGTAATAAGAAGTTAAAAGTGACTGTGTCTGGCTATTTTGCGCAAGGACGCGGCCAGTGAAAACGATTGCCAATAGGGCAACCAGAAAAAATATTTTTTTCATGATTTTAAGATTAAATGTTTACACTCTTTCCGCAGGAGTTTTGGCCGCGCGAAAGCCAGGCACCATGTCAATGTAACACGGGCTCTATTGGTAATTCTTGGTGAAATCTTATATCTGAAAGCTATTGATGGAAATCCGGATGTCCCTGTTGGGTGGCCGCTCCCGCTGTCCGGCGTAAACGCTCTTTTTGAGAGCCAGTTTGACAGAAGGAATTAAAAAGTTGTAATTATAATCTGGAAGCAATAGAACAGGTAGGATAACCTGGTTTTTAACGCTTTGGGGAACAAGCTTCCCCTGAACCACAAGGTCGTTGACCAGAGTCTTGCAACAGGGATCTTCTTTTGAAAGATTCGGTCCATTTGAAGCACTGTGTTTATGCACATGTGCACCTTTATGCTGATGATCATGTTTGTGATTATTCTTTTTAGAGGAAACATGTACATCACTTTCTCCATGATTATCTCTTTCCATTCCAACTGCACAGGCAAGGCCAACAACAGTGTTGAGCAGAAAAATCACTAAAAGAAAGATGGCTTTGGTTTTCATCAGACTACAAATCTATATAAAGATGCAAAATTAAATTTATATAATTTCCCATATCTTTTATATAATTATATTAGAAAATCACCTCAAATTTCTGACATTGAACTTGTTTCAATATTTTTCGGCCCCTCGAAAAGTAATTTCGTTTCGCAGACTCCGACCTGTCAAATGCTGGATTTGCTTTTCACCAAGGTCCAGACAGTATTAGCGCAATCAAGCTACATACTATGCCAAATTTTACTTACCATGGGTATTTATCCATAAGATATGACGCACCAAATCATAACCTTACCCTCCATTTTTGAATATCGATTCACTCTCCAAGAGGTAGGCTCTACTGGTGACCACTATTTCACCTAGTGAAATGCCAGACAATACCTGCACATAGCCCCCGTTCCCTGCTCCGGTATTGACCTTTCTTCCAGAAAAACTTCCATCACGATTTTTGATCCATACCTTATTGCCTTTACCTCCTGCTAGTATTGAAGATGTGGGCACAGCAACAGCATTCTGTTTTCCATTACCAATGGAAATGTATGCCAACATCCCCGGCCTGATCAGCCCCTGCGTATTTGGAACTGCGATCCGGATGAGCACAACCTTAGATTCATCTGATAGTTCAGGATTTACAAATTCCACCTTGCCTTTAACAACCTGTCCGTTCAGATCTGGAAAAGAGACATTCACCATGTCATTTTCCTTATAGTTTCCGCTTTCGCCGGCATATAACTGCGCCTCTATCCATAGATTGGCTAACCCTTGCGTTTTTAATATAGCCATCCCTTCAGTTACGTAATCACCCTCGTGGATGGCTATGTCGCTTACCGTTCCGTTAACCTTGCTGTATATGGTAACAGTGGCCGAAGTTTTGGACAAAGAAGAAAGATTTATGATCTGGGCGGAGTTCAGGCCCCATAACAATAACTTGTGCTCTACTGTCTTGATCATGGCCTCATAATCGACGTCAGGATTATTTAATACCTTCTGCTGCTGCCTGGCCAAAAGGTATTCTTTTTCGGCTGATAACAGGTCTTCGCTATAAATGGAATACACTGCCTGACCTATTGTTATTTTTTCTCCAACGGACCTAACAAATAAACGCTGTATGCGTCCGGCCACTCTTGCACTGATCTCTTCCGCCTTACTTTCGTCCGTGGCAACTGTTCCGGTCAGAAGTTTTTCGCCCCCTGTATTTTCTTCCCTTACCGTATCAACTGTTATGCCTGCCAACTGAATCTGGCTTGCTGTCAATGTTATTTTTTCCGTGGCAGAATTTCCTGATCCAGTAAGTTCGACCTTGATCAGTTTCATGCCACAGATCGGACAGTTGCCGGGATGGTCTTCATGTATCTGTGGATGCATGGAACAGGTATAGTAAAATTTGCTTTTTGCTTTTGCCGCCGGCTCTGCTTTTTGTTTGCAGCTGTTAAATATACTTACTGAAAGCACAATAATCAGTAAGGCACAGATCCTTTTCAGGTTAATTCTTTTTATGTTATTCATGACCCTTTGTTTTGATGAAACTCTCACTGTCTGTTAAATACCCTGCATCTACTGCCAGGGTATCGGTTGCGGAAAGGCCTCTTGTTATCTGTATTTCGTTCCCTTTGAAAGTCCCAATATTTACACTATGTGCATAGTATAAGCTGCCTTTTTTTAGCCAGATTATTTTTGTCTGCCCAAGATCCTGCAGAGCAGACCTCGGTATCCAAAGCCCTTTGGATTTTCCCGTCTCTATTGAGGCATTGATTAGACTGTTTACCTTCAGCTGATGTTCCATATTGTCCAGATAAACCCTTGCGCTAACCGTTTTGTCACCTTGCTGAAGGGTAGGTTCAATAAAATCTACTTTCCCATATAACGTTTTACCTGGCAGATCCGGCAGGGTAATCTTAACCGGTTGATTTAACTCTAAGCTGGCCAGTGAATTTCTGTCGATCTTGATAATGGCCTGGAACAGGGCAGCCCAGGTGATCAGCTCAGGCATAATCTGGTAAGGGTGCCTTAAAATATGAACCGGCCTATGGTCCGACAGAGAAAGCCTGCGTTTTTTAAGGTAGACGGTAAAAAGAAGAATTGCGCAAAGCAGCAACCCTCCCGGTAAGCTTCCCCTTGGAGAGAGGATGATTTGTCCGGGTTCAGCAGCAAAAGCAGCATAGTTCCCTGCAGCATAAACCAGTTTATACCCGATAAGAAAACCTAAAAATCCATTGGTTATCCATTCCCATAACAAAATCTCCTTCTTAGGCTGTATAATAATCTCAACAGGTGCTATATGTCCTGCAGCCTCCTTTCTTTTAAGCTCAGCAGAAAACAGCAGGTAACCAGAAATAAATGCCAGGGCCACAAAGAAACCGAAAGTCTGAACGGGAAGCGGAATATATATTCCAAATAGGTATTCAATAAGATGGGTCAGGGTTGGGAACATAGGCAGAAACTGAAAAACCGCAACGTAAAAAAATATATTAGCCGCCATCAGGAAATTGCCCCAAGTAGTCCATAAAGTGGGGACCCTTTAAAAAGCAGATCCCCACTGATCCTATTTGGATAACAATAAGTCTTAAGCCAGCAAGCGTTTGAGCCACTTTAATTCAATATATAAAATTAAATGCCCAAAGACTAGTAAGCCACGCCTCAGAAGCTAATTATGACCTCATTGTTACGATTCATAGTTATGGTGGTACCTTTAAAAAGTCGCACTGATCGGGCTATTTCTTTCCGGGTCGATCAAAAAACATAAAGATTAACAAGGGATAAAAAATAAAAAACAATATGTGATTTTTGTCAGCTTTATCCCTGGACGAAGTGTTAGGTTTACTTTGGAAAAAACGCGCTGCATGTTTTAATTAGGGAACCATAGAGAGTTTCTTTGTAAATTTATTATACCCTTTATTCTATATCCAAAAAATGTATTCCAATATTTTAAAGAATTTTGGCGCAGGCCTGCAGTATAGTTATCTTTAAAATCCAAAACAGCTAAAATGAAAGATATGACCATTGCGGAATACATCGAAAGACTTTTTCCCCAGTTTGAACCTGCCCTTAAGACCATCCTTATCGAGAATGCGACGCTTAGGGATTTTCAGGGAGGTGATATGCTCATGCAAACTGGGCAGAATATGCGCTCCACGGTGCTTATCGTAGAAGGCATGGTAAAGCTCTACAGGGAGGGAGAAGATGGACAGGAATTCTTTATGTATTATCTCCAGCCAGGAAATGCGTGTGCACTTTCCATGATATGCGCAACCAAACAGGAAACCAGTCAGGTAATGGCAAAGGCCATTGAACAGACCAAGGTACTCATGATTCCGATTGCCCTGATGGATAAGCTGATGCGGGATTACAGAACATGGTATTACTTTGTCATTGAAACATACCGTATGCGCTTTGAAGAACTCCTCTTTGTCATCGATAATATCGCCTTTAAGGCAATGGATGAGCGGCTGGCCTTTTACCTGAAAAAGCAAGCTGGAGATTTAAACACAAAAGAACTGCACCTTACCCACAGTGAAATTGCATCTGATTTGAACACCTCCCGGGAAGTAATTTCAAGGCTGCTTAAGAAAATGGAGCAGGCAGGAGAAATTAAGATGTACCGTAATTACATCGAATATTTAGCCTAAGCCCATAAAAAGAATAAAGTTATTTTTACTGCGAAAGGCATCACTTCTTGAAAATATAATGAGTGTGACAAAAGTCACCAACATTGGTAGATGATAACTCGATTTTTGTTAAAAAATAACAGAAATGGAAAACATTGCATACGTTGCATCTGCCTTAATTGGAATTTCGCTTGGATTGATCGGCGGTGGCGGTTCTATCCTCACCATGCCGGTACTGGTTTACCTATTTGGGGTTAATCCGCTATTGGCTACTTCTTATTCATTGTTCATCGTTGGCTCTACAAGTTTAGCAGGTACAGTCGGGAATTTTAAGCGTGGGCTGGTGAATATTAAAACAGCTTTGCTGTTTGGTAGTGCATCCATCTCAACTGTATTCTTAACCCGCAAATTCATTATCCCCCTTATACCCAAGATAATAATAAAAATCGGCGATTTTGAGTTAACAGAAAACATGCTCATGATGGTACTCTTTGCAGTTTTGATGGTAGCGGCTGCAACAGCGATGATTAAAGGTGCAAGAGCAGAAAGCAGCACCCGAATAGAAAAACCCCCACTTCACATCGGTAAACTGTTTTTATACGGCATTGCCATCGGCCTCGCTACTGGTTTTTTGGGTGCTGGTGGTGGCTTTCTACTTATTCCTACACTTGTTATTTTAGTGGGCTTACCCATGAAAGAGGCCGTAGGTACTTCACTTTTCATCATAGCGCTTAATTCGCTCATCGGTTTCACCGGCGATCTTGGACATTTCCATATCGACTGGATCTTTCTCGCCAAAATTACTACCGTTGCCATCGCCGGTATCGTGGTAGGTGGAATGATAAACAAAAAAATAGATGGAGGAAAACTGAAGAAAGGTTTCGGGTGGTTTGTACTGGTTATGGGTTGCTACATCATTCTAAAAGAGGTAATATTTAAGTAACCTTCAGAAACAAACTCCTTGTGTGACAAAAGTCACCAACGACCATATCGTTAAGGATTAATTTTGACATACTAATTTAATCATCATGATTATAGAACAAATTTACACCGGATGTCTGGCACAAGGTGCCTATTATATAGAAAGCAACGGAGAGGCGGCCATTATCGATCCGCTTCGAGAGGTTAGTCCGTATATGGAACGTGCACGGAAGAACAACGCAAAAATAAAATACGTGCTCGAAACACATTTCCATGCCGATTTTGTATCCGGACACATTGATCTGGCTAAAGAAAGCGGCGCAGAAATCGTTTACGGGCCGAATGCAAAACCCGACTTTGATTTTTACGGTGCGAAAGACGGAGAAGTGTTGCGACTTGGTGGGGCAAAGATTAAAGTGTTGCACACCCCAGGACATACCATGGAAAGCACCTGTTTCCTGGTTAGCGATGAGCAAGGAAAGGAAATAGCACTGTTCTCCGGCGATACGCTTTTTATAGGCGATGTGGGAAGACCCGATCTGGCACAGAAACCGGTCAGTGAGCTTACAAGTGAGATGCTAGCAGGTTATCTCTTTGATTCTTTACGCAATAAGATCATGCCTTTAAGCGATGATATTATGGTTTATCCTGCACATGGTGCGGGTAGCGCATGCGGAAAAAATATGAGCAAAGAGACCACCGATCTTTTGGGAAATCAAAAGAAGACCAATTATGCGCTAAGGGCAGGCATGTCCAAAGACGAATTCATTAAAGAGGTTACTGATGGTCTTTTACCGCCTCCTGCATATTTTCCTGAAAACGTCATGATGAACATCCATGGATATGATAGTTTTAACAAAGTGATAGAACGAGGCATGCAAGCCCTTAACCCCGATGCTTTTGAGCGGGTTGCAAATGAAACAGGAGCGGTAATTCTCGACACAAGAGCTCCAGAGGATTTTATAAAAGGCTTTCTCCCAAACTCGGTAAATATTGGCATCGATGGAAATTTCGCCCCCTGGGTAGGAACTTTAATCCCGGACATTAAACATCCTATTTTACTTATTACAGATGAGGGTAGAATTGAAGAAGTGCTCACCCGTTTATCAAGAGTAGGATTTGATGGTGCAGTAGGTTACCTAGATGGCGGCGTCGTTGCCTGGAAAAAAGCTGGTCAGGAAACCGACGAGATAAAATCGGTTTGTGTAGCCCGGCTGGCCGAAATCGGCAAAAAAGCGGAGGTAAATATTCTGGACGTCAGAAAAACAAAGGAATACTTAAGCGAGCATGTCGAGGGTGCTGTCAACCTTCCACTGGATTATATCAACGAAAACCTCGGCACCGTCGATAAAACCAAGACCTACTTTGTTCACTGCGCAGGTGGTTACCGTTCTGTTATTTTCAATTCCATCATGCGCTCACGCGGGTACCACAACCTCATCGATGTGGCTGGTGGTTTTAAGGCCATACAGGAAAACGGATGTATTCCGACTACAGCATTTGTATGTCCAAGTACCTTAATATAAAAGGGATATGAAAAATGAGAAAAAATCGCACTGGGAAAAGGTGTATTTAGAAAAAAGTCCTGACCAGGTCAGCTGGACGCAGGTCTACCCCACAGTTTCAATGGAGATGATAACGGGGTTCAATCTGGATAAATCTGCTCCGATAATCGATATTGGCGGGGGAGACAGTCTGCTTGTGGATTTTTTGCTTCAGGAAGGCTACAGCGATATTACCGTAGTGGATATATCTTCCCGGGCATTGGAAAAGGCAAAGGCAAGGCTTGGAGAACTGTCTGGCAGGATACACTGGATCGAGACAGACATCAGGGATTTTGTGCCGCAAAGAAGTTATGCAGTCTGGCATGACCGGGCCACTTTTCATTTCCTTCATTCATCAGAGGAAATCCATAGTTATGCAAACACGGCAGGTCAGTTTACCGGAGAATACTTGGTCATGGCGACTTTTTCGCTCACCGGACCAGAAAAATGCAGTGGCCTGCCCGTTTCAAGATACAGTGAAAGAACGCTGCGCGAGATATTTAGAGAAGGGTTTACCGAAATAGAGTGCAGGCCGCAAGAGCACACTACCCCAATGCAAAGCACGCAGGATTTTCTGTTCTGCAGCTTTAAAAAAAATACAGAGCAATAAGAAACGAATAAATACAATGAATAAACTACTTCAAATGATCAGCAGTTTTTTTTCAAAAGGTGCGTACAACCTCGATGGCTACCACTTCAAAAACGAATTTACAAAAAGCAGTGACGCAGTCCTCTTAGATGTAAGGACAAAGCCTGAATATGCCCCAGGCGCGCTTCCTTCAGCCATATATATCGATTTCCTGGGTTCTGCCTTTTCTTTAGAACTTGCAAAGCTGGATAAGGCCAAGCGGTATTTCCTCTATTGCAGAAGTGGAAAGCGTTCCTCCTCAGCGGTATCGGAGATGAGAAAACTTGGGGTGGAAGCATTCAACCTGGTTGGAGGTATCGGTACCTGGCCAAAATGAAGAAATATATTCAAGAAATATTGATCTATTCAACGCTGCCGGCCGGATTTCTTCGGGATGGCAGTTTGCTAAAATGATTCAGCACTTACTTGCTCAAACCGCCACAGGCATTACCTTTTAACAACAACAAAAACACCCATATTAACATTTCATTTAAAAAAACATGATTGATTTTATTAAACAACCCTGGCCTTGGTATTTCTCGGGCAGCATGATCGTACTCATTATGCTCATCCTACTTTTTTTCGGAAAGTCCTTTGGCTTTTCATCAAACCTGCGAACGATGTGCAGCATAGCCGGAGCAGGCAGGAAAGTAAAATTTTTTGATTTTAAATGGAAAGACCAGACCTGGAACCTCATGTTCCTTATCGGCTCGGTAATAGGTGGATTTGTTGCTACAAATTACCTTAGCAGTCCATCTCCCGTAAAATTATCATCCGCCACAATCTCCGATTTAAATCAATTGGGCATTAAGTTCGATGGTGGGTTAAATCCAACCGGCCTGTTTTCACTGGAAGCAATGAAAGATTTAAAAACGCTGGCTATTTTACTCATCGGTGGTTTATTAGTCGGTTTTGGATCTCGTTATGCAGGCGGTTGTACTTCTGGTCACGCCATATCCGGGCTTTCGAATCTGCAAGTACCATCACTAGTAGCCGTAATCGGTTTCTTTGTTGGTGGCCTGATCATGACTTTCCTCATCATGCCTTTTATCTTTTAAATCTAAAAAAAATGAAATTCATAAAATATATTCTTGCAGGAACACTTTTCGGAATCATCATGACCAAGTCTGAGGCTGTTTCCTGGTACAGGATCCAGGAAATGTTCCGTTTCCAGTCTTACCATATGTATGGAATTATTGGTACGGCCGTTGTACTTGGCGTAATTGCAGTATGGCTGATCAAAAAATTCAAAGCCAAGGATCTGGCCGGAAATCCGATTGTCTTCCACGATAAGGACAAGGCCTATATAAAATACCTACTAGGCGGCACCATTTTCGGCCTGGGCTGGGCACTCACCGGCGCCTGTCCCGGCCCCATGTTCGTCAACCTTGGGAGCGGATATGCCGGTATGGCGGTGGTCATCCTTGGTGCGCTCCTGGGCACCTATCTATACGGAGCGATGAAAAGCAAGCTCCCTCATTAATAAAATAGAATCTGATGAGCAAACTAAGGGCTATAATAGACCATAGATGTCCCAGGTGCCGAAAGGGAAAATTATATACCCATTCCATGTTCCATTGGAAATATGATCAGATGAATAAAAAATTTGCCTGCTGCAACCTGAACTATGAGATAGAGCCGGGCTTCTTTATCGGAGCGATGTATGTGAGCTATGTTTTCATTGTCGCAGAACTTGTCAATGCGGGCATTCTGGCATTCATGATCTTTGGCGAAGAAGAGCAGTGGGCAATCATCGCAACCACTATTTCTCCGGTCATCCTACTGTTCACCTTCAACTACCGCTATGCCAGGACCCTTTTGCTCCATATCCTCTCTCCGATCAAATATGATGAAAGTGCAGGCAGAAACTGCTGAGAAGATTTTGGGGCGCTGTGACAAAAGTTACAGTGCGAAGAACCGCTAAAGGGTAAATTTGATGTAAACCTGGCAAAGGCAGGAATCATACCGTTAAACACATTAATCAAAAATAAAAACACATGAAAATAGAACAATTTGAAGACAAGCACCTCTCCCATTACAGCTATGCGGTACTGAGCGAATGCCGGAATGAAATCATATTGATCGATCCCTCCAGGGATCCGTCTGCATATTACCATTTTGCCGAAAAACACCAGGCCAAAATAGTTGGTGTTATCGAGACGCACCCGCATGCGGATTTTGTGAGTGCTCATCTTGAAATCCATCATAAGACCGGCGCAACAATATATTGCAGCAAACTCAATACGCCGTCCTACCTGTTTTCCCCATTTGATGAAGACCAGACGATAACCCTGGGAAAGATCACCTTAAGGGCAATCAACACCCCGGGGCACTCTCCGGATAGTATCAGTATTTTGCTCGAACACGATGGGAAACAAAAAGCGCTATTTTCCGGAGATACCCTTTTTATCGGTGACTGCGGAAGGCCGGATTTAAGGGAAAGCGGAGGTGATTCAATGGCGGAACGCAATTTCCTTGCCGCCCAAATGTACCATTCATTAAGGGACAAACTGATGAAACTCTCAGATGAAGTGATTCTGTATCCGGCACACGGGGCAGGTACGCTCTGCGGAAAAGCGTTGAGCGAGGCCAATAGCAGTACCATTGGTGCTGAAAAAAGAAGTAACTGGTCACTGCAGGAAATGACTGAGGCCGATTTTGTGAGCGCATTAAATGAAAACCAGCCATTCATTCCATTTTACTTCCCTTTTGATGTGGCCTTGAACAAGAAAGGCGCAGCACCGTTTGAAGATTCGGTAAGTGCGGTTCAGATCATGGAATCCGGTGAAAACTTAAAACCAAATGCCCTAATTATCGATACGCGAAGGGAAGATGTTTTTAAGAAGGGACATATAGAAGGCGCTGTAAATATCATGGATGGAAACAAATTTGAAACCTGGCTGGGCAGCATTGTGAAGCCTGAAGAGCCTTATTATCTTATGGCAGAAAATCTTGCTACATTGCATAGTCTTATCGCGAGGACCGCATCCATCGGGTATGAAACGCAGCTTGCCGGCGGTTTTATAAACGCAGTAGAAACTGTCCCGGATGAGATTATCGATATCCAAAATTTTAAAGAGAACCAAAATGGATATACCATTGTGGATGTGAGGAACAAGACAGAGCGTATGGAAAACAGTATTTTTGAGAACAGCATAAATATTCCACTGGGAAATTTAAGGGAAAGGGTAAACGAAATTCCGCTGGAGCAACCCGTAGCAGTACACTGCGCCGGTGGATACAGAAGTGCGGCTGCAAGCTCACTGATTGCATCCGTTATTGATGGCAAGCAAAAGGTGCTTGATATTGGTGAGGCCATTAAGGATTTTCAGAATTAATATTTTAAAAGTGTGAAAACAGAAAGAAACAACGAGGATAAACTGCAGGTATTTGCCCGGTTTGGAAAATATCTCGTATGGACGTCATTTCTATTCGTTGTGATCATGTTTTCTCTTGTTTTAGCACTCAGCGGATTTCATCTTCCAAAAAGTTTCTATGCGGATAAGCCTAATCCATCCATTCAAAAGAATCAAATAAAACCTTTAGAGCGCCGTGTTGCTAAACCCGAATATTGGAAGGCGCCTGATACGATGCAGCTTCAGGGCAAAGCTGATGCGGATCTGATCAGGTATGGCCGGGATTTGATTGTCCGTACGGCATACTATTTAGGGCCGCAGGGTATCGTAGGAAAGCTGACTAATGGTATGAATTGTCAGAACTGCCACTTGGATGCAGGAACCAGGCCCTTTGCGAATAATTTCTCCATCTTTTATGCAGGTTTTCCAAAAATGAGCGCAAGAAGCGGTAGAAAGGAAGAAGCCTTTGAACGGATTAATGAGTGCTTCGAGCGAAGCATGAACGGCAAAGCTCCGGGAAGAAATTCCAGGGAAATGGTCGCCATGTTGGCCTATTTAAAATGGGTTGGAAAAAAACAGGATGCCGCACATTCCATTGCGGATAATTCGGTAAAAAAAATCCCATATCTGGATGTGCCTGCAGATCCCCTGAAGGGGAAAATGGTATATGCCTCCAAATGCAGCAGCTGTCATGGAGAAACGGGCAAAGGCGTTGCCTCACCTGATGGAAAAGGATATATGTACCCTCCCCTTTGGGGCAGGGACAGCTATAACGATGGTGCAGGAATGTTCAGGCTTGGAAATTTTGCAGGATTTGTCAAAAACAACATGCCTTATGGCGCCACCTACAAAGATCCGAACTTAACGGATGCGGAAGCCTGGGACGTAGCTGCATTTGTGAATGCGCAGCCCAGACCGCACCTGGATTCCAAAAACGACTATAAAAACCTGTACACAAAGCCAATAGATTATCCCTTCGGGCCATATGCAGATCACTTTAGCGAAAAGCAGCATAAATATGGTCCCTTTATTGACATGGCTGAACAGCACGCACCTATAAAACAGAAAAAATAGAAACATGAAAAAATTACTGATCTTACTCCAGCTTGTCATCATGATGGTCATCACCACCAATGTATCTGCACAGGAGACAAAAAAACCGTTTACGGGTGCTGTTGCAAAAAAGAAATCATATAAAGCGCTATATGTACTTAACAGTGCCGAGGAAAAACATATTTCGGGAACACTCAGGAACATCAACAATGCTTTGGAGGATCCAAGATTGAAGGGAAAACTGGAGGTTGAGCTTATCGCCTTCGGGGATGGCGTGGCGGTTTATCGCAAGGATGGAAAGTTCCTTGAGCAGCTTAATTTGCTAAAGTCAAAGGGCGTAATTCTGGCGCAGTGCGAGAATACCGTTCGCGAGCGGAAAATCGATAAGTCAGATCTCTTCGATTTCATCAGCTATGTGCCAAGCGGCAACGGAGAGATCATCATCCGTTCGGCGGAAGGATGGGTAATCGTTCATCCCTAATGTAAAAACCAAAACGGCAGTGAATCTTTAAAAGGTGCAAATTGGTATTTGGATACGATGCAAAGATTAGGATCAGTTGTGCCGGATCCATTTCACCCGGGGCCGCAAACGCCGAAAATTATTGTCATGTTTAAATATCAATGGCTTATGCCGGCAACACTAAAATTCAAAAGGTTCGACAAAATTGTCTATCATCGTATGTGCTGTGCGGAGTAACGCATTTAAAAATGCTAGGGAATTTATCGAAAAGCTACATAATTAAAACAGTACTCGCCCAAACAGCATTGATAAAATTTTGTTAATCAGGCATGCGGTGATCCGTCAACCAATATTATCAATAATGGAAAAAGAAGAACAAGCCATTCCTAAATCAAACACTGGTGACCATCTGGCCAACGAACGGACTTTTCTTGCCTGGATAAGAACTAGCATAGGAATTATGGGCTTTGGTTTTGTGGTGGTAAAGTTTTCACTTTTTATCAAGCAGATCACTCTCGCTCTTGGGGCCAAAGCCGTCGTACACCAAACCGGCAACTCACAGAGGATAGGAATACTTCTTGTCGGGGTAGGCGCACTGACCATCATCCTGGCATTTATGCGCTATCAAAAAACTCATACACTTATTAATCAAGGCAGTTATTACCATTCCTCTACACTCATCAAAGTCCTTACCGTGGTTATTTTCATTTCAAGCATGCTTTTGTTGATATATCTTGTAAGAACGACTTAGCGGATCTCTGACATGGAAACACTGATTGTGAGCACGAATACCAAACTTGAGAGAACCCGTACTTTATCACCGGTCAAATATGTTTCGCTACCAAACGCAGCAGGTCGTGAATATCGAAAGGCTTTTTAATAAAATTCTCTGCAGCGCAGCCCCTTCTGATGTCATAACGGTCCGCATGAGCACTCATCATGATAATCGGAACATTCCGGGTTTTCTCTAAGGACTTCAGGTAACTGCAGACTTCAATGCCGTTTCCATCGGGGAGCATAACATCCAGCAGAAAAAGATCTGCAACATGATCACTTAGCCCTGCCATAAACGAGCTTACCGAAGAAAACGCGGAAACCCCGTACCCCTCACTGTTAAAAAGAAGCTGTAATACTTCGGTTATACCCTCATCATTTTCCAAAAGATATATCATCTTTTCCATTTGTCATGCATATTGTGGGTTGCCCCTGGTTATAATAAATCTGATTTGCCATTCCTACGAATGTTTTTTAAAGGTCTAAAAAGGCCCCTACTTCCTCAATTTTCGCTTCTCATTGAGATGGCCGGTTTCCAGGTTCAACCGCTCCAGCAGGTAACGCAATAAAACCTCTCTATCTTGGTTTGCGGGGTGATATGCGTTATCTCCACCCTTTGCTGAGGATTTATTATGGTCAAAAGTTTCAAATGGTTGTGAAATATTTTTCTCTGTCATAATTTAAATTTTAGGTTAAATATTTTGCCTATTATTTTTTAGTTCCTGAAATTGCCAGAGCCAAACGAAGTCCAAAAAAGGAAACCTGCCCTCCGCTGCTTTTCCAACCCTCATAACGAAGGCCGAGATCTGCACTATAATGCTTCGAAATTGGAATGCTGGCACCCAAAGTCGGTCCGTAGGCAAAAGAGGTATTCAGCCGGTCTCCAAGAGTATTTGCTGCACCAAGCTCAAGGGCAGCGTAATAGATACCTTCAAAGTAATATTTTGCTCCGACTTTAATTGGAACAACACCATTCATGCTTGTTGGCTCTCCTAAATAATCGAGACGTTTTTTTACCTCATCCCTGTAGCGGAAAGTCATATAGCCCGCAGATCCGGTTAGGTTGAGGTGCTCCGAAACCTTGAATTCCACCTTTGTTGATGCCCCATATCCGTTGACATAAGTTTTAGCCGTCTTACCGGTCGGAAAGCCCATGACAAAGCCTACCGATATCTTGGGGACGGCAGTTTGATCTTGCGCCTTTACCTTTACAGTCATTAATAGCAGGAAACAGATCAGAAAAGGTTGAAATGTCCATCCGGCATAGGCACTCATAGGGAGGTCCTGTAAAAAATGTTTAACTCGGCCGCAATGCTTTCCAGGTAAGGGGCAAGCTTAAAATCTCTTGATACAAAGGATATTACCCCTTGTTTTTTACATTCCCAAACCGTCCCAACCAGCTCTCCCTCGATGTAGACCTGGTTGCATCTTTTCTTTGGGACATCTATGCAAATGTGTTTTCCCCCGATTTCAAACTCATGGTTAAATTCTAAATCTTTCATATTTTCCTTTTTTCTTATCTGACTAATAAAAAGATTTGCCGGGCGGCTAATATCCGCCCGGCAATGTTTTATAGCGTCTGACCGCTTTTGATCTCATCGTTCGCGGGCGAAATAATCTCTGTCCCGGCTTTGATGGAACCAAAAATCTCGGTCATCTCTGTTCCCTTCATCCCTTCCTTAATGTCAACGAGCTTGGCTTTACCATTTGCAATTTCCACTACGTACTTCCGTTCTGTAGAACGCACGATAGCAGAATTAGGCACAAGAAGCGAAGTCGCACCGGATTTAAGCGGGATTTCAACCTCGGCATACATGCCGGCCTTCAACCTGTTATCTTTATTGGCCACGTCAACCTCGACGATTTCCTGGCGCATGTTGCCCAGTGAATTTGCAGACCGGCTGATCTTGGCCTGGCGCTGTTCCCCCGGCAGCGCATTGAAGCGGAACTTGACCATCTGGCTTAGGTCCACTTTGTCTACATAATCCTCAGGTATAGAAACTTCAAGCCTCATGTGGGTCAGGTCCTGCAATACCAGCATGGGTAGGTCCGAAGATTTGCCCGCCGACACCAGTGCTCCCGGTGATACATTCCTGTCAACGATCACCCCGTCAAAAGGCGCATATACTTTCAAGTAGTCCTGCATGGTACGTACGGAGGATACATTTGACCGCTCAGCCTCCGCTATGGCCTTATCTCCTTTCATCCTGGAAAGCGCATTATCAAGTTCTAGCGGAGATACCGAACCTTCCTCTTTTGCTGCTTCTTTCAGACGTCTGTATTTCTCACTGCTCGCCGATGCGGTCTCCCGTGCCTGCAGGTAACGGGAATTTGCCGATTGCAATTGTGATTCGAGTTCCGGTGCTTCCAGGGTCATCAGCAGCTGGCCTTTGGTCACCTTAGAACCCAAATCGACCAGTATTGCTTTCACAAAACCATTGGCCTTGGGAAAAATGTTTACCTGGTTGAAAGGCTTGAGCACCCCGGGAATGCGGGTAAAACTGGAAAGGGCCTCTTCTTCGACCTTTGTGGTTTCATATTTGGCTTCCTTGCCGTTTTTTTCGGGACTGATGTTCACGGGCTTCTGTTTTCCGCCACACGCGGCCAGAGTACTTATAATTATTATGATGGGAATGAATCTGGTTTTCATGTTGTTTATCTTTTAAATTCTTGTTTTTCTAGGCATTAGGTTTGGTTCTTTTAAGCTGCTTTTTTTCTGTACCCAAGCGAAAACCTGCGGAAGGATGAAGAGCGCGGCAAGGGTTGAAAAGAATAGCCCACCAATAACAGCCCTGCCGAGCGGCGCGGTCTGTTCACCGGATTCGCCCAACCCAGAGGCCATCGGGATCATCCCGGCTATCATCGCAAAACTGGTCATCAGGATCGGCCTTAAACGAATCCCGGCACTCACCACTGCCGCCCGGGTAGAATCCTTGTAATCCAGCCTGAGTTTTTCGGCGTTGGTCACGATAAGTATCGCATTGGCCACTGACACCCCGGTGGACATGATCATCCCCATGTAGCTCTGTAGATTGAGGGTCGAGCCTGTAAGCAATAATGCGGTAAGCGACCCAAGGATTACAGCAGGAACGGTCGAAAGAACCGTCAGCGAAAGCTTGAAAGACTGGTAATTGGCCGCAAGCAGCAGGAAGATCACCAATATCGCAAAAGCAAGTCCGCCCTGAAGAGAAGATAGTGTTTCAGTCAACAGGCTCGACATACCTTTCACTTCAGCAGTTAGTCCCTTAGGAGGCGTGCCTACGGACTTTAGTGCCTTTTCTACATCAGCAGTTGCCGTTCCAAGATCCTTTTTATAAATGTTTGCGCTCACGGTCAGAAAGCGTCTTGGCCCGGAGCGGTCATATTCTCCTGGAAGGTAACTGGTATTGAAAGTAGCGATGTCGCCCAGTACCGGACTGCTCTGCCCTTTAACCAAAGGAATTTCTTTGAGCTCATCCATTGTATTCATGACATACTCTGGAACCTGTACCTGTACCTGGTAGGTATAGGCGGTTTTTTCATCGAGCCATTGGTTCTTCTCAGTAAATCGGCTGGATGAGGTACTTGCAGTAACTGACCTTGCGATATCAACCACGTTCAGCCCAAACTGCGCCGCCTTTAATCTATCAAGGGTAATAGAAACCACGGGAATGTGCAGGGGTTGAGCAATCTGGATATCACGGAGGTAATCTATTTTTTTAAGTTTAGAGAGCACCTTATTAGCGTAAGACTCGATCTGGTCCATATCTTTTCCTGCTACTCTGATCTCAATAGGAGTTGCAGCGCCTTGGCTCATAATCTTTTCGGTCATGTCAATCGGCTCAAAGGTGATACGTAGGTCAGGAAGTTTATAAGCGATGTTCTTTCTCAGCGCATCTTTCAGCTCATCCATATTTACCTTATAATCTTCATCAAGGTTCACCTGAAGCACAGCCTCATGGGTACCGGTATTGAAGATATATAAGTTACTTGTTCCGTAACTACTCGGAATAAGCCCAACGTATCCCGAACTAACTGCGATATGGTTATCTACTGTCTGATTGATAATGGAAAGTACCTGCTTAAATTTCTCCTCGGTGCGCTCTAATCTGGTACCGTCCGGCGCTTTGATGCGGATCTGGAACTGTCCGTTATTGAGCTTTGGCATCATATCCTTTCCAATAAAAACAAATCCCAGTCCTGCAAGAGAAATCACCAGAACTAAATAAATCCCGACAATACCTTTTTTCATCGGCATCCACCGCTGGATGATTGCCATAAACCGCACCTTCACCCTTTCAAAGAAATCATTTTTTTCCGGTTCATCCTTTTCATTTTGCAGATGCTTTTCTACCTGCTCTCCTTGCCTCTCGTCCAGGGCCTCTCCTGCATGAGCATGGATCTTACCATGGTCATAGTGCTGGTAACGTTCTTCGTTTATCATCCAGTTGGATAGAATGGGAACTAAGGTCTGGGCCACGATGAAAGAGACAACCATGGTGAAGCCAATCGAAAGGGATAGTGGCAAAAACATCGCCTTTGGTATACCGTTCATCATAAAAGATGGTGCAAATACGGCCAGAATACACAGCAGGATGAGCAGCAGCGGGAATGCGATTTCTTCACAGGCATCGTAAATGGCTTCGCGTTTGGGCTTGCCCATTTCCAGGTGCTGATGGATATTTTCGATCGTCACCGTTGCCTGATCGACCAGGATCCCTATTGCAAGTGCCAGACCGCTCAAGGTCATGATATTTATGGTCTGACCGAACATGCCTAGTAAAAGCACCCCAATTAAAATCGATACCGGAATGGTGATCACCACGATAAGACTGCTTCGCAGATCACGCAGGAATAGCAACACCATTAGGCCCGTTAATAGTGCACCAAGACCACCTTCAGTGATCAGGCTTTTTACCGAGTTGATAACGGCAACAGACTGGTCAAATTCATAAGAGATGTGGACATCGTCCGGCAAGAGGCTCTGCATTTCGGGGATTTTGGCCTTTAAGGACTTTACCACTGACCAAGTCGAGGCGTCTGCTGTTTTGACCACAGGAATATACACAGACCGTTTCCCGTTGATCAATGCATAATCCACGGTAACATCCGCTGCATCGGCAACCCTTGCCACATCCCTTACCAATATTGAAACGCCGTTTTTTGTAGCTATTGGAATGTTGTTGAATTCATCGACCGTTTTAACCAGGGAGTTCATAGAGGTCACCATCATGGTATTGTCCAACCTTAGATTTCCCGAAGGAGACATGACATTGAACTTGGATAAAGCCCCTACCACCTCGTCCGGAGTCAGATTATAACTCCTTAATTTGCTCGGATCTACACTAATGGTAATCGAGCGGGAATTGGCACCGAATGGCGGTGGCGCTGAAAGCCCTGCGACAGAGGAAAACATGGGCCTGATACGCGTTGCCGCCATATCATAGATTTCTTTCAGACTGCGGGATTTGGCCGAGAGTACAAGCTGGCCTACTGGCAGTGAAGAGGCATCAAAGCGGACCACCTGCGGAGGCAAAGCGCCTGGAGGGAAGAACTTCATGGCCCGGTTAACCTGCAAGGCAACTTGGGCAGAAGCCTCTGCCATATTGGTGCTTTCATAAAAACTCAGCTTTAGCATCGTCAAACCCTGAATGTTTTTGGCGGTAATATTCTTAACGCCATTAACATAAAGAAACTGATCCTGTAGACGAGTGGAGAAGAAGCCCTCCATCTGTTGTGGAGACATACCTCCGTAGGATTCAATAACATATATTGTCGGCGAATTAAGCTGGGGGAAAATATCTATTGGGATCTTCAGCGCACTGAGAACTGCAAAGAGCAGTAAACTCGCGGTGATCACCACTGTTGTAATCGGCTTTTTCAGGGCCGAGGTAACCATTGACATATCTTTATTATTTTAATGTGTTTAACAGTGAATCTACTTGGTTGGTGGCGATAGCCTTTTGAAAAAGCGCCCGGATGTACAGATATTTTGCGTTGACAAAATCGGTTTCTGCACGGTAAAGGATGGTCAGGGCTGCATTGAGCTCAATGATGTCGGTCAGCCCGTTCTTATAAAGCGAGAGCTTCTGGCGATACCCTGCGGCCGCTGCCTTTAGCTGGTTTGGTATTTCATCGAGTCTTTTATGCGCGGTACTGATCTCAAGGCCTGCCTGAAGGGCGGCATTTGATAACATTAGCCGCTCCTGCTGTAGTTCCTTTAAGTAAAAATTGCTACTGGCCTTTTGGGTCCTAAGCTTCAACTGACGCCTGCGCAGATCAAATAAGTTATAACTGATCCCTACGCCCACGAGGTAATTTTCCCGTTGCCATTCCAAGCCATTCGAGAGACTGTTGAAATTATCATTGGCATCAATGCTTGATCCCCTTGACCAGGCAGCAGCTTGCAGGCTTACCTTTGGATTATAGGCTTTTTTGACCAGGTTTTCCTTCTCAACGCTGCTTAGATAATTGCTTTTGTAGAAATCAAGCAGCGGATGGCTTGAACTGTCGGTCAACTTTACCGATAGGTTTACCTCAAGCGATTTTAGCCGATCCAGGATCGTACTGTCAGCGACAATACTTTCCGGATTTAGCCCGCTGATTGCTGCAATGTCGAGCTGAACCTGTCTGTAGGTATTGTCCATTTCAATATAGTTCAATCTTGATTTGGAGAGTTCGGCCCCTGCGATACTGGTATCCACACCCGGACGCACACCGCTTCTGGCAAGGGATAAAATCGAACGGTTGATCTGCTCATTGCGACTGATATTGCTTGCTTGAATGGATAGCATGTCCTGAAGCTTTAGTAGACTCAGGTAATCATCAATAGCGATGGCCCTTGTCTGGTATCGGCGCTGGGCAAACTTGGATCGTTCAACGACAAGTTCTGATTTGGCGACTGCATTCTGAGCTTTATAGGCACCAAAATTATAGACCTCCCAATCAAGGGAGACAATACCAAGATTAGTAAGTGTAGCCTTGGTAGTGCTTTCAGTCCTAACACCTCTGGAATTGGAAGGAACAATACCAAAGGCCATGTATGGCCCTGCAACATTATTGTTTGAGCCCAGATCTGCCTGATAATTAAGCTTCAGATTTGGAAGGGCATTCGCCGCGGTCTCTCTTAACTGGGCGGCACGTATATCAACTGTTGCTGAATCAGCGGCCAGTGAAGGTGAAAAAGCGGTCACGTGATCGATCAGATCAACGATCCCGATGGGCTTTGGGGAGGTTTGGGCATGGCTTTCCAGCCCCATATATAAAAGTGGGAACAAACAGAAAATCTGTTTAATACGGATCATGTCTTTAAATTAAAATTTAAGGAAAAAGATTTGACGGACGTCTTGGACAGGAAACACGGTGATTAACCGGCCGTCGTCACTTCATCATTTGAAGGACCTGTCAATAAAAGAAAATTGAGATAAATCTCAGATCCGAAAGACCTGGTTGGAAATATAAATTGGGACTGATCCGGCAATCCTGTATCTGATCTCAAGAAAATACCTGTTTAGGTTAGAGGCTAAAAGCGAAAGCCCCAAAAATAAGATGACGCCGATAAGAAAAGCTTCCAAAACAGGAAGCACGGTTTTCTTGCGTTCATCAAGGATACACTTAAATTGTCTGGTAATTTTTGAATCCTTTCCAAGCGGAGAAAAGCTACCTTTGTACTGCGCAGCTGATTTTATTCCCCGGGCGGACTCTAAAAGGGAGAGGTTGGATAAAAAAAAGATATTGCCCAAAGAGATAATCAGGTACAGCAAGACGACTCCAATTATAGAGCAATTTGGTACCTGCTTAACTTTCAAACCCTTCAAATTTAACAACCTAAATATATAGGCGCTAAAATCTGCATTAATCTAAAAAGATGAGAGGATAAACCGCAACAAAACCGTTACAAAATATCAACAAATATTAGGTTACGATATTTCTCACCCTACTTTCGATTGTCATCGAATAATTTCTTTTTCCTATACTGTCCCTCCATCTTGTTGTTCAAAACTTTATCAAAATTAACCACAGCTTCACAATGCTCAAAAAGGGTCGAACTTCCGCGGGTTGACCCTACTAAGTGGCAATATGAGGCATCTAAAAAGTATGCCTCTTATTTTTTAAACATTAAGAACTTGAAAATAAGTCACTTACAATAGATTAAATTGAATTTTTCGGTTCGAACTTTTTAGAATTTTCCCTAAAATTAAGATATACCGCAACTATTTATAAAACACCAATTGTCTAGACATCAGTGTTGAACTCCATAAACTGCTATCTAATTAGCCAAATAAGCATGTGGATTAGTTTCAATTGCGAACATCGATCAGCTTGAATATTATTCAATTATAGGATAAACGGGGGGAAATCCGTTTGGTCTAAATTTTTTTACAATTATGCGCAAATGCCATGTAGCTTGCATTTAATTTAGAAGGTACATACCCTCGGTTTAACAACGTGATTGATTTAACACCGCCATTGAAATGAAATTTGTATTTTTTGTTTTTTGAAATAATTTGATGAAGCGGGAATTGAAAGTTCATGCATTATTTAATGCATTCCTCAACTCGCATCTAGCCTTCATTTTCATAGAATTCGAATTATCAAGTACTCATCATCAAAAACTGAAATTCTTATTTGAATAATGGAATGAGTTTATGAGAATCATATCCTAAAAAACCCATTTTTTTAAGGCTAGAGAAAGGACATACCAAGAACAACCTCAAACCTTGGTAAATATCAAATAATGAGGGAATAATGAAAATAAAATGAATGGAATAAATTTGCCTATTTATAAAAATGAAAGGGCAACTAGAATGCTGCCCTTAATCAATTAATGCTCACGGTGATTGGCATCTTAAGCAGCTACTCCTGTCATTCTTCTGCATTCTTCCGCACAAGCCTTACAAGCATCTGCACATTCCTGACAATGCTGGGTATGATGATTACTACACTCATCTCCGCATTGCTGGCAAATATCTGCGCAAATACGGCAAATGTCTTGAGCAAAAGAGCTACCCATACTCATCAATTGAGCGGCAGAGTAGCAGATGGCTGCACATTGCATATCAAGCTCAATACACCGCGCCATCATTTTCACGTCTTCTTCCTGAGTGCATGAACTTGCACAATGATTGCAAATTGAAGCACACTTTAAGCATGCATCAATACAGTTTTTCCATTCATGGTATCCCATAACTTTAATTTTTTAGGGTTATAAAAAAAATTCCTATATAGATAACATGGTTATTTCCAGGCGGTTTCATTTTGTTTAAGAAAAGCTTTAATCCCGTGATATGATGCTTGTTTAAACGGTAGAAGAATAAGAAACTGGTTCTCGTATTCAAATAAGGAGGAATAGTGATAAATTAAATTCTCAACACCTACTTTAAGATTTTGCACATCATTTTATTAGTATTATATTTGCAATACGGAAATGGTGTCCTTCCGATTCAACCGCTTTTTTCAAAAGCTGATGGCGCCTACAATAGAAATTCCAGCAGGTAATAAAATCTGCCGGTCAAAGTATTGTAGGTGAAAAAATTAAAAATAAATTCTCAACTCTTATTGCTGGCAGCTATCTTAATTGCGCTTGTCTTACTTTGTCTGTCTGCCAAAGTGAGATCAGTGTTAGCAATGGTCCTGCCGGTTGAAACTGAATGGTTCTTGTGGATAAATCAGCACCATAATGCATTCTGGGATACGATCATGTACTGGGCCAGTGATAAGCGTTTTTGGCTTCCTTTTTATGCCTTCATTATTTATTGCCTCTTCCAGAATTTCTGCAAAAAAATTTGGCAGGTTCTTATTACCATTGCGCTACTAGTTGCTAGTGCAGATCAGATTGCTTCAGGACTGATTAAAAACACCGTTAAGCGTCTACGCCCTTCCCATGAACCGAATCTAACTACGATCATTCATTTAAGTAAAGCAGGTGCGGGTGGGATGTATGGATGGCCATCCGCTCTTTCATCACCTATCTTCAAAAGCATTCTTTCCGCTGGTTCGGCATTTACCGGATCATTGCCGGAGCAACGGTTCTTGTACTCATTTACTTTGGAATTATTCAATAACGGAAAATTAACATAAAACTATGTGGTGGATCTACGCGCTATTATCAGCTTTCTTTGCTTCCCTTACGGCCATCTTTGCAAAAGTCGGCGTAACCAATGTCAATTCTGATTTGGCTACTGCCATACGAACGGTGGTAATACTGATTGTAGCCTGGGGGATCGTAATGGCCAGAGGCGAACTTAAAGGAATTACGGAACTGTCAAAGCATAACCTGCTATTTCTTTTTTTATCTGGCCTTGCCACCGGCTTGTCCTGGATATTCTACTACAAGGCTTTGCAGATCGGGAAAGTGTCCCAGGTCGCCCCTGTTGATAAGTTGAGTGTTGCCCTAACTATTATACTTGCAATGGTGTTCCTGAAAGAAGCTCTTACCCTGAAAGTATTCTTTGGTGCCCTGCTGATCATTGGGGGAACACTGGTTTTGATCTTTTGAGAAACTCAATTATTTGTAAGCAACCGAAATACTAAAAATCAATATAAAACAAAAAACTATGAAATTAACTAAAATTCATGCCCGTGAAATTTTGGATTCCAGGGGCAATCCGACAGTAGAAGTAGAAGTCACTCTTAACGGAACAACAGCAAGGGGTATTTCTCCATCCGGGGCAAGTACGGGTGAAAAAGAAGCCGTAGAGCTTAGAGATGGTGATCCAGAGCGCTATAATGGTAAAGGCGTGGAAAAAGCAGTAAAAGGGATTAACGTCGAAGTCGGCAAATCAGTCACCGGCTTATCCTTTGAGGGTCAGCAGGCCTTCGATGATCATATAATTGGTCTGGATGGAACCGAGAATAAATCAAGGCTCGGCGCAAATGCGATGCTTGCGGCCTCAATCGCCTTCGCCCGGGCTTCGGCCGTTGCAAAAGGGATTCCCTTGTATAGGCAGCTAGTGGAAAGGGAAGGTTACGTAATGCCCGTACCGTGCATGAATGTCATTAATGGGGGAAGGCATTCTGATAACAACATCGATTTTCAGGAATTTATGATTGCCCCTCATAACGCCCCCTCGTTTAAGGAAAGTATCCGTATGGGCGAAGCTGTTTTTCATTCCCTGAGAAGTCTGCTAAAAGCGAAAGGCTATTATACCGGAGTTGGTGACGAAGGTGGGTTTGCGCCAAATCTGAGTTCTAATGAGGAAGCCGTCCAAATCATCATGGAAGCGATACATATTGCCGGTTTTGCTCCAGGCAAGGATATTTCCCTTTGTCTTGACCCAGCGACCAGCGAAATGTGGAATAATGGAAAATATGAATTTTATAAAAGTTCTAAAGAACGGATCACAACAGATGAAATGATTGGCTTTTGGGAAGGATGGTTAAAAGAGTACCCAATTATCCTGTTGGAAGACGGGTTGGGCGAAAACGATTGGGAGGGATGGAAAAAGCTGACCAGCCTTTTGGGAGACAAAGTGGAATTGGTTGGAGATGATATATTCTGCACCAACCCGAGTATTATCCAGCAGGGAATCGACCAGGGCATTGCAAACAGCGTACTGATTAAATTGAACCAGATCGGTACAGTTTCCGAAACGCTAAAGGCCGTAGAACTAGCCCAAAAAAACGGTTACAATTGCTTTATTTCTCACCGCAGTGGTGAAACTGAAGACACGACAATTGCGGATCTGGTTGTCGCTACCGGTGCGGGGCACATCAAAACAGGAAGTGGCTGCCGCTCTGAAAGGGTATCTAAATTTAACCAGTTGCTTCGGATAGAAGAAGAACTTGGTGATAGGGCATCATTTGCAGGAATCAATACTTTTTATAAAAAATTATAAATCAGCCGCTAACCTACAATGAAACATAATAAATTTTTATTTGAACACCTTTCGGTTTTTAAATATGCGGTTCGATGGACGCTGCTTATACTTCCTGTTGCCATTGCAATAGGAAGTATGGTTGCCTTGTTCCTTTGGCTGCTAGGCTGGGCCATTCACTTTCGCTTTCAGCATACCTGTCTCATTTTTCTGCTACCTTTAGCAGGTATTGTGATCCACCTGATTTATCAGTCAGTTGGTAGGTCCTCAGAAAAAGGAAATAACCTGATCATGGATGAAATCCATAGGCCGGGTGGTGGAGTGCCCAGGCAGATGGCGCCAGTAATCTTAATAACTACAGTGATTACCCATTTGTTTGGCGGATCGGCTGGAAGAGAGGGAACCGCGGTACAAATCGGAGGAAGCATCGCAGGAATGTTTAGCCGCTGGTTTAAGCTAAATGAGGTAGACACCAAGATGCTCCTTACCGCGGGAATTGCAGCCGGGTTTGGGGCGGTGTTCGGAACACCGCTCACCGGTGCCATATTTGCAATGGAAGTTCTGGCCATTGGAAGAATAGAGTACAAGGCTTTACTTCCCGCATTAATTGCCAGCGTGCTTGGTGATCTTACTGTCTCTGCCTGGGGCATCCATCATACCGCTTATCACATCGATCTCATAGAGAAAAGTGCCTACTTTCTATCTGAATACCTGCCGGTAAACCTACTCCTGCTTAGTAAGGTTATTCTAGCATCCACATTGTTTGGTCTGGCCAGCTACCTGTTTGCTGTAATGGTGCATGAGATCAAGGCCTTTTTTTCTAAAGTATGTAAGATCCAGTGGCTTATTCCTGTTATCGGTGGTCTGATTATTATAGGCTTGACTTACGCCATCGGGAAACCGGATTACTTAAGTTTGGGCGTGGATAGCGAATACCAAGGAGCCGTTACAATTCCCTCTGCTTTTCAGCCTGGTGGAGCAGATACTTGGAGCTGGTTATGGAAGACCATTTACACAACTTTAACATTAGGAACTGGATTTAAAGGTGGTGAGGTAACGCCTTTGTTTTATATTGGCGCAACATTAGGCAATGCACTTTCGACCTTATTAAATGCTCCAGTTAGTTTGTTTGCTGCCCTTGGATTTATTGCTGTTTTTGCTGGTGCAACGAATACACCCCTTGCCTGTACGATTATGGGTATAGAACTTTTTGGTAGTGAATACACCATGTTTTTTGCGGTAGCCTGTTTTACAGCCTATTTTTTCAGTGGCCATTCAGGTATATATTCTTCACAGCGTATTGCGGTACCCAAAATATTTACGGGAACATAAAATATTGACTTATCCTGTTCCTGTGGATTATCATAAAGAGGTGAAATTTTTATAAGATCCTTGACCAATGCAATCAGCAATTTATATCAAAAAACAACGCTATATCGACCGCTTTCCTTCCTCTCTTTTCTAAAGCATCAAGTACAGATGATTTAACTGCCTATGTTGTTTTAATAAGGTAGAGCAGTAAAAGTATACTAGCTATGAAAACTAAAGCGGTTAAAACTTTAACAAAAAGTGTTGAATGGTAATACACCCCCTGATTCAATTGTTCTTTCGTTGAATTATATCTTAAGTAAGAACAAATGATAGTAATTGCTCCCAGGGCAACTAGAAAAATCCCGATAATGCGGGAATCTCCGGTTTGGTGCAGGGGCACTTTACTCCCCAGTGCGGCACTGATCTGCTTGATAAATAGCGAGAATTTCATCACCACGAAGCCAAATCCCATGATACCAATACTGGTTCTGATCCAGGCCAAAAATGTTCTTTCATTAGCCAAATGGTCTCCTGCATGCTGTTTGGTGTTTTCCTGATCTTGAATTTTCATCTTGTTCTGTATCGGTATATTACAGCAATATATTTGCATGTTATGTCAATATCGATGCCAGTTTGGAGATGATAACCCTGGTATCCCGGATGCAAGTAAGCCTGTTTGATTCAGTGCCGGCAGGATAGCAGGTAACTGCAATTTCTTCGATAAACGATAAGCCTGATAGGTCAATAGATTCTTTAACCTCTTGTTCAATGCTTTTCATTAGGATCATGATTAATCGGGGTTGATATGTTCTGATTTTATGAGCTAATTGCTCTATTCCCCCCTGCCTCTGGTTTTTTCTGATTTTAACTGACGATTTATCAATAGGTGTACAAGTTAGATGTTCCAAAAAGCATCCCGTGCCTTTAAAGAACTGCAAAAAATCTTCTACAGATTTAAAATCGCCAAATACCTCACTAAATGCAAGATAAATTGTTCGAAACAGATTAGTATTTCCCAGGTAAAAATGTTTATCGTCACCTCCAGGAGCTTCAGAAACAAAGAGCAGCAGCACTTTAGCTGGCTGATATTGCCTCGAAATTTCGGTAACACTATACATTATAGTTGTAGCTTTTAGCGAAGCGCATAAATAGTTCCGCCAGAGCGTCCTGCTGACCATGAAGCTGAATGAAATGAAACGGCCTTTCGATAACCATATCCTTGATATCTATGATGCGGCATTCATTATTCTTGAGCTCTTTCAATATGGAGTGGATAGATAAAAAAGCCAGGCATTTGCTGTGAATCAAATAGGATTTAATGCTTTCGGTACTACCTAACTGCATTTCTATATTTAAGTCCCCCACCTTTATCTGGTGTGCTTTTAAAGCATATGCAATAACATCTAGTGTACCAGAACCAGGTTCACGAAGTAATAAATCATAATCCTTCAACTCATTCGGTTTGATCATTTCCTTTTTCATGGCATAATTGTGACCAGAACACACCAGCACCAGCTCGTCTTTTAGATATTGTTCGTATTTAATCTGTGGGTTCCGGGAGATGCCTTCAATGATTCCAAAATCTATTTCCTTAGCAATCAAACGCTGCTCTACATCTTCTGTGTTTCCGGTAACCAGTTGAATTTGTATATCCTTAAACTTATTGTGAAACTGTGCCAATACAGGTGGAATGATATATTGTGCCACAGTACTGCTGGCACCAATCCTCAATATTCCTTTATGCTGTTTAGTAAGTAGATTCATATCATATTCCAGTTCCCGGTAAGTTCCAAAAATCTGTTCTGCGTAATGCAACAATAATTCGCCGGCTGGGGTGAGGCTGATTTTTTTGTTTCCACTGCGTTCAAATAATGACATTTTGAACTCCTGCTCTAATTCTTTAATGTGTTTGGTTACAGCAGGCTGACTGATAAATAACTCTGCCGAGGCCTTTGTAAAATTCAGCCTTTTAGCGACAGCATAAAATACTTGCAAACGGAAATCTATCATACACGGTTTTAGTAGATAACCTAAGATACAAACAATTTGTTTCAACGGGTACTGACATCATAACCTTACGTTATCATCAATAACTTTTTATGCTTTTTCTGATGAGTAGAATAAATGCACATTTGTAACAGAAAAATATTGGTTATGAATAAGGAATCAACAGAAAAAGAAATCAGACAAGCACTTATATATACAGCCAGGACAACGGCTATCATTGCGTTTCTATTTGTTGCTTGTGGAACCATTTTCATCTGCACTTTATTTTTTAATGGGCAGCCAGATGTAGTGACAGCAAAAACCAAACAGGATGTGGAAACCGGTATAGCTGCTGTTAACGTCAAAAGCCAGGTTGTACCTGCTGATGCCTGGAAAGCGCCTGATGAAAATACGATTCCGGCGGACACCAAGTACGGCCAGATGATCAGGTATGGCAAAGAATTAATAGCACATACGAGCAAATATTTTGGGCCAAATGGATCCATAGCCCGTATTACAAATGGTATGAATTGTCAGAATTGTCACCTCGAGGGTGGAACCAAACTGTTCGGAAATAATTATGCTGGTTTTATTTCCAGTTTTCCTAAAATGAGTGGCAGATCAGGAAAGGTTGAACCTGCATCGGCACGTATTGCAGAGTGCTTCAATCGAAGTCTTGCAGGCAAAGTACCAGACGAATCTAGTAAAGAGATACAGGCAATGCTGGCTTATATGAAATGGCTTGGAACAGGTGTAAAAAAAGGGGAGAAAGTGTTTGGAACGGGAACCGAAAAATTAAAATTCCTGGATAGGGCAGCGAATGTCAAACATGGAGCGATTTTATATACCAGTAAATGTCAAAGTTGTCATGGTGCAAATGGTGAGGGAATACTCGATGAAGACAAACTAACTTATGTTTATCCGCCATTATGGGGCAAACACAGCTACAATGATGGCGCAGGGATGTATAGACTCAGTAACTTTGCGGGGTTCGTAAAGAACAATATGCCATATGGTGCCAGATATGGAGATGCGCAGTTAAGTGATGAGGAGGCCTGGGATCTCGCTGCTTTTGTGAACTCACAGCCAAGACCACATAAAGATCAGGGAAAAGATTACCCTGATTTGTTAAAAAAACCTTTTGATGCGCCATACGGACCATATGCCGACAAATTTTCTGAAAATCAACATAAGTATGGTCCATTTGCACCAATTGTAACCTCCGAAAAACAAGTAAAACTAACAACTAAATAAATCATCAAAATCTAAAATCATGAAAAAAATAACCTTAATCTGTACATTATTTTTGCTGATCGCAGCAACCTCGGCCACTTTTGCCCAAGCTACACCTGCTAATTTTACAGGGGCAAAAGCCACCCTGAAAAATTATAAGGCACTGTATGTAATCAATAACGGTGATGAGAAAAAGATTGCAGGAACACTTCGAAACCTAAAAAATGCACTCGACGATCCCAGGTTAAAAGGGAAAATCAATGCAGAACTTATTGCCTTTGGAGATGGCGTAGCTGTTTACCAGAAGAACGGATCTTTTGAAAAAACATTGTTAGAACTGCAATCCAGAGGAGTAATTCTTGCACAATGTGAAAATACCGTCAGAGAAAGGAAAATCGAAAAAAATACCTTATTTGATTTTATCAGTTATGTACCCAGCGGCAATGGTGAAATCATCATCCGTCAATATCAGGGATGGGCAGTTGTACATCCTTAAACCAAATAATTAGAAAATCATGAAATATATAAATCACACCTTTTTAGCCACAGTTGCATTTTTATTGCTTTGTGGAAATGTTAAGGCCCAGGATCATCGCTTTGATCCGCCCTGGAATACTCCACCTGAAAGTAAAGTTCAGTTCACAGTACCTGGAGTAGACAATGTGCCTGATCTTTTTGGAGACATTAATGATCCCCAACTGGTGGTTTTCTTTGCCGGTAACCAGTTTATGTGCATTGACGAATTAATTGCAGCCTTTAAAAAGTCATATCCACATTATCAGCGGGTATTTGCCGAAACGCTTCCCCCAGGCATTTTAGCCCAACAAATAAAAACCGGTAGCATTGTGGTGGGCAACATGAGAATTACCTTAAAGCCGGATGTTTATACAGCTGGTAAGAACCGGATAGACATGACCCCTGAATGGTTTAGCAAAACGACTTTATATGCTAGAAACAGGTTGGCAATCATGGTCCAAAAGGGAAATCCGAAGGCATTGAAGTCACTCAAAGATTTAGCAAATAAAGAGCTGAGGATCAGTATGCCCAATCCAGAGAATGAAGGGATCGGTAAACGTATTGAAGAAGCCTATGTGAAAGCTGGAGGGGAAACATTAAAATCTACCATCATGGAAGATAAAGTTAAAGATAAGACTACTTATCTTACCATGATCCATCATCGCCAATCACCAATGAGGATCCTATACAACGAAAGTGACGCCGCTCCAGTATGGTATACTGAGGCCTACTATCAGAAAATGATTGGCCATCCTGTTGAGCTCATTGAAATTCCTGAAAAAGAGAATATCCATGCGCAATATATAGCGGGACAGTTAAAAGATGCGCCACATCCGGCCGCTGCAAAAGATTTTATGGATTTTTTGATCAGTCCGCAGGCTGCTGCCATCTACAAAAAGTTTGGTTTTGATTTACCTTAAACATAAACACAATGAAAAATATATTTTTAACCATATTGTCAGTCGTTGCTGTAGTGACCATTGGGAATGCACAAATCCCAAACGATACTTTATATGTCTATGGTCCCGGTGGGCCGCTCGGACCGATCAATGAATGTGCGAAGGTTTTTGGAAAGCAGCATGATATCGTAATTAAAGTCACTGCCGGGCCAGATAATGAATGGATGCCGGATGCAATGAAACATGCAGATCTGTTCTTTGGAGGAGCAGAATACATGCTTTCAAAATTCATGTCTGACCACCCAAACATGATAGTGGCGAACTCTCGGACAGAGTTATATAAACGTGCGGCAGCGATCCTGGTACGGCCCGGCAATCCTAAAAACATCAAAAATCTGGGCGATCTCTGTAAACCAGGTGTGAAAATTCTTGATGTGAATGGGGCTGGGCAAATGGGGCTTTGGGAAGATTTGGCAGGTCGACAAGATCTGATTGCAAACATACAGCAGCGTATAGCAGGTACATTTGCAAATTCGGCATTGGGTATTGCTGCATGGAAAAATGATCCTCAATATGATGCCTGGATAACATTTGGCTCCTGGCATAACCGTTTACCAGACCTCACCTCAATGGTTAGGATTCCTGTTACACAAACAGTCTATAGAGGTACACCTGTAGTGAGGGGTAGCACTGGTACGCATAAGTCGGAAACTGAGGATTTTATCAAGTTTATGCAATCCGATAAAGGACATCTCATTTTCAAAAAATGGGGTTGGGAATAAATAATGTCTAAAAACTTATCTTCTATAACATGAAGTTATGGAAGATAAGTTTTAATGATTTGATCGGGGTTTATTAGTTATGGATCTTTGAATTAGAAAATAAAGACAATCAAAATTATGACACAAATCAAAGACAATTCAAATTCTTCTAAAATAAAGGCGGGTAACCTGCTAAACTTAAATTTAAACACCCGTAAAATTATCTTCATCCTGGCAGTTTTGCTGTGCCTCTTTCCATTTATGTCGCCTCCTTTAGCCTTATTGCTAGGATTAGTATTGGCGCAACTAATGGAACATCCCTATCTGCATTTAAATCACAAGGCCACAAACCTGCTGCTAAAAATTTCTGTTGTCGGGCTAGGATTTGGAATGAATGTATTCAGTGCAATGAAAGCAGGAAAAGAAGGCGTACTGTTTACCGTAGTTTCTATTTTCGGAGTGCTTATCATTGGTTTTATCCTGGGAAAAGTATTTAAAATAGAACGTAAAACATCTTTTTTGATATCAGCTGGAACGGCGATCTGTGGTGGAAGTGCTATTGCTGCATTGTCGCCTGTAATGAACGCAGAAGAAAAACAGATCTCCGTTGCAATGGGTACTGTTTTTATACTCAACTCGGTGGCCTTATTTCTTTTCCCCGCTATCGGACATGCGCTTAACTTGTCACAGTCACAATTTGGTATGTGGTGTGCCATTGCTATTCACGATACCAGTTCTGTTGTTGGGGCAGCCAGTAAATATGGTGAACAAGCACTACAGATAGCCACAACTGTTAAGTTAGCCAGAGCACTATGGATTGTTCCCGTAGCGTTTGGTACATCTTTCCTGTTCAAAAGCAACAATAGCAAAGTTAGTATACCCTATTTTATAGGGCTATTTATCCTGGCAATGATCGCCAACACCTACTTACCTTTTATTAAGCCTTTTGCGCCCTACTTTGTAGCATTAGCAAAAGCAGGCTTAACTTTAACCTTGTTCCTGATAGGAAGCGGACTCTCATTTACTATCTTGAAAGCAGTGGGGATAATGCCACTGTTACAAGGCGTAATTTTATGGATAGTAATTTCAAGTGCTGCATTATGGGCAGTTATATCTTTGGTTTAAAATACATTAGTTACTGATCATCACCAGCTTTTTTGAAAGATCATCAATAAGAACCACATGTTTATAATCGGCGCCACCTGTTCCTACACTCTTAATTATCCCCGAGGATTGACCGCTAAAAGCTCCTTTTTCATCGGTCTTAAAAGAATTGATGACATAATCTGCGTTAAACGTATCATTTGAGGAGTTGGTTAACGCTAAAGTATACGAAGTATTTGGCTCGAGTTTTTTAAAGTCCTGTTGGACAAGATCAGTCAAGCCTACGCTTCTTACGTTTAGCATGCCTGATGACATTGAATTATCCTTATTCATCAATTTAATCACCTGACTTTTGTCTGCAAGATTAAGCGGGGTTAAATTTTCTTTTGAGGCATTTGCAGGGCTGGCATTAGCGGCGTACAACAATGCTTGCGGACATTGTCCAATAGCAATGGTTTTTACAACGGCCATTTTTACCAGATCAACCACTTGTACCTGGTCATCATTTTCTAATCCGACATATGCAAATTTACCATCTGCCGAAGTCCAGACGCCATGTGGCAATGATCCTGTCGCAACGCTATCAGTAAGCTTGAAATCTTGTGAAACACTAAATACTTTTAAGCTGTTTTCTCCGCCAATGGTTGCCAGCATCACAGGTGAATCATTAACTAAAGTAAAAGTGACATGGTTGGTAATTGGACCTGTATTTAGTACTGTATGTATCGTATTTGTCTCCGTGCTGATGACAGTGATCTTCCCTACATCCTTATGTGTCAATGCAATCCATTTCCCATCAGGACTACAGAATATATTTGGAGAAAATGGACTAACTACTGGAATACGCTTTACAATAGCATAAGAAGTTGCATTCACTACATCCACTTCTGCAGTAAAGCTGGAACAAATATAAGCCCATTTTCCATCTGGAGTAAAAGCAACCATTCCCGGGCCGTCGGCTACTGGAATTTGCTTGATTTCAATCAGTTTATTTGCATCAATTACGCTGATATACGATTCTCCTCTTACCGATATCCATGCCTGTGATCCTGAAGGGTTAAAGGTTGCCTCATGCGGTGAACGTCCGATATAAACAGTTTTTAAAACTTTATTTTTTGCTGTTGAAATAAAGGTTACTGAATTTGATCCAATGGAAACCGCTGCTAGTAATTGCCTTTTAGGGGAATAACCCAGGCCATGAACCAGGGCCTGTCCCTTATATAGAGGACTTAAGATATCAGGTTGGGGTTTACCAAGAACAATATTTCCTAATAGCGTTTGTGTTGAGGGATCTAAGACAGAAACCGTATTAGATATCTGATTGCCTGTATAAACCCTGTCTTGGGCATAGATTGATTGTGCTTTTGATTGTAGGGCAAAACTGAATATTAATAGCGTAAACAAGGATATCTTTTTCATATGTTAATGGGAGTTTGTAAATGTCTTCATTTGTTGGATTTCTATCTGTTCATCTGAGATAATATTCTCGGCCAGTCTTTTTACATTTTTATTTTTTCCATACCGCAACTCAACTTTAGCCATGTCGATGGCAGCCTGATGGTGAGGAAGCATTATCCTTGCAAAGGACAGATCAGTATCAGACAATTGTTTTTCTTCAGGCATTTGTTCCATCATCACTTTCATCATCTTCTGGTTGGCGTTTTGATGTTGGTTGCCTGTAGCGATAAATCCTTCAGGATGGCTGAGCAGGAGTCGCATTTGCTGAATCTGGGTTTGTTGCTCAGCTTTGATACTTTTAGCTAGCTGAATCATTTCTTTATTTTTTCCGGTCTTAATCTCTTCTTCTGCCATATCAATAGCACCCTGGTGATGTGGGATCATCATTTGTATGAAATCTCTGTCTGCAGATGTGGTAGCTGATATTTCATCCATCTTCATCATCATATGAGCCATTTGCCCAAGGAAGACATTTTTTTTAGTTGCCATTTGCATGTGTTCATGTTGTGCTCGTGCAGAGAAACTAGCAAATAGTAGAAGTATAGACGTGAATCTGATCATGGTTTGATGTAGAATATTAATTGTGATAAACTGTTTATGCCAAACAAGCCTTATGCGATAACCGCAAGATCCTGAAATTTGTTCTTATTGAGCTATATTACATCTACATCAATTGGCGAGATAAAATTAACCATGTAAGTTCTTCTGTCTAAATCATGCTCCATGGGTTGCGTTTTGCCATTTTGATCTGTCGCTCTAGCCATTAAACTATATCTTCCAGTCTTAGCAGGAACCACCCATTCAAATTCAAATAGCTGCCAGGCGAAAGGGATAGCAGGACCAATTAATTTTGCTGGTTGCCATGAATTTCCTTTATCCGTGCTTATTTCTACTTTCGATAGGTTACTATCACCTGACCATCCTGCACCCCTTACTTGATAAGGTTTTCCAGCCGGCACCGCTTCAAACAATACCGGCCTTGATATTTCAGACTTAACCAATGTAGTGGTTACGGGCGTCAAGGTAGGTAGTCCTTCAACACGCTTCCAGTAAGCATATTCAATCGTCTGCCAATAGCCATCAAACGGCTTTTCAGATGCAGTAATTTTCATCAGCCATTTCACAGATGCCATACCATACCATCCTGGAATAATTGCCCTTGCCGGGAAACCATGTTCAGCACTCAATGGTTTTCCATTCATTTCATAGGCGATGATGATGTGATCCTGCATTGCTATATTTAACGGAATGCTTCGGGCGAATTTGATTTTTCCTGGTGATTTCGGCTCTTCTGTAATCATCCCCTCATCATTCCCTTCCAAAATAATGTCTACCGTACCCACCTTTATGCCAGCCTTCTTTAACAATACGGATAAAGGTACTCCTGTCCATTCAGCATTGCTGATCCCACCTTGTTCCCATCCTAAACCCTTCACTTTTGGGGCGAGGTTAGCACGTCCGTTTCCGGCACATTCTATAGTAGCCATTACCTTTTTTGCAGGAAGCTTTTTAAGTTCGCTCAGATTGATCTTTATGACATGATTGGTGTTGCCGCCAATCTCTAATTCCCAATTTGTAGCATCAATATTGGGAATATTAAAATGACTCCTGATGAAGAACTGGTTATTTGGAGTAATCCTGTTTTTTAACGTAGGAAATGGAAACTCCATATTTAATGGCTTTTTCTCTCGCGTAATAAGTCCTGGAAAGTCATTGTCTTCTCTGGTTTGTTGAATCTCCTTCGCCGAAGCCCAGGATGGTATTGTTGCGCCAGCTATCACCGGGATAATTCCAGTAACAAAATTACGTCTGTTTAACGTGTAGTTTTGTGATGTTTTGTCGTTTTTCATTTCAATAAATGTAGGTGATTACAATATAGCCAAAAATCTCTCATAGGATAACTTGTATTCTTCCTTTTTCTTGATGGTTGAAAGGAAACAACTGTAGACTTTACTTCATCGCTGGCCTGCTAGAAAAGACACAATAGTTCTATAACTGTTTATCAAATACTCATCTCAATTTCTATCAAAAAACGGTCGTTTCCTGAGAACATAAACATAGTTGAAACAATTCATTGAAGAAGCCTTGTGATCAGATATCACAATCATAAATTGCTTTGTAAAACTTATAATATTTTCTTTTTCCGATACTGCCCTTCAACCTTATTGTTTAACAAATTCTCAAAATTAATTATCGCTTCGCAATGCTCAAAGAGGTTCGAACTTCCGCGGATTGACTCTACTAATTAAAAGCTCATCGAAAGATGGGCTTTTTTGTTTAGATCTATAATTTAATTGGCTTTTACCTTTGCGACACGCTAAGAGTAGATGGGGCAAAATATTCTTCACATGGCAAAAAGTGATTCAAGGATTACTGATTAATCTGAATATCTAAACATCCGAAGCATTGGTCAAAAAGTCAAATTTATAATAGCACTTTCTCCGACATAACATTTCGTAAAAAGCTTTCAAGATCAACGCTTGTTAAAACTGGATATTAAACAGAAATTAAATCATTAAGGTTCAATCAATTCGAACAAGACTAAGGACAGAAGCTTGACAACCCAATTGAGCAGGAGATGGAATATATTGGCTATAAATTTATTAAAATGCTATAAGTGATCCTTATTTAGCAGCTTATACAGTTGTGAATATAAGTTTTCTGGTTCAATTGGCTTCTGGATATAGGCATCTATCCCAACATGGTCCCCAGCTATCCTGTCTTCATCCTTGATAAATGCAGAGAATGCCATAATAGGGATGTACCTATTGTGTTCAGATAATTCATTTCTGATTTTTCGTGTAGTCTCTACACCGTTCATCACGGGCATATTGATATCCATTAGTATCACATCATACTGTTTTGATTTAGCTTTAACATAGGCATCCAGTCCATTTTCAGCCTCATCAACCTGAATATTCCATTCTGATAATATCTGTTTAGTCACAAACCGGTTAATTTCGTCATCATCAGCAAGTAACAAAGAAATATTGCTGAAAGATTTTAAAAACCGCTCTTTACTTTCAGCTAATTTAGCTACTTCAACTTTGTTATTCACTTTGTACCAGTTAGTAAAGGTAAAAGTTGTACCCACTCCAACACTGCTTTCCACATTCAGGGTGCCTCCTTTAAGTTCAACCAGTTTTTTAACAATTGGCAAGCCTAAACCAGTAGAGCCGAATTTATCAGCCATGGGGCATTCCAGCCGCTCATACCGGTTAAAGATCTGACCAATTAATTCATTAGGAATACCGATTCCGGTGTCAGAAACAGAAAAGTTCAATAATATCTGCGATTCTCTGACTTCGGAGATGGTAACCTTCACATTTACACCACCGTATTCGGTAAATTTAATCGCGTTATTAACCAGGTTAATTAAAATCTGATTGAGCCTTAAGGTATCTGCCATCACAACTTCTGGTATGTTTTTATCAACAGAACATGACAAAACAAGATTTTTGCTTTCTGCCAGGGGCCGGGTCAGCTCACATATATCATTAACCAGTCTGCTCAAATCGGTTTCCACTTTATTCAGTTTCACTTTCCCGGCATCAATTTTTGATATATCCAAAATGTCGTTCACTAACTGAAGTAGAAGCTTAGAGGAATAAGTCAACATTCCCAAAAGTTTAGCCTGGTCAGCGTCCAATCTGGTGGTTTCCAAAATGTGTATCAGCCCCAAAATAGCGTTTAATGGTGTCCGTATTTCATGGCTCATATTGGCCAGGAAGTTTTCTTTTGCCAGTTTACTCTTTTCTGCAATAGAAACCATCTCCAACAGTTCCTTCTTATACTGTTCCAGCTGATGATTTTTATTATTGATTTCCCGCTGTTGAAGGATTAGCTTGGTAATGGAATCTACTTTTGCCACGGTGACATGTAAATCAAGAGGCTTAAAGAGATAATCAACAGCCCCAAGCGTTAAACCCTTCACCACATCGTTGGTATCCATGGAGTAGCCTGTAATCAAAATCACCATTACCCCGCGTGTTAATGGGTTATTCTTTATAGACTCGAGCAGTTCATACCCCGATAGTTCTGGCATATTCACATCTATCAATGCAATATCAATAGAATGATCGATACACATTTGCAAACCTTGTTTTGGAGATGTAGTAACGTAGCATACAATATCGTCTCGTTTTAGCGCAGTTGCCAAGATCTTAACATTATTATAATGGTCGTCTACTATCAGGATATTTATCATTCGAAAGCATATTAAGCTTTTTAAACAATCTTTTTGTTACATTGTTTCAGATAAGTTACACATCTCACTATAACAGATTCATCCTACATCGTATATATTTAATTCAAAAATATAAATAGTACAGAATGAGAATATTTAACCCTAAGATCAGCTTCGGATATGTGTGATTCAAACAATGTCGATAAACCATTAAACCTTTCCTATCTTGAAAAAATTTCAGGAACCAATACGAAGTTTATCATTACCACAATTGATCTTTTCAATTCGCATGTACCAAAGCTAATGGAGGAAATAGAGGATGCAATTGCATTACAAAACTGGGATAAAATTGCGTTTCTCGTACATAAAATGAAGACTTCATTTGGCTACCTGGGTAGAGAAGATATTATTGAAGACCTTTTAGAAATAGAACAATTTGCGCTTACTAAGGTAGGTGTGGCAAATATAGTATTCTGCTTTGGACACGTAAAGGCATCCATCAATAAACTGAGCGCACAATTGATTCATTACAAGAACCAACTCGCAAATTAATGCTTAAGCAAGAAAATGAATAAGTTGACAAGTAATTAAGAAGCTTATATAGCGTATATCATTTGTACTGTAAACACAGGAAATATAAGTTGATATCCAGCCATTGTAAATCTATGTTGGAAAATATATTTGCAGTTTCTTATATCATTAGCGGTCATCTGTAAATTTGATTTCCATTATCTTTTGCTCAAACTGTTCAGGAGCAACCAAAGCTTTTGCTTTCATACGGGCTTTATAGGTATAAACGGTATTTACGGTATAATCCAATATACGGGCAATGGTTTCCGTATCGCTAACTCCTAAGCGGATCAATGCAAAAATACGAAGTGAGGCAGTGAGCATTTCACCCTCTTTTAGCTCAATCTGCTCATCGGGCCTTAAAAGCGCATTAAACGAGGAAACAAAGTTGGGGAAAAGGGTTAAAAAAACCCTATCCAGGGTATTAAACAATTGATATTTCTCTTTCTGTATATGAACATTTCCCAGCACCTGTGTTGCATCCTGATATTTCCCTAATTTAATATTGTGCTGAGCTTTGCGTTTAACCTTATCAAGCGTTTCGATATAAGATGAGCAGGTTTTAAAAAACAGGCCGATGAGTTCTTCCTTGATCCGGGACGATTCCCAGAGTTTGCTGTTCACGTCTTCAAGTTCTGTATTCTTTTCTGTAATGATCAGATCGTTTTTTTTGATATGAATCACCTGTTTCCGGAAAAGTACCAACTGGAACAGCAAAACCACAGCCACCAACACGAAAATCACAATTCCAATCCAGAGCATTTCTTTCTCATGCTGCTTTTCTTCTATCAGTCGGCTTGCGATTAAGGGCAATACCGATTCGATTTGTGCCGCCCTGTTTCTGGTTCCATAAAAAGCAGCATTACCGAGTGCCTCCTGCATACAGATATAAGCATCATCGTTCCGGTTCATTTTAAAAAGCTCCTGTCCCAGTAAAAATATGGCAAACGTTTCTTTAGTAGCCGACCGGATATCGTTGATTGCCGCAAGGGTAAGCAACATCAGCTTATCATCACCTGTGTAGGCATGGCTAATTCTGGTAGCGACTATGGCAATCTGATGCTCTGATAAACCATGAGTCAGTAGATATCGGTAATAAAACGCTGCGTCTGGTTTTTTATCCTGCTCAGCCGGGGGAAGAAAAGCAAGGCTAATGATTTTTTCAAGTTCACCAGGATTGATCAAAGTCCCCGCCTTTTTGAATGCTGCCTGGGCGGCTTTGCGGTAGCCCACAGCATAATATGCGTCATTGTCGTAAGCGCCGATTTCATCGAAAAGCATACCACGTAAATTAAGGTAGTCGTAACGTAACCTGCCCGGGAGGCCAGCCGTGTCGATCTCTGCAATTGTTTCAAAAGCCTCCTTGTAAAAGCCCGACTTCACCAAAACCGTAGCCAGTCCCATCTGGCTTTGAATGAGGTAGTGCTTACCGCTTAACTTTTTTGAAAGGGCAATCAATTTATTACCGTTGGTAATTGCAGAATCAAAACGAAAAGAACTGTACTCATTGAACAATCCTGACAACAATTTGTAACGATCAAGATAATCCTCAGCAGGAACAGTTGCGAGCTGCGTACGCAACCTTTCAATTTTTTGTTCTTTCTGCCGGATATAATTGTTTTCTGCTGAGAGTTCCCTTCTCAGTAATTTCCATAAACTGTCCACTTTCGATGTTTGTGCACTAACTGCCAGAACATGGACCAGCAATATGATTATTACAAAAATTTTCTTTATCATTAATATTTCGGATGGCGGCCAGCCTGTTACATAAACATACAGCAAATTCTGATCTATGCCGATATGGCATTACAATATTAGGGTTTAAAATTAAAATGACAGCATTCTGTTACCTAAAACGGGTTGAAAACAGTTTTGATTTTCAAGCAACGATACGAGCACAAAACACTGTTATACAGGTATTTAAAAATTATACAATCTTGATTTGAGGTAGATCGGCCTCTGGATCGGAATGATACCGTTTTTTGATCGCTACTTTTGGTCAACCAAATAACCAACCATTCCAAGCTTTATGAGAAACAAATTTCTTATTTTGATGACTGCGGGACTTCCCCTATTATCCACAGCCTGTCAGAAAAGTTCTCAGGGAGATACGACGATCAACACCGAACAAGGTGCCCTTGTAAAATACTTCCAAAACCCATTGGTAAATGGCGATCATGCCGATCCTTTTGTTGCCCAAAAAGATGGAAACTACTATTTTCTGTCTACCAAGGGTAACCGTGTGGCCATAGCCAAAACAAAAGCGATGTCGCAACTGGCCAATGCCATTGAAACAACGGTTTGGACACCGCCTGAAAATACCGATCACTCAGCTGACCTTTGGGCCCCGGAACTGCATTTCTTAGCGGGAAAATGGTATATCTATGTTGCCGCGGCACAAAAGGGGGTAGATGACAGTAACCGCATGTTTGTATTGGAAAATGAAAACGCAGACCCAACCCAGGGAATGTGGAATTTTAAAGGCAAAATCGCCGATTCAGGAAATGATCAATGGGCGATAGATGGTTCCGTTGCTACCATAGGCAATAAAAACTATTTCGTGTGGTCAGGCTGGGAAAATCCTACCGAAAAATATAAACAATATATTTACCTCGCCCCCATGTCGAACCCCTGGACGATCAGCGGACCACGAATCAAGATATCATCACCAACAAATGACTGGGAAAAATGGGAGCCCACTTTTCTTGGCGCAGGCGTAAACGAAGGGCCGATTATGCTGCAACGCGATGCCAACAGCCCCGTATTTATCATCTTCTCTGCCAGCCGTTACAGTAGTGATAATTACTGTTTAGCACAGATTCAGTTGAAGACCGGCAGCGACCCTGCAATAGCAGAAAACTGGATCAACAAAAAACAGGTATTTGTGAAGAGCGATAAAAATTCAGTTTATGGCCCCGGACACAACGGTTTTTTTACAAGTAGCTTCACCGATCAGAACGGTATGGTGAAATCTGAAAATTGGTTTATCTACCACGCCCGCAGCACACCAAATAACCCGGGTCAGGCCAGAACCACAAGAATGCAACAACTTAGCTGGAAAGCAGATGGATCACCCGATTTTGGAACCGCCATTAGTACCGGGATTAACCTTCCCTGCCCTATTAACGAACAATAAGCAAATTAACTAGCAATTAGCACTGTGCCATTAAACATGGCAAGATGGCCTGCCTATAACTTTTTTTTATTAACCCGCTATTTAGATAAACGATTTATAAACCCCAAAAATGCTTCTACTGCACAGGAGTATGATCGCATTAACTATGCTAATTCAGATCATTTAATTAAGCAAATCCTTTTAAACCAGTTATGAGAAAACTTTTACATTACAACAAAGCAGGAACTGCTGCCAGGACCATTAGTCTTGCTAAGCTGTTTATTATTTTCATTTTATTCCTTTGTTCCTCAGCCTACGCAAATGCCAGGTCTGATAGCGGGAAAAAAAACGATCCCGCGATGTTTTCAGCAAACACCATGTTGAAAGATATTGATGTCCGCGGAAGTGTAACCGACACCAGCGGAGTTGGTTTGCCCGGTGTAGTGGTCAGCGTAAAAGGCCGAAACGGTTATGGTGTAGTAACCGACGTTAATGGCGGCTACATGATCAAAGTTCCGGAAGATGCAACCCTGGTATTCAGTATGGTGGGTTTTATAAGGCAGGAGGTGGCAGTTGGATCGAGGGAGTTTATCGCAGTCAGGCTACGCCAGAACCAGGCTATGTTAGAAGACGTGGTAGTAGTGGGCTATGGTACACAACAGAAGAACAATGTTACCGGCGCCCTTACTTCGGTTACCTCAAAGGAACTATTACGAACGCCAACCGCCAGTTTAACCAACAGTCTTGCAGGGCGTTTACCGGGACTGTTAACCATACAAAGCAGCGGTGAGCCCGGAGCCGATGGATCAGCACTTTACATCCGTGGATTTGGCACTTACCAGGGCAAAAGCCCATTGGTGCTGGTTGATGGTATAGAGAACAGCATTGATGGTATTGATGCCAATGATGTAGAAACCGTGAGCGTTTTGAAAGATGCAGCGGCTACGGCTGTTTATGGGATGAAAGGCGCTAATGGCGTTGTGCTGGTAACTACAAAAAGAGGGAAGACGGGTAAACCGCTAATTTCACTCACCGCACAGACTTCACAACAGCGCCCTTTCAATATGCCAGAATACCTCGATTCATTCGATGCGCTCAGCTTATTCAGGGAAGCACTGAATAATGACGGGCTGAATGCCAACCTTTACACGGATGCATACCTCAATAAATTCCGCGACCGCAGTAATCCTACTTATCAGTACCTCTATCCAAATGTTAACTGGACAGAAGAACTGATTAAACCTTCATCAATGATGAGCCAGGCCAATCTAAATGTTAACGGCGGATCCTCAACAGCCAGGTATTTTGTATCGATGGCTTACCTGAAACAGGATGGGTTATACAAATATGACGATTTGAATGCTTACAATATCAATGCGGTGATGAACAAGTATAACTTCAGGAGCAATATTGATATTGATCTTTTGCCTACACTGAAGCTTGAGCTGAATCTTTCAGACATTGTTCGCGATAGAAACTATCCAACTGAAACCGCAGGCGCATTCTGGTCTGAGATACGCAATACACCTGCATATATCTATCCTTTAAAAAACCCTAATGGTTCAGTATCCGGACAAAAAGACTCTCCGGCCAACCCTTACGGCCGTTTAACGCAATTCGGATACGGGCGTTTTTTCGAAAATACATTAAGCTCCATTATCGGCTTTACATTAAAGCTGCCTTTTGTTACTGAAGGATTGAGCTTCAGAACACGGTTCGCTTACGATGCTCAGAACTTTAGGAACATTACCCGTCAACGGAATTATTCTACCTATCGTTTTATCACAAACGAAAATGAAACGGACCTGAGCAAAGGACGTTACGAAGAACTGACCACTGGCGATGGTTTGCTCGGCTTTAATATTGCGGCCAATGGCAGTCGCAAATCGACCTTTGAAAGTTATCTGAACTACGACAGGACGTTTGCCCAAAAACATGTTGTTTCGGGTATGCTGCGTTATAACCAGTCACAGAGTTTTCTGGCCACCGCCACTGCTGATGGCGCTATTGCCGCGCTGCCTTACAAACAGCTGGGCCTGGTAGGCAGGATCAATTATTCATTTGACAGGCGTTATGTACTGGAATTCGATGCCGGTTATAACGGTTCTGAGAACTTTATGAAGGGACGGCGTATGGGCTTTTTCCCTGCGGCATCTGCTGGTTGGATCCTGTCTAATGAAAACTTCCTGAAAGATTCTAAACTGGTGAGCCTGTTAAAATTAAGAGGTTCTTATGGTATTGTTGGCGTAGATAACAGTGTTGGCCGTTTTGCCTATTTAAGTACCTGGCAAACCGGAAACGGAAGCGGCTACCGATTTGGCCTGGCAGCCGATGGAGATGGTTATTCAGGTGCCCAGGAAAGTGCCACTGGAAATTCATTCTTAACCTGGGAACAGTCAAAGAAAACCAATATTGGCTTGGATTTCGAACTATTTAAAGGGCAGATCGCTTTTACAGGTGACGTTTTTACCGAAAGGCGCTCACAGATCCTGACCACAGCGGCCATCATTCCAAATGTAACAGGTGTTCAAAATCTACCGGCCATAAATGCAGGTATTGTAGATAACAAGGGTTTTGAAGGAGAACTTACCTTCCGCAAACGCTTTGGCAATCATAACCTGATGCTCCGGGGTTCTTATTCGTATGCCACAAACCGCATACAATATGCTGCTGAACCAGTGTATGCATTGCCTTACCGCGGATTGAAAGGCACACAAATTAATGAAGCTTATGGCTTAACTGCAATTGGCCTGTTTAAGGATGCGGCAGATATTGCTGCAAGCCCGACTCAGCAATTCGGTGCCGTGCGTCCTGGTGATATCAAATATCTTGACCGTAACGGGGATGGTGTGATTAACAGTCAGGACGAAGGTTACCTTGGTCAGGTAACCACCCCTAAATCGATTCTGGGTTTAACCCTATCCTATACTTACAAAAACTTTGACCTAAATGTTCTTTTTCAGGGTTCCGGCGGAGGAAAAGTTTGGCTAACTGGCACTTCTGCATGGGCTTTCTCGAATAACAGCTCAGTATTGGCAGACTATATGGATAACCGCTGGACAACGCAGAATCCTGATCCAAATGCGAAATGGCCAAGATTATCATCATCTAATAATGTAAACAACAATCAGAATTCAACATTTTGGCTAAGATCATCCAACTATGTGCGGCTTAAAAATGTGGAGGTGGGTTACACGCTTCCTAAAAACTGGGTTAAAAAAATCGGCCTGACCAATATCAGGGCTTTTGCCACCGGATCAAATATTTTTACCTGGTCTGAGATGAAGATTTTCGATCCGGAGCGTACCAATGGCTTTGGAGACTACCCTCAAATGCGTGTAATCAACTTAGGAATAAATGCTTCAATGTAACCCCATGAAAAATATAACCAAGCTGCTGTTGGCAGCACTATTGATCAGTAGCACATCCTGTAAAAAATATCTGGATGTTGTTCCTGCAGAATATTCAAGTGAGAATGATGTTTATAACAACATCAACCTGACAGAGCAGGCCCTGGCGCGCCTGTACAATGCCCTTCCCAATGAGTTAACCTCTCCTCTAACGGCTGCAACTGACGAAACTTACCATCATTGGTTCGACAATGGAGAGGCGGTAGATGCTTACAAATATAATCTTGGCGCCTGGAGTACAAATGATAATCCATACGGTAACTGGTCGGGAAAATATCAGGATATCCGCAGGGCGAACATATTTATCAAGCGCATAGATGCTGTTCCGGTACCGCTCGACCGGGAAAGTTATTATGCGATCTGGAAACCCCGTTACAAAGCCGAGGCACGTTTTCTTCGCGCCCAGTTTTACTTTGAACTTTTTAAACGCTACGGAGCAGTTCCGCTGATTACGAGTGCTAATGATGTGGATCCTCAAAATCTGGAAGATACGCAGGTATCACGCAATTCGGTGGATGAGGTAGTTAATTTCATTACCTCAGAATGTGACGAAATTGCGAATGTGCTGCCCCTTGTGCAGGAAGCCGCACAAACCGGCCGCATTACCAGGGGCGCAGCGCTGGCATTAAAAGCCCGCACCCTGTTATATGCCGCAAGTCCACTATTTAATGGCAACCCTCTTTACGCCAATGTGCAAAATAAAGATGGTAAAGTTCTTTTTAACCGCAGCTATGATAAAGAGAAGTGGAAAAGAGCTGCTGACGCCGCGAAAGCAGTTATTGACCTGGGTATTTACAAATTGTACAGTCCTTTTCCTGATAACCCTGTTCAGAATTATGCTGCACAATTTTATACCCGTGATTACACCGAGACTATTCTGCAACGAATCCTCGGCAACTCAACAGATATTGATGGCAACTATCTGCCAAACGGCGCTCCCTTTAAAGGAAACGGGAAACTAACGCCCTTACAGCAATTTGTTGACGCTTATGAGATGAAAAATGGTTACCCGATAAACCAAACCGGTTCTGGCTATACTACAAGCGGCGTTTGGAATGGACAGTTATGGGATGGCTTGAAATTTCAAACGGTAAATAATATATCGAACATGTATAAAGATCGCGACCCGCGGTTCTATGCCAGTATATTTTTCCAGTATGACGTATGGAGGTTCGATGCAACCAAACGCCCGGTACGACTGGCCTGGTATGGTGCGGGCAACGGAATAACCGATGGTTGGGCAACTGGTAAACCGGGTACTAACCCATGGGGTTATAATGTCCGGAAGTTTTTATCGCCTAGTTATGACAGAAATGCGAATTCAGGTACCGGAACGCGAAATTTCCCGCTTTTCCGCCTGGCAGAAATTTACCTGAATTATGCAGAAGCCATGAATGAATATCTGGATGCGCCAGACCCATCCGTTTATCAATACCTCAATCTGGTTCGGAACCGGGTGGCCATGCCAAACTTACCGATCCTGGCAGCTGACAATACTAAAGCGGGTATGCGAAACCGTATCCAAAATGAGCGAAGGGTGGAACTGGCATTTGAAAGCCACCGGTTCTGGGATGTAAGACGATGGCTGATCGCCAAAACGGTTGATAATGTACCAGCGCTGGGACTAAATGCACGTCCTTCCGCAGCTGAACTCAGCAGTACAGGGCTGGATGTATCAAGCGAAGCGGCGGGAGTGGCGGTATTTTATAAGACTGTTGTTTTACAAAACCGCGTTTTTGCAGATAAGCACTACCTTATGCCCATACCACAGGCAGAAATTGACAAAGATCCTAACCTGGTACAAAACTATGGCTGGTAAGCCTACAAAACCAAAACGGATACTCATTAGCAGATGAATTCAACGCCTCCGGATTTGAAAATAATCCGGAGGCGTTTATGCTATTTGTTCAGGTATAAATCCTGATATGCGTCATTTGAAAATACCCAATCGGCAAAGTATTTCTGTAAAGGATTTTTATTACTGCATGATGTACCAAATATGTTACAAATGAACTGTTTTATATACATTTTTTTGACAAAAGTATTTTATTAAAACAATAGAAAAATAAATATAAAAATCTGAAAAACAAATTTTTAACCATTAAAATCCGGGCGTTGGCATTATTTGTAAAGGTTAAAAAAACAAGCCGGAAAAATATATACCATCTGGTTTGATGGCTCAACAAATACCAAAGCTAAATACCATATCATTGTTCAGAAATAAAGAAAGCGGCCTGGGCCGCTTTCTTTATGATATATAGTTAATTTAAAAACTAGCCTTAGCGCTTATCATCTCTATTGCTGCAAAATCATCATTGAACGCCATTACCCATTTAAAGCCGTTGCTTAAACCGTTAACCTGATCTTCTTCCCTGTTTTTACGGCTTCATAAATGGCATCAATAATTTTAAGGTCTTTTAAGCCTTCCTCTCCATCTGCAGGAACTACCGGTCTCTTATCTTCAAAAATAATGCTTGCCATCTCATCCATCTGTACCGTTTGATGCGTGGTTATCGGCTGCGTGAGTTCGCCCAGATGGGTTCTGCCTTTGATTGGACCATAACCGGTAGAAGGTTGCATTTCTGCAAATCCCTTATCGCCACTCATAAAAAATCGATCCAGGTGGTTGATGTTATAACTGGATAAGCAGGACGCCACTGCTCCGCCGGGAAAACCCAGCTGAAATTGAATGGTTTCATCCACACCTTCTTTAAACTTTACCGGATCGGTTTTGGTTTCCTGGGCTGTTACCCAAATCGGCTCTTCGCCAACCATATACCTTGCCCCATTAATCGCATAAATCCCAATATCCATCATGGATCCGCCGCCTGCCAGCGCTTTATTTAATCGCCACTGCGTGGGGTCGCCTATTTTAAAGCCACATTGCCCCTGGAAAAACATGATCTTGCCGAAATCGCCCGCGTTTCTCATTCGGATCACTTCCAGCGTACGGGGTTCAAAATGCATTCGATAACCAACCAGTAAATTCACATTTGCATTTTTACAGGCACTAACCATCTCCTGACCTTCTTTGGCATTTAATGCCATCGGCTTTTCGCATATCGCGTGTTTTCCGGCTTTTGCTATACGAATAACCTGACCATGGTGCAGGGCATTTGGTGTAGTTACATAAATGGCATCTATATCCGGATTATCTTTCACCTCATCAAAGTTCTGGTAGTGATAACAATTCTTTTCGGGAATGTTGTACTTGGCTTGCCAATCTTTAATTTTTGAAGGCGTACCACTAATTACACCTACCAGTTTAGCCTTGGTACAGGCTTTCATCGCCTCTGCTACCCGGGTACCATATCCACCCAAACCCATAATGGCTACCCGGAGTACCCTACCATCATAAGGCTGCTTGATTTCTTCGGGAGCATCAGCAAATGCTGATATGGAACTTAATTGCAACATCAATGCTGATGCACCCATTTTTTGTAGAAAGTCTCTTCTGGTATTCATATTTATCCTGTGGCTATGTAACTTATCTGGCAAAGCATCAACCCATATATTCATCTGAAATATCCAAGCTTAAAGGATTGATTTACTTTATGATAGGTAACACTAAAAAGTTACTTTTGGTTTTAAGGATATGGTTTGAAGCTTTATTTGAAGGACACATCTCTCCGTAGAGTTAAGCAAAACGACTCTACGGAGCACAAATAGTGTTGAGTCTCCAGACTCAAGAGCAACCCAATCAAATTTGATCGGCATTCTTCCTGATTCAAACTACAGGAGCAAGGCTACGAACAGACTAAGGCGTTTATTTTTTATATAGACGCGCAGTATCTATTGCTTTAATCCTGATTAGTTCTTCAATATCTTTGCCATCTACTTTCTTTCCGCTATCCAGGATATGAAAAGACAGATGATTAAAAGAGTAAGCATCTTCTGATGTAGTTGCAGATGCACCCTTGCCATACTCTTTTATTTGTTTGGTTATATCATTCCCTGTCTGGATGATTTTTGGATAAAAACCATCATTGAAAGTTCTCCTATCAATATAACCGATACCGTATTCATTGATGGAAAAATCATTTTTATTAGACAGAAACAATCTAACTTCTCCAACATAGTTTTTTGGAACAATAATAATATAAACCGGCTTATGTTCACTTATGTAAAATATAGAACAAAATATGATTACAAATATGGAGGTAAATATTGAGGTCTGCCATTTTGAATTTAGCAGTTTTTTCAATATAAAACCGAAAGCAAAAGATAAAAGCAGCGTGCCAGGTAAGGAAATCGCAACCAAAAACCAGGAAGGAAGAATCATTGTTTTCGTTTGCAACATTTGCCATATACCAATACCCAATGAAAAAATAGCGGAGATTGGTAATATGATCTCTAAAATACGCTTCAAGCTTATAATTTAAATTAATTTAGAAAGATAATATAATAATCGCCTCTTTTCCCCATCTCTCCGTAGAGTTAAGCAAAGCGACTCTACGGAGCAGGAATAGTGTTGAGTCTCCAGACTCAACTAAGCCAAAATTTATTAAACATAAAACATCTTAATAAAAAAAGCAATTTTTTGGTTTCAATTAATGTTCCTCTTCGGTATTTTTTACCTTACTTAACAAATCATAGGCGCCTTTGACCACTACTTTCGCATTATCAATCTGTTCCGCAAAAGAAATTTGGGTATAACCATTTTCGGCGACACCGGTTTTTACTTCCATCATCCTGTAGCGATAAGTTTTATTACTTCTGCTAGGTGGCTGTTCGATAAAGACGAACTTTTTACCTTCAAATTCAACAATTGCCGCATTGGGTAATGCTTCAACCTTGCTCACGCCGCTTTCTACATAGGCTTTAAGATACATACCCGGAAGCAATTGCGTATCTTCCTGATCCAGGTGACAGTGGATTTGTACGGTACGCTCTTTGCTAATTTCCCTACCAATGAGGTAAACCGTGGCCATACGTTCTTTTTCTTCGTTAGCGAGTACAAAGCGAACCTTCTGCCCCAGTTTAAGCTTGGGTACGTCTTTTTCAAACACGGTAAGTTCAGCATGCAGGTGTTCGGTATCGGCAATTTTAAACATCACATCGGTTGTACTCACAAAGGCACCTATATTGGTATTAACCTGCGTAACATAGCCTGCAATTGGGGTATATAAATTAAAGGTTTTTTGAATCTGTCCTTTCTCCAATGCCGAAAAACTAATATTCATCAGGGAAAGTTTTGACCGTTGCCCCAGCAACCTTGCACTCACACTTTGGTATTCGCTTCTTGCTTTCTGCAATGCTTTTTTAGAATTTACATTTTCCTTTGCCAATTCTTCCTGGCGGTCTAACTCCTCTTTCAGGTACTGTAGCTGGCTTTTATAATCCAGGTAATCCTGTTGCATCTGAATAAATTCCGGATTTTGCATAACCGCTACGAGCGCCCCTTTGGCTACGCGTTTTCCCTGCAACATATTGGTGCTTTTCAAAATTCCTTCCAGCGGTGTAGATATTGATACCAGGCTTTGTGGAGGGAGGTCGAGCATGCCGTTTACTTTTGTTGTTCCACTTAATTCTTTCAGCTCAATTTCGCCAAGGGTAATTTCGGATAGCTTTTGCTGTTCCGGGGTAAGCGTTACAATATCGCTCTTTTCATGAACGCTTTCTTTTTCAGGTTCTTTTTCTGCGCTTTGACGACTACAGCCAGCCAAATAAAACGGAAAGGACGCCAGGATAAGAAATTTATATATGGATCTCATGATATTTATGTTTAAAATGATTGCTGGTTACCGGTTAAAAATTCAATTTGATTGATGCTCTGGCTTAACTGGAGCAAGGCCATCAGCCGGCCTTCGTAAATACCATTTGCCTGTTTAAGGTTTATCAGGTATTCTGAATAACCTATTTCTCCGTTTTGATAAGCAATGCGGCTGTTTTTTAATATTAAGGCAGCATTGGCTAAGGCTGAGGTGACAAAATAGTCGTAACGTTTTCTGTTTTTCAGGTATTCGCTTAAAGCCTGTTGATATTGGCCCATCAATTTTCGTTGCTGAAGTTCCAGATCGTTCGAGGCAATATCCTTATTAATTGATGCTGCCTTTGCCTTTACGGCATAAGCTCTATAAAATAAAGGAACGGAAAGGCCTACCTGAAAGCCCTGGAAACGTTTGTCGCGACCAAAGAAAACATCATTTCCATCAACTTTATGAAAACCGGTTAGCGATTGATTGAAATAGCCAAGTGTAAAGTCGGGTAAGGCTTTTGCCAATTCTACTTTGCGTTGCTTTTCGGCGATTACAACCTGCTGTCTGAAATAGGCTATGGCAGGATTTTCATGTAGAAGCGCAGTGTCTCCGATAGAAATTTCGGATGTTTCTGTTAAAAATCTGTCGGCAATTGAGGGTAGGCTACCCCTACCAAGAAGCGTAGCAAGCTGCGCTTTATAAATTTCAATATCAGATCCATTTTGGTCAAGCAGGCTCTGTACGTCCTTAAGCTGTGTTTCCGCAGCAACCTTTTCAAGCAGATTACCCTCGCCTGTTTTATACTTGAGCGACGCCGATTTTAAAAAACCCTTATAAATGCTATCCTGCTCATATAATAGTTTCTCCTTTGAATACAGATACTGAAGATTGGTATAAACCGTTTTCACCTGAAATACAAGTTCGTTTTTACTGGAAGCCACCCGAAGCTGGCCTGCTTTGATCCGTTCATTACCCAACGCCGCATTTGCCGCGAAGAGCGTTGGAAAAGGAATGGTCTGAGAAACGGTAATGTTATTATCGTTTTTAACCAGACTATTGTATTGGCCGTAAAGCATGGATATTTCCGTTTTAGGCAGTTCGAAAGTGCCTTTTCTAAGTGTCTGTTGCAAGGCTACATCAAGGTTAGCCCCGTTTATTATCCGGTTGTTTTCCAGCGCTGCAGATACGGCCTGTTTAAGCGTTAACGAAGTTTGCGCCTTAGCAGGCTGCAATCCAAAAAACGCAATAAATACGACAATAATGCCTGCTATCGGTGATATTTTTACCTTGTTACTGCCCATTTTTTCAATCCAGATATAAAGCACCGGAAGTACCAAAAGGGTTAGCAGTGTTGCAGAGATTAGTCCGCCGATCACAACCGTAGCCAGCGGTCGCTGCACTTCAGCACCGCTTCCGCCAGAGATGGCCATTGGAAGAAAACCCAGAGAGGCTACAAGGGCCGTCATAATAACCGGGCGCAGCCTAACCGAGGTTCCTTTTCTGATAATTTCCTGTATATCTTTCATTCCTTCTTTTTTTAACCTGTTAAATTCACTGATAAGTACAATACCATTAAGTACCGCAACACCAAATAGCGCTATAAAGCCTATGCCTGCAGAGATACTAAAGGGCATACCACGTGCCCAAAGGGCAAATACACCACCAATAGCGGATAAAGGGATGGCGGTAAAAATTAACAGTGCATGTTTAATGGATGAAAAAGTAAGATAAAGCAACAGTAAGATGAGCAATAAGGCCAGCGGTACGGCAACACTTAATCTTTTATTGGCTGCCTGCAGGTTCTCGAAAGTACCGCCAAAGGTGGGGTAATATCCTGGTGAAAACTTAACTTCTGCATCAACCTTTTGCTGAATTTCCTTTACGATACTTTCTACATCACTTCCACGCACATTAAAACCGACAGTAATCCGTCGCTTTGCATCATCGCGCTGAATCTGGTTAGGTCCTTCCTTATACTCGATATCGGCCAGTTGTTCCAGCGGAATCTGGTTGCCATTAGGTGCTGTAACAAACAGATTTTTCACGTCATCAAGCGACTGCCTGTTTTCCTTTTCCAGGCGGACAACCATATCGAACCGTTTTTCGCCTTCGAATACCAAACCAGCCACTTCTCCCGCAAATCCCGAACGGATAGCCGTATTCACATCTTCAATATTCAATCCGAACTGTGCAATCTTTTCTCTATGAAATTTGATGATCACCTGTGGAAGTCCCGAAGCCTGTTCCACATAAATATCCTGTGCCCCTTTTATTTTGCCGGCTATAGCACCAACCTGCGCTGCGTAGGTACTGAGCTTAGAAAAATCTTCTCCGTAAATTTTGATTACCACATCTTGCCTTGCGCCAGTCATAAGTTCATTAAAACGCATTTGTATGGGCTGTTGGAAACCGAAAGTAACTCCCGGGATATACTGTTCGAGCTTGGTCTGCATTTTTTCTGCCAGTTCATCTCTCGTTGAAGCAGTTGTCCAATCGCGCTTATCTTTGAGGATAATAATCAGGTCACAGGCTTCTACCGGCATCGGGTCGGTAGGAATTTCGCTGGAGCCAATCTTTCCGATAACCTCCTTTACCTCCGGAAAATTTGCCTTTAATACTTTCGCTGCACGCGTAGAGGCTTCAATGGTTTGCGAAAGGCTGCTTCCGGTAAGCACCCTGGTTTCTACGGCAAAATCGCCCTCTTCCAATGTAGGAATAAATTCGGCCCCCAGGTAATTGAAAATGACCAGGCCAAGCACAAATAATCCAACTGCAATACCCACAACTGCCACTCTTGCCCGCAATGCAAAGTTGAGCATCGGCGTATATACGCGTTGAAAAAAAGACATAATCCGGTCTGAAATATTTCTTTTGGTATTGATGGTTTTACTTAGAAAAAGTGCACTCATCATCGGTACATACGTTAACGATAAGATAAAAGCACCTAAAATAGCAAAGGCTACTGTTTGCGCCATTGGCCTGAACATTTTACCTTCTATTCCTACCAGAGCCAAAATCGGGAGATAAACAATCAGGATAATGATTTCGCCAAAAGCGGCACTGTTACGGATTTTGGAAGCAGATTCAAAAATTTCTGCGTCCATTTCCTGCTGGCTTAACTTATTTTTGTTTTGGCGAAGCCCAAGATGATGAAGTGAGGCTTCTACAATAATAACCGCGCCATCTACAATGAGTCCAAAGTCTATCGCACCCAGGCTCATCAGGTTTCCACTGACGCCAAAAAGGTTCATCAAACAGATGGCAAAAAGCATGGCGAGCGGAATCACCGAAGCCACAATCAATCCGGCGCGGAAATTCCCTAAAAGCAGCACCAATACAAAAATCACAATTAATGCACCTTCTGCCAGGTTTTTGGTTACTGTGCCAATGGCACTGTTTACCAATTTGGTACGATCAAGGAATGGCTCAATGACAACCCCCTCCGGAAGATTTTTGGCTATCTGATCCATCCGGGTTTTTACGTTTTTGATAACCTTTGATGAGTTGGCGCCCTTTAACATCATCACTACCGCGCCTACTACCTCACCCTGATCGTTCCTGGTCATGGCACCATATCTGGTGGCCGCTCCGATCCTCACTTCAGCTACATTTCTGATCAGCACAGGGGTACTGTTTTCATTTGTCCTTACCACAATATTCTCAATATCGTCTATACTGTTGATCAGTCCTTCGCTCCGGATAAAATAGGCATTAGGCTTTTTATCGATGTATGATCCGCCGGTATTCTGGTTGTTTTTCTCAAGCGCCTTAAAAATGTCGCTAATGGAGATATTCATGCTTCTGAGTTTATCCGGATTAATGGCAATCTCGTACTGCTTAAGGTAGCCGCCAAAGCTGCTCACATCTGCTATACCCTCCACACCCAAAAGCTGGCGGCGAACAATCCAGTCTTGAATGGTGCGAAGCTCGGTGGCATCATATTTCTTTTCATATCCTTTTTTAGGATGGATAACATATTGGTAAATCTCTCCAAGCCCGGTAGTTAAAGGTGCAATTTCTGGTGTGCCGATCCCCTTTGGAATAGCTCTTTCTACTTCAGTAAGCCTTTCGCTCACTTGTTGACGGGCCCAGTAAATTTCTATATTTTCCTTGAACACGACCGTTACAACTGAAAGACCGAACCGGCTAAAAGAACGGACTTCTTCTATTCCAGGAATAGTGGCCATGGTCTGCTCTACCGGATAGGTTACAAAACGCTCGATATCTACTGCGCCATTGCTTGGAGACGAAGTAATAATCTGGACCTGGTTATTGGTAATATCCGGAAGCGCATCTATAGGAAGTTGCCTCAGGGAGTAGATTCCCCAGGCAATGAGCGCCAGCATCAAAATTCCCACCAGCAGTTTTTGCCTGATGGAGAACTGTATTATTCTGTTCAACATGGTTGTTTAAATCAAAAATCAATAAATAGCAGGGCATTATTGCGCTGTGTAGCACAAAATATGCAGGTAAGAAACTGTCTTTTCACGGACAGCAATAAGATAAATTGATTAAACGAGTTTAGGCGGTTGCCAGATATCAATGGGTTGCTTTTTCAATGCAGAGCATTTGAAAATTGGGTATGGTTTGCGAAATACCGGAATAGTGAGGTTGGTTAACTTTTCTGAAGGGAAGTGCTGACCGACCGAGCAGCAGGCACAGCTACAGATTGGCGGACAGGCTTCTCCATGTGCATGTTCAGCTTTAGTATGACCACTTTGTACGATGCTTTCGGTTTGAAACCTTGAAACCATATCTTCCTTGTCCTGGCAGGGCATTAGGCCCAGAAGGATCAAATAAAAAGAAAAAAGGAATATAAAGTTTTTCACCAAGGGCAAATGTAATGATTTAAGTTTTTAATTTACAAAACTGGTTTTATTAAATCCCCATCCTGTTTTTGATCCTAGGAAGACTATTTATCTATCTATTAGTAATTACTATCCCGATAAAAATTAATATCTTGGGGATCTAAATTAACATCATGCTCCACCTATATGGAAAGATTTGAAGAAATACTAACAAAATATAATTTCATCAAACGGACAGACAAACTAAAGACCACTTTTGAGGAATCTGAAAAAGCAATAAACTTCAAACTTCCTAATGATTATAAAGCTTTCGCTTCAAACTATCTGGAATTTGAAGGCATTATTGGTGACCAATATGTTCGGCTGTGGGACTTTGACGATGTAATTAAAATGAATACCGATCACCAAATTTTCGAATACTTACCAAACACACTGGCGATTGGGGGAAATGGTGGCGGAGAATATATTGCAATAGAACAATTAAATGATAATAGTTTGAGAATCGTATTATCTACCTTTATAATAGATAAAAAAGCGCACATTGAAATAGGAATTTCTTTCACAGATTTTTTAGAACGTTTAGACAATCGAAAAGCGTGGTTTGAATAATTACAAACACACGATACTAACAAACCTAATATTAGACTGGAGAATACAACTGTGACTGTATTTACATTTAAGGATTGGGTGTTATCAGTTGATCATGAAAGCACGAAATTTACCTATACTGCCGTTGAAAATGGTAGTGCGGAGGATTGTAATTGCAATGATTGCTTAAATTATATTCAAAATAGAAATAACATATTCCCAGAACAGGTTAAAAATTTATTCAATCAACTTGGTATAGATTATCATAAAGAAAGTGAGGTTTGGCGAATGTATAAAGAAAACGATGGTACACATCGTTATAGTTTAATATTTCATTTTAAAGGAAGCTTTGAAGGCACTGATTGTTTAGCCTTACTTAATGAGTCACAAACAATTAAACTAAATCCTATAACAGATTTTTTTAAAATCGGTTTTACAAACGGCAACGATCTAACCTATTTTAAGGATAAAAATGATTTAGTTCAGATTGAAATTGAAATCAATATACCTTGGGTTATAGAAAATACATTAGAAAGTGAGTGGTAGTTTCGAATCTCAATGAAAACCACTCTCAAGATCATACACAAGACCTTGCGTGACTCAGTGTCTAGAAAAATAACTTAATCTTCTTTCTTAAATCATTCCCAAAGCAATGGTTTACTTCTTACGTATCATTATAGATGCAAAGTGATGCGGCAAGGAATGTTGGCTATTTTTATGGCTTACCTTTTTTTAAAGCCTTTACATGAATATTAAACCGGGTAATGAGTTAATTACCAAGCCGCATTACCCTATACTGGATGGTCTGCGGGGTATTGCTGCTATAATTGTTGTCACCTTTCATTTAACCGAACCGCTTGGAACCGGCCACCTTGACATCCTGGTGAACCACGGCTATCTCGCGGTAGATTTGTTCTTTTTGTTATCGGGTTTTGTGATGGGTTATGCTTATGACGACAGATGGAATAAAATGAGTGTCGGCAGTTTTTTCAAGCGCCGTATCGTACGTCTGCAACCCATGGTCATTTTGGGTATGACCCTTGGCGCTATCGGATTCTATTTTACAGACTCTGCGATATGGCCGCTCATTCATACCGTACCGCTGTGGAAGATGTTACTGGTATTGCTGATCGGTTATACCATTCTGCCCATACCACTATCACTTGACATACGTGGCTGGCAAGAAATGCATCCGATGAACAGTGTAGGCTGGTCGTTATTTTTTGAATACATAGCCAATATTCTTTATGCGGTATGGATCAGAAAATTTTCAAAAACAGCATTAAGCATCTTAGTAGTGATCGCAGCCATTGCATTGGCCCATCTGGCCATTACCAATGGAGATGTAAGTGGTGGCTGGACATTAAACGTAGAACAGGTACGTATTGGTTTTACCCGGACCATGTACCCTTTCTTTGCAGGTTTGTTGCTTTCCCGCGTTGCGAAGCCTGCCAAAATTAAAAATGCTTTTTTATGGTGCAGCGTATTAATTGCCCTGATACTTTATATGCCCCGCATTGGTGGTGCTCAGCATCTTTGGATGAATGGGTTATATGAGTCGATATGTATCATCATCGCTTTTCCACTTATTGTGTACATTGGTGCCAGCGGCGTGTTGCAAACAAAATCGGAGTACAAGATATGCAAATTTCTGGGTGATCTATCCTACCCGCTTTATCTGGTGCATTATCCTTTGGTTTATTTTTATGTGGCCTGGATCAGTAACCATAACGGCATTACCATTATAAAGGCCTGGCCATACGCTTTAGTCATTTTAATAGGAAGTGTTGCTTTAGCCTATGCCACTTTAAAGTGGTATGATGAACCAGTCCGTAAATGGTTACGAAAAAAGTTTGCATAACCTGAGTATCATTCTTTGAATGTTGTTACCAAAAGCCGTAACGTTAGGTACAGTTTTAAAATTACGTTTTCGGATAGGTGATTTCCCAATTTTTTAAAACGCAAACCAGGATGCTTGTGGCACCAATTATTTATATTTGGCATATTGACCGGAATCATTAACTAAAAAACGTACTAACTCACCAAAATGGAAACGAAAAAACTATCAGAATTAACGGACCAGGAATTACTGCAGGAAGCAAAGAAAAAGAAATCGGCAGCCGTAATGAATGCATTGTTAATAGGGTTTCTGGCTGGCATTATATTTTTTAGCGTGGCAAAAAATACATTAGGCTTTTTAACACTCATCCCTTTGTTTTTCATCTATAAACTGGTTAATAATTCCAAATATGATAACAGCGAATTAGAAAACTTGTTAAAAGAAAGAAGATTTAAATAGATAGAGAATTAAACCCCATATCCTGATCATATCCTGAAAGCTTTAAACTCATAATGAGGGTTTAATGGTAGCTACCGCTCTGTACAGTCTCAACAAGCTTGACACTACTAATCGGAGGGAAAAACCTCCATTTGGCACAGTTATCGCTCTAGTATGATTATGAAAAAGATATATCTTATTGTAACGTTATCGGTAATGCTGCTTTCCAGTGCCTGTTATAGCACAAGAACAGCCGGCAACAGCGGAAAAGTGCCTCCGGGGCAGGCTAAAAAAGGTACGGCTTCCAAATCGGCCAGACCATTTGCTCCGGGGCAACAAAAAAGAAATTAAAAATGAAATATTTAATCTTTTTTGAGTGACAGGCGGTTGTCATAAGCTGGTTTTAGTTTTGTTCTATTAAATAATATAACAAAATGTCAGCAGTTATGATTACCAAAAGCGAATTACTACAACACTGGTTAGGTCACCGAAAGCTAACCCGAAAAACCATTGAAAAATTTCCTGAAAAAGAATTATTCGAATTCTCAATCGGTGGAATGAGACCATTTTCAGCATTGATTAAAGAATTACTATCGATTGATGTTCCGGGTTTAAAGGAAATGGTAACGGGAGAAACTTCACCTTTTAATCATGATCTTCCGTTGCATACCAAAGAAGAGTTACTAACGAAATGGGATGAGGATACTACCAAAATTGCAGCATACTTTAATAAAATAAATGAAGAACAGCTTCACGACACCATCAAATTGTTTGGAATGTATGAGTTTACCATCATTAGTCACCTCTTATATTTCATCGATAACGAAATACACCACCGTGGGCAGGGCTTTGTTTATTTGAGGGCATTAGGTATTGAACCTCCATTTTTCTGGGATAGGTATTAAATAAAAAACTGTATCATTGTCATCCTGAGGGATAATTTATGATAAAAAAATCAATATGATTGACGTTTTTTCCTTCGCACAATTCTTGCCTCGGCTCACCGCCGCCGAAGGGCTCTTACTTTTTGGCATCAAAAAGTAACAAAAAATGCCGGCTGAAAATTTTTCTTTCAAAGCCAGTGTTATGGCTAGAACAGTGCAGTCCGAAAAATTTATTAGGCCGGTTTTAAGTAGAACGGTGATACGGTGCTATGGCCTAGCTATACGGAAATGCATGATGCCGCATTCTGCTCATTAATAGGTAATTACAAAATAACGTCAATGGTAG
>NZ_FOJM01000015.1 GCF_900111825.1 Pedobacter suwonensis
CAATTGTTGGCATCAGTGATGGTACAGGTATAAGTTCCGGCAGACAATCCCGTTGCCGTAGCAGCAGTTCCCCCTGAAGGAGACCATGAATAAGTATATCCACCTGCACCTCCGGACGCAGTTACCGAAGCAGAACCATTGCTTGCGCCGTTGCAGGCCACGTTGGTCTGCGAAGTGGTGGCCGTAATGGCCGTTGGCTGGGTAATGGTAACATTTTGAGTTTTTGTTAAACCATTAGCATCCGTGATGGTACAGATATAAGTTCCGGCAGACAATCCCGTTGCCGTAGCAGCCGTACCTCCGGAAGGTGACCAAGAATAAGTATAGCCTGGAGTACCTCCCGAAACGGAAATAGTAGCTGATCCATTAGAACCACCATTACAAGCCACATTAGTTTGAGAGATAACAGACGATGTTAAGGCGGGCTGATTGCTAACTGTTACATTTTTGGTCGCCGTATTGCTATTTGAGATACCATCGTTTACCCTAAAACTTATCGTTCGGGTTGCTGTATTTGGCGTAGATGCGGAATTGGCGTAAGTAATTACCCTTAAAGCTGACTGCCATTGCGCAACCGTTGCGGTAGCCCCACTGGAGCTTAAGGTTAAGGTGCCGTTGTTGCTGTCAAAACTGCCAATAATATTACCGTAAAGAGTAGTGCTGGTATTACTAAAAGCTAAAACATCCTGCCCGGTTTGGAAATTCCCGGTAATGGTTACAGTGGCACTCGTAAGCGTTGTATTATCAGCATCTGTAACCGTTAGCCCGGCATCTATGGCAACTGCCGAACCAGAAAATGCTGTTGAACCGCCGGTTGTAGTAAGGACAGGAACAACATTCGAAGGCAGTGCTGTAAGTGTATAAGTTGCAGAGGCTGTATTACCATTACCTGCTGCATCCTGTGCCACGTTAGCTGCAATGTTGATCGTAACAGCGCCACTTGCTGTTGGCGTTGCGTTGAAAGTATAAGTGGTTCCACTTCCCGAAAATCCACTGATCGTGGCATTGCCTACACTTAAATCGCCAGCTACAAAGCCCGTTACGGATTCTGAGAAGGTAATGGTGAATGGAATTGGTGAAGTGCTGGTTGAGCCGCCTGATGCACCAGCCGTACTGCTGATCACCACTGTCGGTGCCACATTATCAACTGTGAAAGTATTGGTATTGCTGTTTGCACTTACCGCATTACCAGCAACCTGTGCAGTTGCATAAACCGTATGGGAACCTTGAGCCAATGCCGTAGGCTGCGTAAGTGACCAGTTTCCACCAGTTGCTGCTGTAGTGCCTGAAGATGTTCCATCTACGTAAACCGTGATGGTTGCACCTGCTGTTGCAGTACCTGAATATCCTGGAGTGGTGGTACTCACTAAGCTACCATTGGCAGGACTAACCACTACCGGAGCGGCGGTTACGGCCTGTGTATATGTAATAGAAAACTGACTTGCGGCTGTATTGCCATTGCCCGCAGCATCCTGAGCCACGTTAGCTGACACATTGATCGTAACGGCGCCGTTTGCTGTTGGCGTTGCGTTAAAAGTATAGGTGGTTCCACTTCCCGAAAATCCACTGATCGTAGCATTCCCTACAGTTAAATCTCCCGCTGTAAAGCCCGTTATCGATTCTGAGAAGGTAACGGTGAAAGGAATTGGTGAAGTGCCTGTCGAGCCACCCGATGCACCAGCCGTACTGCTGATCACCACTGTAGGTGCAACTCCATCTACAAGTACATTGGCTGTTGAGGCAACATTGTTTAACGTTAGGGTAGCATTATTATTTGACCCATCCATAATTGTACCTCCGTTTAAGCCCAAAGGGCCCACGGCAACGCCATCTGCATCCAGATCGCCACTTGCAACCGTATAACTAAATGTCAATGCCGAGGTACCAGAACCACTTACATAATTGGCCAGTTTACTGGCCGAACCCACAGTAAGTTCCAATTGAGGAGTGCCAGTTACTGTAACATTACCTGAAAAATTTACGGTAAAGGACAGTGTTTCTCCGATTTTATAGGTGTTGTTAGGCGGAACTGAGACACTTGTTACCGTTGGTGCCTGCACTCCGCTCGTTATAGTAAATTGTGTTAAACTATTACTGCCGAAGCCAAGCCCGAAGTTAAAGGGGGTACCCGCTGGGTTACCTGTCCATTTACCTGTATTAGTAATATCCGTTAACCAAGTGGCTTTTGTTCCACTTGATAAACCTGGCACGTAGCTCATGTTTGGATAACGCGGATCACTGGAACTATTTGTCAAAAAACCGATAGCATAATTAGTGCTTGCAAGCTCAGAAGGCAACTCGCTGTAGAGAATACTGGTTGTTGCCGTATTTGGGCTACCTGTAACACTGCTCGGATTAACAAACCAGCCACCGGAACTGTTATTTGTTCCTGTAGTCCTAACGTTATTAAAAGCAAAAATAAAAGATGGGTTACTGTCTGTTCCCTGATAAATCAACAATTGATCGCCACTGGCGTTGTTCCAAGGTAGTGATGTAACTACAGAATTGGTCCAACCTGAAAGGATCGATACATCCGCACCCGGAATTGCTGTACCATCTCCCTTTGTTGCAGATACCGTTTTATTTACGGAAGAAGCCATATTCAGTTTAAATATGATTACTGTACCCGCTGTTATGGTAGAAGACGTTGTCCATCGGATCGTTCCATCTAAGGTCGTATTAGCGGTAAAATTTCCGGGAGAGCCATTAATCCAGCCCCTATCCGTAATATAGATCGTCTCGTTGGCAGCAATTGTATTTAAAGCAACTATAGCAAAACTACGTACAGTAGATGACACGTCCACATCACCGTTCATACCGATAACCGCAAGATCACCCTTAGATAAAGAAGCCCTTACCTGCGATATGCCCATCAAAAGCAGTGGGATGATTAATAAAAAACGATATATCTTTTTTAAAGTGTAAAATTTCCTCATATAACAACTTTTTGTAAATCTTCAATACGGTATCTTGCGATAAGTAAAAGAGTATAACCGGGATTGAAGAACACCGGTTATACCCATAAAATAATTATACTGTGCTTTGATTTTTAATTTCTCGCCGGAAATATTCCGTTAATGCAAATCACATAATTAAGCGCCAATCCCGGCTGCCTGTTCTCATGTACCAAAATGGGACCTGAGCCCCCGGTGGATTGAACAGTAAGGCCCGTTAACTGAGGCCCGCTTACACTATTTACCTTGAGCGTACCCTGCCCCATAGCCACAGGTTGTTTTGGAGGAACCGGAGTGCTATATAAAGTCTCTGAAACCGCCGCTGGCGCACCCAAAAGATTGCCAGAAGGATTTGGTTCTCCGCTTTGATCTGCAGATGCCTTAATTGCTACGCTGGCGGAACCGGTTTGAGCATAATTTACCGCATGTGTATGCATTGGCATCTGAGTAGTGTCAATTGAAACACCCTCAACTCCTACACTAGTGCCAATATTATAAAGTGAAAGCCCTGCTCCCTGCCCTGCACCTACAATAGTACGTCCTTGCAAGTCTGGCAGCTTAAATGTGGATCTTCCATCACCGCCATAGTATGTTCCAATTACTGCATAAAGTGCAGTATATGCTTGTATAGCAAATGTCTGCCCGGCACAAAAGGCCCATTCATACGGTGCAAAATTCCCGGCAAACATTCTTATTTCGCCTATAGTTCCTTCCATTTTTGATAAAATTTAGTATGAATTAATCAATTATTAATCTCTAGATGGGAATAAACCCTCCACACAAATAACATAGTTTACGCCAAGTACCGGCTGAATATTAGTATGTGGCATACTTGAGCCCGTTACGCCTATGGTTACAACAGGTCTAGGTGGTGCCAGATTACCAAGCTGTACGGCCTGACTATTGAGACTCACCAGATTTGGTGAATTATTTGGATTGGCGTAAATACTATCATTTCCAGTTGATTCCTGCGCCAGATAGTTACCTTGAGGGGTTGATAAAGTACCAGCTACATCAACACCATTTAATGAAATATCAATGGCCGCTGCAGTTGCGGTATTTGTTTGCGTAGTTAAATGCGTATGATTAGGCATTTCAGTTTGAATGAGCGTATGCTGCTCTTCTCCGGTTACCTCCCCCAGGCCATAATAGCTAAGACCTGGCCCCTGGCCCGCCCCTACCACAATACGACTGGCGATATTTGGCAAATTAAAGGTATTAACCCCATCACCGCCATAATTGGTACCAAGTATCGCATAAAGCGCGGTATACATTGAAATAGATAGTGATTGTCCTGTACAAAACATCCAGGTGCGTGGTGCAAAATTACCTGCAAAAGCACGGATTTCGCCAAGTGTTCCTTCCATAATTTTTTTCTTAATGGTTTATAATTAATTTCTTGAGGGGAAAATGCCTTGTAAACAAATAATATAATTTAATGCGATACTCGGCATAATATTATTATGGGAATTGCTACCTCCCACATTGAGCAGGCTTACCGTTGGAACAGGTATGTTCAAATTAGTTACCTCAACAGATTTTGGACTTAAAGGTGTCAGCGCGCTGCCATCGTTACTATAACAGGCAACCTGTCCGGTGCCATCCTCACTAACGTATGCACCTGAACCATCCACCTGAATCCCAGGATCCGGACTGGCAAAAAATGTCGCAGCTGGATGACTTGAGGTCGGGGTTACTACGGCTTGGTGCGTGTGGGCTGGTATCTGGCTTACTGTAAGCGTTACCTTTTCTACCCCTACCTTCTGCCCCAGTGTGTAAGCCGACAAACCAACGCCGGTACCCGCACCGATCACGGTTTTGCTACGAAGATCAGGTAATCCGAATGTTGTCCGTCCATCACCACCGTATGTGGTACCTAACAAGGCGAATAATGCCTGGTTAGCGCTTAAACTTAACAGTTGTCCCTGACAAAAAGCCCAGGTTCTGGGCGAAAAGTTACCGGCAAAAATCCGGACTTCAGCTAGTGTTCCTTCCATTGTGTTTTAATTTAGATTTATAAATTTTTCTCCTGATTGTATGCCCATGTGAAAAAGCTTAGATCCGGAGAAGTAGCCTTCACGCATATGTACAGTATTGATCTTTAAAAAACGATTTTCTATGCATGCTACAATCAATCCATAAAGGGCATCGGCGTAAACGATTGTACCAGGCTCGGGTTTAAACTCCTCCTTCAATTGGATTTCAGCCGGTGAAACTTCCAGTATACGTAATTCGGTATTTTTAATGCAAGCCGTTGCACCGTCATACTTAGGGTTAGCAGCATTAACCAGACATTCTATCGCATCCGCAGACTGTAACTCCCAGTTGATAGCCAAATCGTTATTGCCGGGTTTCTGATCAAACAATGATGTAACAGCATTACTTCGATTCAAAGCAGATGGCATACCGGTTTCATTTAGCAACTGGGGGATTGCTTCAGTAGCCACAAAGCCCAAGCGCTGGCAAAGCAGCCCATAATTTTCACCTTTTATAATGGGCAGTTGCTTTGTGTACAACACAGGACCTGCATCGACATCCGTCGTCATCTGATGTATAGTTAGCGTTGCAACATCTTCATTGTTTTTAAGTTGCCAGAATATAGGGTCGGCACCCCGGTATTTTGGCAGTTCACCAAAGTGAAAGTTGATAAAACCACGGGGTACGGCCTGCAACAAATCATCAGGTATTAGCCAGGGAAAGCCAAATACCCAAACGGCGTCAGTACCTGTAGTTGCCAGCCCCCGCTGTAGCTGATGTTGCCATGTTGTTTTATTTAATTGCAGCACATTCTCCTTGGCTATTCCAATAGCCAGTAAAGGCTCGAGCAATACCTTTTTATTCCGCTCAAGAATAGCCACAGCAGCCAAAAGCCCTTGTGTATACAATGCCTGAATGGCAGGAAATGCCAGCGAATCTGAATTGCAAACAACCGTTATTTTCATATTAGATACCAAGATAAGGGTTCATCCAGCACGCTGCCGACTGTTTATTTACCCGCAGCACATCTGCGTGTTCTGTATCAATCGTTTCCAATTCAGCCACCAGCTGTCGCGATATTTCGCCGGTAACACCATTAAAAGTATTTTTAACTAAATAAACCCTGCTTTGTACCGCATTTGAGCGGGGCTCAACTTCAACCCTGCCCCGTTCCGTTTCAATTGCCGCTTCAGCAATGGCTTTTTGTAATGATTTTCCGCCCCGGCCTTTAACAGCCTGCGCAATGAGCAAACCTGTTTCAAAACCGAACTGTGTAAAGGGGTTTGCCATCACCTTACTTACCTCATCAAGCTGCTCTTGTTTTAGCGCCCTGTTTAATGAAAGTGTAGTATAAACTTCAATAGGCTCAGTAGCATTAAACGGCTCAAGCAAAAAAGGCAAACCAAGCAGTGGAGTGGTTTTATGCAAACCCTGCTCCACATATTGTTTCAGGAACATTTCTGCCTCTTTTCCACAAAATGTTGCCAGAATAAAATCAGGTTTATATTGATGTATATGCTCAAAAACAGCAGCAATATCGCCTGCTTCTTTAGGGTTTGGCGTAGGCGCAATAGCAAATGGCATGGATACTCCACTTGATGCCGATTCCATACCGGCACTTAACATGCTCTGAAATGAGTAACCACAGTCATACAAACCTGAAACATACATTCCTTTTTTGCCGAAATTCTTCACCCCCCATTGACCTACTGACCACAATTGCTGCCAGGTATGGATAGAATTAAGAAACATGTAATCGTTAAACTTTCCAGGATCGGGCAAGTGCTCGCCAATATTATTGATGATGAAGGGCCGCTTTACATTTGCGATTTTCTCTGAAAGATCGACTCCTACTTTGTTGGAAACGATACCAGTAATCACATCTGCACCGTCAAAACCAACCAGTTTGGTAATCGCATTCTCAGCCAGTTCCCTCGATCCCTGCCCGATAAATTCAGGCACAATCTCCAGTTCAACCTCCTGGCTTAACGCTTTTAATCCATTTTTTAGCCCTGCGCTAAAGTGCTTAGCCATGGGCAGTATACTTGAGTTAGAAAGCAAAACGCCTACCGTTAATTTTTTAGTTTCCATTCATTTTAATTAGTTTGCCCACATCCTCAACAGGTTACTATAGTGTTGCTGCAATAAAAGATATTCTTCCTCGCCCACTGCTTTGTTACGGAGATTTTCAGTAATCTGGAAAATTTCAAATAACATTTTCCGGTGTGCGGTTTCTTTAACCAGTGATTGTATCCAGCTAACCGCAACGTTCCGCTCGCCACGGGTAACTTCTCTTACCCGGTGAACCTGAGTACAGGGATAAAAGATGGCATCACCCTTATTGAGCTTATACAAAACATTTCCGTTCGCAGTCTGGAGTTCCAGCTCTCCCCCATCATAAGCTTCCGGATCATTCAGAAAAATGGTTAGCGCCACATCTGTACGGATCATATTCCCCATCACCGGACTATCTACATGCCAGCCATAATGCATACCAGGCTTATAATTGCTAATGATAAAGGGATGGATGCTTTGAGGTAACACAGCGTTTCGGAATACGGGATTCCGGTTAAGTGCGGCTAAAATGATTTGCTGGATAGCAGTATGCTCTTGAGTTTGATGATTAAGCTGCAGATTGCTTTTTACAGCTTTTGCGGCGCTGTGTGCCGTTAACCTGCCATCGTCAAATGTACCGGATTTGAAAAGAGCATGTATCTTGTTAACTTCACTATCGGTAAGTAAATCACGGACATGCAGATATGTACTATTTAAAATACAAGTATTTTTTATATCCGCGTTTAGTATTTGAGAGCTCATTAAGATATATCAGGTTAGATTAGTGTAAATCTATTAATTAATTTTAATATTACACATGGTATCAAATAAAATAATTTGACAAAAGTCAACAAATATTATTAACCACTTATCTATTTTAACAGACAAATGGTTTTAGGCTTTAGATCATTTCAAAATTCTTTATATGTTTATAGTGAAATTTCTACCAAATACATATCTATAGCGCTAATGGACACCTATATTCTAGGAACAGGCCTATCACACGATGGGTCAACAGTTTTACTGAAAAACGGCAAAATATTGGTTGCCATTGAAAAGGAAAGGCTCAGCAGGATCAAACATGATGGAGGTAATGATTTTGACACAGTCAAATACTGCCTTGATTTTGCGGGGATCAGCGCCAATGATTTAACATTAATTGTACAAGCTTCAAATTTCGAAAACCATATTCTGCCAAACCAATATGCCGGGCAAAGGTACTTTGACAAGCATATTCAGACACCCGTAATTACCCTGTCCCATCACCTGGCCCACGCCTGGAGTGCTGTAGGGATGTCTTCGTTTACATCATGCAACGTAATGGTTGTTGACGGTGCTGGCAGCCCCTATAGTCATTGTATCGACCTGGAAGACACCACAGTACCAACCTATCCATTTAGCAACGGTATGTATTGTGAGAAAGACAGTTTTTACTTTTTCGATGGCACAAACTTAACGCCTTTATTCAAAGATTTTTCTGAGGTTAAGTTATTTCAGCAAACCTCTTCCCTAAAATTGCCAACCAACTATCATTCCATAGGCGGCCTTTATCATGCAGCTAGCCAATACTGCTTTGGCAATCTGAATGACGTTGGAAAACTAATGGGTCTGGCGCCCTATGGCATGCTAAACGGCAAACCACCACTATTCAAATTGGATAATGGTATCATCGAAGTGCTCTACGAAAATGTTGACCGGTATTTTACCAAACCTTCATCCGGATATGACGCTTTTAAAAATGATTTTAACCATTATGCAGACATGGCACGCTGGGTACAGGATGAAACCGAAAAGGCCATCATTTACCTCTTCCAGGAACGGTCTAAACTGCAACCGCACGCTAATTTTGCCTATGCCGGTGGTGTGGCTTTAAATGCTGTGGCAAATTATAAGTTACGCCGTTCGGGCATTGTAAAAAATCTTTATACCCAACCTGCAGCAGGCGATAACGGACTGGCTATTGGCTGTGCCTATTACGGCTGGCACAAGATCCTGGGCCAGCCAAAAAAAAGCGTTCCCGACCATATTTTTTTCGGACGTCAATACTCCGATAATGATATCAGACAAGCCATATTGAATGCCGGCATTACCAACAATGCTGAATTTTCCATCAAACAAACGCCAGATTTTGTAGCGCTTACGGCAACCGAACTTGCCCGCGGTAAAGTGGTAGGCTGGTTTCAGGGTGGAGCCGAATTCGGGCCAAGGGCATTAGGCCACAGGAGTATACTGGCCGATCCGCGTATCAAGGATATCAAAAACCATATTAACAGCAATATCAAGTTCAGGGAAGATTTCAGACCCTTTGCTCCATCGGTAAGAATTGATGATGTACAGAAATACTTTGTTCATGGGTGGGAAAGCCCTTACATGATATTAATTGACGAAATAAAACCAGAATGGAAAGATCAGCTGGGTGGGATTGTTCATCAAGACGGCACCTGCCGGGTACAAACGGTAACCAGCGCTTTCAATCCTGAGTTTTATCAGCTTATCGGCGATTTTGAAGCAGAAACGGGAATTGGTGTTTTATTAAACACCTCACTCAATCGTAAAGGGATGCCTGTAGTGGAAACACCGGCAGAAGCTTTATCGCTTTTTTTATCTGGCTCAATTGATATATTGGTATTAAATAATTTTATAATTTACAAACAATCATGATCTGCTTCTCTAAATTAAACCTCAACATTAACATCCATTCGCTGCAAAAAGAGTTGAACGACCTGTTAAATGGCAATAAATGGATGCCCCACTACAATACTGCCGATTACACAGGGAACTGGCATGTTTTGCCTTTACGTACGCCAGGAGGAAATGCTGACAATGCCTTTGCCGATCTTTTTAGCCACAAAAATTTTGAAGATACCGCACTGTTAAATAAACTGCCGGAAACTGCCCGTTTTTTAACAGCACTGGATTGCGAAAAACTTTCCGTTCGCTTATTAAATCTCCGCAGAGGGTCAGTTATTAAGCCGCACCGCGACCTTGAATTGTCTTTCGAGCATGGAGAAGCACGTTTGCATGTCCCTATATTCACTAACCCGCAAGTTGAATTTTATGTGGATGAAGACCGTATTGCGATGAACGAAGGCGACTGCTGGTACATTAACGCAAATCAAAAACACCAGGTAGCAAATCATGGCAGTACAGACCGGATACACCTGGTTATTGACTGTGTAGTAAATGACTGGCTTACCAAACGGATTACCTCCGGTATAAAAAAAACAGTGTTTCTGAAAAAAGATCCGGAAACTGCCAAACAAGTAATTAAAAGCCTGAGACTTGCTAACACATCCGAGGCAGATGATCTTGCAGATCAAATGGAAAAGGACCTGCAAAACAATTTGTTAACAGCCAAAATGCTCAGTTTTATTTCTGAAATCGGGCTACAATACCAATTAGAACCCATCACTGATGAAACGTTCTTACCGGGGCTTAAACTAAGAGATGGCACATTGATTATAGATACCGAAAAACTATTGTATCCGGGCGATATTTTACACGAAGCGGGGCATCTGGCCTGTATGCCAGCCGAAATACGCATGGAGATGAGCGATTCGCTGCCGAATAATGACCTCAACAATGGTGGTGAAATGATGGCTATTGCCTGGTCGTACGCGGCATGTATACACCTGAATATCGATCCCCTTATCATTTTCCACGATAAAGGATATAAAGGTGGAGGCCAGAATCTTGTGGATAACTTTAAGAAAGGCAATTTTTTCGGTGTGCCATTGTTACAATGGAATGGGATGACTTATCCTTCAGGACAGGAAAACAACCTGTCCTTCCCACAAATGATCAGCTGGACCTGTAAACAAAATATGTACATCAACCATACTGAAGAAAAATAAAAATGACATCCGATTTTATTTTACCACCATCAACAGAAACCAGCGCTTTGGGCCTGATGCATCTAAAACGGTTTTGGAAAAAGATCATGCTCAAAAGATTGGGTGAGTTTGATGAAGAACAGTGGAAAAACGAATGGCAGCTGGATAAAACCCTGCTAAGCGTACTAGGGCTTGGCCTTGAACAAACACTCCAATATGTCTTCCAGTACGCCCCTGCATTTGAAGAGTTTGAACAATGGATTGTGAATATCGCTGGTATTCCTACAGGCGAACAGGTTGATAAATTTAATAGCATATTTGATGAAATGTCAGATATGGGTAGACCCATACCTTCAGTTCTAAGTGCTGAGGAGCTGGCATTTTGGGAAGAAAACGGCTATCTGATTCTTAAAAATGCTGTTCCGAAGGAAGATTGCCAAGCCACCGTTGATGTAATATGTGATTTTTTGAACATCAAACTCGATGATACTAACACCTGGTATGGCGATCATAATTCGCGGCAGGGTATTATGGTACAACTTTTTCAACACCCATTATTGCAGAAAAACCGGCAAACAGCGCGTATCAGGATGGCTTATGAACAACTATGGCAACGTAGCGATGTTTGGGTAACTACTGACCGCGTTGGTTTTAATCCCCCTGAAACGGAAACATGGAAATTTCCGGGGCCTGACCTGCATTGGGATTGCAGCCTTGAGCTGCCTATTCCATTTAATCTGCAAGGCTTACTTTACCTTGCCGATACGGCACCAAATCAGGGAGCCTTTACGTTGGTTCCCGGATTCCATAACCGCATTTCAGCATGGCTTCATTCCCTTCCTAATGGCACAGATCCCCGAACAGAGAACTTGCACATGCTGGGCAGTTTACCTATTGCTGCCCAGGCGGGAGATTTTATCATCTGGCATCAGGCTTTACCACATGGCAGCAGCCCCAATACCTCATCAAAGCCGCGCTTTGTACAATATATCAACTATCAGCCCGCAGATTTTACTGCTCAGAAGAAATGGATGTAGGTCATGATCACCTGTTGTAAAACTTTATCAGCTGTAAAATTTTTGATTAAACTTTCAGATAATTTTATACATCAGTTTGCTGATTAATAAAAAGGAAAAGGCTATATTTGAGATAACCTGTTTATAAGCAATATGATAATATCATTTAGCAGTTTAAAAACAGGCCGTTAATGCTCTCATCAATCTCAATTTAACCACGGTCAGCAGTGGGTTATACATGAATGCATTGACATATAGATAGTGAAGTTAAAAACTAATTATATCTACATATGGCAATTTTCAATTCTGCATTTAAAATTACAATGGGTAACGAAGGCGGTTATGCCAATAACCCAAATGACAGCGGTGGTGAAACCTACGCTGGTATCGCAAGAAATTTCTGGCCTAACTGGGGTGGTTGGCCCGCGGTAGACCAGGCTGTTTCAACACATCCTCAAAACATAAATACCACACTTGCTGCCGATAGCGCAGTACAGGCGGAAGTGCAATCATTTTACAAACAGAATTTCTGGGATGTGATCAGTCTGGACAACTTAAACAGCCAACAGCTAGCCAACCAGCTCTTTGATACGGCTGTAAATATGGGTACTGGTATCGCTTCCCGTTTTTTGCAGCAGGCCGTAAATAATATTACACCTGGCAAACTTGTAGTAGATGGTATAGTTGGGCCACAAACCATTGCGGCTGCCAACAGTATGCCGCTGGAAGCGCTGTATAACCAGGTTATTGCGCTTCGGAAACAGCGATATTTAAACATTATTAAACAAAATCCTTCGCAGGCGCAGTTTCAGAACTCCTGGTTCAGTCGTTTAACGCCATTTAATCCATCATTACCATAAACTCATCTATTATGAAAAAGAGCAGTTTAATAATGATGTTAGCATTAGTTGTTACAGGGATTGCAACAGGATGCAAAGGAAACGCACAAACTTATGATCTCCATAAAACATTGGCACTGGTTATCATCATAGGGATTGTTACCGCGTTTTTTGCTTTGGCCATGTTCACCAACATGCTTCGTGATGATGTAAATGATCCGGATGCGTTTAATGCCAATGCCGCGAAAATAAAACAGCAGAAACGGCTGCTGATGTTTAAAAGTAACAATCCCTTTAGCCTGTCTCGTGTGCAATTAGGGGTTTGGACAGTAGTGATCTCCTGCAGTTATGTTTATTTGCAACTTTGTATGGCCAACTGTAACGACACAGGATTAAATGAAACCGCGTTGGTGTTAATGGGAATAAGCGCCAGTGTAACTGCAGGTGGCTCCATAATTGATAAACGGGAAATACAAGATGGCCGTTTTCGCCATCAGAACAGCCCTTCTGAAGGCTTTTTTGTAGATATTCTTTCTGATGATAATGGCATCAGCGTACATCGTTTTCAAAAAGTTGTATGGACTTGCATTGCTATTATTATTTTTCTCAATAAAGTATACAGCATTAAAACAGGATGTGCCTTGCCTGAACTTAGCCAGACACTTTTATGGCTTACCGGCATAAGCAGCGCTGCCTATCTGGTTTTAAAAACCCAGGAAAACGCTCCCTCAATTGATTCTGCTGCAGCAAATAATCAATCGCCAGGTATTTTGCCAGGACAACAGCAGGCTGCGCCTTCCATTTCACAGGTAAATCCGTCGGTAACTAATCCCATACCGCAGCCAACGAACACGCCTCCTGCAAACGATACATCATCGTATCAAAACCCGGGAGCGGCATCGGAGGACACAAATCCATCATCGTAAAATGATCGTATTAAACCCTATTCTCAGCAAGTTTAATTTTAAAAGCACCGGCAGAAAATATATCTGCCGGTATTTCAATCTTTAAATGGTATAGGTAAAGCCAGGATGATCAGACATGATGTATTCAAATTTCACGGCTTTACCCTCATGTTGGTTTTCTAATTTACATACAGCCAAGGGCATGGTTAAGCTACAATTGTAGGTAGTTAGCATTTCTTCGCCGAATACGGTTATTTCCGTAAATAACTCAAGCCGGTTATGGGTTTCAGAAGCAGGTATATGTGTAATAATAGGCTTCGGAAGCTTAAATTGGCGGCTGGCAAGATATACCAATCCTGCTTTTATCCTTTTAGGTTGATAATCAGGGATTGTAAAATAGCGATATTCTTCTTCCCACCGCGTTAATACAGCCTCAACAGAAATTTTTTCCGGAATAAATATAGCTTCTGGACGCATTTGTGGTATTAAATTGTTCATAATGGCCAATTGTGGTTCCTTACGCAACGCATTTAACATGGTTTCAGAAATCACCATATCAATACGGATGGCATCAGGAAATGTGTAAATAGTTGCATCAGCGCAAACATAGTCGATTACGTAATCAGACAGGCCTAATTGCTCGTAAAGCACTTTTGCAGCATCCAACGAATCTGTATTGATGTCCAGTAAAATGAAGTTGATCTGCGCCGAGGTAAATTTTGAGGTTAAAGGTGTAAGCAACGTGGCATAAGGGCCGCAACCGGCATACAATATATTTATAGTTTGCCCGGGCATTGCATCTAATAAATGATTAACTGCCTGATGAATGCCTCTGATAAATTTAAGGGTACGTTCTAATTCTTTAAGGCAATGCGCAGCTTTAATGGTTGAAACAGCAGTGCCAAAGGCTAATTTTATATCCTGGTCTGTAATGTTGCCCGCTTTTACTCCGGTTACGCCCGCAAACAGCAAATGGAGTAGTTCAATTGCATTTTTAATGTGCAGATAGTCATTGTCGAAAAGTAAGCTATGCGTAGCTGCCGAAAGGCTTTCATTGCGCTGTTGAGTCGTTAATTCCATGTTTATTTCTGATATCTAGTGCTGAAAAATTAATGCTAAACTAAAAGTATAAAGTTAGTTGGTATGATGATCTGATCATCAATCTATTTAGGTCTATAGTAACGAGGTTTTTAATTAATGATATAATCTTCAAATTTGGTATAGTGTTTATTGCCATAAAAATCGACCATACAAAACCCTACCTGATAATTTCCTTTTGGCATGGTTGAAAGTTTGACGTCTAAAGCTAAAGGATCAGCGATAAGCAGTTTACCCAATGTGATACTCACTGATCCATCGATACTATTCTGACCCAGAAAAGTAATTTCATCATACGCCTGCAGGCTCTTAATTTTATCTGTAATCCCTTCAGCAGAAATCTCCCGATATCCGGTTACTTTAGCCAGATTCTTTCCTTCAACATTAAAATACTTTATTACCAGCTCTGCTTGTTCTCCATTCAAAAGTACAGGCACATTATATGATATCCCCGATTGGTTGGAGAGTCCCATAAATGCACAGACGTTGATATCGTTGATACTGATCCACCTGGCGTCCCATTTTTTATTCCCGCCATACAGGGTGATGTATCCGCGGTCATCTACATTAGTATCGTAAGCATCCAATCCGTACGACACCAACGTACTGTCTCCTGTTAACCTTCTGATATTTAAATAAATCTTATTGGTATTAACCAACATGGCTGCATTTAGCTTTCTTCCGGAATCTTTAACAAAAACGCTATCCGCATCTCCTCCAATCAGTTCGGCTACATAATTTTCGATAAATTTTTCAAATTCTATATTGAATGGCGTTAGCAGATAATCTTTTAGTTGACTGGCGGTTTTTCTATTATAATAGGGAAAATACACCGAAAGGCCTGAAATGGCGTCTTTATCTAAGTTTTTTGAATAAACATTGCATACAACTGCATCTTTCAGCTTTTTCTCAAAATCCCCAAACAATGTGTCAGTGCTTTTCGCTGCTATTTTAAAAAAGCTAGAAATATCAATCATATCTTCAGCCGCGAACGAAAAAGAAGGTAATCCGAATGATTTGGACCTGGCCCTGTAATTGGATTTCTGTTTAAAAGCTTCTTTAGCCGGGTACGTTGAATTTAGATTTGCAGAAATTTTACTGATCAGGTTTCCTACACTTGCATTTAAAGCAGCTACTTTATCAAGCGCGATTACTGATAAGGTTGCTTGCAAATAAGGTTGAGACGAATAGGCATCAATATATGATTTTGCAATTCCCTCCAGAAGATCAACTGTTTTTAGGTTTGGTTGAGCAGATAAGGCGTTGATGATATATTCATAATTCCAGCCATTGCCTGGTTCAAGTTCCTGAGAAGCTATCATATAATCAGCATAAGGTGCAAATACAGTGGCGGTTTCGATAGTTGCCATTAAACAGGCATCAAAACCTATAAAATCCAGATCCAAATCATTTTGGCTACGTTTCAAATCTGCGAAAGCCTCTCCCATTTCATGCAGGGAAAGGGAAATATCTTCAGGAAATAATTCATCGTAACCAAAACCATGCACACTGCCTCTTCCGTGATTCCAAAAAATCAGCCCATATCTTTCTGCCGGGAAGTTCTCTTTACTAAAAGAAATAAAATCAACCAGGGTTGATGGGTCTCCTATACTTTTGTTTGCTGTTACTTTTACTTTTTCAAACCCCTCTTTAGTCACCTTACTATAAGTAAGGCTATCGCCGGAGATCTGTTTAGAAAAATGCCACTTTTTAGTCCCACCATGCAAAATCACCGTTGCAAAATTATCCTCGGTGTTTTTATAGGAACGGATAATCTCATTAATGTCTTCACTGGCCAATTCATGCTTGCTTTCCAGGTCTGAACCATTCATATAGATCAGCAGTACAAAACTGCGTTTAGGCTCCAGGTTTTGGCCATGGCTGGTAACGGCGTAAAATACCAGTGCAGCCAGTATGAACAGTATACGGACATTTGTTTTAATAAGGCCCATTATCTTCTCGGGTTAACTTGTGGAGGGTTTCTAAATTGATAAATGGCTGCGGCAACAGATTCTTTAAATTCCTCGCTATATTCATTCGTATTATCCGGGAAGGTTTTTTTCAGCAATTCTGACAATCCATCTGCATAATTCTCATTGGCCTGATCGATGTCAAAATCGCTACTGGCCTTAAATGATCTTTTAACCTCGTTATTATCTTCAACAACATTTTCTACCCTTGAAAACAAAGAACGTCTTTCGCTCCTCAAACTTCTTGCAACTGTTTTCTGATTATTGATATCCCTAACAAGATTCAGAAGATCGGTCATTTGCTGATCCGCTTCATTAGAAATATTGGCTCTCACCTGGTTTTCCCGTACCAATGTAATTACCTCATCCAATGAATTTACAAACTCATCGTCAAAGGCTTCCACGCACTGGCGCTGGATCACGTCATTTTTGAGTTTTACTTCTTCCATTTCGCATATGTTTAGTTGCCAGTCGTCGGGTTGTTTTTCATACTCGGTCAGGTATTTCTTATTCGATTCGACCAGAAAATCTTCTATCATTTCATGAAATTCGAGCAAGTCATAATAGTCCTTTTTATTTTGGGCAATGCTTTGCAGCTTAGGTGTTAACATATGATAATCCGTTTCTGAACTTAAAGTTCTGAAAATGCCGTTATTGATATTTGAGGTCACTTCTTTCGTTTTAGCAGATAGTTTATCCTTTACAAAACCGGTAATCAAAGCACCCATATCATTCATTGCTTTATCGATATCCAACGAGCCTTTTAATGTGATATCATTTCCAAAAACGGTCAATTCAAGTTCAGCTTCTATTTTTTTGGCATCAGGGGTAAATTCCATGCCCAATGCAAAAGATTTGATCCAAAATAACCTGGTAATGGCGCCTAAAATATTAGCTACCGCTTCCAAAGCTCCTGATGCAATTTTACCGCCAAGCGTTAAAGCTGCCTTCGCTATCTCTAAAACACCATACGCTACTCCGATAGCCACATTTACACCTACTTTTAGGGTTTCATAGTATAAAATCTGAGCTGAATAATAAATTTTTTCATCCACCCGCCACCAAGAAGCATCTGCTCTTCTATTACCATAATCTCTGATGTAATTGTTATACTCATTTATTGTATTATTCAGATTTAAGATCTGCTGTTGGGCTTCAGTCAATTTTCGGTTTGCATTTTCTATAGAATTTTGCACGGTCCTGGCTGCATCCCGCACTGCATTCTGTGCTTCTTCCAAAAGCTTGATAAATCCACTGGTATCAAACACCACACGCGCATTAAATCCACTGCTCGAAAAATTGGCATAGTTTCCTTCTAAATGAAAAAGGATTTTAAAACCAACATATTGCAGTTCCAGATCAATAAATACCATCCTGTCTTTAAGGAGAATCAGGGCATCCAACTGAAAAATATTTAAGATATTGACATAAGCACTTAAATAAAATTCGAGTTTTTTTGTTGCCCTGTTAACATTTAAATACAATACCGGGCCTTGAGCATCTGCTTTTATCAGCGCGCTCGCCAGCCCACCCTTTACAGGTTCCATAGGCATTGTTTTTCGGGACCTCGTCAATTCAAATATTCCCTTGATATCAATCTTTGAAATTTCAATCAATGCTAAAATAGCGTTACCAGGTTCGATCAGGAAAAGTCCTCTTGCCTTTACATTAAAGATTTCGATGGTACCACAGAGAAAAAAGCCCACATTCATCTGGTAATTTCCAATTACGGTAGGCTGAGTACATATAAACAGCTGGCAGTTTAGAGATATGGCTCCCGAGGTATCAACCCGGTAATGGCGCATGGTTGAGGTATCGGTAACGATGCATTGGTGGTTGCCTCCTAAATCAGAAACCTGAAGATTTTCAACGGCAGGTATGGCGAGTTCAGTTGGCAGGCTTGAATTGAAGTTCTTTAAAATCTCCGCTTTATCGGTATTATCCGGATGAGATGGGTATGTCCATTGGGACATTTTAGCGTTATTGATTTCAAAATCAGCCAAGGCTACCACATCGAGGAACTCTATTCCAGGAAAATCAACTTCCGCAATATCAACAATAATATCCTTTAGGGAAGTCCTGCCCTTGGTAGAGGTAATTGCAGCGGTAATTAATCCAATATTAGCCTGGCTCACAATAAACCCTGCAAAAATGGATATATTATTGGTTGTTACCCTACCAGTCATGCCGAAAGTAACACCAGTTGCCCCAACGCCAATCATCAAACCTAAATCGCTCAGGCTAATCTTATTGTTTATCGGTATTTTATAGCTTGAAGAGGCAGACAGGTTAAAGGAAGAAACGGACAGGCTTCCGGCAAGAACAAAGGTTAACACATCTTCTTTCAATGGAAAATTGAGCTTCCCTCCTGCCGCTAAGTAGAATCCATTATGCTGTTTAATGCCGAAATACAAATTTTCAATTTCATAACCTTCTTTTTTGATATCGGAACTGATCAGCATTGCTTCAAATGCTGAAGCGTTTAACGCCGTTCCTATGATCAGATCAATATGATCCAGACCTGTTAATTGATAAAGTCCCTTTCCAAATGCACTATCACTATTTTTCAGATCAAACAATGAGTTAGCAACCAACTGCTGGCTAAAGCGGTCTGACATGACCATATCGGGAAAATGACCTGATGCGGTTCGCCTCAAATACTGGTTAATTGCATCGGAGGTTTTGTTCCTGACGATTAGCGCTACTTTTTTTATACTAAAAAAAGTCATTGTATCATAAATGAACTGCTCCAATGCATTTCCATTCCGAAAAAAACCGGTATCTATACTTAAAGCCAACTGTTTAGCATCGGTTAGCACTATTACGTTGACATAAAGAGAAGCTTTATCACCTGCCACATCTTTATCGTAATGAATCACCACAGACCAGATACCTGCAGCTTTCAGCACCTGTGCTTTAAAGGTCCCGGATAAGCTATTAAACAATGTAAATTGGCCAGCCAGCCCATCCACACCTAACTCATTGTTATTCAACAAATCTTTGATTTTAGCGCGACTGGTGTCAAGCTCTCCAAAAATCAATTTTTCATTGTTATTTACCATGATGGTTACCGAGGCATCTAACTCAAAAATCTTCCCGGTTGCCGAAAAAGCGATATTGGTCTGGTTGCTCATTTGAAATCAAAAATTATGCTTTGGCAGCGCTGCTTAACTGAAAATCAATCAACTTAGCTAAATACTTACCCCTTAATCTAAACTATCCAAAATCGCAGGTTATTCTCCTTTGACCAGTTGTTTTTCAGGTGCATTGAGCTTACTAACTAAATTTTCAATGGTATCTAAATTTAGCTGCTTCAATACGACATTCTTTTTCGTATTCCAGATTTTAAAAGCCAACTTCTCAATTGTTACGAATCCTAAATCAGGAACGGCATCTCCAAAATCTACATCAATGGCAAAAGCATATTCCTTCACATTTCCTTTTACATAAATGTAAGCGGTTTTCAAGCTAAATTTCAAGTTATCTACCTTAAATTGAGATTCAGGCTTATCAGCACTTAATGCTTGAAGATCAGATTTTATCTTTTCTGTATCTACACTATCACTAAAGGCAGTTGTTAAATCTTGCATCATTTCTCCTAAGGTAGCGCTACCTACTTCCTCCAAATTTGTTGGCATTAAAAGAAAAGAAGAATCGTTCCCGGCTTTTTCATAAACTGCTACTAATTTGGTTTTAAGTAATTGGAACTGTACGCCCAACTGAAGATTCATGTCACTCATTTTTTTTAAGTTCTTATTTTTTCCTACTCCTCTGGCTTTTCGGATGACGCCCCGTTTGCTTGGTGGTCTCTGGACTCCACTTAGTTTTTATAAGATGATTAGCCAGTCAAATCAAGATTGCTCAGCAATCTATCATCAATCGGCAATGGTTTCAAAAATCGACTTAGTTAAAAACGGTGATATGAGCCTACACAAGCTGGCTTATTATTTGATTTGTCTCTGGCATTTTTTGCCAAAGCCGGCATTAAGGTTATTATTGTTTGCATATCAACTATATTTGGTCGTTAAATCCATTTTTAGGCACAAAAAACATCAGCCCATTTATGGCGAATAGAAAATTGGCCTTGTGCAATACAGTTGCAACGAGAAAGAGTTGTGATCTGAGAGCGTTGCGTATCCGGATTGTTTCTTCAAAATTATTGTTAGATAATTCTGAACAGTTATTGCATCTTACAGATAACTGCTTTACGAATATAATATTTTTATTATTTTAAGTAAAAACTCTATGAAGAAAAAATATTAAGATGGTATCTGGAGTAGAAGATGGCAATAAAAGCCTTAATATGCGTGGAAATTGTTTTTACTTAGTGATTTCTAAAAGCGCACAAGAAAGAGGCCGTCAGTATAAGATCTATGAAACACTTGTATCTTTTGAGATGGCTACTGCAATATTGTCATTGATCTAACCAGGCTTTAAATAGCGGTGCCCGTTCCCTGCTTACAAATGCTTCGTATAGGGCATAATGACGAAAAGTAACTTTGAGTTTTGAATTGAAATGATTGTAGACCTTGTCTATGGCATTTACGTTTACGATATACTGTCTGTTGAGCCTGAAAAAAAATGTTGGATCCAATTGCTCTTCCAGTTCTTCCAGATTTTGGGGTACAACTTCGTTCTTGCCATTGGACAAATGTGCGTAAGTAACTTTATGTTCAGAATGAAAAAAGCTGACATCATTAGCGGCAAGAATTTTATAACCGTCTTTATGAGGGATTAGAAAACGTGTTCTGATCTTTTTGTTCTCTAGTGCATCAATTACGCCCTGCAACCGGTCGGTTATCATTGCAGATACATTTTCTGCCCGTTGACCGACTTTTTCAAGCGCTGCAGCAAGTTCCTCCTGCTCTATTGGTTTAAGCAGATAATCCACGCTGTTAAACTTGAACGCCCGTACAGCATACTCATCGTAGGCTGTTGTAAAAATAATAGGGCTTTTCACTTCTACCTGATTAAAAATCTCAAAACTAATTCCATCGGCAAGCCTGATATCCATCAAGATCAAATCAGGAACAGGATTTGATTTTAGCCAGTCAACACTGCCGGCAACGGTATCCAATACATCCAAAATCACCGCTTGCGGTTTTATGGCCAGCACCAACCTTTTGAGTCGTTCGGCATTAGGCTGTTCATCTTCTATAATTAATATATTGATCATTTTAGTAAGGGTAAAATTACCGTAAAATGCTTGTCCGTTTTGGTTATTATGATTTCAGGCGCATTGAGCAGGCGATAACGATCCCTGACATTACCCAGGCCAATTCCGGTTCCATCCAGATGGGTCAACAATGGTTTTAGTTCATTACACACTAAAATTTCGTCGCTTTTTGACGATTTAATTTCGATCAGCAAAGGATCTGATTTCACAGTACGGTTATGCTTGATGGCATTTTCTACCAAAAGCTGCAGTGACATAGGTGGTATCATGGCATCTTTACTGATGTGCGCAAGATCTATGGTAAAGGAGATCCCTGAGCCAATCCTAACCCTGGTCAAAAACAAATATGATTCTAAAAACCTAAGTTCTTCAGCAACCGAAATTTTATCTTTTTTTGAATTGACCAGCAAATAGCGGTATACCTTAGCGAAGTTTTCTGCATATTCAAAGCCTTTTTGCTGATCCTGTAAAATCTGCTCTGCCAGAACACTTAGGTTGTTGAAAACGAAATGCGGATCGATCTGCAGCCTTAAAGCATCGAGCTCGGCCTCACTGGCAGCCTGTTTATGCTGGGCTGCATTTACTTCCAGTTCAAGCGCCAGTGTGGCTGTTTTCTTCCAGTTGGTCAGAAAATAATAACCAATATTACCCGCCATGATCAATAAAGAAAGAATAACTGCTGAGGTTAGAAATTGCGAGAAAAGCCTGAGTTCCTCTCTAGAATAATTAGGTTCTTTCTCTAAAAAAACAGCAACATAGGCCTGGTCCATAAGGTGAACAGAGATAATGGCTATAATGGTCTGCAAAAGTGTCTGGACAAGTAGCCGTATGCCCGATTTTTTTTCCCAGGTTAACCAGCGATCGAGTTTACGATCTACCCAAAAACTAATCACCGTGAGCAGCAAAACATATATGTAAGTGTACAGGGTATCGCGAAAAGCAATCCAGCCCGGGCTAATATAATGCTCTTTCCAGTAGGGGTCGTATGGATCTACCAGATAAGAAAGCAGGGTGAGAATCAGCAGCGCGACTAAACTTACTATAATTACATGGCGTACAGGCATTTTCTCCCTTATATAGTTTGTTTTTCCCATAGTGTAAAAATAAGCTTTGCCAGCATCAGTAGCAAAGCTATTCATATCATTGCAGTCCTCCGCCCAGGCTACGGTACAAATCAACAGCAGCCTGAAGTTTTTCCAAACGTATATTGGCGCCTTCGAGTTCGGTCTGCAGTAAATTATTTTGCGCCGTGATAATTTCCAGGTAGGTTGCCATCCCGTTCTGGTAAAGTAACGAAGCATCTTTCGTTGCTTTTTTTAGGGCCACTACCTTCTCGTCAACCAATACCAGCCGTTCTGCAGCACGTTTCTGTTTTTCCAGTGCATCGCTCACCTCTCCCACGGCAGTCAGCACGCTCTGTTTAAACTGAAGTACAGCCTTTTCCTGTTCCAAAGAGGCTCGCTCATAAGCTGTTTTAAGTGCTCTCTTCTGAAATATCGGCTGGGTGAGATTCATTGCCAGGTTTTTAGCCAGCGACCCAGGCAAATTAAACCAGGAGTTCAGTTTAAATGAATTGGCGCCAATAGATGGTGTTAGGCTGAACGAAGGATACATGGCCACTTTTGCCAGCCCTAATTTGGCCTGTGCATTCATTACAACCCATTCTGCGGCTTTAACATCCGGCCTTCTGCTTAGCAACCTTACCGGCAATGCACTACCAAAACCCTGGTTAAGTGCAGCCAGACTAAAGTCCTGTTCTCTGTCAATAGAAGCTGGAAATTCACCACACAATATGCTCAATGCATTTTCCTGTATAGCGATGTTTTGTTTTACCAGCGGAACCAGTAATTCGGCCGTTTTCAATTGTGCTTTAGCCTGCTGAACAGCCAATGAATTTACCTGTCCGGCGTTGTACTGCAAAGCCGTCATCTTCAACGTACTGTCGCTTAAAACCTTATTTCGATCCGTAATTCTCAATTGTTCATCAAGAGACAGCAAATTATAATATGCCTGGGCTACCTGGGCAATAATTCTGGTTTGCAAAGCCCTGGCACTTTCCTTATTCGCCATTAAATCTGCATAAGCACCGTCTTGCTGCAGGGCGGCTTTCCCCCAGATATCGGCTTCCCATGATACCCTGAACTGTGCATTGTAATCATCTATATAGCTCGTTTTCGTAAACTGCTCGCTCAATGAACCGTTTAATGAGTTTTTAGACATCCAGTTTCTGGCCGCCGTTACATTCAGATCAAGGGTTGGCAGGAGCGCCTGTTTGGCTTCCTTTAATCCGGCCTCCAGCTGCTTTATAGTAAGTTTGGCTGCCGCCAGATCATTATTTCGTTTTAAGGACATGGAGATCAGATGCTGTAGTTTTTCACCACCGAAAAAAAATTTCCAGGGAAGGCTTAGGGAATCGCCGGTAAGTGATGAAGATTCCCTATAGCTTTTGGGCATTTGCATGGAGGGCTTAACCTGAGGCTTCCTCAACAAACAAGATGAATAAAACATGACGCAAAACGCCAATAATATCAAATTTTGTATCCGAATCATTTTATCTAAACTTTAATTTTTTGAACAGAAATTTTTTCCTGCAGATATTGAAACATTATAAATAGCAACGGAATAACAATTACGCCTAGCACTACACCGGAAAGCATGCCCATAGCAGAGCTTACACTGATGGAACGGTTACCTACTGCGGTCCCCCCGGTGGCCGTCATGAGCGGAATCATTCCAACGATAAAGGCAAAAGAGGTCATGATGATTGGCCTCAGCCTTGAACGGGCGCCTTCAATAGCTGCATCTACAATAGTTAAACCAGCCTGGCGTTTCTGAATGGCAAATTCTACAATCAGGATCGCATTTTTGGCTAGCAAACCCACCAGCATGATGAGGCCGATCTGCACGTAAATGTTATTGTCCAATCCAACTGCCTTGACACCTATAAAAGCGCCTATAACACCTGTAGGAATGGATAACAACACCGAAAGCGGTAATAGATAACTTTCGTATTTTGCAGCAAGAATAAAAAATACGAATAGCAGGCATAGCCCTAAAATTATAACTGTTTGGTTACCGCTGGCTTTTTCTTCCAGGCTTAAGCCCGTCCACTCATAACTATAATCAGCAGGCAGTTTTGATAGCGTTTCTTCAACCCGTTGCATAACCGCCCCATTGCTTACACCAGGCGCCCCGGTAACATTGATATTTAACGAGTTATATAGATTGTACCTCCCTACCGATTCTGGCCCGTATACTTTGTGCAGGGTTACCAGCGTAGATGCCGGAACCATTTGTCCGTCTTCGCTCTTTACATAGATTTCCTGAAAAGCATGAGCATCCATTCTGAATATTCCTTCGGCCTTGATATTTACCCGGTAAAATTTACCAAACCTGGAGAAGTTCAGCGACTGGTCTCCGGAAAAATAATTTTGTACAACCCCCAACAGGTTACTGACACCAACCCCCATTTGTTTTGCCTTATCTTCGTTCACTTGCAGTTCAAGCTGAGGATAATCGGCCCTGAAAGTGGTATATGCCATGGCTATTCCCGGCTTCTTTGAAAGTTCCCAGATAATCTGATCAGCCTTTTGTTTAAGCTGTTGTGGATTACGTCCCATACGATCCTGCAAGGCAAATTCAGCACCACCCGTAACGCCATAACCCTCTACAGGCGGCATCCGAAAAGCCATTACAGTTCCGCCCTTAACAGTAGTAATGGCCTGGTTAACCTGGTTCATGATCTGATTGATATCTTTTACTTTACCCCGCTCCCCGATAGGTTTTACGGTAACAAAACCCATTGCATAGGATGGTCCTGCTGCATTACTCAATAAATTAAAACCGGTAATGGAGGTATTTTCTCCCACAGCTTCGATTTTTGCAAGTTTGTCTCCAATTTCTTTAGTTACCTGGGTAGTTCTATTGAGTCCTGTCCCCGGCGGCATGGATAGCGCAAACATGAACATTCCATCATCTTCCTCTGGTACAAAACTTTTCGGGGTGGTGATCATCAACCAGGCCGCCACCCCAATCGTTAATGCGATAAGCCCTGCTGAAATCCATTTTTTTGAAATTAAAAACCGCAGCCCACTGATGTATCTATTCGTTAAATGATTAAAGCCAGCATTAAAGGCGTTAAAAAAGCGATCCTTAAGCCCAATCGGCTTACGGTGTGCTGTAGCTGTACCATCCTGGTGATTGTTTTTTAACAGGATTGCACACAAAGCAGGCGTAAGCGTAAGCGCATTAACAGCTGATATAACAATAGCGATGGCCAGGGTATAGGCAAACTGCTTGTAAAAAAGCCCAGCTGATCCGGACATAAATCCGATTGGAATAAATACCGCTGCCATTACAAGGGTTATCGATATTACGGCCGCGGTAATCTCACTCATTGCAGCTTTTGTGGCTGCACGACCGCTTAAATCTGAAGTTTCCATCTTGCTATGAACCGCTTCAACCACCACAATGGCATCATCCACTACAATTCCAATGGCCAGCACCAGGGCAAAAAGTGTAAGCACATTTATGGTAAATCCTAAAACTAACAAAAAGAAAAAAGTTCCAATAATAGCCACCGGTACTGCTATAGCAGGGATGATGGTTGATCTGATGTCCTGAAGAAACAGGAAAACAACAATAAATACCAGAATAAATGCTTCTATCAAGGTAGTTTTAACCTGGCTGATCGAAAGATCAAGTTTTTCTTTTGTACTTAAAATCTTGGAGAAATGAATTCCCGGCGGAAAAGTTTTTTCCAGCTTTTTAATTTCAACATCAACGCCCTTTTCAATTTCATTTGCATTCGATCCGGTTGTTTGGTTAATCGCAATAGTTACTGCATTACGGTTATTCGATTTATTCGCTCCTGAATAACTGGTCGACCCAAATTCCACTCTAGCCACATCCTTCAGACGGATGACACTTCCGCCGTTTCGTTTAACCACCATGCGTTCATAGTCCTGAACCAGGTTTTTCTTTCCTTTATAACGAATTACATATTCAAGGGCAGCATCAGAGTCCTCACCGAGTTTTCCCGGGGCAGCCTCAAGGCTTTGGTCTGCAATAGCATTAGAAACATCTGCCGGTACAAGTCCCAACGAAGCCATTTTACGTGGATTGAGCCAAATACGCATGGAATAATCTTTCGTACCAAATACCTGTGCCTGGCCTACGCCCGGAACACGTTTGATCTGTGGAATTAAATTGATATTGGCATAGTTTTGCAGAAAAAGCTCATCATATTTTTTATTGTCGTCAGTATACAGATTAAAAATCATGATCATACTATTCTGCTGCTTGGAAGTGGTTAGCCCGTTACGGACCACTTCCTGCGGAAGGATTGGTGTGGCCTGTTGTACCCGGTTCTGCACGTTAACGGCAGCCTGGTCTGCATTTACACCCTGCTTAAAAATGATGGATATAGAAAACGAACCATCATTTGATGCTGTTGATTTGATGTACTGCATGTCTTCAACACCATTAATCTGTTCTTCCAGCGGGGTAACTACCGAACGAATAACAGATTCACTGTTTCCTCCGGGATAGGCACCTGAAACCATTACCGTAGGCGGAGAAATGTCCGGAAACCGGGTTAGCGACAAGCGTGTTAAACCGATTACACCCAAAATCACGATGACAATGGAAATAACGGTTGCAAATACCGGCCTATCTATTATTTTTTGTAACATAAATTTCAATGAAAAAAGTTTAAGATTTTGTTTTGATCTTTGGTTTTACCTGAACGCCATCATAAAGCACATCCATACGGTTGATGGCAACCTTTTCCCCATTTTTTACACCCGATCTGATAATATAGTCATCACCACTTTCAGCTTTTATTTCAATAGGAATCAATCTCACCATATTGTTATCAGCCAGGCGATAAACAAAAAACTTATCCTGTATATCTTTAACAGCTGCTTTAGGAACTAATAGCACATTCGATAGAGATTCTTCTATTACCACATTGGCCGAGCCTCCAGAACGCAAAATCCTTTTTGGATTATTGAATACGGCTTTCATGCTCACTGTTCCGGTTATCCGGTCAACGTTTCCACTGGCAATCTGCAGCTTACCATTTTCGGGATAATCCTGCCCGTCGGCTGTAACCAGGCCAATTTTCATTTTGGCAGTGCTATCGGGATTTCCGGAATGCAGGCGCATAAATTCTGCCTCACTAACCGAGAAATAAACATATACTGTACTGATATCTGAAAGAGTGGTTAGTGGAGTAGCATCAGTTGCTGAGATCAGGTTGCCAACCCGGTTCGGAATCCTGCCTATATAGCCGCTTACGGGTGCTTTGATCAGTGCAAAACCAGCGTTTATTTTAGATGTCCCTACAGTGGCTTTCGCCTGGGCTACCTGCGCATTAGCTGCCTGCAGGTTAGCTTCAGCCGTCTTCAATTGTATTGGCGACACCACGCTTCCGCCAACAAGTGATTTCATTTTTTCTACTTCGATCCGAGCGTTAACCTGTGCTGCAATTGCAGCCTGCAAGGCGGCCAGGCTGTTGCTAACCTGTTCCTGAAAAACATCTGACTTGATTTTAAAAAGCAACTGTCCTTTCAGTACATAATCACCTTCTTTAACAAATATTTTCTCCAGGTAACCGCTCACCTGTGCTTTGATATCAACATTCACGAGCCCTTCTATATTGCCTGGGTACGTTTGTTTAACTGTTGCACGGCCAGGTTTTAAGGTAATAAAATCAGTCTCCAAAGCCTGCGACTGTACTGTAGAAGCATTTTGTGGTCCTTGGCTACACCCCACCCATAATAAAGAGATACAGAGCCAGCTCAAGGATTTTTTTGTTATGCCCATTTTCATGATAATCTTGAAAGTAGAAACAGGTCCTATTACCTGTTCGGCTACAAAATAAAGCCCCATGAGGAAAACCCTTATTTAACATGATACCCAGGTGTTGAAAATAGCAGCTCAAACGTAATATATACGCCCTGAAGCGAACACCCTCAAGGCCTTTTATCCTGAGAAATGGCCAATACACATCCATTATACTTTTGGTATCCGATTAAAATAGAGATTGAATGGAACATGAACTGGCAGGACTAATTTTAATATTTCCCTCTTAATTGAAATGAATCAAGTATCGCCTTGAGCAAAATCAATAGAATAGCAGTTTGTAAAGGAGAATTTAGTGCATAGACTTTATTAGTTAACAGCATGCGATAGCTAAACCACTCCATAACTTTCTAAAGTTATTGATAGTTTTATCTGTTTAGGGCATAAACAAGCTAAGCGTGCTGTGCAAAGCATCAAAAGAAACGGAAATGGAAATATTAGAAATTAAGCTTTTTTTGAAAATGTTCCTGCCATTAATCGATCGAACTAAAAGCCGGGCAGCACTAAGATGCCTGTTTAGGCATACCACAGCGTTAAACATACGTAAAGGGGAAACGCTCTTTCCGAAAAACACCTTCAGCACCGCTGGTCAGATTATTATGATATCCAGTGGCCTTGTTAACAGTTTTTTGCAAGATGACGAATTTGGCAAGATAAACTTATGGCTGGGACAGGAAGGTAGCATTTATATTTGTCAAGGTCAGAACAGTTCCAGGCCCGAAAATCTAAATTTAGAGGCCATAGAGGATGCCATCGTTTTTCTAATAGATTATGAAGACCTTGAAACCTGCTATAAATCACATCCCGAGTTAGCTGAATTATTCTATTCCCACCTTCTTCCCTGTGCCATGAACGATGTTAGCGAAAGAAATATAATTTTTCGTTTACCTGATGCAGGCTGCAGAATTACGCGTTTTCGAACATTTTATCCGGGGTTGTACGAACGCCTGCCAAAAGAACTACTCCTTTCTTATGCTTTATGTGGATAATCGCCGAAATTACCAGGATCAATCCTTTTAATTGTATCCAAATGAGCAAGATAAAGAGAATTGGTACGGTGCAAACACAATAGAGAACCAACCAGCAGAATAGCTACTCCAGCTCCGTCTGGCGTTTTTGCCTGCATTAGCTATATACATTTTTTAAACGTTCAACTTTTTTTAAAATGATATCGTTTCCATCCTTTTCAATAAGACCTTCTTTTGTAAAATCGCCGAGGATTCTGCTAAGGGTTTCTGATGCAATTCCAATAACATTCGCAAGGTCGGTTCTGGGAAGTGTAAGCCGGATGTTATCAGATACATTACTTTCCTTTTTCGCCAATTTAACAATGGATCTGGATACCCGTTCCCTTACAGTGGCATGAGCGAGTTCTAGTGTCTGTTCATCCCTTTCGTGTACCATTCTCGCTAATTTTTTAGCCAAAAAATTTGTTACTTCCGGGTGTTCCTGAATCAACTCGTTAATAATCCCTAAAGGAATAACCACCACCTGTGCATCATCAACAACCATTGCAGTATTTGACATGCGTGATCCGGCAGTAAAATCCTGAAAACCGAAATAATCACCTGCGTAATATAATGCTGTAATCAATACACGGCCTGAAGAATCTGCTATAAAAGTTTTTATTTTTCCTGAGAGTACGTAATAAATCCCCGTACAAGGTTCGCCTTTATAAAAAATTATCTGTTTTTTTTTAAAAATTCTTGGTACTAATGTTTGTCGCTTGGCATTCAACCAGAAAAGACCGTTATCCATGCCAGTAGGACTTTTTTGCTGAAACTGCTGTTGGAGAAAAAACTCATACTGAAGTCGTCTTTTTCTCAACCTTGCCTCCACCTGGTTAAGTAACTCCGCATCGTCAAAGTCGCCAATAAGAAAGCCATCGGCACCAATTTCCATCAATCTTCTTATCGCATACTGATCATCTCCCTTTACAATCATCACTACAGATATGCTCACCGTATCAATAAACTTGTTTACCATCCGCAGTACACCAAACCCATCAATCCCATTTAACTCCATGCCGCAAATGATCAGATCTATGGGGAGGTTTCTGATCAACTCCATAGCCTTTTTCCCATTATCTGTAAACTCAACCAGGTATTTACCTGTGACCAATATATCGGAAATCTTCGCCCTGAGCTTGGCGTCCTTTAATATAATCAATATCTTAGAGCCTTCCATTTGCTTGTAATTTTTCCAACAGAAAACCATTTGCCCCTGTTAGGTATCGAAGTTTGTTAATTGTTCCTTATCCGGCTGTTACAGAAAAAAGCATTACCTAGCCAAAGCATTTAATCGCTTTGAAACTGGGTATAACAGGGAATTCCTAGTAAAAGCATATCATCCCAAAAAGGGCTATCTCATTACCTTAGGTCAATAATTAATCATTAAAGCCACCAAACTGTGTGCATTTTGATAGCAATCTTGTATCAGAAGGAAAAACATAAAACAAAGCCCGGAAAAGCACCTGATAATCAAACGTATCGATTGAGACATTAAAAATCCATATCCGTTACATTTTTTTTTCTTTGTGATCGCGTTTATGGTAATCACATTTATTTCAAAAGGTTTGCATTGCATTAATGTTAAAGACTTAGGGTAGATATTCTCAAAGGTTGTTAAAAAAATAAAAAAACCTCTTGATCATCATCAACTAATGGGTTGAAAAAAATCAAACAGAAATATAAGCATAATACAATTTATTTTAATAAATCGTTTTTATTCGCGTATTTTTTCAGTTCTTTAAATTTTTTGCTGATTCAAAAGTTGAGCGCTGTAGAGATCAAATCCTTAGCTTTAAACGAGAATAACAAATTACATATAGCTGAAAATGAATATATTATACACAAAACCTAAAAAAAAGAATCTTCGTATTGCAGAAAATGATTAGAGGTAAAGAATAAAGATTTGGATGATTTTAGTTTTTGGGAAGGTTAGAGATTAAAAACCATCATCCTGAATAGCTTGACCGTAAAGAATACGCGATACTAAATTTAGATTTTATAAGATCTCCCTAATGTACCTGCTATGCGAGCGATCCAAAATCTGGAAACTGAAGCTATTTCAACCGTATGGAACCGTTTTGATGACCTTATCGAAATATTTGTCAGGATGTTTTTAAAACATATGGATCATTCGTTACACCCGACACAGGTTAAGTCAATAAGGCAACTTTTTAAAACTTATCATATACAAATAAAAACCCCAAAAGCTAAACTAAAGCCTTTGGGGTTTACTATTTTTGGAACAGCCTGTTTTCATTTCGTTATTGAAAACCGGCATATACTATTGCATTCAAATATAGCCATTATGGTGTATAGCTACCGCTGAATTCTGTTAAACCATCTTTACGCATGGCTTCGATAATTAAGCAGGTATAAGCAAAATCCCAGCTTGTTGTCACCTCTGAATTCTGATTAAGACCATAAGGCCAGTAATGCTGGCTATCGCCACTAAGCTGGGCAGTATTGTCATTTGTGATCAGCCTCAATATAGCCGTTACACTAGGCGCCTGAAGTTTACCATTGACCAACGTATTCCACCACCATGAAGAAGTTCCTGTACCTAAAGTGTGCGAGCCTTCATGAAGCATTGTGCGGAGATTTTGATAGGAAGAATTGGTTCCAAAACGCATCCAACCCTGATTGTTTGCGTCAGCTGTTGGTACACCATCAACATAATTAAGATATACGTGTTTAGTAACAGAAGTATAGTTATTAAAATACCAGGCTGCACTATCAATAGCAACCTGCAGCCTGCTATACGCAGCGAGCTCTTCCGCCCCAGGATTTTGGGATTTGTTAAAGGTATAGGTGAAATTACCTTTTGCAATGGTTTTAAACGTCACTTCACTACTGTAACTTACTCCTTTTGAATTAATGGCATAAGCCCGGGCGTAATAGGTGGTTTTTGGCGTCAGGTCTTTTAAACTCACCCTAAATTTACCAAGCCCTTTATTACTATGCTTCACTTTACTACTATTAATGGTAGGATTTGATGTGGAAGCATAGACAATTCCCCGTTCTGTTATGGCATCACCACCATCTGTTAACACTTCAATATCTGCTGCTGCCACAGTAGAACCTATAATATACATGGGAGAAAAACCAAAGGTAGCGCTGGCTATGCTGGCGGTAACAAGCTCGATTTCATTGCCATAAGCAACTCCGGCTTTATTCACAGCAAAGGCTCTTACGTAATATTTAGTTGAAGCCGTTAGTCCTTTAATTTCGCTGGTAAACGTGCCTGATCCACTCACACTTACTACTCCGGATTTATTGTTATCCACCGTTGGTTTTGGAGAGGTACTCCAGCAAACCCCCTGGTCGGTAACCGGCGACCCGCCTTTGTCTGTTACTACTCCCCCACTCATGGCAGAAGTGGTGGTAATATTTGTAAAAGTGCTAGTGGTAATAGTAGCAATGGAACCATTTGACTCCGTTTTAGGTGTTGTGGTTTCAGCTACTTTTTCATTCTTTTTACATCCACCCAAAAGGGCAAAAATAAAACATGCTGCAATAAGATATTTTTTTGATTGAGTCTTCATTGGTTTCGTTATTTAGTAATGACAATAGACTGACAGTTGAGCTTAGCAGAAAACCTTTTATTTCTATGCTCATCTGAACAGATTGTAAATAAAAACACCCTAAGTTGTTACGCTTAGGGTGTTGATAAATTATTTAGCCCATTTGAGCAACTTAACACTGCCAACCTTGATATATTGGCCTGTGTTGGCTATGGATACGGCAAAACCTATTGAAACAGTGGTTTGTTGCGTAAGTGAAAAATTTAATTCGCCACTAGAAATATTTGTATAAGCGATAGCAGCGGTTGGAACATTAGCTACATCAGGTAAGGTGTTACCAGCTGCAACAGCGATATACCTTGATCCCCCGCTGTTCTGATCAATGCCAGATAACCTAAAAGTATAATTACCGGCCGGCAATGTGATGGTTTGATAAATAAGTCCATTGGTAACAGGCGTATTGATTCCCCAGCCAGATTCAAAAGACAACACACCTGTACCACCTCTGAGCTCATATCCACCATACTGATTGTTGTTGATGTTTTTAGCACCGGCGCTTGTGGTCCATCCTGCTAGGGTACCCCATCTTGATCCATCCCAGGTAGCTCTGTTAAATGGTCCGGTATTCGATAACAAGGCCGTCATATCTTCATCTACGGCTAAATTAGCTGAATAAGCTACTTTGAAAGTATCTATGCAATTGGTATCAGGCAGAAATAAGGTACGGTACTTAAATGTTGAACCGCTTTTGTAATTTTTAAGAATTGTTTTGGTTGAATCGATTGGCGTTCTCACCGTAACCAAGCTATTGCTGGAATTGGTATACTGAAGTTCAGTTGTAAAAACGCCGGTTAATTTGTCCATGCCCAACCATTGAATGGTTGCGTTACCATCCGTTCCTTTAACTGCTGAAAATACCCCGCGGTTACTTAATGACGCCTTATAACGATCGCCATAAGAAATGCCAACCTTATTTACAGCTACAGAACGATTTCCAGCTTTATCATAAGTGTAAATGTTAAAGCTTTGAACTCCCTCTGAAACATTAGGAACAAATATCGACAGAGAATCAACCGTATTTTTTTTATTTACCGGAATAACTAAAGAATCCTTAAAATTATTCCAGAAAACTTTACACAATACCACTTTTGGGTCCGCCAGAAACAGACCTTTTAACAGCACTCTGTTATCACCTGACATTACATTTACAGAATCAAGTTTACCAGGATAAGATATTTCACCTCCTTCTACATATTTTTTGTAATCATCTGCCTTTCTGCAGGCGAAAATTGTACCTATCACAACTAACGTCAAGATAAGTTTTGATATTTTATGTTTGTTTAACATATTTCCTTCCTTTTAGCTAATGAATTAATTATCTAGGGTCACCATAGCATTGTAACTCTGCAATACTCATGAACGTTGTACCTTGCCAATTATTGATCGATTTGATACGTATGTACCTTACCTTTTGGTTTCCGCCAGCAGGAAATGTGTAACTTATACCATTATTGGCAAATGTGTAATCTTCTGCAGTTTGCACACCGTACGCACTTCCTGATGGTTTTTTTGAATCGAATGAACCTAAAAGCTTCCAATTGGTATAGCTTCCATCAGCAGCCGGATTATCACTTCCCCAGACTTCGAATTTTTTCAGGTTACCTCCATAATAATACATCCTTCCAGAATTTAGATATTCCGGATAGTTCCATATTACGATCCGACTTAATATAGCTGATTGCCCCATATCGAATGTTACCCATTGCGGACCAACCGTACCGGTACTTGTCAAGGAAATATTTGGCCAGTTTATAATGTCACCATCCCACATTTTAGACAAACTCGTTCCGGAATACTGTTGACCAACATCTGTAGGCAAGTTTACCGCGCGATAAAATGATTTAGATAATATGGTCTCATACAAAGGCTTTAGCGTTGTATAAAGAGTATCTGAGTAATTTAACCATCTGTCTCTCACGGTTACGGCAAATTTTTGGGCAGTGGTATCTGTTATACCTCTCAACGAATTATCGATATCCTGTGCTGAAGTATAGAGATTGTCTTTGGGGTTTCCTACATATTTACCGTTTTGATACTTGAGTACCTCAATAACTATATCTGTTTTTGATGCATTACTTGCCTTGAAATTTAAACCTGAAAAATCAGGTATAACTTTTAAACTTCTATACACTCCCCAAATAGGATTTTCAAGAGGTTTTACTTTAACAACTATCGGGTCAGACGCTATTTCGCTACGGCTAACAGAATATATCTTAACATCGTGTGTGTTCATGTCTCCAAATCCTTCCACCAATAATGAATTATTGTAATAAGAAGATTTGACTTCCATTTCCTGACCATTTGCTAAATTATATACCGCTTTAACATACAGCAGGTCCTTATCATTAGGTAACTTATAACTAATTGTAGCATTTCCAGGTCCATTTTCTACTGTTACACCGGATACCTGCCCAGGCTTGTTGGTATTATTTTCTAATGGACCAACTATATCTTCTTTACAAGAAGAAAATACTGTGGTAACACCACATATAAATAGAAAAAGTATTTTATTACGTACTTTCATATCATTAAATTTAATTGTCATTTATTACCATCCCGGGTTTTGTACCAATTTTGGATTAACCGTCAAGTCATATGCCTTTATAGGCCACAGATAATCTCTTGGGGAGATAAAGTATTGGTTATAAACTGTTCTAACTCTATAATATTCTTGTGCTGTAGGTTGATAAATGCTCCAACCTGTAACGGCCTGATTAAATAGTTCTGTGGCACGCTTCCATCGTTTAATATCCCAATATCTACTTCCTTCAAAAGCCAATTCAATCAGTCGCTCCTGTTGAATGATCTGACGCATTCCATCCTTTGTAGTGTATTTAGTTGGACTGGTAGAATAAGTTGACCACGATGACTCTACCGAATTTAATCCTGCTCGGGTACGTATTTTATTTATGTAATCGTATACTTCCTGTGTAGGTGCTCCAAGGCTTTCATTTAAAGCCTCTGCATACATTAAATATAAGTCAGCCAATCTGATTTCTGGCCAGGCATAAGTCCTGTAACTTACATTATTATCTGTATGGGCCATGTTCCAATCTACAACCTTTTTAACAAAATAACCAGTTTCATTATACCAGCCAAAGTTATTGGCACCAGATATTTGATTAGATTTTCCTTCAACGATGTAAGTATTTTCATCTGTATTTCCAGGACTGTCATACTTGAAAAATGTTCCGCCATCGAACGCTAAATCCGCATAAAAACGAGGCTCACGATCAAAGTTAAGTCTGGCGGTGGCGTATCCCTCTTTAATGTAAAAACGCTCTGCCTTAACAGCTGTTCTTAAACTGTATCGATTGGTAAAATCTAATGTTTTATCTTCATTAATTGGCACCCCATTTTTTGAATAAAACATCTCTGCAATTTTAATAGGTGGCGCTAACTGTTGTAAGGCTTGTCCAACGGCCACTGGTTTAGATGCGTCTAAACGTGGCATCGCAGCATATTGTAAAAAGCTGGCCACACTATTGGGATTTCCCCAAACTACTTCTGGGTTTTGTCCAAAACGCTCTGTTAATGCTCCTTTAATCGTTAACTGACGCTTAGTAGAATCAGAGATTTTTAAGGCTGTAGTACCAGGAAATGTATAAAGTCTAAAACCTGCAGCTTCAGCTGCATCAATTGCAACTTTTGCAGCATCAGAAGCCTTTTTCCATTTATTGCCATCGTAAGTTGTGTTAATCAACTGTATACCATCTTTATCTTTAAATCCGGCATAATCAGGGTTACCATTAAATAACGGGCTGGCAGCAGTTAATAAAATCTTTGCTTTGATAGCTAATGCGATTGGCTGTGTTATTCTTCCTAATTCATTTGTACGATCCCTAATTCTCTGAGGCAGATCAGCCAAAGACTCATCAAGCAAACCAACAACATAATTAACACATTCATCGAATGGAGCACGTTTAACCTGCACTTCGTTCTGATCGGCATTGATAGGTAGGCTTTTGTCAATTATAGGAATTGGTCCATACATTCTCATTAACAAAAAGTGGTAATAAGCTTTTAAAAATTTGGCTTCAGCTAACCATCTTTGACGCTCATCCAATTGTAAATCTGGCACTTTACTTGCGTCACTTACATTTTCAATAAAAATATTGCAGTTTCTGATCGCCTGAAAGAAATTCTTTCCATCCACTGCTTGATCTTTTCCACTCCATCTATTAAAAAGTGGCTCAGAAGCATTTTGATTGCCCCTTGCTATTCTCCATCCTTCTGAAATAAATCCACGTTCGTCCAAAGATGTCCAGATTTCATCTCCGGTCATATAACCGATATTAGCCAAAGGATCTCCATCTGATGGCAGAAAAGAGTAACACGTAAATAAATACTTCTCGGCCTCCGATCTAAGTGTAAAGGCATTATCTAATGTGGCTATGTTATCGGGAACGATGTCCAGATATTTTTTACATGAGGATATTGAGCCAATAGCCAGTAATGCTGTAAAGGCGTATTTCAATAACCTTAGTTTATAATTATTTATTTTGTTTGAATCACTTTTAATTTTCATAACTACTATTTCCTATACGTTTTCTAAAAAGAGACATTTACACCAATGTTATATACTACCTGAATTGGGTAACCAAGACCTTTTCCGCCCATTTCAGGGTCCCATAATTTAAATGCACTTATTGCAGTAAGGTTATTTGCGTTCAAGTATAGTCTAGTTGTTTTCAATCCAAGTCTTTTCTGTAGTTTATTCGGAAGGTTATAGCCTAATTCTACGCTCTTAATTCTTAAGAAAGCACCATTACGCATCCACCATGTTGATGTTTGTAAGTTGTTGTTAACAAACCTGTCGCTTAATCTAGGCCAAAACGCATAACTGTCTCTATTTTGTTCAGACCAGTGACTGTCTGCTATGGCTTTCAATAAACCATTTTGTGTGGCATTCGGCGATCTGTAAGCCATATTCGGATCCTCGTGGTTAATCACAAAAGGAGAAATATTTCCGGGATCTATAAAAAATGAAGAACGTGCTGAACCTTGTAGGAATACAGAAAAGTCAAAACCTTTAAACCCAAAAGTACCACCAAAGCCATAGATAATTTCCGGAGTTGTTGGAAGACCAATAGGAACCCGATCCGCTTCAGATATAATTCCATCACCATTAACATCCCTGTACTTGATATCACCGCCACCATAATTGATTCCTGGGATTCCATCAAATTGCTTTGGAGAATTTTTCGCCTCATTATCATCTACAAACAAACGCTCTGCAATTAAACCATATGTTTGATTTGTAGGCTGCCCTGTTAAATAACGATAGGATTCATTAGCTGCGTAAGTAGGTTCATCAGCAGTTAAAATTTTTCCTGTAGCATACGTAAAATTACCTCTTAGCTGCACAAACATACTATTTCCCAGAGACTTGTTATAGTTGGTATTAAAATCTATACCCTGACTCTGATATTTGTTGGTATTTGCCCGAATCTGAGCTTGTAGTCCCATTGTGCTGGGGATAAACGACCGGCTAGTTAAAATACTGCTTCGAGTTTGCTTGTAAACCTCAAATGTCATATTTAGATCTTTGAATAAAGTCATCTCTAAAGCAAGGTTAGTACTTTCAGAACGCTCCCAGGTAATTAAATTATTGGGATATCTTATGAACGAAACTCCAGGTCTGTAGTACAACCCATCTTCGCCGAATGCTGCACCAAAACGTCCATCGGCCATTGATACTTCGGAAAGATAAAAGAACCGGTCACCTGCTTGCCCAATCTGATCATTTCCGGCAAAACCATAGGTACCTCGCAATTTTAGCGTTGTAATGACATTTGTTAAGGGCTTAAAGAACTTTTCATTCGAAATGACATAGCCTAATCCAAATGATGGAAAAAATCCGAACCTGTTAAATTCTGCAAAACGTTCTGAACCATTATAACCAAAATTAAATTCTGCTAAGTACTTGCTATCATAACCATATGTTGCTCTACCAGAAACACCCTGATTTCTTGCAGGAAGAGATAATTGTAAACTTCCTGAGTTCCCTGCTAAATAATTTCTCATGGTACCGATTACCATTGCACTAACATCATGCTTTTTAAAAGTGCGACTGTAATTAGCTGCAAGTTCTGCGTAAAAAATCGAATTTACATCCTTACGACCTTCGGTATAATTTAAATATTCTTGGCCTAATAACCCCCTGCTACCTGCACCTCCGCCATTTAATACGGTTAAAACGGCGCTTCCATCCGGTTGCTCGGTTGCAGAATAGTAAAATGGATTGTAATACCTTGCGATATCAAAACTGGCATATCTTCTAGCGTAGCTCATTAAACGTAGGTTCAATCCAGGAGTAATGGATCTTAAATCTTGTTTAAGTTCTATTTGTGTCTGTAGCGTAGAAGAATTCTTATCCTGATAACCCTTAACCATTTCTGCATAAGGATTCATATATAAGCTTCCATCTGGAGCAAGTGCTCCACCAAACAATGGGTGTTTAGTATAAGGCTGAAAACTAGCTGGGTACACTGCAGGAAACATCACAGGATTTGACCACAATGCCCTGTTAAAAGCAGTAGATCCACCACCTACTGGTCCTGTATAATCGTCAAACTGTCCGTACACTTTAATATCAGCGGTAAGGCTGTTAGTAAAGTTCATAGTTACGTTAGAGCGCACACTGTAGTTCTTCAGTTTAATGTTACTGTTAAAGTTATTTAAGTCAGCAACTTTTAAAACACCGTTATCTATATTATAGGTACCAGAAATGTAATAAACTGCTTTGACACCACCCCCGGTAATATTCATATTAAATCGTTGGTTAAGAGTGTAATCTTTAATCAGTTCATCAATCCAATTATTGTTCGGATAAAGCAATGGATTTTCCCCAGCAGCTGTCGCATCAATTTTAGCACGCTGATAAGGTAGTTGCGCCAACCTATTGCGGGTAAGGGCGCCTTCATTTGCCAGCCTCATATAGGTGATATTATCAGCAAATTTAAAGTTCTGAGTATTGCCTGATACCGAATTTTCAGCTCTAAAAGTGAATTGGGTTTCACCAGACTTACCTAGTTTTGTAGTAATCAATAAAACACCATTTGCACCTCTTGCACCGTATACGGCTGAAGCGGCTGCATCTTTTAATACACTAAAGGTCGAGATATCGTCAGGTTGCAAACGGGCTAAATCAGTTTGGTTAACTTCTGCACCATCAACTAAAATTAAGGGATCTTGCTTTCCTGCCCCGAAACTTCCTAAACCTCTGATAAAAAAGTTGGCATTATCTGCGCCTGGCTCACCACTGCGTTGAAAGGCAATCATACCTGCCACACGTCCTGCCAACATGGTAGTTAAGTTACTGGTAGGGCCTTTTAATTCTTTGGGGTTAATTGTTGTAATAGAACTTACAACACTTTCTTTCTTTTGTGTACCAAACCCTACTACTGCCACGTCCTCAAGAGAATTGGCATCGGGTGTTAGTATCACGTTAATAGTATAAGTACCGTCAGCAGATTTTTGATAATCTGAAACGGCCTTAAGCTGAGCTTTGTAGCCTATTAAACTAAAAAGTAATTTACCTGACCGCGGGACTTTGATGGTATATCGACCAACCTCGTCAGTAGAAATACCCCGGGTTGTACCGGATATTTTAATATTAACCATTGGTAATCCGCCCATAGTATCCTTTACCACTCCTTTTACCGTTACTTCATTTTGAGCTGAGGCTGCAAAGCCCATACTCAAAAACAACAGCATACTGAGCAGCGTTCGGAATACGCCTCCACGGAAAAACAGGCAGCCCGAAATTTGAGCTTTCTTTTTGTAGATTTTTCTCATTTTTTGATTTTAGTTTGAAATTGTTTGTTTATTAGTTTATTCATGAGCGTACCAACCATCATACGGTAAAACCGTACAATGACAGATATTCTTACTTTGCAAAACTCGCCAGAAAGCTTTTCCTAGTTAAAAAAAAGCTTGATGATAATTTGGCAGCAATCACCTCAATAGAGATAATTGTAAGCAGAGGGTTAGTTGAATGTTCTTGATAGTCTGGTTTTCTTCATATGTTCAATAGTATATTTGGTTGTAACAAATTAACCACTAAAATCGGCATATGAGTGAGGGGCAATATGGTAATTTTTAGGGGCCAAATTAATAAGATAGCTGTTGAAGCACCTAAAAAACCCATATTATCGAATTATAACGATAATGTTAAACCAATTTGTCTTAAACATTATCACCAGCAGGTTTTGTTTATAGCAGACGTAAATCCGTTCCGTTGGCGGCTGTTGAATACTGGCATCGTACAGTTTATAGTATCCATGATGATTTAATATGATGCTTACGAACGCAAGATAAATACAGGCAAATAAACCATAGCCCCTGCGACGGTTTAGATCAATTCCGGTATACTTATTTTTTACCGTAGGGCAGAAAATTATTCGATCTAATTTGTCAAACGCGTATACTTCACTCCATCATGAAAAGTTACGATATACTTTGTAAACCATTTTGTAATGGTCCTGTTGTTTCTATCTTTGTAACCGGCGTCGCACTGCCGCTTTTGCAAACCGGATAATTTTGAAAAATAAAATTTCTGCTTATAAAAATTCGTTTTGGAAATAATAGTGCCTTTAAATAAGCTAAATACAAAAAATCAACATGTCTGACGAGAAAATAATATTTTCAATGGCAGGGGTAAACAAAATCTACCCGCCACAAAAACAGGTTTTAAAAAATATTTACCTTTCTTTCTTTTACGGCGCCAAAATCGGAGTAATCGGTTTAAATGGTTCTGGTAAATCATCTCTTCTAAAAATTATTGCCGGCCTGGATAAATCTTACCAGGGCGAAGTTGTTTTCTCTCCCGGTTATTCGGTTGGTTATCTGGCTCAGGAGCCGATCCTTGATCCGGAAAAAACCGTTCGTGAGGTAGTTGAAGAAGGTGTAGCCGAAGTTACGGCCATCTTAAAAGAATATGAAGAAGTGAATGAGGCCTTCGGTTTGGAGGAAAACTATTCTGATCCAGATAAAATGGATAAGTTAATGGCCAGACAGGGCGAACTGCAGGATAAAATCGATTCTTTAGGTGCCTGGGAAATTGATTCAAAACTGGAAAGGGCCATGGATGCCTTACGTTGCCCTGATCCGGATACTAAAATTAGTGTGTTATCTGGTGGTGAACGCCGCCGTGTGGCCATGTGCCGTCTATTGCTGCAACATCCTGATGTATTACTATTAGATGAGCCTACCAACCACTTAGATGCCGAAAGTATCGATTGGTTGGAGCAATTCCTGCAAAATTACGAAGGAACAGTTATTGCGGTTACCCACGACAGGTATTTCCTTGATAACGTGGCCGGATGGATTTTAGAGTTAGACCGTGGTGAAGGTATTCCATGGAAAGGGAACTACAGCAGCTGGTTAGATCAGAAAGCAAAGCGTTTGGCACAGGAAGAAAAAACCGAGAGCAAACGTCAGAAAACTTTAGAGCGAGAGCTCGAATGGGTACGTATGGCACCTAAGGCACGTCATGCAAAATCGAAAGCACGTATTGCCAACTATGATAAATTAGCTTCGGAAGATGGCAGGGAAAGAGAAGAGAAATTGGAACTCTTCATCCCTCCAGGGCCGCGATTAGGCAACGTGGTTATTGAAGCCACGAATGTTAGCAAAGCTTATGGCGATAAGGTACTGTTCGACAATTTGAACTTTTCCCTTCCTCCGGCAGGTATTGTTGGTATTATTGGGCCCAATGGTGCAGGTAAAACCACCTTATTCCGTTTAATTACCGGACAGGAAGAGGCAGATGCCGGCACTTTCCGCGTAGGTGAAACGGTTGAGCTGGGTTATGTAGATCAGATGCACAATGATTTAGATGCCGAGCAAACCGTTTACGAAAACATTACTGATGGATTAGACAATATACAATTAGGTACCAAAGCCGTTAACGGCCGTGCCTACGTTTCAAAGTTTAACTTTAATGGTGGTGATCAGCAGAAAAAAGTCGGCATTTTATCGGGTGGTGAACGTAACCGCGTGCATTTAGCCATTACCTTAAAAAAAGGAGCCAATGTATTGCTACTGGATGAGCCAACCAACGATATTGATGTAAATACTTTACGTGCGCTGGAGGAAGCTTTAGAAAACTTTGGCGGCTGTGCAGTTGTAATCAGTCACGACAGGTGGTTTTTGGACAGGATCTGTACCCATATCCTGGCTTTCGAAGGGAACTCTGAAGTTTATTTCTTTGAGGGAAACTATTCTGATTACGAGGAAAACCGTAAAAAACGTTTGGGCGATGTAGCTCCAAAACGCATCAGGTATAAAAAATTAGATTAATAAAAAGTCCCGACGAAATCGGGACTTTTTTTGTTTGAGATGATTGCCTTAATAAAAATCATCAGTCTTTTGACCGGAAATATTCTTTAGATTGATCCTAAAACAGTTAGGTACAATATATGCTATAATAAATCGAGCAATCATCGAAAACAAATTATCGTTTTTCACCGGAGGCTGTCTCAGAAATGATTTTGGAGATTTTTGGCAGAATAATATTTTGAAAGGGCGTCATTCCCGTGAAAACGGGAACCACGGAGTGCTCAGCGAAGCTAATCTTAATACGATAGAACGGCAACTAAATAAGTCCTTAACAGAGCATTAAGATGCCCAGTCAAGCTGAGCATGATGATATACCCAAATTTAATTCTCCTGCTATTATTTAATCTGTTATTTTGAGACAGGCTCATTTTCATGATTACGCAGACCGCACAAATGGCACAGGTCTTGATTTTCTTTTGTTTGCATTTGTCCGAAAAAAGAAATTCATGTTAATAAACAGCTAATGCCAGGGCAATGGTAAACCACCAATTTTAGCACTCAAAGCCTCAATTAAATTAAAATATCGAAGTCCAAAGGTTATACGTATTGTTTCAGCTTTATTAAAGATTACTCACTGCGTTGAGAATGACATAAAAGAAAGTAGTTTTGATCTGAAGCGCTCAAATTTTCGAATCATCAGCCAATGAACTAATGGCCCAATGATCTTTCTAGTGCCAGTTTTTGAAAGCCCTTTTTACCGCAGCGTCGGTTACCTCTTCCATTATTTTATAACCTGCAAGGTTAGGATGAACACCATCTACCGTTAGCTCAGCGCGCTGACCTTTTCGTTCGTCTACCAAAGGTGTCCAATAATCCAGAACAGTGTAATTCCGCTCTTTGGAGTAGGCTTCAATTTTTTCATTTAGATCCACAATACTATCGGCTGCTTTAATGCGCTTGTTCCATGGATATTCGTAAACCGGAAGATATTTACAAAGTATAACCTTAATATGATGTAACCTTGCCAGTTCTGCCATAGATTTAATATTATCCATAATCTTATCTATGGTAACGTGGCCAGTATTTCCTGCAATGTCATTACTACCTGCCAAAATAATCACCGCTTTTGGCTTCAGGTTAATTACATCCTGCCGAAAACGGATCAGCAATTGTGGCGAAAGCTGGCCACTTATTCCCCTATCCACATAATTATTCCTGTTAAAATATTCAGGATCTTTCTGTTTCCAGAATTCGAAAATAGAACTTCCCAAAAACACTACTCTTTTTTCTCTTTTGGTGGGCAGCGGTAAAATTTCATTTTCTTTCTGATATTTCGTTAAAGCAGCCCAATCGTCGCTAAAATTTTCCTTTTCAGCTTTGGTATTTAATGAGTCTGCTTGCTGATTTTGGGCAAACGCAACATGACCGGAAAGCAATAAAACAAAAAAGAGGAATTTATTCATAAGGTAAAATTGGATAAATGTAATCAAACTTTAAAACTAAATAATCTGGGTTTAAGTATTTATTCTTCAGCATTAATGTTACTGTTTAACCTGCTGTTTTTATTACCAAAATGCCTCAGGTTATAACTTAATGTTGCCTGTATAAAGCGGCTGATGAACCTCGTCCTGTTCTCTGAAATGGAATTATTGGTAATACTGGTACTAAACAGCGCCCCCTGGTTAAACAAATCATTCGCCTGAACAGAAAATAACAGCCTATTGTCTTTCAGAAAAGAAGTATTCAATCCCAAATTTACCAATAATGGATTCCCGGCATATAAGCTATATCCAAAATTTAAACTTTTAGACGCTGATGCATTTAACCTGAAGTGTTTACCGGGAATCCAGCTTGCACTTCCGCTTAGCGCCACAACCTGCACATTTTTAATGTTCTGGTTCATTACCGAATAAGTATTGGAACTGAAACTATAAGATGCACTTGTATTAAAATTATATTTTTTCTGGCTAAGGTTAAATTTTAGCGCATTGGAAACATTGATACCTTTGCTACGATTCAGCACATTATCCGTATAAAAAACATTGTGGTTGTAGGCAACATTACCATCGATAGATAGGGAAAGTCTGTTATCCAACAACCTTTTATTCACATCGTAATTTAGGCCAATATTGTAAATACCGTTTACATTTTCGTAGGTGGTCTGCTGTTTTAGACTGTTTAGTGTATCCCTGAGAAAAACCGTATTGCTCACCACACTGTTAATGGCAAAAGTACCCGATAAATTAGCCATCATGCTCAAACCAGATTTAAGTCCAAATTTATTATAACTTAAATCAGCCGTGTGGCTTGAGGTTGCCTTAAGATCAGGATTACCAATAATCAGGTTCTGTACATCATTATTGTTTCTGATGGGTTGCAGTTTATTAAAATCGGGTGAACTGGTATAGCCAAGGTAGTCAAAACTTAAACTTTCATTGTCTTTGATCTGGTAGCTTAAATTCGCCAAAGGCGAAAAATTTAACTGATAGTTTTTAAGTTTCTGCCCCGTGTCCCGGTACTGACCAATAATGATACTTGGTGAAAAATTAATCCCAAAATTATAACTAAGCTGGTTTTTGTTGGCATTATAGCCAATGCTGATATTCTGATTGATAAAACTCGAAACGTAATCCTGCCCAAGCGAATCGACTACAAAACTGTTTCCCAATGGATGGTTAACCGTAGTTGTTTGCTGGTTACGGCTCCTGCTTACCATAAATCGATAAGATACATTGATGAAATTGTATCCGGTACTATCAGTCGCCTTTTTTAAGGAATTTGAAAACTGAATATTACCGCCAAAATTGGAACTTGAAGCATTATGTTCCACCAACCGGTTTAAAATTGAATCTTTAAGCAATATATTGGTCGTTTCATTATAATACCGGATCATATCGTTAATGCTGCTGACGGTTTTCCCACCATTGGTACCAAAGTTAATGCCCATAGATAATGAGCGTTTATTATTGGATAGCCGTCGCGACCAGTTGATGCTTCCATTAAGATTGGGATTGTTGTTCCTTGATCCTGAATTAGAACTGAGGTCCTGCCTGATTATTCCGCTTTTATTTGAAGTGGAAGATGCTTCATTACGGGTATCAGCCAACGCGCCAGCAAGTGAAACATTGAAGTAATTTTTTGCAGTAGAGCCGTTTAAACCAAGGTTAATGTCGTTTGTTAATGAATTGGAATGGTTGACGCTTTCTCTTAAATCATAGATGGTTCCTTGCGGATTAAATGTTTCCAGGTAATTACTCTGAACAGATCTGTTGGTTCCATTGCTGAAATCGTAACTGCCATGAATACTAAATTCTTTCGAAATTCTGTCTCTGATATTGCCATTTAAAGCGCCATTGTTCAACGTAGAAAATTCATTATTGGTCAGACCATATCGGCCACCAAAACCTATTTGCTTATTGTTTTTCCATACGTTTCCCTTAGCGCCCAAATTATGTGCATTACTCGTTGCAGAATTTAGATCTACGCCACCAAAAATACCTTTGCCAAGTCCTGGCTTGGTAACCAGATTTAACATTTTTTGTGGTGTACCTGTTTTAATACCGGTAAAATTGGCTTCATCACCATAATCTTCAATAACCTGCACCTTCGCAATGATATCTGCGGGCAATTGCCTGATGTAATCTTCTACGTTATTGGTAAAAAAATCTTCGCCGTTTACCCGAAGTTTGGTCATTTTTTTCCCCATAGCGGTAACGGCCCCTTTTGTGTCAATCTCAATACCCTGCAGTTGTCTGAGCAGATCTTCTACCTTATCATTTTCTCTAACCGTATATGCTCCTGCATTATATTCAATGGTATCCTTCTTGATTTTGATGGGATCTATTTTTACTTTAACCTGCACATCCTCCAAACGAATTGTTTCCGTCTGGAGCATTATCGGGTCTAAAACAGCATTTTTTTTAAGCGATTCAATTTCGTAGATAGAATTAAAAGGCTTATAGCCCAATGCAGTAACGGAAAGGTAAAACTTTGTTTTAGGTGTTTTTACAAATGAAAAGCCCCCCTTCTCGTCAGAATTTGTACGGAGGGTGTCTTGATCAGTAATCAATCTAATGCTTACACCCTCAATAGGTTTCTTCAAAGAATCGATTACATGGCCACTTATTTTAAACTGAGACTGTGCGAGAGCGTTAAAGGAAAATATGATCAGTATAAAAAACAATAAAAAGCATAAACTATTGCTTTTTTTCATCCTTTGGACCTCTTTTGTAAATGACAAGACCATTTAAAAAATTACGCAAAATCTGATCGCCGCAGGGTTTAAAATTCTCGTGATCTTCATTTCTGAAAATATCGCCCAGCTCCGCCTTGGTTACCTTAAATCCAACAAGGTCACAAATAGTGATAATATCTTCTGTTTTAAGTGATAAGGCTACCCTTAGTTTTTTTAATATATCGTTGTTGCTCATGCAGTTTGATTTATTGAATGATTGCTTACTGGAATGTTAATGTTAGAACGTTTTAAAATTGAAATGTTGCAAAGTTGAAAAAATTTTAATTAAGAAAATTGAAATTCGACATAACGTCTGTCCAATGAACCAATGACCAATTAACTAATGACTAATGAACCAATGACCAATGATCAATTAACTAAGGACTAATAAACTAATACGAATAACTAATTAACCAATGACCAATGAACCAATGACTAACCAACAAACAGACTATAAAATCAAAAACCTCAACTCGCTATTTCTAATTTAAGCTTCTTCCCTTTTATTTTTTCGCCATTTAGTTTTTTTAACAATTGAGTAACCTTGCTCCTTTTTACCGCAACATAACTGGTGGTATCTTTTACTTCAATCAACCCTAAATCATCCTTTCCTAGATCCCCTTTTTGTAAAAACAGGCCTACAATGTCAATTTTATTAATTTTATCTTTTTTTCCGTGTGCCAGGTATAAGGTTACCCAGTCGCTTGCCTCAGGTAGTGCATAATGGTCGTCTAAAACCTCCTCTTCCACGTCGTCAGGCAGATACTTATAGTTTTCTTCAGTGGTTAAAATAGCGTATGCCGTTCCTTTGGCATACATACGGGCCGTGCGGCCATTGCGGTGAATATAAGCATCTTCAGTATAAGGCAATTGATAATGTACAATGTACTCTACTTCGGGGATATCCAGGCCACGAGCGGCCAGATCCGTCGTAATTAAAATCCGATGGCTGCCATTTCTGAATTTCAGCAATGCCTTTTCGCGATCCAACTGCTCCATTCCACCATGAAAAACATCATGTCCTAATCCATTCCCGAACAGTAGATCACTAATCCGGTCTACCGTTTCCCTGTGGTTGCAAAAAACCAATGTGTTTTTATTGCCGATTTTACTAAGTAACCTAAACAAATATTCTAATTTATCTGCTGCAGGTACTATTACTTTTTTGAGCTTTAAATCGGGTTTTGCTTCGATATTTTTTGAAAAATCAACCTCAACAGAAGCATTTAACTTTACAAAAACCGGAATTTCTTCCATTTTGGTAGCGGAAGTGAGTATGCGCTGTTTTAGTGATAGCAGTGCACCGATAATGTACGACATATCATTTTCAAAACCAAACTCCAGCGATTTATCAAATTCATCTAAAACCAAGGTTTCAATAAAAGATTCGTCAAAGTTCTGATGTTCCAAATGGTAAGCAATCCTGCCTGGTGTTCCAATCAAAACAGCCGGTGGATGTGCAAGGTTATTTTTCTCTACCCTTACCGCATGACCGCCGTAACAGCAATTTACTTTAAACTTTGTACCCATTTGTTTAAAAACCTGCTCAATCTGTAGGGCAAGCTCTCTTGATGGTACTAAAACCAGAGCTTGTACGCCATTTACCCCGGTTTTTAAATTGAAAAGCAATGGTAATAAAAAAGCCAACGTTTTCCCGGAACCCGTTGGCGCTATTAATATTACATCTTTTCCAGTCTTAGCAGCTTTTAAAGAAGCTTCCTGCATCTCGTTAAGTGCAGAAATATTCAGTTTTTTTAAGGCATTTTCCATCATTGCGCCATAAAGGTAATCATTTCTCCTCAGGGCAAAAATTGCATGCGTGGTTAGGCTCTTAAAAATTTTCTTCGCAGCTTACGGAGCGTAGAAAAATTAAGTCTCTTATCCAGCAACATTAACATTCTGCCGCGTTTAGACATTGAAGACACTACCTTTTCATTAACGGCATCAACTGAAGATAGAATTCTGTCAGTAAGTTCATCTACCAATTTATTCGCTCTGCTATTTTGTAATAACTGGAGCTCTTGAATTAATTCTGCTCTCATAATCAACAAATTTAAATGAATGTATAAATAATTAACGGGCCGGATAATGATTTGTTTCGATAATTTAGATTTGATTTGGATTATTATCACTAACTTGTTGATAACTAACTTTTTGTTAGCAAATAAACAACCATCACTTAACACTTATTTAATTTATAGCACTTATTTTTATAAAAACCTGATTACCATTCGTTAACCTCAAAAAAACCAGTATATGACGTGGAAAAAATTTAGTGGTGAAATCATTCAGTCTTCAATTCTAGAAGAAATAGAAAATGCGATTATCAGAGAAAGTGAAAAAGGTTATAAACTTAAAGTTTGCATCGGTACCGATTCGCAGGTTAAGGGCGCAATAACCGATTTCGCAACCGTAATTGTACTCTTAAGAGAACATCATGGCGGATTTATGTACATCCACCAAGAAAAAAGTACGCAGCAGGTGAGTATCAAAGAAAGAATGCTGATGGAAGTACAAAAATCTATAGAAACGGCATATTCCATTTGCGATTTACTTGATATCTACGATGTGGCGCTTGAAGTACATGCTGACATCAATACCAACCCATCATTTAAATCAAACAAAGCATTAAATGATGCTATGGGCTATATTTTAAGCATGGGTTTTATCTTTAAAGCTAAGCCGGAGGCATTTGCCAGTTCGACCTGTGCTGATAAAATGGTGCACTGAAAGGGAATGTGTGTGATGGAAAAGGGATAATAGGTTATTCCGGAAGTCCGGGCCAGTGTTCCGAAGTTTAAGGATTATCCGTTAAGGGTTATGAGAACTTATCGCTGCGGGTGATTTAAATATATGGTTATTTCTAAGGCAAGAAGAGTTCAAAACGCTCATCTTTGCGACTCACTTTGCTAACTTTGCGGTTGATCTCAACAAAATCGACACTTTGTTGTTGTGCTTTAAAATAAAAGAAATTGAAGACTTACAGACTAGAATTCACACAAAAACTGCCTATCAATCTGGATACAGCATGGGACTTTTTTTCTTCGCCAATGAATTTGGCCGAAATCACTCCACAGAACATGGCCTTTGATGTAACTTCGCCAAATATGGCCAGCACTAAAATGTATCCAGGACTAATTATAACCTATAAGGTTTCTCCTCTGTTCGGCATTAAATTGAGTTGGGTAACCGAAATTACACATGTTAACGACAAAGAATATTTTATAGACGAACAGCGTTTTGGTCCGTTTGCTTTTTGGCACCATCAGCATCATTTTGAAAAAATAGATGGCGGGGTATTGATGCGCGATGTTTTACATTACAGCATCGGCTGGGGACCAATCGGTGTGATTGCAAATGCCATGATCGTAAAAAACAGAATCAACGAAATTTTTAAGTTCCGTTATCAAAAGGTAGAGGACTTATTTGGCAGGTTTTAGCTTTAATTACCACTTTTTGGTTGAGATCGTTTCCGCTTTATTTTTGATTTTTTCCATCCTATTGGTAGCTAAATATTTTTTAAATTCATCACCGAATTTTTCGACTTTATTATAGGTACTGTTTAAAATGTCTTTCCAGGCACCGGCACCAAGTTTACCTGGTGTACGCTCTAACGGCACGCCTATTGTTGTGGCTGGCACAAAATTACCATACCGATCTCTTTGATAAGGAATAAACAGCATATCGGTTAACCAAAACCGGTATTTACCCTGGCGCACTTCAAAAACTAAGTTGTAACTGATCTCCCCGCTGGGATGACCTGCAACCAGAATAGTTTTATCAATTACCATATTTCCCTTGGCTAAAACAGAAGAATCTGTGCTGCTTTCCAGTTTCATTGATTTTTTATATGCCAAATCAACAAAAGACCTGGCCCGCTGAAGCAATATATTTTTGTCAACCAGTTGTGAATCTACCACTTGGTAATAGATGAATTTACCGTTATCACTTTTAGAAAACTGTTTTTGCTGCGCCGATAATTTAACTGTAAAAATGGTAAAAAGACCAAAGATGATGTATTTCATGGAATAAATAAAAGGATAAAACTAAATATTAAAGATAAAAAAAGCCATCCTGATTTGCACCAGGACGGCTCCATATTTTTCAACTTTATGATTTAGAAAGCGTAAACTGCTGCAAGTGAAAACTGACCACCATTTGGCGCAGCCGCTCCACTTTTATTAAAGAAAGGTTTATCTTTATTATGGTCTAATCTAACTTCAGGAATAAAAGTTAAGCCACCGGATTTGATATTGGCTGTAAGTGTAACTGCAGTGAAGGCCGTTTCCGGAACTGCTCCTGCTGCTTTAAATTTAAAATATTCGCCCCGCAAACCTAAAGTTACAGCATCTGATACCGCATACTGAGGATACAGTGCTGCACCAGCATAACTTCCCGGCACCGCATTATCCTTAATATCGTAATTAGCTGCATTTAAAGCCAATTTAAACTTCTCTGTAATCTGGTAAGCAGTTGTTAAGTCTACAATGGTTCCGTAACCACCAAAGCCAGCACCAGATAAAGCATTTATATAAGCTGTCCAGCCTTCAACCGGGGCAACCATTAACTGCCCACCAATGGCCGAAACACCTCGGGTAGCAGAATATACATTCCAATCGTTAAATAAGCCTGCCATTAAACTTGCCTTATCAGAGAATTTGTAAGTTGCTTTGATACCAGCATTCTGGAACGGACCATTTGTGAATAGATAAGAAGTAGAGTAGTTGAAATTTCCAACTGGTGAGATTACCTCATATCCGATAAATGTACCCATATAACCAGCGGTCATACTAAATTCATCAGTAAAATCGTAGTTAACATACAAATTCTGAATATTAAAAGACGAACCGCCAGCCGCAGCATCAGGTATAGATTGCGATTGTCCTCTAGGGCCAAATGAAAGCTCACCTACAAATGAAGCTTTGCCTGTTTTTTTCTTCAGTGCAATATCGATCATTCCAAGGGAAACGGAATTGTGATCGGTTACAAAAGAAGTTTTGGAGTTTAGCGGATTTTTCGCAAAATCATACTTGAAATAGGTATCTACCGATCCTGAAATTTCAAGTGGAGATGATGTGGTCTCTTGAGCCAGGGCACACGTAGTGCTGGCCATTGCAAAAATAGCGGTTAAAAATTTCTTCATGTTTGAGCTTGATTTGAGTTTAGATATATTAAATCTTTAAGAAATTGGTTCTGTTATTGGACTGTTTCTTTCGATATAGATGGCGCGTTCTTCTACCAGTAAAGTGCCTTGAGAGTATTTCTCATCATGTTGAGAAGCATCTAAACCAAGTTCTTCTTCTTCTTCAGAAACCCTGATCGGATTAATAAGATTTACGAGCTTAAAGATTACAAAGGACACGATAAAACTGAAAGCGATTACAATTACAGCACCTTTTAACTGGGTGATAAAAAAAGCAGGGTTTCCGTAAAACAAACCATCAGCGCCGGCAGCGTTTACGGTTTTGGTTGCAAAAACACCAGTTAACAGCATACCTACAATACCACCAACACCATGGCAAGGAAAAACATCTAATGTATCATCCAAGCTGGTTTTTTGTTTCCATGAAACTACAAGATTGGAGATAACAGCGGCAATAACACCGATAAATACACTGGATGGGATACTTACAAAACCTGCACCTGGAGTAATGGCTACCAAGCCAACAACTGCTCCGATACAGAAACCCAATACAGATGGCTTTTTGCCTCTTGCAACATCAAAAAACATCCACGATAAACCTGCAGCGCCCGCAGCGGTATTAGTTGTTAAAAATGCAGAAACAGCTAAACTACCTGCGCTTAATGCCGAGCCTGCGTTAAAACCGAACCAACCAAACCATAATAAACCAGTACCGATTAATACGTAAGGAATGTTAGCAGGCGGAACTTCTTTGTGTTCTAAATGCGATTTTCTACGCTTAAGCACCAATGCGCCTGCTAAGGCAGCCATACCGGCAGATATGTGCACTACCGTACCACCTGCAAAATCCAATACCCCCATCTTTAACAAGAAACCTTGAGGATGCCACGTCCAGTGTGCTAATGGCGAATAAACAAATATGGCAAATAAAACAATAAACAAAATATAAGAAGTAAAGCGTATACGCTCCGCAACTGCTCCAACAACCAAACCTGGTGTAATGATGGCGAACATTAACTGAAACACAGCAAATAAAGAAAGCGGAATAGTTAAGTCTGCTCCCCCCTGAAGATGTGGTGCTCCAGAATTTACACCTTTAAAGAACAAAAACGTGGATGGATTTCCGATAAAACCGCCAATAGTATCTCCGAAGGCTAAACTAAAACCTACTACCGTCCATAAAACGGTAATAACGCCTGCTGCCACTACGCTTTTAATCATGGTAGACAATACATTTTTACGATGAACCATTCCACCATAAAAAAATGCAAGGCCCGGAGTCATTAAAAACACAAGCGCTGCTGCGATTAATATAAACGCAATATCTGGTCCACTATACTTGCCTTCATCAAAATTTGGAAGAAGCGGGATAAATAGAGCGAAAATTGCGACAATCATCAATATCGCAAAAGGCGCATACTGTTTAAAGGATAATTTACTCATAGTTTTTAGGTTAATTTGTTTGTGATGTTTTAAATATTTAAAATATGCTTGATTTATTTTTATAAAAATACAAAATATTGCATTTTTTAAACCATTTAGTTCAATTTTTTTAATAAAAAATAGAAATTTTTATAAAACAACACAAAAAGAAAGGTTTAAAATAAAAATAACGAAAAATACATCTATTTTTAACATGCGTTTTTAATAAAAATAAAATCGAATATTAACCTAATCCGACATTATTTTAGCTAAAATACACTAAAAACAAACTGAAAAACCGCACTAAAACAGAAAAACCCATGAAAATTCATGGGTTTTAGCAAAAAAATACCTAAAGAATCTTAATTTCACAAACGATAAGCGGAACCCTGAACAACTCCTCGTTTTTCGATTTCTTTGTCCATATAAGTTTGAATTGCTGATTTATTGAGTCCCCAGTTAGGTGCAATTAATAAATCCCAATCTGAAATGCCAAAAAGGCGCTGAATCACAATATCCGGGCGCAATAAGGGTATTAACTCACAAAGTAAATCAGTATACTCTTCTAGCGAAAACAATTTGAAGGGTTCTTTCTTATACTTAGCGCCCATTATAGAACCTTCTACAACATGAAGATGGTGGAACTTTACAAACTTAATCTGGGGAAAACGGTTAATTTCGTGAATATAACCATACATCTGTTCTCTCGTCTCCCATGGGAAACCGAAAATGGTATGTACGCACAGGTCGAGTTTACTGTCTTTTAAAAGTTCTACCGCAGCCACGAATTCACCATGACTGCAGCCCCTGTTGATCTGATCAAGGGTTTCGTCATAGATAGATTCCATACCCATTTCTAAGTCTACATCGAAACGATCGGTATAACTTTCCAACAGTGCTACTTTTTCGGCATCGATACAATCAGGACGGGTACCTACTGCAAACCCCACAATATCTTCGGTATTAACGGATAAGGCTTCATCATACATCATCTTCAGATAATGCACCGGCGCGTAGGTGTTGGTATTCGGCTGAAAATAAACAATGTATTTATCTGCCTTATAAGAGGTTTTAGCCCTTAACATGCCTTCGGCCAGCTGATCTTTAATATTTGGGTTTTGACGCGAAGGCTCTGGTGTAAATGAATCTACATTACAATACGTGCAACCCCCAAACCCTTTACTCCCATCCCGGTTGGGGCAGGTAAAGCCGCCATCTACAATTACCTTAAATACACGCTGTCCCTTATACTTTTCACGCAAATAAGTCCCGTAATTCTTATAACCCTTTATCCCTGAATCTACTAGTGTTCCCATTGTTTACAAAAATACGCTTTTTGTTTGAGACGTGGAGTGAGTGTTGAGATTTGAGACATGAGATGTGAGATGTGAGAACGGTTAGCGGTGCAACAGACCTGAAGAAAGTTCTGTTTTAATTATTTGAAAGTAGGTTATATTTATTTTCACATCTCATTTTAGATCGGTATATAGCAGCAACCTATTTTTAATTGTTTAGTTTTCGTAAATACATCGATTTACAAAATATCGTTTATTAGTTTTTTTCAAAACGTTTTTTAAATTCTTCTTTGGGCATGATGTAGGTTAAATACTGTTCTACATTATACTTAAATTGTTTATCTGTAATATCAACATTCCAACCATTTTCTTCTCCTCTATTTATACCAGCTGAGGCTGGCAGAATCTCTCTTACTTTAAAAACAGGCAGTGGATTTTCTTGAGTACCGTAGCTGGGATCGTTTAAATCATCCTTATTGATAGTCATTAAGGTTTCTTTTCCCCTCAAAGAAGAAGGAAAAGCCATACCTTTATCTTCAGGGTAATTAAAAAAAGTTATTTCCATATATTTATTCATAGATAAATCTTTGAAAAAAATCTTATAAATCTTTAGTGGAGGAGACATTAATGAGATTGTGTATAGCGTATCTCTAAACTTCAATTGGTTTGGAAATTGAATTTTAAGTTCTATACACTTTTCAATATAACGGGGAATAGCCGTCTTTGCGTTATTTTCTTTCTTTTTAAAGAGATAGTTAATACCAAAAATAATTATTGGAAAAACTATTAAAACCCCGATTAGCCATCCCAAGGCTTGTGATATTTGTTTATTCATTATGACGGATTATCTGCTACGACATTAATATTGTTAGTATCATCATTAAAATTTGCCATTCGAGCCGCTTTTGCGGAATCATTAGCTTTTGCAGCTTCATAACTATCCGACCCTCTATCAATCAAATAGTTAGCAATGGCACCGGCAACCCCTTTTGCCAAGCCTTTAAAAAAATCCTTGCCTACCAGTGATGAGCGTGTTGAAGGATAAGATCTTGATGCAATATCGGCCGCTAATCTGGAGTTGGCAGCACCAGCCGCGTCACCAGCTGCTTCTCTCATCGCAGCCTGGGTATTAAATTCCATCATCTCGCGGGTAATTTGTTGATTGGTACGTGTTAAGTTTACTCCATTTTCGACAACAGCGCCAACAGCCCCTATAGGCTGATTAACTAAGCCCTCTGTCTTGGCACTCTCTCCAACATCGCTCCATCTCCATACGGGGAGATTTTTTTTTGCCGCTTCTTCCTTACTATTTTCGCCATCTACATAACCATACACGGCAATAGGAGCTGCCACCAATAAGCCTATGGGTGTAAAAGCTGTAGCAGCAGTAATTACACCGATTATTGCCTGAGAAGTAAAATGGGCGGCAACTTCAGCATTATTGTTACTGGTAATTTCTTTTGCGGCAGCCATTGCAATAACCGGATCTATGATAATAGAAACCACACCTCCTTTGGGGCAGTTCATCAATGATTGATTAAGTAAAGCTTGTTTTTTTTCAATTTCAACCCCTCCATGCGGCAACATCCATTTCCCTTCTAAAGTAGCATCACAATCGTGCGCCATCTTATACAAGCCAGTTACCCCAGCACCAATACTCGTTGCCGCAGCGGCAAACATTACTCCTGCGGCTACCAATGCCAACCCGCCGGTTGCTACTGTTGCGACGGCAAGCGCAGCTACAGCAATTACTGCGGTTAAAATTTGTAAACCGCCCCAAAATTTACCTGCTACTTTACATGAAAAAGTATCACTGATTTTTTTATCATCGATATTTAATAAAGGCGCCTTCTTGCTTGATAATATTACTGTAGAAACCCTCGTAATACCTATTTGAAGAGGCTTTCCATTAGTCATATTGGTACAAATAACATTAGCACCCTCATGTACATAAGAATAACTCATTCTATCCTCCTCAATTTATAATCTACAATTATTTCAACGTTATTTTTAACTTCTTCAGCTAAAAAAACATCAGCTTCTTCGATCAATGACAAATCTGTATTGATAACTTGCCTCACTTGGTATTGAAAGTCATAACTAGAAAACTTATATCCAACAATGGGCTGAAATTTTTGGTCATATTGCTTTTTTATATTGCTGGTATCAATTTCTTTAAGATCAATTTTACTTTGCTTTTTAAGCTCAACAAACTCAGGTTTTTCAAAAACAATTTCTGAAGAAACATGTAGAGGAACCGAAACGCCTTCGAAAAGCTGAGAACTGTAATTTAAAGTATAAGGCTTATAAACTTCTGATAGATTCACTAAATACCGATCGAAAAAAAGATCAAAAAATAACTTTGCATGTATATCTTCAATGAGAAGTTTTTCATCTTTGATCTGCGCTTCTGCTAAATAGATAAATTTTTGAAGTTCTATCTCAGCACTACTTGATCTCAAAAAGGAATACCGCTCTTTTATATTCTTTTTAAAGCTTTCCCAATTTTTTAACACCTCCCCATAATTTAGTATTTTGTTTATTTTCCCAGTCTCACTGTCAACCTGTACAGTCACATTACACTTAATCAAATCCAGAGATGAAAATAAGTCCATTGCTTCAGAAAGATTAGAAGGATTTATCTGAATGATATTATCAAAAAGCAATACCTCTACGATCAGATTCCCCTTGTCAATTTTATTTTTAACATGAAACTCTCGCTTTGTGGTTGCATGATTAGTAATCACATTATTAAATTTAGTCGCAACAGTTTGCTCGCAACGATACTTCAAGATAATAGGTTCTGTCTGCTCAGAATCAATTACCTCACCAATCTCGGCATCAACTTTATTTTCTACATGAATGGACTCATCCTCATCAAAAAATTTAAATCTGCTCATATCTTAATTAATTTTAACTGGACTACCTGTTATTTTTTGTTCACCTCCCGAAGTTTGAGAAATGCTGGCATCAGAACACACTACGATAGTACCCTGCGATTCCAAATTATAAGTTTTGCTACCTACATTTACCCCGGTTGTTGCAACTGTACCGATGTTCACTGTTGTACCCGGCTTTTCACTCGCATTAGCATTAATTTTATCCGTACCCTGAATATTAATTACCTTCCCAACAATATCAATCGTACCATCTTTCTTTAATGTAATACTGCTCTGTCCGGTTTTGATCACAATGGTTTCGGCAGATTGTGCAGTAATTGATCCCGGCCCGTTTTCTATTTTAACAAAATTTGCCGCATTGGTACCCAAGTTTAAAGCATGGTTAAGATCATCAAAACTTAAACTGCTCCCCTTTCTTGAAGTCAGCCCTTTGGTATTGCTGTTTTTAAAGCCGCTGCTATCGCCACTTTTACCGTGGTATACACTGCCCATCACCACCGGCCTGGCTATATTTCCTTCTTCAAAAGCGATCACAACCTGGTCGCCTTTTTCAGGAATAACGTGGAATCCTCTGTTTTTTCCGGTATCGCCGCTACCTGCATTAGGGCTCACCACCCTTAACCACTCGGTCGGGTCGTTTGTTTGGCATTCCCATTTAAATTTAACCTTCACCCTGCCCTGCCCTTGCGGATCGTCGTTATCAATCACATCGGCCAGCTGCATATCGGATTGTGGTTTTTGGTAATTCTTAACCATGATACGCTCGGTGGTAGCCACCAAACCTTCAAAAGTATTGCTGTACTTACCAGTTCCATCTATCTGGTGGTTAATGTTGGTAATCAAAAATTTTCCCAGACTTTCAGTAGCAAAAGCAAGCTCTCTCCGGATGCTCATGGTAATTTCGGCAATACTACCTATACTAAGATGAGCATTATCGCCACTGGCATTAATTTTTAACAGTTCACTGATTTGCGCTTTTTCTTCGTTTTCTACATGGCTTTTGATATCGTTGCTGTTATCGACCCTGATTAAAGATGGCTGATTAAACGTTTTGCTATACATCGTATTTGATGCCTTGATGGCATGTGCCAGATCTGGATTTCCGTCTGCTTTACCTGTACTTTCACTGTGCAACATTTCATCCTGTTTAGGATTATAAGCAAAGCGTTTGTGCTTGATGGGCGAAACCTCCATGGCATACTGCAGGTTAAACACATCGCGTCCGTAAAAAAGCGATATTTCTTTTTGTTTATCGGGTTTACCGAAGTTAAGCTGCTTCCCATCATAGAAAAACCACTCATGATATTCGCCTGATAAACGGTTCAGAAACTCGAAATCGCTTTCGCGGTATTGTATAAGATAATCAATCGCTGCTTTTCTGGATGCATTACTTACTATTGAAAGGTCATTAGCTGGTGTATCATTCGTAGCCAGCTTAACAATGGTATCTAAGTCCTTATCTAAATATGAGCCCAAATCGGGTCCGCGATCTATCAATATGGTAGGACTATAGCCACTTACAATAAGTACGCCGTGGTAACCATGACTTTGCGAGAGTTCTACTTTGGTAACCAGTCCGGCAAAATGCTGGAGGCTTTCTGGGGAATAGCCAAAGGAAGCCGTTAAGGTTTTACCCACAAAATCGCGACTATCATCTAAACTAATCAAACCAGGTGCACCTAATTGATCGTGGTTAAAATGAAGTTCAAAATAGTGGTGCTGGTTAAAAGCCTGTAGCAGATTAAAAGAAGCGAAATGAGCAATTGCTGCATCTTCTATACTAATTTCTACGATAAGTTTATTTTCCATGATGTATTCTATTACTATTCTGTAGCATTTTCGGCTACATTACTCTGTAAACTGCAATTTTATAAAGTCCGGGGTAGAAATGCACCTCGAATTGTGTACCGAAGGCGTTTCTCTTAAAAGATGCATCTATAACCTTTTTCGTATAGGGGTGCACTTCAATCGTATTGCCCTTTTTTAAATAACTATTGCCGATCATGGTATCAATATCCTTAGGCCTAACATGGATGCAACCATGTGATTCTGACAACAGAAAAGGCAAACCCGCAGCGGTTGCCGCTTCATCAGGCGGCGTAGTGTGGATAAAATCGCCCATAATACGTTCCTTACCATTCATTTTACGGTCATTGTTCAGGTCTTTAAAATATTTGACCGAAACATGCCCAAAATCATTAAAAAACCATTTTGTTGGAATAGGTGATTTGGGGTAAAGATCACGCTGGTATTTAAGAATAAAATTTTTTACGCCTTTCTGATCGTTTTTATATTTACCCCATGCTGCGTTTACATCAGTTAACTTTTTCCAGGTACCCACATGTTTTACCATCACAACGTCCCCAATTATTTTAACTTCGGTACCCCATGCTATTCCTGACCATTCGGCATATTTTCCATAACTCACATGTTTTTCTATACTTTTAATCACAAACCTACCCGTAGTTGTAGAGGTTTGTGCATGGCCATCATCTCCCATTTTAACATTTGATGGTCCGCCATGCGCATCATATTCCTTAATTTTTACGAGCGTATCCATTGCTATTATCTATATTTTAAAACCTCAACCATGGTGACATGGGCAAGCGCTAACTTTTTATTACTATTAAACGTTAATTTTAGGGCTGTATTGGCATCAACAGTAATTTCAACCGGTAGCGGCGTTTCGGTATTGCCGATCAACGGTTTTTCTTTTTTGATATCCCCAAAGTACCTGGTAAAATCTCCTATGGTTAAGGAATCTGTAATCGACTGAGCTACCAATAATCTAATCGCTGCTTTAATGTTAGCCACTTCACTATTTTTATAGGGATAAACGATGATGCTATCACGACCAATCGCTTCACCTTTGTAAATGCTGATGGGTAATTTACCGGCAAATGCTTTGTTAGTTGGAACGATACCCAGACTGTCAAATTTGCTTAAAGGCAATTTGGTTAAAGCATCTGTGTAAGAAAGAAAATTATCGGTAGAGCTGGCTTTCTTTGCCAACTTATGGCCTTTTTGTTGATCTGGCTTTTGATCACCTCCACTACAGCCTGAAAAACACCAAACTATTGCAGCAGTTAAAACAAGAAATGCATAAAGGCGAACAGGTAAGCGCATCATTTTCATTTAACTAATTTATTTTGAAGAAATAATGTAAATATTGAAGACAGGGATATAAAATTTTCGTAATCCTTGAGCCTGATTGATTAAAGTTATATATTTCTCTTTCTGGGGCAGTTAGAAGCGCAGCACGAGGGGGAATCTATATTAAGTTGTAATATGTAGGCATACTGAAGTACCTGGTACTTTTTGCCTGAAAAATTTAAGCCAGCTTTGAAAGCCATAGTTTTAAAATTTAAAGGTTAAAATTTGATTAGTGCAGCGCCTGGCTACAATCTCATCAACCAAATATCAGGCCAATTGAAAGTCATAAGACTCATTAACAACCACTAAGAAAAATCTAAAAAGGAGAAAAATAAATGTTTATATATACTGAAGATGGTTTTAAACTAATCATACAGGTTAATATGATTGCTTATTTTTTTTTATCAACACCCAACGCTAATATGCAGTTTTGCCAGTATAAGTATACAAGATGATACAGTTTACGCTTAGGCTAGCATTAATGGGAACTAACCGTTCAAAAGCATCGCTATTGCAAGAAGGCTTGTTCATGCGATAGCCTTTTCCGATTTTCAGGAAAGCAATATTTATAACAAGGATCAAAGCGTGATAGATTGCTTCGTCGTTCCTCCTTATAATGACAACTTTTTTAAAGGGATGTTGTGAATGGCAATTTTTTTCAGGATTTCTCGGAAATTACGATACTGTCCATATAAGTAGCTACAAGACAATTAAAACGCTGTAGCTACCTTTAAAATGAGTTCGAGAGCTATAGGATTCGCAAGCGGGACACTAATCCTCTTGTTCTTTTTTATTGATCAGAAAATAAACAGGAACTCCCAGCAAAACAATTATAAGTCCTGGCCAGGTATATTGTTGTTTGTAAATTAAAAGCAGGATGCAAAATGCTGCGCCGATTAAGAGGTAAATAATTGGTGTGACTGGATACAACCAGGTTTTGTAAGGTCTTTCGATTCCAGGTTTTTTTATCCTTAAGTAAATGACACCGAAAACGGTGATCATGTAAAAAAGCACGATAACAAAAGAAATCATATCTAATAAATTGCCGTACTGGCCGCTTAAGCACAAAACTGCCGCCCAAATGCCTTGCATCCATAACGACCTTTCTGGAACACCATTTTTATTGTTTTTAAGTGCTGCCTTAAAAAACATACCGTCTTGTGCCATGGTCTGAAACACCCGCGCTCCCGCCAATACGATCCCGTTAACACAACCGAAAGTAGAAATCATCACCAGCAACGCAATAATTATTGTACCTGCACCACTACCAAAAATCTGCTCTGAAGCGGCAACCGCAACCCGATCATTAAGGGCGAAAGCAATACTATCTCTGTTTAAGGTATTGAGGTAAATAAAATTAACCAGTATATAAAGAATCATTACCGCAGATGTGCCCAACACCATTGAACGAACCACATTTTTTTTAGGGTTTTCGATTTCTCCGGAAACAAAAGTTACGTTCTCCCAGGCCACACTCGAAAATACCGAGCCTACCATCGCTGCCGCAATGCCACCCATTATGGTCATTCCTGAAATGGATTCCCATCCCGATTTCAGGAAATTACCGCCTGGATCTGTTTCCAGGTTATTGAAAGCATTCCATCCAAAGCTCATATTTCCAGACCAAAAACTATTTTTCACCAAAAGAAAACCTAAAATAATCAGGCCGATCAAAGCAACAATTTTAGAACCTGTAAAGATATTCTGCAGTATCTTACCACCCTCAACACCTTTTGTATTGATATAAGTTAACAGCAGGATCACACCGATGGCCAAGATCTGGATCCAGGTAATTTTATAACTCCCTGCTTGGAAAATCGGATCAGCATCGTTTAATGCGGGGATCAGGTAGGCCGTAAATTTACCAAAAGCTACCGCCACTGCGGCAATTGTACCTGTTTGGATTACGGTAAAAAGACCCCAGCCATAAAGGAACCCCATCATTTTACCAAAAATCTCTTTCAGGTAAGTGTATTGTCCGCCTGCTTTAGGAAACATAGCAGAAAGCTCTCCATAAGAAATTGCGGCTGCAACTGTCATTATTCCTGTTATGATCCATACCACAATTAACCAATAACCAGAGCCTAAATTTCTCATGATATCGGCACTTACGATAAAGATACCGCTACCAATCATCGAGCCCATTACCAGCATTGTGGCATCAAAAAGGCTTAACTTTCTTTTAGCGGATCCACCTTCTTTTTCCATTTTCATCTTTTAGTTTGGTTTAGTCGGTGGCTAATTTATTTAAAAAAAAGAAATTAGGCGCGCTTCGCCTGTATTATTTTAATTGAACAAAATTTTATTTACGCTGGCCATGAAAATTTTAATCACTAGAAGAATATTTTATTAACTTGCTATAAATAAGCCAGAAGTATGTAGTTCGAAGTCTGAAGAAATTAACGGATTAGTCATGTGTGGATTTAGAGCTGGTGTGTATTCTAAATAAAAACAGCTTAAACATTTAACAGATTCAAACAGTTGATCAATAAGTAAACACTAACCAAATATAAAAACCAGTTATTAACTATGAACTTTTTACAAAACAATTTAATTTACTGTATTCCGGCGCTGGGCCTTGTAGGCATTATAGTTATGATGATTAAAAGCGCCTGGGTAAACAGGCAGGATGCGGGTGACAAGAACATGCAGGAACTTGCGGGCCACATAGCCGATGGTGCCATGGCATTTTTAAAAGCTGAATGGAAGGTATTGAGTATTTTTGCTGTTTTTACGGCCGCGCTCCTGGCTTATTCGGGAACAATTACCGAGATTAAAGGCATCGCGATGCATTCGAGCTGGATTATCTCTATCTCTTTTATTATTGGAGCAGTATTTTCTGCCACAGCAGGTTATATCGGTATGAAATCGGCTACCAAAGCCAATGTAAGAACTACACAGGCGGCCCGGACGAGTTTAAAAAAAGCCCTGAAAGTCTCATTTACCGGAGGTACAGTAATGGGCTTGGGCGTTGCCGGCTTGGCAGTTTTAGGCTTAGGCGGCTTATTCATTGTATTTCTTAAGCATTTTAATGTGGTTTCGGTTAACAGTACCGAAATGAAAACTGCGATAGAGGTTTTAACCGGATTTTCTTTAGGCGCCGAATCCATTGCGCTGTTTGCACGTGTCGGCGGTGGTATCTATACCAAAGCTGCCGATGTTGGTGCCGATTTGGTGGGTAAGGTGGAGGCTGGTATCCCTGAAGATGATGTGCGCAACCCCGCCACCATTGCCGATAACGTGGGCGATAACGTAGGTGATGTTGCCGGTATGGGGGCAGATTTATTCGGCTCATACGTAGCCACCATTTTAGCTACCATGGTTTTGGGACAGGAAATTAATGTAACCGATAATTTTGGTGGGATGTCTCCTATTCTTTTACCGATGGTGATTTGTGGGTTGGGCATTATATTTTCAATCATTGGAACCTGGTTCGTCACTATTAAGGATGAAAAATCAAATGTTCAGAATGCATTGAACCTGGGTAACTGGTCATCGATTGTCATCACCGCTGTAGCTTCATTCTTTATCGTGAAATGGATGTTGCCTGAAACGCTTAATCTGCGTGGATACGAATTCTCAAGCATCAATGTTTTTTATGCCATTATAGTAGGCTTAGTAGTCGGAACGATTATGAGTGTTGTGACCGAATATTTTACGGCGATGGGCAAAGGGCCTGTAAACTCGATTATCCAACAATCGTCTACGGGACATGCTACCAATATTATTGCAGGTTTATCTGTTGGAATGAAATCTACTGTAATTCCTATTCTGGTGCTGGCCGGAGGAATTATGGCTTCGTATCATTTTGCAGGTTTATATGGCGTTGCAATTGCTGCAGCCGGAATGATGGCCACTACAGCTATGCAATTGGCTATTGATGCTTTCGGGCCAATTGCGGATAATGCAGGCGGTATAGCAGAAATGAGTCAATTACCTCCTGAGGTACGCGAACGTACTGATAATTTAGATGCTGTAGGTAATACCACCGCAGCAACAGGTAAAGGTTTTGCCATTGCTTCGGCTGCACTTACCTCATTAGCTTTATTCGCTGCCTTTGTTGGTATTGCCGGCATAACTGCGATCGATATTTATAAAGCACCTGTGCTGGCAGGTTTATTTGTTGGGGGAATGATTCCTTTCATTTTTTCTGCTCTGTGTATCCAGGCAGTTGGTAAAGCCGCGATGGATATGGTGCAGGAAGTACGCCGCCAGTTTCGTGAAATACCTGGCATTATGGAATACAAAGCCAAACCTGAATATGAAAAATGCGTGGCCATTTCTACCAAAGCCTCTATCCGCGAGATGATGATGCCAGGGGCTATTGCTTTGATCACCCCGGTGATTGTAGGCTTCACCTTTGGACCTGAAGTTTTAGGCGGTTTACTGGCCGGCGTTACCGTTACAGGCGTATTAATGGGTATTTTCCAGAGTAATGCCGGTGGTGCCTGGGATAATGCCAAGAAATCTTTCGAACAGGGGGTGATGATTAATGGCGAAATGCACTACAAAAAATCAGAACCGCACAAAGCATCGGTAACAGGAGATACGGTTGGTGATCCTTTTAAAGATACTTCCGGCCCGTCAATGAATATTCTGATTAAATTAATGTCTATTGTTTCATTGGTTATCGCTCCTTACATCGCAGTTAAGGCAATTGAAGGCGAACACAAACAGGAAGTTCGGAAAGAAATCAGGATTGAACAAAAAACTGATGCTTTGGGAAACATAAAAACAGACACTTTGATAAATACAACCGATACATTGAGCCGTTAGTTGTAAAATCATAGATATAAAGACTCATAAAAGGGATTTTAACAGAATCCCTTTTTGTTTTTGGTAATTTTTATTTAGGTTTACTGCTTATTATCATAAAAATCAACAAACATAAAAGACTAAACAACTTATGAATCTAAAAAAGCCTATTGATGTGCTTATAGCAGAATCTGCTGAAAGCGGTGAAGGCACGTTGAAACGGACACTGAGCAGTACAAGCCTTGTCGCGTTGGGCATTGGGGCTATTATTGGCGCAGGTTTATTTTCGTTAACGGGTATTGCTGCTGCCGATCATGCCGGACCTGCTGTAACTTTATCATTTGTATTAGCGGCAGTTGGCTGTGCTTTTGCCGGATTATGTTATGCCGAATTTGCATCAATGATTCCGGTAGCAGGAAGTGCATATACCTATTCTTATGCTACTATGGGCGAATTTATGGCATGGGTTATCGGCTGGGATTTGGTTCTCGAATATGCTTTAGGTGCTGCAACCGTCGGCGTTTCATGGTCTGGATACTTTAATAAATTATTGCACGAGTTCGGACTCGAAATGCCCCTCTACCTAACTAAATCATTTGCAGAGGTAGATGGAGGAGGGATCAACCTTCCTGCTGTAGTAATTGTTTCCTTACTCTCTTTAATGTTAATCCGCGGTACCAAAGAATCGGCGAGTCTTAATAACATTTTAGTAATTGTGAAAGTAGCAGTAGTGATCATTTTCATTGCACTGGGATGGAAATTCATTAACCCTGCTAACCATACGCCTTATATTCCTGAAAACACAGGTGTTAAAGGAGAGTTTGGTATCTCAGGTATAGCAGCTGGTGCAGCATTGGTGTTCTTCGCATTTATTGGTTTTGATGCCGTTTCTACAGCTGCTCAGGAAGCTAAAAATCCTCAAAAAGGCATGCCAATTGGTATATTAGGGTCATTGGTGGTTTGTACCATATTATATGTATTGTTTGCACACGTAATGACAGGATTAGTACCTTACACCGTTTTTAAAGGTGATGCCTCTCCTGCTGCTACAGCTTTTAAAGTAACCGGTTACAGCTGGTTGCAAATGGGTCTAATCATTGCCATTTTAGCAGGTTATACTTCAGTAATATTAGTGATGTTAATGGGCCAGTCAAGGGTATTTTATACCATGTCTAAAGACGGGTTATTACCAAAATTCTTCAGCACTATCCACTCTAAATTCAGAACACCTTTCAAAACCAATATCTTCTTTATGCTTTTTGTAAGCATCTTTGCTGGTTTTGTTCCGGTTACCGATTTAGGCCACATGGTTTCTATCGGTACCTTGTTTGCATTCTCTCTAGTTTGTATTGGTGTAATGTTATTGCGCAAAACAGATCCTGATCGGCCACGTCCTTTCAAAACGCCATTAGTGCCTTTCGTACCAATTATGGGCATCATTGTTTGCGTTTATTTAATGTCATCACTTCCATTAGAAGCGTGGATCAGGTTAGCAATCTGGATGGGATTAGGTATAGCGATTTATTTCTTATATGGTAAAAAGAACTCGGTTCTTAGAAACAGCGGTAATACGGTTAAACCTGTTGATCCTCCGAAACCAGAATTATAAAAAAACTATCTTTTTTAATTAAAGCCCCGATCAAAAGTCGGGGCTTTTTTGTGTTAAATAATTGTTAATAAAGTTACCTTTGCAAAAAAAATTAACAAAATGTACCGCCATCCTGCTAAACTTAAAAGCACTTATTTCTTTATCACTGCTGTTTTATTATTCATTTCCACATTGGTGCATGCCCAACGGACGATTAATGACGTAATGGATTCTACAACAGTAAATCATTTACTCATCATATCAAAGAAATACGGCTCATTATCATTTAGTGGATATTTGCAGCCACAATTTCAGGTTGCGCAATCAAATGGGGCACAGGCAGAATACCAGGGAGGGAATTTTGGCGAATTCACCAATAACCGGTTCAGATTGAGAAGGGGCCGATTACGGGCTGACTACATGATGTTAACAGAAGATGGTAGCCCATCTACCTATTTTGTACTCCAGTTTGATGGTACCGAGCAGGGCGTAGCCATCCGCGATTTCTGGGGCCGTTATTATGAAAACAAATGGAAAATATTAGCGGTAACGCTTGGCCTTTCAGGTCGTCCCTTCGGGAACGAGCTGCAGCTGTCTTCTTCTGTCAGGGAAGCACCGGAGCGTGGACGGATGTCGCAGATTTTAATGAAAACGGAACGTGACCTGGGTGTTACGTTTACGCTAAATCCACGATGGAAAGATGCAACACTTAAAAATCTGGTGTTTGATTTCGGTATTTATAATGGTCAGGGCTTGGCTGGTCCGGGTGAGTTTGACAATAGCAAAGATTTCATCTTCAGATTAAGCCATAAAACTTATGCATTTAATCAGTTTACCATTGCAGGTGGCATAAGTACATTGCAAGGCGGTTTAAACCATCGTTTACCTGTTAGCTATAAAATGAACAGGATCAACGATCAATGGAGAATGGAAAAGGATTCTACTGCTTCAACAGTTAATAAAGTAGCACCCAGAAGATATTATGGTGCAGATATCCAGTTGGCCACAAAAACCAAAAGCTGGAAATCAGAACTTAGAGCAGAAGTAATTTCGGGCTTACAAACCGGCACTTCAACTACCTCGGCCACACCAGGTACCTATCCTGTTGATAATAAATCGGTAGCCTTGCCTTATTATACCAGAACTTTTAATGGTGCTTACCTCACGTTTGTACAAACTTTAAATAGTACCGATAACCAGCTCATTCTAAAATACGACTGGTATGATCCAAATGCTAAAGTTAAAGGAATGGACATTTCGGCCGATAAAGGACTATCGCCTGCTGACGTTCGTTTTGACACTTTTGGTTTTGGCTTTTTACATCATTTTAACCCACATTTTAAAGCAGTATTGTATTACGATATCGTCAGAAATGAATCCACCCAGCTTTCGGGTTACACTGCTGATAGAAAAGATAACGTGCTTACCTTGCGTACGCAATTCTATTTCTAATAAATCACCTTACCATTGAGGAATTGATACAAATTCCACTACCTTTGCTTAAAATTGCGCTGCTATGAAATCTGATTTTATGACATTCAACTTAAGCCAGATCCTATCGACAACGATGGTGTTGTTTGCGATTATTGATATCTTAGGTGCGATACCGGTGGTGATCGAACTCCGTAGAAAGGCTGGTCACATCGAATCAGAAAAGGCTTCGCTGGTAGCAACAGGTCTAATGATCCTATTTTTGTTTGTTGGCGAATCGCTCCTAAAAGTAATCGGTTTGGATGTTGAATCTTTTGCTATTGCCGGCTCTTTCGTTATCTTCTTCATCGCCATGGAAATGGTATTGGGTTTAACCATTTTTAAGGAAGAAGCACCTGAAACAGTTTCCATAGTACCATTGGCTTTTCCTTTGATTGCCGGGGCAGGAACGATGACCACTTTACTTTCGCTAAAAACAGAATACCATACCCAGAATATTTTAGTAGGCATTATACTCAATATGTTGTTTGTTTACTTTGTATTGAAAAATACCAACAGACTGGAAAAACTTTTCGGTAAATCCGGTCTTAATATTTTACGTAAAGCCTTTGGGGTGATTTTACTGGCCATTGCCGTTAAATTGTTCAGGAATAATACGGGGCTTTAGCAGGTCCGGTTAGATCGTCATTTCGACTGAAGCCTGCCAATTCTTCATTGGTAGCGAAATGGAGAAATCTTTAAATTGTAAGTTTAAAGATTTCTCCCCGCCTGTACGGGCAGGCACTACGGTTGAAATGACGATTACTCTATTAAATGACAATTCCCGCACCAATCTGTAACAATAATTCCGTATATTCATCTAAACATAAAGCTTACACAATGAACAGCTTTGAAGAATATACCCTAATTATCGGAACAATAGCCGTTTTAATCGAAGCGGTGAAGTACGTCAAAAGGAATTTTGCATCCTGGTTCGAGCACACTTAAATTGTCGTCCTCTCGACTGAAGCAGCGAAACGGAGAGATCTAATCCGAGATAGATTTAGCTTCGCTGAGCGCTTCTTGATTCTCGAATGCGTTGCACTCCGTTCGAAAGGACGGAGAGAACGATAAGCATCCCAATCTTACAATCCAAATCCCTGTCATTCACTTTGCTTAATCAATCTGGCTACAAACATGGTATCGGCGTTATTTTCAAAGCCTTTTATCAATTCCATTTCTTCTAGTTCCAATGGCAATGTATCAATCATATGCTGTACAACAGCCTCATTTTCGGCTGCAAACGCCGAACAGGTAATGTAAATTAAAGGTTTTCCTGGTTTAAGGTATTTTACTACGTTTTGGGCAATCCCCTTTTGTATCGATGCGAACTGATCAATCTTACGTTCTTCGAAAAAAGTGAGCATCTCAGGTGTTCTTCCCCATGTTCCTGAACCTGTACAAGGCGCATCCAAAATAATTCCATCAAACTGGTAATGGTGTAAAACCTGATCATTGTTCTTTAAAAGATCAAGCTCTTTTTTATGGTATTTTTTGATTCCTGCCGAGCGGAAACGTTCATCCAGATTTAAGAGCACGCTCTCCCGCAAATCTGAAACCAAAAGTTCAATTACCGGTTCCAAACTGTTCAGCAATAGAGTTTTTCCGCCAGAAGCTGCACAACAATCCCACCATTTATCCCATTTATTAGGCTTAAAATATAACCCTGTGTGTTGTGATGATAAATCCTGAACCTGATAAGTCCCATCCTTTAAAATGGTTTCAAGCTTGGTTCCATTGGGCAAAGCCAGGGCAGTATCCGAAATTACTTTAACAGTTATATTTTCAGCTTCCAGTTTGGAAATCACTGCTGCTGAATCTTCAGCCTTTACCCTAATAAACAGATCAGGTTGTTTAAAAAACGATGCAAAAAAATTATTTTTATTAATGCCGGTAGAAAGTGCCGTATGAAAAGGATAAATCTTTTCGACATCAAAGCCTGGATATTTAGCTTTAATTAGTGCTAATTTTTCTTCGAGCGGCAAATTTATACTCTCCTTTAAATCGGGCAGGTTCTTTTCTACCAACAGGCTTAACGTATCGTGACATAGAAAATCTGCAATACTTAACCTCTCCTCAGCAGGTAATGACGGTAAAGCCTTACCCAGTCTAAAAAAGCTGTAGATATATCTTGTTGCCCATCTCCTGTCTGACGAGCCCATCTGCTTGTGCTGTTTAAAATAAACAGGCAGAAAACGATGTAAAGGTAAATTTCCATCGTAACTGCTCAAAATTTGTTCAAAGGCCCTTAACTGGTGATCTGCTCTCATGCGATAATTAAAAAGAAAAATTATTGATTACTCAACCGGGCTTAAGGCAAAGTTTTTATACTTCAATAACATTAAACTGGTATTAATGTAGCCTGATTTTTCATCACGAATAAATGAAAAGTTATTATGCAGGCCTTTATATTTATCTTTCACGATATAATCACGATAATCTTCACCATGGGTTGCCAGTAACCTGCCAAAATAATAACCAACATCGAAACCTTTAAAAGCATACTCCCCTGGCTCAAAACCATATTTATAGCGATACTTTTTGATAAAGGTAATCACATTGCCGTTTTTATAGTCGATTTTATAAGAAGAACTGATAATGGTGTTCAGATCCTGCAATTTATCAGCCGGATAATTCTGTTTTACCCAATTAGGGTGACCAAAAAGCGAGATATTATATCCTCCGGTCCGGAGATGTTTTAGTTTGTATAGTTTTTCTACAGTTGGTAATACAAAAGCGCGGTCGGAAGAAGTCAGCACTACGGCATATTGTTTACCTTTGATCATCCTTGTTTCAAAAGCATAGGCTGATGCATATTCCTGTATAACAAATTTGCTATTGGCTTGAAGATAACTTCTTATCGGTGCTGCGAAAGCCTCGTCTTCTGTTTTTTTTGTGTTGATAAACACCACTATCGTATTAGCAGGATTGTAATTTTTAGCAATATAAGTGGCTATCTTTTTTCCATGTAATCCAATATTGTTTACAATGGATACCAAATTGGGATTATTGAATTCAGTAGGTTCTGATGCCGCTAATGGAGATACAATAATTGCATTATTTTCTTTGGAATAAGCAGAGATAAATTTTAATCCTTCCGGAAAAACAGGGCCAATAATTAAGTTACTTTGTTTAAAGCGTTCATTCTTATATAAAAGTGATATATGCGCATTATCATCTTCTGTATCAAAAACATTTAGTTTAAAGTTTAAACCCTGTGCTGCGACAGAATCCAATCCAAGTTTAAAGCCCTGATAGAAATCGATAGGCATCGCATATTTTTCGATCTCAGCCTTTGTAGCAGTTTTTAAATTAAGCTGATCCAGCTTAAATGGAACCAGCAGAGAAACGCTTGCCTGCGAAAACTTCTTGATAGGTTTTTTATCTGTAGGTTTTTCTTTTTCAACCGGTTTACTGGTTTCAGGCTTAGGTGTCCTGATTTTAGGCGAACAAGCACCTAATACAATCGTAAACAAAACCAGCAACCCATAAACTTTCTTCAAATTCATACCTATCTTTTTTAACAAAATATGCTAGCAAAGTTTATTCCACCTTGCTAGCATAAGCCTATTATTTATATTGTTTGGAATAAAAACTCCAAACTAAAAACTAACAACTCCAAACTGCATTATTCCCATTCAATGGTTGCCGGTGGTTTAGAGCTGATATCGTACACTACCCTATTGATTCCCTTAACTTTATTAATAATTTCGTTTGATATTTTAGCTAATACCGGGTAAGGCAGGTGACACCAATCTGCAGTCATGCCATCAAGCGATTCTACAGCCCGTAAAGCAATTACATTTTCGTAGGTACGCTCGTCGCCCATTACCCCTACTGATCTTACAGGTAGAAATATAGCTCCTGCCTGCCACACTTTATCGTACAAACCCGCTTCTTTCAGATTATCAATATAAATTTTATCAGCATCCTGTAAAATGGCCACTTTCTCGGGAGTAACCTCTCCAATGATGCGAATGCCCAGGCCAGGACCTGGAAACGGGTGCCGACCTAAAATAAATGATTCTAAACCTAATGCTGTGCCTACTCTTCTCACTTCATCTTTAAACAGCGTTTTAAGTGGCTCTACCACCTTAAGTTTCATAAAATCAGGCAAACCACCAACATTATGGTGCGATTTAATGGTAGCTGATGGACCCTTTACTGATACTGATTCGATAATATCCGGATAGATAGTTCCCTGAGCAAGCCATTTTACATCCTGGATCAGATGAGATTCTTCATCGAAAACTTCGATAAATACACGGCCAATGATTTTACGCTTAGTCTCAGGATCTTCTACGCCGGCCAACTGACCTAAAAATTTGTCTTTCGCATCAACACCTTTAATATTTAACCCAAAATCTTTGTACTGCTCTAGAACACTTTCATATTCGTTTTTGCGCAATAAGCCGTTATCAACAAAGATACAGTGAAGGTTTGTACCAATAGCTTTGTGCAAAAGTACCGCAGCAACACTGCTATCCACACCTCCTGAAAGTGCCAGAACAACTTTATCATTCCCTACCGTGGCCTTAATATCTGCAATGGTGGTTTCAACAAAAGCAGCCGAAGTCCAATCCTGATTACATCCGCAGATATCAACCAGGAAATTTTCCAAAAGAATTTTTCCATCAATACTGTGCGTTACTTCAGGGTGAAACTGGATGGCATAAGTATCAGAATCTTTAATGTGATAAGCTGCCACCCTTACGCTATCGGTACTCGCAATCAGCTCAAAATTTTCAGGAATATCGGTAATGGTATCACCATGACTCATCCAAACCTGCGAACCGATATTGATCCCTTTAAATAATTTGTTTTCCTGATTTACAAAATTCAGGTTAGCCCGGCCATATTCGCGCGTTGATGAAGGCTGAACGCTACCTCCTGAATGTTGGGCAATATATTGTGCGCCGTAACAAACAGCCAGTAAAGGATATTTTAAATGGTACTTTGATAAATCAATCTGAGGTGCATCTTCCTGGCGAACAGAGTAAGGGCTACCTGAAAAGATAACGCCTTTTACATCAGGTGTAACTTCAGGAAGATTATTGTATGGATATATTTCACAGTAAATATTTAGTTCGCGAACCCTGCGGGCGATGAGTTGTGTAAACTGCGAACCAAAATCGACGATAATGATTTTCTCTTGCATCCGCAAAAGTACCAATTAGATATGAGATTTGATACGGAAGATTAGAGATTTTTAGTGGAAAAATCCGAAGTCAGCAGTCCGGAGTCCGAAGATAGTTTGCAATTACTAATGAACAATAATCACCAGATAACCTTCAATCCCTCTGATCGGTATTTGCTTATGTTTTCGTCTTTACTGATTAAGGTTATATTTTTTTGAATAGCTTGCGATTTCAGCATTTTATCGATAATGGCCAGCAATAAGCATCTACAATTAATTAATAAACGATAACCCTAACCCTCCATTAAAATCACCTCCACTCCAAATTTTCTCAAAAAGTCAACACCTTCATCGCTCGGTAGGCCCTTATAAGCAGCGTAAGATTTTGAATAATAAACCAGTTTAATTCCTGATGATAAAATAAGACGCGCGCAGGCAATACAGGGCGACAGGGTGGTGTACAGTGTGCATCCTTCTATTTTCGATCCATTTTTTGAAGCATATAAAATCGCATTTTCTTCAGCATGTAAGGCCAGAGAGCAACTTCCTTTGCTATCTCGTGCGCATCCATGCTCCGGCCATTCCTCATCACAATTATGTGTACCGGCCGGCGGGCCATTGTAACCGATCGAAATAATGCGGGTATCTTTGGTTAAAACGGCACCAACATGCGCACGCACACAGTGCGAGCGGGCAGCCAAATCGGTTGCCAGATTCATAAATATGGTATCGAAACTTGGTTTATCTGTCATGTGCTAAAATAAAAAAGCCACAAAGAACTTAATCTTTGTGGCTGCTAAAATACTGGAATAAAAATTAATGTCCGCCAGAAATTTTCTGATCGAAATTAATTCCCTGCGATCTTAATATGGAAGCTACCCTCCAGGCGTAAAATGCCAGGTAAGCGAAGCAAATAATACCTACAATATAACTGTATTGAATGCCGGTAAATTCAGATACCAAACCTTGCAACCAGCTGATGATACCACCGCCCATAATCATCATAATTAGGAAACTACTTCCCTGACTGGTATGTTTACCTAAACCGCTAACGGCTAAAGTAAAGATACATGGCCATAAGGTACTGCAGAACAAACCAACACTGGTAATGGCATATACACTCGTCATGCCGGTAGTAAACATACCAATTAATAAAGCGGTAATGCCAATAGCAGAAAAAATCAATAACATTCTGGCGGGATTACCTTTGCTGGCCATATCGGCTAAAATTAGCACCAAAATAATTGCTGCATAAATATAAAAAGGTGCCAGATCGTGTTTTGCAATTGCATTTACAACCAGGAAAATACCAAAAGCCAAATAAGGCGCAATAAAGCGCAATACTTTTTGTGTGCTTACATTATCGGTAAAAGCTTCAACGGCGCCTGTCCAACGGCCGATCATCATACTCGCCCAGTATAATGAAATATAAGGTGCAATATCTTTGATTTCAAAGCCTAAGTCTTTCTCCATGTAAGCCGGCAGATTACTCGCTGTTGAAACCTCAACACCCACATAAACGAAAATGGCGATCATACCTAAAACCAGTTGCGGGTAATTCAAGGCTGATCCCTTAATCGATTTAGTGTCATCTGCCGAAGCTTCCACCAAAGCAGGTCGATCAGGCAACGACGACATTTTTAAGAAAATGGCAACGGCTATAAAAGCCACTCCTAAAATTAAATAAGGAATTTTAACGCTTTCTACGCTAATGTTGGTATTGGCATTCGCCGCCGAACCGAAAATGGCAAAACTTACAATAAGCGGCCCAATGGTTGTACCGAAGTTATTGATACCACCCGCAAGTGTTAAACGTTGTGAACCTGTTTTAATCGGTCCTAAAGCAATAGCCAACGGATTGGCAACAGTTTGCTGTAAAGAGAAACCCAAGGCTACGATGAACAAACCGGAAAGCATTAATGGGAAAGAATGCAAATTGGCTGCCGGATAAAAAAGTAAGGTTCCTGCCGCCGAGATAACTAAACCAAGAGCTAATGAATTTTTATAACCAAGCTTATTTACAATATCTTTTCCCATAATAACTGAAATGAGGTTATAAATTAACGCCCCCACCGTATATGCGATGTAAAATGCCAGTGAAACCAATTGACTTTCGGCCTGCGATAAATCAAATGCCTTTTTAAATACCGGGATGAGAATGTCATTACTGGCGGCTACAAAGCCCCAAAAGAAGAATACAGTGACCAGTGGAATAAACTGCGCCCACTTGGTTTGCGTTTGTTCTGAATTCATATTATAAATCTAGTTTTAGTGGGGCTAAACATAAATAAAAAAAACTAATAACCAGTATTTTTTATGCAACCTATGCAACAAAAATAAATGTTACATCTTTAGGTATAAAATTGCATATTCGCATATCATAAACAATACAATGCATGTTTGAAGCTATATTACTAGGTATAGGAGCAGGGATTATTTCATCGTTTTTAACAGGGCCGGTATTTTTTGCAATGATTAAAACCAGCATCGAACGGGGTTTCAATGCTGGTTTCTCTTTAGCCATTGGCGTAATTATAAGTGATATTATTCTGATTGGACTGGTTCTTTTTGGTAGCCAGTTTTTTAATTATAAAGCAGAATTTGATAAATACGTAGGCAGTATTGGCGGTGTGTTTTTACTGGCGGTGGGGATTTATTACCTGGTTTCAAAAATTACTGTGCATTACGATAGCAATACACTCCAAAAAGTAAGCAAAAGAGGTTACGTGCTCAAAGGTTTTTTAATGTGCATCCTCACTCCTTCTACCCTCATGTTCTGGATTATTGTGAGCGGAATCATCTCTGTTAAGCTCAACAATATGCTTAACGAAAAACTGGTCTGCTTTTTTATTGCCATGGCCACACAACTTGGCATTGATGGCGCCAAAAGTTTTTACTCTAGCAAACTGCGTTATAAAATAAAAGAAGACGCGCTTAAAAAGCTGAATAAAATTGCCGGTGTAATAATCATCTTTTTTGCCTTCTGGCTCATTATTAAAACTTACCTGAAGTTTTACGCGTAAAACTTAACCTTCTGGCAAATTAATACCCACTAGTGTCTTAAACACTTTAGTGATTAGTAGCTTTTTTTTGGAAAGCAATGCCGGTGCTGCTATTAAGGTTCGTCCTGCCAATGCTGCAAGTCCTCACCCGGTGAAAAACCGGGTTCCGGGCTTTCCGCGTATGTCAGGTTTAGATGGGAAAAGCCTGTAACATCACGCAGACAACACTTTCATAACCAACTTACAATCAACAATTAACTGTTTCTTAGCGGTCAATATTTGTTTTTACACGCCATAGCCGTGTCCTCACGAACCGCAGCAAATAAACAAAAAAATAGCCCATATCAACGATATGAGCTATTTTATCTTATTCCTCACGGGAAATTTTGAAGCTACTAATAAGCCCTTTGGTTATTTCCTTCTTTCCAGTTCACAAAAGCTTTGTTAACTACCTTGTTTCCTCCCGGCGTAGGGTAGTTTCCAGAGAAATACCAGTCGCCTTTATTTTTCGGGCAAGCCTCGTGCAGGTTCTCTAAACTTTGGTAAATTACTTCAACCTCGGCTACAGTACCTTTAGGGGTAATGATCTGTGCAATCTTGGCCGAAATTTCTTCAGGCGTAAACGGCTTGTATATATCTTTAACGTGATTTACAATTTCCTCTTTAGGCAACAATAACGAAGCTTTACATTTGGCGTAAACATCTTCTATTACCTGCCACATGCCGCGCTCAGTTAACAATTGAATAGCTGCATCAAAAGCTACAAACTGTCCCATCCGGCTCATATCTATACCATAACAATCAGGATAACGAATTTGAGGTGCAGAAGAAACAATAATAATTTTTTTAGGATGTAAACGGTCTACAATTTTAATGATACTCTGTTTTAAGGTAGTACCCCGTACAATCGAATCGTCCAATGCGACCAAAGTATCCTGGTGATTGTTGATAATACCATATGTAGTATCGTAAACGTGTGCCACCATTTCGCTTCTATCTGCATCCTGCGTAATAAACGTACGCAATTTCACATCTTTAACCGCTAGCTTCTCCACCCTGGGCGCCATCGATAATAACTCGTCCAGCTGCTCGTCGTTTAGCTGCTCTTTTTTATGCAAAAGGGTGTCTTTCTGGTGCCTGCGTACATATTGCTGAACACCATCAACCATTCCGAAAAACGCAACTTCTGCTGTATTTGGAATAAACGAGAATACCGTATTCTTTAAATCGTAATTAACGGACTGAAGAATTTTATCACTCAATAAACGCCCCAGCTGTTTACGTTCACGGTAAATTTCCACGTCACTTCCTTTTGAGAAATAGATGCGCTCGAATGAGCAAGATAGTCTTTCAGTAGGCTCGCGGAACTGCTCCATGCTTACCTCGCCGTTTTTCTTGATAATTAAAGCATGACCTGGATCGATCTCTTTAACGTCTTTAAAAGGGATATTAAATGCGGTTTGTAAAGCAGGTCTTTCAGAAGCTGCAACCACAATCTCATCGTCGTAATAATAATATGCCGGACGGATACCTGCCGGATCGCGCATGATAAACGAATCGCCATTACCGACCATACCACAGATCGAATAACCTCCATCCCAGGTTTTGGCCGAGCGGCGAAGGATATTGGCAATATCCAGGTTATCAGATATTTTGTGCGTAATGGCAACGTTATCGTGTCCTTCTTTTTTGTACTGATCAAAAAGCTCCTGGTTTTCATCATCCAAAAAGTGACCGATTTTTTCCAATACGGTTACCGTATCTGCTTTTTCCTTTGGATGCTGCCCCAATTCGTACAACTGTTCCAATAACTCATCCACATTGGTCATGTTAAAGTTACCGGCAATAACCAGGTTGCGGGTCATCCAGTTGTTTTGCCTTAAAAAAGGATGGCAATTTTCGATGCTGTTTTTACCATGTGTACCATAACGCAAATGGCCCAATAAAACTTCGCCAATAAAGCTGACATTGTTTTTGAGCCATTCCGTATCCTGCATTAATTCAGGGGTGTTTTCCTGGATATCAACAAATTTGTTCTGCACATATTCGAAGATATCGGCCACTGCATTAGAAGCCATGCTTCGATATCGGCTAATATACCTGCTGCCTGGTTTCATATCCAGTTTAATGGTGGCAATACCTGCGCCGTCTTGGCCCCGGTTATGCTGTTTTTCCATTAAAAGGTATAATTTGTTAAGGCCGTAAAGTGCTGTACCGTACTTTTGCTGGTAGTAAGAAAGTGGTTTTAACAGGCGAATAAAAGCGATTCCGCATTCGTGTTTTATCTGATCACTCATTATATGGATTTGAAGGCGCAAAGTTATCCTTTTAAATATTCAGAACCTAAACAAAAGTGTTTTCTTTTGTGATGATGAGTTTTATCTGACAGATGATACAATAGACCGCTTCTGCATTTCCCAAGTTAAAAACCTGTATGATTAATTAGAATAATTCTAAATAACTTGCAAAAACAAGTTGAAATTAACATTTTTGCATCATTATTAAGATTTAGTCTAAATTGAAACAAATTTACACATCACTAGTATTATTCTTTATTTGTTCGTCGGTAATGGCGCAGGTAAGAAATATGGTAATTGGCACTGTAGTCGATCCGCAGAACAAGCCTTTGGAGCTTGTTAACGTTAAAATTTTAGAAACCAATCAATATGCAATTACAGACAAAAATGGTTTGTTCAGGATTAACGGCTCTGAAACGAATAATATCCTAACCCTCGAATTTTCCTATATTGGTTATCAGAAGTTAAGCTTACCCGTAACCGTTAAAGCAGGAGAAACCAATCTTGGAAACATCCGGTTAGAGGTTTTAGATCTAAGTTTGGAGAACATTGAAATTAATGCCAAGCGGAATTATTCGGGTTCAACCAACTCCTCGCTGATTATTACAAGGGATTTAATTGAACAAACTCCGGCATTGAGTGTAAACGATCTGTTGAATCAGATTCCGAATAGGAAAATCCAGCCGCCTTCTCTTCAAAATGTACAAAATATTAATTTAAGGGCTGCTTATGCTCCTACTACTGATGGGAAAGGCGCTTTCGAACTAAATAATGCATTTGGAATTGCTATAGTTATGGATGGGAATACCATTAGTAACAATGCAAACATGCAAAGCTTTAATGCTGGCAGGACCGGTGGCGTAGGCTCAGCATTTGTAAAAAGTGGAAGTTACGGAATCAGAGGGACTGGGAATGATAAAACAGGTTATACTGGTGACTATACTTTTGGAGGTACCGATTTAAGGCAAATTCCAGCTGATAATATTGAAAGCATAGAGGTAATACCTGGGGTGGCACCCGCAAAATATGGTGATTTAACCGATGGAGCAATTATTATTGAACGACAAGCGGGTAAATCTCCAGCCTATGTCAGAATGCAGTTACGCGATAATGCCACGTCATATAGTTTCTCCAAAGGCTTTGAAATCAGTCCAAGATACGGCGCTGTAAATGTGGGCATTAATTATGTTAACTCGTTCGAGGATAACCGCGATAAATTAAAAGCTTACCGAAGAATCAATACAAACGCGATGTGGACAAATTCTTTTAGCAATACCAGGCAATTAAAAAACACCTTCAGCATAGATTATGGCAGAAACCTTGATGGCATAAAATTCGACCCGGATGACGAAAAAAGTACCCGAACAAAATTCGATAGCTGGAATTTTAGTGTTGCAAACAGAAGCAACTATCGTTTTAATAACGGTTTTCTAAAAAATATTGGTCTAAATTTAAGATATGCAGAAGGACATCAGGTTAGTTATAAGGAAGAGTTAGTTAATGATGCATATGTATTATACAGTACGGCAACAACTACCGGAATACACGAAGGATATTACGATTCAGGTATCTACACTGCAAAATCATTAATAGATGGTCGTCCGATAAATGCAGCCGCTAATTTAGATTTTACCGGAGGGTTTGCAACAGGAAGTCTTGTGCATAACCTATCTTTCGGCACTAGTTTTAGCTACAGTGCAAACAAGGGATTGGGCCAAACGATTGATCCGAACGAGCCACGGGGTACCACAAGAGTTGCAAACACATCGCTGGGCACAAAAAGCTCAGAACGTTATTATGACTTCAGATTGGCCCTGGCACAAAAAGACCTTGGCTTTTATATCGAGGATCTCTTTACAGCGACACTACTAGGCAAGCCATTAAATGTAAGAGCAGGGATGAGAACTGATATACAAAATGGCTATACATCTTTTTCTCCAAGAACAAACATCAATTACGAGGTTAATAAGAACTTAAGATTTGGTGTTGCCTATGGTTTATCATATAAATCGCCGGGCTTAGCACAGCGTTTTCCTGGACCAACCTTTTTTGAAATACCTTTACTAAACGCATATAATGGCAAGGTAAATGAAAGTACCTATTTGGTTTATGTAGAACGTTACGAACCTACAAGTGTAGGATTAAAGCCGTCAAAAAGTGAAAGTATTGAGCTTTCAGCCCAATTAAAAATCAATAAATTTAGTCTTTCACTGACGGCCTTCAACAAAAAATCGAGAGACGGAATATCTACTGTCCAAAATTTACAGAGCATTTTCCTTCCTAGCTATACTGCAACCCTCAATGCGGGGGCGAAGCCAACAATTAATCAAACAGGAACAAAAGCTTACGCAATTAATTATTCAACATTTAAAAACGATCTTTTATCTGATAATCAGGGATTTGAAGCCATTTTAAATACACCAGAGATCAGCGAGATTAAAACCTCTTTTAATATTAGCGGCGGACTTTTTAAAACTAAATCGCGTTCGGTTCATAATTTGTTAAGCAGTGAAATCCCCAACACAATTACAACAGACCCGAACTATGCTTATATTGGCGTTTATGAGCCAAAAAATACCAGAGCTTATTTCAGCAACGGGAGAATTACCAGCTTAACCCATGTACCCAAATTAAGCCTCGTGGTTTCATTTATTGCCGAATTCCAATTACTGGATAAAGTTATCAATACCGAAAGTTCAAGAATCCCATTAGGTTATTACACCAGTACCAATCAGTATATAGCCATTACAAATTTCGATAGGAATAACTCTTCTTATGGCCATTTGTATAAAACGCCAGAGCAACAGGCCGAAGCCAACCTTCCCCGTATATTCTCTAACTACCACATGAGCATTGCAAAAGAGATTAAGAAACGTTTCAAATTCGCATTTAACGTTTATAATGTGTTCAATTATCAACCATATTATGTTACTCCTGCGGGAACATATAACTATCCAAACAGCAGCCCGACTTTTGGTGCTGAATTATCGATTAAACTATAGACGATGAAAAAAACTATATTCGCAATCGCTGTTATTGTATTTCTTTTCTCTGCCTGCAAAAAATACCAGGGCGCTATACCAGAAATCCATCCGGTTCAGTTTAAGGTGATCACATCATACGCTTCAGATAACCTGGCAAAGGCTTTACCCTTAAGCAAAGTGAAGTTGACTTTCAAGAACAATAAAAATAACAAAGAAAATATTTATTCTACCCAAACTGATGGCACGTTTTCTTTAGATTCAATTTCGCCGGGAAGCTATGATATTTCAGCCTCCATAGAAATTTCAGCTTCCGAATATTCTACTCTTACAGGAGAAACCGTATCTAAAAATGTGGTTTTTAATGCTTCAGAAAAAGCAAGGACTATTACCATTGAAAACGGTCAAAGTATTCATTTAAAACTTATCGCAGGCCCAACAGGCCCATGGGTAATCAAGCAAATCTATTTTGCAGGGTCTAATACCACAACCGGTGCTTCTTTTAGAGATCAATTTATTGAGATTTACAACAACTCTGATTCTGTATTATATGCTGATAGTTTGTATATCGGGGAAGCATTGGGCATCCAAAACTTCACTGCCGTAAATATTTACAGGCAACCGAACAGCCAGTATGACTGGAGTAAATCGCAAGGTATGCCTACAAATATTGATGCCAATAATGATTATGTTTATACGAGAGCACTATTGATGATACCTGGAACTGGAAAGCAATATCCGGTTCAACCGGGCAATAGTATTGTACTTGCACAAACTGCAGTAAACCACAAAGCACCTTTTACCGGTTCTGACGGAAAGGTAATTGCAGCGCGAGACCCATCCTTAACAATCGATTTGAGTGGTGCAGATTTTGAAGCCTATTATGCCCCTTTCCTACCCCGACCTCTCGCTTCCGATATAGATAATCCTTTAGTGCCCAACGTTGACGTTTTATCTTACAACGGAACTGATCTGATTTTGGAAACAAGTGGCAGAATGGGATACATCATATTTAAAAACCCTGGTACAACAGCTATTAAAGATTTACCAAAATACCCATATCCAACCATTGCTCCGCCAAGTGCTAGTGCTGACAGATATTATCAAATTCCCCGGTCCTTCATCATTGATGCAGTAGAGACGCAAACCAATGTAGCAACATCAAGAGTACCTAAAAAACTTATTGCAAGCCTTGATGCATTATATACCTACGTACCCAATGGGATATATTCTTCTCAATCTGTAATCAGAAAAACAGAAGCCATCATGAATGGCAGGATCATTTTAAAAGACACCAATAACTCAGCAGAGGATTTTGACTTCCTTCCACTTGCTAATCCCAGGGGATTTAAATAATTATTATATGGGTCAAAATAACCCACAACATAAAAATGAAGCATAAAAATATTTTATATATACTTTTAATTTTTGGCACTGCATTCAGGGCATCAGCCCAAATTAACGATGCGCAGCATACCGCAACAGATGCCAAACAATTCTCTGCAGACTCAGTGCAATTTGGCGCTTATGATTTCGCAAAAATCAGCCCTTTTTTCATTAAAAAGCTAATGCCCATAACTTTTAATAGTTTAAAGCTTAACCAGGTTTTTGAAAAAGGTACTTTGATGAAAGCCCAAGATGCATCAAAGGTAAGTACCACTTTGTTAAGCACGGAGGGAGTTTCACAACTTAATTCGATCACATTGTGGGGATTGTTCTCATACAACAGATCGGTAGAAGACAGCACATCGTTTTCTCATCAAACCCGGAATAATTTGGCAAACCCTTATTATTTTGGCTCAGTTAAAAATTTAAATTATCAAAGAACAGTTTATAATCTGAAGGCTTCAGCAAGTAAAAATTTACTAAATGATCATTTAAACGTTGGCTTAGGAACCGATTATAGGATAGGCAACCATTACTCTACGAATGATCCACGTGGCGAAATCAGCGACTACCAATTAAATTTACTTGCCTCAGTAGGTTATCATATTACAAAAGAACTAGCCCTGGGTGCAGCTTACAGACATGGCTACGGATTGGAAAAGGTAAACGTTGCATATAAAAACAGTAGTCTTTCTCAAGGCAAAGTAATTCCTGAATTTACGAACTATTTAATAAACGGGTATGGTGAAGGCGAAGAGTATAATGAAAGAAGAACCGTTCAAAACAACCAGATAAGGAACGGCTTTGATGCTTATTTAAGCTTTGAAAATAAAAAGTTGGGAAGCTTTAATTTTATCTTCCAGACATCTAGGGAGAAACAAAAATTTGATTACAGAACTTCACTGGCGATTACTGAATATATCAACTTTAATCTGGTAAGTGAAAACTATCGTCTTTTTTGGTTAAAGAAAACAGCTTCAATTGCATTAAGTATAAACGTTAGTTATAAATCAAATACCGGCGATAATTACATGAATGTTTATTTAGCAAACAGTTACCTATTTAGGAACAAGTCATTGGGTACACAGGCTTACTACAGCATAAGAAAGAACCAATTTACCCATAACTTTGGTTTGGGTCTGAAACAGTATGAAGAACGTAAACAAGATGGCATTGCCGGAAATGATATCAGATTTAACCAGCTAATCTACTCACTTAGTTATGGTGTAAACCATCAAAACAAAAACAAACACAACTGGGGCATCAGCTTAACCGGTTTATACAACCAGTACCTTAATTCTGATTTCAGTGTACTGCTGGCTAACGAAGGTGTTTTTACTAAGAATGTAATTTACTACGACTATGCCTATAATACGACCTCAAAATTTGGTGTTGGCTTATCAAGTGATTATAGTATCCCGATGTTCAAACAAATTCAGGCCGGAATTAAACTTGGACTTAGCTATTGGAGAAGAGACGAGCTAAAAGATTTCGGTAGAATATTAACAAATACTCCCGGCAAAGACCGCTTTTCTTCCAACATCAGCTTAAACCTTTATTTTTAAACATGAGTAAAATTTTTGTCATCCTTTCCTTAATCCTTAGTGGGTTGATCTTGTTTTCATTTCAATCGGCCAATTTTAATGATGACGATGAATTGAGTATTGATAGCCTGCGCAAAGTTTATTCAAAACCGACAAGCCAATGGCCCAAACCTACGGTAGATGCAGGCGCCGTTTTTCAGGAACTTGGTGAACTTCCTCCCTCGCCTGTCGATTTAAAAAATGATTCGGTGAAAAGTGTGGTGGAGTTAGGAAAAATTTTATTTTTCGATCCACGTTTATCAGGCTCAAACCAAATCTCCTGCTCGAGCTGCCATGCGCCAGATTTACACTGGACTGATGGCCGCCAGGTATCTATTGGACACGATCATTTGGCCAATATCCGCAATGCCCCGTCTTTAGAGAATGTGTGGTTTTACAAACGCCTGTTTTGGGATGGCCGTGCAAGCAACTTAGAAGAACAAGCTGGTAGTCCGGTAGCTGCACATAATGAAATGCACCAGGATATGAAAGCACTATCTAAAAAACTGAGTAAGATAAAAGGTTATCAACCTTATTTTAAATCTGCATTTGGTTCAAAAGAAATTACCAATAAACGTATTTTCGAGAGCCTGGCCACTTTTCAGCGTAGTATTGTTAGCCGCAGAACACCTTTCGACCGTTTTCTAGGAAAAGATAAAAAAGCGCTTACTGATCAGCAATTGATGGGTTTACACCTGTTCCGTACTAAAGCACGTTGTATCAATTGCCATAATGGTCCCTTATTTACGGATAACGAATTCCATAATGATGGGTTAACTTACTACGGACGTAAATACGAAGATTTAGGATTATATAACGTAACCAAAAAACCGGAAGATGTGGGCAAATTTAAAACCCCGGGTTTAAGAAATGTAATGAAAACAGCCCCTTGGTTCCACAATGGCCTATTTCCTGATATGGATGGCGTAATGAACATGTACAATGTGGGCATGCCCGTACAAAGGGTAAAGCCAGAACAGGTAAACGATCCGCTTTTGCCTAAAAACGATAAATTGTTAAAGGGCTTAAAACTGAGCAAAGCCGAGAAAGATGCTGTTGTTGCCTTTTTAGATGCCCTATCATCGCCAGCGGTATTAGTTAGGGTTGAGCAGTTACCGCAATAGTTAGTTTGGAGTTGGGAGTTTGGAGCTTACAGGTGGCAGTTTTCAGTTGGCAGTTAACAGTCTCTTAACCACTTTGAACAGTTGAACATTTAACTTCTTGCCTGAGTTAGCATTTTAGCGTTTGGTATACCCAATAAACAACTCACCGACGAACTAATCACCCAATGGCCTAATGACAAATGACCAATGACTAATGACCGATAAACCAATGACCAATAAACAAATGACCAATAAACTACCTTACATCTTACCCGATTTCAATGCTTCGCCAAAAAAGATAGAGGCATGCTCATCGAATGCAACCGGATCGCCGCTGGTGTAAAAAGATCGCTCACCCTGTTTGCCCAGCTTTTGTTCAATTTCCGGATGCCTTGCCAAGTAATCTACCAAACTATTGGCTACAATATCACCTTGTGCCAAAATGTTGATGTAATCAGGAAATATGGTTTTTAATTTAGGCAATAATAAAGGGTAATGCGTACAGGCCAGCAATACACAATCGATATCGGCCGATTGTTTTAGCAGCTGACTACAGTATTCATTGATAAAGAAATCGGCCCCTGGCTCTAAATGCTCATTATTTTCGATCAATGGTACCCACATTGGACAACTTTGCTGGTACACTTGTATATCAGGGAAAAATTTATTGATTTCCAAAAGGTAGGATTTCGAATTAACGGTTCCTCTGGTGCCCATTACCCCTACTTGTTTGGTACTTGTGTACTGGTCGATTACTTCGGCTGTAGGTCGGATTACGCCGAGTACGCGCCGATCTGGATACTTAGCAGGTAAATCGCGCTGTTGAATGGTTCGAAGTGCCTTAGCTGAAGCGGTATTGCAGGCGAGTATTACTAAATGGCAACCTTTGGCAAAGAGCCATTCTACACATTCTAAAGTGTATTTGTAAATGATATCAAAAGCATGATCGCCATAAGGCGAACGGGCATTATCACCTAAATAAATATAGTTGTAATCTGGTAACCGATCGGCAATAGAGCGGAATACCGTTAAACCACCGTAACCTGAATCGAAAATACCTATCGGTGATGCCTGCATTGTTGAAAGTTAAATGGTGAAATGTTGTAAAGTTAGCTTAAATGTTTGATGGTTGAAGAGTTATGCAAGCAGAACCTTATAACTTAACTTTGCAAATGATGTAATAAGCGTTTAAGAAAGTCCTTCGACAGGCTACCATTGACAGAATCTAGTAGTCGCGTCGTCATTCTCGCGCATGCGGGAATCTTAAAGCGCTTGCATTAAGATTCCCAATCAAGTTGGGAATGATTATTTTTCTAGGGACATTAACTAATAAAATTTATCTGTCAATCACATTTATTATAGATTTCTTGAGAACGCTACCTTCTAAATGATGATCTCATTAATTAAGACGCTGAAACAAGTTCAGCAAGACGACACTTAATAAAACAAAAAAGCGGAACTAAGTTACACTTAATTCCGCTTTGTCATTCAGACTAAAGACTTCTGACTGAAGACTATTTCTTAGGCGCAGCTGGTTTTGCAGCAGTAGCTGAAATACCTAATTTAGTTTTAACTGCAGCGGTAATATCATCGCCACCATCCCAGAATACTAAATTGTTACCACCTTGACCGTTTGCAATATCAAACACGTAAGCCAAACCTTTTTCTTTAGCGATAGCAGAAATTGCATTTGCAACTTTAGCCTGGATAGGTTGGAATAATTCACCTTGTTTGGTACCTATATCTTGTGATGCTTTAGTACGTGCATCGGTAATGCGTTTTTCCAAGTCCTGTAATTCCTGACCGGCAGCTTGTAATTCTTTACCTACTGTTTCTTTATTCGCCTCACTTAACGTTTTTTGTTTATTCTCTGCAGCAGCCATTTTAGTCTGATATTCTTTGATCATGGCATCAATATCAGCTTGCTTTTGTTTACCTAAAGTTTCTAAGGTAGTTTGAGCTGTTTTAGCTTCAGGTAAATTTGCAAAAACCTCTTCAGAATTAATGTGACCTAATTTTTGTTGTGCACTTGCCATATTCGCTGTAAACAATAACCCCGCTGCTACAAAGAATACGTTAATTAACTTTCTCATCGTTTTACTTTACTTTTTTTATTTTTTTCTGTTTGTTTTTCTTCAAAAATCAGGGACGAATATACTAATTATTTACGGTCCCTGGTTTATAACCTAATTTTACAATTACATCATTACTCACATCGTAACTACTACTGGCATAAATCATCATTGTGGCCTCACTGCTCTTGTCGAAAATGAAGTCTAAATATTTAGATTTTGCGATCTGTTTAATGGCTTCGGCCACTTTATCCTGAATAGGCTTAATCAGTTTCACCCTGCTTTGAAATAGATCTCCGTCTGGCCCAAACTTAGAGCGTTGAAATTCTTTAGCTTGTTTTTCTTTTTCTATAATCTCGTTTTCGCGGCGTTTGCGCATATCATCAGTTAATAAAACCTGATCTGCCTGATAAGCCTTGTACATCCGGTCAATTTCTGAAAAATTCTGATCAACCTGCTGCTGCCATTGTTTAGATGCTACATCCAACTGGCTGAGTGCCGATTTATATTCTGGCAAATGTTTCAATATATACTCGCTGTCTACGTAAGCAAACTTTTGCGCAAAAGCACCAAAAGAAGTGCAAAGCAGGAATGCGATAAAAAGATACTTTTTCATTTGTGTATGTGTTTTAATGATATAGTTAATAACCTAAGCTTTCTTTAAACTCTTATTGCAATGATTTATTGCATAATTAGTTAATTTTTTGTTCTTTATCAATTAAAATCCACCTAATTGTTGTGCGATACTGAAAGTAAAGTTTTGTTTACCGCCATCTTGAACGCCAGGAATCCTATCAAATGCATGTCCGTAATCGATACCCAATAAACCAAATATAGGTAGGAAAATACGTGCACCAACACCAACTGATCTTCTCACATTAAAAGGATTAAAATCACCAAATCTATTCCAGGTATTACCAGCTTCAGCAAAGGCTAAAACGAAGGCTGTTGCCTGCTGACTCGCAATTACCGGATAACGGGCCTCCAATACATATTTGGTATAAATCGGGCTACCAGATTGTTGTGCAATTCTTGGGTCAGAACCATTTGGTATCACAGCGTTGTTGGCATAACCGCGCATAGCAATTAACTCAGAACCCTGTAAGAAATCGAATCCCTGCATACCATCACCCCCTAGTTTAAAACGTTCGAATGCAGACTGGCCAACGGCTTTGTTATACTGCCCCAGGAAACCAAATTGTGCCTGGGCCTTAACTACCAGATTGCCCACTACTCTCTGATACCATTGCGAATCAAATTTCCATTTATGGTATTCTGTAAAACGGTATTTCTCTTTGTCAGATGCCGTAGCATAGTTTGTTTTATTCAACAATGAAAACGGTGGTGTAGCCTGAACGGTGAAACGTAAAAACGATCCTGATTTAGGAAAAATCGGCGAATCTCTTGAATCACGGCTGATCTCTTGTGATAAACTCAAGTTATAAGATGTACCTGTATTAAATAAATATCCTGAATAATTGTTCAAAATATATTGTTGTAAACTTACCGCATGAGACAACTGGAAATAGTTATCAGGCCAGTTTAATCTTCTTCCGAGACTCACGGTTACCCCGTTTAAACGGATTTTTTGAAATAGAGCATCTCCGTTACTTAAACCATTTGATTGCAATGAAGTAAATGCACTTACCCCAAAGCTTACCGGTTTCTCACCACCAAACCATGGTTGCGAAAAGGAGAAGCTATATGATTGGTAATATTTACCGTTGGTTTGCCCACGTAAGCTTAATTTCTGTCCATCGCCTTTTGGCAATGGTTTATATGCTTTTAAATTGAACAGGTTACGTAGCGAAAAGTTATTGAAAGTTAAACCTAATGTACCAATGATCCGGCCACCGCCAAACCCACCAGATAGCTCGATCTGATCTGAAGGTTTTTCTTCTACTGCGTATTCAATATCCACAGTACCGTCAGCCGGGTTAGGGCGAGGTGTAGGTACCGTTTTAGACTCATCGAAGTTACCTAACTGACCAATCTCGCGAATGGTACGGATTAAATCGCTTTTGTTAAATTTCTGTCCCGGTTTAGTACGGATCTCACGTAAAACAACTTTGTCATTTGTAATGGTATTTCCTTTCAGCGTGATGCGGTTGTTGGTGTACTGCGGTCCTTCATACATACGTAATTCCACATCAACAGTATCTCCGTAAATTCGGGTCTGTACCGGATCGATATTAAAAGTTAAGTATCCGTTATCGGTATACATACTGTTAATGTCTCCACCGTTTTCACCACCCCCATTTAATTTTTTATTTAATCTTTCTTCGCTAAAAACATCACCTTTCTCAATCGTTAATACTTTATTTAAAATACTATCCGGATAAATTGCGTTACCTGCCCAGGTAATATTACCGAAATAATACTTTTTGCCTTCATAAAGGTCCATCCTGATGTTAACCTTTTTATCATTATATTGGTAAATGGTATCTTTTAACAATTCTGCATCGCGATAACCTTTCTCGTGCATTTTAGCAACCATTTTTACCTTGTTCTCTTCATATTTCTCTTTTGAGAATTTTCCGGAACCCCAGAAACGCCACCAGGCAAATTGTTTAGGGTTTTTAAGAAACTTTCTGAGTTTTGCTGATTTGAAATCCTTATTTCCGGTAAAATCAATGTGTTGTACTTTAACACGGTGTCCTTTATCAATATAAGCTTCCAGGACTACACTGTTTTCTGCATTCGGATCCTTGCGCGTTTTGTAATCGATTTTTGTAAAGAAAAAGCCTTTATCCAATAAATATTTTTTAACAATAGCAGATGTGGTATTGTATAGGTTATCGTTTACGATTTTACCTGTTTTATCGTTCAGTTTTTCCTGAATGGCAGTTTTTTCAGATTTGCGAACACCTTTTAAATCGATAGAACTTAAACGCGGACGTTCTACTACTTCAATTTCAAAATAAACAGAATCCTGAACAAATTTTTCGACGTTAAGTTTAACATCATCAAACAGGCCCTGCGCCCACAATGTTTTAATCGCATCAGAGGTAGCCTCGCCAGGAAGAACGATTTTATCGCCTTTGGTCAACTTAGATAAGGTGATTAATACCTCTTTATCTAAATACTGGGTACCTGTTACAGTTGTACCTCCGATAATATACTCTTTCGGACTAAAATAATCGAGATCTAAGCCACCAACCTTTAACGAAGGGGTTACCGGAGCCTGACCTTGTGGACGTATTTGAGCGAAGGCCGGAGCGGCTAAAATGAGTAGGATTAAAACCTGAAATATTCTTTTCATTAAAATTATTTGTTCAGTAATGACCAAAAGGTAACGATGTTTTATAAAGCAGATTGCCTTTATGTTGTTCCCTTATTATGGTTTCATTTATCGTATAAAAGTGGTGCTAAGTTAGTTTAAACGCTTGTTAAAAAGTGTTAAAAGAAAAATTAGTTTAACTGTTCACTAATTTTACCAAAACGGCGTTCGCGTTTTTGATAGTCTACAATAGCCTCGAAAAGATTTTCACGTCTGAAATCCGGCCATAAAACATCAGTAAAATAAAACTCGGTATAAGCCATTTGCCAAAGCAGGTAATTGCTGATCCGGTGTTCGCCACTGGTCCTGATCATGAGTTCAGGATCGGGTATATTTACGGTTGTGAGTTTAGATGCAAACAGGTCTTCGTTAATATCATCCAGTGAAATGACATTTTCTTTTACAGCTGATGCAATTTTTTTAGCGGCTTCGATAATCTCCCATTTTGCACTATAACTTAAAGCAAGTGTTAAAGTACATTTTTCATTATGGGCGGTTTTCTCCATCGCTTCTTTTAAATCATCAATACACTCCTGAGGCAAAGATGCAATATTGCCAATGGCATTCAGCTTAACATTGTTTTTATTAAGTGTTTCAGTTTCTCTGTTGATGGTTGAAATTAGAATCTGCATCAAAGCATCTACTTCTTCTTTGGGTCTGTTCCAGTTTTCGGTAGAAAAAGCATACAAGGTAAGGTATTCGATACCCACTTCCACACAACCTTCTACAATATCTTTTACAGAAAGTACACCATGCTCATGTCCGAAAACCCGCACTTTGCCCTGGCCTTTAGCCCATCTTCCATTACCATCCATGATTACGGCAATGTGCTTCGGCAGGCGGCTATAGTCTATTTGTTCTTTAAATCCCATTAATTATGTCAAAATCAGCTTAAAAGGAATAGCATTTTGAGGATACAAAGGTAAAAGATATGCCAATACTAACAAATAGATAAGTATCCCTTTTTCTAAAATCGCCTCTTTGGGTGCCCGGCATTCCAATCTGGTTAGCTGAAGGATCAGATAAATTAACCCAGTAATCTCCGCTTTTAACATAAGCTGGATTAGTTGGATACCTTCCGCTTACATCATCAATATAATCTGTAAAAGGCGTCCTGTACCCCAATTCGGTAAAAACACTCCATGTAGATTTGTAATTATACCGTAGCCCAAGGCCATACGGAATAGTTAACACAGCATTATTATAGCCATTTTCCTGACCTTCGGTGGCTACTCGGTCTAACCGGTATTTTTCACCATAAACATTTACAGTCGGTTTAAACATAAGAAAACCCAGCCCTGTAAAAAGATAGGGCGTAAACTGACGCGTTCCGCCGCCTAGGTTAAAATTAAAAAAATTGAAATCTACCAGTCCGCTAAACTCATTTAACGTTGTTTTAAAACGCAGGTTTCTTTGGCGGAACTGTTCATTACGCGAATCGGCATCATCTGCCCTGATCTCTCCATAGGTGTAATTTAAACGGATGCCAACATATTGATTAAAATTCCGTTTTACATAAGCACCGCCTGAGAAACCACTTACCTGCAATGGATTATTCTGGTTAAGATCGCCCATATAACCTGCTCCGCCAGCCATCATCCCAACTTCCCAGGAAGGGTTGCCCACCACTGTACGCTGTGCACTAACCAGCTGCGTATTAACAATGAGAAGTAGAATAATTAACAGCTGTTTGCCTGGAGCCATACTCAATAGTTACGGGTATCTATACCCCACAATAATTTATTCCTTAACGTGTTTAAATAGGTTTCATTATTAAGGCGGATAAGATTTAAGCAAAAATCTGCCTTTTTAATGCTAATTTTTACTGAACGCTCTACAGTAACTGTCCGGCTATCACACGAAACCAAAAACTTTGATTCTCTGGCTTCTACCTCGAAAGAGAGTTTATTGCCATCTGGCACAACAACCGGCCGTACATTTAAATTATGTGGCGCAATAGGTGTAATGACAAAGTTTTTAGAATCCGGATAAATAATTGGTCCACCGCAACTTAAAGAGTAAGCTGTAGAACCTGTTGGGGTTGCAATAATTAATCCATCGGCCCAGTAAGAGTTGATGAATTCATTGTTCATTGAGGCATGAATAATCATCATCGCCGAATTATCGCGGCGGTGAATGGTAATATCGTTCAAGGCAAAGTTCTCTTCACCAAATAAACCATTATCTGATTCCAGCCTTAAGAGCGATCTGGAATCTAAGGTATATTCTTTATTGATCAAGGCATGGAGTGCCGATCCGATTTCATTTTTATTGATACTGGCCAGAAAGCCAAGGCGGCCAAAGTTGATCCCAATTACAGGGATGCCTGAATTGCGAATCAATGATAAAGTATCAAGCAATGTACCGTCTCCACCTAAGCTCAACAATACATCTGCACGTTCCTTTAGTTCGGTATGGTTATGAAAAATAATGGTATTGGCCGGAAGTTTTATCTTCCCATGTAGCGATGTTTTAAATTTAGCATATAAAACAGGCTGAATATGATGTTCGGCTAAATGATTAAAAACCTCTTGTACATAGGGCAAAACCGTATCATTAAAATCCCTTCCGTAAATTGCAATCCTCATAAAGCAGGTTTATACATTTAAATAGTTCATGAAAGAATCGTAACGCTCCTGCGATCCATCATCAATCTGGGTGTTATTGTATACCTCTTTAACCAGATAATCATATCTTTCGAAAGCGGCTACCAATGAAGTAATTTCTGTTTTATTTACTTTGAGCGTTACCTCTAAACGCGTAGAATCTTCGAAAGAATTTACATACGAAGAGAGCACCTGTGTATTATCGGCTTCAACAATCTGGGCAATGTGGGCCAATGAATTATCGCGGTTACCGATTTCCAGAACAATAATTCCGCCTGCCTCATTTACGGCATACTGTTCGGCCATGGCATTCACCATACTGATTACAGGGATTAAACCGGCGTAGTTTTTATGTTGATCCAAAACCGGAACGGCTGTTAAATTTAACTGGTTGAACAAACGGAGTACATCGTAAGCATGAGCATTACTAAACACAAATACATGAAGTATGTTTATGGCATTATCGCTTAGAAGCGTATCGTGATTAACAATGTTCAACAAATCATCTTCAGATACCAACCCCAATAAAGTTCCCTCGTTAACAACGGGCAAATGCTTTAGTTTAAAATCGTTCATACGATCTAAAGCTTTCTGTACCGTGTCATCGGCGCTTAATGATGGAATTGCATCTGATATGATTTCTGCTGCAAACATTTACTTTAACAATATTCTATCTAAAAACTTTTCTAAAAATGCATTAAATATCTGTGGGTGTTCCATCATAGGCGCATGCCCGCATTTATCAACCCAGTTTAATTCGGAGTTAGGCAACAGTTGGTGAAATTCTTCTGCCACTTCCGGTGGTGTAACCTTATCGTTTTTGCCCCATATCAATGAAACCGGTATGGTAATTTTGGAAAGGTCTTTAGCCATGTTGTGGCGTATGGCCGATTTTGCCATGGTCAAAATACGGATCACCCTTGATCTATCGTTAACTGTTTTAAAAACATCATCAACCAGTTCTTTGGTTGCCGTTGCAGGATCGTAAAAAGTAAACTCTACTTTTTCCTTGATATAATCGTAGCTCTCTCTACGCGGGAAAGACCCTCCAAAAGCATTTTCATATAAGCCAGAACTACCTGTAAGTACCAACGCCTTAACAAACTCCTGATGTGCCACTGTAAACACTAAGCCAACATGACCGCCAAGCGAATTGCCGATAAGCACTACCTGGTTTAAATTTTTATATTTTAAAAAGCGGTGAAGATATCTTGATAATGCTTTTACGCCCAATGTTAAAATAGGCAGTTCGTAAATTGGTAAAATTGGAATAATTACCCTATAACGATCTTTAAACTGTTCTATAACCTGTTCCCAATTGCTGAGTTCGCCCATTAGGCCGTGTAGCAATACCAGTGTCTCGCCTGTTCCAGCTTCAATGTATTTAAATCCGTCTTCTTCTTTTATCGGGTAAGTCATATCTATTTTAGATGGTATTGTAATACTAAGTTAGTAGAGTAAAATTAAATTTATGCATTTATCAGCCATTTTTCTGAAATAAAATCGAAAACGGTATAAAAACGTCTTTTGCAAAGCGTAAAGCGATAAGCGTCGGCGATTGTTAACCTTCTGCCTTTAAACTTTTACCGCAATTAAGCGAGTTTTTCTTTAACGATCTCTGCAATTAATTTACCATCAGCTTTACCGGCAAGTGCTGCATTTGCCATCCCCATTACCTTACCCATATCTTTAACCGATGTGGCGCCAGATTGTTTGATTACCCCTTCAATAATTGAGGCTACCTCTTCCCTGTCTAATTGTTTTGGCAGGAATTGATTAATTACCTCAATTTCCTCGTTTTCTACCTGATATAAGTCTTCACGGTTTTGTTGCCTATAAATATCAGCCGATTCACGGCGCTGCTTAATCAGTTTCTGAAGAATTTTGATTTCCGCTTCTTCTGTAATTTCTTCTGAAGACCCTTTTTCTGTTTTAGCCAACAGTAAAGCTGCCTTTATTGCTCTTAAGCCTCTTAACTGTGCATTATTTTTAGCCAGCATGGCTTTTTTAATTTCCTGATCTATTGTATTTGATATCATTTTCTTTTAATCGTTAATCGGTTAATTGTTCAAATCGGTTAATCGCAGAAACACATAGTTCTAAAACCTAATTTGTTCTTTTGTAGTTGGTTATTTTTTCAAACCGGTTAATTGTACAGTTATCAATTTAAACAGTTTCAAAGGTTAGTCGCCTGAGCAGTTAACCAATTTATACAGTTTATACAGTTAACCTAACTAACCTCTATTTACTACCGTTGCGGTAGCCTGCGCAGTTGGCATAATGAGCATGTCGTTGATATTAACATGTTTTGGCCTGCTCACAACGTACCAGATGGCATCGGCAATATCATCGGCAATTAGTGGTTCCAGGTTTTCGTATACCTTTTTTGCACGGTCTTCATCACCTTTAAAACGCACCACCGAAAATTCAGTTTCTACCATACCCGGATTAATTTCAGTAACCTTTATGCCATGGGGCAATAAATCGATACGCATGCCTTTGCTCAAAGCATCTACCGCATGTTTACTGGCACAATATACGTTTCCGTTTGGATAAACTTCTTTACCGGCAATAGAACCAATGTTGATAATATGTCCTGACTGATTGGGAATCATCCAATTGGAAACAATTTTAGTGACATAAAGCAAACCTTTCACATTGGTATCAATCATGGTGTCCCAATCATTTGTGTCACCTTTATCAATAGGATCTAAACCCTGGCTTAAGCCCGCATTGTTGATCAGAACATCAACCTTTTTCCATTCTGCTGGCAAGGCCTCTAAAGCAGCCGTGAGGCTTTTGTTATTGCGGACATCAGACAAAACCTGCTGAATGTTAATGGCATATTTATCTTCCAAATGATGAGCAATTTTGGCCAAACGATCATTTCTGCGGGCCAGTAATATCAGGTTGTAACCTTGCTGAGCAAATGTATGGGCACAAGCTTCACCAATACCAGAGGTTGCACCTGTAATTAATGCGATTTTAGACATTTCTATGAATTTTAAGTCTCGGTAAAGCTTTTTAAAAAAGCTTTAATTTACCTATACCAACAAAGGTAAGTTTTTTTGGATTGCCTGACTATTGAAAAATCAAACTGAATGTTAATTGACGTAATTTCAACTTATCTATCGGATTGGCATAAACGGTATTGTCATGCTGCAGCAAATCGTTAGCCGAATAGGAGAGTTTTATTTCGGGAGACATTTTAAAATACTCAAAATAAATATCAAAACCAATACCTGTTTCGTACGACAGGTAATTCCTTTTATTTTTTAAAAACTTGTTTACGGCCGCTTCTCCCTCATCGAAGGTTTTCTTTTTCGAAGCGATATCAATTGAATATTTAGCTCCGCCAAGCCAATACATCCTAAAATTATTCAACCGGTTCGATTTAACCTTTATGCCTAAGGGAAATTCGAACATGGTTGCCTGTACTTTCTTGTCAACTACTGTCTGGAAGTTTTTAGTTTGCCCGTTGCCCACATCAATCGGGGCCATAGGCTCATACTCATAAGTGACTACCCGATCACTAAAAATAAGCGAAGGTGTTGCACGGATATCAAAGTTGTCTGAGATCATTCTGTTCATCACAAACCCTAACCCAAAGCCTTGAGACGGAGCACTGGAAATAGCATTTAAGTTTGGAGTAATTGGAATGCCCGAATTTGGATCATATGATGGATCAAGCGCGTTTGGCACTTCATAAAAAGGCGATCGCCAGTTTGGCTTTTTATGAATTTTGTATTCGGCCGATATGTACTGAAAATTAAAACCAAAACTCCAGTCTTCATCATCTATCCCCCCGCCCCAGTTTTGCGCAAAGGTGGCTGTAGAGACCATCAAAAGTGAAAGAATGAAGCTTAATTTTCTGATCATTTAGTTCCTACATATATCGAACTTATTCCAAACGTTAAGATTCTTTGTTTGGTACTTTTAAACCCAACTTTTTCCATCAGGCTGGTAAAATCCTCTCCGTCTGGGAAAGCGGCTACCGATTCTGGCAGATAAGTATAGGCTCTATGGTCTTTCGAAAAGAGTTTTCCAAAAAAAGGCGTTACCTGCTTAAAGTAAAAACTATACAACTGTTTTACCGGAAAAACTTTTGGTTTCGAAAATTCCAGAATCACCATTTTACCGTTGGGCTTTAATACCCTGTACATATCGGCTAATCCCTTTTCAAGATTTTCGAAGTTGCGCACACCGTATGCGCAGGTAATGGCATCGAACGTATCGTTTTCAAAATGCAGCCCCTCAGAATCGCCTACCTGAACGGTAAAAACTTCATTTAAAATACGTTCGTTAATTTTCTTCCTGGCCACGTCTAACATGCCCTCCGAGATATCAACACCAATTACGCGTTCCGGATGAAGCTTTTTTATGGCCTCAAAAGCAAAATCACCAGTTCCGGTGGCCACATCAAGTAAAGTTCTTGGATGGATAGATACCAGTTCTTTAATGGCTTTTTTGCGCCATAACACATCAATCCCTAAAGAAAGAAAATGGTTTAAAAAATCGTAAGTTCCAGAAATGTTGTTGAACATGGTTGCAACCTGCTCTTTTTTAGTTGCATCTTCTACCTGGTATGGAGTAATATTCTGATTCATGATATGAAGCAAAGATAGATAAAAGTCGGGAGTCTTTAATCCGGAGTCCCAAGTCTTTGGTGCAAAGTATTCACCGTAGTGTCAAAAATCAGATTAAAGAACATCAGTTTGTACTTCCGACTTCGGACTTCGGACTTCGGACTCAAAACCATACCTTTGTACTATGATTATCAAAACCGCAACATTTGTTTGCAGCAACACACAGATTTCGGCATTACCGGCACCACTTATGCCTGAATATGCTTTTATTGGCCGCTCTAATGTGGGTAAATCTTCATTGATCAACATGCTGGTTAATCAACATGGATTGGCCAAAACTTCTCAGCGCCCCGGAAAAACACAGTTGATTAATCACTTTTTAGTTAACGAAGCCTGGTATATTGTCGATTTGCCGGGTTATGGTTATGCAAAGGTTTCTAAAACCAGCAGAGAGAAATGGGAGAAATTTATCCGGGCATACATCACTAAAAGAGAAAGCTTACAATGCGTTTTTGTTTTGATAGACAGCCGTTTAGAGCCGCAGGGAATTGATATTGAATTCTGCTACTGGTTAGGTGAAAAACAAATTCCCTTTTCGCTGATTTTTACCAAAGCAGATAAACAAGGGATGACTACCACCCAGAAAAACGTTGCGGCCTTTAAGAAAAAGCTGGGCGAATTTTTTGAAGAAATTCCGGCTACTTTTATCACTTCTGCTGAAAAAGGAACCGGAAAAGATGAAGTTTTAAACTTCATTTATGAGGTAAATAAAGATTTCGTCGTTCCGACAGACTATAAGAAGTTTTAAACATTTTCCAGTCTGCTGTACACAATTTCAGTTTAACGTCTAAAATCTGTGTAATCAAATAACTAAAATCTGTGTAATCAGATAATCTGTGTCATCATCTTAAAAAAATGAAAAAATACTTTTCACTCGTATTATTCGCTCACTCTGTTTTTGCGCTGCCATTCGCCATGATTGGTTTCTTCTTGGGCGTAACTACAACAGAAAATCCATTTTCATGGTATAAACTTATTCTGGTTTTGCTTTGTATGGTTTTTGCCAGAAATTCGGCCATGGCTTTTAACCGCTACCTCGACCGGAATATTGATGCGAAGAACCCAAGAACCAAAATGCGCGATATCCCGGCAGGAAAAGTTTCGGCCAATGAGGCACTTACTTTTGTCATCATCAATTGCCTGCTATTTGCCATTACCACTTATTTTATTAATCCACTTTGTTTCTATTTATCGCCAGTGGCTTTATTTGTGGTTTTGTTTTATAGTTACACCAAACGTTTCACTGCACTTTGCCACCTGGTATTGGGCCTTGGCCTCGCCCTTGCCCCTATTGGTGCCTATATTGCCGTAACCGGACATTTTGCACTGGTGCCTGTACTTTACTCGTTAACCGTATTGTTCTGGGTAAGTGGGTTTGATATCATATATGCGCTTCAGGACGAAGAATTTGACCGAGAAGAAAAATTACATTCCATCCCATCAGCACTTGGCATTAAAAATGCTTTGAATGTTTCTGTGCTATTGCATATACTTTCGGCTGCCTGTGTTATTTTGCCTGTGTTTTTTTCATCCTTTAGCTGGGTTTATTACGTAGGTATTGTGTTTTTCTGTTCAATGCTTGTTTATCAGCATTTACTAGTAAAACCAAATGATATCAGCAAAGTAAACAGGGCATTTCAAACCTTAAACGGTTATGCATCTGTAGTGTTTGCCATATGCTTTTTAATAGACGCGTATTTAAGACATAAATAATTGAGTGAATGATTGAATTTTGAATGAGAGATTATAACATTTCGTCATAAAACCATTCACGCCTTCAATCATTCCCATATTAAATAATTAATTACTATGATCACTAAGAAACCAAGAACATATATTCCTCAGGAACTGAACATTACCTGGGAAAATTTAGCACCACTTTTTACTGAACTGCAAAACCGCGAAATAAAAAGTACAATTGAGTTAGAGCAATGGTTAAAAGACCGTTCGGAACTGGAAGCTGCCCTGGAAGAAGATTTTGCCTGGAGATACATAAAAATGAGTTGTGATACCGCGAATGATGAATTGGTCAAAAACTTCCAATATTTTGCCACGGAAATTGAGCCAAAGATTTCTCCGCTATCGAACGAACTGAACAAAAAATTTGTCGAAAGCCCGTTTATGGATGATCTGGACAAAGAAAAATATTTCGTGTACAGTCGTGCCATTAAAAAAGCCTTAGAACTTTACCGCGACGAAAACATTGAACTCTTTACCGAGCTTCAGGTAAAACAGCAAAAATACCAAAGTATTACCGGCGCCATGAGCGTGGAGTTAAACGGGCAAGAGTATACTTTGGAGCAAGCCTCTATTTTTATTAAAGATTTAAACCGCGAGGTGCGCGAACATGCCTGGAAGACGATCCAGCAACGCCGTTTGGTTGACAAAGATGATTTAAACATTTTGTTTGATGAGCTGATCAGGCTGCGAAATCAGGTTGCCTTAAATGCAGGCTTTGAAAACTACCGCGATTATATGTTCCAGGCATTGGGACGTTTCGATTATACCCCACAGGATTGTTATGATTTTGCCAATGCAATTGAAAAGGAAATTGTCCCGATTTTAAAAGAACAGGCAGAAACACGTAGAGAGGCACTAGGTTTAGAAACGCTAAAGCCCTGGGATCTGGAAGTTAGCGTAAGTGGTAAACCAGCCTTAAAACCGTTTAGCAACGGCGAGGAACTGATTGATAAAAGCATTGCCTGCTTTAATGCCATTGATGAAAAACTGGGTTCAAAATTGGCTACCATGAAAGCCAATAATCTTTTTGATGTAGAGAGCAGAAAAGGTAAAGCACCGGGCGGTTACAATTATCCACTGGCCGAGACAGGGGCACCATTCATCTTCATGAATTCGGCCAATTCTTTACGCGATTTGACGACTATGGTTCACGAAGGTGGCCATGCCATCCATACTTTTTTAACCGCAAATTTAGAGCTCAATGATTTTAAGCATTGTCCATCTGAAGTAGCCGAACTCGCATCTATGAGTATGGAGTTAATTTCGATGGACAAGTGGGATGTTTACTTTGATAATGAAGAAGATTTAAAGCGTGCCAAAAAAGAACAGTTGGCCGACGTTTTAAAAACATTGCCCTGGGTTGCGGTAATTGACCAGTTTCAGCATTGGATTTACACCAATCCTAACCATACAGCGGCCGACCGTGAAGAGACATTTAAACAGATTTACAGTCGTTTTGGTGCCGGGTTTGCCGATTGGACAGATCTGGAGCAGCAATTCGGAAACGTATGGCAAAAACAACTGCACTTATTTGAAGTTCCATTTTACTATATCGAGTATGCAATTGCCCAGTTAGGTGCCATAGCCGTTTGGAAGAACTATAAAGAAAATCCGGAAAAAGCTTTAGCACAGTATCTGGAAGCACTTTCTTTGGGTTATACCAGACCTATAAACGAGATCTATGAAACTGCAGGAATTAAATTTGATTTCGGTGCTGAATATGTAGAAGAACTTGCCGGTTTTGTGAAATCGGAGCTTGAAAAGTTAGGATAAGGAAAGGTAGAAGGTGTAAAGATGGAGGGTAGAAGGCTTCCCTTCAATATAAATATAATAAGGGTCGTGGTATTTACCACGACTTTTTTGGTTTATAACCACGGATAAAAAGGATGAACACAGATTAATACTTACCTTACCTGGTCTTAGCGCTCGCTAAGACTTGATTCCATTTTTTGCTACGGAAACACAGAAGACACGGAAACTAAACAATAATACAGAACCGCCAATGTATTTAAATGATGTTTAGGCAACTAAAGTCAATTTTATCCGATTTACTATACCTGGCCTTAGCGCCTTGCTAAGACTTGATTGCAGTTCTTTGCCACGAAACATAACTGGCACGGAACCACAGTCTTCGAATAGATGATCAAAATCAGTAATTTATTCGCTGTACTCCGCTGAATAGTACAGATGGAATGGATTGCCTTTTGGAAAAGGATATTTATTGTTATCCAAAACTTTCCAAAAGGATTGTACTAAACTATACCTCACAGGCTTTGCTCTTCAAAAAAAATAAACTACACATAAATGCAGATGATCATTAATCTACAGCCTGATCCTTTTTGCTGATCCTAAGAATCAAAAACATCACTAAAACCGACAGCAAGATCATGATCAGATAACTATAACTCAGGTTACGTTCATCTTTTGCTGGGATCAGGTTCACAATTCCGTAGCTCAAAAATGATACAATTACATATGTAATGCCTCCCGTTAATCCACCTGCAATGCCTGCATTTTTCGGGAATTTGCTCAGGCAAAAAGTAAAGTAATTGTTAAAGGTAAAACCAGCCCCTATATGGATCAAAAAAGCGAAGAAAATTAACGACCAAAGGTTGGAAACAAAATTTAAGCTTACGATCATTAAAGCTACGAAAACGACCTGCAACAGCGAGTTGATCATTAATCGTTTAAAGAAGGGCCTGTTGATGGTGGCCTTACCAATAAAACCGCCTACCATCCACGCAAAGCCTAAAAACAACGAGCTATAACCCGCAATAACGGGAGAGAACTTAAAATGGTGTTCGATAATAAACGGACCGGTCATGTTGTAAACCATCACCATACAATAGGCTAGACCTAACATTACAATGCCTAAAGTAAAACTGGGTGTTTTAATCATTTTGATATAAATGCCTGTGATCTTTTTCAACTGAAAATCGGTAAAATGCTTTAGGGTTTCACCACTGAACAGCAACTCCAGCAAAGCAAAAACGAGGGCGAAACCAGCCAGGAAATAGAAATTAGATTCCCAACCAAATACCGTTTGAAGGTAACCGCCAATAAAAGGTGCTACAATTGGCCCTGTAGACCAAATGATGGAAAACAGACTGAGGTAGTGTTTTAACTGATTGCCTTCAAAAAGATCAACAAAGTATGCCCTTTTGGCTACTACAATTGCGCCTACAGTAAGTCCGTGAATAACGCGCATCAAATAAATAAGGTAAATGTGATGTGTTGTAGCAATGACTATACTTGCTGCTGCAAAAATCAATAACGAATACAGGCAGATTTTGTACCGCCCAAAGCTATCAAGTATACTACCTATAAAAAGCTGTGCAACACCATAACTAATTAAAAAGATGCTTAAAGTAAGTTGAACCTGAACACTGCTTACCTGCATTTCGCCTGCCATTGTTGGTAAGGAGGGGATATAAATATCGGTAGCAAAACCCGACAATGGAATTAAGGCAAAGGCCAGTATAGTGGCCAGACCCTGGTGACGCTCTTTAATATATTTTATTTTTGTGGTATCAGCATTCATCTTAATATTGTTATCGTAAAAATGGTCAGATCAAAAATCTAATTAATAGCGCATATTGATCTGATTGATTTTCGGCAACAAACTTAGCACTTTTAACCAGCGTAAAATTTTACCAATCAATCAAAGGCCAATTCAAGGTTAATAATTTTAAATTTTGACTTTAATCCCATAAACAACCCTCTTTTTCGCTACATTTCGATAGTGTGATGGTATAGTGTATTGAAAATTATATCTTGCTTTAAACGTTTTTAGCCAAACTTTTTATAAGTTTGAGCAAACAAGCAAACAAAAGATGTTCGAAAAGCTATTCAGAAAGAAATCTATTTCCAAGATATTACAAGATGCGGCAAAAGGCTATGGCGATCATGAAAATACACTACATAAAACACTCGGTGTACGCGATTTAACAGCTTTTGGAATTGCAGCGATTATTGGAGCGGGCATTTTCAGTACGATTGGTAAGGCAAGTGCAGATGGCGGCCCTGCAGTAATCTTTTTATTTATTTTTACCGCGGTTGCCTGTAGTTTTGCGGCCTTTGCTTATGCCGAGTTTGCATCAATGGTACCTGTTTCGGGTAGTGCCTACACTTATTCTTATGTAGCCTTTGGCGAACTGGTGGCCTGGATTATTGGGTGGTCGCTCATTATGGAATATTCCATCGGTAATATCACGGTAGCCATCTCCTGGTCTGATTACTTCACCGGGTTACTTTCCACGATCAAAATACCTCCGCTCGGCATTGATGGCATCCACGTACCTGATTGGATGACCATGGATTATTTAAGCGCCTACAACGGCCATCAACATGCCAAAGCGCTATTAGCCGCAGGCAAAAACCTGACAGATTTGGATCCGGCTACAGCCCTGGCTAATAATGCCTGGCTTACAGCCCCAACTATCGGTGGTTTTCATATTGTAGCAGATATTCCGGCTCTTGGCATCATTATTTTGATTACCTGGTTAATTTACCGCGGTATGAAAGAAAGTCGCAATGCCAGTAACGCTATGGTGGTAGTTAAGCTAGCAGTAATTCTTTTGGTATTGGCGGTAGGTATATTTTATGTCGATACCAAAAACTGGAATCCATTTGCTCCAAATGGAGTTTCAGGTGTTTTAAAAGGCGTTTCAGCGGTATTTTTCGCCTACATCGGTTTCGACGCCATATCTACAACAGCTGAAGAATGTAAAAATCCTCAACGCGATTTACCGCGTGGAATGATGTGGGCGATTATTATCTGTACCCTTCTTTATGTAGCAATTGCATTGGTTTTAACCGGTATTGTTAAATCAGATACTTTAGCTGTTGGCGATCCGTTAGCATTTGTTTTTGACCAGATTGATTTAAAATTAATGAGCGGTATTATTGCCGTAAGTGCGGTATTTGCAATGGCCAGTGTACTTTTGGTATTTCAGATGGGTCAACCAAGGATCTGGATGAGCATGAGCAGAGATGGATTGCTACCGAAATCTTTTTCGAAAATCCATCCGAAATACAAAACACCTTCATTTGCAACCATAGTAGTAGGTTTTGTAGTAGCTGTACCATCATTGTTTATGAACCTTACCATTGTGACCGATCTCTGTTCTATCGGAACGCTCTTCGCTTTTGTATTGGTTTGCGCAGGAGTTTTAGTATTACAGAACAGGCCCGACGTTCAACGCGGAAAATTTAAAATACCTTATGTAAACAGTAAATTTATTGTTCCATTTGTTTTAATTGGTGCCTTGATTTTCGCATTCACCAAATTTGGTCAAGAAACCAAAGCATTCTTTTTCAATTCACCTAAAACCATTCAAACCGTAACTTTTGTTACCTCCTTAAGTGGCGATGAACTGAAAATTGTTAAAGAAGAAATTGTTAAAAATGCTGCGCCACAGATTGTACTGGCCGAGAAAGTAGATGCAGAATCTTACCTGAGTGCATTACCAGCTGATCGTTATGAACAGTTTATTTCTGCCTCTAAAGTTCCCGTAGAGAAAAAATACGAAAGCGGCTGGGGTTTATTTAAGCATAAAATTCCGATGTGGATTTTCTTAATCATCTGTGTAGTGATAACTTACTATTGCATTACCAAAAACTTATCGTTGATTCCGGTTTTGGGCTTAATTAGCTGCTTATATATGATGTGCGAGCTTGGCATTTCAAACTGGATTGGCTTTGGTATCTGGCTGGTAGTAGGCTTGGTGGTTTATTTTGCCTATGGCTATAAGCATAGTAAATTGGCAAATCCAGAGGTTTAAGTTATAGATGAATGATATGACAATTTTTGAGAAAATAGAGAAACATCAGGAAGATAAAAACTATGTCAAAATTAAAAGAGACGTTGGTAACAAATCTTACATACTTTCTCACGGTTATATCTTAGATCACTCATTTGATTTCGTTTTCCTCAAAGTGAACGATGATTTTCTGTTTAACGGATTTACCATTTTCCAATATCTTCTATTACCAAGATCAGACACAATAACTATGATCAATTTTTCGATTCAATAATGAAACAGGAGGGAAAGAAAAAGCTGATCGAAATGCCTTATCAAATTGATCTGGAGAGTTGGGAAACTATATTCAATTCCATTAAAGACACAAATTTAAACTGCACGGTAGAAAATGAAAACGATAAAAGATTCTTTTTTAAAATTGGGGAGATTGTAAAAGTAAAGAAACGAAATTTAAAGATTTTGAACTTCGATCCTGCGGGTTATCTGGATGATAAACCGACCAAGGTAAAATATAAGGAAATTTCTGCTGTAGGCTTTGATGATCACTACACCAACACAATGACCAAATACTTAAGGAAAAAGCAGTAAATTATTACTTAATAACCTATACATTTTTCTAGAATTTATTTCAGCCTATTTTATTCAAAAAAAAAAGCAATTACCTCGGTTGGTGAGACACCAACCGCCCCCCTTCATTCTATCGGTCGGTGTCTCACCGACAGAAAATAATTTGATGTTAATCATTATATCTGTATATTGTATTAGGTTGTCCCTGCACCTCAAATATGAAATGAACAATGCATATCTTTTACAAAAGACAGGGACAAATGGATTACAACTATCCATACTTTTATACCGATACCATCTGCAATTTTGCTCACTTATTAAGTGATGACAATCTAAAAATGATTATCATAAATTCGCTGAAATTTCTAGTCGATCAAAAACTTATAGAAGTTTACGGTTACGTCATCATGCCTAATCATATCCATTTAATTTGGAACATGCTCAAATTAAATGGAAAAGAATCTCCAGCTGCGAGTTTTACTAAATTCACAGCGCACCAATTCAGAAAATATCTTTTGGTTAATAGTCCGATGCTCATAAATCAATATCGATCTCAAAAGAATGATAGAGTTTTTCAGTTTTGGAAAAGAGATCCGCTAGCCATTCCATTAAGTAAAGAAAGCATTTGGATACAAAAATTAGATTATATACATGATAATCCGATTAAAGAAAAATGGAACTTATGCAAATATCCTGAAGATTATAAGTGGAGTAGTGCAAACTTTTATGAAACTGGGATTGATCAATTTAAGATACTGACACATTTTAGAGATTAATTGTTTCGGTTGGTGGGACACCAACCGATAGATGTGGAATGAGGATAAGTTTTATTGAAAAATGAGAAATCCTCTTTCTTTGACAGAAAGAGGATTATGTTACTTCTTCTTTATAAATGCCAGAGAGGTGATCATCACGAGGCCTAATCCAGACGCGATCATGTAGCTATTCGCATGATCAAAGTGGTATATTTTGGCTGCGGGACCTGCTATAAATAGCACAGTACCCAAAATCAACAATGCTGTTCTCATTGCTTAAACTGGTAATCTATGCAATTCAATATCATCTGGTGTAACAAAAATTAACGGAACTTTCTCTACATCCACATAACTGCTATCCAGACCAAAACTTCGCTCTTCAGATAAACTTAATTTTTTAAGGATAAAATAGTAATCCATAATCTGCCTTTCATAGAAACTCAGTTTAGTAAACTTCGATAAATGCTTTTCTAACAGTACAAATCTGAAATCACCCGCAATTTTATGCTTGTTTAAAGAGGTGTACTGGCTGGTAATGTCGATCTCTCCATTTTTCACCAACTCCTCAACCACTTTACGGTATAATAAATTTACCCGTTGTTCAATCCTGAAACCTAGCCTGAAGTCAATCCTGATCAATTTACCTGGGATCAGGAATTCAACCTTATAGTCCATCGTATACGGCTCATCCATTACGTCAACATGCACCAGCCAATACACATCAGCACGTTTTGGCTCTTTTTGGATAATGGAATAAATAATTTTCGACTCAATTTCTGTTTTGAAGTTGGCACTGGTTAAATAAACCAACTGTGAGGAGTATTTGGGAACAGATTCATCACTGCTCAATTCGGTTAAAATCTCATAGTAATCTTCTATTTCGACATATTTAACGAAACGGTTTTTAATTTTACGCGCTACAAACCAGCTCCACATTACCGTAAACAATAAAGAACCAATCATTACCGTTACCCATCCGCCATGTAAGAACTTGGTTAAATTACTGATCAAAAATGTGCCCTCAATAATCACATAAGTAAAGAAAAATAAGGCAATTAAATATTTCGGAAAACGCCTGCTTCTTAAATAAAAGCTCACCAGAATTGTTGTCATCAGCATGGCAATGGTGATGGATAAACCATAGGCCGCATCCATTCTTTCTGCCTTTTGAAACAACAGTACGATACCACAGCATCCAATCCACAACATCCAGTTGATCGATGGCACATATAACTGGCCCTTGGAAACTGATGGATAAATAATTTTAATTTTTGGCCAAAGGTTTAAACGTACCGCCTCTGCAATTAGGGTAAAAGAGCCACTAATTAAAGCCTGGCTAGCAATTACCGCAGCCATTGTAGCCAATATCACCATCGGAATTTGAAACTGACTCGAAACAATCTGGAAGAACGGATTCATTTTTGCGCCCGGAACATAACTGCCACTGTTCTGCAAAATCCAAACGCCCTGACCTAAATAGTTTAAAATAAGCGTAAGCTTTACAAAAATCCAGCTGATCCGAATATTATTTCTACCGCAGTGGCCCAGATCAGAATATAAGGCCTCTGCCCCAGTGGTACATAAAAATACACCACCCAAAATTAAAAATGCCAGTTTATTGGTAGCTAATAGATGTATGGCATAATAAGGATTAAATGCCTTGAGAATGCTGAAATCTTTGATTACATAAGATACGCCTACCACACCCAGTACCGCAAACCAAACAAACATGACCGGACCAAATAGTTTACCCACCATATTGGTACCGAACTGTTGAATAACAAACAGGATAGTTAAAATGGTAAGCACAATGGGAATAACCGGCACATCGAATTTATTGGTAAGCCCTTCAATGGCTGATGTAACGGTGATACTTGGCGTAATAATACCGTCTGCAAGCAAGGCACAGCCACCTACAACGGCCGGAACAACCAACCACTTTGCCTTTTTACGCACCAGAGAAAATAAAGAGAAAATACCACCCTCGCCCTTATTATCTGCCCTAAGGGTAATGATAACATACTTAACGGTGGTTTGTAAGGTTAATGTCCAAATAATACAGGATAAAACACCCAAAACATTTAACGGATTGATATCCTGCTTCCCTCCTAAAATTGTGGTAAAAATCGCATTTAAGGTATAAAGGGGTGATGTACCAATGTCTCCAAATACAATTCCTAAACTAATTAGAACACCGCCGGCGGTTAACGCGTTGACATTTTTATGATTTGACACTTCGTTGATTATTTAGTGCGGCAAAAGTAAACTAACTATAACAATTTAACAACCAAATTATTGTGTATTTTTAACACTATGAAAATTAAATTTTATTGTTAAATTGTGTTAAATTATGGGTTTTAAACAAAATGTTTAATTTCTTTGTTTTAAATTAATACATTTGCTATACCAATTTGATGAAACTCTACGCTAAGATAACGTTGCTCACAAAACTTGTATGCACATGGTGCATTGTTTTGTTATGCAGTTCAAATTCTTGGTCACAACAAACGGATAGCATCCACATCAGCCTAAAAAGCCGGACAAAAAAAGCTGGTCGGATTCCTGAAATTAAAGCCAATATTACCCCTTACAAGCCGCTCTTTATGACTACTGGCGGTTCAGGAATGTTCAATACTTATTCTACAGTAACTAAAAGCGCAACCGTTGTAGCTAAAGATAAGCTGTTGAATATTTTAAAAATATATCCTAATCCGGTAGAAGATCAGTTAAATATCATCCTATCTATTGGAAAAGACGGCACTCAGACTACGATTAAAATTATCGATTTACTGGGAAATGAAGTAGCAACGCTTTTGAACGAACGTTTAAATGCGGGTGAGCATACCAAGAACTTTGCCGTTCCTAGCAGGATCAACCCTGGCATCTACTTTTTAAGGGTCATTGCAGGTTCAGAAAGCCAGGTAAAACGGATCTCAGTTTTATAACACCATTTTCTTTTCTATTTTTGAATGATGCGGGTTAATTCCCCAGTTATTTTCACATATATTATAATTAAGAATGAAAATTATAGCCATTGGCAGAAATTATGCAGAGCATGCAAAAGAATTGAACAACCCGGTTCCAACCGCTCCTGTAATTTTCCTGAAGCCAGATACAGCCGTATTAAAAGACAATAAGCCCTTTTACCTTCCCGATTTTTCTGATGATGTGCATTACGAACTAGAAGTAGTTCTAAAAATCTGTAAGGAAGGAAAACACATTGCTGAAAAATTTGCAGCTAATTATTATGATGAGGTGGGTCTGGGTATTGATTTCACCGCACGCGATATCCAGGCAAAACACAAAGAAAAAGGTTTGCCCTGGGAGCTGGCTAAGGCTTTTGACAATTCGGCACCAGTTAGTATTTTCCTGCCTAAAAGCGATTACAAAGATCTTTACAATCTGAATTTCGAATTAAAGGTTAATGGCGAAAGCCGGCAGATTGGACATACCAAAGATTTGTTATTCTCTTTCGAAAAGATAATCAGTTTTGTTTCTCAATACATCACATTAAAGAAAGGCGATTTAATTTTTACCGGAACACCTCAGGGTGTAGGAAAAATAAATAAAGGGGACAAGCTGGAAGCCTGGTTGGAAGAAAAACAACTTTTAAATTTTGATGTTAAGTAACGAATGATTAACAACCCGATCCCATACAAATTAAAATTTTTCATTTCAGTTTGCCTTTTAGCCGCTTCTACTTTCGTTCAGGCACAACAGATCTTCAGCAACAACAAATACCCGATTACCGATTTCAGACAGCCTTTGGATATTACCCCTCCTGCCCTGGCAGGTTCTTTTGGAGAAATCAGAGCCAATCACTTTCATTCAGGAGTCGATTTCAGGACCAACCAGCGTGAAGGTTATCCTGTTTATGCGGTTGCAGACGGATATATATCAAGGTTAAGGGTACAGAACAGCGGTTTTGGACAGGCACTCTACATTAATCACCCCAATGGTTTTACCACCGTTTACGGCCACTTACAGCGCTTTGCTCCGAAAATTGCTACGATTGTTAAAAACCTTGAATATGAAAAGAAATCATTCGAAATTGATGAATTTCCTGATGCCATATTAATCCCTGTACATAAGGGAGAAATTATTGCCTGGTCTGGTAACCGTGGCAGCTCTGGTGGCCCGCATTTGCATTTCGAAATCAGAGATACCAAAACCGAAGAAACCATTAATCCCCAGTTTTTCGGGATCATCATTCCTGATAATATCCCCCCTGTAATCCATGGATTGTATGTATATCGGTTAAACGGCAAAACTTTTAATGAAAATACGCCAAAACAGGCTATTGGCATTAGTGGTGCCAACGGCAGTTATAAAACCGTTGCGCCCATCAGTTTAACCGGTGAGGTTGGTTTCGGCATTGTGGTAACCGACAGGCATAACGGTTTGTCAGGCACTAATGGTGTTTATTCCATCGAATTGGAAGTTGATGGAAAAAAGGTATATACTTCGGCTTTAGAACGTTTTGCTTTTGAGAACAGCAAAGCCATCAACTCACATATCGACTATCCTACCTACCTCAATACCAAAAGAAGTATCCAGAAAAGTTTTGTTGAACCTGGCAACCCGTTAAAAATTTACAGTGGTTTGGTAAATAGCGGCAGGATAAGCTTCAATGATGGTACTTCACATCAGCTTCGCTATATTATTACCGATTCTAAAGGAAATACTTCTGTTCTCCCTTTTACTGTAAATGCGGGCGTAGCAACTGCTACAGTCCCTATTGTCCCTTCCGGAACAATTTATCCCTACAATAAAACAAACGAATTTACTACTGACGATATCAAGGTGTTTTTCCCGCTTGGAACATTGTATAGCGATTTAAACTTCACTTATAAAAAATTACCTAAACCTGCAGGTAATGCCTGGTCGGCTGTTCATCAGATTCACAACAGATACACACCATTACATATCGGATTTGACATCTCCATCAAGGCTGATCAGCTTCCGGAAAACCTCAGGAGTAAAGCACTGATTGTAAATGCAAACGGTTCATCGCAGGGTGGTTTTTTCGACAACGGTTATGTTAAGGCCAGACCAAAAAACTTTGGGAGCTTTTATATTGCCATTGATACCATTGCGCCAAGAATATCACCTGTAAATATCTCGGAGGGGAAAAGTATGGCAGGTTTATCTAAAATCATTTTAAAGATCAGTGATAATCTCTCCGGAATAAAAAGTTTTGATGGTTATATCGATGGTCAATGGGTATTGATGGAATTTGATGCCAAAACTGCAACACTTTGGCACAGCTTTGATGAGCGAACGCCATCTGGCAAACATTCGTTTGAACTGGTGGTTACGGATATGAAAGAAAACACCAGACGATATCCGATACATTTTTCCAAATAAGTGGTAAAAATGTTTTAAAATGTCATCTTTTAAATTCACACGAACAGGATAGTAATTTAAACTGTTTACATTGCAGCATTAATTAATAAATCCATGAACATAAAAATTGAATCATTTTATATATGGCAGAGTTAAAAGAAGGTGATCAGGCACCTGCAATTACATCAAAAGATCAAAACGGAAACGAAGTTTCGTTAAGCGATTATAATGGAAAAATAGTTGTACTTTATTTTTATCCCAAAGATGATACCCCGGGGTGTACTGCTGAAGCCTGCGATTTTAGAGACAATTATCAAGGCTTACAGGACAAGGGAATTGTCGTTTTAGGCGTCAGCGTTGACGATGAAAAATCGCATCAAAAGTTTGTAACCAAACACAATTTACCATTTACCCTCCTGGCTGATACCGACCAGAAAATTGTAAATGACTACGGAGTTTGGGCAGAAAAAAATATGTATGGTAAAAAATACATGGGCACGGTTCGCAGCACTTTTATAATTGATGGGGATGGAAAAATTATTCATATCATTAAAAAAGTGGATACCAAAAACGCCACCCAACAAGTCCTCAATTTAATCAATAACTAATTATGATATAGCAGGTAAAATATTACCTTTGTTATACAACAACAACCTCTTATTTTAATGAAACATACAATTAAAGAGCTAGAAGATATTGCCTCTCAAATCAGAAGAGATATCGTAAGAATGGTTCACGGATGCCAATCTGGTCACCCAGGCGCTTCGCTTGGATGCGCAGACTTTTTTACTGCTTTGTACTTTGAAGTGATGAACCACAAAACCGACTTCACGATGGAAGGTGCAGGCGAAGATTTATTCTTCCTTTCGAACGGCCATATTTCTCCGGTTTGGTACAGTACATTGGCTCATGCCGGTTATTTCGATAAAAGCGAACTGGCGACATTCCGTAAACTGGATTCAAGATTGCAGGGTCATCCTACCACACACGAACATTTACCAGGAATCCGTATTGCTTCAGGCTCATTAGGTCAAGGGCTATCTGTAGCGATTGGTGCTGCCTTGGCTAAAAAGTTGAACGGCGATAAATCATATATTTTTGCCCTATTAGGTGATGGGGAATTACAGGAAGGACAAAACTGGGAAGCAGCTATGTTTGCCCCTTTTAATAAAGTTGACCATTTAATTGCATCAGTTGATTATAACGGACAGCAGATTGATGGCCCTACCAGCAAAGTGCTTGCCCTGGATGATCTACAAGCTAAATTCGAAGCTTTCGGTTGGCATGTAATCAATACTGATGGAAATGATATGAAGGCGATAGTTGAGGGTTTACATTATGCAAAAACCTTAACAGGAAAAGGTAAACCGATCTTAAATTTAATGAGCACACAAATGGGTGCCGGAGTAGATTATATGATGGGTACCCATAAATGGCATGGTACAGCGCCAAATGATGAACAATTAGCTGCTGCATTAGCGCAACTACCAGAAACTTTAGGGGACTATTAAATTAGATTTGAGACAATAGATATGAGACTTGAGACATGTGTTTGTCCGATCTTACATCTAAAATCTCCTATTTAAGAAATAATTAACCTGGATTATAAATTAGATTTTGAGACACTAGATATGAGATTTGAGACGATTGTTCGCCTGATCTCACATCTAAAATCTCATATCTCATATCTAAAACAAAATGAAAAAATATACATATACAGAAAAAAAAGATACACGTTCGGGTTTTGGAGCTGGCTTACATGAAGCTGGAAAGAAAAACGAAAATGTGGTTGCCTTGTGTGCCGATTTAGTTGGATCGCTTAAAATGGACGCTTTTATTAAAGATTTCCCTGAGCGTTTTACACAGGTTGGTATCGCAGAAGCAAATATGATCGGTATTGCAGCGGGTATGACCATTGGCGGTAAAATTCCTTTTACCGGTACTTTTGCCAACTTCTCTACTGGCCGTGTTTACGACCAGATCCGTCAATCGGTAGCTTATTCGAACAAAAACGTAAAAATTTGTGCATCTCACGCCGGATTAACACTGGGTGAAGATGGTGCAACACACCAGATCCTGGAAGATATCGGTTTAATGAAAATGCTGCCAGGTATGGTGGTAATCAATCCTTGCGATTATAACCAGACGAAAGCAGCTACCATCGCCATTGCAGAGTACGAAGGTCCGGTTTATTTGCGTTTTGGCCGTCCGGTAATTCCTGTATTTACAGATCCGGATCAAAAATTTGAAATTGGTAAAGCCTGGATGGTTAATGAAGGAAAAGATGTGACCATTATTGCTACCGGCCATATGGTTTGGAAAGCGATTGAGGCTGGTGAAAAATTGGCTGAATTGGGTATCGATGCCGAAATTATCAATATCCATACCATCAAACCTTTGGATGATGAAGCCATTCTAACATCCGTTAAGAAAACCGGATGCGTGGTTACTTGTGAAGAGCACAATAAATTTGGCGGATTAGGCGAAAGCGTAGCTCGTTTATTAACAACTGAACTACCAACGCCACAAGAGTTTGTAGCCACTAACGATACTTTTGGAGAAAGCGGAACACCAGATCAATTAATGTCTAAATATGGTTTAGATGCCATAAACATTGTTGAAGCAGCTCAAAAAGTAATTGGCAGAAAAAAATAGATTTGAGAAATTAGATATGAGGTTTGAGACACTATCAAATCTCATATCTCAATTCTCATATCTCAAATCTATAGGTAATGAAACAAGTTGAAGATTCAGAAATTCTTGCCATGTTTGCCGTTGAGCAAACGCGTAATGAAGCTTTTAACCTGTTACTAAAAAAATATCAGCAAAAAATATATTGGCACATCCGCAGGCTGGTTTTAAACCATGATGACTGTGATGATCTTTTGCAGGAGGTATTTGTTAAAGTCTGGAAGAATCTTGATAAATTTAGAAATGATTCCCAGCTTTATACCTGGATTTACCGCATTGCCACTAACGAATCCATCACTTTCCTTAACAAACAAAAGCAGCGAAACAATACACCTTTGGATGAGGTATCGTCCGAACTTGCCGATAATTTGGTAGCAACATCTTATTTTAACGGCGACAAACTCCAGCTCAAACTTCAAAAAGCAATCCTCACCTTACCGGAAAAACAGCGCATTATCTTCAATATGAAATATTTTGATGATATGAAATATGAAGAGATTTCGGAAGTATTAGGAACCTCTGTAGGGGCATTAAAAGCTTCATTTCACATTGCTGCAAAAAAAATTGAAGCTTTTATTACAAATGATGAAATAGACTATTAAACCTTTTCATGATAATTGTATCATATATCTGTGATGACCGAAAATATAGAAAATAACGATTGGATGAATGAAGCTCCTGCACTTGCTGCTCTGGAGAAGCGTAATCCTTTCTCCGTTCCTGATGGATATTTCGAAAATTGTGAAGATGGCGTTTTTTCTGCCATATTTTTAGATGGATTAAAGCAGAAAACAAGTAACAACGATTTTGAAGTTCCGCAGCTGTATTTTGAAGATTTAGCGGAACGCATACAAACCCAAATTACCCTGTCCGAAATACCTGTTGCAGGAAAGGCTTTCACCGTACCTGACAATTATTTCAACACACTGCAAAGCAGAATTACTGACAGAGTTGCTACGTTAGAACCTAAAAAGGAAGCCAAAGTTATTCCTTTATGGAGAAGAAACATGGTTAAATATGTAAGTGCAGCCTGTTTCCTGTTAATGGCCTCTTTTGGTATTTATTTTTATCAGAATAACTCGACATCTGCCAGTTTGCAATTACCGGCAGCAGAAGCAATGGCAAACGAACAGTTATTATATGATATAGACGAAAGTACGATCATTGATCATTTAGAAACGCAAAACACAACCTCATCTAATATAAAAACAAATTCTGCGTCAGATACAGAAATGGAAAACTACATTCTGAGCAATTTCTCATCATCGGATTTAGCCCAGGAATTAAACAATTAATACAGAAATGAAGAATTTACTTTTTGTTGCTTTAATGTTTTTGTTGCCCACTACCTTACTGGCACAAAGACCAAGGGGAGAAGAAATAGAATCGCTTAAAATAGCTTTTTTTACTCAAAAGCTGGATTTATCACCAGAAGAGGCTAAGGTTTTTTGGCCAATTTATAATGATATGCAGGCAGAGCTCAATTCTTTGCACAAAGAACGCATGCAGAAAATGATCTCTTTCAGAAAAGTGGATGAAATTGATAACTTAACGGATGCGCAGGTGCAGAACCTAATTACCAGTGAGTTTGATTTCAGACAAAGAGAACTGAATCTAAATAAAAAATATTACAACAAATTCAAGTCTTCTTTGCCTATAAAAGTGGTAGGTAAGTTCTACAGGGCGCAGGAAGGTTTTAAACGTGAGTTGCTTAACAGATACAGGGGCGGGCAAAAGCCTTAACGAAAAAGACTTACAGCAATGTAGGTCTTTTTGTTTTAAAGCACCCTTCATTTCCGTACTTTTGTACCATGCTTACCCAACGTCAGTTGTTTTTACAACACAATGCACAAACCTCTCCAGAGCCCCTGATGCTCGAATTTGTAAGGGCAAAAGGCATCTACATTTACGATGCACAGGATAAAAAACACATTGATCTTATTGCCGGCATCGGCGTAAGCAATATTGGCCATTGCCACCCTGCTGTAGTGAAAGCCATTCAAGATCAGGCAGCAACCTATATGCACCTCATGGTTTATGGTGAATATATTCAAACACCCCAGGTTAATTTTGCAAAGGCACTTGCCGAAATATTACCGGAAAGTTTAAGCTGCACCTATTTTTTAAACTCTGGAACAGAAGCTGTAGAAGGTGCCATGAAACTGGCTAAACGTTATACCGGCCGCAAAGGTTTTATTGCCTGTAAAAATGCTTATCATGGCAGTACCCAAGGCGCGGAAAGTTTAATGGAAAGTGATTTTTATTCTGCTGGATACGGTCCTTTCCTACCGCACGTAAATTTTATTGAACATAATAATCTTGCTGACCTTGAAAAAATCACTTCAGACATTGCTGCTGTTTTTATTGAGCCTATACAAGGTGAAGCCGGAATACGTGTTGCACATTTAAGTTATATGCAGGCTTTAAGAGCAAAATGTAACGAAACAGGAACTTTATTGATTTTCGACGAGATACAGTCAGGTTTTGGCCGCAGTGGCAAAATGTTTGCCTTTGAACATTACCAGATTGTACCAGATGTATTGTTACTGGCAAAAGGAATTGGCGGCGGAATGCCAATAGGCGCTTTTATCAGCTCATTAGAGATTATGTCGGTATTATCGCATACGCCAATCCTGGGCCACATGACCACCTTTGGAGGTCATCCGGTTTGCTGTGCTGCCGGCTTAGCGACTTTACGCACCCTGGTTGATGATCATATTGTAGAGGAAGTAGAAGAAAAAGGCCAGTTATTTAAACAGCTTTTAAAACATCCGGCTATTAAAGAAATCAGGGGCAAAGGCTTGATGCTCGCTGTTGAGTTTGAGAATTTCGAACTTAATAAAAAAATTATCGATGCCTGTATTTTAGACGGCGTATTGTCAGACTGGTTTTTACATTGCAGCAATTCTATGCGGATAGCCCCCCCACTAATTATTACTAAAGAAGAAATTAAAGATGCTTGCGAGACCATCTTAAAAAACATTAACTTAGTTGCAGGGTAAACGCATAGCGCTGAGCGCAAAGTGCATGGCGGTAAAAAATTAAACAAAGTTAGCTGAAATGAATGTATTAATCGTTGAAGATGAAAAAAGCCTCGCGCTTGAAATGGATGAATTCCTGAGCAAAGAAGGATTTATTGTAGAGCATGCCTGGAAAAAATCTTCTGCTGAAGAAAAGATTTTTGTAAATAATTATGATTTCATTTTATTAGACCTGGGCTTGCCTGATGGTGATGGTTTTGATATTTTAAAACAGCTGAAAGCGACTAAAGACCGCGACGATGCTGTAATTATTTTAACAGCGCGCAGTGCCGTTGATGACCGGATTAAAGGCCTTGATGAGGGTGCAGACGATTATCTGCCAAAGCCGTTTTCCTTAAATGAACTTTTAGCACGTATACATGCCATTACGCGTAGAAAACATAAATTAGAAAAAAACGAGGTAAACATCCACAACTTTTTGCTCAATATTCAGAACAGAACAGTTTCTTATGGCGACGAAAGATTAAACCTCACCAAAAAAGAGTTCGAAATATTTAACTATCTGGTGTTGAACAAAAATCGTGTAGTATCGAGAATGAGTTTAACGGAACATGTTTGGGGCGATATTTTAGAGGTCAACTCTGACTCAAACTTCGTGGATGTACATGTTAAAAACTTACGAAAAAAACTCGCCGGGGTTACGCCAATAGATTGGTTTGAAACGGTAAGAAGTATTGGTTATAGAATCAATTGCTAGTGAGCTTTAGGGTTGGGCGTATGGCGCAGGGCGTCAATTAACCAATTAGCCAGTTCACCCAACCAAAATGACACCTCATCCATCTTACATAAACCATCATCCATCTAAATGAAGCTACAGGTTAAGTTTTCTTTATATAATGCCGTAACGAAGGTTGCCATCATTCTGGTATTAGGTGCTATCATTTTATTTTCATTAGATAGACTGGCTTACAACCAGCTTGATAACCGTTTGATTAAAAAAAAGAACAAAATCATCAAACACCTTAATGACAATGAAATCGACAGCCTTTTAAATAAAGAACAATCATTTACTGATTATAATATTTTGAAGGAAGAATTTATTGTATTAACGGTTCTTCCCGACAATCAAAAGGATTCGACAGCAAAGGTATTTACGGAAAAAAGAGAGATTGAAGGTGATATTGAAGTATACCGCATTTTAAATTATAAATTCTCTTATCACAAAAACTGGTATAACCTAGAGATTGGTGAAACCATGACAGCACTTCAGTCTATCAAAAATTCGATCCGTTTTTATATGCTGATCGTACTTGTGGCTGCATTGCTGATTACATTGATAGCCGATTACACTTTTTCTAACTTTTTACTCAAACCGTTTTATCGGATTATTGATAAAAAGATTAACCTTGTTGATGATCCCAGCCATTATAATTACCAGAACATCCCAACCAGCACCAGTGATTTTAAAATCCTTGACAACAGCATAAACTCTTTAATGCGAAAAATAAATACACTTTTTGCCTTAGAAAAGCAGTTTATCGCCAATGTTTCGCATGAGTTGCTCACCCCTATTTCGATTTTAAGTACACGATTTGAAAATATGCTTAATACACCGGATATTCCCGTTGAGCATGAAAATAAAATATACGCCTCATTAAAAACCCTGAACCGCTTAAAGCTGATTATCAACAGTCTGCTACTCATTTCAAAAGTTGAAAACAATCAGTACCTAAAAACGGAAGAAATCAGCCTTAACCAAGAAATTGATGATATACATGAGGATCTGGAAGATCGGATAGCGGACAAAAACATTAGTTACAGTGCCCGCCTTTCAAAAGATTTTCATTTTACAGGAAACAAGGCACTGATACATACGCTTTTAATCAACATCATCAACAATGCCATTAAATACAACGTTGATAATGGAACGATTACCATAACTGATAAAACTGAAAGTGACAGATATATCCTCACCATCAGCGATACCGGAACAGGTATGAGCAAAGAACTGGTAGAAAATGCTTTTGATCGTTTTAAAAGAGGAAATTCAGAAGAAAATGGATTTGGCCTGGGCCTGGCCATTGTACAAAGTATTGCCCGGTTCCATAAAATAGATGTTGATATCAAATCCGAAGAACAAAAAGGCACCAACATTTCCCTATCCTTTTCAATATAAGACTTTATTGATCAAATTATTTAACCAAATAAAATACGTTTGTATTGCCTGACTTTAAAACCAGCGGTACCCTGCAAACGGTATAAAATTTTGGCAGGGGCTTTGCTTAGTGTTAAGTCATTTTTAATAAGCAAAACGTATTGTAATGAAAAACATTATCCCCATACTAGGAGCCGCCACTTTATTGATGGCATCATGCCAGGGCGGAACAGCCAAAAAAACACAGGCCAAAATAGATTCCACTATAGTAGCCAATGCAGCCGTGACAACTGATCCGGTTCAGTGTTACCAATACATTAAAAACCGTGATACCGCTACCCTATCGTTAAAAACAGTAGATAATAAATTGACAGGTACGCTAGGCTATAATTTATACGAAAAAGATAAAAATGCGGGTACGGTAGCCGGTATTATCAAAGGTGATACCATCATTGCGAATTACACCTTTCAATCTGAAGGCAAAACATCGGTAAGAGACGTAGCCTTTTTGAAAAAGGGTAATCAGCTAACAGAGGGATTTGGTGATGTACAGGAAGTAAATGGAGAAAGCAAGTTTAAAGATCTGAGCAAACTAAAGTTTGATGGATCGATGACTTTCGAAAAAATTGATTGTAAATAATACTTCGTCATCTTCATTCAAAGGTTGTCATTTCGACTGCAGCGGAGAAATCTGTTGTCTGGTACCATAGATTTCTCTACTTCGCCGCAATTCGCTCGAAACGAGGGTAACTCCAAAGAAATTATTAAATAATTATCCCAGGAAGTAATGAATTACTTATCCTGGCATTGAACTATAAATCCTCAAATCTTTCCCAAAATCCGTCAATCGGTAGTTTGGCAAATATGTTTACCGGTTCCTTTTTTACGGGGTGTATAAACTGTAATCTACGGGCATGCAGGCAAATACTTCCCTTTCTGCTTCCTCGTGGATAACCATATTTGTTATCACCCATAATCGGACAACCCATTGAGGATAGCTGAACCCTAATCTGGTGTGAGCGGCCTGTTAAAGGATCAACTTCCAAAAGATAATAATCGCCTACTTTAGCTTTTACTTTATATGAAAGCTCGGCACGTTGACTGCCCGTAACCTCTGTGTTATAATAAGAAACCACGTTTTTTTGTGGATTTTTAACCAGCCAGTGTACCAATGTAGCCGATTCTTTCTCCGGCTTATTCTTCACTACAGCCCAATACGTTTTCTTTACCTCCCTGTTTTTGAATACGGCATTCATACGTTCTAAAGCCTTACTCGTTTTAGCAAATAAAATTACGCCGCTCACTGGTCGGTCTAAACGGTGTACTACCCCTAAAAAAGCACCATTTGGTTTATTGTATTTTTTAGCGATATACTTTTTTACCTGCTCGTCCAATGGCTCGTCGCCAGTTTCATCAACCTGCACAATATCACCTGCTCTTTTATTAATAGCGATTAAATGATTGTCTTCAAAAAGGATGTCGTTATCGGTAATTGGCATCGGTTAGTTCATTGGTACATCCGTCATTAGTTTATTTGATAAAGCAAATCGGCTAATGCGAAAGTTTATTGGTTAATCATTTAGCTGCTAATTATTGATGGTTGGACGGTTATCTGCGCCTTAAAAAACGCCAAACTCAAAACGCCAAACTCCAACTTAATACTGTTCTTTTTCGTTCGGGAAATCATTTCCTTTTACATCGCGGATGTAAGACTGCGCTGCACCTAAAATTTCATCGTAAAGATTAATATATTGGCGTAAAAAGCGTGGTTTAAATCCTTTGGTTAAACCAATCATATCATTTACCACCAAAACCTGTCCGTCGCAGTCTGGTCCGGCACCAATGCCAATAGTTGGAATATGTAGACTTTCTGTAACTTCTTTACCTAGTGCAGCAGGGATTTTTTCCAATACAATGGCAAAACAACCCGCAGCCTGCAAAGCCAAAACATCGGTTTTCAACTTATTAGCCTCCTCTTCTTCCTTTGCACGAACGGTATAGGTTCCAAATTTATAAATAGACTGGGGGGTTAAACCCAGGTGCCCCATGACAGGAATTCCTGCCGTAATAATTCGTTGAACAGATTCGATAATTTCTTCTCCGCCTTCCAGTTTAACACCATGAGCACCTGATTCTTTCATAATCCTGATCGCTGAATTCAAAGCTTCCTTTGAATTTCCCTGATAAGAGCCAAAAGGTAAATCAACCACAACAAACGCTCGTTTAACGGCTCTGATTACCGATGCAGCGTGGTAAATCATCTGATCTAACGTGATGGGCAAAGTTGTTTCATGACCAGCCATTACATTTGACGCAGAATCGCCAACCAATAAAACGTCCAATCCTGCATCATCCAAAATGGTTGCCATCGAATAATCGTAAGCCGTAAGCATTGATATTTTTTCACCACGCTCTTTCATTTCCTGTAAAATATGCGTGGTAACGCGTTTGATTTCTTTATGTACCGACATGGGATTTGTTTTGTGTTGCCAAAAGTATTGTTTTTTCTTTAATTAAGCTGAAAGACGAAAGGTAAAAGACCAAAGCAATCTCAGACTAAAATCATTTTTCATACTGATGTGGCTTTAATCTTTTTGCTTTAAGCTTCTGCCTTATTTCATTTTTCTCTTTAGATTTCCAATCTAAAATTCTATCTTTGTACCCCGAAATGGACGGGATATCTTCATCTTTTTTTGTACTCTGCAACTACGGTTTTAATGCCGAAAGCCATTCTTTTTTCAACTCTTTTTTAAATCAAAATCCATATTGTAATTACCATGACTAACTACACCAAGTTACCTGCGATTTTATTACTGGCCGATGGCACGGTTTTTTACGGCAAAGCGGCCGGGAAAATTGGAACTACTACCGGCGAAATTTGTTTTAATACCGGGATGACAGGTTACCAGGAAATTTTCACCGATCCAAGTTACTTTGGACAGATAATGGTTACCACAAATGCACATATTGGTAATTATGGTATCCACAAAGATGAAATCGAATCGGGATCAATCAAAATTGCTGGTTTGGTTTGTAAAAATTACAATATCATTTACAGCCGTAAAGAAGCTACCGAATCTATTCAGGATTATTTTCAGAACGATAACCTGGTTGCTATTGCAGATATCGATACACGTGCATTGGTGCGCCATATCAGAGACAAAGGTGCCATGAATGCGATTATTTCTTCAGAAATCACTGATTTGGAAGAATTAAAACAAAAATTAGCTGAAGTACCTTCAATGGAAGGTTTAGAGCTTTCTTCTAAAGTAAGCACCAGCGAACCATACTTTTATGGCAATCCTGAGGCGAGCTTGAAAGTAGCAGCACTTGATTTAGGCATCAAGAAAAACATTTTGCGCAGCTTTGAAAACCGCGACATCTATGTTCAGGTTTTTCCGGCTAAAACCACTTTTGCCGAAATGGAAAAATTTAGCCCTGATGGTTACTTTATTTCAAACGGCCCCGGCGATCCTTCGGTAATGCCTTATGCAGTGGAAACGATCAAAGAAATTTTAGCAGTTGACAAGCCATTATTCGGAATCTGTTTAGGTCACCAACTATTGGCCGAAGCTAACGGTATCGGCACCATGAAAATGTTTAATGGTCACCGTGGCTTAAACCATCCGGTTAAAAACATCATCAAAAACCACTGCGAGGTTACCTCACAGAACCATGGTTTTGGTGTAATACCTGATGAAGTTAGAAACTCTGACAAGGTAGAAATTACACATGTTAACTTAAACGATAAATCAATTGAGGGCATCCGTGTTAAAGGCAAAAAAGCATTCTCGGTTCAATATCACCCAGAATCTTCTCCAGGTCCACACGATTCACGTTACTTATTTGATGATTTTGTTGAGGTAATGAAAGGTGAATTAGCCTGGTAAAAAATTATTTTTTATATAAAGTATTAAAACACTGCTCATTTCTATTGGCAGTGTTTTTTTTATTTAAATTAGAATTTTCTAGGCACTTACTTTGAAAAAAAGATACCGGGTTACCAAAATCCCGAGAAACAAAGGTTGCAATATGACTGCATTTATAGAAAATCATATGCTATGCCGAGCAATAAAATCCAAACCAGTGATACATTCATTTTTTCAAAAAAATAATATTGTTTTGATGAAGCTTTTAATCAGGCAAAAAAACAACTACAAAACAGATTCGATAAATTAAAACATTATAATTGCAACCCTAAAAAATAATAAGTGATGGTTTACCTACCTTAAACATCATTTTACCGACATTTTCATCAATGTATTCAAAAATTCATTCCCTATTCATTTAAAGCTCCTTACATTCGCAATATGGAAACAAAAAAAGCCATTATCAGCGTTAAAGACCTGGTAAAAAAATATGATGATTTTGTAGCCGTTCAAGGGCTTAGTTTCGAGGTTTACGAGCATGAAATTTTCGGTCTGCTTGGGCCTAATGGAGCAGGAAAAACCACAACCCTCGAAATTATCGAAACATTGAGAGACAAAACATCTGGTGAAATTATTGTTGATGGTTTTTCTGTTGACAAACATCCACAGGATATCAAACAGATTATTGGTGTACAGCTACAGGCAGCCGGTTATTATCCAAATCTAAATCTGATCGAACTTGTTGAACTTTTTGCCGGTTTATACGGTGCCAATATTAAACCCATGGAGATGTTGGAAAAAGTAAATCTTCAGGATAAGGCAAAAGCCAAATACAAAGCACTTTCAGGTGGGCAAAAACAACGCTTCTCAATAGCTACAACCCTCATCAACCAACCAAAAATAATTTTTCTGGATGAGCCCACAACAGGTTTAGATCCACAGGCACGCAGAAATCTTTGGGACCTGATTACAGAAATCCGGAATGCAGGTACAACGGTGGTTATTACCACACACTACATGGATGAGGCTGAACAGCTTTGCGACCGCGTTGCCTTTGTGGAACGCGGACAGATTATTGCGCTGGACACGCCCGATACCTTAATAGATAATTTAGTAAATAGTGGTTTTGAACGTAAAAAAGAGGTTAAAAAGGCTAATCTGGAAGATGTATTTATTCATCTTACAGGTCAGGAATGGCGTGAATAGCCCACTATTCCCCAAAAGGAGAAACTTGACTTCATACATTTTTTAAATAAAATCCAGCGAAACCAATATGCAAACAGATATACACAAAAAAAAATCAAACTCTCCTTCAGGGGCTGGGGGGTACAATAATCTTACAGCAACTCTTGCCCTTGCCAAAGCAAGTTTCCGTTCTATTATGCGGAGCCCCTCTGCGGTGGTTTTTACCCTGGCTTTTCCCCTGATATTCATACTTGTTTTTGGATTCTTAGGTGGCGGCGGAACCCGTATCGATGTTGGGGTAATGCCAGGTTCGGATGTAAACAACCCGGTAATGGGTATGTTGGAAAAAACAGGCATGATCCGTTTGGTAAAAGATAAATCAAAAACCGAGTTCGATAAGTTACTGGAAAAGGGCAATGTTGATGCTATGATTGATGTACACAGAAAAGTAAATTCTGCCGCCTATTCGGTTAATGTGGTTTATACTTCGGCATCGAGAGATAAAGGTGGAATTTTAAAATCAGTTTTAAACAACATCTTTTACGATAAGACATTAAAGCCCACCGTTGCAGAAATTAAAGAAAGCACCATTACGGGCCGTGAATATAAAACCATTGACTTTATCCTTCCCGGCCAATTGGGCTTTTCGCTATTAAGCACGGGCGTTTTCGGAACGGCATTCGTATTTTTAAGTCTGCGCCAAACCTTAGTAATCAAACGCTTTTTTGCTACTCCTGTGAGGCGATCGAGCATCGTTATCGGCGAAGGGATTGCGCGTATAGGCTTTGCCTTAATCGGTGCTTTATTTATCATTTTAATTGGCCATTTCTTTTTTCGCTTCACACTCGTCCACGGAGCGCTTACGGTCGTCGACATGCTTATACTGGCCACCCTTGGGGTCATCGTTTTTATGGGCTTTGGTTTTATTATTTCAGGCATCGCCAAAAGCGAAAGCATGGTTCCTCCAATATCAAATATCATTACCTTGCCACAGTTTTTACTATCGGGTACATTCTTTTCTATCGAGGCTTTCCCGGGTTGGCTACAGCCAATCAGCAGGGCTTTACCGCTTACCTATTTAAATGATGCCATGCGCAAAGTAGCTTTCGAAGGTTTAGGATTATGGGATGTTAAGTTTCAGATTATGATCCTATTGCTTTGGGGAATTGGTATTTACGCCGTCGCGGTAAAAGTATTTAAGTGGGAATAAGACAGCCTGAAAGCATTTTGAAATGATAACACATTGTTATCATTTTTTTGAAGCAAAATTTTTAATATCGGATAATTTAATTTTTACTATCATCCGATATTATTACCTTTGGGCATGTGGGATTTTGATTTAAGCGATTTAGAAGAGCTATTACCGCAAATAGAAAGGTTATACGAAAAAAAGGCCAGGTTAGAAACTTCAAGGCCTTTGCCTAATAGCGCCCTAAACCGTATCAGAGAAGATCTTACCCTCGAGTGGACGTATAACTCCAATAGCATAGAGGGAAATACTTTAAGCCTGAAAGAAACCCAGATGGTTTTACAGGAGGGTATAACGGTTAAAGGCAAATCGTTACGGGAACATTTCGAAGCTTATAACCACGAAAAAGCTATCGATTACCTGTACACTTTGGTTAATAAAGATTATACCCTCAGAAGCATTGACATTTTATCGCTTCATGGCCTGGTACTCAGAAGTATTGAGGATGATTACGCAGGTCGTTTAAGAAATGGCGGTGTGCGCATTGTAGGTGCAAATTTTACACCACCCAATGCCAATAAGGTTTCTGATTTATTAGATCAATTGATCACTTTCATCAACGATAACCCATTGGGCTCAAATGATATCTTATTAGCTAGTATTTTTCATCATAAACTTGTTTGGATACATCCTTTTTTTGATGGGAATGGGCGTACCGTTAGGCTTGCCATGAATTTATTACTTATGCGAAGAGGCTTCCCCCCTGCTATCATCCTCAAAAATGATAGAAAGAAATACTACGAAGCGCTTAACCAGGCAAACAAGGGCAATTACCATAAACTTTGTTTATTGATGTTGCAAGCCCTAGAACGCTCATTAAATATCTATATAAATGCATTGCCAGGAAACCATTATGGTGATTATGAACCCATCTCCAATATCGTTTCAGAACCTGATGTTCCTTATGGCCAGGAGTATGTGAGCCTACTGGCCAGGCAGGGAAAAATAGATGCTTATAAAGAAGGTAGAGATTGGCTTACCACTAAAGCTGCTGTACAAAGCTATATCAAAACGAGGAAAAGAAAACGTTAACCTTTTTTAACTTTTTGGTAGAGGATATTGGCGTAATTTTACCCAAAAATAGTTAATGAAAAGTCTGTTCATCTTTTGTGGCATTTTGCTTCTTTTCAGTAGTTCACAAGCTCAATTTAAGTTTCTGGCAAACAACAGTTCTGACCAATACAAGGCCAAAATTTTTGTCGAGAAATGTGAAGGAAATGCCTGTAGCGGAAAAGCCACAATTATTATTTATGACAAAGTTACAGACAGGGAAACAGATATTTTTCACTCTGAAGACCTGGACTTCGGCTTAACAGGCACTCAAAATGCCAAACTTGGATGGCTGGAACTTGGCAAATACCAAACGCCTTTAATTTTCGGCGATTTTAATTTTGACGGTCTTGAAGATCTTGCCATCAGAAACGGTAGTAATGGCGCTTATGGCAGCCCATCATACGACGTTTATTTATCATCAAAAGAAAATAAATTTTTAAAAAGCGAGGAACTGACCAAACTGGCCAGCGAAAATCTTGGCATGTTTGATTTTGACAAAAAAACAAAAAAAATTGCTACCCATCAAAAAGATGGTTGTTGCTTTGATAAAACCATAAATTATAAATTTAACGCTAAGAACGTACTTTACGAAGACTCATCAGTTATTGAAGACTCCAGCATTGCCGATATTGTGACGGTAATTACTCAAAAAAATGTTGATGGAAAAATAAAAAGAACGGTGCAAAAATTTAGAATGAAAGATTATTATAATCAATAAGTTACCTTATTTTTAACATCAGTTTAAAATTAATAGTTTACCTTACCTTAATAAACAATACACTAAAAATGTAACTAACCGAAGTCGTTACCCTGATCCGATAGCTCGGATTTATTTCAGGGCCTATTGCAGGAAAAATGCTGACCACGAAGTAGTTACAAGGCAATTGAAAATAATATTTCTTCCTTGTAAAATAAATTCAGCATGACGATCGCTTGTATAACTAAAATAGTTTACAGTGCTGCTTTTACTAAAAATGGCAATATTTCTTTCTGGAAACTCACAAAATTCTTACGTACATCAGAATCGCTAACTGAGGTAAAGGCAAATGAAAATACAATACTTTTACTTGCTTTAAGTAAAAATGCCAGTCCTTCTCTTCTTGCCGGATTGTTTTTAAAGTTATCCAGTTGCAGGTAAGCAGCCAACAATAAAGCCTCTAACTGGTCTGATAGATGTTTCAAAAACTCTTGTGAATTTGCATTTTCACGAACAAAATCCCAGCCGATAAACTCATTACAGGCAGTAAATGACAAACGGCTCGTTTTCATTACCAATGCTTTCAGGTGTTCTTCTTCTGAAGCGTAACTGACTTTATTATTTAATATCTCATAAAGGTTCTGGTCCAGATAATCCATCAGAATACTATCCAAAACCTGTTCTTTACTCTCAAAATATTTGTAAATGGTTGCTTTGGCTATACGGGCCTTTTTTGCAATTTCATTTACACTGGTTTTATGGTAACCGTATTTTCGAAATAATTCTTTGGCAGCTTTTTTTACTGTTTCTTTTATTTTTTCAGCTTCCATCTTAATTGCTTACGTGTAATAATGTATTGCCCTGCAAAGAAATATTATAAGCTTTCAGGCTTCTTTCGGCAGGCGCTTTTTGTGGACTCCCATCAAGCAGCGAAAATTTGGCGCCCGAACAAGGATCGGTAGCCGTTACACCGCTATCGTCAGGTATTACTTTGCAAATCTTTTCCGGGTTTACCGTGCTGCATCGATCAAAGGCAACATATCCACCTAGCGGCGTTTTTACAATCAGCAATCCACCCACTCCATTGTTTGAAACAACCAAGACATTGTTTACTGCCTTTAAGCTAAATTCCGTTATCGTTACGTTATAGTTTACAGGTACCTCAGGAATAAAACCCTGGTTTTTACCACAACCCGTAACCATAAGGAGTACAAACAATATGCTATATAGATATTTCGTCATTAAATTAAAGCAGATTTAAATTGCTTTAAGAAACGTGCATCATTTTCAGAAAATAAACGCAAATCTTTAATTTCATACTTTAGATTGGCAATACGTTCAATCCCCATTCCAAATGCAAAACCACTATATTTTTTTGAGTCAATACCACAGTTTTCCAACACATTCGGATCTACCATGCCACAGCCTAAAATTTCTACCCAACCACTGTATTTACAAAGCTGGCAACCGGAGCCTTTACAAATGGTACAAGAAATATCCATCTCTGCAGACGGTTCGGTAAAAGGAAAATATGATGGACGGAAACGCACCTTTGTACCTTCTCCATATAATTCCTGCACGAAATAAAACAAAGTCTGCTTTAAATCTGCAAATGAAACATTTTCATCCACATATAAACCTTCTATCTGGTGAAAAAAGCAGTGTGCACGGGCAGAAATGGCTTCGTTTCGGTAAACACGGCCTGGCATAATTGCCCTGAATGGCGGCTGGCCTTGTTCCATCATGCGCACTTGCACCGACGAAGTATGTGTACGTAAGGCTATATCTCCTTTCTCACCTCCCTTTTTAATAAAGAAAGTATCTTGCATATCTCTTGCAGGATGCTCTTCAGGAAAGTTCAGGGCCGAGAAATTATGCCAATCATCTTCAATTTCGGGCCCTTCTGCTACAGTGAAACCCAGTTTGGCAAAAATCTCAACAATTTCTCTACGCACCAGAGCCAGAGGATGGCGCGAACCGATCTCGAAACCTTCGCCAGGCAAAGTTAAATCCAATTGCGTACCGTCACTTTTAGCATCAGTACTTTCGGTTGCTTCTTTTAGTGTAATGTATTTTGATTCGGCTAGTTGTTTAAATTCATTTAAAACCTTGCCCAACGATCTTTTTTCTTCAACAGAAACAGATTTGAATTCGTCGAAAATCTCCTTAATGATGCCTTTGCTTCCTAAATATTTAATGCGGAACTGCTCTAACTCGTCTGCCTTTTCAGTTACGAAAGCATTAATTTTCTCGGTATACTGTGCTATTTTGTCCTGTAACATGGCATCAAATATACAGCAAATTATCCAATAATTTTAAGCTTGTCCGGTTCAAATAATCTGTTTACAATGCCATTATAAAAGAAAATGAACCCATAAACAACAAAAGCCGCTGTAAGCGGCTTTTGTTGTTTATATAAATTCATGGATTTTAAATTACCCCTAATTCTTTTCCCACTTTAGTAAATGCGGCAATGGCTTTATCTAAGTGGTGTTGCTCGTGGCCGGCAGATAATTGCACACGGATTCTGGCTTTCCCCTGAGGCACAACCGGATAAAAGAACCCGATTACATAAATTCCTTCTGCTAACATTTTAGCAGCAAACTGCTGTGCAATTTTAGCATCATACAACATTACCGGAACAATGGGATGGAAACCAGGTTTAATATCAAAACCTGCTTCTGTCATTTTTTCACGAAAATATTTGGTGTTTTTTTCTAATTTATCCCTTAACGATGTGGTTTCGCTCAGCATATCCAATACCGCTATAGATGCTCCCGCAATTGCCGGCGCTAGAGTATTAGAGAACAAATACGGACGTGAACGCTGGCGTAACATATCAATAATTTCTTTCTTGCCTGAAGTAAAACCACCCGATGCACCGCCTAAAGCCTTACCCAATGTACCGGTAATGATATCGATACGGTCCATTACATTAAAATGCTCATGAGTTCCGCGACCGTTCTTACCAATAAAACCAGTACAGTGCGATTCATCGATCATAATCAATGCCTCGTATTTATCAGCCAAATCTGCAATCTTATCCAGTGGTGCTACAGAACCGTCCATAGAGAAAGCGCCATCAGTTACAATAATCCTGTGCCTGCAATCTTTGGCCGCGATTAACTGTTTTTCCAAATCCTCCATATCGGCATTTTTATAACGGAAACGTTGTGCTTTACACAACCTTACCCCATCTATAATTGACGCATGATTTAACTCATCAGAAATAATAGCGTCTTCAGCATTAAACAATGGCTCAAAAACTCCTCCGTTTGCATCAAAAGCAGCAGCATACAAAATAGTATCCTCAGTGCCTAAAAATTTAGAGATCTTTGCTTCAAGTTCTTTGTGCACATCTTGTGTACCACAGATAAAACGAACTGAAGACATTCCATAGCCATGATCGTCGATTGCTTTCTTAGCTGCTTCTATCACTTTGGGATGAGAAGAAAGGCCTAAATAATTATTAGCACAAAAGTTAACCACTTCAGTACCACCGATTACTCTAATGTCGGCACCCTGAGGGGTGATGATGATACGTTCACGTTTAAATAATCCAGCGTTTTCGATTTCTTCAAGTTCCTTTTGGAGAACAGGTTGTAATGTTTTGTACATGGCCTTTTTTTAATGGTTGATTTGGCACCAAAGTTATAAAAAAAAGTCTTTTCCGACCTAAAAGGGCAATTTTATCCCAACATTTTGAATACAAATATTTGACTGATCAGCTCAGCATTTCTATGACGAATCTTTAAACAACATCTATCCTGATTATTTTTTTTTCGATCTTAACAAACTTTAACACTCACCTATGTGTATAGTGTTAAAGTTATTCGATATTTATAGCTTACTAACCCAACATATGATAAGAATTTTATCGCTCCTGTTTTTTTGCGGATTTACCAATATTATTTTAGCTCAGCAATCTACCATCACTGGTTTGGTTAAAGATAATAGCGGCCAACCTATTCCTTTTGCAACTGTTTATTTAAAAAATACCACCAAAGGAACATCAGCAAATGTTGATGGAAAATATGCGTTAAAACTCAAAAATGGTCAATACACTTTAAGTTTTAGGGCTGTTGGTTATAAACAACAAGATCATATTGTCAATTTATCTGCAGATCAATCGCTCAACGTTATCTTAACCTCAGAAAGTTATACGCTAGAAAACGTGGATATCACGGCCAGTGCTGAAGATCCGGCCTATGCCATTATCCGAAAAGCCATTAAGGAACGAAAAGCACACTTGAATGAAGTTAAAGCGTTTAGCTGTGATGTATACATTAAAGGAGTGCAAAGGTTAAAAGGCGCACCTAAAAAATTCTTCGGTCAGGATATACAGAAAATTTTGGAACTTGACACTAACCGGAGGGGTATTATTTACCTTTCAGAATCACAGAGCAAATTTAATTTCAAACGGCCCAATGAGGTACACGAAGAAATGATTTCATCAAAAGTTGCCGGCCGAAACAATACATTCAGTTTTAATAAGGCATCCGATCTGATCATCGATTTTTACGACAATTACCTGCTTGAAAACAAATTGAGTACGAGAGGATACATTTCACCTATCGCAGATAATGCCCTTTTTTATTATAAATATAAATTATTAGGCGAAAGCAATGAAAACGGGGAAACTATCCATAAAATAGAAGTGATTCCACGTCGCGAGAACGACCCTATTTTCAGGGGAATTATTTATATTATCGATAATAGCTGGAGAATTTACAATACCGATGTTTACCTCACTAAAAAAGCAGGCATCAATTTCATTGATACGCTGCACATCAGCCAGCAGTTTACCAAGGTTAATGAAGCGTATATGCCTACTGCCATTAACTTTAAATTTGGCGGTAATGTGCTGGGATTTAAAATAGACGGTTATTATGTTGGTATTTACAGCAATTATAACCTTGATCCTAAATTCCCAAAACACTTTTTTAATGGGGAGATCTTAAAAGTTACCGAAATGGTAAATAAAAAAGATTCCATTTATTGGAAAAACAACAGGCCTATCCCGCTAACGGAAGACGAAAAGATCAACTACGTCAAAAAAGATAGCATAGCGAAACTAAAAGAATCGAAAAAATATCTCGATTCTCTTGAAAGAGAAAATAACAAATTCGGAATAGGTAAGCTTTTGCTCAGGGGTGTAAGCATCAATGACCGGTACGATAAAGAGTATTGGAATTTCGACCCTGTATTAAAAGCTATATTTTACAACACAGTAGAAGGATTTGCCATAAAATATGGTGTTACCTATCGCAAGGATTTTGAGAACAGAAGATCTTATTCCATCCGACCTGAGTTGAGATATGGTTTCGCCAACCAGAAGCTTACCGGAAGTCTGAGCGGAAGTTATTATTACAATCCACGTAAGCGGGCCAGTGTTGGCGCATCATTCGGAAATGGGATATTCGACCTGAACAATCTGGGCTCTATGACACAGCTTGGCAATACCATTAACTCATTATTTTATGAAAAAAACTTTGCCAAATTTTACGAAAAGAGTTTTATAAATATTAATACCACCCGCGAGCTCGTCTCCGGCCTTCAGGGAAGTTTGGCCTTGGATTACAGCAGGAATAAAAACCTCACCAATAATACCAATTTCAAATTTATAGACGTTAAGGACCTCGAATTTACTTCGAACAACCCTTTCAGTCCAAATGAAGAGATACCGCTGTTCCCTACATATAATTCTTTCAGCGCAACGGCAAGTTTAACCTATACCTTCGGGCAGCAGTATATCACCCGTCCGGATGGCAAGTTTTATACCGAATCGAAGTTCCCAAAAATTACATTATTATATAAAAAAGGTTTTAATGGTGTATTGAATAGCGATATTGACTACGATTTTGTGAAGATGGAAGTTTCTCAAGACAGGATCGGGATGGGATTATGGGGCTATACCTCCTTTTTGGCCGGTGTGGGTAAATTTTTGAACAACAAAAACATGTATTATCCTGACTTTAAACATTTCGCGGGTAACATTTCCACTATTTTCCCTCCTAATATCAGAAAATTCCAGTACCTCGACTTCTATCAGTTTAGCACCAATCAACAATATTTCGAAGCGCACTTAGAACATAATTTTGCAGGTTTCTTTATGAATAAAATTCCCTTGTTGCGTAAAGCAAAACTGGAGGAATTTATTGGTGGAGGTTATTTATCGTCTCCCGAAAAAAGGAATTATAAAGAATTCTATTTCGGTATCCAACGTCTGGTATTGCGTGCCAGCTACGGCTTTGCCTATGACGGTGGACGTAAGTTGACGCAGGGATTCAGGATCGCGTACGGATTCTAATATGGAAGATGTTTTATGTAAGATGGATGATGGCAGACAACACATTTTCCATCTTACTTTTTTATATAATTTATCTATTCAGTAAAGAAGTTGCTGAGCGGTCGGTTCGCAATCCATTCTACATTTTCCATTTTACATCATAAAAAAACCTTCCTTCTTAAGCCTTCTACCTTCAACCTTTTTTACTATCTTTGCACCGCTTTAAACGCCGTTTGCAACGGTATCAACAGCGTTATGAAAAAATATCAGACACTACTTTACTATTGCTATAGCTACATAGCAGAGGCAGAGCAATTTGCAGCCGATCATCTTAAATTTTGCAAATCTTTAGGTCTTGTTGGCCGTATCATCGTGGCCGACGAAGGTTTAAATGGTACCATATCGGGCACTCCGGAAGCCTGCGAAGCTTATATGAAAGCGATACATGCTGATGAAAGGTTCGCCAAAACAGAGTTTAAAATTGATGATGTAGAAGAGCTTTCATTTTTGAAAATGCATTGCCGTTACAAATCGGAAATTGTGCATTCTGGTTTAAGGGACACGACAATTATCGATCCCAACAAACAAACCGGTAAACATCTAGAACCGGTCGATTTCATGAAAATGAAGGATGAAGAGGATGTAGTAATCCTGGATGTACGTTCCAATTATGAACACAATCTTGGCAAATTTAAAAATGCGGTAACGCTCGACATAGAGAATTTCCGTGATTTTCCTGAGCAGATTAACCAGCTTGCCCAATATAAAGACAAAAAAATACTTACTTATTGCACGGGTGGGATTAAATGCGAAAAAGCATCTGCCCTACTATTACACCATGGCTTTAACAATGTTTATCAATTACATGGTGGTATCATCAAATATGGCAAGGAAGCTGGCGGAAAAGATTTCGAAGGTAAATGTTACGTATTCGATAACCGAATAGCAGTGGATGTGAACCAGGTTAATCCAACAGTGGTTTCAGTTTGTTATAATTGCGGAGTTACGACACCAAAAATGATTAACTGTGCCAATCCTGAGTGTAATGAGCATATTACCCAATGCGATGCCTGTGGAGAACAGCTTCAGGGCTGCTGCTCGGTAGCATGTACAACCAATCCGCGCAAACGCCCTTACGATGGTACAGGTTACTATGTAAAGGTTCCGCAGCCGGTAGCGGTAAAAGGGTAAAGAAATTAATAGAAAGATTGTCATCTCGACTGGAACGCAGTGAAATAGAGAGCTCTGTTGAAACAGATTTAGCTTCGCTGAGCACTTACGTGCTTCTCGATTTCATTGCACCCGATTTGCAAATAAAATATTTTATTTTTGGTTCATGGACGGTCAAGAACTAGCCAGTGTAGCGGGCTGATCCTTTAGGTTTAGTGCGCTACTTCCTTAAATGTTATATCACTTATATCGATTTAATGCAATAAATTACCCCTCGAAATGTCGGCAATTTTAGGAACTACTAAAATTTCGATCTTTTCATGCTTGAATCCTTAACATCCATCACCTCTCGCATGTTCTAACAATTTTTCTTTACTTTGTGGCATAATGGGTGTACCCAATATCACTTTATGCTAAACTACTTCAGGCTTTTACTATTATTATTCTGCGTTACTATAACCAGCGCCGCATCAGAAATTAAAAGTATTGGCGTTCCTTACATTGAAAATTATCCAAAAGCGGTTTATGCGTCAGGAAATCAGAACTGGAGCATAGCCAAAGATAAAAATGGTGTAATGTACTTTGGCAATGCGGAAGGATTGTTAACTTTCGATGGACGTTACTGGCAGAAATACCAAATGCCGAACAGGCAGATTGTTAGAGCTGTAGCAACCGATAAAAGTGGAAAAATTTATACCGGTAGTTTTGGCGAATTTGGTTACTGGGCAATTAAAAACAATAAATTAAGCTACCATTCACTTACCAATCTGCTGCCGAAAGGGATAAAAATAGATGATGAGGTATGGAAAATCTATGTTGATCCGGATAGGATAATCTTCCAGTCCTTTTCCAAAATATTTATTTATAGAAATAATAAAATAGAGGTGATAAAGTCACCGGCATCGTTTCTATTTCTGCATAAGGTAAATAACAGGTACTTTATAGAAGTGCTGGAAAAAGGCTTATTTGAACTGCTCGGCAACAAGTTAGTCTATATTCCCAATAGTGACAAACTAGGCAAAGAGGGTATATTATCTATTCTTCCCTATAAGCATACTGGCCTGATCATTGGGACAAGCAAACAGGGATTGTTTACTTATGATGGTAAAGATTTTAGGCCTTTAAATACTCCCGCTAATAATTACCTGAAAACCTACCAGCTTAACAATGGAGTAAGTTTGTTGGGCAAGTATTTCGCATATGGTACCATTCTTAACGGCTTGATCATAATCGATGAAAATGGAAAAATTGTGCAGCGGATCAATAAATCTAGCGGTTTGCAGAATAATACGGTTTTAAGCTTATACGCGGATAACGAGCAAAATCTATGGACAGGACTGGACAACGGAATCGACCGGATAGAACTGAATTCACCCTTATATTTCTACTTCGATAAAACTGGTCAGTTTGGAACGGTCTATTCCAGTATTATTTTCAACAATAAAATCTACTTAGGCACTAATCAAGGGCTGTTTTACAGCGAGTGGTCGCCAGACAATCTTTTGCCTTTCAATTTCCGTTTAATTCCTAATTCGCAGGGTCAGGTTTGGGAGCTGACAATTATCGATAATGAGCTAATTTGCGGTCATAACAGCGGTACCTTTAAAGTTTTGGGAGATAAAATAGAATGGATATCGAGGTCGACAGGTGGCTGGACCATCAAAAAACTAAATTCAAATCCAAATTACCTTGTTCAGGGAACTTATACAGGCTTATCTTTATTTACTAAATCGCCAGGTTCTGGATTAAAGTTCGCGACTAAAATAGCGGGCTTTCAAGCGCCTTCCAGATATGTTGAACAAGATAACAGAGGAGATATCTGGGTTGGACATGCCTATAAAGGTCTATTTAAATTAAGCCTTAGCCCCGATTACACCAGGGTAACGAGCACTAAATACTTCGATGAGAAAAATGGCTTACCTGGTAATTATAACATTAACATTTTCAACCTGGAGAATAAAATTGTTTTTTCGTCTGATGTCGGCTTTTATACCTATGATGAACTCAGCAACAAATTCACCAAATATGAGGCACTCAATAAAAGCCTGGGCTCATTCGAAACTTCCAACAAAATCATCCCCGCAGGCAGTAAAAAATACTGGTTTATTAATCATGGCAAAACGGCGATGGTTAACTTTAGTGAGCCGGGCAAGGTAGAAATAGATTCTAATCAATTCAGCATTTTGGATGGCCGGATGGTGCAATACTATGAAAATATCAGTCGCATCAGTAACTCCATTTATCTCATCAGTGTTGATGACGGTTTTGTAATCTATAACCCTACTGAACAGCTCAACCAGGAAAAGAAAAAACTACCCTCTGTTTTAATCAGACGGGTAGAAGATATTACTGACAAATTCTCACTAATCAGTGAAGGTGGAAATAGCAACGAAGAAGCAGAAATCCATAATAGCAGAAACAATATCCGCATCTCTTATGCGCTACCTTATTACAGACAAGCTAAAGTGAAATACCAGTTTTATCTGGAAGGCTATTCACACAGCTGGTCTGATTGGTCTTCGGCTACGCAAAAAGATTTCACCAATTTAAGCGCAGGCACTTATACTTTTAAAGTGAGGGCAAAAGTTGACGATAATACAATTAGTAATGAAACAATTTATACATTTACCATCCTACGACCATGGTATTTGAGCAATTGGGCTATTTTATTATATACCATCCTGTTTGTGGCAGTTTTAATTTTGGGTAAAAAAATATACGAAAAGAAACTGCAGCGAGATAGTCAGAAAATTACCGATCGTTTAAAAGCAGAGCAGGAAGAAAAATTGAGGCAGGAAGCTGAAATAAGCGAAAAGCAGATTATTAAATTACAAACGGAAAAACTCCAGGCTGAACTTGCTTCGAAGAATAGGGAGTTGGCTAATTCTGCAATGACATTGGTATACAAAAACGAGTTGCTTCAAAAACTGGCTGACGACATTACCAAGTTAAAGGATGAAAATGGTAAGAAACTTTCGGAAGAGCAGACCCGTAAAATACAAAAGGTGATCAACGACGGGATGAATGATGAACGCGACTGGCACCTGTTCGAGAACAGTTTTAACGAAGCCCATGAGAGCTTCTTTAAAAAGTTAAAAGCCCAGCATCCTGATCTGGTCCCGAATGATCTAAAACTATGTGCTTATTTAAGGATGAACATGAGCAGTAAGGAAATGTCGTCGTTATTGAATATCAGTTTAAGAGGAGTTGAAATTCGCCGATACCGTTTACGTAAAAAACTCGAGGTGCCACACGACAAAAATTTAACCGAATTTTTAATGGAACTCTAGCCTTTTGATTTCATTTTTTTAATTATCATCCATGCAAAGACAACACATCATCATTAAACGATTATTATTTTAAGAAATCGTTTTCGCGGCTTTTTACGATTTTTCAGTTCGTTAGGGACTACATCATTACCTCTCATCACAATTTTGCAACCCCCACAAAATACTTGGTGTACTTTTTACACAAAGCAAGATACTAACATTCCATTAAAACTGAAAAAAACTCTGTTTTTGACCTGAAATCGCGTTTGGTTTATTTGCCTTCGAAACTCCAAAGGCTACGATGATGTATTAATGTAGAGGTAAAATCACTTGCACATCTACCAAAACAACCCCACATTTAACTAACAATTAAACTAAATTTATAATAAAGCATGAAAAGAATCTTTACAAGAATTTCTGTTCTCGCTGCATTTTGTTTGCTAACAATTAACGTAGCATTAGCGCAAAACATTACTGTAAAAGGTAAGGTAATCGATGGCGGTGACAAGACCCCATTACCTGGCGTATCTATTTTAATTAAAGGCACACAAAGTGGCACCCAAACAGATGTAAATGGCAACTACTCTATTAGCGCGCCGGCCAACGCTACATTAGTATTCAACTTTGTAGGCTACACAGCAGCTGAGCAAGCTGTAAACAATCAAACTACCATTAATGTATCATTGGCATCTTCTACACAGCAATTAGAGCAGGTTGTGGTGGTAGGTTATGGTACACAAAGAAAAATTGATGTAACTGGATCTGTAGGAAATGTTAAAGGAGAAGATATTTCCAAACAACCATCAGTTAACCCGGTAAGTGCATTACAAGGAAAAGTTGCAGGAGTTTCCATCACAAACGTAGGAACTCCAGGTGCATCACCTAAAATTACAATTAGGGGGACTGGAACCATTTATGGAAATACCGGCGTTTTATACGTAGTAGATGGTGTTTGGTATGATGACATTAACTTCTTAAATCCTGCAGACATCGCAAACATTAGCATCTTAAAAGATGCTTCTTCGCAATCTATTTATGGTATCAGAGCTGCGAATGGTGTCGTTTTGGTTACCACCAATAAAGGAAAACGAGGAGATGCTGTTATCAACTATAACGGAACTGTAGGTTTTCAAAAAGTAACCAACCAGGTTGAGATGGCAAATGCATCGGAATATGCTACTGCCGTAAATGAGGCTTACAGCTTATTAAATCCACCAGTCGCTCCTTTATTCGCAAATACTAATTTAGGCGAAGGCACAAACTGGTACGATGTCATTTTAAGGGATGCTTTGGTGACCAACCATCAGCTATCAGTAAGTGGTGGAACAGAAAAGTCTACTTATAACCTATCTCTCGGTTACTTAGATCAGGATGGTATTGTAAAAAACAATAACTATAAAAGATACACTGCGAGGTTATCAAACGATTTTCAAATTTTTGACCCCTTAAAGGTGGGGTATAATGTTACCGCTACCTCTAGCAAATCTAAGGATGCTCCTTCAGGTATTTTTAGGGCATTGTATGCCGCATCTCCGGTTGTACCCGTATTTAATGCTGATGGAAGCTATGGCGATCCAAATGCATTTAACCTTGGTAATGGAAGTAACATGAATCCTCAGGCTACGCTTGATTTTTTTAATCAAAATACAACAAAGTATAAGGTTACCGGAAATGTTTATGCAGAATTAAAATTCCTAAAGAACTTTACCTTTAAAACAAGCTTTGGTGGTGATTTTGGCCAGGAAGAAGTTAGGGGATATGTAGGAGTTTACAAAGCAAGTAATACCCAGCAAAATACAAACAGTAAACTGGATATAGATCGCGTTGAAAACAGAAACTGGATTATTGAAAATACGTTAACATATGATAAAAAATGGGCGGATCATAGTTTAACGGTTTTGTTGGGACAAACTGCTCAGCGCAATAAACTTTATGCAATTAATGCCGACGCATTAAACGTACCATATACTTCAGAAGGAGATCTGTATCTGGCTTTAGGTAATGCAGCTAGCAGAAGTATAGTAGACAGGGGCGAATTATCAACCTTTGCATCTTATTTCGCCAGGGTAAATTATGGCTACAAAAACAAATATTTAATCAATGCATCTGTTAGAAGAGATGGTGCTTCTCAGTTTTTTGGCTCTAACAATCTTTGGGGCAACTTCCCTTCAATTGGTGCAGGTTGGGTAATCAGCAATGAAGATTTTATGAAAGACCAAAAAATCTTTAGCAATTTAAAACTAAGGGGAAGCTGGGGTAAAGTTGGAAACGCCGGCGTTCCTTTCAACCCTTCTACCGAAACTGTAGATCAAACGCCAAGCTTAGTTGCTATTTTTGGTGGTATACCATATACCGGTGCAAGCGTCAGAATGCTGGTACCACCTACGTTATTCTGGGAAAGAAGCGCTGGTACAGATATAGGTCTGGAAATGGGCTTTTTAAATAACAGATTAACAGTTGAAGCTGATTATTATAACAGAAAAACGGAACAGGCTATTTTCGATATTCCAATATTTAAAAATTTAGGAACTGTTAATGGTCGGTTAATTGCAAACCAAGCCGATATTCGAAACCGCGGATTTGAATTTTTAGCAACTTGGGCAGATAAAACAACTGGAGGTTTTAACTATTCAATCAGCGGCAACGTCGGAATTAATAACAATAAAGTTATGAATGTTACCTCCGGTGATAATCCCATTTATAGCGGTGGTGCAGGTCTGACAAGTGGGTATTTATCTACGAGAACAGTTAATAACCGTCCGATTGGAGAGTTTTTCGGCTATCAGGTTATAGGTGTTTTCCAAACAGATGCTGAAGCTGCTGCTTGGCCGGGTTTCAAAAAAGGAGATTTCAAATATGCTGATATCAATAACGATGGTGTAATTGATTTAAAAGATAGAGTTGTTCTAGGAAATCCAAATCCTAAATTTACCTATGGCTTAAATACAAATTTCGCCTACAAAAACTTCGATCTAACCTTAGATATTCAAGGTGTTGCAGATGTCGATGTATTTAATGCTAATCTCAGCAACCGTTTTGGTAATGAAAACTACACCAAAGATTTCTTTGATCACCGCTGGACTGGTCCAGGTACATCTAACACCTATGCGTCAGCAAATTTAGCAGGAGGCCTAAACAATGCACCGAGCTCTTTTTATGTAGAAAAGGGTGATTATATCCGATTAAGAAATATCCAACTGGGTTATAGCTTGCCAACTGCAATTGTTAATAAGTGGAAAATGCAAAGGCTTAGAGTATTCTTAAATGCTCAAAATGCTGTAAACATATTTGGCTATAAAGGCTTCAGTCCTGAAGTGGGTGGAGTGCCAACCAGTGCAGGTATAGATACAAACGTTTATCCTTTGTTCGCGACTTATAATTTCGGAGTTAACGTAACTTTCTAATCGACATCAAAATGAAAAAAAATATAAATATACAGTCTTGCCTTGTAGCAACAGCCTTAAGCGCAATGCTTTTCGCTGCATCATGTAAAAAAGACTTCCTTAATGTTCCGCCACAAGGACAACAACCATCTATTACCTTTTGGAAAACGGGTGATGATGCTCTAAAGGGCGTAAACGCCATTTATGCCAATTTACGCAGCTGGGATAATGTGGCATTTAATGCAATTGCTATTGAAAGTACCGGCTCGGATGAAGCAGATAAAGGCAGTACGCCTACCGATGCAACATTCTTTAACCTTTTTGATCAGTTTACGGTAACTTCTACACAGGGGTCACTAGAAGGTTTTTGGAATGGACAATACCAAAATATCAATCTTTGTAATCAGGTTCTTGATAAAATTCCTAATATTAGCATGGATGAATCTTTAAAAAACAGATATCTGGCAGAAGCTAAATTTGTAAGGGCATACTCTTATTTTAGGTTGGTTCGTGCCTATGGAAATGTGGTATTAAGATTACACCTACCGAGAGACAATAGCGAGTACAATCTTCCACAATCAGACAAAGCTACTGTTTATGCCCAAATCGAAAAAGACCTTACAGAGGCGGCTGCTGTGCTACCACAGTCTTATCCGGCAACTGATTTAGGTAGAGCAACAAAAGGCGCTGCATTGGGCATGAAAGCAAAAGTTGCCATGTATCAGAAAAAATGGGCTGATGTACTTGCGCTAACCAATCAGGTAATGACTTTGGGATACGATCTGTTTCCTGATTATGAAAAAGGATTTAGGGAAGCAAATGAAAACAGTGTGGAATCTTTATTTGAAGTACAAGCTTCATTAATTCAAGGCAACGCTGCTGCCTCTAACTCACAATACAGTCAGGTGCAAGGAGTAGCAGGCGTTATGGGATGGGGTTTTAATACACCATCTGCAGAATTGGAGGCAGCGTATGAAACCGGAGACCCAAGAAAAGACGCTACTATTCTGTTCAGAGGAGAAACTACTCCACAGGGCGACCTTGTTCCTACATCTGTACCGAATCCTCGTTATAATCAAAAATCTTATGTTCCGTTTAATACAAGAATATCAGGCTTTAATGAAGGTGCGCAACAAAATATAAGGGTATTAAGATTTGCTGATATACTACTTATGAATGCGGAAGCTGCTAACGAACTCGGAAATCCTACGCAGGCGCTTACCTCGTTAAACAGGGTACGCAAACGTGCAAGAGGCTCAAATCCGGCAATTTTACCTGATGTGACTACAACGGACCAGACGGCTTTAAGAACAGCTATCTGGAAAGAAAGACAGGTTGAGCTTGCGATGGAAAACGATCGTTATTTCGATGTAATCAGACAAGGAAGAGCATTAACCGTATTTGGTCCTAAAGGATGGAAAGCCAATAAAAATGAAGTTTGGCCAATTCCACAAACTGAAATTGATTTAAGTGGAGGTTTGCTTAAGCAAAATCCTGGTTACTAAAACATAATTTTAAAGGGTTGCCAGATAACTGGCAACCCTTTTTTCACACTTCTATGATGTTAAAAATCTATCCTACAAGAATTTCATTATTATCAATTATCTTGGTTTCGTTGTTGGTTTTCGGTGCATGCTCTAAAGCCAAAACTCAAGTCTATAATCCTGACCTCAGCATTAAGAAAAACCTTAGTGATGAGCAATTGCTTGACCTCGTTCAAAAACAGACTTTCCAGTATTTTTGGGATGGTGCAGAACCGACATCTGGTGCCGGTCGCGAACGTTATCATGTAGATAATGTTTATCCCGAAAACGACAAGAACACCGTTGCAACCGGTGCTACCGGTTTTGGCTTGATGGCTATTTTAAGCGGGATTGACAGAAATTATGTGTCTAAAAGGGAAGGTTTAGACCGGTTAAATAAAATATTGGATTTTCTATCCAAAGCAGATCGCTTTCATGGTGCCTGGCCACACTGGATTTATGGTGAAACCGGTAAGGTACGTCCATTCGGACAAAAAGACAACGGAGGCGATCTTGTAGAAACATCATTTGTTGCACAGGCGTTAATCTGCATTAAAGAATATTATAAAAACGGAACAGATGCCGAAAAAGCTTTAGCTGAAAAAGCTGACAAACTTTGGAAAGGCATTGATTTTAACTGGTACCGCAATGGTAGCCAGAATGTATTGTACTGGCATTGGTCGCCAGAATACCAGTGGGAAATGAATTTTCCTGTTAAAGGCTATAACGAATGTTTAATTATGTACGTAATGTCAGCCTCTTCTCCAACTCATAGCGTACCTGCCGAAGTTTATCATGAAGGCTGGGCAAGAAATGGAGCAATCAAGGCAAATTTCGATCTATACGGGCATCATATCCCTTTAGATTATCAAGGTGCAAAAATCTCTGTGGGTCCATTATTCTGGGCGCACTATTCCTATTTAGGTTTAAATCCTAAAGGATTAAAAGACCGCTATGCCGATTATTGGCAAAACAATGTCAATCAAACATTAGCCATACATGATTATTGCGTGGCTAATCCAAAGAAATTTAAAGGCTATGGCCAAAATAGCTGGGGTTTAACGGCCAGTTATTCTGTAAAAGGATACGCCGCTCACAGTATTCAGGAAGATTTTGGCGTAATCTCTCCTACCGCAGCCATATCCTCTATCCCCTATACCCCAAAAGGATCGATGAAAGTGATCAGGCACCTCTACGAAGATCTGGGAGACAAAGTTTGGGGAAAATACGGCTTCTACGATGCTTTTTCCGAAACTGATAACTGGTATCCTCAAAGATATCTGGGCATTGATCAGGGACCAATGGTAGTGATGATCGAAAATTACCGTTCAGGTCTGCTCTGGAAGTTATTTATGGGAAATGAAGACGTACAGAATGGTTTGAAGAAACTGGATTTCCAGTTTCAACCCTAATATCAGATTGTATATAAATGTTTAGCCATCATATATTTTAAATTAAATCTACAGAACCATGAAAAAAGTAATTTTAATATTAACAGCAATAATAGGATGTATCATCCTTAATTCTGGCTTCACTAACCTGACTGAAGCTAAACATAAAACTATAAAATCAAAATTCGCCACAGTAAATGTAACTGCAACAAACTCCACAACTGATGGCGTATATGTGAAATTAGAAAATAATACCAGCGGTGGTGTTTATTCTTTCTTTATACCACCAAATTCACCTAGTGGAACTGTTATCGGACAGATACCGGAAAACGGAGATGTATATACTGTTACACTAACCTCAACAGGCGGCGCACATGATATGTGGGTGTACTGGGAACACCAATCGCAAGTTACCGGCTTAACAGTAAGCGGAATGTCGATAGGCTGCTCAAGCTGTGCAAGAATTAACATTTTCAATTAATTAACCAACGAATAATGGCTAAACATTTATTCAAAATATTTCTGTTAACAGTCCTGTTCTGCGGTACTTATACCACATTTGCCCAGCAAAAAACCTACTGTAATCCCATCAATGTAGATTATGGTTACACGCCTTTCGAGTCTTTTACTGAATGGGGCAAACACAGGGCTACAGCCGATCCGGTTATTGTAAATTATAAGGGCGATTTTTACCTGTTTAGCACCAACCAATGGGGTTATTGGCATAGTGCCGATATGCTGAACTGGAAATTTCACGAAAGAAAATTCTTACGACCATGGAACAAAACCAAAGATGAGCTCTGTGCGCCAGGCGTGGGCATTGTTGGAGATACCATGGTGGTTTTTGGCAGCACTTACACCAAAAACTTCACCCTTTGGGGCAGTACAGATCCTAAAGGGAATAAATGGTTTCCTTTGGTTGACTCCTTGGAAATAGGTGGCTGGGATCCAGCCTTTTTTACCGATGATGATGGTAAATTTTATATGTACAATGGTAGTAGCAATAATTACCCCATGTATGGTGTAGAGCTCGACCGCAAAACTTTTAAACCCAAAGGTACCCGTACACCAATGTATTTACTCGAAAGCTGGCGCTATGGCTGGCAGCGTTTTGGGGAGTATATGGACAATACCTTTCTTGATCCCTTCGCCGAAGGTGCCTGGATGACCAAACATAATGGCAAATATTATTTCCAATATGGTGCACCGGGAACCGAATTTAGTGGCTATTCAGACGGTGTGGTTGTAGGTACCAAACCGCTGTTTTATGATACGCCTACCACACCGCAATCTGATCCGTTAAGTTATAAAGGCGGGGGATTTTCACGCGGTGCAGGTCATGGAGCAACCTTTCAGGATAATAACAAAAATTACTGGCACATTTCTACCAGCATTATCTGCGTAAAAAACACATGGGAACGCCGCATGGGCATCTGGCCAACTGGTTTTGATCAGGACGATGTAATGTGGACCAATACCGCATTTGGCGATTACCCGCTTTATCTACCTGCCGAAAGGAAAGAAAGCGGACCTGCCGGTCCCGGATGGATGCTCATTAACTATAAAAAACCGGTAACTGTATCTTCTACCCTTGGCGGCTTTAACGCCAATAATGCGGTTGATGAAAATATTAAAACATATTGGAGTGCCAAAACAGCTGATAACGGCGAATGGATCCAGACTGATTTAGGGAGCCTTGCAACCGTTAATGCCATACAAATTAATTATGCTGATCAGGATGCCGGATTTTTAGGAAAACAGATCGGAATTTATCATCAATATAAAATCCTTTCATCAGTTGACGGTAAAAAATGGATGACTCTGGTTGATAAAAGCCAAAACAAAACCGATGTTCCGCATGATTATATCGAATTGCCAAAGCCGGTTAAAACCAGGTTTATCAAAATGGTGAACATCCATATGCCTACCGGGAAATTTGCCATTAGTGGTTTACGCGTTTTCGGCAATGGGAATGGCGAAAAACCCTCTCAGGTAAAAAACCTGATCGTTTTAAGAACAGAAAAAGATAAACGTAGTGCCTATATCAAATGGGAACCTGTTGATAATGCATTTGCCTATAACCTTTACTATGGTACAGCCCCGGATAAACTGTACAACTGCATCATGATCCACGATTTTAACGAATACTGGTTTAAGGCAATGGACAGTAAGAAAGCGTATTATTTTGCTATGGAAGCCATCAATGAAAATGGCGTTTCGGTAAAAACCGAAGTAAAAAAAGTTGATTAAAATAAATGTTCACAAACAAACAGCTCGCGCCCGTTTCTAACGAGCGCGGACAAAGCCAATCGTTTTGAACGATTAAAAGTAAAACAATAGAATCGTCAAGTTATTCAGGCATCGTTTTTAACGAGTGCCGGCAAAAATTTGATCAATAAAGAATAAAACACATATATAATGAAGAGAGCGAATATCCTGGTTGTTTTTTTAACCCTTTTTGTGCTGAACGGATCGGCACAGACCAAAAAAACTGTTTCGGCGGAAGAAGCAAAGATGAATACCTTCATCAGCAACCTCATGGCGAAAATGACCGTTGATGAAAAAATAGGTCAGTTGAATTTGCCAAGTTCGGGTGATATTACTACAGGACAAGCCAACAGTAGCGACATCTCAAAAAAAATAAAAGCCGGACAAGTTGGGGGTTTATTCAATATCAAGGGGGTAGATAAAATTAAAGCAGTACAAAAAATAGCGGTAGAAAACAGCCGTATGAAAATTCCATTGCTATTCGGAATGGATGTGATCCATGGGTACAACACTGTTTTCCCGATTCCTTTAGGCGTTAGTTGTATCTGGGATATGGCAACCGTACAAAAATCGGCCCGTATAGCTGCTATAGAAGCCAGCGCAAGTGGAATTAACTGGACCTTCTCCCCTATGGTCGATATTTCCAGGGATCCACGCTGGGGACGCATCTCAGAAGGAAGTGGGGAAGACCCTTATTTAGGTTCGCAAATTGCCGCCGCTATGGTGAAAGGTTATCAGGGAAAACTCCAGGCCAATAACGAGATTTTAGCCTGCGTAAAACATTATGCGCTTTATGGTGCTGCTGAAGCAGGCAGAGACTATAATACAACCGATATGAGCAAAGTGAGGATGTACAACGAATATTTCCCACCCTATAAAGCTGCTGTTGATGCCGGTGCAGCTAGCATTATGGCTTCCTTTAACGAAGTGGATGGTATCCCGGCTACGGGAAGCAAATGGCTAATGACAGATGTTTTGAGAAATCAATGGGGCTTTAAAGGTTTTGTAGTGACTGATTATACAGGCATCCCTGAAATGATTGCACATGGGATGGGTGATTTACAAACTGTATCCGCTTTGGCTCTGAATGCCGGCATTGATATGGACATGGTAGGTGAAGGCTTTTTAGGAACTTTAAAAAAATCATTGGCAGAGAAAAAAGTGGGTATCGCACAAATAGACCGTGCCTGCCGCTTAGTGCTTCAGGCCAAATACAAGTTGGGTTTATTTACAGATCCATATAAATTTTGCAATACAGAAAGAGCAGAAAAAGAGGTTTTTAGCCCGGCTAACCGTCAGGTGGCACGCGAAGTTGCAACAGAAAGTTTCGTGCTATTGAAAAATAACAATAATCTACTTCCCTTAAAAAAATCAGGTACCATTGGTTTAATCGGTCCTTTGGCAGATAATACCGCTAATATGTATGGTACCTGGAGTGTTGCCGCACTTTTTGACAAGTCGGTAACGGTACTACAAGGTTTAAAAAATGTATTGGGTGATAAAGCAAAAATATTAACTGCACGCGGTGCAAACTTCCTGGCAGATTCTGCTATGGAGCAGCGTTATGTAAACATCCACAACCCAACATACAAACGTGATCCACGTACCGAAGCTGAAATGATTAAAGAAGCTTTAGAAGTGGCAAAAAAATCGGATGTTATTGTAGCCACTATTGGAGAAGGTTCTGAATTTACAGGCGAAAGCAGCAGTGTAACCGATATCCAGATTCCTGAAACACAGAAAAACCTCTTAAAAGCTTTGGCTAAAACTGGTAAACCTGTGGTATTGGTCCTGTTTACAGGTCGCCCTTTGGCATTAAATTGGGAACAGCAGAATATACCGGCAATTTTAAATGTTTGGTTCCCCGGTAGTGAAGCAGGAAATGCAATTGCCGATGTCCTCTTCGGGGATGTTAATCCCTCAGGCAAACTGAGCGCAACTTTTCCTCAAAATGTAGGTCAGGTGCCGTTGTATTATGCCCATAAAAATACTGGTCGTCCACTGGCTGAAGGTAAATGGTTCGAAAAATTCCGCTCCAATTATTTAGATGTAAGTAATGATCCATTGTATCCTTTTGGTTTTGGTTTAAGCTATACAACATTTAATTATAGCAATGTTAAACTGAGTGCCAATACCTTAAGCAAAGGAAAATCGATCACAGCATCGGTTACTTTAAGCAACACCGGCAAATATGACGGTAAAGAAGTTGTTCAATTGTACATTCAAGATCTTGTTGGAAGCATTACCCGTCCGGTTAAAGAATTAAAAGGCTTCCAAAAGATTAATTTAAAAGCCGGAGAAAGCAAAACGGTTACATTCAATATTTCCGAAAACGACCTTAAATTTTACAATTCTGATTTAAAATTCGCTGCAGAACCTGGCGATTTCAAGGTATTCATCGGTACAAATTCCCGCGATGTAAAAGAAGCATCTTTTACATTGAAATAAAGACAATTAGGTTCGGTTATCAACCCTGAGCTATTGTAAAGTAGCCAGGGTTTTTTATTTTTGCTGAATCAACGATCAGGATCTCAAAAAACACAGCTATTAATTAAGCCCTGTGATCGCTTCGTTTCTACTATAAACCAATCGAACCTACACGCTCGAAAACCAGACATAATCAAGTACAATTAATAAACAAACAGATGAAAAAGATTATTCTAACAATTTGCATTCTTTTTCCTGTACTCTTTTTAAATGCTCAGGACTTAAAAAAATACGACAGGGGAAGTTTTATTAAAGGAAAGGACTCTATTTACTACAGGGTTTTATTTCCGGAGAATTTTAATCCCGACCAAAAATACCCGATCGTTTTCTTTTTACACGGAAGCGGAGAAAGGGGCAGTGATAACGCCAGTCAACTGGTACATGGTGGAAAATTATTTTTAAGAAATGATATACGGAAAAATTTCCCTGCTATAATTGTTTTCCCCCAATGTCCGCAGAACGATTATTGGGCTAATGTTAATATTGAGAAAAATGCCAATGGCAAAAGAACGTTCAGCTTTGTAGAAGGAGGTAAACCAACCAAAATAATGCATGCCTTACAGGGAATGATCAAAGATTTTCTTAAAAAACCTTATGTAAACAAAGATCAGGTTTATGTTGGGGGCCTATCAATGGGCGCTATGGGTACCTATGAATTGTTGAGGAGAGAGAGGCGTAAATTTGCGGCAGCCATTGCTATCTGTGGTGGCGACAATACGAATAACATTAAAAAGTATAGAAAAATACCGCTTTGGATTTTTCATGGTGCGAAAGATGATATTGTAGATCCGGCATTATCTATGGCCATTGCCGAACGGCTAAAAAGCATTGGTGGGGAGGTTAAATTCACGCTGTACCCTAACGCAAACCACAATAGCTGGGATAATGCATTTGCCGAACCAGAGTTATTGAGCTGGTTGTTTTCGCATAAGAAATAGTAAGTTAATCGAACCTCGCAGGTTTCTCGTATCGTCACCCTGATCCGATGGCTATCAGATTTATTTCACTTTCTTCAATAGATGTTAAAACACCTGTCCTACCAGCCGGAAGTTCAGCAGAACGACAAATTTAAAAGAGATAATGTAAAATTGATTTTCAGGTAAAAGATTTGGAAGCAGGGTTTGGTAGATGATGGGTTTCGATAGTCCTGCCATCCGCTTTACTCGCATCAATTGAAAAAATTGATGCTCCTGCTCGCTCCTGTCAGGTTTAACTTACCTGGGTTAACCTAGGTAACCTAGACCCGACAAAAACGGAAAGCCCGGAGGTTGAGGAACGAAGCCGAGGACTTGAAGTGATGGCGGGATTATTGTAACCGATAAATATAGGTTTTGCTCTCCAAAAACAAAACTTCAGAAATCTTAAGGTCATGCAATCTTTGCACCTCACTAAGCGCTTAGTTTAACCCATATAAATTTGGAACAAGTAAATTGGGTGTTCTTATCGAAACGCTAAGACGAGAGAAGAGGAAATTGTTCTAATCATAATTAAATTGTTAGATAAATCAAATATCATCATATCCAGACCTTGCAGGTTTTAAAAACCTGTAAGGTCTAAATGTAAAAAAGGCCTGAAGAAAATCCTCAAGCCTTATTCAGTAAATATCAGTTGCACTTACTCTGCCATATTGTGGTAAACTGCCTGCACATCATCATCTTCCTCCAACTTATCAATCAATTTTAATACATCAGCAGCCTGCTCTTCAGTAACCTCATGGTGAGATAAAGCAATGCGCTCCAATTTTGAACTTTTCAACTCAATACCTTTCTCTTCCAGCGCTTTCTGTAAAGAACCAAAGTTTTCGAAAGCACCCTGCGCCACCACGATATCGTTTCCTTCCTCATCGGCCTCCACATAAAGCTCTTCCAAACCAGCATCAATTAATTCGAACTCTAATTCTTCCAGATCCAAACCTTCTACAGGTACAAAACGAAAAATAGATTTGCGGTTAAAAACAAAATCCAGCGATCCGGTTTTCCCCAGGGTACCGTTCGTTTTATTAAAATAACTACGTACGTTTGCGACCGTACGGTTGGTATTGTCAGTAGCTGTTTCAATTAAAACGGCTACACCATGTGGTGCGTACCCTTCGTATACAATCTCTTCATAGTTAGCCATCGATTTATCAGAGGCACGTTTAATTGCAGCCTCTACCCTATCTTTCGGCATATTTACCGCTTTGGCATTTTGTATCGCTGTACGTAAGCGGGAATTGGTTTCCGGATGAGGTCCTGATTCCTTTACCGCCATTACAATATCTTTACCAATACGCGTAAACTGAACCGCCATTTTGGCCCAACGCTTAAATTTTCTCTCTTTTCTAAATTCGAATGCTCTTCCCATTATTTTAGTATTGAGATATAAGGTGTGAGAGGTGAGACCTTACGCCTTCAACCCTCTACCTATATCTTATTTTTTTAAATTATTTAACATATCAATTGTAAGTTTCGATAAATCGAATGCTGGTTTCCATCCCCAGTCTTTTGTTGCATAACTATCATCAATAGACCGTGGCCAGCTGTTTGCAATTTGTTGACGGGGATCGTTATCGCTGTAAGTCAGCGTAAAATCCGGAATATGTTTTCTGATTTCAGCGGCCAAAACTTCAGGTGTAAAACTTACCCCTGCAAAATTATAGCTGCTACGCACTGAAATCTGGTCTGCCGGAGCATCCATTAGTTCAATTGTTCCGCGGATCGCATCATCCATGTACATCATAGGCAGCTCTGTTTCTGCATTTAAAAAACTTTGATAACTGCCTTTCTTTAATGCGTCATGAAAAATGTGGATCGCATAATCCGTTGTTCCACCTCCCGGAGCAGCTTTCCAGCTAATGAGTCCCGGATAACGGATGCTACGAACATCCAATCCGTATTTTTGGTTATAATATTCACACCAGCGCTCTCCTGCCAGTTTACTGATTCCGTAAACCGTATTCGGATCCATGATACAATATTGTGAAGTATGATCTTTTGGCGAATTTGGTCCGAATACAGCGATAGAACTTGGCCAATATACTTTTGCCGTTTTATATTCTAAGGCTAAATCTAACACATTTAGCAAACCGTTCATATTTAAATCCCAGGCTAGTTTTGGGTTTTGCTCACCGGTTGCCGATAATAATGCCGCCAGGAGGTAAACTTGTGTGGGTCTGTATTTATGGAAAATGCCATTGATCATTTCTTTATCAAGTACATTCACAAATTCGAAAGGTGCAGAGTTTTTGATATCATAATCCGGCCTGCGTATATCGCACGCAACAACGTGATCATCACCATATATCTTACGTAACGTCGTTACTAACTCGGTGCCAATTTGACCGTTAGAACCTAAAACAACAATTTTTTCCTGCATATTTTTTTTGAGATTGAGCAAAGGTAAAAAAATGAGATAAAAGGCAATAAAATATTTTAAGATGACGTTTAAACCTTTAATATGTAAACCGGGAAGTTATTAACCGGATAAAGGATCAGATCAAGAAAAAATGCTAACCAAAAACTACCAACTCAGTCGGATGAACTTTAATCAATTGTGATTGATAAAACCGCTAAATTGAAAGCCACGTTATACCTGATTTTTGCCTGAAAAATCTTCATTTTTAGATTTATAGCTCAGAAACGCATTTATATATACTAAATGTATTTTTTACACCAAGTAAAATTTAAATAAAAACGCCATTTAAAACGTCGCTGAGCCACAAATTAATCCCTATTTAGAATAATTCTACTCAGTAACAATCATATTTCATACTGTTAATTTAATTTAAAAAATTCATTCTTTACGCTATATTTTTGCTAATATTACTAACTCAACACATAAGTAACCAAAATATAAAATCATAAATACGATGCACAGAAGAGAAGCACTCAAAAACGTTGCATTTTTGCTGGGTGGAGCAATCTCAGCAAGTACAATGGGCGTGTTATTTGAAAGTTTTACGCTCCCCGAAAATGAAAAAAACTTTGTAAACTATTCACTGGAAGACGAAAAGATTTTTGCTGAATTTGCTGATATTATCGTTCCTACTACCAAATCATCTGCAGGTGCCAAAGCAGCTGGATTAGGTAAGTTTATTCCGATGATGATGAAAGATTGTTACCCTGCCACCATGCAAACTTCCTTTGCAAAAGGCTTTAAAGATCTTCAGGCAAAATCGATGAAAGATTTTGGCAAAAGTTATCTTGCGTTAACACCTGCCGACCGCACAAAGTTAATGATCGATTTGAGAGCTATTGCACTTGCTCAGAAAGAAAGCAAATCAGAAGACAATAAAGATTTAGCTTATTTTTTCATCACAGCAAGAGATTTAACCCTGCTCGGCTACTATTCTTCAGAAATTGGTTGTACCAAAGCGAGGGAATATGTCCTTATTCCGGGCCGCTATGATGGCAACGCGCCTTTAAAACCTGGCCAAAAATCCTGGGCTACCTCCTAACAACAACTACAAAACATCATGAATTTAAATACGAATTTAAAAGCAGAAAATACTTACGATGCTATTGTTATAGGATCGGGGATTAGTGGCGGCTGGGCTGCAAAAGAACTTACCGAAAAAGGTCTACGTGTACTGATGCTCGAAAGAGGAATGAACATTGAGCACATTACCGGTTACGAAAATGCGATGAAAAATCCATGGGATTTTAAACATGCAGGCAGACTTACCGAAGAGCAAAAACGTACCCACCCGGTACAAAAAAGGGATTATCCATACCAGGAAGCAAACGAAAAATGGTGGGTAAACGATTTAGAATGCCCGTATACCGAAGATAAACGTTTCGATTGGTACCGTGGTTTCCATGTAGGAGGTAAATCATTGATGTGGGGCCGCCAGAGTTACCGTTTAAGCGACCACAACTTTGAAGATAATGCAAAAGATGGTCATGGAAACGACTGGCCGATCCGCTATGCAGAACTTTCCCCTTGGTACGATTATGCAGAACGTTTTGCGGGTATCAGTGGCTCTAACGAAAACTGGCCAACTTGCCCGGACGGGCAGTTCCTACCTCCGATGGATTTAAACATTGTAGAAAAATCGGTAAAAGCGCGGATAGAAGAACATTATAAAAGAGAACGGATTATGATGATTGGCCGTGTGGCTAACCTCACTGTTCCGCACAAAGGCCGTGGAAATTGCCAATACAGAAACCTGTGCAGCCGCGGTTGTCCGTTTGGCGCTTACTTTAGTACGCAGTCTTCAACCCTGCCTGCGGCAATGGCAACCAAACGTTTAACTTTGCGTCCATACTCGATCGTAAATCATATCATATATGATAAGGATACCAAGAAGGCTAAAGGCGTAATGGTTATCGATGCAGAAACCAACAAAACGATGGAGTTTTATGCAAAAATCATTTTTGTAAACGGTTCTACATTAGGCTCTACATTTATTTTATTGAATTCAACATCAGAAGCACATCCTAATGGACTGGGCAATGGCAGCGGCCAGTTGGGCCATAACTTAATGGATCACCATTTCCGTTGCGGAGCTTCCGGAGAGGCTGAAGGCTTTGACGATAAATACACGTATGGTCGTCGTGCAAACGGTATTTATGTACCAAGATACCAGAATATCGGTAAGGATAAACGTGACTATTTACGTGGTTTCGGTTACCAGGGCGGTGCGAGTAGAAGCAACTGGCAAAATGATGTTGCTGAATTATCGTTTGGTGCAGATCTGAAACAAAAAATGACCACTCCGGGAAAATGGACCATGGGATTGGGCGGTTTCGGGGAAATGTTGCCTTACTACGAAAACAAGGTTTATATTGACAAAACCAAAAAAGATAAATGGGGTCAGCCTGTATTGGCAATTGATTGCGAATACAAAGAGAACGAGAAAAAAATGCGTGTGGATATGATGAATGACGCTGCTGAAATGTTAGAAAGAGCAGGCATAAAAAATATCAGAACATATGATAATGGCTGCTATCCGGGCATGGCGATCCACGAAATGGGTACTGCCAGAATGGGTAACGATCCAAAAACTTCAGTGCTCAACAAATGGAACCAGATGCACGAAGTGAACAATGTTTTTGTAACCGATGGATCTTGCATGCCATCAATCGCTTGCCAAAACCCTTCGTTAACATTTATGGCGCTAACTGCGCGTGCTGCTGATTATGCAGTAAAAGAACTAAAGAAAAAGAATATCTAGAAAGGTTTCAAGGTAGAAGGTTTAAGGTGTAAGGTTAAAAACCCTATGCCCTAAACCTTTAGCCCTATACCCCATAATTCAAACATGAAAAGAAAATTAAGAATGGGCATGATAGGCGGTGGAAAAGACGCCTTCATCGGTGCCGTACACCGTTTGGCCGCTAACATGGATGGCCTGATCGAATTATCTGCCGGAGCGCTAAGTGTAAATCCTGAAGTTGGATACGAATCTGGAAAAATGCTTTTTCTTCCCGATAACAGGATATACAACAACTATGAAGAAATGCTGACCAAAGAAAGTGAGTTGCCAGCAGACGAAAGAATAGATTTTGTAACCATTGTTACCCCAAACTTTGCCCACTTTGCCCCGGCAATGATGGCATTGGACAAAGGATTTAACGTTGTGATTGAGAAACCAATGACGTTAACTTTAGAAGAAGCAAAAGAACTTCATGCTAAAGTGGAAGAAACGGGATTAACCCTTTGTTTAACCCACACCTACTCTGGATATCCGATGGTTAAGCAAGCCAAACAAATGGTTAGCGAAGGCAAATTAGGTGCTATCCGTAAAATTGTAGTAGAATATCCGCAAGGCTGGTTAAGCACACTTTCTGAACGCGAAGGCAATGCGCAGGCAGCCTGGCGTACTGACCCTTCTAAAACTGGTAAAAGTGGTTGCATGGGCGACATTGGTACACATGCAGCACACCTTGCTGAATATATTTCGGGATTAAAAATCACTAAAATTTGTGCCGATTTAAATATTGTAGTTCCCGGCAGAGCCATTGATGATGACGGTAACGTACTCTTAAAATTCGATAATGGCGCCAATGGCGTATTGGTGGCCTCACAAATTGCTGCCGGCGAGGAAAACGCACTGAAAATCAGGGTTTATGGCGAAAAAGGCGGCTTAGAATGGCACCAGATGGAACCCAATACCATGATTGTAAGATGGTTAGATGCACCAGCCCAGATCTACAGAACAGGTAATGGCTATATGGATAGTTTTGCAAAACACAATACCCGTACACCGGGCGGCCACCCTGAAGGTTATTTAGAGGCTTTTGCCAATATCTATAAAAACTTTGCACTTACTGTAGATGCAAAATTAAACAATGAACAACCTACGGCAGAAATGCTTGATTTCCCCGGAACCTCAGATGGAATCAGAGGAATGGCGTTTATTGAAAATGTAGTGGCTTCTGGCCAATCAGACCAAAAATGGTTCGACTATAAAATATAACAACCCGGCATGACAACAATAAAAGGACCAGCTGTATTTTTAGCACAGTTTATAAGCGACGAAGCACCATTTAATTCACTAGACAGCATTTGCAAGTGGGCTGCAGATTTAGGATTTAAAGGCATCCAGATGCCGACCCTTGATACCCGCTTTATTGATCTTAAACAAGCAGCAGAAAGTAAAACCTATGCTGATGAGTTAAAAGGTAAGATTGCAACCTACGGTTTGGAAATAACCGAACTGTCAACACACCTGCAAGGTCAGTTGGTTGCCGTTCATCCTGCTTACGATGATTTATTTGATGCTTTTGCGCCAAAAGATGTGCATAAAAACCCAAAAGCCAGAACGGAATGGGCTGTACAACAGATGAAATATGCTGCACAGGCATCGCAGAACCTGGGTTTAAATGCACATGCAACGTTTAGTGGCTCATTATTATGGCAATATTTTCACCCCTGGCCTCAACGTCCGGCCGGATTGGTTGAAGAAGGTTTTGCAGAACTGGCAAAACGGTGGACACCGATCTTAAACGAATTTGACCAATGTGGTGTAGACGTTTGCTACGAAATCCATCCCGGAGAGGATTTATTTGATGGTGAAACTTACGAGATGTTTCTTGCGGCAGTGAATAATCATCCGCGGGCATGCTTATTGTATGATCCATCTCACTTTGTGTTGCAACAATTGGATTACATTCAGTACATCGATTTTTACCACGAACGCATCAAAGCTTTCCATGTAAAGGATGCAGAATTTAATCCTACAGGCAAACAGGGCACTTTTGGCGGATACCAGAGTTGGGCAAACCGCGCAGGTCGCTACCGCTCGCCAGGTGATGGACAGGTTGATTTTAAAACCATTTTTAGTAAATTAGCCCAGTATGATTTTAAAGGTTGGGCTGTAATGGAATGGGAATGCTGTATTAAAAACCAGCAGGATGGCGCCCGGGAAGGTGCAGAATTTATCAAAAAGCACATTATTAATGTAACTGATAAAGCATTTGATGATTTTGCTGCATCGGGCAGTGACAGCGCTTTCAATAAAAGAATATTAGGATTATAAAAATAACAACACACAAAACACACACAACATGAAAAAAACATTTTTAATTTTAGGCGCTGTAGTCATTTTTATGGCGTCGTTTTCAAAGGCTGATTTAGCAAAAGAGAAGGCTGTGCTTGCAACAGCAACAACAACAACCCACGCTGCCTTTCAATCAAATCCGGGCGAAAAGCTGATCAACAAATCAGACTGCTTAGGCTGTCATAATAAAACCAATAAAATTATTGGCCCTGCGTACGTAGATATCGCAAAAAAATATCCGGCTACCGAAAAAAACATCAACATGTTGGCCGATAAGATTATTAAAGGTGGAACAGGTGTTTGGGGCAATATGCCGATGACCGCACATGCTACGCTTAAAAAAGATGATGCCAAACTTATGGTAAAGTATATTTTATCTTTAAAGAAAAAATAGTCGAATTTAGCTAGCAAATCGATTTACTAAATATGAAAACAGAGCATGAAAATAAAAACACGAGTAACCGCCGTGATTTTATTAAAACTTCAGCAATCGCTGCCGCTGCCTTTATGATTGTTCCGCGCCACGTTTTGGGCGGAACTGGCTATTTAGCACCGAGCGATCGCCTATTGGTTGCCGGCATTGGGGTTGGCGGAAAAGGCCAAAGCGATTTGGATATGTTTTACAAAAGTGGAAAAGCAGATATTGCTTTCCTGTGTGATGTAGACGATCGTCGCGCGGCAACTAGCGTAAAAGCTTTCCCTAAAGCAAAATATTATAAAGATTGGCGCGAAATGCTGGATAAAGAGCATAAAAACTTCGATGCTGTCTCTGTTTCTACTCCCGATCATAACCATGCCATACAGGCTTTAGCTGCCATGCAGCTGGGTAAGCATGTTTACGTTCAAAAACCACTAACACACGATATTTATGAAGCGCGGATTCTGACCGCAGCCGCAAAAAAATATAAAGTGGTTACGCAAATGGGCAATCAAGGGGCATCAAATGATGGTCCACGCCAGATGAAGGAATGGTACGAAGCGGGTTTAATCGGTGACGTGCATACAGTTTATGCCTGGACCAACCGCCCGGTATGGCCTCAGGGTATTCCGTGGCCAAGTCAAAAAGCAGAAATCCCTAAAGAATTAGACTGGAATTTATGGTTGGGGACAGCCCCTGAAAAGGACTATGTAGATAAATTGGTTCCATTTAACTGGCGCGGCTGGTGGGACTACGGAACAGGCGCTTTAGGCGATATGGGTTGCCACTTAATCGAAGCTCCTTTTAGCGTATTAAATTTAAAATATGCCAAAGAGGTGCAGGCCAGTGTAGGTTCTGTTTATGTGGATGAATTTAAACGCGGTTATTTCCCAGAAAGCTGCCCGCCGTCAAGCCATGTTACCTTAAAGTTCCCCAAAACGGATAAAACCAAAGGTGATGTTACCTTACATTGGATGGATGGTGGGATCCAGCCAGAACGGCCGGAAGAATTAGAAGCGAATGAAACTTTTGGCGATGGTGGCAACGGTACGTTATTTATCGGAACAAAAGGTAAGATGATGGCCGAAACCTATAGTGCAAACCCTAAATTATTGCCTTTAAGTAAAAACAAGGACATTAAAGTTGCACCAAAATATGCCCGGGTACCAGATGGAGCAAACGGACACTACAAGCAATGGGTTGAAGCGGCAATTGCTGGTTACGGCAAACAAGAAGTGAGTTCGCCTTTCGAAATTGCTGGTCCGTTAACGGAGGCTTTATTGATGGCCAACCTGGCCATCAGAAGTTTTGATGTACAAAAAACGGTAAATGGTAAGACCAGTTACCCGGGCAGGTATATGAAGATGCTTTGGGATAACGATAATATGAAAGTGACCAACTTTGACGAAGCAAACCAGTTTGTTAAACGCGAATACCGTAAAGGCTGGAACAATTTAACACTTTAATTATTACAAACCCGCAGATTTTAAAAAACCTAGGGGGTTTAATTTGAAAAAAATGAAAAAAATCTTTCTTTCTGCTTGCATTATGCTGGCAGTTACACAAATATCAAAAGCCCAAAAAGGCTTTAAACCACTTTTTGATGGTAAAACCACAACTGGCTGGCATACATACAACAAAACTACTGTTGGTAGTGGCTGGCAGGTTCAGGATGGTGCATTACACCTGGATTTAGCTAAAAAAGGTAAAGACGGTGGTGGCGATTTGGTTACCGATAAAGAATATGGTGATTTCCACTTAAAGTATGACTGGAAAGTAGCTCCAAAAGCAAATAGCGGCCTTATTTTTTATGTTCACGAAGAGCCTAAATACCATGCTACCTATTCTACCGGCTTAGAAATGCAGGTAATCGATAATGATGGCCACCCTGATGGAAAAATCACAAAACACCGTGCCGGCGATCTTTATGACCTGGTAAAAAGTTCGTCAGAACCCGTTAAACCGGTTGGCGAGTGGAATAAAGCTGAGATCATCAGCAAAAAAGGAAAGCTAACTTTAATTTTGAATGGTGTTGAAGTAGTAAAAACAACCCTTTGGGATGATAACTGGAAAAAGATTGTTGCAGGAAGCAAATTTGCCACATGGGAAAACTGGGGGACTTTTAAAACCGGTAAAATTGCCCTACAGGATCATGGAGATGAAGTTTGGTACAAAAACATCTCTATCAAAGAACTATAGGAAACGGAAAATGTAAGAGGGAAAATGTATAATGTGAATTCCGTCTCCCTCTTAAAAATTCAGATGGTGTAGCTACAACATCTCCGTAAAAAGAAATAGAAAAATAGAAAATGTAAGAGGGAAAATGTATAATGTGAATTACAAAATCCCTCTTACCAAATCCAGTTAAAATATTATAAAGTTGTAAGATGAGTTACGGGGATACGTCTCCTTCATCCCTCTTACCTTAACCATCTTACATAATTAACAGCCAAATGAATAGCACTACACGCTTTAAACTTTCTGCCATGATGTTCCTTGAATTTTTTATCTGGGGAGCATGGTTTGTAACTTTAGGAGCATTCTTAAACAATAACCTGAAGGCAACCAACTCTGAAATTGGTTCCGTATTTTCAACTCAATCCTGGGGTGCTATTATTGCTCCATTTATAATAGGCCTTATCGCCGACAGATATTTTAACGCTGAAAGAATTTTGGGTGTTCTACACATTATTGGTGCTATTTTAATGTACCAGATGTATAGTGCGCCGGATGTGAGTGTTTTCTACCCTTACGTTTTAGCTTACATGATTTTGTTTATGCCAACCCTTGCGCTTGTAAACTCTGTTTCATTCAACCAAATGAAAGATGCGGAAAAAGAATTTGCTAACATCAGGGTATTTGGTACAATAGGCTGGATCATCGCTGGTTTATTGATCAGTTTTGCCTTCCACTGGGATTCTCCGGAAGGAATTCAAGCCGGATTATTAAAAAGCACCTTTCTGATGGCTGGCATCGCTTCTTTGGTATTGGGATTGTTTAGTTTTACTCTACCTGCAACTCCGCCAAAGGTTGCCAAAGACGAAAAAATAAAAGTAGGCGACATTTTAGGATTAGACGCATTGAAATTATTAAAAGATAAAAATTTTGCTGTCTTCTTTATTTCTTCCATCCTGATCTGTATCCCGTTAGCCTTTTATTATCAAAATGCAGGCCTTTTCCTGGCTGACATCAAAGTTTCCAACCCAACAGGTAAAATGGCAATTGGTCAGGTTTCCGAAGCATTATTTCTATTGGCTATTCCTGTATTCTTTTCAAAATACGGCTTCAAGAAAACCATTATAGTTGGTATGCTGGCCTGGGCGATACGCTATATTCTTTTTGCTTATGGCAATGCCGGCAGCTTAAGTTTTATGCTCATTATAGGTATCGCACTCCATGGTGTTTGCTACGATTTCTTTTTTGTTTCCGGTCAGATTTACACTAATTCAAAGGCAGGAGAAAAATTTAAAAGTGCAGCTCAGGGTATTATTACCCTAGCTACCTATGGCGTTGGTATGTTAATTGGGTTTAAAGTAGCGGGCTTAATTACAGATATGTATAAAACAGGAGATGTAACTGACTGGAAAATGGTTTGGATTATTCCAGCAGGAATTGCAGCTGCAGTTTTCTTATTGTTTGCTTTATTATTTAACGATAAAACCAAATCAGAAGTAGAAGTTAAAACTGTTTAATATGACCTCTAACATCAACAGAAGAAATGCATTAAAGAATATTGTTGCAGGAACCGCAGCAGTTGGTGTTTCTTCAGGCCTCTCCGCCCTAGCCATGAACAAAACAGAATCAAACGAGCCACTCAGGCTAAAAGGAAATATCAACCATGCCGTATGCCGCTGGTGCTTTAGCAGCGTTGATGTTGAAGCGCTTTGCATTGAAGCAAAAAAAATAGGAATCAAAGGAATTGATCTGGTTGGTCCGAACGATTGGCCTACATTAAAAAAACATGGCTTAGAATCAACCATGTGCAATGGAGCCGAGATTAACTTAGTAGATGGTTTTAACGACGAAAAATTCCACGAAAAGTTAGTTCAAAATTATACCAAAATGATTCCGCTGGTGGCTGAAGCCGGTTATACAAACCTGATCTGCTTTAGTGGAAACCGTCGTGGTAAAGACGATGAAACCGGTTGGAACAATTGTGTTAAAGGATTAAAACAGTTAATTCCATTGGCCGAAAAGCACAAGGTGGTATTGGTTATGGAGTTGCTAAACAGCAAAGTAAACCATAAAGATTACCAATGCGACAGGACATCGTGGGGTGCTGAACTCTGCAAACGCCTGGGTTCTGAAAATTTCAAATTGTTATATGATATTTACCACATGCAGATTGATGAAGGTGATGTAATCAGTAACATCAGGCAGTACCACCAATACATTGCGCACTACCACACCGCTGGTGTACCAGGCCGTAATGAAATAGACGATACGCAGGAATTGTATTACCCTGCCATTATGAAAGCCATTGCCGAAACCGGCTTTAAAGGTTACGTTGCACAAGAATTTATACCTAAACATGCAGATAAAATAGCCTCATTGAAAAAGGCTGTATCCATCTGCGATATTTAATCTACATTATGATATCAAGAAGAAATTTTCTAATCAACAGCAGCGTGGCTGCAGCAGCGGCACTGATCGTTCCGTCATTTGCTTTTGCAGCGGATAATAAAAGAGTTGTTGGCCTCCAGTTGTATTCTTTAAGAGATGAGTTGCCTAAAGATGTAAAAGGGACGATTGCAAAAATCGCCAAAGCAGGTTTTAAGGAAGTAGAAACCTATGGTTTTTCGATAAAGGATCAGTTTTGGGGTTTAACGCCTAAAGAATTTAAAGCATTGTTGGATGCTCACGGTTTAAAGGCACCAAGTGGCCATTACGGTTTAGGGACTTATTTAAGTGATGGCAACACCACCGAATTAAAGGCTGCAATTGCAGCAGCGAAAGTACTGAAAAGCGAATATGTAACCATCCCTTGGTTAGATACCAGCCTCAGAAAAAATGCTGAAGATTATCAAAAAATTGCCTCCAGAATAAACGAAGCTGGAAAAATGTGCAAAGCGGCAGGTATTCGCCTGGCTTACCACAACCACAATTTCGAATTCGATAAAATTGGCAATACTACCGGATACGAAATCCTGTTGAAAGGGACAGATAAAAAATTGGTTGATTTCGAACTTGATCTGTATTGGGTGGTACGTTCAGGAAACGATCCTTTAAAACTGTTTAAAGAAAATCCGGGACGTTTTACCATGTGGCATGTTAAAGACATGGATAAAACCAACCCGGCCTTAAACGCAGAAGTAGGCACTGGATCTATAGATTTTAAATCGATTTTTGCACAGGCCAAACTTTCGGGCATGAAACATTTCTTTGTAGAGCATGAAACCAACTACAAACCAAATCCGATGGAATCTGTTGCTGCAAGTTGTGCTTATATTAAAAAAGAGATTATTTAATTTAACAGATGAATTCAAGAAGGACATTCCTAAAGCATGCAGGATTAGCGGCCGGAGCAGCATTGCTGATCCCCTCTTTTGCCTTTGATAAAGCCAGCAAAAATATTGGTTTACAGCTCTATACTTTGCGTGGAGAATTACCGAAAGACGTGAAAGGCGTTATCGAAAAAGTAGCGCAGGCCGGGTACAAAGAAGTGGAAACCTATGGTTTTTCTAACGGAAAATTTTGGGGCTTAACACCTAAAGAGTTTAAAGCATTGTTAAATGCGAACGGCTTGAAAGCACCAAGTGGGCATTATGGAATGGACGAATTCTCTAAAACCGGAAAAACCGACAAATTAAAAGCAGATATCGAATCAGCAGCAGCTATTGGCGGTAAATATTTTACCATTGCCGGTGCACATGTTGATATGGGCAAAGGTGTAGATGGCTTTAAGAAAACTGCCGACGATTTTAATAAAGTGGCTGAAATTGCAAAGGCATCGGGCTTGAAGTTTGCCTACCACAACCACGATTTCGAATTTAAGAAATTGGGTGATACCACCGGTTATGATGTTTACTTAAGCGAAACCGATAAAAACCTGGTCAACTTTGAAATGGATTTATATTGGGTTGTGCGTTCAGGTAATGATCCGTTGGCTTTGTTTAAAAAATATCCTGGCCGTTTCCCGATGTGGCATGTTAAAGATATGGATAAAACTAATCCAGCCTTAAATGCTGAAGTAGGTACTGGTTCTATAGATTTCAAACCGATTTTTGCTGAGGCAAAACTTTCGGGTATGCAGCATTTCTTTGTAGAACATGAAACCAACTACAAACCAGATCCGATCGGCTCAATCAAAACCAGCTGCGATTATATTAAAGCGAAATTGATTTAAACTTATCCAAACCCCGCAGACTTTTGAAACCTGCGGGGTTTAACACATCCTTGTCGTCCTCTCGACTGAAGCGAAGCTAAGATGGAGAGAGCTATCTTCATAAATCACATCTCCTCCTATCTTCCATAACCCAAAACTCATCTATTATTGCGAGTATTGTTTATCTAAACCTGATATACAGAATTCTTCTTAATGGCAATCGCTATAAATCCCATTGTCTGTAAAATTTATTTAATAACACATTTTAGTGGATTGAAAACTCCGACGAATAGTCATTCCCCACTCGATTGGGAACAACATAGTGTTTATGAATGCCCATGACTAAAAAAACACGCATGAATAATCTAAGCGCCTTACGTATTAAGATTGCAAAATGAGTGGCATCCGATTGCTATCGGATGACGACCCTTCCACCGAGCATTGCTAAATAGAATTAGCGATTTAGCCATTAACCATATTTTCTATGGAAAACCAAAAATTTTAAACATAAAAAGCAAATTTAATTATCAAGAATAGGGATATCAGCTTAATTTTTAGCATATTTGAACTCATATCAAATAATTAATAATATTAAAAAAAATTAAAATGAAAGTAGCAGTAGTGGGTGCCACCGGGTTGGTTGGCACTGTCATGTTAAAAGTATTGGAGGAAAGAAATTTCCCTTTAACAGAGTTAATTCCCGTAGCATCAGAAAAGAGTGTTGGTAAGGAAATTACTTTTAAGGGTAAGAAGTTCCCAATTGTTAGCATGGATACTGCCATCAGCATGAAACCAGATATCGCTTTGTTTTCAGCGGGCGGAAATACTTCATTGGAACATGCACCGCGTTTTAAAGAAGCCGGAACAACGGTTATCGATAATTCTTCGGCATGGAGAATGGATCCCGCAATTAAGTTAATTGTACCGGAAGTTAATGCACATGAACTGTCTATTGATAACAAAATCATTGCCAATCCTAACTGTTCTACCATTCAGATGGTTGTGGTTTTAAAACCTTTGCACGATAAATACAAAATCAAACGTGTAATCGTTTCTACCTACCAATCGGTTACAGGCACAGGGGTTAAAGCGGTTGATCAGTTGATGAACGAACGCAAAGGCATTGATGGTCCAAAAGCTTATCCATACGAAATCGACTTAAATGTGCTTCCGCATATTGATGTTTTCACTGATAACGGATACACCAAAGAAGAAATGAAAATGGTGAAGGAAACGAACAAAATCATGAGCGATAATAACATAAAAGTTACCGCTACCACAGTTCGGATCCCGGTTATGGGTGGTCACTCAGAATCGGTTAATATCGAGTTCGAAAATGATTTCGATTTAGCCGAAGTACGTAGTATTTTAGAAAAAGCGCCAGGCGTAATTGTTGTGGATGATGTGGCTAACCTCAAATACCCAATGCCAAAAGATGCACATGAAAAAGATGAAGTTTTTGTAGGCCGTATCCGTAGAGATGAATCGGCACCGAAAGCATTAAACCTTTGGATTGTTGCAGATAACTTACGTAAGGGTGCAGCAACCAATGCTGTACAGATTGCAGAATACCTGGTTCAAAAAGAATTGGTTTAATTCATAAATTAAGTAAAAGCCTCGATTTATCGGGGCTTTTTTGTGCGCATTCCATCATGAAACATATTCCAATCTTTTTAATTTATTCCAGGTTACTTATCGGTTTTGGAATTATTCTGTTAAGCGTTTTCCATGTTAGCCATTATTCTTTTTTAGCCGTTACTTTATTATCTGTTGGTTTGTTAACCGACGTGTTTGACGGGATTATCGCCCGTAAGCTCAATATCTCATCTGAAAAACTGAGGCGCCTGGATTCTGGCATAGACCAGGTATTTTTTATTTCTGTAGCAATTGCCACCTACATCCAATGCCCTGATTTTTTTAAAACCAATCTTATAAAACTGATCGTACTGGGTACTTTTGAGGCCTCTACCTATGTACTATGTTATATCAAGTTTAAAAAGGAAATTGCTACCCACTCTATCGGTGCTAAAATCTGGACACTTACTATATTCGCCACCCTCGTTGAGATTATGTTGCATTGCGAATCAGTCGTGCTTTTTGAAATTTGTTTCTGGCTCGGCCTGGCTACAAGGTCAGAAATACTCGCTATTATACTCGCCCTCAAAAAATGGACAAACGATGTACCATCGATTTATCATGCCGTAAAACTCAGACAGGGAAAAGAGATTAAACGGAATAAGCTGTTTAATGGCTAAGTTCTGAGTTAGTATAATTTAGCGTTCGTAATTACTAAATTATATATAAAAAAGAGATCATAATCATCAAATTATATATAATTTAGTGATTTCCACTTCCACTACACCACAAATGAAATTTTTCACACTCCTTTTCATCGTCCTGTCTTTCTTCTTTACCCAGAGCTTTGCCCAAAACAGAATCCAAGATATAGAAAAAGCTTTTAATAATCTATTAAATGATGAACAGGCCAGGCATGCGATGGTTTCGCTATGCGTTTTGGATGCCAATACGGGCAAAACCTTATATGCTAAAAATGAACAGATAGGTTTGGCTACCGCTTCAACCTTAAAAACCATCACCGCAGCTACTGCATTTAGCATCTTAGGAAAAGATTTCCAATACCAGACTAATTTGGCTTACACCGGTACGGTTACCAACGATGGAACCTTAAAGGGCAACATAATGATAATCGGTAGTGGAGACCCCACTTTGGGTTCATGGCGTTATCAAAACAAAGAAAAAACTGTTTTAACGCAATGGGTTGCTGCCATAAAGGCGGCCGGAATTAAAAAAATTGATGGTGCTATAATTGGTGATGACCGTATCTTTGGCACACAAACCACACCTGAAGGTTGGGTATGGCAGGATATAGGCAATTATTATGGCGCAGGAACATCTGGCTTAGCCTGGCGGGAAAATCAGTTTGATATTCACCTTAGGCCTGGTAGCAGCACAGCTGACGAGGTAAAAATTGTAAAAACAGTTCCGGCTACTCCATACATTCAGATTATAAACGAGCTGAAAACCGGTGCGTCTGGTACCGGCGACAGAAGTTATGCCTTTCTCCCACCCTATGGCGATGTGGCTTACCTACGCGGGAGCTGGGGAATGGGGATTGCTAAAACAGGCATTTCGGTTGCTTTGCCCGATCCTGCGTTTGATTGCGCTTACCGCTTAGAGGATACATTGAAAAGACTGGGAATTTCTACCAGCCAGCAAGCCACCACCGCTAGGTTGATGACCCTGAATAATCAGGTTATTCCTCTTGTTACACAGAAAATAAACACCATCAGTTCGCCAAGTTTAAGCGACATTACCTATTGGTTTTTAAAGAAAAGTATTAATTTATATGGCGAATCACTTTTGAAAACCATTGCAATAAAATCAGGCAAAGAAGCTATAACAAGCAAGGGTGCAGAAACTGAGATTAATTTTTGGGCAAGTAAGGGAATCGATAAAACGGCACTTAACATTATTGATGGCAGCGGACTTTCTCCGGGCGATAGGGTCACGACCTCTGCCATGGCCAATATACTTTTCCAGATCCAAAAAGAAAACTGGTTCGCTGATTATTATAAAGCCCTACCAGAATACAATGGCATGAAAATTAAAAGCGGAACCATTAACGATGTTTCGGCATTTGCAGGTTACCACACTGATGCAGCAGGCAACAAATACGTGGTCGTGATCAATATTAATAATTACAGCGGAAACAGTATCAACAAAAAGTTGTTTAAGGTGTTAGATGAACTAAAATAACCCCTGTTTACTATTATGACTTTTTTTGTAAAAAACCTGCAAACGGTTGACGGATTGATTTCAAACCTGTACAGGGATATTTCTGTTGAGGAAATGACTAGAAAAATTACCGGGCTTTTTGAATTACAAGGCTACAAGGTAATAGATCAACAATTCGGAAATTTAATTTTAGAAAAAGGCAGCCGCATAAAAAGACTATTATTGGGTGCATTTACAACCTACTACAAATTCAGCGTAACCATTATGCCAGGAGCAGAAAATGAACTGACAGTAAATGTTTTTCAGCAATCAAGCGGCATGTCTGGCGGTTTAATTGGCATGAACCAGATTAAAACGGAATTACAGCGTTTAAATTTTATTTTTGCCAACATTTAGCTTTACATTCGGCAGATCATAATCTAAACCAATGCAATTAATTTTACGCCCTTACCAAAAAAGTGATATTGAAAATTTGGTTAAACATGCCAATAACTTCAACATTTCTAAATACCTGACCAATAAATTTCCTTTTCCTTACGAAAAAAAAGATGGTGAAGCTTTTATTCAATTGGCTTCGAGTCACGATCCCTTACAGATCAAAGCCATTGTGTTGAACGATGAAGTAATTGGCTCTATAGGCGTGCATCAACTGGCAGACATTTACAGCAAAAGTGCAGAAATGGGATATTGGATTGGGGAAGAACATTGGGGTAAAGGCATCGTTGCGCTTGCGATAAAAGAAATGCTACAATATGGTTTCAAAACATTTGAGATCGACAGAATTTTCGCGAAGACTACCCATACCAACCTGGCTTCACAAAGGGTCTTACAGAAATCTGGTTTTATTTTTGAAGCCGAATTAAAGGGGACCATTTTTAAAAATGGTGAATATTTTGATGAACTGATTTTTGGTTTCAGAAAAAACCAGCTGATTTAGAGTTGATATTAAACTTTTGTTAAAGCCAGCGCTTATTGCGTAAATTCGCAATAAGCAAAAACAACAAAATAATGAAATTATCGATCAAATCATTAATGCTATCTGTTGCACTTTTAGGTGCTGCACATTTCGCCGGTGCCCAGGATGCAAAATTCCCTCAGCCAAGTAGTGGCCAAACCTTAATCCAGGATTTTGGATTGGGAAAAATAACTTTAACCTATTCCCGTCCGAATGTAAAAGGCCGCAAAATTTTTGGTGGTATAGAACCGATGGGTGTGGTATGGCGTAACGGAGCAAACGCTGCTACGCGGGTTAAATTTACCGATGACGTTAAAGTTGAAGGTAAAGATTTACCAGCAGGCGAATATAGCTTGTTCAGTATTCCTGGTAAAAATGAGTGGACCGTTATTTTCAATAAGACTGCCGATCAGTGGGGTGCATACGATTATAAGGAAAGTGACGACATACTTCGAGTAAAAGTAAAAACGATAGCCCTAAAGGATAAAGTTGAAACTTTAACCATGCAGTTCTCCTCTGTCAGCGAAACTTCTGCAACTTTAAACATGATGTGGGAAAATAGCGCGTATGCTGTTAATATCACCACTTCTATTGATGAAAAAGTAATGGCCAATATTGCCGAAGCCATGAAAGGTGAAAAGAAACCCTATTTTGCAGCAGCACAATACTATTTTCAGCATGGAAAAGATTTAAAACAGGCTTTGGAATGGGTGACTGAAGCAGAAAAATCAGATCCAAAGGCTCCTTGGTTTAAACTTTGGAAAGGCCGTATTCAGTTAAAAATGGGCGATAAAGCTGCTGCTGCAATTACAGCGCAACAAGGCATTGACGCCGCTAAAGCCCAAAAGATTGATGAATATGTACGCCTGAATTCGGAACTTTTGGCTGAGGCTAAAAAATAAAGAAACTCTATTCGGTCGGTGAGACACCGACCGATAAATATTACCATTCCAATGCCTCCTGATCTTACAGCTATAGCATCGGGGATGACGGCATCTTCAGCACGGGCATTGTTTCCTATAATTTACCGAACCTAAGTAATTTAAACCCGATTGAAATGAAAAGCCCGCAATCCCGATTTTTCATCGGGAGAGGACTTGTAATGAAAAGCGGGGCCAACCCAACCGAAGTAATACTGCAATTGCTTTTCAAACCAACATCAGTAATCAATACCTGTTAAGCTGCAACCTACATCGGTTTCGCCGCTAATATAAACTTAAAATTAACCATCTGTTAACTCAGTCAACTATCGTAACATTAACCCTCAAAACGCTTTATTTATTTAAAAATTATACTAACTTTGATGTTGGGCTTAGTAATTGTACTTTGTACACTAAGCAGGTTAAAAAATCAACAAAAATTAAAATAAAAATGAGCATAATCGTTAATGTCCATGCGAGACAAATCCTCGATTCAAGAGGAAATCCAACAGTAGAAGTAGAAGTTGCAACAGAAGCAGGTGCATTTGGCCGTGCTGCAGTACCAAGTGGTGCATCTACCGGACAATATGAAGCTGTTGAATTACGTGATGGAGATAAATCTACATATTTAGGAAAAGGCGTTTTAAAAGCAGTAGAAAATGTAAACACCAAAATTGCTGATGCATTAAGGGGTATTGATGTTTTTGAACAAAACGCAATTGACAAACTTATGTTAGACCTTGATGGTACCGAGAACAAAGGTAACTTAGGCGCTAATGCTATTTTAGGTGTTTCTTTAGCGGTTGCAAAAGCTGCTGCCGACGAAATTGGCCAGCCATTATACCGTTATATTGGCGGTGTTAATGCAAACACTTTACCTATCCCGATGATGAACATCATCAATGGTGGTTCTCACTCTGATGCTCCTATTGCATTCCAGGAGTTTATGATCATGCCAGTAGGTGCACCTTCTTTCTCTGAGGCGTTACGTTGGGGAACTGAAGTTTTCCATAGTTTGAAAAAAATCCTTCACGATAGAGGTTTATCTACTGCGGTAGGTGATGAAGGCGGTTTCGCCCCAACTTTTGATGGTACTGAAGATGCAATTGAAACGGTATTAAAAGCTATTGAAACTGCTGGTTACCAACCAGGTTCACAAATCTGTTTAGCGCTAGATTGTGCATCATCTGAGTTCTACAAAGATGGTAAATACGATTATACCAAATTTGAAGGCGATAAAGGTGCTATACGTTCAAGCGAAGAACAGGCACAATATTTAGCTGATCTTTCTGCCAAATATCCAATTATCTCTATCGAGGATGGTATGGATGAAAACGATTGGGCTGGTTGGAAAACTTTAACTGAAAAAGTTGGCGACCGCGTTCAATTGGTAGGTGACGATTTGTTTGTAACCAACGTAACCCGTTTACAACGTGGTATCGATGAAGATACGGCAAACTCTATCCTGGTAAAAGTAAATCAGATCGGTTCATTAACTGAAACGATTAATGCGGTTACTTTAGCACAAAACAGTGGTTATACTTCGGTAATGAGTCACCGTTCTGGTGAAACTGAAGATGTTACCATCGCTGATTTAGCTGTTGCATTAAACTGCGGACAGATTAAAACCGGTTCGGCTTCACGTTCGGACAGGATTGCAAAATACAATCAATTGTTACGTATTGAAGAAGAATTGGGCGAAAACGCACGTTTCATCGGTTCGAAATTCAAATACGCGAAAAAATAACCCTTATGGTTAGTGTCATTCTGAGCTTGTCGAAGAACTTTTCGATAGGTGTTTAGATGGGCTCAATATGACATTCCAATTTGGTGTTAACAAGTTAAAAAACTTATTTGCGAAACATCCGGAGATTTTAAATCTTCGGATGTTTTTATTTTAATACTATATTTGCTCAGCAAACCTTACAGGTTTTAAAAACCTGTAAGGTTTAATAACGGTTTTCGAGAAAAATATGAAACGTTTAATAGATCTTTTCCGCAATAAATATTTCCTTGCAACGGTCGCTTTTGCGATGTGGATGCTATTTTTCGACAAAAATGACATGATGTCGCAATATGAATACCGCAGTCAGGCGAATAAACTGCAGGAAGAAAAAGAATATTTCGAGAAAGAAACCGCCCAGGTTAAAAAGGATTTAAACGAACTGAACACCAACTTAAATACTGCCGAGAAATTTGCACGCGAAAAATATTTTATGAAGAAAGATAATGAAGATGTTTTCGTGATTATCAGGGAGGAGAAGAAAGATTAGTTTTCAGTTGGCAGTGTGCAGTATTCAGTTGGCAGTATTTAGTTTAAGGTTCAACTGTTAAACAACTTGCCGATCAATTAACCGATTAAACCGTTAAACATTCGAATGCTCCATATCCTCTACATTATAGCCATAACTGCCGAGGCCATGACTGCTGCATTATCTGCCGGTAGGCGCGATATGGATTGGGTTGGCGTTTGTATTATTGCCTGGGTTACGGCTCTGGGTGGCGGAACGGTTAGAAATGTATTATTTGGACATTACCCCATGAGTTGGGTAGAACATCCCGAGTATTTAGTGATTACCGCGGCGGCGGCCTTATTTGCTGCTTTTATTGCGTCGATCATGACCAGGCTCAAAAAACTTTTTCTTTATCTGGATGCTTTGGGTTTGGTGGTGTTTACCATTATCGGGTGCCAGGTAGCGCAACAGATTCATTTACCTTATTTGATTGTACTTTTTAGCGGAATGATCACCGGTTGTGCAGGTGGCGTACTCCGCGATGTGCTCTGCAATGAAGTGCCTTTTCTTTTCCGCAAAGAGATTTATGCCAGTGCCGCAATTGTTACCGGCTCTGTTTACATCGGGATCGAACATTTTCATGGATCCGAAATGCTTGCAACTGTTTTTGCTGCCATAGTAGGTTTAACATTGAGACTGCTTTCTATCCGTTTCGAATGGCATATGCCTAAGTTTGTTTACCGGGACGAATGGCACTAACTCAGTTTGGAGTTTTTAGTTCGGAGTTCCGAGCCTCCAAACTCACCCCTCCTAACGCCAAACTTAAAGTTTTTTGTAGTGCCAGATGTTACCATCTGGCACTATCAAAGGTAAAACACCTTCAATTATTTACAAAAAAATATCTATCAGTCAGATGGTAACATCTGACTGCACATCAACCTAAAACTACCAACCAAAGATCTCTAGTTTTCGTGGTGTCAGATGTTACCATCTGACACAAGTTCCACTTCAATTAAAAATATTCCTGTAATCAGTTAGCTTAATAATATCGTATTCGTTACCAAGATAAAATGCTGCACTGCTATAATTATAATCTTCAGGATACTCACTTAAACCCCAGTGAGCTTGCAAGGGGTTTTGATGAATATATTCCAGTTTAACTTCTAGAAGCTCTCTATTACCGATCCAAACATCATCAAATCTATCATTCCAAACCTTAAATATTTGCTTCTCATTTTCAATCCTGATCCGATTCAGTAAAAGACTTTCATTGATTTCAAGGTATTTCCTTATTTCAAATGCACAAAACTTTTTCAAATCACGCATGGCATCAGATAATTTATTTTCTTCGTTGAAGTAAAGCAGAATATGAAAGTGATTGGGCATAATTACATACCCAAGGATTGAAATATTGTATTTAACCGCCACGAAGTTCATGCTATTCGCAATAATTAGTTTACAAAAATCACTTTCGAGCAGCTTTATGTGCTTATAGCAACTTGTGGTAACAAAAAAGCATTTTTTCTCTAAAAATAAATTTCTGTTTCTTAACCCCATAACTATTGCACTTTATGTGTCGGGATGTCAACACCCCGCACTTTTCAGATTAATCAAATACCATCAGTTATTACCAACATAATCGCCCTGTCAGATGTTACCATCTGACAGCACATATAAGTCAGTTGGGAGTTTTCAGTTCGGCGTTCTGAGTCTCCAAACTCACAACACCCAACTCCAAATTTAGAGTCCCCCGTTTCTTTTCCTTAAAAACCACTCGGTTCCGAGCAAGATCATGATTAAACCAAACAGCCACTTCATATTAATCAACTCATCATACTTACGGTCTTCATAGCTGATGGTTTTGATGTTCTCATTTTTCAGGATTTCATCAGCTATTTTAAGCAGGTTTTTGGTGGTGTCAGATGTTACCATCTGGCACTATCAAACTTAAAACACCTTCAATTAATTACAAAAAAAAACTATCAGTCAGATGGTAACATCTGACTGCACACCAACCCGCAACGCCAAACTTAAAGTTCCCCGTTTCTTTTCCTTAAAAACCACTCGGTTCCGAGCAAGATCATAATTAAACCAAACAGCCACTTCATATTAATCAGTTCATCGTACTTACGTTCGTCATAGCTGATGGTTTTGATGTTCTCATTTTTCAGTATTTCATCAGCTATTTTAAGCAGGTTTTCGGGCATAAACAATTTACCGTTGCTTTGTTTAGACATGGTATTTAAAAGCTGGTGGTTCGCTGTCGTTTGCTGGTATTCAGCAATTAAAGCGTTTACATGAAAACTTCCGGTAGCCGTGTATTTATTTCCGCCGAGTGCTGTATTGGCCACATACGAATAATTACCAGCCGGCATGGTACCTGCATCCAATTGATAAGCCGTTTCCGTTTTGGAGAAAGTATAATTGAACAGCTTTCCTGCTTCATTTTTAACCTGCAGATTTACCTCGGGCTCATTAACCGCCTGGTAGCTGTCGTTATAAAGTGTTGCATTAAACTGGATGCTTTCATTTTCATCATAAGCGGCTTTAGCAGTAAAAACCTTAAACCTGCGTTTATCATCTTTAACAGAAAGGTATTGAACAGTTTTTGAAATCAGATCATTTAAAACGGATTTTGGCGCCTCGTTTTCAGCTTCAGCAAGTTTCCATCGCCATAACCCCTCCGCCATTAAATAACCGGTTTTTAAGCCGTTTTCGTTTGCAAAAAACAGCAATGGGTTCTGCGTACTCACTTTACCAATGCGTTGGTTAAAAACTGGTGTAACCCCTGAATTTGCGGTTAACCTGCCAAAAGGACTCAGTAAAGGATCGAAAGATGAAACCTGCTTTTTATCCTCATCCGTCAGGTTGAAACTGGTAAAACCATTGGCAAAATCGGCATATACTTCCTGAACAGAACCATTGGCGGAGCTCAAATTAACTTGATTTTGGATCTGATTAAAAGCATTTACATTGCTCTGCGCCCCTACAATGTACCAGACCGGTTTCTTTAATGCGGTGAATTTATTTAAAAAGAATGAAGAGATATTCTGCACATCGGGCAACTGATACAAAACAATTAAATCAAATTTAGATGGATCTGTTGCATTTAAATCATCTGCAAGGGTAAGTTTAACTTCGTAGTGTTTATTGAGCGAAATAGCCTCCTTTAAAACGCCCAGATCGGGGTGAGGTGAAGCAGCAGCAAGCAATACTTTCTGCCTGCCGTCAATAACCTCTACATAAAAGGTCTGAACGTTATTTTGCGTGGTAATTTCATTTTCTAAAGCGCCTAATTGTACGGTGTACTTCTGCACACCAATTTTGCCTGCATGGAGCTTTACCGGAATGGTTTTAACAAACGAAGCGGCATTAATCAAGATGTTCTGTTGCGCTATCTTTGCACCGTTTTCGCTAATGGTTAATGATGTAGTTTCACCGTTGCTTTGAAAAGCCTGTACCTGTACTTCGACCGTAAAATCATCATCCAGGTATACAATGTTATTGTAATTTACATTCGAGATCAATGCATCGCGCCTGGGAATACTATCACCCAGCGCAATGGTGTAAATTGGGGCATTGATCTGATTAACGCTGTATAATGGGTTGCCGCCATGGTTAAAAATCCCATCAGTGGCCAAAACAACTGCCCCGACATTGCGGTTGGTATATTCATCTCTGATTTTCTGAAAAAATGCAGAAGCATCGGTTAATTTCCCCTGGTTTTTAAAGTCGAAGCCATCAGCAACCTGATCGCCAAAATGAAGCACTTTTACTTCGTATTTGCCTGCGAGTTTATCCCTTAACCTTTCAAGGTTTTGTTCGTATCGTTTTTGATCGAAACCTGCTGCTTTAACCTGACCAACTGATAGTGAATTATCCTGTCCAATGATGATTACAGGCTTATCTAAAGTATAATTTAAGGTTTTAATGAGTGGTGCAAACAGGAACCATGAAATTGTAGTAACAACCACAATCCTCAACGCAGCCAAACCATATTGAAGTTTTTTATCCAGATTTTTATTACCGCGATAAAGCAACCAGGCATAGAGTATGCCTAATGCCAGGCAACCCAGAAAAGACAAAATAGAAGCCCCTGAAAAAAAACCATTCATAATTCATAAAGATGGTAATTTTAGGTAAATTTTCAAGGTTGTTAATCATAAAGAATTATGCTAAAGCTAAAACACCATTCGTTTAACCACCGAGTACACTGAGTTTTGCACTGAGGATCATGGAGTATCTAAACCTTTTTAAGCACCGAACTCTGTGTGCTTCGCGTCTTTTCTCTGTGACCTTTGTGGTAAAAAAAGAGAACGCTATACGCTCTGTGGTTAATTACCTATCTTTAAAACCAAATCGATCTTATGAAATTAATCTTTTTAACGCTACTGCTTCTAAGCTTTATGGTCAATGCCCAAAATAATTTCAAAGCCACTCAAATCAAATTTGAAAGAGTAGAAAAAGCTTACAGGGATAAGTGGGAAACATTAAGAAAATTTATCCTGGCTGAAGGTTTTGGTGATCAATTTTCGATGGTAATCAATGCTTATAAAAGTGAAGGTAAACTGGAAGTTTGGTTAAAGGCTAATACCGATAAAAACTACAAATTATTCCGCACTTATGATTTTTGTGCACATTCGGGTACACTGGGGCCGAAAGTAATGGAAGGAGACGGACAAACACCTGAAGGATTTTATTACATCAATGTTTTCAACCCGATGAGCAAATTTCATTTATCAATGGGTATAAATTATCCGAATACGATAGATGATGTTCGAACTGGAAAAAACCGAAAACCGGGAAGTGATATTTACATCCATGGCGATTGTGTTACGGTTGGTTGCATTCCGCTAACGGACGAAAAAATTAAAGAAGTGTATATTCTAGGCGTTGAGGCAAGCAATGCTGGTCAGGAAAAGATTCCGGTAAACATTTATCCCTTCAAAATGACCAATGGAAACTTAAAAAAGTATTCAAAGCAATTTCCTGATCAGGCCAGTTTCTGGAAATCGTTACAACCTGGCTATTTAGCTTTTGAGAAGAATAAAAATCAAGCCGATGTAAGTGAAGTGAAGGGGAAATATGTTGTGAAGTAACAAAAAAAGTCAAGTTTTTAAAAAACTTGACTTTTTTATCGCTTGTTGAACTAAACCTTCCGCCTTAAACCTTACACCTCTTAGAGCATTCCACCGCAAACCGATAAGGTTTGTCCGGTTACGTAAGCACTCATATCTGAAGCCAGGAACACGCAAACATTTGCAATATCTTCGGTTTCGCCGGCACGTTTTAACGGAATATCTTTTTCCCAACCTTCAACTACTTTAGGATCTAAAACATCTGTCATTTCGGTACGGATGAAGCCTGGCGCAACCACGTTAGCACGGATATTTCTCGATCCCATTTCTTTAGCTACCGATTTGGTAAAACCGATAATACCAGCTTTAGAAGCGGCATAATTAGCCTGACCAGCATTACCTGAAACACCAACTACCGAACTCATGTTAATGAAAACACCTTTACGGGCTTTCATCATCACTTTAGAAGCTGCCTTGGTTACGTTAAAGATCGATTTTAAGTTGACATTGATTACATCATCCCAGTTTTCCTCGCTCATTCTCATTAATAAACCATCTTTGGTAATACCGGCATTATTTACTACAATATCAATGGCTCCAAATTCTGCCACGATATCACTGATCAATTGCTCAGCTTCATCAAATTTGGAAGCATCAGAACGATAACCTTTAACTTTGGTACCAAAGCTTTGTAATTCTTGCTCCAAAGCTTCGCCTTTTTCTACTGATGATAAATAGGTGAATGCTACATTAGCACCTTGCTCTGCAAATTTCTCCGCTATTTTACGACCGATTCCTTTTGATGCGCCGGTAATTAATGCTGTTTTTCCTTCTAGTAATTTCATTTAGTATTATTGTTTGTCAGTCTGAGCCTGTCGAAGACCCATCTGTTATTTATTTTTATAGTTTGATAATCTTATAATTTCATTCCAATTTTCTTCGAATAAAGCTTCTTTTTTCTTTCTACTCCACCCTTTCACCTGTTTTTCAAAATCTATAGCATCTTCAATCCGATCAAATCTGTGGTAATACTTTAAGATTACCGGTCTTCTGGTAAAAGTATAAGCTAGATCATTTTCTCCATCATTATGCTGAATAAGTCTGGTTTCCAAATCATTTGTAACACCTACATAATAACTTTTATCCGCACACTCCAAAATGTAGACAAAATAATTATGTATCCTAATCATTAGCAATCTTTAGAAGCATAAAGTTAATAAAAATATTCCTTGCTGATGTTCTCAAGTTGAGCTTACCGAAAGTCCTTCGACAGGCTACCATTGACGTTATTTTGTAATTACCTATTAATGAGCAGAATGCGGCATCATGCATTTCCGTATAGCTAGGCCATAGCAC
>NZ_FOJM01000038.1 GCF_900111825.1 Pedobacter suwonensis
GTCCAGTGACGGCGTGCCTTTTGCATAATGAGCCTACGAGTTACTCTTCTCTGGCAAGGTTAAGTGCTTCAGGCACGGATCCGAAGCGAAAGCGAGTCTGAACAGGGCGTATAGTCAGAGGAGGTAGACGCGAAACCTTGTGATCTACCCATGGACAGGTTGAAGGTGCGGTAACACGTACTGGAGGACCGAACCGATAAACGTTGAAAAGTTTCCGGATGATCTGTGGGTAGGGGTGAAAGGCTAATCAAACTGGGAAATAGCTCGTACTCCCCGAAATGTTTTTAGGAACAGCGTCGGCATCGAGTTACATAGAGGTAGAGCTACTGATTGGGTGCGGGGGAGTCAAATCCTACCAAATCCAGACAAACTCCGAATGCTATGTAATATGGCCGGCAGTGAGGCGCGGGGTGCTAAGGTCACGCGCCGAGAGGGAAAGAACCCAGACCATCAGCTAAGGTCCCCAAGTTACGGTTAAGTTGAACTAACGAGGTCCGATTGCACAGACAGCTAGGATGTTGGCTTGGAAGCAGCCATTCATTTAAAGAGTGCGTAACAGCTCACTAGTCGAGCGATCGGGCATGGATAATAAACGGGCATTAAACCGTACACCGAAGCTATGGGATTGAAATATATCGGTAGGGGAGCATTCTATGTGCAGTGAAGGTATCTGGTAATGGGTGCTGGAGCGCATAGAAAAGCAAATGTAGGCATAAGTAACGATAAGGCGGGCGAGAAACCCGCCCACCGAAAGGATAAGGTTTCCTGATCAACGCTAATCGGATCAGGGTCAGTCGGGACCTAAGGAGAACCCGAAGGGGAAATTCGATGGACAACTGGTTAATATTCCAGTACTTTTTATAACTGCGATGTGGGGACGGAGTAGTGACACTGCCGCGATCTGACGGAATAGATCGTTGAAGGCTGTAGGTATATCGAACATAGGCAAATCCGTGATCGATGCTGAGCGCTGATAGTACCAAGGACCTTCGGGCGATTGGATAGTGCAGGTAATCAGACTTCCAAGAAAAACCGCTAAGCTCCAGGTTATAAAAACCCGTACCGCAAACCGACACAGGTATCCGGGAAGAGGATTCTAAGGTGCTCGAGTGAATCATGGCTAAGGAACTCGGCAAAATGGCCCTGTAACTTCGGGAGAAGGGGCGCTGACAGCAATGTCAGCCGCAGTGAAAAGGCCCAGGCGACTGTTTAACAAAAACACATGGCTTTGCAAAATCGAAAGATGAGGTATAAGGCCTGACACCTGCCCGGTGCTGGAAGGTTAAGAGGGGATGTCATCGCAAGAGAAGCATTGAATCGAAGCCCCAGTAAACGGCGGCCGTAACTATAACGGTCCTAAGGTAGCGAAATTCCTTGTCGGGTAAGTTCCGACCTGCACGAATGGTGTAACGATCTGGGCGCTGTCTCAGCCATGAGCTCGGTGAAATTGTGGTCCCGGTGAAGACGCCGGGTACCCGCAACGGGACGGAAAGACCCCATGCACCTTCACTACAATTTAACATTGACATTGGGTACAGGATGTGTAGGATAGGTGGGAGGCTATGAATCGGTGTCGCCAGGCATCGTGGAGCCAACGTTGAAATACCACCCTTTCTGTATTCGGTGTCTAATCCCGCTAAGCGGGAGACATTGTTTGATGGGTAGTTTGACTGGGGTGGTCGCCTCCAAAAAGGTAACGGAGGCTTTCAAAGGTAAGCTCAGTACGCTTGGTAACCGTACGTGGAGTGCAATAGCATAAGCTTGCTTGACTGTGAGACATACAGGTCGATCAGGGTCGAAAGACGGATATAGTGATCCGGTGGTTCTGCATGGAAGGGCCATCGCTCAAAGGATAAAAGGTACGCTGGGGATAACAGGCTGATCTCCCCCAAGAGCTCATATCGACGGGGAGGTTTGGCACCTCGATGTCGGCTCGTCACATCCTGGGGCTGGAGAAGGTCCCAAGGGTTCGGCTGTTCGCCGATTAAAGTGGCACGCGAGCTGGGTTCAGAACGTCGCGAGACAGTTCGGTCCCTATCTGTTGTGGGCGTAGGAATTTTGAGTGGGGCTGACCTTAGTACGAGAGGACCGGGTTGGACCAGCCTCTAGTGAATCTGTTGTTCCGCCAGGGGCATTGCAGAGTAGCTACGCTGGGAATAGATAAGCGCTGAAAGCATCTAAGTGCGAAACTAGCCACGAGATGAGAATTCCATATAGGACCGTAGCAGACTACTACGTTGATAGGCTACAGATGTAAAGGTGGCGACACCACAGTCGAGTAGTACTAATCATCCGAAGCTTTCAAAGCAAACAGAACTGTTGTTTGTTCTTCATGCTAACTTCTTTCAATAATATGTCATTTGAGGCTTAAGGTAAAAGGCTTAAGGCGTAAGGTTCC
>NZ_FOJM01000016.1 GCF_900111825.1 Pedobacter suwonensis
AAGAAGCCGTCTCATAAGTCAATTATGGGGCGGTTTTTTGTTTTAGGGGATTAAGATAGGCCATTAGTCAAGCCGGACCGTAATGACTTAATTTGGAGATGCGTTCTTGTTTGGCGCTTGTTTTTTGGGGATAAAAAGCCTTTTTTCTCAGGCTTTCCACTTTCTGAGGTTGTGTGCGATGGACAGCAAACCTATTTCGACCTCGGTTTTGGATATTCCTTTCAGCAGAAAGCGCCTGAAGCCATGATTATGCTTCAGGTTTGCGAACACCGGTTCTACATCAGCGGCTCTTCGCTTTCGGTATTTGATGCCTTGTTCTGTATTTAACCTTTCTTTGGCCGCCTGCTTGTGTAAGCGCAGGCTATGATTAATCTCGACGATGCGGTTACCCTGCCCGTCATGGCAAACACCCCGCATCGGACAACCTTTACAGTTCTGCGCCCGGTAACGGCTGGTCAGTTGCACAAACCCTGATGAAGTGGCCCTGTGACCATCACCGATGTGCTGCATGCGCTGACCCATCGGGCAAACCAGGTAGTTCTCCTGTTCATTGTAGTACAAACTGTCATTACTGAAGGCCTTGGTACCTTCTTTCTGCTCTTTATCAAAGGTGTTATACTTGATGTAAGCCTCTATGCCTTTTTGTTGCAATATTCCATAGTTCTCATCCGAGCCATAACCGGCATCGGCAACTACGGCTTTCGGTTTTTCATTGTACAGGGCTTCATATTCGGCAATGTGTGACGGCAGGGTTCCATAATCTGTTGAGGTTTGGTGAAGTGAATAATTGAGAATGAACTGCTCCTGGGTGGAGATCTGCAGGTTATAAGCCGGTTTAAGCTGACCGTTCAGCATATGGTCTTCTTTCATCCGCATGAAAGTGGCATCCGGGTCGGTCTTGGACATACTGTTACGTCCTGCCAGTAACTTCTCCTGTTCATTGTACCTGGTCAAATTCTCCGGCCAGTGCTTCTTCGCGTAGTTCAGCTTTTGCTTTACCTTCTTGTCAACGTCTTCCTTGTCTTCTAAGGCCGCATTGATCTTTGCGATGGTTTCCTTTACTTTTTCCGGGTTGATCTCGCTGTATCCCAGCGGTGCGGTATCCTTCAGTTCTTCTGCGGCAATGCTTTGCGCATAACCCCACAGCTCATCAAGCTGGGCTTTCATCTTCTCCCTGCTTTTCTTAATGCTTTTGCCCCATACAAAGGTGTACCTGTTCGACGCTGACTCGATCTTGGTACCATCAGTAAATACCGCTTCTTTCAGCGATACGATACCTTCCTGCTGTAATAACAAAACGATCTGGGAGAAAATCTGCTTTAAAATACCTGATAGCTTTTCACTGCGGAAGCGGTTGATCGTATTATGGTCGGGCTTCTTCATGCCCAAAAGCCACATGAAATGTACATTCTGCGCTGCTTGTTCTTCCAGTTTACGTGAAGAATAAGTATTGGTCAGATAACCATAGACCACCAACTTCAGCATTAACCGCGGATGAAAGCTTGACGCGCCTCCGCCTTTATACTTGCGGTTGATCGGTTTAACATCTACCGCATCTACCACTTGTTTAACGATCCGTACCGGATGAGCTGACGGTACCAATTCTTCCAGTTTGTAAGGTAAAAAAGTTAACTGGTCAGGATCATATTCCTTAAAGACTACTTTGCCTCCCATGCCTTTAAGATAACCAAAATCATCCTAAAATAAAAGAGGCCGCCTCACTTTTGAGACAGCCTCTTTTTTTATGCCTGATCTTTTAAAACATCAGGCTAATCGCTTATCCTTATCAAAAGATATACTACGGATTTAATTTAGATTTTAGTCGGGTAGAATTGTCATAAGTCCGACGAAACCCCGGCTTAAGTCCGGCTTAAGTCCGTTAAAGGAGTCTAGCCGTCTTTTTTGCGAACCGTCGTTTCGACCGCAGTGGAGAAATATTTGCAATGTGTTTTATACGACTTCAGCTTTAAAAAAAACAAGCGGTTAAACGGGATATAACTTAACAAAAGAATAAATTCATCAGACCGAATTTCTTGTCATTAATTTTTATGGAGATATGAATAAAAAAATTACTTTTGCAGTCCAATACGGAGAGGTGTCTGAGTGGTCGAAAGAGCAAGCCTGGAAAGTTTGTATACTGGCAACGGTATCGAGGGTTCGAATCCCTCTCTCTCCGCTGAGCGGGGAATTTTACAATTCCCCCGCTTTTTTTCGTATATAAGCAATCCTTTTTCTTTCATTATCAGGTAATTATGTGATAATTCTTCTATCATTGTCGGGGTTCGATACAGCCCGTTTTGATAGTAGAGATTGTTATCGAACCCCAAGCGAACAAGCTCCTGTTTGTCGAGTGTTTCGGCATGTCTGTAGATATACCCGAGGTTGGTAAGCCGTTCGAGGTTTTCGTACAATTTGGTATATACCTTATCCTGATTCTGGTTTAGCCTGCCGATTGCGGCATTGAGGCTAAGCATATTATTGGTGATAATATTATACCACTTTTGGTAGGTTTCATGATTGATTGTATTGGTGATCCATTTTTCCTCGATGGATAGTAGTTTCTTTTCTTCGCAGGCCAGTTCCCTCTGTTTTTCGGCAAGCAGGCTTTTATTGTTTTTGATGCGTAGGTTGACGGCGGTATCACTTTCGTCTTTGATTGCCCTGATGATGTTTTCGGGCAGGCTCATCAGGTCGAATATCTCCTCGAGCTGCTGGTGTGCCTTTTTTGCACTGAGGTTAAGGTGTGTGGTCTTGTTGCACTTATAATAATAGTAGTATCCGCCCCAACGCCCCCTGGATGGAGCGCCGGTCAGAAGTTTGCCGCAATGGCATTTTAGTACGCCGCACAACGGTAATTCATCGATAACGGTAACTTTAGGTTTATCCACTTTTTTCATTTTAAACTGCACGTTCTGCCACGTTACATAATCAATGATCGGTTGGTGGAGTGCCTTGAACAGACCGCCGGGATAGTCTTTGAATGGCTCTACATATTGCATTCCCGCATATACCGGATTTGACAACACCCGCTGTATGGCCTCATTGCCGTTTCTGCTGAACCCCATCTCCCTTGCTTTGTCAAATATGATATATATCGGCACGTTGTTCAGATAGGCATCGTATATATAACGAACAATCTCTGCTTCCCGCTCGTTGATCACCAAATGCCGCTCTTTGCCAACCCCATCCTTGTAATACCCATAGGGAGGGTTCTTATACACATAACGGCCTTCTTTGGCCTTGGCCGTATAAAGACCTCCCCTTACTTTGATACTCCGGTTGATATTGTCCTCTTCGGCAAGCAATAGCTGAAGTCCTGTACGGAAGAAGCTGCCCGGGGTAGAATAGTCGTAGGTAATGCCCTCGGTAACGCTGACGATCTGGATACTGAACTCCATCTGAAGTTTCTTTACCATTTTGATGGCCTCGCCCGCATCGCGGCTGAAACGGTCAAGCTGGTCCACAAGCAGGTAATCCACCGAGCGGTAGTGCTTACGGATAAATGCCTCCAGTTTCTTAAAGTCGGGACGATCAAATGTCCTTGCGCTTTTGCCGCGGTCAATAAAAGTATCCACCAGCTGCACCTGATTGTTTTTTGCCCATTGGTCGGTATATAGTTCCTGCCGCTCAATAGAACCGTTGCTCTGGTGCTTGTCGCTAAACCTCAGGTATCTTATCGCTTTCTTCATGACATTCTTTTAAGGTTGCGTTGATAATAATTTTGACTATTAAAGATACTAATTTCTTTCCGCTCTCGGACAGAGATTGTCTCTTATTTGCTTCATTTGCAGTGATTTCAGCATTTATGTCTGCTGTGCTTTCTTCCTCTACTAATCTTTCCATCACACATCTTTTTTTAATTAAAAAAGCCAGTTGCCGGGCTTTCTTGTTCAGATCGGCTTTTAAGCCATATTTTCACCCGCTCTCCGCCTATTTGGGCTTCAGGGAACGGGCCTTTTGGGTGTGCTGCGCTAATTGCTGCCAGCGGTCAAATGCAACAAGGCAAATTGAGCCGGTGGCTTCGCTTTCAAATGCAAGTGGCAATGCCTGTTTATAGCGGTTGCGTATGACCAATTGGTACAATTGCTGCATCAAGGCCTCATCCGTATGTTTTGCCCGTATAGCGGACAATAATCCGTCGAGGATTTCCTGTTTGGGCCTTAAAGTCAATAGCGCGTCGGCCTGGTACATTCCGCTTGTGCCATCATCGAATGTGACCACAACGGTATCGGCATCCTTTTGCCTGGTAACATGGCCGACATATCCCTGCCTGGCCACCGGATCGGTTGTCAGGTGCGGATGCACCATGACCACTCTACCCTTGCCGGGGTAGTTTCTGTTCTTATTTTTCATGTTCTTTTGCGATATCTGCTTACTGTGCTTCCTGCCAGTCTTTTGCCTCTATTGAAAATGGATAGTTTGCCGTAAGCACCTCTATCTTCCGTTTTGGATTGCCATTCTTGATGTTCACCGTCACGGTCATTTCCTTTCGTGCCGTACACCAGCCGTATTTGCTGATGAAATCGTCCAGCATGGCAGATGGATAGGAAGAGAGCAGGAACCTGCCTTTTATACGGCTTAAAAGGCGCAGCAATGCCTCGTAATCGGCCTGCGTATATCCTTTATAGTGTCCGCAGTTGCTGCCCACATAGGGCGGGTCACAGTAGAAAAACGCTTCCTCGTGATCGCGGCTCTCAATAATATACAGCGCATCCGCGCATTCGATCTGGACCTTTTCCAGCCGTTTTTCATAGGCCTCGGTAAAATTGTCCCTTTTGCCGGCAATGCGTTTGGAGGTAGTGTTGTTTGTTTTGTCAAATCCGAACGGGCCATCCATCTTGGAGGCAAATCCCTGGGAGCAGATTACCCAAACGGCCCAGGCCCTTCGGACGGGGTCAAAAAGGTCGGGGGTTATGGTAAACCACTTCGGCCTGCCGGTAAGCATTGCGGCAGTGCAGGGTACGTTTGATCATCCGTTGCAAGGGCAGGAACTGCTCTTTGATGACCTGGTAAAAGTTAACCAGTTCTCCGTTGGTATCATTGATCACCTCGCAGACCGAGGGCGGCTTGTGAAAGAATACTGCCCCGCCCCCGGTAAAAGGTTCGCCGTACAATACGTGTTCCGGTATGAGCGAGGCAATAAGCGGGGCAAGGGTCTGCTTGCCACCGTAATAGGTCAATGGCGTTTTCATCTTTTTATTTTCCATACTTCACTTCGTCTTTTGCTCGGGTTCAAAGATATTTTTCAGGGCTGCGGAGACTTGGGCGGATTCGAAGGCGTTATCTTTTTACGGGATGCCAGCAGGTTGTCCCTTAGTTGCTTCGCCTTTTCAAATCCTATCCATTTGCCCTTTTCGTTGACCCCGCGTTCAAGCAGGGTAAGCCTGATGAGCGTTACCAGGTTCACGTCCTTGTCCAGCAGCCGTACCAACAGGTTGGTGCCGGTCTGTGCAAACAGCAGCAGCGGGTTCTCATCTTCCGGCAGGCTGCCATCCTTCGCAGCCTGCCGGTATTTTTGGATCAGTTCAGGTGTCATAATAGTTCTTCCTTTTTTATTTCTCTTTCAACGATATGGTTCAAAGTCTTGGACCTTTTGGCTTTTTGGTCATGCTTTTTTTTAGTTGTTCACTTGCCTCCCGCATTCCCACCCATTCGCCCTTCTTGTTCAGTCCCCGGGCTGCCAGCTCCATACGAGCCAGTTCCATCAGGTCGATCTGTTTGTGTACCGCCATGACCAGCAGTTTGGTGGAGGTCATCGAGAAAACAAAGAGCGGATTTTCACTGTCGGGAATAGTGCCCTCCCGAGCCGCAAGGGCATATTTGTCATACTTATCCGTTTTCATGGAAATGATGGTTAAGGGGTCTGTCCGCGTTTCTTACTGGGCGGGCTGCTCCAGTTCACCCTCTGCTGCGGGGCGGTCTTTTTTTTTCGTCCTCCTGCTTTTCCTGCTGCTGTTCTTTGGCGCGAGCCTCTTGCTGGGCCTTAGAGGGCGCCTCCACATCCAAATGTTGCATTTTCTGGTCAAGCACCGTCACGCTTCCTGCTTTTGGATCTACAGAGAGAAAACCTTTCTGCTCTGCGCTGTTGTGCATGATGGTTACCGGAACCAGGTGGGCCTTGCGCAGCGACAATGCAATATCCTCCCTGCCGGAGATGCTCTCCAGTTCTTTGACCGGGATCGCCACTGACTTCAGTACCTCCCCAAGATCGAAGGGATGCTTCTTATAGTAGTTTTCGTGGTAGCTGTTTACCGGGTAGTTGCCATATTCGTCTTTGGGACCTTTGATGTCCAGCGTCAGCCAGGTATTGTACAGTTGGCCTTCCTTGTTGTACAGGTTCTTGTTTACCGACACGAGATCACCGAATTTGAGCATACGGTAAGCTTCTGCCGCGCTGATACGCTTTTCTGCCGGAAAGTTGTGCTGGCGAACTTCACCTTCCCTCAGCTGGTCGCTCTTGAACAGCATGGCATCGTAGGAGTTGAAGTACACCTTGTCCTTTTGCGGATCGTTATCCCTTCTGAAATGAAGTCGGTAAGCGACTTCATCGTCTTTGACCTTTACCGAATGTTCCAGCGTAAACTCCGGTTTACCGGAGTTCAGTTCTGCCTCCAGTTGCCCGTTCAGGCTTTCTCCAAAGCCCTTTTTCCAGAGCTGTTCTTTGAGGTGTTCAAAATTTTCAATGTTCATGATCGTTGCTTTTAAAATATTAGCATTGGCCTACGGACTGTTCTCAGGGTTTCATGCCGTGGCTTTTGTTCTTTTGGGGGCGCGGTGGCCTGTGCCGCAGGGTGGGAATATTTCTTTTGCTGTGTCTTTGCCCGGGATCGTTCCGCGGTTGAGGCCGATGCAGTTCCGGCCAGCGAAAGTCCGGCGGGTCAAACTGCGCTGCTCTTTGCTCACGCCTGCGGGCAATGGCAGCCTTGACTGCCGCCGCAATACGGTGTACCGTTCGCCGCAACAGGCCCGGGTATAGCTGCCGCCTGATACGGGTACGTTCATAGCGAAGCATCAGCATCATCGCACGCTCGTCTACCGGGAGCGCCTTTCCCTGGAATTTATAGTAGAGGCGGTCGTACTCATCCAGCTTCATGCGCTGAAAACTGCGGTCGCGTAACGCTCCGTCCGAAAACAGTTCCCGGAATTGGTGTTCCTGCCGGCTCCAGTTTGAAAGCGCTCCCATCAGCGTTTCCTTTTCAAATGCTTTTTCCATAGTGAATTTTAATTATGAGATAGGCCGGGTGGCTGTCCTCTAGCGCAGCGGCCTTGCCTGCAGCAGCTTTTCGCCGGACAGTTTCAGCGACAGGTTGCGGTCGCCGCCCCGCTCCATCAGTTCTGTTACCAGCCTTTTGCTGTCCGCTATGGTAAACCGGGCGAAGGCCGCGATAATGACCTGGCCACGGTCACTCTCGGGACTACCCTGGCGGGTTACCTGCAAGGCCTGTAATTCGTTATCCTGTTCGGAGGTACGTTTTGCCTTTTTGCGGTCGCGTACAAAAAAACGCAGCGAACCTTCATCATACGGTATATGGCTAAAATTCTTTAACCGGTAGCGCACAAACAGCACATCATCCTTGATGAACAGGCCTTCAAGGGTAAACAAGAGCCTGTAATGGCGCTCATGGACACCTTTAACGAACGGATCGCTGGCGGACACCTTTTCGCCGTAAGCGGATAGCTGCGTACTGTTCAGGCTGACACCCTTAAATACGGCCACTCCGAACGGTGCCGTGCTGCGCAGGTCAATGGTCTGGTTTTGCGGCGTGTCGCTGTAGACGACCGTAAAATCATAGACGTTTCCGTCAGAGGTGATCACGTGCAGGTTGCTGGGCGCAAAATTCTGCTGCCCTGCTTTTACCTTGAGCATATTCTCCACGCCCTTTACCTTTTCCGCCATGACATAGCTGTCGCCACGGTCAGCGGCACGCACTGAAGCGGGAAAGATCAACAGGGAGGTTTTGTTCGTGCTTAGTTCCAGCAAAGTCGCGGACCGTACCGTATCTGCCTTTAGTGGCCCATTCTGTTGGGCATTTGCACGGCAGGTGCCAAGCAGCACTGCCAGGCTTAAGATCAAATTTTTCATCATCATTTTTGACTTTTTTAGTTTTGTTATCGGATCAATTGTTTTCCTGTTTTGCCTTTCCGTCCAGCAGCAGCACAGGATAGCCTGCTTTGACGGTCACGCGCAGTAGCTTTACCTTTTTACTGAATAGCCCCTTGGCAGCCTCAACGCCCGCAGAAGCTGCCTGGGCCCCGATGGATGGGTCAAGGCTCATGAGCTGTACACTTTGCAGCGCACGGTCCGCACCATCTTTGGAGGCCTCCCGGCTGATGGTGCCCGGGATACGGATGCCCTCGATACCATCAAGGTCATAAACCGAGAGGTTTACCGGGATCAGCTTGTTTACCGTACGGATGGCGGTGATATCCGCCTTAAGGCGTTCGCCGTCGATGCTGCACTTGCCAAAAACAAAGCTTCCCTGCGGCACCAGCGCGCCACTGACCAGTACCGCTTCATTGAGTCTGAGTTTGAGTGTAGCACCCGCCGTAAGCACCTGCGTCTGTTCGGTCCTGGCGGAAATGGCATCGGTGATACCGGTATCCGCCGGTGCATTACTTTCATCCAAACCATAAAAACCCGATGTCTTTTGAGCGGAATTGGGCATGATAGCTGCCGAAAGGTCTTCAGCAGGTTCGGACACCGGATAAACGCGGCCGCGGTTCTTCAGGGATTTCTGGCGTAGTTCCTCTCGGACCAGCCCTGGATTTTGTATGCTGCGGATCTTTTCAAGCATTTCGTTCAGCTGAGCCATCTGAGGGTCGGCGTTTTCAGGGGCTGACCCTTCCTGTAAGGACTGGAGGCGTTCCCTGAGCGCTTCGCTATCCGAATACACGTAATCCGTACCGGACTGGGGCTGCGGCTGGCGGACCAGTTGCTGGAGCTGTTCCAGGCGGGCACGTATCCGGGCTTCATTGGGATCATTGCCATAAGCTGGGCTATAGGGATAGCCGGGCAAACTACCCGGTGCCGTACCGGTCAAACCTGTACTGCTGTCTTGCGGCAACGGCAGGCTGTCCATAACCATACCTGCATCCAGGTTCGTACTATCGGACGGGGACTGGTTATACAGGCTCATCTTATCGAGCGGATCAGCCGAAAGCTGCGGGGCGGGAAGGGAGGTATTCATACCCTGCTTTTGCCCTTCGGTCGTTTGCGTGATTCCTTTTCCGCCACCCAGCGCCCAGAAAGCGAGCGTAATGAAAGGGATTGCCAATAAGGGCAGGATCAGCAGGAACCTGCGCCTTTTGTCGTTGTTTTCTGTTGTACTGTTCATAGTCGTCTTTATTTTTTTGTCGTTTTTAAATAATGTTGGGTACTGTCGCTGACCGGCGGCATGGGAAGGCCTGGCATGTCATGGTTCGGCGGCAGGATAAAAGTGGCTGCGGCGGGAGGTCCTGCCCCGGCAGCCCTCAGCAGCAAATAAGAGCAGTAGCCACCGGCCAGTGCGCATAACAGTATCAGCGCGACTTTTTTCTGGCCCAGGCTCATGCGGGCTTCCAGTTTTTGGAGGGCTTTTACGGCCTTTTCCCTTAAACGGGAGCGGAGCGCTGCCAGGAGCCTGCCTGCCCGGTGGCGCAGCGGAGGGGATGATAGCGGGACTGTTCGTTTCATGGTCATTGTCGTTTTTGGATGTCCTTATCATTGTTTTCCAGAATGCGCCAGCGTTCGATCAGGAAGCCGTGGGCATTGTTATCGGACCGGGAGACGTTGCGCAGGTAGCCCTCGGTAAGCAGGCTGCGGGTCAGGATGGCAGTGGGCCTGATGATACGCTGTGTACCGTAATAGCGGAAATAGTACGGGTACGAAGACATATCCAGCCGGATGCTGTCCATAGCGAGCTGCTGGCTGATATTGCCCGAAATAACCGAGTTATAGTAGCCGTTTTCCTTCAGGTCTTCATACTGCCGTGCAGCGGTGTTGTCTGCCAGGTAAAGCGCCTGTTTGAGGTTGTTTTCGATCACCTTGTCATCGGGGTCGAGGGTAAAGAAAAAATAATGGAAGCTGCGGATATGGTCGCGGGCCTCTACCTCGATGTTGTCCCTGCGGTCGGTAGCTAAAGCCGACAGGGCCTTTCCACTGCTGAGCAGGTAGATGCGCTCGCCGGTTTTGCTGACCATGCGGTAACTTTCGTACACCACAAAGCAGCAGATGGCCATGCAGGCACCGATCAGCACAAAACTGAATAGGCGCACGTGCTTAAAAGCGGTTTCGATGTTGTTTAATTGGCGGAACATAGTTTTGCCTCTCTGCCCGTTTGCGGGGCAGTCTTTTTTTATTCGTTAAAAGATCAGATCAGTACTTTGGCTACTGTAGCGGCTCCCTGGGCAATCTGGCCGGGAGCGGAACTTACCTTTTGGGTGAGGGCATCGGCACCACCGGGCTGGATGATATACCCCGCCACCGTAGGCACGGTAAAGTAGCCGACGATGCCCATGATCATAAAGATGATATAGGTCGTACTGGCGAAAAAGTTGTTATCCAGGGTCAGCATATTCTCCAGCAAGGTGCTGATGATGGCACCGAAGATGTTGGCCACCGGCAGCCACATATAAACGTTCACGTAACGGGCAAACCAATTGGAAAGGCTGTGCCCAAAGCCGTCGAACACGGACAGGCCGAGCACCAGCGGACCGAGCAGTACCAGTATGATCAGGTAAAAGGTCCTGACGGTGTTGATGCATAGCGCGGCTGCCTGGTAGAGTACCTGCACCACTACGCGGACAAAGTTTTTGGCCATGCTCTTAAAGCTGAAGTAGCTGAAAATGCTGCCCATATCCGCCTGGTCGGCATTTGCCCCCTCCGGCTGGCTATACTGTTCCCATTGCTGCCCCTGCCCGTTGTTGTAGATACCTGGCGGCGGGGCCTGTGTGGCGGCCTTCTCTTCCTGATCCAGTTGCCAGGCTATGGCCTGCCCGCTGTTTTTGGAGAGATCGCGGGTAGCCGATACAACCGGGGAAAGCACCCCGTTCATCAGGTTGACCAGCGCCGGGAACAGCAGGATGGCGAGCCCGATGGCAAATGGTCTCAGCAGCGGGTAAAAGTCGATAGCCTCGGCACGGGCGAGGTGTTTCCATACCCTGACTGCCACAAACCATAAAGCGGCAAAGCCACCGATGGCACGGCCCACGTCCATCATCAGCGAACATTTGGGCAAAAATTGGTTGAAGAGCTTTTCGAGCTCTCCGTTCAATCCGCTGATATTGTCCCCGAAGCCCTGGGCCTGGGACAGCAGCGGCAATGCCAGGCAGATTGCTGCCAGCATCATTGTTCTGCGTACACTCTTTTTCATACTGCACATTTTTTAAGTAAATCTTTAATTGTCTAGTGACGCTGCCCGGATAGTATCCTGCCATTTGCCGCATCCTGCTGCGTGCGCTGCCGTAAGGCATCGGCATCAGCTGCCTTGCGGTTAAATACCCGCAGAAAGGACAGCCTTTGCTTCGTTTCTGCATCAATGCGGTCGATCTGCTTTAGGCGTTCATCGTCGCTCATCCGCAGTTCGCTGTCTGTCAGCACCAGGCTCAGCTCATCGAGGCTGCGCAGGCTGGCTTCAAACAGGTTGTTGTATACCGAACCCATATAGCTGAGCTCAGCTGCGGTGAACCTGCCCCCTTTTTTAAAGCGGGCATAGGCAGACTGATACTCGCTGAGCAATTGTCCCTGGCTACGGATAATATCCGCCACGCGGCTGTAGCTGCGCAACCGCGGATTGACCTTGAGCAGGCCTTTTAGGAACAGGTCGTGCAGGTTGAAGTTTCCCTCGGACAGTCCTTTGATGGTGGAATAGCCGTTGTTCAGCGTCTGGTATCCGTTTTTCATCTGCGAGAGTATCTGCTTGAACTGGGCCAGTTTCTCAATATTGAGCGCCAATTGCTCCAGCTCCTGCTCCTGGGCATAAGTTTCAGGTATGTTCCAAAGGCAGGATCCTATTGCCGTCACCACCAGAAGGGCGTATTTTCTTATCGTTCTCATCATCATAATTTTTTTTATCAATTTCCCGGATCAGGCCGCCGTATGGGGCGGCAGCAAGGAGTAGCGGCAGGGCCGCAGTCCGTTGCCCATAAATTTTTGTTTCGGCCGCCCCGGCTGGCCTTGCCTGCCGGGGCTTCTGCCGATATCCCTAAACATGGCAGTTGCCCGTACATTCGCCCCAGCTTTCGTCCTGGTACACGTCGAAGGCAATGTCAGCGAGCGGACGGCAGGAACGGTGGAGGTATACCGGGTTATGGATGCCCGCTCGGGTGCTGTTGCGGATAGACTCATCTACCGCAACGGCTGCTGCAAAATCTTCCGGTTCATGCTTTTTTCTCAATGCCCAGCTGCGGTCGCTCTGGTAGGGACAGAATACGCAGGAGGATTTTGGCGGAACGGGCAGGCCATGCAGCAGGTACCAGCGTACAATATCCTCGCGGCTCATCGGCCTGCCCCAATCAAGCCTTTGGGCTTCTTCTCTGCTCGAGATACGCTGTGCAAGGAACGGGTAGATCTTTACCTCCCAGGCATTCTGCGGTGGCGACATGCGCTGTATTTCATCCAGGCTGATCCCCTGCCAGCAGGCGGTCCGGGGCCTGCGGGACCCCTTGGGCAGACCGTAGATTCCGTCGCGGATATGGTCCTGGATGACCATGATCTTATACTCTGCGGTACATTGCCTGCGCAACATGCCTACCGAACCGTCACTGTTCTGCGTGAAGGCGGGAATGGAAGTAAACCTGTTCTGGCCCTTGCCTTTTTCCAGCAGGGATTGGTAAAGGTTCTTTTCCCGCAGTACGGTAATAGGTATGCCCTTGTTCCGGTCACTCCACCCGAGCAGGAAATCAAGGTACGCGTAAGTACCCCTGCCTTCTTTGCCCGTGTCCTACGAATATGGCATGATCTGCCCGCGGCAGCTGCCCCATACAACTCATCAGGTACATGGCCGTACTTTGTACTCCCATCCCCAGTGATATGATCTGCACCATTGCTCTTTCACTTTTTCTGCTATCACTAATTTTGAATTGCGCCCTGCCTACCAGCCGTACATTTTTTTAAGGTTGGACCGGTCTTTATGTTCCCGCTTCCGCTGGTCCGAGAGCTATACTATTTTCCGGTTTATTGATGCGCTGCCGGTGTAAATGCGCTGCATTTGGGCATATAGCCTGTCTATTGCCGAAAGGCGGGCATCGTCGGTCATTTTAAGCCTGCCGCTGGAAACCACCAGCTGCAATTCCTCCATATTGGCTTCGGCCTGGCCCAGTAATTGTCGGTAGGAAGCATTGAAGTCCATCAGTTCCGTATCGCTGAGCTGCTTTTCTGCGGCCGCGTACCTGTACGCCTGGTTGTGGGCCTGGATCATCTGCCCCTGCATCCGGGCAATGGCACCTACTTTAGGGTACGTCCTGACCCGGGAGCTTACCCGGGAGAGGCTGTCGAAATAGGCGCTGTGCAGGCCCAGGTCCCCTGTTTTGATAGTTGAAATGGATGCCGTGCCGTTTCGGGCTATATCGTAGCCCTTGCTGAGATATTGTTCGTAGACCCTGAGCGCCACCAATTGTTCCAGCAGCCGCTTTTTCAGGGTCTGTCCTTGGTTGAATACCGATACCTGGGCGAATGCACCGGTATGGAACAGCAGTACCGATAACAGCATTTAATAAACTTCATATACGTTAATAAAATACGGGAAACTGTATCCGGAATTTTGATATACGTAATAATTAATTTACATATCATAATGTCAATAATACCGCTACATCATAGACTGATTCGTGTAAAATTCCCGTTTGTAGATATCCTATAAACTGAAGGGTTTATGTAAAAAACTTTATTTTGACTACATTCTTAGGTAAACTCGACCATCAGATTATAAAGGATAAACTCTCTCAAAAATGAAACGATACGCTCCTCTTATTCTCGGAATCGTGCTAGCGATTTCTCATGATTTGCATGCTCAGAAACTAGCCTTCAGCTATGACGCCTCTGGCAACCAAACCGAGCGTCGCTGGGTATGTATAAATTGTCCATCGGCCAGGCAAATGGCTTCGGATAAGAAAACCCTTGCTAAGTTCAATAACGAAGAAATCGGCAATGGTCTTACCACAGAAAGAGGATTGAAGGCTTATCCCAATCCTTTGAAAGAGCTCTTGAATCTTTCCTGGGGCGCTCCCGAAAAAATCTTCCTTAAGACGATTGATATATACAGTGTGGGGGGAAATACTGTATTTAAAAAGTCGTATGCCCCATCAGACAGGCAGACGAGCATCCCGTTTCAAGAGTTTCCCCCCGGTACGTATCTGCTGCTAGGCAGATACTCTGATGATAAAACCGAAACGATTAAGCTTATCAAACACTAACCTCTCATATCTAAACCGCTATCCCATGAAAATCCTTATCGCACCGATCCTAATATTATTTAGTCTCGGACTTCAACCATCCAATGCCCAGCAAAAAGGAGACACGACCAGGAAAAAAAATGACACTACAAAAACCACCGTTGCACAAATAACAGAACTTAAGTTTAACAAAGGAGAGACTCCAGTTTTTAAAACGGATACTTTGAATCTGCAGTTGAAAAAACCCAAGGGCAGCAAGATCTTAAATGCGTCAAAAAATGTCGAATATCCGCCAGGAGATCCTATAGACCCTACAGACCCCGGAGATCCGCCGATCGATCCTGTTGATCCCGTAGATCCGGGCGACCCTGGCAATCCACCAACTTCCGGCTCAGGTGTTGATGCAGGCAGAATGGCCGGTGGCCTGGACGTATCACCTACGGGGGCTGCGACTTATTCGATTCCCCTGACACTCCCTCCGGGCTTAGGTAAAGTAGTCCCTCAGATTTCTGTCGTGTACAACAGTCAGGCAGGCAATGGAACTTTAGGCATTGGATGGAATCTTTCTGGACTATCTGCGATAACCAGAATATCTGCAACTACGTTTCATGACGGCTTTATTGGAAGCACCTATTGGGATTCCAAAGACAGATTTGCGTTGGATGGTCAGCGCTTAATCTTAAAAAGTGGAACATACGGAGGTGACGGGGCGGAATATCAAACCGAAAGCTATTCAAACATAAGGATTTTTTCCAGGGGAGAATCGGGGATAGGACCTGACTACTTTGAAGTTCTTATGCCAGATGGATCTAAAGCCTTTTATGGGCTTGGTGGTGCTTCTGAAACCAATATGACATGGGCTATAACCTATTCGGAGAATCCTCTTGGGGCTCGGATTAGTTATTATTATAACCTTAGCAACAACTCCTTATCCATTTCCCGAATTGAGTACGGCAGTTTAGGAAATGCTGCTGGTATCAATAAAATATTATTCAATTATGGCTATGGCAGTCACGGAGAACAGTCATACAGCGGGGGTACACAATCTTACAATTCCAGCCTGTTGAACAAGATCTCGGTTATTGCTAACGGAAACGGGTTCAGAAATTATCATCTTAGCTACAATACCGTAGCCGATCTGAACTATCAGCGGATAACAGCTATCCAGGAGTATAACGGAGATGAAACAAGGATGCTGCAACCGGTTTATTTTACCTATGGTGGAACAGGCGCGGTTATCCCCTCAAGTACGATTTCCAATTTTGGCATTTCAAATATAGCAGCCACTAATTCCGAAGTTGTAACTGCAGATTTTACAGGCAACGGAACCATGGATCTGTTATGGTACAACAAAACAGACAAAACCAAATTTTACGCTTTTTATGATATGGTCCCGAACGGATCAAATTATCAGTGGGGAGCCCAGGTTAACACAGGTGCATTTACCGATATTTTTCCTGCTACCTGGCTAACATGGAATGAAAAGATTATACCTGGCCAAGGGATGCTGGTCGTAAAGAAACCGAGCTCGAATTCATATCTCTTTGACATGTATTCATCTGGAACGGTATCCCCCGTTTACCATCAGTATAATAAAGTATGGGATAACACTCCGGTCGGCCCGAATTATTATTCCGATTGTGATTTTCAGGAGCATACCGGCGTTCCCTTAAACATGAAATTTGTCTCTGGGGATTTTAATGGAGACGGGCTAACGGATTTAATCGCTGTGAGCGAGGCATTAACAGTAACCGGCGAAAGCATGGAATACTATTATGACCCTTATGATGACCGGGCCAGCTACTACTACTGCGATCAAAAATTAAACTATGTTACCTCGTCTGCGTATTTTATCAATATGGACCGTCGTGTCACGAGCAATTTTGTCGTTTCCCTCGGAGCTTTGAGCCAATTTTACATAAATGGCGAACAGCTTTATACCGGTGATTATAACGGCGACGGCAAAACTGACATTCTCCATATTCGGAGTGGCTCAATGTATGTCTACTCAATGAATGCAATCAATGCCCTTGAATTGCTGTGGTATACCAATGATTCGCGCATTGCACTTGATAGACCTATTCTTCAGGGTGATTACAACGGGGACGGTAAGATGGATATCATGTTCTCTACCGGTAACAACTCGCTGTTTGCCACATTTATATCGACCGGAATGGCATTTTTAAAACATGAGCAATCTCAGCCTTTTAATAATGCAGCACCTTATTGGTCACCAGGCGCAGGTTCGGGATATGAAGTTCTTCGTCAGTATTATTTGGTTGCAAACGACGTTGATGGCGACGGTAAAACAGATATAATAAGGGCCGAAACAGTTACCCAAAACGGCGTGAACGGGGGCACTATAAACCTTAATATCTATCACAATCTCGGAGTGCCCTCTGCTGGCTCAGCTCCTGGCTTCGGATCATCATATTCCATGAGCCAGTTCACAAACCTAAAACACAATCCAATTCCATTATTCTTAAGTCCGAATAATATTAACTATCGGCCAGAATTCGGTTTCATAAGCGATGGTACTATTTCGCTTTTTAAATTTCAGAAAGAATTCAGAAGGGAAGTACAAGTAACAGGGATCGCCCAGGACGGGATAAATTATTCTTTGACCTATAACGAATTGAATGGAACACAAGGCAACCAGTTTTCGCCGGTCTATGAGGGCGGTACCAACCAAATTTATCCATACATTGACCACAGCATTCTTCAAGGTGTATACGCAGTAAGCAAAATTACACGAACGTACAATGGTGGTCAGGTAAGCCAAGTGTTCAATTATAAAAATGCTGTTAGCCATGCGGGAGGATTGGGTTTCCTGGGATTCGGTGAACTTACACGCAGTAACTGGCATATTGACGAAAATGATAACAACAGGATTTTTGAAACTAATATTTTTGATCCACAATTAAGGGGGGCATTAATACGCAGTTTTACATCAAAATCCACCTACATAAGTCCGTCTATAAAATATCTAGCACTAACAACCACATCCTCCAGCGATGGGGCAACGCTAAGTGATTATATTAAAAGGGCTGATCAGGCTTACAGTTCACAACTGCTTGCCAATAAAGTTTTTGTTAACGTCCCGGTGGGAACGTTGGAAAAAGATATGCTTAGTGGTACTTTCTTGAGTAACATCCTGGAATACGACGGCTATTATAATCTTTCTAAAAGCACTCTCAACCTAAATGGGGCCGGATCAAAAATATCAGAGGCGACCTATGACAACAATCCCTCTGCAAATTACATCGGAAGGCTTTTAACCAGCAAAATCACAAACAATAATAGTTCTGACAGTTTTAGTACTGAAGAACAATACGCCTACAGCGGCTTTCTGCCGGTGCAAGTAAAGAAGAAAGGTAATGGCACAGGGTGGATTACTGACTTTTTTGAATATGATGTGTTTGGCAATGTCATTCAGAAAATTACAGCTGAACCAGGTGGAGCGCAGCGGACCACTTCCATGAGTTATGACCCTACGGGTAGGTTCAGGATTAGCGCTACAAATATTGAAGGGATGAAATTAACAAGTACCTACGATAACAGCACCGGCAGCGTACTGTCGGTGACTAATCCGTATGGGCAGACTTCTACAACTACATATGACGCCTGGGGAAGGGTTGTTTCCAATACTGATTTTCAAGGTAAGTCTACTACCAGGTCGTATACAGCTAGCTTATTAGGAGGAGTTACTACAACTGAGGTTAACCAAGAAGGTAGTTCAGTTACGACTTTTGTCAATGTCTTCGGTCAGAAGACTGGCGGCTACTCTAAAACTATTTTTGGAAATTACGTTGGTACGGCAATTGAATATGATATCTACGGGCGTCTTTACCGTGAAAGTGAGCCGGCACAGTCAGGTTCGGCCAACCAATGGAATTATACTTCGTATGACGGTTATGGCAGGGTTAATCAAACTATTAGCTTTACCGGAAAAACAACCAACTATAGTTACAGTGGTGTTAATGTTACCGTTAACGATGGAACGAAGAGCGTTACCACGACCAAAAATGCAATGGGGCAGATAGTAAGGGTTCAAGATCCGGGAGGCACGATAGACTATCAATATTACGCCAACGGGAACATTAAACTGTCCGACTATTCAGGCATTGCCCAAGCCCAGGAACAGGATGGTTGGGGCAGAAAGACTAAGCTTATTGACCCGTCTGCTGGGATTTACGAGTATCAGTATGATGGCTGGGGACAGCTTATTAAGGAGTCAACACCAAAAGGCGTGACCGATATTACCTATGATGCCCAAGGTAAAATATTAAAGAAAAAGCTAACTGGAGATAATACTCTAATGGAGTCCGACTACACCTACGACCCAACGACAAAAATGCTTATAGGAATTTCTATGACGAATTCTGACGGAAACAACACCAACTATTCGTACAGTTACGACTCTGAAATGCGGTTGAGCAGTGTTGTAGAAGACAACCTGCATGCGCGTTTTACCAAAAATTTCACTTACGACAGTTTTGGGAGGCCCAGTACTGAAAGTTACGAGGCGAAGAACAAGGCAAACAACATTACAGCAAATAAAACCATCGAGTTTCAATATCAGAATGGGGAACTTTTACAGACTACATTACAGGGAACAGGTCAAATAATCTGGAAAGTAAGTGCTGTTGACGGAAAGGGGAATATGACCGAGGCCATGCAGGGAACAGCGTTAAAAAATACATCACAGTATGATAACTATGGGCTTCCTCAAACAAGTTTACTTGAAAACGTTTCAAGTACTCCGGTAACTTTAATGAATTTGGGCTATAGTTTTAATGCGCAAAGGGGATTATTGAACTCCAGAACCAATAGTGTTTTTAATTGGAGCGAGAGCTTTAGCTATGATACTCAAAATCGCCTGAGGGGGTTCAACGATAACCATGGCAATAACACCCAAGAATATGACGATCGCGGGCGAATAACAGATAACAGCCAATTAGGGAGTTACAGTTATGACGGTAACACATATCGGCAGAGTGAATTATTACTTAATAGTGGAGCCAATCCGTATTATCAGAACGATCGCCCGCTGCAGCAGATAAGTTTTAATGCGTTTAAAAGCCCGGTCGACATTACCGAGCAGGGAAAGGAGCGTATAAGTTTTCAATATAACGCTTCAATGGGTCGTGCGCACATGTACTTTGGAGATGAACAGGGCGACAAGATGCTTCGGAGATATAGAAGGCACTATAGTGAGGATGGCGGAATGGAAATCACCAATGATATTATTACCGGGCAAACCAGTTTTATATTTTACTTGACCGGGGATGCCTATAGTGCACCCGCCATATGGAAGGAGATACATGGAAGTGGACAGAACATCCAGTCGCTATACTATCTTCATAGGGATTATCTCGGGAGTATTGTTATGGTTACCGACGATCAGGGTTCGGTGGTTGAGAAGCGGCAGTTTGACGCTTGGGGCAATATTGTGAAACTACAGGACGGGGCGGGCAATAATCTTTCAGCTTTCTTAATACTAGACCGTGGGTATACCGGGCATGAGCATCTACTTGGAGTAGGCTTGATAAACATGAACGGCCGTTTGTACGACCCTAAGCTCCATAGATTTTTATCTCCGGACAATTTCATACAAGATCCTTATAATACCCAGAACTATAACCGCTATGCCTATGCGATGAATAACCCTCTAATGTTTACAGATCCCAACGGTGAATTTTTACACCTTATCATTGGTGCTTTTATCGGAGGTTTTGTTAATTGGATCGCGAACGGAGCTGAATTCAGTTGGAAAGGACTGGGCTATTTTGGCGTCGGTGCCATTGCGGGAGCATTGGGGGCTGGTGTTGGAGCTGGCGTAAGTTCCGCGTTGGCCGGTACCGGGTTCGGCGCTGGTTTTGTAGGCGCAGGTACAGTTGGCGCAATAGGTTCCGGTTTTCTTTCAGGATTTACCGTCGGTGCAGCAGCAGGAGCTGCAGGTGGATTTGCGGGCGGCCTTGGAAATGGGCTCATTGGCGGTGAGTCGTTTGGCAGAGCGTTAGGTTCTGGTTTGAAAAATGGAGCGTGGGGTGCAATAGGTGGAGGCCTTGTTGGTGGAATTGCAGGAGGTGTAGATGCAGCCTTAGATGGACGGGATTTCTGGAGTGGTTCAGGCGAGTCTTACCATGAGCTTCGTTCAAGCATTCAGTCGGCAGATGGACAGTACTCGTCCACAGCCGACCTTCGAGCTGACTATCAGCAAAATATTGCAAGCCGGGACGGTATGCGTCTTGAGGATATCGAAACCAAACTAAAGACTTCCCTTTCACGGGCAGACAACACCAATGTTGGATCACAATACAGTGTTGGGGATGATGGAGTCATATACGGGAAAAACGGACATACTGTAGCAGGTTTAACCATTCCTAGATATGAGGGCACCTTCGCTTCGAAACTTGTCGGAACCAGGATTGTAATCGCCCCATACGTTAAATCAATGGATCTTCCGTATCGTGTTATGATCATCAAGCACGAGATGATGCACGCATGGCACAATACCTTCTCTTCTGCGTCAATAATGAACAGATATTCAGAAAGGGCAACTTCGGCATACTCTTTGGCATTTGCAAAATCGTATGGACTTTACTCAACATGGATAGATGGGTCGCGTAGTTTGGTTGGACATTATCCACGTACGTTTAGCTGGAGAAGATTCGCTCAGATTATTCCATTGTGGATAAACCCTTAAGTTGACAAGGCAGAAAAAAGCCGAACTGGAGGCTTTAATTTTAAATCGTAATAGAAAAATAAAAAAAGATATGAGTAAGGTAAGCCTTTGTTTGATAGCAATGATATTTTTGGTGTCATGCGGACAAAATAAAAAATATGACCAGAACCAATATAATATTCAATTCCTTTACAACCCGTGGATTAATCTGGACTTTAATACTGGTGTAGTCGAAGTATCCGTGGCGAAATATCGGGATACGATACATATAGCTGAAAAGGACAAAAAATTGATCATGGATTCTTTTAATGACAACGGCATTGGAAGTCTCGAAGGAAATATTTTTGTGGACAGTAAGCGAGCAATAATGCCTCCAGACAATTTTCAATTTAAGGTGATCAAGGGACGCAAGAGATTGTCTGATATTACCGTGAGCAACACCGACCCGATAACTGATGGAAAGAACAAGCGCATTCTGAATTTTAAGAAGACAGTAGCGGATGTTTTAAATCGGAACAACGATTTTAAGGCAGCAAAACAGGCTTTTGCCCAATCTGGTGTAGTTATTTATTAGACAGGCATAAGATGAAGTAACGATTGTTGCGCGAACGAATGTGCCGCTAAAAGCAGGAGATACAATTTGAAATGTACAAGCCAATTTTTACTCTTCCGAATATTTTTAATAGCCAACTGTTCGGGCTTGCAGCCTTTTTGATCTTTGGAATATATGGTGGTGCGGCGGGTGCGCAGTCAATAGAAAATATCAGGGTCGACGGGAGCCGTAGCAGTAACCTGTTAACTTCCGTTCCATTTTTATTGATAACGCCGCAGGCAAGAGCCGGTGCCATGGGCAATGCTGGTGTTGCAATTGATGCGGATGCTAATTCACCTTCGTTAAATACGGCAGCGTTGGCAAATCTTAAAGAAGTTAGTTCTGGATTTTCCTTTAATTACAGTCCATGGCTAAAAAATCTGACTCAAGGAATAAGTCTTTCCTTTTTGAGCGGCTATTACAGGATTGACCAGCGGAACACCATCGCAGGTTCTTTCCGTTATTTTTCAATTGGTGACGTGAATTTCTTTGACGATAACCAGCAGGAGCTTGGGATTTTCAATCCGAATGAATTTGCTGTAGATGTGGATTATGCCCGAAGCTTCGGTCCTGAGTTCTCACTGGGAGGTGGCGTGCGTTTTATTTATAGTAACCTGTATAGTGGACGTTTTACTTCTGGAGGTCAAACAGGCAGCGGCAAAGCTGTTGCAGTAGATGTATCAGGGCTGTATAGAAAAGAGGGATACCTTTTTGGCGGGGCGACAGTCTGGTCAGCTGGTTTTAGTATCTCAAACATTGGCACCAAGATCTCATACAACATAGGGGACAGCCCTTATTTTCTACCAGCCAATCTAAGAATTGGTGGTGCGGCGACGGTGGTAGGCCAGGAGAGCAAACTAATTTTAGCTTTGGATCTTAACAAATTGCTTGTCCCTACCCAACCGGTTTATGATGCAAACAGAAATATCCTAAATGGTGTTGATCCCGATCGCTCGGTACCATCTGGTATCTTTGGGTCTTTTAGCGATGCACCTGGGGGGTTGAATGAAGAATGGCAGGAGGTGGGTATATCCACGGGACTTGAATTTTCGTTTAAGGAAAAATTTGCGATAAGAGCAGGATATAATTATCAAAATCCGAATAAGGGAGACAACAGCTATCTGACGCTTGGAGCAGGTTTCAAATACAATGTATTGACGGTCGATTTTTCTTACCTGGCAGGTTCTGTCAATAGTAGCCCGCTTGCCAACACGCTTCGGTTTGGCCTGCAGTTCGCGTTTTCTAAAAAACGGCATGTACCCAATTAAAAGGTAGTGATCAAATCGAATTACTGGAAGAATAATGATGACCTAAACCTCTTGAGAGGGGCTATTTTCAGCTATCCAGCGCCTGAAATTATGTGCCAATATTTTACTCGCGCTTACCTGCTCTTTATAGGGAGGCCGAAGTGTTACACCAATCTTGCCATACGCTAAAGGCGCGTAGGATACTATTGCTGCTCGGTTAACGATCATATAGCGTGCGACACGAAAAAATGTATGCTGATCCAATGCTTTTTCGATTTGTTCGAGGCTCTGAGAAATCACAAAGTCTTCCCCTTCAAATTTCCTGAGAAACACATGACCATTGTATCGGTAGAAATAGGCAATCTCCGATGTAAGGATGGGAACGCTGCTTGAAAAGGTATGAGCTATGAAGGTATCTTTTTGCAATGGCAATGTCGTATCCACACTTTCTTGGGCTACAACATTTCCATAGCCAATTGCGTCAACTGGGGTAACCTTTGAGTGTTTGAAAAGATAGTACACCAAATAGTAACCATTAAAAATGGTTATCAGAAGCGAAATAAACGGAAGCGCATACCGGTGATAGTTGGTAGTAAGGATATTTACCCCATAGGCTGCAAAGTAACCTGCAGCAAGCAGAAATGTAACAACGGTAGGGAGGATGATGCCCAAAAAGATCTGCATACTGATCCGTTGCGGAAGTTTTGTTGTCCAAGGGTACACACGGTCAAGATAAACAGTTACCCGATACACTGCATATACAATCAAAAAGGTGATGACCAGGCTGCTTAAAAATTCGATGTAAAATATTTTTGTGAGTAGCTGGCTGAGCAGCGGCTGGCTGCCGCCAAACTCGGTTACAATGAAAGCGCCTACAAAGGATGCAACAAGGCGGAAGGTAAGGTCATTGTAGGGTATGGCTTTATAGAAAGATTTGGTTGTAGTTGACAGCAGAATTATATCAGGAGCAGTTTGTACAATAAATATATCACCCTCCTGAAATTTGCGTTTTTATCGAAATATTTGGCTAGCGACCCGACACTCATTGCCAAATGCAAAGAATATTGTGATTATCTTGGTTTGGGTAATCCGTGGCTTTTCGGGAAATTCTTTATGGAGCTGTTAACTTATTCGCATAGCCGCGAAAACTCTAGCCAACATTTTCTAGATGTCTCCCAAATACCTCCTAAATTGGTTGATGATTACACATTCTCAAGAAATGGCAGCGTAAAAAAAGCTGATAAAAATATCTCGATAACGTTTGAGATTATCCCAAAACCGTTTTACAAGCTTTTTGAAATATACCCAATGGTTCTTGACTATAACTATTTTCAATATGCCATTGACCAGGGCTTTTTCTTCAATTTCTATCAGAAGACTTCCTTGAAGAGTAGTGATAGATTCAAGAAATATGAAGATTTTAAGGGCTACATAGGACTGCATTTTTTTGAACAGTTTCTCGTTAAAAAATACATTGAAGCCATATTCTATAGGGTAGGACAGAAAGTAATCAGCACGGAAAGGTATCAAGATTTTATAGTCAAATCTGCTGCAAAAAACATTCTGATATTTGAGGTGAAGATGGCAGACCTCCATGCGAACGCTATTGAAAAGATGGATTTCGCAGCCTTCATAGATTTTATCGACAATAGTTTTCTCTCCACTAAAGAGGTGAATGGGAAGAATAAAGGTGTTTCCCAAGTTATTAAACAGGTCCAGCACCTAGCCGAAACGAATTCGGAACTAAGGGAGATGTTAGACATTAAATCTGCTGACTGCATGAATATTTATCCGATTATAATTTATTCTGACACTAATTTGGACATTGGAGGCGTTAACCGGTATGTGAATACCACATTTCAGAATCGGATACATGAACTTGGCCTGAAAGCACATTTTCAGTCTGTAAAACCTTTATTAATGATGAATGTAAACACCTTAATAGAGTGTTTCGCCCTTCTAAAAAAGAGTCCGCTGACGCTTACGGACTGGATCAATAGTTACTTTAAAAGTGTTTCGGGATGGGAAAAAAGATATAGCAGGGAAAACAATGCATATGTTTATTTCCAGCTCAATAGGTCTTTCTCTGCATACATGAAATCTAAACTGCCTCCGGATGTTTTCGACTCCAATCTTCGTGAAACGCGAAGGTCTTTCGATTTGGACATCGTAGATTTTGGAAAGGATCTGCCCAATGAGAGTAACAATCTCGAAAACGAGCGTTAATATCGTATCAATCAAACAACGTTACTAATCCATTATTCTTTAGGGCCAAAAAAAAGGGGGCTTCGCATCTTTTGTTTGTGGCCTAATTTTAAAAAGGCTAAAAAGAACCGCAAATTTATTGCGCCCGGCTCTCGCACAATCCCGCTCAAAAGACTACGGCATAAACACATTGCCTGCGCTCAGAGCCAACTTTTATTCCGTTTCCTTTTGCGCCTGCCCAGGGTGCGCACTACTCTTTAAGCTTTCTTTTTTCCTTTTTCTTTTGGAAATATATCCCTTCTCTTAAACCGTTCTTACCACATTCGGGGATTGCATTTGTGATTTCGCTAAGGCTAGCAAGGCTGGAAGGTGAAAGTCTTTTGCTTCTGGTAACCAAGTCTCGCAACAGAAAAAATGTGCTGCTTTCTTTACTGGCACAACAAATGTTCAAAGGAAAATTCATAGATTTAAAACATGCAATCTTATATGCAGGGCATTAAAAACTATGCACGTGAAAAACTAATTGAACATGCAATCAGCTCGCTTACCAGCCAGCGGCAAGAGAGTTATCTGGTTTCAAAAGACCATTTTACCAAAATAACGGATCGTTTTAATTCCATGCTGTTTCGCTTTGTAGGCGGCAAAAATATTGAGTTCACCAATCAATACAACTGGCAGTTTTTCGGTGGTAAAAACAGTTGGTTTGAATTCTATGAAAGTATTTGCAGGCCCAAAACTGCAAGTGAACTGAAGGTGTTATACCTGTCGGGACCAGAGCCATACAATGATATTGATATACTCTGCAATAAAGGGATCAGGCTTGAAAATATTTGGGCGATTGAATCGGATAAAAAGATTTATGAGCAAGCCGTAAAATCATTGACGGACGCTAAAATTCAAATCAAAATCCATAGGGGTTCACTCACCGAATTCTTTGAGCTGACTAACCACGAATTTGATATTATCTACTTTGACGCATGCTCTCCAATTCTTTCTCCTCAGCAATCGCCTTTGGAAACGCTTAAACAGATATTCTTAAACCGCCGTCTTACCGGGCTATCCGTATTGATCACAAATTTTGCTGAACCTAAAGAAAATTATCATTGGGGTGATATTTTAGCCCCCTGGTTCGCGCCAAAAGAATTTGGCGAGCTTCCCGAAATAGATGATGACTTCGGAAGGTCTGCGCTGGAAAAGTGTGCTTCATTTTCGGCTTATAGCAATTTTATAAACCAGCATCTTGACGACTATTATAGTTCCTTTCTGACGCATTTTATCCCCGCAATGGCCTCTGAAATTATCCCGATGTGGCAATTATCAGCTTTAGGATCAGTCCAAAGCAACCACTTGCTAAATGAACAGGCCCTACAAAAAGAGCTTAAGACAATCAAAAATCAGCAGTTAAAAGCAGATAGTTTTAAGGAGTTATTGAATGAAATTCCACACTATGCCCTCGCAGTTGATATCTATCCGCTTTTAAATTGGGCAAGGCTCATAAGGGAAAATCTATCCGCTGATCATCCGCTGATAAAGTTTATCGAAAGTAACCGAAGAAAGATGACTATAGAAGATTCTTTATACATATGTAGTCTCTTAAAACGTTTCGAGGAAGCGGACACCGGCTTCAAAACATTTATCCATAACATCTGCGGAGAGAAATTAAAAACTACATTAAGTAAGCTGGATTTCTTTGATCGGCACATGCCTCTCACCTGTGATATACCGATGAAAAACCTCCTTGTTGAACTCTTAATCGGGCTCTATGGCCATCCTTATGTAGCACATGCAGGAAAAAATCTTTCATTGAAATATAAAGCTAAAGAAACCTGGATGTATTCAGATGTCTTTGTTTTTGATCAATGCCGATACCTTTATGATTTCTTGCCCACACTGGATCTATGGGAGAGTTTTTTTGAAAATTTTGCCAATCAAACCATCATCAGAGGCTGCATAGATGAGATCAGGCGCAATCATTTATACTTAAACAGTTCGCTTTTCAAGTGGGGCTTTGTAGAGTGCGTGGATGAAGAATTTTCTTGTGCTGATTTGCCTGAGCGCATTAATCTTAATGATTTTGAAAAATAATAAATTTACAAAAGCATAAAAAATAACGATACCTGTAAAAAAAAATGATTAACTGGCACAACATACGTCCAATTCATAGTAGCCTAAATGATGGCTTTGAAGAGTTAGTATGCCAACTGGCATCGAGAGAGGTTATTCCGCATCAGGTAAAATTTCAACGGATAGGTAAGCCCGACGCAGGAAAAGAGTGTTATTGGGAGTTTGCGGACGGAAGTTTATATATGTGGCAGGCGAAATACTTCACCTCCAGCATGAATGCAACGCAATGGACGCAGATAACCAAATCTGTTAAAACTGCTATTGATAACCATACAAAACTTTCTAAGTATTATGTATGTCTCCCTTTAGATATGCCAGATGGAAAAATAGATGATAAGGAGTCTATGTTGGATAAATGGAAACAGAAAGTGACGGAATGGCAAAGCTACGCTTCTTCGAAAAAGCTGTCCGTTGAGTTTGAGTTTTGGGGAAGTACTGAACTCATATCAAGGCTTTCAAAAAAAACAAATGAAGGCCTAACCCATTTTTGGTTTAATAAAGAAGAATTATCGAACGACTGGCTGACCGCAAAAAATACTGAAAGCATAAACGCTTTAGGCGCACGATATACTAAAGAACTGAATTTTGATTTGCCTATTGCTAAAGTTTTTGACGGACTTAGCCGAGACCAACAGTTTGAAGAACAGATACATTCAAAGTATAAAAACTTCCTCGAAAAATATAGGGGCATCCGCATTGACCTGAAAGATGAGACAATTAACAATCGTCTGAATTCCCTTGGGGACAGTATACAAGAAATCCGGGCAATTTATGAACCATTTAATTTTGTGGGTAATGAGCAGCTTCCATTAACTGAACTTAGCGCAAAACTGCTTATTTCTGCGCAAACCGCAGAGGAGATAGAGGATGCTTTATATGAGTTAAGGAATAAAAAAGAAGCTGAAACCGGTATAAAAGATTATTATTCCAGACCTCATTCCAATGATATTGGTGACATTAATTCTTTCAAAGCCAGTCTACGTGAGTTTAATGATTTTTTAGGTAGCGTAACTTGCCTATTAGCTAACAACCCCTATCTACTCATTACCGGGAAAGCCGGAAACGGAAAGTCCCATCTTCTGGCAGATATCGTTGAAAAAAGAAACGAAAAAGGACAGCACAGTTTGCTGTTATTGGGGGAGAATTTCACGAATGCCGATATGCCTTGGACTCAAATTCTCAGCAATCAGCTACGTAAGAACCAGGTTGATGAATTTGTATTTCTTGGAGCTTTAAATGCAAAAGCAGAAAGTGAAAGGGCCCGAATCGTTGTCTTCATAGATGCGATTAATGAAGGGAACGGTCGTAAAGTCTGGCCGAAAAGACTGAAATCTTTCATCCAGTCTTTTCAGAACTATCCATGGTTGGGTCTAGTGTTGAGCATCAGAACATCCTTTGAAAAATTAATTGCCCCGACAGATGATATTGACACTAACCTGATTGTCCGGATAAATCATAATGGATTTTCAGGCGTTGAATATGCAGCAGTAAAACGGTATTTTAATCATTATAAAATTACACAACCAAGTGCACCATTATTAAATCCTGAATTTCAAAACCCATTGTTCCTTAAACTTTTCTGCAAGTCACTTGCAGATCGGAAATTATATGAAATGCCGCCAGGGTATGGCGGTATAACGAGTGTCATCGACTATTTTTTGGATAGCGTAAATCTAAAGTTGGCAAGGCCAGAAGAGTTGGATTATGACGAAAAAAGACCGCTGGTTCGAAGGGCTGTCGAAAAACTTTTATTAGAGATGGTCAATGGAAGCAAAGACCATGTGGAATATTTACAAGCAGATAAGCTTATTAATGAGGTGTTCTATGGTTCCTGCGGAAATATAGAACCGTATTTAAAGAGGTTGGTTTCTGAGGGCGTCTTAAATGAGGATATGCACTGGGACCGGGAGGGCCATCACCAAGATGTAATTTACTTTGCTTATCAACGCTTTCAGGATCATCTGACGGTTTCCTTGTTGCTGGATAAATACTTAGATGTTGAGCACCCCGACACTTCTTTTCAGGAAGGCAAACTTTTTGAACTGGTTAAAGACTCTTCTGCCGCCTATGCCAATCAGAACCTTATCGAAGCGTTGTCCATTCAGCTGCCGGAGAGAATACAGCATGAGTTATTTGAGGTCGCCCCACATGCTAGGTTATTCTGGCCAGTGGCAGAGGGCTTTGTACAATCGCTTATCTGGCGAAAGCATGAGTCATTCGGGCAAAGCGCCAGGGATTACGTCAATGAAGTTATTATTCAAGAAGAGGACTTGTTTGACCAATTTTTGGAAGCATCTATATCAGTTTCCATGCGACCCGGGTTTTACTTTAACGCGGACAGGCTTCATGCGTACTTTACGAAATTTTCTTTAGCTGAACGCGATCAGCTCTGGACAATCTGGTTACAGAACAAATATGATGATGACGAGAATTCTTTCAGTTCAGTAAAAAGATTGATTGATTTTGCATGGAATGTTGAAGATGATCAGCATCAGATCGATGATGAATCCATTTTATTGGGTGGCATCATGCTCGGTTGGTTCTTCTGCAGTGCGAACCGGTATTTAAGGGATGCCTCGACCAAGGCATTGGTTTGCCTGTTACAGCATCGTGTGCATCTGATTCCCGGGTTATTGGAAAAATTTAGGAGCGTTAATGATCCTTATGTACTGGAACGCCTGTATGCTGCGGCTTACGGGGCGGTCATGCGGACATGCCAGCGGGAAAAATTACCAGCGGTCAGTGAATACATTTATGAAACAATATTTAATCAAAAGGAAGTCTATCCGCATATCTTGCTCAGGGACTACGCCAGGGGGATCATTGAATTTACCCTTTACTTAAAGTATAGCCCCAATGTTGATATCGAGCAGCTACGTCCTCCATATAGAAGTAAGCAATTACCTAAGCGTTTTCCTTCGGTCAAGACAATTGATAAAAAATACAGGCCCAAGGGAGAAACGGGCAATTATGGCGGGGAATCGTGGGGTGCTACCGCAATCTTGAGCTCCATGACCACAGAATATGGAAGAGGAACCGCCAGGTATGGGGATTTTGGCAGGTATACCTTTCAAAGGGCTTTTAATGATTGGAACATAGACCATAATGGCTTAAGCAATTATGCCATCCAGCGGATTTTCGAACTCGGATATGATCCAAAAGTTTTTAGTGAATTCGATTCAAGGCAGGGTTCTGGAAGAGGATCCGGGCACCGTGAACGCATTGGGAAAAAGTACCAGTGGATTGTATTTTATGAGCTGTTGGCCCGGGTGTCGGATCAATGCGAGCTTTATGACGAGTCTAATTGGGACAAACCAAAGAAAACTTTATCTTATAATGGACCTTGGTATCCCTATATCCGGGATCTGGATCCCACTATTCTTATTAAAGAAACTAAGGCAGAAAGATATGCCGATCAGCATAGCTCACACTGGTGGTTCAACCAACCTTATGCGCCATGGGACAAGCCAGATAGGGAGTGGATTGTTGACAGGAAGGATGTGCCCGCTCCGCAGGATATCGTAGCGGTGCAGGACAACCACGGCGATTCATGGTTATGGCTGGAAGTCCATCCAGAGTGGGGCGAAGAAGAACGACTGGGAGAGGATAGGTGGAACAGTAAACGAAAGCGGCTTTGGTACCAGATCCGGAGTTATTTTATTAGAAGGAAAGACTTTTCTAGATTCTCTAAGGATTTTGACCGCAACTTCCACAGAGGGGAATTGCCTGAAGCGAGGAGTATGTACAACATATTTGACAGGGAATACTATTGGTCGCCTGCATTCAAGTTCTTCAATAAGCCCTATTATAGCGGAAAAGATTGGGTCAATGTTTCTGACCGGAAAACCGATAGATTGATTGCCGAAGTATATAGAACAGTAGAATGGTACAACTGGGAAGAAGAATTTGATTGCTCTAAACGATCTGCTATTCAATATTTCAAACCAACAGCACTCATTCAAAAGGCACTAAACTTGGAATTTTCACAAAGAGAGGGTGAGTTGATCAACAGTAGTGGTAGAATACTATGTTTTGATCCATCTGTGCATAATAAAAGTATTTCTGGGCTGCTTGTAAGGAAACAGGAACTGATGGATTTTTTAGAAAAAGAGGAATTGGTGCTAGTGTGGAGTGTCGTTGGCGAGAAACAAATTCTTGGAAATTATGATAGTGCTGTCGGCCAGCCCAATCGATTAAATATATCAGGGCTGTATTTTTTAGAAGGTACTGCGGTCAAAGGTAAATTGAGGTTTCAAGAAGAATAGTTCCTTGGGATATCGCTCTGTACCAGTGGCTGCTATTTCTAAATTTTGTTGGCGGATGCTAATTGTCTACCGGTAATCTTGATCGGATTTCCAGAGTGCGCCACTTTTGCCATTAAAGGTTGCAGGCCTTCGGGCAGCATCCGAATTTCTTCTTCGCTTAATATGTGGCTGAGTATTATCCAACCACCCGTATGGTCATCGTCATAGAATCTATATACAATTTCAAAAAGACCGTTACTGTGGTAATGCAAAGAAAATTCTTGATCTGTATTATACTCATCCTTTGTTACTACTGACATCGTATTCTCTCCCTCTTGCGCAAATCCGATCTCAATTTCACCTTCAGCGAGTTTCTTTTGGAGCATCTGTGCTAACGCCTCCGGCGCAATTGTTGAAAAGATTTGTTTGTCCATGTTTGCCAAAATTGAATCTTCAGTTTTCTAATCAAAATACTTAAATCTAATATAGCCTGATAAATAATGATCTGCAACAATAGTTACTGTGTTTCAATATCCTATCAACGACTATATCTCACAGATGACCAGTTGGCTTAAAACGTATTATTTCGTGGTTTTTAACTGATTCAATTTCGTTAATAAATGCCAAAAACTTTATCAAGGGTTCGATTGTGCCCCCGTACAGCCCGCAAGAACACAAAATGCAACCTGCTAAATCATTGATTTTTAGCAGGTTGTTTTGTTTAAAATCTTCTTTTTCCGTCGTTTTCGATTGTTGCTAAGATCGTAAAGCACTGTCCTATTGATGTTTATGGGTTCGAGCCCCGTTTATTTGTCTCCATTCTCAGACTGTCTATTTTGCTCATTTGCCTCTCGTAAAGAAATATCAACTATAATTTTGGCGATTAAATTCAGTAATGCTAATTCTGCGTTGCTAAATTCCTGTTCTTTAGTCTTTTCTGGATTGACTTCATTTACTGTTTTAATTCTCTTTGCTTTTCTTTTTTCATAATTTAATTGATTAGGGTTGTATAAAGAATGGCGAAGCAGAATTCAGTTAATAATTATGTTGACTTTTCAGGCGCCTAGGCTTTTAGCACATCAAGGCAATCCGCGAGCATAAGATGGAATATTGATCAACAATAGGTGTCGGTAATTCCATTTGTGGAAAATTAGTAAAGGAAACTAACATGAAAATCCATCAATTTTTTAATTTTAGTATTTAAAACTATAACCAGATTGGAAGTAAAAGAAACATTTACGAGCGAGCAGCTTAAAGAAAATGATCTGGCTATTGCGGAGTTGATTGATTTTATCAAATCGGGAGACGCTATTTTAATGGCAGGCGCAGGTTGTTCTGGATCACTTTTTCCGGTCTGGGGCGCTTTCGTAGATAAATTGGAACAGGCCGCAGTCCTGGTTGATCCCAGTTTTACATCCGATAAGACTAAGTTTCTTTCATTTGCGGATAAGGCAAAAGAATGCCTTCAGAATGATCGTTATTATAGTTTGATTTTTGACACTTTTCAACCGGGAGAACCTACACATTTACCCTTTCATGAGGCACTTTGTAGATTGCCATTTAAAGCAATTACAACTACAAATTATGATTTGGTCCTAGAACATGCATTCACGGCGGTTAGTAGTACTAGAATAGACTCGCTTCATTTCGAAGGTACAACGAAAACCAAAATCCATCAGTTTTTGCGATCATTGAATTTCAATAAAAACCTAAAAAAAATGGTCGTGCATCTTCACGGCACTTACGACACTGAGGATAGCATCGTTCTTGGAGGAAAGGAATATTCATCAAAATATGGGTTCGAGGTGGATGAAAACGAGGATACACTCTTTGACCAGCTACAGGCCGGAGAAATTTCTGAGGATCGATTGAAAGAATTACTTATCAGATACGGTTATGAATGGCCGATGAGACGTAAGTTGTTATGGTCTCTACTAGCAACAAGGCGAATAGTATTCCTTGGATTTAGTATGTCAGACCCGTATTTTATTAAGATGCTGGATTTTGTGAAGAATGATTTAAGCACATATAATTCGGAAAGTCATTTTCTTATTCTCAGGGTTACACCTTCTCAGATCGCAAGGTCGGTTGAGCAGGCTGCTCGGCTTAGAAGTGAATATGGTATCAGAACTGTATTTTTTGAAGATGAAGAGGGTCAATATCCTGGAATGGGCAAGTTCGTCTCTGAAATTGAGAATGCAATAAATGGCGCACCAAAGCCTATAGCTGCCACAGTTAGAGCCGTTGAAGAAGCGGTTCCGGCAGGTAATAAAGAGTTAACAGATAAACTATTTTCATTAAGTAAAGCACAGTATTCGGATGAAGATTAAGAGAGAGGAGCTACTAAATGAACTTTATCATTTTGCCACTAACGGCCACGGCCTGGTAGTTGGAGTGCCGGGTATTGGTAAAAGCTACCTACTAAGAAGACTTAAAGACCTCTTAGTTAAAAACGACATTCTATGTTTTATAGTCAAGATTGACAATGCATATGATAGCTCTGATGGTGCAATAGCAAATGAGTTGGGGATCGATGGTAATTGGATTGAGGTATTAAATGAGGTCGAACTACGAAATAAATTTAAAGCAGTGCTGATTTTCGATGCCTTTGATGCCGCAAGAGATGAAAGTAAAAGACAGGGATTCCTCTCGCAGATAAAAAAAGCTAAATCGCATTTAAAGGAAAAATGGAATATTATTGTAAGTGCAAGAACATATGACGCTAAAAAATCAACTGATTTAGTGAGGCTATTTAGCCCACATGAAGATGTAGGCGGATATTCCACAGTTAGAAAAATTTCAGTTATTGAGTTGCATGAAAATGAAATACAAGAGGCATCAGCTTCTCCATTGCTATATAGCTTTTATTCTAAAAGTACGCCAGAGCTCAAGGAGATTTTACATATCCCCTTCTTCCTAAAAATTTTAGAGGTCATTCTAATGGAATACTCTGATGAAAGTATCGAAGAGATTAAAAGATACAAATCAGAAACCCAGCTTTTGGATTTTTTCTGGCAAAGAAAAATTGATGAAACGGAATTTGCAATGCAAACTCAGAAGTTTCTATTATGGTTTACTAGAGAACTTGTTAAAGTTAAGACATTATCGATTTCTAAATCTGATTTACTGAAAACTGGGGATAGCGAAATGTTCGGAACGTTCGAACGATTGAGAAGTGAATTGATAATTGATGAGGTCTCATTCAAAAATGCGAGAATTGCCTATGCACACAATATCTTTTTCGACTATGCCGTAAGCAGAATATGTATTGAGCATGACTATAATTCTCTGCTCACATTTATATACGAAGACAATTCCAGGGCATTTTTTCTGAGGCCGAGCTTTGTTTACTTTTTTACATCTGTATGGTATGAGAACAGAGAAGTTTTTTGGGGTCTATTCAAACAGCTTATTGGAAATGACCAGAAGGAGGTACAACTTTTTGTTCGTTTAATAATCAATAGCACGATTGCTTCACAGTTTAGTAGTGTAGAAGACTTGGATTATGTTTTGAAATTAAACGGGACTTCAAGTGGTGATGAAAGCATACGGAATATTTTGCAGTCAATTAGGTTCGTTAGAAAAAGTTCTTTGGAACAGGATGTCGAACTTTTACTCTTTTTATCAAAGAACCTACAGTTTGTTTATTTATTCGAATTTTCATTTTTATTAGACCGAGTTATCAACGACGGTAACAAAGTTTGGTTGGAAGCTGGGGGTGAAGCTTCAAGGAATTTGCTTTCATTCATTTTAATGAAACGAGCAAATGAAAACAAATCATTCTTAGATAGGATTGGATCTTTTCGAGGTGTGGAACTGGTTTCAAAAACATTTGCAACTAATCCGGAGGAATCTAAGCAAATTTTAAGAAGTATTTTTCCTTTAGTTGAGGAGCCGGGGTTTGATATCAATTACTTTACGAACCTTGCGGATGACATAAAATACTTTGTAAATGAAGATCCAGAATTTATTGGCGAAATCTATAAAGTTATATTCTCGCATAAAGAAACTAGTGACGAAAAAACCCAAATGGGTGCCTCGGTCGTTATGAATTTTATAAGCAATCGAAGGCAGGATTTCGATATGTGCTATTTCCGATTGGAACAGTTTTACCCTGAGTTTTTAGCAGCATCTCCGCTTTTGGCCATGATTACAGGAATTGAAATTGTAAATAAGCAAGTATATGAGAGGCGAGCACAACTTTATGCTAAAGGAAGTTTCAATTTCGAGTACGATGGAAAGATATCAACCTTTATACGAGATTTTTCTTCAATGTGGGGTGATCGGAGATTACAGGATAAGCCAGAAGAACTGGTTGAACATATAATCAAATACATTGAAGAACTATATAGTGCGGGCCACTTAGAACAAGCAGAAAATTTAGTAAAAATCTACATTGCTAATGCTCAAGTAGGATTTCTTTGGAAGCAGTTAATGGGCTTAGCAGTTCGTTTGCCATTAATGATGTTCGACATTATTTATCCATTGATAACGGTACCACAATTCCTTTCGTCTTCGGAAGTTTCCTATGAGGTAAGAGCGTTTATCGAAAAGACAAGTTCTAAACTTGACCAGAGTCAAAGGGAAGAGTTAGAAAATGTAATTTTTTCCGCATATTCCGATGATGAGGATTACGGAGTACAGGCAGCTTTATCAGCATTTGCTCCCGAATCCTTGTTGACTGATCGTGCCAAAAAATTTATGGCCGCACGAGAAACAATTGAAAATAGTAAGCCTTTCGAAACTTCTTTTTCTGTTACACCATATTCTACTGAAGAATGGTTGAAAGATAAAGGAGTTAATGTTGACAACCCTGCCGTCATTGAGATGACAAAAACGATCAGTTACCTTGACGGCTTCACGCACCAGTTTCTAAATTCAACACCAAGTTATTCTGAATCCGAAGCCTACCTTAATTCAGCATTAGCGCTATGGTTAGATTTCGAGAAAAGTGAAGGCCTGAATGAAGATCTGAGATATACTCTACTAAACTCAATCACAAAAACGATTGCGATTATTTCAAGAAATCTATCTGAAGTCCAAGTAGCCCATTTAGCGCAGATTAAAAAAATTATAGCTTTCGCATTCGGATTTGTGTCCAAATATGACCAGGATCAAACGGAAAAGTCAGCGGGTCAGGGCTATTCACCTACCCCAAGAATTGAAGCTGCGGAGTCTCTAGTTTATATCTATTTGAATGACGGTACACTTGAATTTTTAGATTTATATAAAAAAGCTATCACCGATGTTAGTTCGGTGGTACGTTATAATACAATAAAAACTCTTCCTCATCTTTTCAACAAATATTTTGAGACTTACAGAGAATTATTATTCGAAAGATTGGAAAATGAAAAGGATTCATTTAACTATGCTGCTTTGCTTGCAGCTCTATATTTTAAAAATGGCAGAATAGCAGAAGACGGCTCTGAGGTGATTAGGTTGGCCAATTCACATAGCGGATTATTTGAACGTAGTGGGCCATTTGTAGATGCATATTCTGAAATACTATTGTGGTTTTTAAACTACCCCGAAGTACCTATTGCATACCAGACTTTGATGGATGGTTATCAGTACAAGGCATTTTGCAATTCAGTTATTTTTCACCTATTCAAGCAAATACATACATACGAACCAGTAGAGGATTTTAAGGAAGATGCTTCGAAAGTTAAATTAAAATTAGGTGTGATTGATCACTACATACAAAAAGCTGGTGAAGATTTGAAAAGCGCAAAGACCTTTACGCCTCTTAGTCCAGAAGTCGAACAGGCTCTTAAAGTATTTGACGAAGTTGTTATGAGAATCTATTTTGCACTTTCTCGAAGCCAAACGACAAGACATAATCAAGATTTGCCAGCTATCGAAGAAAATAGGAAGCACCTTTATTTTCTAACAAAGCCATTGATTGAAAAAATTCTTCATTACTCATCACAAACAACAGAAAATGGGATAATGCTTGCTCACACTGCACACTATTTGATGCAAACATTGAATTCGACCATTTCGTTTGATCCAAAGGCAATCCTTTCAATGGTTGCAGAAGTGACACGTTATTCAATGCAGGTTGGGTATACCTTTGACACCTATGCAATTCGTGAAATCGTATCACTTACAGAGAAGTTACTCGCAGATCATAGAGATATATTAATGCAACAGGATTCCTTTCAGGATCTTGTGTCAATTTTGGAAATTCACGTAAGGTCGGGATGGGTAGATGCTTTGGAATTGCTCTGGAAATTGGATGAAGTATTTAAATAGACGATGCTGGTTAAGAAATACATATTAGATGCTATGGCAAATTGTCGGCTAAAAGAACTTTCAGCATTAAAAGATTGTTAAGTCAAAAATCGGCTTGACTAAGGTTAGTAAAGCTGGCATGACCATCACAAATATATTATGAGATAATATCACCTGCTATTCAGTTAGACGACATTAGCCGCCAGACAGAATTTAACCAGTTTTGGTTAGAGTTTTAAGCCATCAAGAAATGTTAAAAGTGGTATCAAGGGTTTGATTGTACTCCCGTCCATTCCGCAAGAACACAAAATGCAACCTGCTAAATCATTGATTTTTAGCAGGTTGTTTTGTTTGAAGCTTGCTTTTTTGTTGTTTTTGACTCCCGTGAAATCTGTAAAATATTGTTTTATAGTCTGTTACGAGTTTGAGTCCCGTTTATTAGGCTTCATCTTTATACTCCTTATCTTGCTCATTAGCCTCTCGAATAGAAATATCGACTATAATTTCGGCGATTAAATTCAGTAAAGCCAATTCTGTATCGCTAAATTCCTTCTCGTTGGCGGTTTCCGGATTTACTTCAATTGATCCCAACAATAGTGAAATAGGCATCACCTTCTTTTTTTAATCATCAGATCGAGGTGTGTAAATGTGTATGCCCGTAGAACCAGAGGTTTTTGTAAAGCTCGGAACGCCAATATTGTTAAGAATGGCTGTGGTTACTTGGGCGGCCTTAAATACCTGCTCCGAAAATTGGCCACGCTAAACTCGTAATTTTAGGAATTGGATCAGCAAAATTAAGCGCTATTCTTTCCGCTTTGGAACTTGGAGAAGGGTGTTTAATGCTAAAGGGTTCTGCTGACTTCTTTTTTATCGTAGATAAATAATTTTTCTTTAACTTTAATGAAACCGAAGTTAGCGTACAATTAATATTTACTTCCGCTTTTGATATCCAAACAACAATTCAAATGAAAAGCACGCAAAAGATAATACCCCTACTAATTCCCTTTATTTTCTCTTTTTTATATTCAAAAGCGCAGCAGCAAAAAATAATTGATGTACATATCCATTGCTATGATAGTAAACATTTTAGTTATCCTGCACCAGACATTGCCGGAGTTAAAAGTTCAAAACAAACAACTGAACATTTTAACGACACCTATGCAACTTTGCGCAGGGCAGGGGTCGTAAAAGCAGTAATCAGCGGGTCTCCTTCGAGCGTAGCGCAATGGGTTAAAAACGATCCGTCTCATATGTTTATCCGCGGACTTGCAATAGACTCTCCTGGCGATTTCGACATTGACACTGTCCGTTTTGAGCAAATGGTAAGAAAAAAAGAAGTAGAAGTGTTTGGCGAACTTGGCACTTATTATTCAGGTACCACTTTGGCTGACAGCGTGTGGCAACCCTACCTGCGCATCTGTGAAAAATATAATGTTCCCGTTGCCGTTCATGAAGGCGGCGGTCCACCAGAAACACCATATCACGGATCCCCTAAAGCTCGGCTCACCTTAGGTGACCCTTTCCTGATAGAAAGTGTGCTAGTAAAGTATCCTAAACTCCGGCTTTATATGATGCACTCTGGCGAGGTGTGGTATGAACATGCTGTGAGATTAATGCAGATGTATCCGAATCTTTACTCTGATTTAGGTGTACTCCTATGGGTTTCACCGCTCACCCAACATTACGCTGTCGAGTTTTTAAAGGTTGCAAAGGCGGACGGCAGCTTAAACAGGGTAATGTTTGGTACCGATCAAATGGTTTGGCCAGGAGCTATTGAAAAATCAATTCAATTTTTAAATAGCCTTGATTTTCTTACTAAAGAGGACAAGCAAAACATATTGTACAATAATGCTGCGAGGTTTTTACAATTAAAAAATTGAAAATCTTTAAGCATGAATTTCTCGCTGCTTAATGTTCAAAGCGTCTTAAATATTATTTTACGATAAATAAATGAGCAGTTAATTATGGGCGACCAAATATAGTTCTGTGTTGGCAAAAATCAGATTTTCAGGTCATTTAAAAATGTCAATAAAGGTATCAAGGGTTCGATTGTACTCCCGCCCAGTCCGCTGAAAGGGGTGATTTTTTAAATCATCCCTTTTTACCTTAATCACCTTAACGGATAAACTTTTCGAAAGTGAAATGGGGCTGATGCATTTCTATTTCGTTCCTTACTGATGCAAGTTGTGCCTCGTTGGCATAAATAAACATTTGTTTTTCATAATCATTAATAGCATCTGCTAAGTTTTCAAATTTTCCTTCAGTTAAGTTATCTGCTAAAATTAATGCATCCATTAGCCCGGTATTTACACCTTCGCCTGCAAAAGGCGGCATTAAATGCGCAGCATCTCCGATAAGCGTAATCGGCAAAGGACGGTCTTTTTTCCAGGGTTTATCCAGTGATAATATTCTTGTCGGCAAGCCCCAGAAAGAAGAGGTTGAACGGAATAATTGTTTGTAATGTTCATTCCAGTCCATAAACCTCTCTAAAAGAAACGTTCGGATACTGTCCTGATCCTGAAAGTTTAAACCATTATAATCATCACCCCAATTTTCAGGCTTTTTAAAAATCACACCATAGGTTAACGCACTCTTATTATCGGGGTTTGTTACCAATAAATTTCCTTTGTAGGCAGCCATTAACCGGTTACCATTACATAGTCGGAAAAATTCAGGACAATTTATTTCAGGCTGAGGTACATCGCCTTGTATGATAAAAGTTCCGGTGTTTTCAGCGACTGTATCCGTAACATATTTCCTTATCTTAGACATTCCGCCATTGGCCACGATAACAAAATCAGCAATTGCTAATGTTTCGTTTTCAAATCGCAAATGCCATTTTTCATCACGAATTTCAAGTTCTTTACATCTGCTGTCCCAGATCACCGTACCCTGTTTCAACGTGTTTAGCAGTACTTTTCTAAGGTCATTTCTGTTTATTTCAGGATTATCGTATTGATTTTCCGGTGTGACTTGTTTGGTCAATAATATTTTTCCTTTTTCATCTGTGATTGTCATCCCCATAGGCTTTGCCATAGCATAATAACTTTCCAGTAAACCAGCTTTTTTCATCACTTTCTGCCCTGAATCTTTGTGTAAATCGAGCGTACCGCCCCAGATTCTGGCTTGTGGATCTTTATCCCTTTCATAAACGCTTACATCTATGCCTTTTTGCTGTAATAATATCGCCATGGTCAGGCCGACCGGCCCTGCACCGATAATAGCCACTTTTTTTTCTTTTAGTATCATTGCCTTTAATTGATACCCAAAATTATTAGTCAATTTAAGTATAAAATAGCTATATTAGACCTAAAAACAGTCGTAAAAGACTTTATGGGAATTGACGATCTAACGGTTCCGCATGTGCTAAAAAGATTAGCCCGTCTATTGGGAACAAAATTAAAAAATACAAGATTAGAGATTCCACCGCAGTTTGGCAGTGGATACTGTATCGGATTTGTTTTTAATGAACACATCCGTATGCTTATTAGTAACTATGAGCTCAATAAAGATGTAATTGTCCAAAATCCTGATATCAATGTTGCTAAAAAAACGATATTTTTCAAGTTTCAAAATATATTTCCCAGAGCAGAAACGTCACCGCCCCTCAGGCATACGATACCTTCGGTATTAATAGGGACCAGTCGGATCAATACAGATGATGTGATTGCGATCCATTCCAATACTGCTACCATTACTATAGAAGTTGATGCAGATTATCTGAACAGTTTGTTTACTGCCTCACAAGAATCATCGGTTTTGAAAGGCCTTTTGCAGAATGAACGTCCTCTTCTTTTTGAACAGATTATGCGGCCGTCTTTACAAAAAAATGTGGATGAAATCTTGTCTGAACCGGCCAATGAAACCTTTAAACCTTTCTTTTTAAGGGTAAAGGCCGAAGAACTGATTTGCAGGTTATTGATGGAACTGGAAAATCGCGGTGAAAAACAATTACTTGCCTTAAACATTCATGATTTACAAGCCATTTACCGCGTAAAACAGCAGATGCTTGAACATTTGGAAACGCCGCCAATAATTAAAGAACTCGCATTTGTTGCTCATATGAGTCCAACTAAACTGAAACGTTTATTCAGGCAAATTTTTGGCGACAGCATTTTCAATTATTATCAGAGATTTAGAATGCAGGAAGCCGCCTTTTTGCTAAGAACGGAGCAGCTATCTGTTTCAGCTGCTGGTTACCGGATGGGTTTCACAAACCTCAGCCATTTTTCAAGAATATTTAAAGCGCATATTGGCGTGAACCCAAAACATTATGCATTAAAGGGTTCAAACTAAATGCATGCAACATATCATCTTCCGTTATGCTAAAAAATCTAACAGTCAGACAGGATAAAATTCTGTTTTTCGCCTCTGGTTAGTTAAAAGCCTGACGAAATTCCAGCGGAGACAGATTTGTCTTTCTTTTGAAAAGTGTGCTGAAGGATTGTGCATGCTCAAAGCCGAGGGCGTAAGCGATTTCGCTGACTGAAAGATTAGTGGTAGAAAGTTGTTCTTTCGCTTTCGCAATCAGTTTTTCGTGAATGTGCTGCTGTGTGTTCTGTCCGGTATGAATCCGAAGCAGATCGCTCAGGTAGTTCGGCGACAGGTTCATCTGTGTTGCAATATATTGTACCGTGAGTAAAGTGTTTATATCGCTGTTAAAATAGTCGTCTATCAACTGCTCAAACCTGGTTAGAAGTGCAAAGTTATTGTTTTTGCGGGTCAAAAACTGCCGCTCATAAAAACGGTTGGAATATTTTAAGAGGCTTTCAATCTGTGTCAGGATGATCTCCTGGGTATGTTTATCGATATGCAGGCACTCCTTATCAATTTTATGGAGAATTGTGATCAGGTCATCTTCTTCCTCTGCCGATAAATGTAATGCCTCGTTAACCGCGTAATCGAAAAAACCATATTGATGAATGCTGTTCGCCAGAGGATGCTGTAACAGAAAGTCCGGATGGAAGATCAGGAGGTAACCAGACCCACATTCCATACTTTGCAGGTCTAATTGTTGCACCTGGTTGGGCGCGGTAAAACTCAATACGCCTTTATCATAATCATAATGCTGTTGCCCGTACCTGATTTTACCCTTAGCTTCGCGTTTAAGCGCTATGCAATAAAAGCGGTTAACGAAACCTTTCCAGATTTCATTTTCCAAAAAAACGCTATGTGCCAGGTTAATTACGCTCACCAGCGGATGGTGGGGTTCTGGCAGCGAGAGTAAGCGGTGAAATTCTGATAAGGAGTTAATGGCGTTCATAAACAAATTTAATCAATTAAACCCATACTAAACTCATCATAAGGCGCACCGGTATCTGTACCCAATGGTACGATGCTTTCCAGTTGTGAAAGATCCGATTCGGTCAACTCAATGTTGGTTGCTGCTAGGTTTTGTTCCAAATACTTTGTGCGTTTCGTTCCAGGAATAGGTAAAATTCCTTTGCTCATAATCCAGGCTAAAGCCAGCTGCGAAGATGTGACGTTTTTTGTTTCAGCCATAGCTTCGATTGCTTCAACCAATTCGATATTCTTGTTGAACATTTCGCCCTGGAAACGTGGAATCGCTCTTCTAAAATCGTTTTCCGGCAGGTCGCTGATGCTTTTGATCTGGCCGGATAGAAAACCACGGCCCAGTGGTGAGTAAGCGACGAAGCCGATACCCAGTTCATTTAACGTGGTTAAAACCCCGCGCTCTTCTACTGTTCGTTCAAATAAAGAATATTCGCTTTGCACGGCGGTAACCGGATGTACGGCATGCGCCCGCTTAACGGTTTCAGACGATACTTCTGACAAGCCGATATAGCCTATCTTACCTTCTTTAACCAGCTCGGCCATGGCTTCAACTGTTTCCTCAATCGGCGTATTTTTATCCAGACGGTGCAGGTAATATAGATCGATGTAATCGGTATTAAGGTTTTTTAACGAACGCTCCAAAGATTTCTTTACATAATCCTTTTTGCCATTAATGGCCCAGGTTACTTTATTGTTATCGTCGATTTCCCAGCCAAACTTGGTGGCCAAAACATATTGATCTCGTTTCCCACTGATGGCCTTTGAGATAAGCTGTTCGTTTTTCAGCGGTCCGTACAGATCGGCAGTGTCCAAAAAATTACCGCCCAATTCGAGTGAACGGTGAATCGTGGCAATGGCTTCATGCTCGTCAGAAGGGCCATATATGTGTCCTGCTTCAAAGCCTGTCATACCCATACAGCCAAGCCCAATCATTGGTACAACCAAACCCTGGTTGCCCAATGCCATTTGTTTTATTTCCATAATCCAAAGATCAGCAAGCCAAACTGAGCTGATGTATGCAAATCCCCGAAGTTTGTAAGCAAATCAAGGAATGTTCTCTTTATCAAATAAAAGCTTGATTGGTTTTTAAGGATGGCGCTTGCCCTTCTTGATACCATGCCGGAAGTAAAGCTTATTTTGTATCATGATTAATACCAATCGTTTGCCAAAACAGTCTTATTTTTATCGCAAGATTAACTAACATGATGAATAAATATTGGTTTACTGTAACAGCTTGTACGCTGGCTTTTACAGCAAATGCCCAACAGAAAGCTTTAACCGTTAAAGACTACGAAAGGGCCGAAAGTTTGATGAGCTACAATACCGTAAAATACATCGATCATGCCACTGTGCAGCCAAACTGGCTTGAGGGAGATAAATTTTGGTACAGCACTAAAGTAAATGGTACTGAACAGGCTTTTTTGGTAGATCCGGTAAAGAAAACAAAAACTTTAACTACCGATTATAAAGGTAGTGCGATGCCATCACGTCGGGGGCTTAGCTGGAGCGAGGTATTATCTCCTGATGGGAAAAAGGCAATATTAATTAAAGATTATAACCTTTTTGTTAAAGATATAGCCACCGGAAAATTAACCCAGTTAACTACTGACGGCATTAAGGATTACGGATATGCTACAGATAATGCAGGTTGGAAGCATAGTGATGCGCCAATTCTGCGCTGGTCACCTGATTCGAAAAAAATTGCCACTTTTCAGCAAGATCAGCGGAATTCGAAAGATATGTACCTGGTAACAACCAATGTTGGAGCACCAACATTAAAAGCCTGGAAATATCCCTTGCCTGGAGATAAACAAATTGCAACAATCAGGAGGGTCATCATTGATGTAGAAAATCCAAAAGTAATTTCACTTAATATTCCTGCAGATCCACATCGGGCCACCTTAAGCGATGATATTTCGAGCAGTGGCACTTTTGATGATATTGATTGGAAAGCGAATGGTACGGAAGTGGCATTTGTATCTACTTCCCGCGATCATAAAAATGAAAAATTCCGCATTGCCAACACCACAACCGGCGCCGTTCGCGAAGTTTTCGAAGAAACTGTTAAAACGCAATACGAATCCGGGCAGGGTGCCATTAACTGGCGTTATCTTCCTGCCTCTAAAGAGATTATCTGGTATTCGGAAAGGGATAACTGGGGACACCTTTATTTATATGATTCTGGCAATGGAAAATTAAAGAATCAGATTACCAAGGGCGATTTCGTGGTTACACGTTTAGTTAAGGTTGATGAAAAGACGCGTACACTTTATTTCTTTGCCAATGGTCGCGAAAAAGGTAATCCTTATTTCAGTTACCTGTATAAAATTGGTTTCGATGGTAAAAATTTGACGCTTTTGACGCCAGAAGTTGGCAATCACCAGGTTGTATTTTCGCCATCTTTCGCATATTTTGTAGATAGCTACTCGCAACCTGATGTTCCTGCAGTTACTGTTTTGAGAAATATCAATGGTAAACTGATCAGTACTTTAGAAAAAACAGATGTTTCCAGGTTAACTGCTACAGGCTGGAAAGCACCAGCTCCGGTTTCGGTGAAAGCCAAAGATGGCAAAACTGATATTTATGGTCTGGTTTTTACGCCAACAAAAATGGATGCCAATCAAAAATACCCGGTTATCGATTATATTTATCCGGGGCCTCAGGGTGGTAGCGTAGGCAGTTGGGCCTTCGTTGCTTCGCGTGGGGATCACCAGGCTTTGGCCGAGCTGGGCTTTATTGTGGTGGTTATGGAAGGAACCAGTAATCCTGGCCGTTCTAAAAGTTTCCATGATATGAGTTACGGCAATATGGCCGAGAATACCTTGCCAGATCAGATTGCAGCCATCAGGCAACTATCTGTAAAATATCCCATCGATACCAACAAGGTAGGCATCTGGGGGCATTCAGGCGGAGGTTTTGCAACCGCTGCTGCGATGTTCCGTTACCCTGATTTTTTCAAGGTAGGCATTTCCGAATCAGGTAATCATGATAATAGAAACTACGAGGACGATTGGGGCGAGCGCTATAATGGTTTGGTAGAAAATTCGGATTATGAAGCACAGGCCAACCAGAATTATGCTAAAAACCTAAAAGGAAAATTAATGTTAGTGCATGGTATGATGGATGATAATGTGCCGCCTTATAATACACTTTTAGTTGTTGAGGCATTGGAAAAGGCCAATAAATCTTTCGATCTGGTTATTTTTCCAAACAGTGCGCATGGTTACGGTGCCTACTCGCCATATATGATGCGCCGCCGCTGGGATTATTTTGTTCAACATCTTTTAGGAGCAGAGCCGCCGAAAGATTACCAAATGAAAGGCCCTTCGGCAAGATAAATTTTTTAGCGGCTGTGTTGTTTTTAGTAAGCAACACAGCCGCTGATTTTATGGGGTTATATAGATCCGCCTTCGATTAATATAGATTCATCAATAATGGTTTGTGCAAAAGAACTTCCGGCAATACATCTCATCATTCTGCCAAAGGCCAGTTTGCCCAGTTTAAACCCGCTGGTTTCGGCATAGGTAATTTCAGGATAAAAAAGTGAGGGGATCATTCCATCACTGATGCTGATTACCCCAAGGTCGGCCGGCACCTTTAAGCCCATCCGCTGGATGGCTTTCATTGCCCCCACCAAAATCTCATCGCTCATACAAAAAACAGCAAAACGTTTTTTTTCAAATCCGGGAATCATTGATAGGGCAATTTGCTCTGCTTCTTCCGAATTGTTGGCGTGTACAGCCTTAAATTCTGCGTAACCTGAAACAATTTCGGTAAATTTTTGCAGCCTTACCTGCGTAATCGACATATTTTCATCACCAAAAATAGCCAGGACATTTGTAATTCCCTTTTTTAAAATTTCATTCGCCGCAATGGTTGCCGCATGTGCATCCCCAACGCAGATTTTGTTACAGGATTCGTATTTTGGTACCTTGTCAAAAAAAACAACCGGAATCCCCTGTAAATCCAATTTAAGGAAAGGTTCTATTTCTTTTGTTCCGGAAGTTATGGCAATAAATATTCCCGAAACCCTTTTGTGTCTGCAGCTTTTTAAGATCTCCTGTTCAATCACGGGATCGTTAGCCGAACGGTAGATAATTACAGTATAACCATCAATGCGTGCATCCTCTTCAATTGCACTGATAAATGAATGGTAAAAGAAGTTTGATAAACTTGGTACAACCACGGCAAACTCCTTGCTGCTATGTGTACGTAGGTTAACCGCATAGGGGTTGGGATCGTACTCCAGCAATGCGGCTAACTCATTTATTTTCTTTTTGGTTTCCTCTGAAATATCTGGATGGTTTTTTAGTGCCCTCGAAACTGTTGATATACTTACGTTTAGCCTTTCTGCAATTTTTTTTAAAGTTGCGTTCTGTTTCATGGTTTAATATTTGGTTACCCAAATATAAGTTTTCCACAACAAACATTTCCGCAAATGTTTCCGCAAACGTTTGCGGCCATAATTTGCTGGTTTGTATGGTTTTAAATATTTTATAAACCTATCTTCATATCATTAAACAGATGAAGCATGTAGGACTAAATGTTCGGCATTGCCAATTCGCAATTACATTAACCAGATACTAAACTAAAGCACAACATATAGTAGCCCGCTCATTTGGGACTGGCATGTTGTTATCAAAAAATATGAGATCCCTGAAACAATTTATCATTTTAAGTCTGCTTTTCTATTTTAGTAATGGCCGCACGCAGCCTGTTTCTAATCATAATGTATACAGCGAAACGAACAAGCCGGCCTGGTGGAAGGAAGCCGTAGTGTATCAGATTTATCCACGTAGTTTTAAAGATAGCGACGGAGATGGTGTGGGCGATTTACGTGGGATCATTTCAAAATTGGATTATTTAAAAAGCCTCGGGATTGATGTGGTATGGCTTAACCCGATATTTGCTTCGCCAAATGATGATAATGGCTATGATATTAGTGATTACCGTAGTATCATGAAAGAATTCGGCACTATGCAGGATTTTGACGAACTGCTTAGTGGCCTTCATAAAAGAAAGATCAGGCTGGTGCTTGATATGGTGTTAAACCATAGTAGTGATGAACATGAATGGTTTAAACAGGCCAGGTCGTCGCGCAATAGTTCTTACCGTAATTATTATCACTGGTGGCCCGCAGAAAAAGGAAAACCCACACCCCGTTACAGCTTTTTTGATGTAAACAATGATGCCTGGAAATACGAGCCTTTAACCAAATCTTATTATCTCCATTATTTTTCGCAAAAACAGCCCGATTTAAATTGGGAAAATGAAAAACTGCGCCACGAAGTATATGGCATAATGAAGTTTTGGCTCGATAAAGGGATTGATGGCTTAAGGATGGATGCTTTCCAATATGTTTCGAAAGATACCACCTGGAAAAAATATCCCGAAGGCTACGAAAGAAACATCATCAAATATTATGGAATGGGTCCACACCTCCATCAGTATTTAAAGGAAATGAACCGCACCGTTTTAAGTAAGTACAACATTATGACGGTTGCAGAAGGTGCAGGGAGTACTTTAGCTGATGCACATTCGCTGGTCGACGCAGACCGGCAGGAGTTAAATATGGCCTACCATTTTGAGATCATGGATATCGGGAACGATCCCAAAGGTTATAAACTGCCGGATCTGAAAAAGGCATTTACCAAATGGGACCATTCGTTTGCGAATAAAGGCTGGCTCGCCGTATTTCTGGGCAACCACGATGTTCCCCGCATGGTGAGCAAATACGGGAATGACAGCAAAGCATTTAAAACGGCATCTTCTAAACTATTAACCACACTGATTATGACCATGCGTGGAACGCCCTATTATTTTAATGGAGATGAATTGGGGATGACCAACATCAGGTTTGACAAGATTGAAGATTACCGCGATATCGCAACCATAAACGCTTACAAAAATGCAAAGGCCAAAAATGAGGATCTGCAGGCTTTTATGGATAAACAGAAATTCATTTCGAGGGATAATACACGCACCCCGTTTCAATGGGATAGAACAATAAATGCAGGTTTTACCACCGGAACACCATGGATTAAAGTAAACCAAAATTATAACGAAGCAAATGTAGCTGATGAGGAAAAAAATCCGGCAAGTGAGCTCGATTATTTTAAAAAGATAGTGGCCTTGCGTAAAACATCCCCGGTATTGGTTTATGGCAGTTATCAGGTTTTCGATATCGAAAATCCATGTATCTACTGTTATACACGCAGCTTGGGTAAGGAAAAAGTTTTGGTTGTGTTAAATTTTTCTAACCACGAAGTTACTTACCAGCTGGATAAAGGTATCAACACGCTTTCTGCAAAACAGCTCATCAACAACTACAGCGGAGCAGTGGGCATTGCAGATAATAAATTAAATCTGAAGCCTTGGCAGGCTATTGTTTATCAACTTAAAAGGGCCTGATATGATAATTGCACAAGCAGAAGAACACAAGGGTATTTCATCGGCAGTGAAACTGAATTTCAGTTCAATCATAGCCATGAACCTGGGTTTTTTCGGTATACAGTATAGTTTTGGTTTGCAACAAACCAACATGACTCCAATTTATTCCTATCTGGGAGCAAATGCAGATCAGATTCCATTGCTAAACCTCGCAGGGCCAATGACCGGACTGATTATCCAGCCGATAGTAGGTGCCATGAGCGATAAAACGACCAGTAAATTTGGACGGCGGAGACCATATTTTTTAATCGGGGCCATTATATGCAGCATTTGTTTATTTGCCATGCCCTACAGCAGTTCGATTTGGATGGCTGCAGGAATTTTATGGATACTGGATGCAGGCAACAACATTACCATGGAGCCCTACCGCGCCTTTGTTAGCGATAAACTCCCGTCAGAGCAGCACGCCCTCGGTTTTTTAACACAAAGTTTTTTTACCGGTCTGGGTATTACACTTGCCAATCTTACTCCGGGTATTTTAATTGCTGCAGGTTTAATCGGCATACATGCTCGCAGTGGCAACAACATTCCGCATACCACTTACGCGGCATTTTTTATCGGTGGGCTGGTATCGATCGGCTCTATCATGTACAGCTGTTTTACCACAAAGGAAAACCCGTTAAGCCCTGAAGAAATTAAAAAGGTTAAAGCAATGCCGGGGGGTGTTATCAATATTTTTAAAGATATTATCGAGGCCTTTAAGGTAATGCCTACAACAATGAAAAAACTTGGTCTGGTTTACCTTTTTAACTGGTACGGCATGTTTGTTTACTGGCAGTTTGTAACCCTTTGTTTGGCAAAAACCATTTACAATACCAGTAATGCAGCAGCTGATGGTTTTGCTTCGGCGCAGCTTTTAACCGGGACTGTAAATGGCGGCTATAATGTGGTTACCTTCATCGTTGCTTTTCCACTTGCTTATTTCGCCAGAAAAATAACAGCAAAGAAAGTTCACCTCATCAGTTTATTAACGGGAGGTGTTTGTTTGGCTTGTTTGCCGCTAATCCACACTAAAGCTTTGTTGTTTATACCCATTATTGGTTTGGGCATTGCCTGGGCGAGCATGATGGGTACGCCTTATGCCATGCTTGCCGGTAGTATACCAAAAGCGAAAACCGGCATTTTTATGGGTATCCTCAACATGTTTATTGTGCTGCCCATGCTTTTAGAAACCATCACTTTTAAATATGTATACCGGTATTTTTTAGGGCATAAGCCCGAAAACGCCATCCTGTTTGCCGGTGGATTGCTTGTAGTAGCAGGCATAATGGTTTCACTGATCAGCAAGCGTGATATAGGAGGTAAGACCAATGGTTAATCAAAAAGGATATGAGCTATCACTGAAACTGATGGCCCGGGCGTCAACACCTTCTGGTTTTGTGGCTGCAGTAGAGGAACATGATAATTATAAACGGGTGTGGACAAGGGATGGAGTAATTACAAGCATAGCGGCTTTGCTAAGCGGTAACAAAGCACTTATAGGTACTGCCAAAGCAACTATTGAAACCATTTTTAACCACCAGCACGAAAGCGGTTTTATGCCCTCCAACGTTTCACCCACCGATGGATCGGTAAGTTTTGGAGGCACATCAGGCCGGGCCGATAACCCATCTTGGGCAGTAATTGGTTTATCTGCCTATACTATTTTAACAGGCGACAATTCGCTCTGGGAAAAATATGTACATCAAATCGGGCGATGCTTTAGCGTAATGGATGCCTGGGAGTTTAACGGTAAACATTTAATTTATGTTCCGCAGAGCGGAGATTGGGCAGATGAGTATATCCAGCATGGATATGTTCTTTTCGATCAGCTTTTGCGGCTTTGGGCATTAAGACTGGCATCAACCTTATCAGAGAATAAGGGTTGGAGCGAAAAAGCGCTGAACATCAGCCATGCGATACAATTAAATTATTGGAAAAGTGAATCGCAAAATCAGCTTTATTCGCCTCATCTTATCCATCAGTTAGCGGCAGTTTCTCCGCATTTTTGGTTAATGGGCTTTAATCCGGCCAGGGTTTATCATTATTTTGATCTGCAGGCCAATACTTTTTGTCTACTGCTCGGTGTAGGCAACAAAGAACAAATCAGCAATACCATAGCCTACGTAAAAACGCTGTACAACCATAACCAGGATTTAATTCCTTCTTTTCATCCAACAATTGAATATAGTGACGCAGATATGCAGGAGCTGAAACATAACTATGCCTACTCGTTCCGCAACAAACCCGGTTATTTTCATAACGGCGGCCTATGGCCAGTTTGGAACGGCTGGCTTGCTGCTTCATTAAATCATCACCACGAGTATGAAATGGCGCTTAAAATTACTGCTGATATCCATCGTGCCAACAGCAGCGGTGACTTATTTAACGAGTGCCTTAACGGTACCAATCAATCGCCCTGTGGCATCCCCAATTGTACATGGAGTGCTGCGGGAGCTGTAATTGCCGAGCAAGCGATTAAATATGATGCATTTACCAAACTCTTTACATTTAAATTCTCAGGCCTGTGAAAAATATAGCAAAAGTTTTAGTAGTAGGGGAGCTCCTTGCTGATATCATATCAGAGGGCAATATCGAATCTCTTGCATCGCCATCACGTTTTCTGGTCAGCCAGGGCGGAAGCTCAGCCAACTTATGTGCCAATTTAAAATGGCTGGGTGTTGATGCTGAACTTATTGCTACGGTAGGTAACGATAATCTGGGTACTTATCTCATTCGTGAATTAAAATCTGTTGGGATAGCCGATACCTATATAAGCCGCACCTCTGATGAAAAAACCAGTATTGTATTGGTGGGTAAAAACCCTGGAACGCCTGATTTTATCGCTTACCGAAGCGCCGATATGATCATTAAAAAGATGGATGAAAACATCATTGCGGACTGCGGTATCCTGCATACTACTGCTTTCGCATTGAGCAAAGAGCCGGCACGGAGCAATATTCTGTATGCTTTCGAAAAGGCCTATCAACTAGGTAAATATTTATCGGTTGACTGGAATTATGCACCATCCATATGGAATGGGGATGATGGACAAGATATATTCAGCATGCTAAGCAGGCTGAATATATTGCTAAAAATAAGTACCGATGATCTGGAACGTTTTACCGGCCGGCAACTGGATATGGAACAGGCCATGCAATGGTTAAATCATTTCAATGCAAAAGTGATATGTCTTACCTGCGGTAAAGATGGTGTTTGGTTTAAGGTACAAAACCATCAATGGCAATATAAACCGGCACTCCGGGTTGAATCGGTAATTGGCGTAACCGGTGCCGGAGATGCCTTTTGGGCTGGTTTCCTTACTTATTTTATACAGGGTAAATCCATAGAGGAAAGTATGGACAATGCATTATTGATTGCCAGGCAAAAAATAGAAAAAACCCATCCACTTTATAAATAATCAACTAAACCAAATTTAAAACAGAAATGATAAAATATATACCACCCTGATCTTAAAAGTTTACCCATTAAAAGCACCTATTTTCTAACCAATTATTAAATCCATTATGAACATGACTTTACCAGGCAATTGGTCTGTTTTATCCTTAAAACAGAAATTGTATTCATTAAAGAAATTTATAGGCTTAAATCTCCTGATGCTCATGTTAAGCACAGCAGCTTTTGCCCAGATTACAGTAAAAGGTATAATATATGATAGTGATAAAACGCCGTTAGCGGGCGCAACTGTACAGGTAACCGGGACCAATACCAGAACTCAAAGCGATGTGGAGGGAAAATATCAGATTACCGCTCCCACCGGAACATCCCGGTTAACCGTAAGTTTTGTGGGCTATGAATCACAAACGGTAAATATCAATAATCAAACCCTGCTCAACATCACCTTAAGTTCGCTGAATAATTTAGAGGCAGTTGTGGTTGTTGGCTATGCATCAGTAAGAAAAAACGATTTAACAGGAGCCGCAACAACAGTATCTGCAAAAGATTTTAACAAAGGCCCGTTAAATGCACCCGATCAGCTGATACAGGGTAAGGTTGCTGGCGTGCAGATGATCAACAATAGCGGACAGCCTGGTGGTGCATCTACCGTGCGCATCAGGGGTAACTCTGCCATTACCGGAACCGGACAGCCCCTTTATGTGGTAGATGGGGTAGCACTTGATGGACGTTCGGCACGACCATCAACCAGTGCCGGTATCGGAACAGCTCCCGATGGTAACCCTTTAAATTTTATCAACCCGGCTGATATCGAATCGATGGAGATCTTGAAAGATGCATCGGCCACCGCAATTTATGGCTCGCGTGCTGCTTATGGTGTGGTTTTAATTACCACAAAAAGAGGGAAATCCGGAGAAACTAAAATTGATGTCAGTGCCTCGGCAGGGATCAGCAATATTGCCAGAAAAGTTGATGTATTAACAGGTGATGAGTATCGTGCGGCATTATCGAAATACAACCTCAGTACTGGTAATTTTGGCACCAGTGTTGATGCATTGGACGCCATTACCCGCACTGCCTATAACCAAAATTATTCAATTGGCATCAGCGGTGGAACCAATGGCAACACCTTCCGTGCGTCTCTGGGTTATCAGGATCAACAGGGGATTATCAAAACAACCGATTTTAAAAAATACAGTGCCGGATTTAATGGTAATTTTAAGTTCCTGGAGAGCAAAAAGCTGGGTCTGGATGTGAATATGATCAGCAATCAATACCTTGAAAGTGTAGCGCCTATTACTACTGATGCAGGTTTTACAGGAAGTTTAATTTCGCAGGCATTATCATGGAACCCTACCCAATCTTTTTACAACCCAGATGGAAGTTTATTTATAGATTATGGTTCTACCACCATTAATCCTCTGGCTGCGTTAGCTGCGAATAGCGATAAGTCGAAAGTTTCTACCATTTTGGGAAGTGTATCCCCATACTATAAAATCACACCCTGGTTAGAATACCGGATGCTGGCCAGTGTAAATTACAGCACGGGTATCAGAAGAGCGTCTACCAGGAGCACTTTAAACCTGCAGGGTATACAGCCGTCAGGAACTTTCCTTGGCGGTTATGCAAGCTACTCCAACAATGAGTTGATTACACAGCAATTCACCAATACCCTAAACTTTAATAAGGAAATTGTCAGCAAGCTGAACCTAAACGCGATTTTAGGTTATGAGTATTCTAACTTCATCAATAAAGGGGCAACCAATACAGCGACTGGTTTTGGCGATATCGCTGCTGATTATACCGATGCCTTTCAAACTACTGCACCGGCCAACCGGACATTTTCTACCTTTAACAACCCTACAACACAATTGCAATCGTATTTTGCGAGGGCAATTTTTAACTACGATAACCGGTATATCTTAACCGCTACATTTAGGGCCGATGGTTCTACCAAATTCGGTAAATCAAATCGTTACGGTTACTTTCCTTCTTTTGCAGCCGCCTGGGATATCAGAAAAGAGAGCTTCATGTCTGACATTCAATGGCTGGACCTATTGAAATTGCGTGTTGGTTATGGTAAAACCGGTAATCAGGATTTTCCTTCGGGTTCTGCACAGCTCCGTTACGATTTTGGAAATGCAAACGGTTCGCCAATCTTAACACCCATCAACAATGAAAATGTGGATTTAAAATGGCAGTCAGACAAACAGGCCAATGTGGGGATCGATTTTGGCTTGTTTAAAAACAGGTTAACCGGGTCAATTGATTATTTTAACAAAACAACAAAAGATCTATTGTTTCCACAGATTGCGTTTTCTCCGGCGGTTGGAGGCAATGTTCCTACATGGGTAAATTTACCAGGCCAAATCATCAATAAAGGGCTTGAGCTAACCTTAAACGGTATCATTATTGACCAGGATAACCTTACATGGTCTTTAGGAGGTAATGCTACATTTATCAACAATAAAGTACAGGATATTAATGGCATTATCAAAACAGGCTCGTTAAACGGGCAGGGTTTGAGTGGTGTAACCACCGAGGTAATCCAAAACGGGCTACCGCTTTTTGCCATGGTTACCCGCCAGTATAATGGTTTGGATGCCAGTGGATTTTCGAAATATACTGATGATGGTTTTACTGCTTATTATGTAGGTAACCCGAATCCAAAAGTAATTTTAGGCTTAAGTACCAATTTAAGGTATAAGAAGTTCTCTCTGACAGCAAATTTTAACGGTGCATTTGGTCAGGATATTTATAACAATACCGCAAACTCGGTACTGGCCATATCCAATCTAGGTGCCCAGCGCAATATTTCGGCGGCTTTAATCAATTCGCCTATACAAGAATCGCTGGCCAATCCCATTGCTGCCTCATCAAGGTATATCGAAAAAGGTGATTACCTGAAATTGGCCAATGCTACCCTGAACTATAACATTGGCAATATTGGTAAATCGATAAAGTCGCTTAATGTTTATGTTAATGGCCAAAACCTGTTCGTCATTACAAAATATACCGGTTTTGATCCGGAGGTAAATGTAAATAAAAGTGTAAGTGGGGTTCCATCAGCGGGAATAGATTATACCGCTTATCCAACGGCAAGAACCTTCAATTTCGGTGTTAATTTTTCCCTTTAATCTTTAAACTATAATCACATGAAAAATAAATATATTTTCACTTTCGCTATAGTTGCCTTAAGTTTTGCTGGCTGTACCAAGCTGAATGAAGACCTGAATGGCCAGGTGGGTAGTGGCGCAGTATCATCAAATAATGTTGCAGGAGTATTGGGTGCCACTTATGCCGCAATGATCGGCCCTTATCAGGCACCCTGGAATTGGTCTGCGCTGCAGGAAGTAACATCAGATGAAATTATAGTGCCTACCCGTGCAGGCGACTGGGACGATAATGGTGCCTGGAGGGCATTGCACTTGCACAAATGGGCACCAGATCATACCCGTATTTCAGATGTGTTCAGGGATTTAAACAGTATTTCTTATGTAGCTACCAGCGTTTTAAATGCCAATCCAAATGCCGTTCAGGCTGCCCAGGCACGTTTCTTACGTGCATTTGCACAATTTTCGGTTCTGGATGGCTGGGGGCAGGTTCCGTACCGGGATCCGGGAGAAGGCGTTACTAAACCATCGCGCGTTCGGAATGCTGCAGACGAAATTGCTTATTTAATCACTGAATTAAATGCTATTATCCCCGATTTGCCGGTTGGACCTGCGAATGTGGCGAATAAAAATGCAGCGAGAACACTTTTAATGAAAATTTACCTTAATAAAGGTGCTTTCTTAAACCGTAGTACGCCAACTTTTGACGCTGCCGATATGGCAAAGGTAATTTCGCTTGCCGATGAGATAGGCGCAGGTGGCTATGTACTCACGCCAAATTATTTCGACAATTTTGCACCAACAAATGATAAGCTTTCTACCGAAAACATTTTTACGGCGCAAAATTTAGGCGGTGTAAGTGGGAGCGATTTAGATGGCCAATGGAAATGTACTACACACTATAACCAAGATCCAAGTGGTTACAACGGTTTTTCAACCTTATCGAACTTCTACAACAAATTTGAAGATACCGATAAAAGAAGAGGCGGATCTTATGCCGAGCAAACCAATGTTGCCGGCATCAGAATTGGCTTTTTGGTTGGTCAACAGGTAAACCAAAACGGAGTAGCCTTAAAAGACCGTAAAGGTAACCCACTGGCTTTTACACCGGAAGTAAGCATTATTGAACGTGATCCAAACCATCTAGAAGTTGCAGGCATTAGGGTAATTAAATATCCGATTGACTATGCCAACGCTGGATCCAGAAAACCTGATAACGACTGGGTTTATTTCCGTTACGCTGATGTACTGTTGATGAAAGCCGAAGCCCAGTTAAGAACGTCGCAACCAGCCGCTGCTTTAACCATTGTAAATTCGATCAGGACGGTAAGGGGTGCTTCAATTTTACCAAGCCTCACATTGGATATCCTGCTGGATGAACGCGGACGCGAGCTGTATTGGGAAAGTTTCAGGAGGCAAGACTTAATCCGTTTCGGGAAATTTCTCACAGCGTGGCAGGAAAAACCTGCAAGCGAAGCTAAATACCTGCTTTTTCCTATTCCAGATAACCAATTGGGTAACCCCAATCTGATACAAAATCCCGGGTATTAAAATTTGATATTCGCGAACAGAGGCTGCAGCCAAAACATATTTACCTCATATGTTTCGGGTTCGGCCTCTGTTTTTTGTTTTAGGACTACAAGGAAAATATATAGTATAAATTATTTTTTCATCAGCTTTAAGAGTACACCATTTGTCCAGCCAAAGCCATCCTGGAGAGGATATTCCCCGCCGCCGCCTTTGCTGTTCGGATGTACCACATTATATTTCTCCATCAATTTCCCGCTTTCCTTAAATACCGAAATATTAAGGTTGACCCATCTGTTACTAATGGTATCGGCCAATGTATTGTACCCATAATTGCGCAATCCCACAATGCTAATATATTGAAGTGGCGCCCAGGCATTTGGTGCGTCCCATTGCTCTTTTGTAGTGGTTAATGTGGTAATTAAACCGCCGGTTTTAAGGAAGTTTTTTTCCAGTTTTTCTTTAACGGCTTTGGCCTGTACGGGTGTAGCGAGTCTAAAATACAGCGGAAATGCTCCGGCAAGTGTGATTTGGCTGGAAAATAACCGGTTTTTCCAGTTGTAATCAGTAAAAAATCCTTGCTTTTTATTCCAGAAATATTTGAGGATAGCTTTTTTCCGCAGCCCGGCTTTTTGGAGAAATGCAATAGCTTTTGTTTTGTTGCCTGCTTCGTTGTTGGCGGTAGCGATGGCCATTTCGAGATTATATAATAAAGTATTTAAATCTACCGGGAGTAAATCGGTAGTGATAATCTGGTTATAATTTTTACCATCGGCAAACCACCTGCTGCTAAAATCCCAGCCCGATTCTGCGGCGGCACGTACGTTTCTGAGAAAAGTGGAAGGAGCCTGTTTAGTTAATTTAGCAGCTTCAAAATCTTCTCTGTATGATTCTTCCCGTGGCTGATCGCCCGCATCATAATATCGGTTTAAAACTGAACCGTCAGGAAGCTTTACCACATGGTTTGCGGCTTTGCCATTACTTAACTGACTGGCTCCTTTCATCCAAAACTGATATTCTTTTTCCAGCGCATCTTTATAATCTGCCAGTTTAATATCCTTATTGTGCGCTGCAAGCAATTGAACCATAGCTGCAAAAAATGGTGGCTGCGAGCGTGTCAGGTAATAAGTACGGTTTCCGTTAGGGATAAAGCCATATTTCTCAATGAGATAAACGAAATTATCAACCATGTCTTTTATGATTTCTGTTTTACCTGCCTTTTGTAGTCCAAGCATGGTAAAGTAGGAATCCCAATAATAAATTTCCCTGAACCTACCCCCAGGAACGATATAGGGTTTTGGTAATGGCAGGAGTGACGTCTGGTAAGTGGAAGCGGTATCAGGCGCTCTTTTTAAAACCGTCCACAAAGTATCCAGATGCTTTTCTATACCCGCACTGATATCAGATCGGTAAGCCGCATGCTGACTTTCCGGAATATTAAAATATTCATTTACAAAAGCTTTCAGGTCAAAACTTTGCTTGTTTTTTAAAGCGTTATAGGCCTTCATGATTTCTGAAGGACTCTTCTTTGGAATGGCGTCTGCAAAAGATTTACTATCGGGATAAATTCTCGCCATTTGAACTCTCTCAAATAAATTAGGATAGGTTTGCCCTGGACTTAATTCGTTTTGTGCAAATAACCAGCTGGAAATAAGTAATAAGCAGGCTGACAACAGCATTTTAATGATTGGCAAATTTTGACTCCTCATATTAGGGTAATTAATTATTATTTTTCTATATTAATAAAGCAAAAACAAAGCTAACAGCTTCATTTGGCAAACAAAGATTCGCTGATCTTCGTTTTGATTATTAAATAACTTTTCAATGGGAAAAACAAGAAATGAGCATAATGTTATCATTACCGGCGCCACCGGAATGGTTGGGGAAGGTGTATTGATGCAATGCTTAAGCAGTGCTGAAATTGATCATATCCTGGTAATTAACCGTAAGCCTTGTGGTTACGTACATCCAAAATTGAAGGAGATTATTCATGCTGATTTTTTTGACTTCTCAGCGATCGAACATCAGTTGTCTGGCTATAACGCCTGTTTCTTCTGTTTAGGCATTTCATCGGTAGGTGTTGACGGGGAAACCTATTATAAAATGACCTACACGCTTACCATGCATGTTGCACAAACATTGAGTAGGCTTAACAGTGATATGACTTTTTGTTACGTTTCTGGTGGAGGCACCAATGAGAATGGCCGTTTAAGATGGGCTCAGGTAAAAGGCAAAACAGAAAGTGATTTAACAAAATTACCTTTCGAACAGGTTTTTAATTTTCGTCCGGGTTTTATCAAGCCTTTCGCAGGGCAAAAGTATGCACATCAATTCTATAAATACATCAACTGGTTGTTTCCAATTGGCAGGACCATTTATCCAAGTGGTTTTTGCACGATGGCTGAGCTTGGCCAGGCGATGATTAATACCTTGAGCCATCATGACCAGAGACGGATTTTAGAAGGTAAGGATATTATTGCTTTAGCTAAAGAATAAGCTCAGGTACTGCTTAGGTACCCGAGCTCATCTTCAACTGGTTAAGGATTTAGTTTAGGTTAATTGATTATTTTGGGTTTTAATATAATACTGCAGTTGCGTCTTTATCTTTTTGAGATAATACGGTTGCACCCGAACCACATTGGCCACCATTCATTAGCGATAAGGCGTCTGTTCCGGTTACGCCAGGTACATTCGTTGCACTTGATTCACCGATCGCAGCCCAGTTGGTGTGTCTGAATGAGATGCAGTGACCAAACTCATGGCAAATTGTTCTGGCACGTTGTGCAAAAGAATTACCTGCAATATAACTTTTATTGATTTTAACCAAAGCACCTGCACTTCCGCCTGAAGGGAACTGGCCCTGGCCGCAAACGCCATTTCCCAAATTTTCATCCTTGATCAGGATGTCGTAAGGGGCGGTGGTTACTATACTGAAGCGCAAAGTAGAATTTGGAACAGCATTCCATTGGGCAATGGCGCTGTTGATCTCACTGCTCATTGATGTCATGGATGCATCTACAAAAATCCGGATGTTTAGTTTTTTCGTCGCGTTTACAATACTTCCGGTGTAGTATTGTTCTGTTTTTGGTGCCGAATTATTAACCGGGATTTCCATATTTTTAGGAAATATAATATCTTCCTCAACGATATATTCATTGCCATTGTCAACAATGCTCGACTCGGGAAAGCCCAGATTTTTAATGTGCTGTAAAACCTTATCGGCATTTTTTACCGTTTCCTGTGGTTCTGGGCTTACTGTTTCCTGGTTTTTTTTACATGCAGCAATGGTTACTGCAACTATCGCTAAGAAAGCGATTTTTTTTAGGTTTTTTTTCATTGGATAAGAGGTTAGTTGGTCCTTAATAGCTGATGAAGCAAATGTAACAGAACATGTTACATTAATTTTGGCGTTGGGCGGAATTTTACACGAAAACTTAATTAGTATTGTTTGTAATATTTATAACTCATTTTTATGTATAAAAATTTACACAAATAGACATATTTATTAGTAATTTTTCGTTTAGGATGGATTGTTCAGAAGTTCTATAGTTCATGTATTAAGAGAATTTTCAGATAAATTGGGAACGACGGATGTATCAAAATATAATTTGCTTAGTGAGCTGGCATAAATCTCCGAATACAGCCGCTATTACACCTGTAAAACAGAATGGCTAATCAATAAATGCTCAGCTTTCTGCTTTGCTCCAGTTGCCATGCGGAACCGATCTTGGGCGTATAAGCAAGTAATTCATTAGGTAATAATTGGGTTCAGGTTGTCTGGTTAAGATTTGACCGCATGACACAGCAAAAAATGGATGTTGGATGGGGTTTAAGGCAGATCCGAATTTCGGAAATGCAGAAGCTTGAATATGTTTTGAAGCCCTGTTGAAATGGCTGGAAAACTTAGCCGCTCACATTACTACAGTCACTGATCATTTTGCCTTGCCTGAACTTCCGTCAGTAAAAGAACAATATGTTATTGATACAAATGGCTATTATTCTGTACATCCCCGATTAGGGATTTGTGGTAATGAAAAAGGTGATGATCCGGAAGAATCATCACCTTTTTATTATTTTTTGTTATCGTACTTCCGCTGGTTATCTTTGTTCGATGTCTGATCGGAACGTTGGCCACCTCCGTTGGTAATGCCTTGTATCTTTTTATCCGTTTTAACATCGTGGTTAGCGCGGTCAGCTATTGAATTGCCTTGAACTGTTGGATTGTTTTTCGGTGTGCTCGTATTTTTCATAACTCAAAGATTTAGTGAATAATATTGCAAAGCGTTACCTTAACAACCAATGTTAGGCTGGATATGTTTTGATTTTTTGAAATCGCCCTGCATTTCGAGCAAGTTCAAGTAGCAAATAGCCCAAAGGCTTAGGGGAGCTAAATCTACCCTAAAAAGATCTCTCCGTTTCGCTGCGCTACAGTCGAGATGACGATTTTATCTTAGTATAACAAAAATATAGTCGGCTTTTTATGTAAATCTATTTCCTCTTTGCGCCAGTTATAAACACTTTGTGTTTTAATAAATTCATCGGCCGCGGTAAGGTTGCTGGCGACACAAATCTGAGTATTGGGTTTGCAGCTTTTCAATACTTCTTCAAAAAGCTGGTTATTGCGGAAAGGTGTTTCAATAAATATCTGGGTTTGTTTATAACGGCTGGCCGATAAATCCAGATCTTTAATGCGCTTCGTACGTTGTTCTTTATCAATAGGCAAATAACCCCAAAAGACGAAACTTTGTCCGTTAAAGCCAGAGGCCATTAAAGCCAGTAAAATGGAGCTTGGCCCTACCAATGGCACTACTTTAATCCCGCGTTTGTGTGCTTCGGCAACAATATCAGCCCCAGGATCGGCAATACCCGGGCAACCCGCTTCGCTCATTAAACCAACGTCTTTGCCGGCGGTAAGCTCCCCAAAAAACTGTCCCAGATCTGTCCGGTTATGTTTGCCGTAATCGTGTACGATTAAATCTTTCTGTGGTATTTTTAAACCTGCCTCTTTTAAAAAACGGCGTGCTGTTTTACTATTCTCTACGATATAGGTATCAATCTGATTAATCGTATCGACCAAATAAGGAGTAAAAGTTTTATGTGCTACCTCCTCGGCCAGTGGTACGGGAATAAGGTATAAAGTGCCTTTTTGCATGTTACAAAAATACGTACAATAAATAGAATTTAAGTTCTAAAACTTATGGAAATGGCAGTATAATCTCTTTCATGTACAGAGGTGTAGCAAATTTTATTTTTAACTGACTTCTTTTCTACACAATTAAACTTGGTGTAAAACGTTAAATATTAGTCAAATATGCCTTGTAATGCAATATTAAAAGGAAAATGTAAAAACTATGCTTGCATATTAAACCTTCAGCATTTTTGGTTCTCTAATTGATACACACACATTAGGTTATTAAAATAAACACACAAATGAAAACACTGAAATCTACGGCACTTGTGCTGGGGCTATTTTCGCTCCTTGCCGGAACCACAACCCTTGTCAGGGCACAAGACTATCAAAATGATTACCAGTCTGATGGTTACAGTACCGGCAACATTTCTTTACAGACTTTTTACGATGAACTTTCGCCTTATGGCACCTGGATTCAGGATCCACAATACGGTTATGTTTGGCGACCAGATGTAGATCAAAGTGAATTTCGCCCATATTATACCAATGGACGTTGGGCCATGACTGAATATGGTAATACTTGGGTTTCCAATTACGATTGGGGCTGGGCACCTTTCCACTACGGCCGTTGGGTAATTAACAGTTACCGGCAATGGATTTGGTTGCCTGACACTAATTGGGGACCAGCCTGGGTAGATTGGAGAAGCGGAGATGGCTATTACGGATGGGCACCCATGGCGCCAAGCATCAGTATTAATTTAAGTTTTGGCCGCCGTTATGTAGTGCCTTCTTTCTGCTGGAACTTCATTCCTCAACGTAATATTTATATCAATTCTTTTCCAAGATATGATTATGGACGTAATAACGTGTATATCCGTAATACTACCATTATCAATAATACTTATGTGTATAACAGAAGAACTTATTATGGAGGTCCAAGGGTTGAAGATATCAGGCGCGCAACCAACAGGGATGTAACGGTATATCGTTATGCTGAAAGTTCGAGACCAGGTGCAAGCCGCATTGGCGGTAGAGAGGTGGCAATTTACCGGCCAAGACCTGAACGTAATGCAGTGGTAGACAACCGTAATGCCGCGCCACGTAGATTTGAGCAAGGCAATGCTGGCATTAGCCGAGGCGGAAGAAATGAAGGATACACTAACCGCGATCAAAGAGGTAATACTCCAGGCGTTGGCGATAACCGCTTTGGATCGAGAGATAGCCGAAATGTAGGCCGGGATAACAATAATCAGCCAAATAACAGGGGAGAAGTTTATAACCGGGATGTAAACGGACGTATTAGTCGCGGTGGTGCCAATGGGATTGATAATGGCAACAGACAGGATAATGCAAATCGTGTTCAGGATCAGCAACGTGGGGATCAGATCAGGCAACAACGTAATCAAGACCGTATGGGCATAGATCAACAACGTGGTCAACGTGATATGCAGCCACAGCGAGGTCAGGATGATCAACGTGCTCAGATGGATCAACAAAGGGCGCAACGTAATGAGCAAATGCAACAGCAACGTGCACAACAAGCTCAGCAACAGCAGCAAGAAAGGGCACAGCGCGATGTACAGATGCAACAACAGCGTAATGAGCAAATGCAACAGCAACGTGCACAACAGGCTCAGCAACAGCAGCAAGAAAGGGCACAACGCGATGCGCAGATGCAACAACAGCGTAATGAGCAGATGCAGCAGCAACGTGCGCAACAGGCACAGCAACAGCAGCAAGAAAGGGCACAACGCGATGCGCAGATGCAACAACAGCGTAATGAGCAGATGCAACAGCAACGTGCGCAACAAGCCCAGCAACAGCAACAGGAAAGGGCTCAGCGTGATGCGCAAATGCAGCAACAGCGTAATCAGCAAATGCAACAAAGACAGGAACAAAGAAGGATGGAAGCCCCGCAACAGCGCGGTGGCGGAGGTGAAAGAGGTGGCGAAGGTGGAAGACCGTCAAGAGGTGGCAGAGGATAAAATGAAGAGTCCCGATGAAAATCGGGACTCTTTATTTATAAATAGTCAGACTGCCCCGCTACTGCGTGAAGACTACTTAAATCAGTTCCTTTGAAAGTGCTTTCAGCATTAGGATGCAGGTTTTCAGGATCTAGCAAAAAAGTAGTTATCCCCAGTTCCAGGCCAAATTTAATTTCCGATTCGGCATCATCGCCAATAATCAGAATATCGTCTTTGTTCAGTTGATGCTGATCGATCAGCATTTCAAATCTTTCTTTCTTATTGGTGCTTGAAACATCCACCACATGTACTTCTTCAAAATCATTGGCAATGCCCAGCATTTTTACCTTTGACAGTTGTTGTTTTGGAAAACCTGCTGTTACAATAAATTTTCGGCCGGTTAAGCTTTTAATATAATGGTAATCATCGCTGGGTTTCAGCGGCTGGGTTACAGACCTGTTTTCAAGATAGGAAATCACTTCAGGCATCACCTTTTCGTTAAAACGATACTTTTTAGCTACTTTTAAAAAAGGTGTCCTCAACATTTCCTGTTTGGCTAACTGAAAATCAGCCTGGCTGATGCCTAAATCTAAATTTTCCAGGAAACGGTATAACTCCCCCATCAACTGTTCTTCGTTCTGCCCGGTAAAATAAATGGTATTGTCTAAGTCTATAAAGAATATTCGTTTCATTATGGATTGGTTTTTGTAAGATGAAAAAAATAAAAACACCTGTGGGTTAATTATGTTTAATAAGTAAATCACTAAGACCATGAAAAAAGAAACAAAAATCATAGTAGGCGTATTAGCCGGAGCAGCATTAGGTGCAACTATCGCATTGGCATTATCATCAGATTCGACCAGCGATCTTAAAAATAAAGTGTCGGATTTTTTTGCTGATCTTTTAGATGCTTCGAAAGATAAACTGGCAGGTTTGGCCGATAAAGCCACAGATGTTGCCGATAAGGTTAAAGATAAGGTAGCAGAAATAAACGCGTAACGAATTGAAAGTGCCGGAAATATTCCGGCATTTTTTAGCTATATATGCGCTAACCAATATATTGATGAACATTGCTTTTCATGGTGCGGCCCGTACGGTTACGGGAAGTAAGCACCTTATTACCTTAAAAAACGGCACCCGGATTTTATTAGATTGTGGCTTGTTCCAGGGGATGGGCCATGTTACCGATAAACTAAACGATTATTTTGGTTTTGATCCAAAAAAAATCACTTACCTCATTTTATCTCATGCACATATAGATCATTGCGGCCTGTTGCCCAAATTGGTTGCTGAAGGATTTGAAGGGCAGATTTTCTGTACTTCGGCTACAATGGACCTGGCACGCATTTTAATGATGGATTCTGCCAAGATCCAGATGCAGGATGCTGAATATGCCAACCGTAATCTGAGAGAAGGCGAAGAGATGGAAGAAGCTCTTTACACGGAGGAAGATGTGACCAAAACGGTTGGCCAGATGAAAATTGTGGAATATGAAGAGGATTTTAAAATCGAAGAGGGGATTCTGTTAAAATTTACTGACGCAGGCCACATTTTGGGCAGCGCTGCTGTTCATCTTAGTATTACAGAAGATGGAAAAACCACGCGCATTACCTTTTCTGGCGACGTTGGCCGTTATGGCGACTTGTTACTAAAAAGTCCGCAAAAATTTGACCAGGCTGATTATATCCTGATGGAATCAACTTATGGCGATTCGCTACATAAAAATCTCGATCCGATCGAAGATATGCTTTTTGAGGTCATCAATAATACCTGTAAAATTAAAAAAGGAAAGGTAATTATTCCTGCTTTCGCAGTTGGCCGTACGCAGGAACTCCTTTATGCTTTAAATGGCCTAGAGTTGAAAGGTAAACTGCCTGATGTTCCCTTTTACGTAGACAGTCCTTTATCATCAAAAGCCACTCAAATTCTTAAAAATCATCCCGAGGTATACAATAATGGGGTTAAAGAAATTTTAAAGGTAGATCATGATATTTTTGGGTTTAAAGGCTTGCGTTTCGTCGAAAGTGTAGAAGAATCAAAAGCCTTAAATGCTGATCCAAGACCTTGTGTAATTATTTCTGCATCAGGTATGGCTGAGGCCGGCAGGGTAAAACATCACATCAGGAACAATATCAGCAACCAGAAAAACACCATTTTAATGGTAGGTTATTGCGAACCGAATTCGCTTGGTGGAAGACTGATTGCCGGAGATAAGGTGGTTGAAATTTTTCGCGATGAATATGAAGTTAAAGCCGAAGTGCAATCCATCAAATCGATGAGTGCACATGGCGATTATGAAGATTTATTGCATTTTTTATCAGGCCAGGATCCGGCTCAGGTAAAACAGTTGTTTCTGGTACACGGAGAATACGAAGTACAGCAAAGTTTCGCTACTAAATTAAAAGATAAAGGGTTTAAACATGTAGCTATACCAGAATACCATCAGGTATATGATTTGGAGTAAAATTGTTGTGCAAAACTGTTATAAAAATCGTAGGTCTGGATTTGTAATCCAGACCTTTTTGCTCTATTACAATAAGGATTAATAATCTTGGGCGCTTTAGGACGGGATTGTAAATCCCGACCAACTTTATGCCTGTTACCTCAGTATAGAATTTCCATCTCCCATCATCCATTTATACATCTTCCCTTTTCCCTATCTTTGTGCTATGGATGTTTTTGGTAAAGCGCTAACAGATATTTACAGAACGGGCGAGGCGGATACCCTTTGGTTACACAATTCTTACGGAGAACCGGAAGAAATGCCACTGGAATTCTTCTTCCGTGATGATGAAGATATGCCCGTTTTAGAGCTTCAGGCTTTGCATATGTGTAATGGAAAGGTGCTGGATATCGGCGCCGGTGTGGGGAGTCATGCTTTACTGCTACAAGCATTTAATATCGATGTTACCGCTATAGATATTTCGGAAGCTGCGGTAAACATTATGAAAGACCGTGGAGTAAAAAAAGCATTTGTACAGGATATTTTTACTTATCAAGAGAAATTCGACACCATCATCATGCTCATGAACGGTATCGGTTTAGCAGGAACTTTGCCAGGTTTTAAAGCTTTTTTAATCAAATTAAAAGACCTGATCAATCCCGGCGGACAGGTCATTTTTGACTCATCTGATATTGCTTATTTATATGAAGATCTGCCTAAACCACAAAACCAGTACTACGGTGAGGTATCTTACCAGTATGAATATAAAGGCGAAAAAGGCAATTGGTTCAACTGGATTTATATAGATGAAGAAACCATTAAACAGATTGCTGCAGAAACGGGATGGAATGCTGAATTGATTTTTGATGATGGCGAAGATCAGTATCTGGTTAGACTAACGTTAACGCAATAAGCTAATCTCTCATACTGAACGCAGTGAAGAATCTTCTGATGACAGCAAACTAAATCTGCGCAAAGACTCTTCACTACATTCGGAATAAGGTAGTTAAAAACTGAAGAACGTTTGTCTTCCGCCAACTTTTTGACCGAAGTTTTGGATGTTATAAGTAAGTGTAAGCATGCCGTACCTGCCCAGGTTATTGCTTTGTGCATCAATAACACTATTACCTATAATCTGTATATTCCTTCTTACGTTGCTCTGCAGAATATCGTTTACCGAAAATTTTAATTGGGCCCGATCATTTTTCATAAACAGGTAAGTAAGGCCGGCATTCCAGATTTTAATGTTATTGTTAAAGCCTGCAATTTTTTGTTCGTTAATGGTTAAAGCATAACTCGTTTCGAAAACCACTTTTTTAGGATAACGGATAATCAGCTCAGATGTACTCTGATGGGTATTGTAGCTAATGTTGGTATAAAAACTATCATCGTATTTGCTACGGTTTAAATTGATGTAGTATGATTGATTGATTTCCACTTTATCGTTCAGGTTCAATCTGATGCTACCATTTGGTCCAACATAGAAAACATTGGCATTGCTTTGAATATTGTTAACAATAACAGGCGTATGATCGAAATTAGCCCAAAAACCCATCCCAACCTTCAAGCTTGTTTTATCTTTCCGGAAATCTTTTGAAACATTCGCCCCGCCCTGAAAATTATAAATACCGCTCATGTTAATGGGATTAACCGTTTGAACGCCATTATTGATCGTAACGGTGTTAATTATGCCGTTTTTGGTGAAATTTCCATAGCCATATAAATTATAATTAATAAGGTTTTTAGGGTCATATTTGTACATATACATGCTTAAACTCTGCCTACGGGCTGGCAATAAATTAGGGTTTCCATTTCTGATATAAAGCGCATTTGTATTGTCGGCCACTGGCTGGAGATAACTCACGTTAGGCTCTGTAAAACTGGCAGTATAATTAAAGCGGAATATTTTATAAGTCAACTGAAATGTCGGCCACATAAAATGATAACGTTGATCAACAGCTGCTCCATTTGTGAAACGGTTGTTCAATGAAATATAATTATGTACCAATCCGGGTTGAAGGTAGAAATCTTTAGTTACTTTATATCCGAGGCTGATGTTTGTGTTGGTTTTGAATCCATTCTGTTTAACTGTTTGCGATAAGTTCGGTACTACAATATCATACAGCTGGTTAGCCGGATTACGGTAAAATGTACTTAATGCATTTTCGCTATTGATGATATTTCCATTGATATCAGCTTTAAATTTCAGTTTTTTGCTGATCGGCTCAGCATAGTTGCCATAGAGGTAAGATCTGAAGTTATCTATACTATTTTGTCGTAACTGGTCAATTTCTGAAGTTGATGGTGTGAGGTAAAAAATGCTGGTGCTTTTGTTATAATTATTAACGGGGTTTGGGCTCGCAGAAATATCGGCACCAAGGTTTAAAGATCTTCCGGGCTTTTTAAAATCTTTATTAAAATCGGCCCTTAGCTGATATTTATTGCTGGAGCTGTTTCTATCATTCAAATTTTCGAGTGCATTGATTAACTGGTTATTGACGTTGCTATTGTTAGATGACACTTTGCTTATCGAATTATTGGAATTTAATACAATTGAGGGTTCGATGGTAAGCTGTGTTAAAGAATCGATCTGCCAGTCTAGTTTTCCACCAATATTATGCTTTAGAATAATAGAAGCAGTATTTTCATTGGCATTGGTAATTAAGCGATCTGTGCCAAGGGTCTGGTTGTTGTTGGAAAGCTTTTCTAAAAGATTATTTGATTTTCCGAAGAAATACTGCGTATTAAATTTGATCCCTTTTTTATTGATGGTGTTAAAATTAAAACCTCCGCCTGATGAAGTTTGAACACCGTCATTACTTCCGCCAAAATTGATGCCGTTAAACTCGAAATAACCGCCCGAACTCATCATCATCGAGTTAATCCCACTTCTGTTAAATCCACCTATCCGCTGAACATCACTGGGGTTAAAACCAGGCTGATTGATATTGTTGCCGTAAGCCAAAACACTTACCTGCGTAGTATCCCTGAAGAAGTTCATTAATCCACCAGCCTGATACAGATCCTTTAAACCTCCTCCCGCATATAGTTTACCGAAAGCACCTTTTTTTATGGCTTTCTTGAGCTTTAGATTAATAATTTGTGGGATTTCTGCTTCTGTTAAATCAGGAGCCCGTCGTTTAGCCTGCTTATCATCCACTACCTGTACTTTATCTATGATATTTGCCGGCAGATTTTTGGTTGCAATTTGCTGGTCGCCACCAAAAAACTCTTTTCCATCTACCAAAATTTTACTAACTGATTTGCCGTTAACCTGTATAGAACCATCGGCTGCAATGGCAACACCAGGAAGCTTTTTTAGCAGATCTTCTACCACTGCGGATGGCAGGGTTTTAAAAGATTCGGCATTAAACTCAATGGTATCTTTACGCACAATTACGGGCGGGCGCTCTGCAGATATGACCACTTCATTTAAGTCATTTGCTTTGGTGGAAAGGTAAAGTGTGCCAAGGTTTAAACTCGGATTGGCTGTGCTGAGTTCTACTTCTTTTCTAAAAGTTCCATATTGCCAGGCGGTTACTACTAACCGGTATTTTACATCCGTGGCCAGACCATTGATTTTAAAAACGCCTTTATCATCAGACAGTTTATAAGTAGCTAATGCACTATCACCAACTTTATAAACCGAAATAGTAGCATAATTTAATGTGGTTTTATGGTTTGCACTATCAGCTAATATTCCGGTGATGCTTCCATTTTTTTGTGCAAACAGGCTAAAGATAATTAGGCTGAAAGTGAGAGAAAGTAAGAGTTTTTTCATGTTTGGTTTAAATAAGGAACCTAAAATTATCGGCTATTTTTTTATAAATTCAATAAATGTGATGAACGGGACTAAAAATGTGATGGACCAGGGGTTTGTTTAAAAGGCAGACACACAATTCTTTAAGATGTTGCATAAAAGGCGAATAACTAATTTGTTAGTTTAAAATTAGTCCGTTTATGTTGAATTTGCAAACAGCAGTGGAAAAAATTTGCGAACTTTTAAAAAAAAAGCCCCCATGCAAGGCAAGGAGGCTCTGGAACGTATGTTAAATTTTAGTGTATATCGTTATAGTTAATCATTTTTACATCTGGGTTTTTTGCTAAAATTTCTTCCATCCACTTCCGGTGCGATGCACCAACTCCTACTACAACCCTTTTTGCTTTTTTAGCTTTCGCCTGTGCGATGATATTTTTACACATCCCTTCATTTCTCAGGGTCCACTGCGCTATCATTTCCTTTACCGTTTCAGTCGGAAATCCCGCATATCCATAAAAGTGCGATCCGCCATAAAAGTTCCAGGCTTCATCTAAAACACCATATTTTACTGTATTCATACCTGCATAAGGGTCAGCATTAAATACACTTGCTTCATCTTTACTGTAAGACCAGTATTTTTCTATAGCTTTAACAGTAGCAGCTTCCTGCGAGCTGCTGTCGGCCTTTGCTTTGCCGATTAAAATCTTATATAACGAGTCTGTTTTATTCCAGGCTTCGCCCCAGGGTTCATCATAGGTCTGGCAATCCATATTATAAATCCGATCTTGTTTCAATTGGTAAATAAGGGGGAAATAGATTTTGCTGTATTCACTTCCCGGTCTGTAAAGACCCATCTTTTTTAACGAATCTACACTACCAAACATCTTTTTATAGGTGGCAAGTTCTTCTTTGCCAAAACTCTGTTTCATATAGTTCTCTAGCACAAAGATTTGATACTCAGTATTTCCTCTATCCCAGTTTTTAGCATAATTAACCGCTAAATTCATCCTCGTTTGATGATAGTAAGCAAATTTTGCAAGTGCTTTTAGGTCTTTTTTAATCTGTGCATCTATGTTTTCAGGAGACTCGGGATTTAATTTTTGCAGGTAGTCACGCTCCTTTTTAAACAATTCTTTTGCCCAGTTACTTTCTTCCAGTTTAGCATAATTGTCCTGTGGCAGGTATTCACCAAACACCATATCAGGCTTAAAATTTTTAAGTTTATCAATTATGGCCTGAAAATTTATGGTTGATTTAGCGTTATCATGTGCGGAACCTACGATAACAATTTCGATTTGATTTTGTGCACTCAGTTTAAGTGTAAATGCCACCAGTAGTAATACCAGATTAAGTTTTTGTATAGTTCTCATAATTCGTTTCGTTTTTGTTGATTCAAAGATGAGTATACAAGCCTTACTACTCAATTTAATTATCCCAAAGGCTGATAATATTATCCCAATCGGAAAAACGGGGATTTAGGGGTTGATTATGGATAATGGGGTGTTTGAATAGCGGTTTATCGTTTTGGTCCTAAAAAAATGCAACTATATCATTAATTTCTGATTAAAACCGACAATTAGTTTAAACAGATCTTTGTATTTGGTAAGGGGTAAGGTTTCAGGTTTATCGAATATATCATGATAGGCAGAGGGACCTCCCTGGGTATAAATAAAAAATGCGGGAACACCTTTTTCCGTGAAGAAATAATGATCACTATTGGCTGCTTTACCTCTCTGATTGATTTTTGAGATGTAATGGTGTTCATTATTGATGGCATTTAGCTGTGCAAAGGCTTTGGGGTAAACTGAAGCATTAACCACTGTCATGCCTGACTCGCCTGTGCCTACCAAATCGAGGTTGATGAGGAATTTTATATTACCTAATAGAACAAGAGGGTTTTCTACAAAATATCCTGATCCTACTAATCCGGCTTCTTCGGCTGCAAAACAGATAAAACCAATAGAGTAGGGCTGGGGATTAGCGGCGTAATATTTGGCCAGACTCAATAAAGTGGCCACACCAGCTGCATTATCATTTGCACCGGGGAAATAGGTAGTTGCCCCCATTCCGCCCAGGTGGTCGTAATGTGCAGTGATGATCAATAAGGAATCAGGATACCGAGTGCCTTTAACCAAACCGCAAATATTGGCTGCCTGAAAATCGGGGATAAATTTGTTTTCAATGTCAACGCTTATTTTTTTCGGTAGGGTGTTAAGGCTCTTTTTATTGAGTTGTATAGTCGTAATATCCCCAACTTCGGTAGCTACAGACCAGGTTAGTTTATCTTTTAGTAAAACTTGTATCGAAGGTTTAGCCTGGAAGTGAAGGCTGTCAACCGGAGTTAGTTCGGCTATTTGTTTAATGCCCGGACTTTCATTATTTACGATGAAATCTTTTCCTGGTATGAGTTTTTCGCCATTAACGGTTACCACCATTTTTCCCGGGAACGTATTTACAGGGAAACTAAAGGTCTGTTTATAGGCTGTACCCATTGGCAGTAAGCCGATTTTTTGATACGCATCTGCAATATAATCGCCCGCTTTTTTCATCCCGTCTTTGGTATAACCTCTGCCCCAGAAAGCTTTTGACGTAAGGGTATTGATGATCCCTCTGGTATAAGTAGAGTCCTGTGCAAAACTGTTGATTGCACAAAACAGCAAAAGGGAGAATCCGAATTTTTTCATGCCGGAATTTAGTAAAATAAAATAATTGTTAGTCTGGATATGTAATCAGGATGTAGAGTAATTCTTTAGCTGGATTACAAATCTACAATTCATTGATACGAGATGGCAAATCTTGAGTAAAGGTGGGAGCAACTGGCACCCTGATCCCATAGTTAGTGATCGGATTTCTTTCAGTATCTTACCAGATGGAAGGGATTCAATATCACAGTGATTAATGGTATTGTGGCAAATTTTTCGTGGCTGAGTGATTTTTGTTCTTTTTCTTTTTGCCCCACCAAATGATAAATCCGGTTATAGGTAAACTGGCAGCAATTAAACTTGCGAAAAATGCCATTACTTTCCCTGGAAGTCCTAAGATAGCGCCAACATGGATATCGTAGTTCATGCCGATAAGTGCTTCACCTGCATTTTTATCACTTTGATTTTTACGGGCCAGCAATTTACCTGTGTACTGGTCGAACAGCAAAACATCGAAATTCCAATAGGTTTCTTTCCCGCTGTAACCAGTTGCGTAAATGGTTGCCGTACCACCCTCGGCAGGCGACATTCCAATGCGTTCGACATTTTTAAATAACTTTTGTGCGGTTTCGAAAGCTACATCAAACGGAATCGCCTTAACAGATTTAGTTGAATCTGATTGGGCCATAATTTGTTCCGGAGGCGAAATACTGCCCGATGCCACTACATATATAGTGTTCTGGAACCATTGGAAAGCCCACACCAGGCCGGTTAGTGCCAGCATCAGGCAAATAATCATCACATAAAAACCAAGTACATTATGCAGATCATAATTGATACGTTTAAATTTGGCTTTCCATTTAATTTTGAAGCTTTTATCGAAGTTCGATTTTTTAAGATTTTTAGGCCACCACATGATCATACCAGAAATCAAAAGAAAAACAAATATGAAGGTACACCAGCCTATAATCTGCTGTCCGATGGGATGGTTGATGAGAAAACTCCAGTGCAGCATTTTAATGATACTGAAGAATTCGTATTTATAATCAGAAACCAATGTGACCTTGCCTGTATAGGGGTTAATCAACACAATGTCGTAATAATCTATCGAATCAAAATACCAGAATGCTTTAGGATTACCAGGCTTGTAAGCACCAAACTCCCATGCGCGATCAGCTTGCCTATAACTCGAGATGAAGGTAACCTTTTTCTTGCCGCCAAAGGTTTTTTCGGCTGTTGCTTTTAATATGCTTAAAGGAATAGTTTTTTTATTTGCCGGTACCTCAACAAAAAACTCTTTTCTATGGATAAATTCAGTAATTTCTTTCTGAAAGGCAAAAATGCAGCCGGTAATGCCCAAATGAAAGACCACAAGACCAGATGTTATACCCAGCCACAAGTGCAGCCAGTCATTGATTTTTCTTATACGCGATTTCTTTGTTTTTTTATGTATGGCTTTGGTTGGCGACATTGGGCTTTATTAAATAGAAGAACCAATTGACGATTTTACACGCCAATTGGTTAACAACTTTTAACTAATCTGTTTATTGAACTTCGGTGGTATAGGTTACCAAATGCCAGGTTTTTTCGTAATCTTTTCCGTTCAGTTGGCCTGGTGTTTTATCTTCGGTAAAAACTTCAAAAAAGTAGTTTCCTTTTTGTGCTGGTTTGAAAGTGAATTTCCCTTCTGCATCGGTTTCAGTAGGTTGTGCTTTTCTTTCAGCATTTACAACCGTTAACTTTTGTTTTGCGAAAGGAGTTTTGTTGTAGATGACCTGATGAACTGAGGTTTCACCCATTTTTAAGGCATGTTTATCGGGTCTGATGGTTAATGCTGCAGTTGCAGGGAAAACCGTGTTTATTTTTGCATTTCCTATGGCTACATCTGCAAAGGCGTAATATTCAATTTTAGCTTTTTCATAGATGTCAGCAACCTCATGAACTACAGAAAGTTTATAAGTGCCATCCTGATCTGGAGTGAAGCTTGCTTTAAAGAAACGTACAGCCGGAGCGCTGGTTAAAACCCTGGTTTTTCCGTTTGGAGCGGTTAACACCAGGCTGAATTCTTTTAAATTGCTAAACCATTTTGCGGCTGAGTCGGGCTCGTTACTCTCATATTCTCCGAAGAAAACTTTCACTTCCTGTGCTTGTCCTTTTTTGCCTGTTGAAGCTGTTTCTATCCATAAAGCATGTGCAAATGCACTCGAAATGCCAAAGGCTAGAAAGAAAAATAGTAATGAGATTTTAGTTTTCATGTTTTCTGGGTTTTGACAAGAGTGGCAGCTGATCTGATCCAGATGCTCCTGTTTGTTTTATTAAAATTTATAAGTTACACTACCGGTAAAAGTTCTTAAATCCTGAGGATTCATCGTGCTATAACCAGTCCAGTATTTTTGATTGGTAAAATTGTCTACTTTGGCACCGATTCTGAACCTTGGATGATCATAAAATACCGAAGCATTAAAAACTTCGTAAGCAGGCAGGATAAATACGCCCTGGCTTACACTGTTTACAATTTTGTTATCACTGGCATAATTACCACCCGCACCTAAACCAAAGCCTTTTAAAGCACCCGCCGCCAACTTATAACTAATCCATAAGTTTGCCGAATAAGGAGCAGCTGAATAAGCATCACGTCTTCCTTCAACATCCGGAGAAGTATTTTGCAAACGGTTATCGTTATAGGCAAAACCTGCAATAATGTTTAAACCATTTAAAGGGTTGGCTACAATTTCTGCTTCTATACCTTTGCTGATTTTGTTGCCATCCTGGATCTGTGCATTCGGATTAGACAGATCGCCATTATAACCCCTTACAATATCTTTCACTTTGATGTAGTAATAAGATACCGATCCGGTTAATTTGCCGCCAAACAGGTTACTTTTTACACCGCCTTCTATCTGGTTAGCTTGCTCGGGCTTAAATGCTTCACCTTTATAATCTATGCCGTTAAGATTGTTAAATCCATTTTGATAATTGACAAACAATGATAACTGATCTTTTATAGGCTGAAATACCAGGCCAAATTTAGGAGAGAAAACCGTTTGTTTATAAGCCCCTTTTGGTGCCGAACCTGCTCGGTCAGAATTACCTTTGTTGTCAAAACGGTCTACTCTAATGGCCGCTAAAGCAATTAACCTTTCGGTTAGGTTAATCACATCAGAGGCATAGGCACTGTAAGTATTGGTCTTAAAATGATAAGGATATTTAGGGACGTTAGGCATTGCTGCATAAAAGGCTGCTAAATTAGTTTCTGTGAAGTTGTAATAGTTAGCACCTGTTCCGTTTTTATTTGTTAGATCGAAACTGTCTGTTCCATAAAACAATTGATCGGAGTTTTGACGTAAATAGTCAAGACCCAAAACCATCCTGTTTTTTATTGAACCCAGGTTAAAAGTCCCGTTGAAATTTTGTTGGATTTCGTAGTTATAAAGTTTGCTGTTGTCTGTTGATTGATCTGCCCTTGAAATGAGATCGGCGCCCGGAGCAGCATTTGGGTTACCTAGTGGAGGATAGTTATTGGGAACTAAGAACAGGTAGGTTCCACGGCCATTAGAAAAACTATAGCTGGATGAAAAGCTGGTATGTGATGACCAGTTCTCATTAAATTTATAATTGGCCTGGCCAAAGAAAGTTGTACTGTTGTATTTTTGCTTCATCACATCACCTGTAAACGATTTATCGTAAGGTATGCCAGACTGGTCTGCCCGATCAAAACCAAGGTCTTTCACCGGAAAATAAAAGAAAACAAATGGTTTTAAGGTATTCTTACCATTGGCGATTTCGGCATCAAAAGTAAAATCCAGCTTGTCGTTTACTTTATAGGCTAAGCTTGGTGCCACAAAGAAACCCCTGTCGAATACGTTTTGCTGGAAAGAGCCTTTATAATTATAAGATGCATTGATACGGGCGTAAATGTGGTTGGCTTTATCAACAGGGAAATTAAAATCGGTACTTACCCGGTTTAAATCATAGCTACCTGCCGAATAGGTTACCTCACCGCCTAAGCCCTCGAATGGTTTTTTGGTAATGCGGTTGATTAAACCTCCATAAGAAGTTAAAGTGCTGCCAAATAAAGTAGCCGACGGGCCTTTAATTACTTCCACACTTTCGATGTTGGCTGCATCATTACGACTGGTTATATTACCTGCAATTCCGTTTCTTAATTTCGACTGTACAATAAAGCCCCGCGACGCATAATACGCGCCACCATCTCCACCACGTCCGGTTGATTCCCACATTTTCTGAATACCAACGGCATTACGTGTAGCATCATCTACAGAAAATATCAGTTGGTCATTAAATGTCTCTTTGGTAATCGTGGTATAAACCTGAGGGTTCTCCAGGTTACTAATAGGCATTTTAGCTACATAATCGCTTTTTTGGGCGCCATATTTATTGGCTTTAACTTTATTGATATTAACCTCATTGAGCTGGTTTGAATTCTGGTTGATTACGAAATCAACCGTTTTATTTTCACCTGCATTGATTATAACTGATTTTTCTACGCTTTGGATGCCAACACCTGATACGCGTACGATATAAGAACCTGGTTTAACCCTTGGTATCTCAAAGGTACCTTTATCATTGGTGACGTTTCCTAAGCCTTTACCCTTCAAACCTACTGAAAGATAAGCTGCTGGTTTTCCATCAGATGTGGTAACTGTACCAGTAATGGTTGAAAACTGTTGGGCAAAGCATAATAAACTGGCAAAAGTGAACAGGAAAGTAAAACTAAAAAGTTTGATTTTAAACATTACAGTATTTATTTGGATTAATTCTAAACAGACGCAAAATAACGTCAGAAATTTTTATAATCCAAATTATTTTGAACTATTCTAAATTGGGAAAATCTTTTAGAGAATATCCTCATACAAATTATTACCCATCTGTTAACAATGATGCATGTTATAATTAAACAAACATTCTAATGTATAATTTAAAAGGTAATTGCTGTATAAATATGTTAATATATAAGTAGTCTGGGTTAAAATCGAACTGAAATATATGTCGAAAAAAGCTTTAATTTGATGCAGGCCTTGTAAACCTCAGTATACAATACTATTATAATGTTTTAACTTTAATAAAGTCCCAATTCAGCAAAAATGCATAAACTAACATTTGTTTAAACACAATCTTTATGAAATTAACATCTATTATTTCGTTCTCCTTAATTTGTATTCTCTTCTTTTCCTGTAAAAAAGAAGAAGATGTGAATTATAAGGTAACAGAGGCTGTTTCCTTGTTTGAAAACGCCAAATCACTTAATACTTTAGCGAGTAGTACAACAGGAAATTATGTGAAAGTCTGCCCAAATGGGTATACGGGCTGCGGAGCTACAGCAGGAATTGTTTGTGAATCGTCACAACAACCATGTGTGATACCGGTAGTTATACTACGGAAATATCCTTGTCCTGGTTCGAATTTATACGGATGTAAGTCTGGTCTTCAAACAGGCGCTATATGTGAAACTGCTCAGGTATGCGCTGGAGAAAATCATCCATTACCTTGTAATTATGGAGGTATTGCCTTTGGTTGTTTTGCAGGCGCTCCCATTAGCGGACCAAGTTGCGGTACATTAGTAAATTGCGAAACACCACCAGACTGATCCTATCAATCTTTTAGAAAAAAAATGTTATCGCTGTATTCATGTGAGGACATATAAATAGTCGTAGTTGAAAATCTCAAGTAAAATGTGTCAAAATAGGCATTAATTTGAATAAGATAATGGTGATTCAGACTAATAATTCCTATCACAATATATTCATTAACGTATAAATAGAATTTTATGAAAATTGCATCTATTGTCTCTCTCTTCTTAGTAGGTATTCTATTATTTTCTTTTAAAAAGGAAAATGTTGTGAATTATAAAGTCAATAAAGCAGAGTTGCTGTTGCAGAGTTCAGAATCAGCTTCAAAGTCAGCTTTTGTTAAAGGAAATTATGTAAAAACCTGCCCTGATGGTTTTTCAGGTTGTGGTGGTACATCAGGCCCGGATTGTAATGGGCAGGGTAATTGTAATCCAAGTCCTGTTAATCGTCCGTATGCGTGTCCTGGATCTCAAGAGTATGGTTGTAAAACTGGTATCCAATCTACACTTGTGTGTCAAAATGTAAAGATATGTCCTGGAGAAAATCACCCTGTTCCATGTAACTATGGTAGTATCAGCTTTGGCTGTTATCAAGGGGCGCCGATTGGTGGTGGGCCAAGCTGCGGTGCTCTAATTAATTGCCAAACGCCGCCCAACTGACCTCACGGAAATATTTTATCTAAATGGTATTAAGTTACCATTAACTTTTACGTTGTGTTCAAATTTTTTTCAAATGGATACACTGTTGCTTTTGTGTAGCCGGTATCTTTGATATCTGTTTGCAACAGTGACCCTTAAGTTCCGTTAAATATGCCACAGATTCCTGCGATGTAATCTTAAATTTTAGAGGCTTGTTCTTAAATATCTGAAATTAAGCAAAGCTTTATGTGATGTTTTGCACAAAGCCATACTATACTATCGTAGAAAATTATTACGCCTTGGCGAATAATCTATCCATCGAAGGTCTATTGGTATATTAATAAATTTTGAAATGCCACTAAGCAATGTAACCTATGTTTAAATTTTTCAGCACTTTCTTTTTTTTGTATTTGAGCTTCTTTTGTTTTGTTTCTTGTAAAAATAAAAATCAAGATTACTACATCATAAAATCAAAATTAGCTAAAGACGCCTCGAAATATCAGATAAAGATAGACTCTATCAAAATACCTGTAAAGCAAGGATATGCAAATGCGTACTTTACCTATACGCAATATAGCGAACACAATGTAGATTATCTTTTAGGGTATAACCCTAACACATTGAGTATTGATATCTTCGATCTAACAAATCGAATCTTATGTAGGCAATTAAGCTTAGTTGGAAAAAAGTTATCTTTAAAGAATCTGGACAGGAAGGACTTAGATAAAAATAGGAGTATTGCAGACATTGGTATAGTAAATTTTGATTCAATTTTATTAAACTATAGCAATGATCGGTTGATTGTGATTGATACAAACCTGAATAAGAAAAAGGATATTTCCATGGATAGTATTTCAAATAGAAATAATTTCTTTGGAAAATTACTCTCATATAGCCATGAATTTAAAATGTTTTTTTTTGATGGCAAGCTTATTTTTAATCCAATATATTCTAATTTTAATTGGGACAGAAAAATGCCTGCTTTTGCTTCTTTTGATTTAAATGGTGGACGACTTGAATTCCTTCCGATATCTTATTCTGATTATCTTTATAAGATTAAAGGTAATGCAGGATTTCTAACCTCTATTGTAACGAGTGAACACCAGAAACCGGGGGTTTTAACTTATGGCTACTTGTATGAATCGAATATTTATCAATACGACCCAAAACGCGCAACCATCACTTGTTATGGAGCGGCTCCTTTAAAAGGAAAAAGTTTAGCTGATTCTGTTTCTTATACTAAAGGAGATGACCCAAAAAAATGGGTAACCCATCACATTGAGAATACCCAGTTCTTTAATGTGATGTATGATAAGTATAGAAATATTTATTATAGATTTAGTTTGCGAAATATAAATCAAAAAGATGGTAAATATTTTAATTCTATTTTAGATAAACCTTTGGTATTAATGATTTTTAATGAAAAATTTGAGGTAGTAAAAGAAATAGATTTACCTAAGTATAGATATTCACCGAATACGTGGTTTATTACTAAAGAAGGTTTATTCATTTCTCCTAACCATAGAAAAAATAGGTTCATAGATCCACTACATTTGAAATTTGACATTATTAAAGTTGACAAAGTAAATTCCAATGAAAAAATATAGCATTATCTTTATCTTCTTATTAACTATCATAGCATGTAATAAGCGTAAATTATCCGAAGATGAAGAGCACCTTAACATGTATTTCAATGAAAAGCAGCACACTGATTTATCAAAACTGAATAATTACTTTATTGTTGTGATATCTGGTAATTGTGGCTCTTGTACTGAAAAAACCATCAAATTTCTAAAGCAATTAGGCGACAGAAAGAATTATAAATTTAGTGACTACAAAAAGATAGTTATCATTCCCAGGAATAATTCTGAAGTTTTAGACTCAATGAAAAATACAAATATTGAGTTTATTGTGGATGAAGGTTTTGAATTAGAAAAATATGGAGTTAATTTTCAAAGAAATGCTTTCTTTGAATTTAAGAAGTCGCAACTTTTCTACAAAGATTGGCTATATCTGGATAATGTTGATACAATATCAAAAAAATATGGTTTTATTTTGAAATGATAATCATCACTTAATGCAATTATAATGTATTCAATCTTAAGAGATGCGTTATTGAGTATATTATTACTTCACGTGATTGTAAATATGCGTTAATTCAGCAACAAATTTTCATTATTAAAGTGTCTTAGCCTAATTTGTAATTTTCATCAATATTTTTAACTATTGCTTTTACTTTACTTATAAAACATTTCAGGTGGATAATATTTTTTTGCCTTTTATTCGTTCACGTTTTTCTTAAAAGCGCTCAACCCACTAAGCTACTTTGAATTTTGGCTGATCACAAATCGACCGTTCTATTTTTGTCCTGCCTTGATTGTGAATGATTTTATATATTATGGATGCTGATGCATGTAGGGTATAAGATCTCGGTTTAACTTTGTATTTCCATAGTATTCTGATAGACAAATTGTAAAGTAAAACTGGAAAATTTAATTTTAAGTATCTCTGTGTTTATTAGTTTAATTCTAAAATGAAAAATCTCTGCTTATTTAAGCACCTTTTGTTTTCAGTATGACTTAACGTGGGTTATGGGTTTAATATTTGATTATCAATATTTATGATAAATATAGAATGTTGACAACCATGATATTAGGGGATTTCAGTTGTCCAACTAAACCAATACCATGATCATTAGCGAATTAAAGGTAATCAATCTTTTCTGTGAACTGGATGATTTTGTTACCGCTTTTGATAAAAAAATGGCTGATCATTCCATTCATGCCCTATCCCCAAGTCTGTAAACCAACCAAAAATAAGCGTCTCTAAAATGATATGTTTAGAGATACTTTGTCACAATAGCGGCTATGAGTGTTTCTAGTTTTGCTACCGTCAGGAAGTAGAAAAGGATATCTCGACAGTTATTTCCCTGCTGCTCCCAGTCACGGAATGTTTGTGCAATTAAAACGCCGGATGCTTACCTATTTTGTACTTTATCTGAACATTTGCAGGCTGGGTCAACTCTGTGGGAATACTATGCGATTCAGCCGTATTAATGGTATGCAATAACAGGAGGGTCCGCAGCCACAGGTTATTCAAAAACCAGGCTGCAAGGGGAAAAAGCTCAACAGGATGGCTCCATGGCCTTAAACTGCTCCCGGTCCTCAATGCCTTTTGCGAAATCATCAAGCTTTTTTTACCCTGGGATGTGTCAGACAAGAACCTATAAACAATGGTTAAACTCTTTGGGAAACTCAAAGGCCATGCTTTTGTAGACAAAAGCGTTTATCAAAGCAAAAGCATTAGAAAAGCTGATGGATAAGGAATTGTTCATCAGAGGGTTGAATAATATGAAAAACAAGCTCTTTGTCATGGAACGTAAAATGCTCCTGAAAAAAAGGGGACTAATAGAATCGGTAAGTGGAATTCTAAAAACTGTGTGTATATGGGACAGCCAGGCATAGAAGCCCAATCAACAAATGGGCAAATCTTATGCGGGCCTCCGTTCATATTATTGGTTAGGCAGAAACCGATTATATTTTAACTATGACTTATAGTCCATGTTAACTTATTTACTAAGACATTAGTTTATCGTTTTAGATGGCGCTACAGAGAGATTTTTTCTGGCATTACCCGTTAAAATCTGATTGCTAATTAATTAGCAATATGTATTCTGAAAAATAACGAAAATAAGACTTAATTTAATTGATATAGGCCATAGAAATAACGCAAAGGCATATTTTGGATAAATAGAAGATATACTTTGGTAAGTAAATGTTAATTAATGTTAAATTTTTAAGTTAAAATATGGTTTTAGTTAGCTAAAAATTAGTTAACCCTCGGGTAAAAATGTTGATACTTTTAAATATTATCAAACTAACTAACTAAACATCAATGGAAAAAATTTCTACAAGACATTGCTATGTAAAATTTTTAACGGCAACCTTATTTTATCTACTGATCCCTTGGCTGGCCTTCGCGCAGAAAACAATTAAAGGAACAGTTGTAGATCAAACCAACACACCAATACCCGGCGTTTCGATTATTGAAAAGGGTACCAAAAATGGTACGGCCACCAATGCTGAGGGAAAATTCTCCTTAACTGTTCAAAAAGAGGGTGCAATTGTTACCGCCAGAATTGTAGGCTATCGATCGGTAGAGAAAACGGTTTCTGCGAGCGGTACAGTAAATTTTTCTTTGGAAGAAGATAATAATACGCTGAACGAGGTGGTTACCATCGGTTATCAAAAAATCACCAGAAAGAAAACTACGGCAGCAATTTCCAGTATTTCTGGTAAAGAACTGGCCAACTTACCTGCTGCAAGTTTTGATCAGTTGCTGCAAGGCCGTTTATCAGGTGTAAACGTTCAAAACTTTACTGGCCAGCCAGGTGTGGCACCAACGGTATCGGTAAGGGGTAACTCAACAGGTAGCACAGGTTATGATCAGTTTAATGTTATCAGATCGCCTCTTTATGTGGTAGATGGTGTTCCCCAATCATCTGATGATCTTGTGCCACCAGGAACAGGTACAGGAACCAACTATATGGCCGGTCTTAATCCGAGTGATATCGAATCTATTGATGTATTAAAAGATGCTTCAGCAGCGGCCATTTATGGTTCAAGAGCTGCTAATGGTGTGATTTTAATTACAACCAAAAAAGGTGTAGGTGGCGATACTCGAGTGACGTTTAACTCTTATTATGGGATGGTGCAACGCCCTAATTTAAGACAGGCTACCATGGGTACCACAGAGCGTAGGCAAAAAATGGAAGTGCTTCAAAGGCAGCTGAGTTACGATCAGCGCGTGCAACTGCCTTACATCCTTACCGACAGCTTAAATCCGGCATTCAATGGCCATACCGATTGGCAGGATTTATTTTATCAGACGGGTAAAATCAATGATAATAACCTCAGTATAAGCGGTGGTACTGATAATGGAACAACTTATCGCTTTAGTGGAGGTTATTATGATGAAGATGGTATTGTAAAAGGAACGGGCTTTAAACGTTATACCACGCGTTTAAATCTTACTTCAAGGGCAATGAATAAAAAATTAATGATCAACCCGATATTTTCTTATTCAAGTGCCAGTAGAGGAAGAGGGAACGAAGATCCAAACGATCCATCTAAGCCTACAAAAGTTGGTTCAGGGAATTTGCCCTCCTCGTTATTTAATATATCTCCCGAAAAATTGGATTATTTCGTCAGTAAAGATGGTGAAAATTTAAACAGAAATGTGTCGAACCAGTTTTTAGCTAACCTCAACCTGGCCTACGAATTTAACAAACACTTTACCTTAAATTCACAATCTTCCTATACTAATAACAATAACCGCAGGGATGTAAGTATGAGCAATTTGTTAAACAACGGTTTTGGCAACAGCTCTTCTAGTTTCTCCTCAACTGATATGGGCTTGAGAACATCAAACTATCTCGCTTATAATGGTTCTATTAAAAAACATTCTTTTAGTGCAGTAGCGGGTCAGGATATAGAGTATAGTTTGTTTCAATCTACCCAGGCATCTGGCTATGGAGGCGCTTCAGACAATATTCAAACGGTTACAGGTTTTAAACAACAGAATATTTTTGCTTATTCAAATTACATCGCACACGGGCTGGTAGCTTATTACGGTCGCTTTAATTATGATTACGATAGCAAGTACCTTTTATCGGGAACGATCAGAACGGATGGCTCATCTGGTTTTGGTGAAAACAACAAATATGGCGTATTCCCTTCCATTTCAGCAGGATGGCTTCTTTCAGAAGAAAACTTTATGAAAAACTTATCCAATAATCCTTTTACACTCATTAAAATAAGAGGAAGTTATGGCGTGACAGGAAATGAGGATAAAAGAAATGCTTATGTACAATATAATACCTACCAGGTTAACAATGGTTATTTTAGCGGGAATGGAGGAGCAACCTCATATAATGGTGTAACCGCAATTACACCAAACTTTAGAAATGGTGTGGCTCAAAAGGATTTAAGCTGGGAGAAATCTACACAATGGAATATCGGTACCGATATGGAAATAGATAACGGTAGATATGCCATTTCATTTGATGTGTATAATAAAGAAGTAAAACAAAAACTTTTCAATGTTGATTTGCCGGTTACATCAGGCTATGACAATGCTTTCACCAATGCATTTGCAGTTCGTAATGCAGGTTTGGAGTTGACTCTAACCGCTAATCCTTTACGTAAGGAATTTAAGTGGAATAGCTCTTTTAATATTTCTTATAATAAAAATCAGATCATGAGTTTGCCGAACGGTGGCCGTGATATTATTTTGAGCGGAGATCGTTTTGATAAAAACCACGTGCTTTCTGTAGGTAGTCCACTAAATGCTTTTTATTTATATCGTACAAAAGGCGTATTTTCTACTTCAGCAGATATTCCCCAGAATCCTTACACTGGAGAAAGATATCGAAACAGTAATGGAACATTTAGTGCAGGTGATTTTTATCTGGCAGATTTGGATGGAGATTATTTTATAGATATTTTTAATGATGGTATCAATCCGGATAAGGCTCCAATTGGTGATCCTAACCCACGTTTTACCGGTGGCTGGACCAATAACTTTTCTTACAAAAACTTTAGCTTAAGTGTTTTTGTAAACTTTACACTTAAACGTGATGTACTCAACCTATTTGATTCAGATCGTTTTACGAACGCAACTGATGCTAATGCCGTATATAATTTTGCTAGTGTTTCTTCACCGGATCTAAGTCGCCTGAACATCTGGAGAAACCCTGGAGATCAAGCCGAATATGCAAAACTCGATTTGGGATCCTATCGATATTATTATACAGCTGCACAATCTTTTTTCCTAGAAAAAGGTGGTTATGCAAGGATCAGAAGTATCAATTTTAGTTATGATTTTAGTCCTAAAGCCGTAAGAAAATTAGGCTTAAGTCAGCTGAAATTATACGCCGTTGTTGATAACGTATATATGTTCCAGCAATCAAAAAAATTACCAGATGCAGAAGCTGTTAACGGATATGGAGAATATAATGGAACCGGATATCCTATTCCAAGAAAATATACTTTAGGTGTACAAGTTCAATTTTAATATCGTCAATAAATGAAAAATATAATCACAAAAATCGGTGTTCTTATCGCTTTGGGCATAGCAGTTACCGTAAGTTCCTGTAAAAAATTGTTATATGAAGAACCTAAAGACGCACCTTATGAGCAAACCTTCTGGCAATCGTCCAGGGATGTAAGAAGTGCCATCGCCGGTAATTATGCCATGATGCGTAGTGCGATTACCAACAAAAACAATCGTTATTTTATGTATGGTGATGCGATTGCCAAAAACTATTTTACCATCCAATATTCCGGAGACGGTTTAGAAGGGATTCAGGGTGGGGATTTTACCTTTCAATACAATATCAATACGCTGGCAAATTATACTTTATATTATAAAAGCATTGCCATGTCTAATCTGATTTTGAAGAAAGTTAATGCGATGAGCGATACACAATTATCTGGCGAAGACGATCCTACACAATTCCGGAATTCGGTGATTGGCCAGGCTTATTTTCTCCGCGCACTAAGCTACTTTATGATGGTAAGGGTATGGGGCGATGTACCGTTGGTTACAGAAGCTTACGACGATCCAATCAATGCGCCTCAACTGCCAAGAAGTTCAAAATCGGAAGTGATGAAACTGATTGAAAATGATTGCCATAAAGCCATTAATCTATTAAGCTGGAATTATACCAATACTGGCGACGCCAAAGTTACGGCAAATAAAGGCTCAGTATACGCCCTTTTAGCCCATTTGTATCTTTGGAGAGCGACCATGTCTGACGTTTCAGTAGATGCGCCTAATTTGACTGATGTGAACAATGCCGATACGACCATAAATACATTAATTAACAAAGGAGGTTATGCATTAACCGATACCGCTAATTATAAAAATACTTTTATTGGTCGTTCTTCTGAAGGCATATTTGAAATTAACATCAGCGAAAATACATTGGAAGGTTCCAATAGTTCGATAGGTTCTTATTTTTTAAATGAGAGTTATATTAAAGGTTATGGAAACAATCCACGTTTTTATACCACGCCTTTGTATCTTAATAATCATTTCGAAACCACCACAGATATCCGTTATAAAAAGGGCTTTGACCTCACCAATCCGAATAAACCAATGAGTATAAAGTACAGTAATGTTACGTACAGAAATCCTGGGCAAAAATTAGACCCTTATCTGAGCAATAACATTATCATTTTCAGACTGGGTGATATGAAACTTCTTAAGGCGGAGATTGCACTTTACAAAAAGGATGCTGCTACAGCTATCGGTATTATCAATGATTTCAGAAAAAGAAATGACCCTGATCCGGTTTTAATTCCAGCGGGAAGTTCCGTAGATCAGGTAATGGATGAATATGCGTATGAGCGTGGCAAAGAAATGTACCTGGAAGGACATTTGTTTTATGATTTGCTCAGAACCAGAAGATACGGTCTTATCGTAGATTGGCTTACGGAAAGCAGGTTTAGAAGAGAAGGGTTTTATTGGCCTGTAGACCCTGCGTTGTTTAGAAACAATCCGTTATTGAAACAAACACCATATTGGTTGGGTAAAGTATAAGTTGTTTTTATTAAGAGATTAAAATATGAAAAATAATATATTAGTATATCTTTCATTACTATTACTGGCACTAACTGCTTGTAAAAAAAATGATTATAAAAGGGATGGCGGCCCAAGTGATCCCAATGTGAATTTAAGTACTTACGATTACTTAAAGTCTAACCGCAATTTCGATTCCTTAGTGAAAGTGATAGACCGGGCTGGTTTAAAGGATGTAGTAAATGGTAATGTAACCCTTTTTGCAACTACAAATTATGGCATAGCGGAGTATGTAAAGGCCAAGAAGTATCAGAAATCTCTCCAACTTGGGAAGGAAAATTTTGATTTTGGGATCAAAGATATTCCATCACAGGAGCTGAACGATTCATTAAAGACTTATTTATTTGCGGGTAAGATCAACAGAGACCAAATGACCGTTAGCGGTAAGCTTTATAACAGTTTATTAGGGGCTATTCCAAATGTTCAGTACCTGATCAAATTGAGGCGTTCTTATGAATATACACAGTATCTTAATTATGTGGATTATGTAACGTATACCAAAGTAATCGGAACCCGTGATGATCAGGAGACGGATCAAAGTACTATTCCCGATTCACAAAAAGATAAGGCTGTGGATTGTCAAACATCTGGAATCGTCACAACCAATGGTATCGTTCATGTGCTTAGTGGATACCACAGGTTATTTTTTAATGCACAGTCTTTGGGCAATTAATTTAATCGCAATTAATTATGAAAATTAAATACATTTTAGGATTATTACTCTTGTTAAGTGTAGTGGCCTGTAAAAAAATACAGAATGGTTTTCTAAGTGATGCCATTCGATATAAAGACAATAATATTTATGCAAAAAGAGGCTTGACTCTTTTTCAGTCAGATAGAATCAATGCAGATGGTTCTACACCACCTTTTACCTATAAATTGCTCAATTTGAGAAAAGAAGATGGTTCTCCTGCGCCTGCAGAGTTTTCGAAGGAATATGAAATTACTGTTTTTAAGACAGGTGCCAATTTTGATCCTGAAACAGATGTAACCCTCGAGCTTCTGAATAAGAAAAGGGAAGTTGTTAAAAAGAAACCAATGGAGTTTAATGAATTAAGCGGACAGCTTACCTTTAACAAAGCATCTGGTTTCTTACCCTTAGGAAGATATGTATATGATGTAGAAATGACTAATGGTACTGGTACCAAGTTATTTCCTAAATTAGCAACAATTAATGTGGTAGATCCCACTATAGATGACCTGTTTGAGATTACTGATAATGTTGCTAACGGCTTTAATGATGTTACCGGTGCGGTAACGCCAATGAAAAACCCAATCATTACCTGTACAAAAATTTCATCTGTAGGTGCAAGAGCTATACTGAAAATGGTAGATAAAAATGGAAATGTCTTTAATCCTAAAGCAAAAGAAATTATAGCAAGGGGAGATAGACCAATTTTTGAAAACTATGCGAAATTTAATCCAGTTATTCAAACTGATACCGCTATGATCTGCGATTTTGAGGTAGCACCGTTTCCTTTAACAAAATATATTACACCAACTACCGACTGGGGTTTCTTAATGTATTACAGAATACCGAGTACCTTTATAAAATCAATAGATGGATTTCCAACATCACCAGGTTTCTCTGTAAACCCAAGGTGGTCTTGGAGACTTAAATTAGAAGGTACTTATGTCATTCAGGTAAAATTTACTGATGTAACTAGAAAATAAAAAAATAGCAGCTGTAGAATAAATCTAGAATTCATCCTGAGCCTGTTGAAGGATCTAGCATATACTTTCTTAATCATGATACAGTTATAATTTTTACTACAACTGAAAAGGCAATTTTCGATTCGAAAATTGCCTTTTTTATGAAAGTTGAAAACTAAAATCTTTCTTATTTGATCATTATAACCTGTAAACTCAATGGTCTTTCGGTATCATTTGCCGGTGTTACCAAACCACCGCAAATAATATCATAATGATAACCTGCTGTAAAGCTGGTGCTCTCGGAAGTAGCTTTAACTGCTCCGGATGATGTTTCTTTAGCATCCAATGTATAAGTCCCCGCATCTACAGCAATGAAACTGCTTGCTGTTTTGAAGGCTTTATTGGTAACCAATGAGGTAGTCGCACTGGTTTTGGCCAGGTATAAAGCAGGCGCATCGGGCGATAGGTTGATAAAGCGGATATAGGCTTTATCGGTTGATGGAATAGAAAGATCGTCGCCAATAGTATAAATATCTAGTGCACCGGGTTTATTGATTAAATAAGATGAGTAATAGGTGCTTGCGTTTAAAGTGATATTTTTGGTCAACAAACTTTCTGCACTGCTGGCGGTGGTAAATTTTAAACTGTAAGTGCCAGCGGGAGATGAAAGATAACTAATGGCGCCTCCGAATGGCAAAGCTGCTGAATTAACCATATTGCCATTGAAGTATGTATTATAAGTTGCCAAAGATGGTGACGCATTAATTACCCTTAAATACGATATGGTAGGATCGACAGTGTCGGTTTTTTTACATGAAGTTAACGCTGTTAAAGCAATTAGGAAAAATAAAGTGATCGGTTTGAAATGAAATGACGTAAAATTCTTCATACGGTTAAAATTTGATTTAATAATTAAGGAGTACCCATAAAACGATCATTCAATCGTATTCGCTACAGGCATGTAAATATTGCATTTAAACACTATCTGAAGATGTTAAATGATGTTAAGCAGATGTTAAAAATTAGTGCCTTTTTTAACAAAATTTGAATTGACAATTAGAATGATAAACCTCAATGTTAAGTGATCGCTTATTTTTAAATTACATAAGCGCTTGCTTCAGTCAGAATAATCCAATAAAACAGAAAACTTAAAATAAAAAAAATACAATATTATTGCGTAACTCGATTTTTATTTAAACCTTTGCACCTCAATAGAGTTAAAGCCGTTTTAATACGCAAGAAATGATTAAACCAATTTTACATAAACTTTCAGTTTCCAATGCACAAACCGTGTCTGGAAAAGGTTTGTTTATTAATCATTTTCAATCCGTGTTTTATTATCCCACAAGCCGGCAAAATTTCACTCCACGTATTTAGTACTCAACTAAACGTAACGAGGAATTGATCCTCTCTAAAAACCCAATTAACAAGAATACTTATAATTTTTCGTTAGAAAACGAATGGATATTAACGAATTTATAGTGCAGGTTGCACTTCCTGAACATCGTGTATTTGCAGAAGAAATTGTAACCGAGATGGCCGAATCTGCGAAAGCTCGTGGTACAGGCATCGCAAAACGCTCTCCTGAATACATCTCTAATAAGATGCAAGAGGGCAAATCGGTTATTGCTTTCCACAAAGATGGTTCATGGGCAGGGTTTTGCTATATCGAAACCTGGAGTCACGGACAATTTGTAGCCAACAGTGGTTTGGTGGTAAGCCCTAAATACCGTAAAGCCGGGTTGGCTAAGGCCATTAAAAATGAGATTTTCGGCTTATCGAGAAGGTTGTACCCCAAAGCAAAAATATTTGGGTTAACAACAGGTTTGGCCGTAATGAAGATAAACTCAGATTTGGGCTATGAGCCGGTAACCTACAGCGAACTTACACAGGATGAAGAATTTTGGAAAGGTTGCCAGAGCTGCGTAAACTTCGAAATTTTGAAAATGAAGGAACGTAAAAACTGCATGTGCACGGCTATGCTTTATGATCCGGCAGAGAAAAAGCACGAAGTAGCCAAACAATTTGCTGAAGAACTGCAGAAAAAACCCAAATTATATGAGCGCTTTATGCGCATTAAACAACGTTTGGTTGTTAAACAAAAGCCGAAAACCGGCTTAAAAGCCATTTTATTTTTATTTACCCTTTTATTCAAATAGCATGAAAAAAGTTGTTTTAGCATTTAGCGGAGGATTAGACACCTCATTTTGTTGTATATACCTGGCGAAAGACCGTGGATTGGAAGTACACTCGGTGATTGTAAATACCGGTGGTTTTTCTGATGAGGAGTTACAGGAAATTGAGAAAAGAGCTTATGCTTTAGGGGTAAAATCGCATGCGGTAGTAGATGAAACAGAGGGCTACTATGCTGACTGTATTAAGTACCTGATTTTCGGAAACGTATTAAAAAATGCAACTTATCCACTTTCTGTTAGCGCAGAACGTGTAAGTCAGGCTACCGCAATTGCTAATTATGTAAAGAAAATCGGCGCTGATTATGTAGCGCATGGCAGTACAGGCGCAGGTAACGACCAGGTTCGTTTCGATATGATCTTCAATATCCTGATTCCTGGTGTTGAAATTATTACGCCAATCAGGGATTTGAAATTATCACGCGAAGCTGAAATTGAATATTTAGCCGGTTATGGTGTTGAATATAGTGCCGAGAAAGCAAGATATTCAATCAATAAAGGTTTATGGGGTACTTCAGTAGGCGGTAAAGAAACATTAACTTCCAACGAAACCTTACCAGAAAGTGCATGGCCAACACAGGTTTCAGAAACCGGGTCGCGTAAAATTGAACTTACTTTTGAAAAAGGTGAACTGGTAGCGCTTGACGGCGAAAAATTGGCGCCGGTAAAAGCCATCCAGAAATTGCAGGCCATTGCGCAACCTTTCGGCATTGGTCGCGATATCCATGTGGGCGATACCATTATCGGTATTAAAGGGCGTGTGGGCTTTGAGGCGGCAGCACCGGTTTTAATTATTAAAGCACATCATACTTTAGAAAAACACACGCTTACGAAGTGGCAGTTAAGCTGGAAAGAACAGTTATCTTCTTTCTATGGTAACTGGTTGCATGAAGGTCAGTTCCATGATCCCATCATGCGGAATATTGAAGCATTTTTAGCCGATACGCAGAAATTTGTGAGCGGTAAAGTTTTTGTTGAGCTATTGCCATACCGTTTCCAGATTATCGGCATTGAATCTGGCCACGATTTAATGAGCAACAAATTTGGCAGCTATGGTGAAATGAACAATGCCTGGAGCGGTGAAGATGTAAAAGGTTTTTCTAAAATCTTCGGCAACCAGGTAATGATTTGGCATAAAGTAAATAATGAGGCATAGCCTCGAGGTTTAAGGTTTAGGGCGAAATGGCGTAAGGTTATCCGCCCGGCCCCTAAACCTTATACCCTACACCCTTAAACCTTTAAAAAAATGATTAAAGCAGGAATAATCGGTGGTGCAGGTTACACTGGCGGAGAAATGCTGCGTATTTTGGTTCACCATCCAAATGTTGAAATTGCTTTCGTAAATAGTACCAGTAATGCCGGAAATTTAATTTCTGATGTACATACCGATTTAATCGGGGATACTGATTTACGCTTTGTAAACGATATTCCGCAAGATATTGATGTGCTTTTCCTTTGTGTCGGCCATGGTGATGCGAATAAGTTTTTAGCCGCTAATCCCATTAACGATAATGTTAGGATTATCGATTTATCGCAGGATTTCAGGTTGCATAAAAAATCTACATTCGAAAAGCGTGAATTTATTTACGGCCTCCCTGAATTAAACCGTGATAAGATCAAATCAGCAGGTAATATTGCAAATCCTGGCTGTTTTGCAACCTGTATTCAGTTGGGCTTACTACCGTTAGCGGCAAAAGGGTTGATCCAAAATGAGGTTCACATTAATGCCACTACCGGATCAACCGGCGCCGGACAGAGTTTGGCCACAACTTCTCATTTTAGCTGGAGAAATAATAACCTTTCTGTTTACAAGGCTTTCGAACACCAGCACCTGAACGAGATCAGCGAAAGTTTATTGCAATTGCAACCATCACTTACTGAAGCTTTAAGTTTTATCCCACAGCGTGGCGCTTTTACCAGAGGTATTTTGGCCGCTATGTATCTGGAAAGCGCACTTACTTTAGAGGAAGCCCAAACCATTTACGAAGATTATTACAGCGCGCATCCTTTTACGCATGTGAGCCGGAAAAATATCGATTTAAAACAGGTTGTAAATACCAATAAAGCACTGGTACACATCGAAAAACACGGTGGTAAATTATTTATCATCAGTATTATCGATAACCTTTTGAAAGGCGCCAGCGGACAAGCGGTTCAGAATATGAATTTGATGTTTGGCTTTGATGAAACAGCAGGACTTAAGTTAAAGGCAGCAAATTTTTAATTAAGGTAAAGGGTTTAAGGCGTAAGGTAAAACCATGAGAGATTACAAAAAACTTGAAGTATGGAAAAAAGCACATGAGTTGAATATGTTCATCAAAAAGAATATTGCGACTCAATTTCCAAAAGAAGAGCGATTTGAATTAACCTCACAACTTACCCGTGCTTCATTATCTATACCCTTGAATATTGTTGAAGGATGTGGAAGATTTACAGATAAAGATTTTGCACATTTTCTTGATAATGCTTTAGGCTCTGCCAACGAGATAGATTATTGTTGTTTATGTGCTTCAGAGTTGAAGTATATAAGTGAAGATGATTATCTAAAAGTAAATCAGTTAATTAGCGAAGTTAGGGCAATGCTAATTTCATTTTTAAAATTTTTGAGAAGTGCAGGAAAAAAACCTTAAACCCTACACCTCAAACCTTATACCTCAAAAGATGCAACTATTCGACGTTTACCCACTTAATGATATAGAAATTACCAAAGCAGCCGGCAGCAATGTTTGGGATGCTAACGGACAACAATATTTAGATTTATATGGCGGACATGCTGTAATTTCTATTGGGCATACCAACCCCCATTATGTAAGCCGTTTAACCGATCAGTTAAATAAGGTTGGCTTTTATTCCAACTCGGTTAAAATTCCTTTGCAGGTACAACTAGCTGAACAGCTGGGCGAAGTATCGGGGAAAAAAGATTTCCAATTGTTTTTATGTAATTCTGGAGCAGAAGCCAACGAAAATGCACTTAAACTCGCTTCGTTTTACAACGGCAGAAAAAAGGTAATTGCTTTTACCGGTGCTTTCCACGGACGTACCTCTTTAGCCGTTGCGGTAACCGATAACCCAAAAATTGTAGCGCCGGTTAATCAGACCGAAAACGTGATCTTCCTGCCGCATAATAATGAGGTGGCTTTAGAAGAAACTTTTAAAGCGCAGGGCAATGAGATTTCTGCGGTAATTATCGAAGGTATACAGGGTGTTGGCGGAATTAAAGAAGCATCAAAAAGTTTTCTTCAAAAAATCCGTTCACTATGCGATGAGTATAATGCTGTTTATATTGCTGATTCAGTGCAATGTGGTTATGGCAGAACAGGTTTGTTTTATTCGCACGATTGGGCAGGCGTAGAGGCCGATGTATATACCATGGCAAAAGGTATGGGCAACGGTTTTCCGGTAGCCGGAATTGCTATTGCACCTAAATTTAAACCTTGGCACGGAGAGTTGGGTACAACTTTTGGAGGCAACCATTTAGCTTGTGCTGCGGCATTGGCTGTGCTGGAGGTTATGGAAAAAGACAACCTGATGAAAAATGCCGAAGAAGTTGGAACCTATTTAATTGCTGAATTAAAGAAATTTGAGCAGGTAAAGGAAGTTCGTGGCCGTGGTTTAATGATTGGTATTGAATTACCGGAAGAACTGGCGCATGTTAAAAAAGAGCTTTTGTTTAAGCACTTCATTTTTACCGGCGAGGCCAAACCCAATGTAATCCGTTTACTGCCGGCGTTAAACTTAACCAAAGCACATGCTGATGAGTTTTTAGCTGCGTTTAATCTTGTGCTGAAAGCTTAAAGATTAAAGCTGAAAGCATGACTTTTGTATTTGTGAGTTTAATTTAAACAAATAAAAGCTAGATTAGTATCATCCCTATTTTCGAATAGAAGGGCCCGGGCCTTTCTAGTTTAACTTTTAAACTAAAATGAAAATGAGAGACTACCGAAAACTAGATGTTTGGAAAAAGGCACATGTAATGGTATTATTTGTTTATTCAGATATATTACCCATGTTTCCCGTATCTGAAAGAAATGATTTACATAGTCAGGTTAAACGGGCTGCTTACTCAGTGCCACTCAATATCGTTGAGGGCGCTGGTCGAAATTCGGATCAAGATTTTGCACGGTTTTTAGATATGGCATTAGGATCTTGTCATGAAGTTGAATATGCTTGTTTACTTGCTGCTGATTTGAGGTACTTGAACGAAGAGAAGTATCTGGAGATAAATAATAAAATAAATGAAGTTAAGGCAATGCTTATAGGCTTGCTGAAACGTTTAAGACGATAACTGTTTAAGGTTTAGATTTTGTATCCTGTTTAAAACTTGGCAGGAGCTTTAGTCTTTAAGCTTTAAACTTTAAGCTTTAAAAAATGAAACTTTTCACTTCCGTACATGATGTTCCGAGCATCAAACAATTTGTAAATGATGCATTGGCATTAAAAGCCAACCCTTATGGACATCAGCATTTAGGTAAGAACAAAACCCTGGGTTTGGTTTTTATGAACCCCAGCTTACGTACGCGTTTAAGCACGCAAAAAGCAGCCTTAAATTTAGGGATGAATGTGATGGTGATGAACCTGGATAAAGAGGGCTGGGCATTGGAGACACAGGATGGTGTGGTGATGAATGGTTCTACAGTAGAACATATTCGTGAGGCTGCTGCGGTTATGGGACAATATTGTGATATTTTGGGCTTGCGTTCTTTTCCGAAACTGAATAACCGCGAGGAAGATTATAGTGAAGATTTTTTTAACAAGTTTGTAAAATACTGTGCTGTGCCGGTAGTGAGCCTGGAGAGTGCAACACGCCACCCTTTGCAGAGTTTTGCTGATATCATTACCATTCATGAAACCTGGACAAAGAAACCTGACGGCCGAAAACCCAAGGTAGTTTTAGCATGGGCACCTCATGTAAAGGCTTTGCCCCAAGCCGTTCCTAATTCTTTTGCCGAGTGGATGTGTAAAGCGCAGGCAGAAGGAATGATCGATTTTACGATTGCGCAGCCAGAAGGTTATGAACTTGCCGAAGATTTCACACCAGGTGCAAAGATTGAATACAATTTAGAAGAAGCCCTGGTTGGTGCCGATTATGTGTATGTGAAAAACTGGAGCAGCTACAAAGAATACGGAAAGGTTTTAACTTATCCGGACGGCTGGATGATGAATAACGAAAAGTTAAAAATCACCAACGATGCAAAGGTGATGCATTGCTTACCTGTGCGTCGTGATCTGGAATTATCGTCAGAAATTTTGGATGGTCCAAACTCATTGGTAATTCATGAGGCGGGAAACCGCCTATGGGCAGCACAAGCTGTGATTAAAGCCGTGCTGGAAGAATTATAATCATAATTTTGAACTGGATTAACCACAGATAAAAAGGATGAACACAGATACTTTTATATTTATAATCAGTTTATCTGTTCAAATCTGTAGTTAAACTACTAAAATATATTAAAGCCTCGATTCGTGTGCTCACGAACCGAAATCATTAAAATAAAAATTAGGGTAGTTCGTGTATACATGAACCACGGCGAACGTACATGATGAAGCAACTTACAATCATAAAAATAGGTGGAAACGTAATCGACAATTCAGAAAACCTGCATCGGTTTCTACTGGATTTTACGGCATTGCCGGGAGATAAAATTTTAGTGCATGGCGGGGGGAAAATTGCAACTGAACTAGGAGAATCGCTAGGCATTGAAGCCAAAATGGTTGAAGGCAGAAGAATTACCGATATCGAAACCCTCCGCATTGTAACGATGGTTTATGCCGGACTAATCAATAAAAATATGGTTGCCCAATTGCAGGCCAAGGGTAGCAATGCCATCGGGTTAAGCGGTGCTGATGGCAATGTGATCAAAGCAAAAAAGCGCCCGGTGAGTACCAAAACTTATGGCGCTGAAAGTGGGCCGATGGCTGGAGCGGTAATTGATTACGGTTTTGTTGGTGATCTGGATGAAAATTCTGTGTCTGCAAAAACTTTAGATAGTTTGCTGAATGCCGGTTTGGTGCCGGTTTTATGTGCGATTACACATGATGGCGATACGCAACTTTTAAATACCAATGCCGATACTATTGCTTCGTCTGTAGCGGTGGCGATGTCAGCCTTATACGAAACACAATTGGTATACTGCTTTGAGAAAAAAGGAGTATTAAAGGATGTGAATGATGATGCCACTGTGGTACGGGAAATTAAGGCAGACGAGTTTGAGGGGCTAAAGGCTGATGGAACGGTAGCCGGTGGGATGATTCCAAAACTGCACAATGCTTTTGAAGCCATTAAAAAGGGTGTTTCTGCCGTCTATATTGGAAAAGCTGATGAACTTGCTGAATTGGCTACAGGTACTTTCGGTACCAAAATGCTGAAATAAGGCGGAAACTAGTAAGTTGAAGGCGGGGCGTTGAGGTATTGCATGGAAATTAACCGATAATATGCTGTGATTGCCCTATAAACCTGATAGTAGCGAACACGGAGTGCAACGAAGTAAAGCGAATAGCAGGAAATGCCGTTAAATAGCCTTACTGAAATTGCTTTACAAAAAATGAAAAAGCTGTATTAACAATCTGAAACAAACCATAATCAACCATGAATAAAAAAATAGCCATCATTGGTAGCGGGAACATCGGTTTATCCTTAGCGAAAGGTTTGGTTAAAGCCAGCTTTGCCCAGGCTGCCGACATTACACTTACCCGTAGAAATACCGACCATTTAAAGTCTTTTGCCGAAGCCGGCTTTAAAGTTAGTAACAATAATAAACAAGCTGTGGTTGATGCAGAGGTGGTAATCCTTGCCGTTCTGCCCCAACAGTTAAACACGGTTTTAGACGAAATTCAAACTTCAATTGTTCAGGCGAAGCATTTAGTTATTTCGGTAATTTCAGGTGTGAGCTGTGCGGCTGTGAGGGAAAAATTAGGAGAGGGTGTTGAAGTGGTGCGCGTAATGCCAAATACAGCAATCGCGATCGGTCAATCTATGACTTGCATGGCGAGCGATAATGCATCAGCAGAAAATATGACTGAAGTAACCAAAATGTTCGAAACTGTTGGGGCTGTTGTGAAGATTAACGAAGATTTAATGACTTCTGCAACAGCACTTTGTGCTTGCGGTATTGCTTTTTTCTTAAGGGCCATAAGGGCTGCATCGCAAGGTGGTGTTGAAATTGGTTTTCATGCAGATGAAGCTTTAAAAATGGCTGTTCAGACCGCCAAAGGTGCAGCCGATTTGCTTTTATTACATGGAACACACCCGGAATCAGAAATAGATAAAGTAACTTCGCCGAAAGGTTGTACCATTGCCGGCTTAAATGAGATGGAACATAATGGTTTTAGTTCATCGTTGATAAAAGGCATTAAACTTTCGGCTTTAAAAGCTGGGAATTTATATAATAAAGAGAGCTAAAAGCTGAAAGACCAAAACTTAAAGCGAAGTAAAAGTATTGCTTGATACTTGATACTATATACTTGATACTATGTTTTTAGAAAATATACAAAAGGAAAGCCTGGAATTATTGCGACAATTGATTCGCATCCAGTCTTTTAGTAAAGAAGAAGACCGGACTGCTAATTTAATAGCCCAGTTTTTAGAAGAGAGAGGGGTTAAGACCCAGCGGAAGATGAATAATGTTTGGGCCTACAACAAGCATTTTGATGCCAATAAGCCGACTTTATTGTTAAACTCACACCACGATACGGTTAAACCAAATTCGGGTTATACCCGTGATCCATATGACGCCGCAATAGAGGGGGATAAGCTTTTTGGCCTGGGAAGTAATGACGCTGGCGGTTGTTTGGTTTCGTTAATCGGAACATTTTTGTATTACTACGAGCAGGAAAATTTAAAATATAACATCTGTTTGGCCGCCACAGCCGAGGAAGAAATCTCAGGCAATAATGGCCTGGAACTGGTACTGCCTGATTTAGGTGAGCTTGAATTTGGTATTGTAGGCGAACCAACAGAAATGAATTTAGCTATCGCTGAGCGCGGTTTGCTTGTGTTGGATTGTGTATCGCACGGAAAGGCCGGACATGCAGCGCGGGAAGAAGGGGAGAATGCCATTTATAAGGCATTAAAAGATATCGAATGGTTCAGGAATTATCAGTTTCCTAAAGTGTCGGAAGTTTTTGGCCCGCTGAAAATGACTGTGACGATTATTAACGCGGGTTCACAGCATAATGTGGTGCCGGCCAATTGTACTTTTACAGTTGACGTACGCGTAACCGATGCGTATACCAATGAAGAAGTGTTAGAAATTATCCGCGCAAATGTAGATTGTGATGTCACTCCACGGTCTATCCGTTTAAAGCCTTCATCTATTGATAAAAACCATCCTGTTGTGCAGGCTGGGGTAGCATTGGGCAGAACCACTTATGGCTCACCTACTACTTCCGATCAGGCTTTACTGGATATTCCATCGGTAAAATGTGGCCCCGGTTTTTCGGGTCGCTCACACATGGCCGATGAATTTTTGTTTGTTAGAGAAGTTGCAGAAGGGGTAGAGGGATATATAAATATGTTAAAACCAGTTGTTCAAGGTTTAGGGTAGAGGGTTTTAAGGTGTAAGGCTTTATACTTAACTTAAATATCGAATGCCTTATGTTCTCTGTGGAAAACTCGGTATACGCTGTGGTAAAATGGCTGTTGCTTTGTGCTTTGCGAACAACTTAGAACCCTTTGCGGTTAAATGAAAAAGCTTTAAATAATGTTTATATTTGGGATATGAACACCTATGCTAATTTTATCGAAATTAATGCAGATAAACGGTTTGGTAGGCCATGTATAATCGGGACTAGAATTGCTGTTTATGATGTTTTAAACTGGTTTGCGAACGGAATGACCCTCGAACAGATTTTGGAAGATTTTGATGAATTGACCGAAGCGCAGGTTTTAGCCTGTTTGGCCTATGCTGCCGATCGGGAACATAAAATACGCGTTGCCTAGTGAAATTACTATTTGATCAGAATATTTCTTTCCGAATTATTAAGCTTAGTCAGTTAGCTTTCCCGCAGAGTGAACAGATTAGGAAATTAAATCTGAAGAATAAATCGGATAAAGAGATCTGGACATTTGCTGGCCAAAATGGCTTTACGATTGTTACTTTTGATGCCGATTTCTATGAGTTTTCTAATTTGTATGGACACCCTCCGAAAATAATTTGGCTCAGAACGGGCAACAACACAACGCTATCGATATCACATATACTTCTAACAAAAAAAGAATTAATAATAGAATTTATAAAACAAGCAGAATTTTCTTGTTTAGAAATTCAATAAAACTCAGCATGCTTTGCGAAAAGCCTTAGCGCTCTTTGCGGTTAAATAAATTAAAATGAAAATTTGGCAAAAAAATATTGATGTAAATCAGTTTGTAGAACGTTTCACTGTAGGTAAAGACCGTGAGCTTGATCTGCAAATGGCAAAATTTGATGTACTGGGTTCACTGGCGCATACTGAAATGTTGGAAACGATAAATTTGCTTACCGCAGAAGAGTTAAAAACCGTTCAGCAGGAATTGAAAAATATTTACGCTGAGATTGAAGCGGGTAACTTTACGATTGAAGATACGGTGGAAGATGTACACTCGCAGGTAGAATGGTTGCTCACACAACGCATAGGCGAAGCAGGTAAAAAAATCCATAGTGGCCGTTCACGTAATGATCAGGTTTTGGTCGATTTAAAGCTGTTTTTCCGTGCCTGTATTGAAGATATGGTTAACCAGACGGCTAAGTTGTTTAATCAGTTAATCAGGCTGAGCAATACGCATAAAGATAAATTATTGCCAGGTTATACGCATTTACAGATTGCTATGCCTTCCTCATTTGGCTTATGGTTTGGTGCTTATGCCGAAAGCCTTGCCGATGATATGGAACTGATGCTGGCTGCCTGGAAAATCACCAATAAAAATCCATTAGGCTCTGCAGCAGGTTACGGCTCATCATTCCCATTAAACAGAACATTAACTACCCAACTGTTGGGTTTTGAAAGCCTAAACTATAATGTGGTTTATGCACAAATGGGGCGTGGTAAAACCGAAAGAATCCTGGCGCAGGCCATGAGCGCTGTTGCCGCAACGCTGGCAAAAATGGCTATGGATGTTTGCCTCTTCATTAACCAGAATTTCGGCTTTATTAGTTTTCCGCCTGAATTGACAACAGGTTCGAGCATTATGCCACACAAAAAGAATCCTGATGTTTTCGAGCTGATCCGTTCGCGCTGTAATAAAATTCAGGCTTTGCCAAATGAAATTGCGATGATGATTACCAATCTGCCATCAGGCTATCACCGCGATTTACAACTATTAAAAGAAAATCTTTTCCCTGCCATTACTTCGCTTAATGAGTGTCTGGAAATCGCCACCTTTATGTTTCAGAACATTACCATAAAGGATGATATTTTAAAAGATAAAAAATACGATTACCTGTTTAGTGTTGAAGTGGTTAATGACCTTGCGTTAAAAGGCGTGCCATTTAGAGAAGCTTATAAAATAGTTGGCGAGCAAATTGAAAGTGGTACATTTGCCCCATCTAGCCAGATACATCATACACACGAAGGAAGCATCGGTAACCTTTGCAATGAGCAGATTTCGGCAGCAATGCAGGATGTTCTGTCTCAGTTTGGTTTTGAAAAAGTGAATAAAGCGATTGAAGATTTGGTTAAATAATTTTGCTAATTTTGTAATTATGACAACTTTAACAATAGAAATTAAGGATAAAGATGCAGGTTTCGTAAAAGAGTTCCTTAGTAAAATCGGAGCAAAAGTTAAGTCTGAACCAGCAAGTCAGATAACTACTGAGATTTCGCAGGCCTTAAAAGAGATTAAGGAAATGCAGCAGGGGCAACGGAAGCCTTTGAGTTTAAAAGATATTTAATGGCTAATGCAATTATCTATTCGGCTGTTTTTATAAAAAAAGCCAAAATCTATAAAAAGAAATATCTTTCTTTAGTTGAAGATCTTTATGAACTTGAAGAGAAACTTCTGGAGAATCCGCAACTGGGGAATGATCTAGGTGCAGGCCTGTATAAAATCAGACTGGCTATAAAAAGCAAAGGAAAAGGTAAAAGCGGTGGATTTAGAGTAATAACTTATTTAGTCGCCAATATATCTACGGGTACAGTTATCAATATGTTAACCCTTTATGATAAATCGGAAGAAAGTAGTATTGATAAAAAGGAACTCCAAAAATTAATAAAAGCATTATAAATTGCGATCAACCGCAATTCAAAATACAACTACATGAAAGTTTCAGTAATAGCCAATTCATTAATTGGATCAGAAATTATAAAAATTGGTAACGAAGTTAACGAAATGAAGCGCAAAGGTGCATCTATCGCTAACCTGACCATTGGCGATTTTGATTCAAATATTTATCCAATCCCAGCTGAGTTAAAAGCGGGAATTGTGGAAGCTTATAATGCCAACCAAACCAATTATCCACCTGCAGATGGTGTTTTGCAATTACGAGAAACCGTTTCTGAATTATTAAAAGACAGATTTGGATTAGCGTATAATGCCAATAGCATTTTAGTTTCAGGCGGTTCGCGGCCTTTAATTTATGCTACTTTTCTGGCATTGATTGATCCGGGTGATACTGTAGTGTTTCCTGCACCATCATGGAACAATAACCACTACTGCCATTTAACGTCGGCAAATGCCATTGCAGTTGAAACCGACGCAGCGCATAACTTTATGCCAACTGCGGCACAGTTAAAACCGCATTTAAAAGGGGCAACATTATTGGCCCTTTGTTCGCCTTTAAACCCAACGGGTACCATGTTTGATGCTAATGCCCTGGCTGAGATTTGTGATGCTGTTTTAGGGGAAAATGCAACAAGGGGAGCAGACGAAAAGCCGCTTTACCTGATGTACGATCAGATTTATTCTCTTTTAACTTTTGATAAAGAACATGTAAATCCGGTTTCGCTACGCCCGGAAATGAAACCGTTTACCATTTTTGTAGATGGTAGTTCTAAATGCCTTGCTGCCACAGGTGTACGCGTAGGTTGGGGCTTTGGTCCGGAAGATATTGTAAACCGCATGAAAGCATTGGTCGGTCACATGGGCGCCTGGGCGCCCAAAGCAGAGCAGGTTGCAATGTCTAACTATTTTAACGATAAGCCCCAGGTTGATGCTTTTTTAACCAGTTTTAAAGCACAGATCCAGGATAGTTTAAATGCACTCTACAATGGTTTTAATGATTTAAAGGCTGAAGGTTTTAATGTAGACGCAGTAGAACCTATGGGCGCCATTTATCTGACCATTAAAATAGATTATATTGGTAAAACAACCGAAGATGGTCAGCTTTTAAAAGATAGTGCAGATGTTAACTTTTATTTAATTAAAGAAGCCGGAGCTGCTCTGGTGCCGTTCTCTGCATTTGGAAATGAGCATAGTATGCCATGGTTCCGGGCATCAGTAGGGGCTTGTACTTTACAGGATATAAAAGACATGCTGCCTAGAATAAAACTGGCATTAAGCAAATTGAAATAGAGAATCTGAACACTCCATCAAACAAATTGAATGATGGAGTGTTCAGATAAAAATCTCATTTCGCGCTTATATGGAACCAAAATACACGCCTCAGGGTTACGCTTCTACCTCAGCTATTCTTACTACACTTGCCATTGGTATATTGGCATCACTCATTCTTCCGGTTTTCTACATTATCCTCGGAAGGCTTATTCCCAATATTTGGTTCATTGCCATTATTGCTTTTCTTTTAGGTCTGGGTTTAGGGTTTTTTATTGATCTTGGGGTTAAGATCGGAAAACTCAGAAATAAAAAAATCGTTACCATTATTGCTATCTTTTGCGGGTTATTTGCCTTTTATATTCAATGGGTGTTGTTTGATACTTTAGCCTATAGTAGGAAAGGTTTTACTTTTAACCTGAATGGCAATGATTTGAAGTTTTTAGCTCAAGACTTCTTTTTCCTTTTTACGCATCCCCATATTTTGGTCCAGGAAATTGTTAATATGAATGAAATAGGTACATTCCGCATTGAAAGCATAGGTATCATTAGCGGCTTATTATTGTGGGTGATTTGGGCGGGTGAATTTATCGTTATTCTTGGGGGTGCAATATTTGGCGTTTTAAATGGTCAGGTCATTCATCCCTACTCTGAAATTAATGACAACTGGATGAAAAGGCGAAAAATTACCCATCGCATTCCACTGGTAGAAAATAAAGAAACAATTGTAGAAGCATTAAATCAGCGAAATTTTACGGTTTTACAGGATCAGCCTTCATTAATAAATGCAACTGATTATTCCGAAGTACTGATTTTTGAATCCACCGGCGATCCAACCAAGTACATCAGCGTGATAAATGTATCAAACCCTACAGGAAAGGCGAAAGATAAAAAACTAAAAAGCATACTGAAATTTTATCCTCTCGAGAACGCTAACATTTAATTAAAAAAATCTGAACTTTTTGATCATGCACACTCAATTAATAGAGTGAACTTAAAAAAAATCAGAAGATATATTCAAGAAGCTGTCGTCACCCTGAACCGAGCCTTAGTGAACTCACCGAAGGTAATTTATTTCAGGGTCTATGCCGCGGATAAAGGATGCTGAAATAAATTCAGCATGACGTTTAGGTTCTGAATAGTACCACGATTAATCATAGCATGTATGTGTTAATCAAGCTCTGGTTTATTAGAAAATCCCATTTCAAATTTAAAATCAGATTTCTTTTGTTGGAAAAGACCTAAAAAACCTCGCAGGTTTGAACCAGCGAGGTTAAATTAGATTTTAGACTAAGAACTCCCAACTCAAAACTAATCCTCCCTGCTTCCATCATCCGCCATTCTTACCATTTTAGGCTCGAATTTGGCCACTACATCAACCAGTTCGGTTTGGGCCGCCATTACTTTATGGATGTCTTTATAAGCCATTGGGGCTTCGTCAAGTCCTGCTCCAATTAAGGTCACGTTGTGGTCTTTCAAAATGGCTTTCATGTCCGATTTGGTGATCGATTGGATCGCTTTCGTCCTGCTCATTTGTCTGCCGGCACCATGTGATGCCGAATTGATTGCGCTGGTTTCACCTTTACCTCTAACCAGAAATCCTGGAGCGGTCATACTTCCCGGTATAATCCCCATTACACCTTTACCAGCAGGCGTAGCGCCTTTACGGTGAACAATTACTTCCTCGCCATTGATCAACTCCTTCCAGGCAAAATTATGGTGGTTTTCTACCTTGGCTAAAACTTTAGCACCAATGGCTTTGGTTAATCTTTTATGAATCACCTCATGACAGGCCGAAGCATAATCACCAGCTAAGTTCATGGCAATCCAGTACTCTTGCCCTTCGGCGGTATTCAGGTCTAAATAAGCCAGGTTTGCGGCCTCTTTAGGGAGTTTGCAAATCTCTTTAGCCAGTTTGGTATAATGACCGGCGATGGTAGCGCCCAAACCACGTGAACCAGAGTGGGTTAACAAAGCTACATAACGACCTTTATCAATATTTAAAACTTCGTCGCGGTCGGCAAAATCAATAATTCCCCATTCTACAAAATGGTTACCCCCGCCCGATGTACCCAATTGTGCCCAGGCTTTCCCATGTAAATTTTTCAGAAAAGTGGTTGAGTTGAAAGCTTCGTGATCCAATACTTCGTGTTCGGCTCTTTCCAAACCCCTAAACTCTCTGCCTGCTCCGAATTTAGTAAAAGCAATCAGTTCCCGTTTGTACATGGCATCTTTACCGAAATAATGTTTTTCCGGAATATCAAAAATGCTCAGGGCCATTCGGCAGCCAATATCAACACCTACACCATAAGGAATAATGGCATTTTTTGTAGCCAGTACACCACCTATAGGCAAACCATAACCTTGATGTGCGTCGGGCATTAAAGCACCTGCTACCGATACCGGTAATTTCATGGCAATATCCATTTGGTTTCTGGCACCTTCTTCAATATAATCAGAACCAAATACCGCGTAGGGTCTGGCATGGTTTACCAGTTCAATGGTTTCGTCTTTTGGTATATTGGCCTCCTCAATCATCGCTGTAGCCAATGGTTTTAAAACCGGATCATCCAAAAAACTTTCCGGGTAATCTTTAACTTTTTTAAATAAAGCCAGTAATTCTTTTTCTTCTGTATCTGTGAAATTTGCCTTCAAAATCTCCAAGGCCAGGCCTAGTATTTTCCCTTCGGAATAACCTATTTCGATCAGGTTGCTTCCTGTTATGTTGTTTTTCATTTTTATAATTTTAGTTCATTCCTAGAAATTTTAAATCATCTTCATCAAAAATACATTGCACCACATGTAATGAAAATGAATTAAAATAATTGATGAAACTTGCATATTGTTCATTATTCGGTTGAAGTCGCTTAAGACCAAACTCATCTTTGTTCAATGAGAAGTGTCTTTGAAATATATCTTTTGCTCTAGATTTTATTTCATTTTGAGTATCAGAACTGACGATAGTTCCCTGATGGGCAATTACATTTCTTAAAATTGAAATCAATTCGAAAAAATCTCCCCATTTGGTGGCTAAATCGATATTCATTTTACGCTCTAGAAATGAAGTAACATTAGATGATTTGCTTCTTAAAAATTGAATAATATGTCTATTGTTCTTTGTGTCTACTTTCAAATTATGATTTAATAAGTAAGTTTTTATATCAATATTTAATTTATCAGTGGCTTTTTTACTTCCTACCGCATGCTTATTTTCCATGAAATATCTAATATGGATTGCTTGTAGGATAAAATTTTCTAAAGCATTGTATATTTTCAAAGTTGCAAGGTTAGATATCCAAGAAATAAAATCATTCTTGTCAATTTCAAGATTATCTGTTTTAATTAAGCGACTTATTTTGTGTCCTTTCAAATGTCCATCTTCATGCTTAGAACTATATTCATACACATAGAATCCAGCTTCGTATAATCCAACTTGAGTTGGATTGTTCGCTTTATAATTATTTATTGAAGTCTGTAAAAATGATTTCCAAAAACTCAAATCAGTATCTGTTGTAAAAACAGTGTTTTTATATATTTCAAATGCATTTAATATTCTATTATCGCTCTTAACTTTATATTCTTCCATTGTTTTCTTTTAATCCCCGGCAGGTAACATTCACCTAACCGAGGGGTTTCTAAATTTAATTTATTTCACGAAGATTTGCTTCAATTGATCCACAATTTGGCCGCTACCCGATAAGCTGATGTTATTGATCTTTTCTGCGATTTTCTCCACATATTCCATCTCCTTCAACTTATACAGCATCGAATTTTCTTCCATTAATTTAGCTGTATTTAGCAAACTTCTGGTCGAAGCCGTTTCTTCTCTCCTGGTAATGATATTGGCTTGCGCTCTTTTCTCAGCAATTAATACCTGGTTCATAATCTCCTTCACATCGCCTGGCAAAATAATATCTTTAACACCGCAGTTAATTAATTTTACACCCAAATCGGTTGCTTTAGCTAAAGTTAAATCCATTACTTGTGCGGCAATTCTCTCTTTGCCTTCCATCAACTCATCAAAGGTCATTAAGCTAACTGATTCCCGTAAGGCCAATTGCATCGTAATATACAATTGCTTATCAAAATCTTTGTTTTCCAATAAGGCTTTGATAATGTCATCAACTTGATATTGAATGCTGAAGTTTACCCTCAATTGTGCTTTATCCTTAGTTAAGATCTCTTGTCCGATAATCTCCATATTCAATTGCCTCATATCGGTTTTTAAAACTTGAATCGTAGTGGCATTTTTCCAGTAAACATAATTTCCTGCTTCCATTACCCTTTCAAATTTGCCATCAATAAATAACAAGGCTTTTTCGAAAGACTCCACTTTGAAAGCCCTGATATAATTTAATAAAGGTGCTTTCTCTAACAAATTTTTATCAACCGTCTCATCAATGTTGATGTTACTAATATCAACTATAACAAAGTGATAGGCAGACAAACCTTTCCAGATGGCATGTTTGCCCGCAGTTAACGCACTTTTGAAATTTCCATTTCTGTAAACCAATACCAACTCATTATCGGCTACATCTACTACATGCACCAGGTTAGTAAAATCAGTGTTTGTTAACAGTACTTCTAGTTCTGCAAGGGTGAAAAAATACTCTTTTCCCATATCGAACAAAGTGATATCTTCTCCAAAACCTAACCAGTAGGTTCCTGCAGTTAATACGTTTTTTAATTTTCCTCTTTTAAACACCAATCCAACATCATTGGTGTTAATGGTTACTCTTTTCATGTTTTTTGATGTTAAGATTTATAATTATTTAATTGTTTTGCTTACAAAGCCTTGTAAAAGCACATTCATCTGGTTTTTGCGGAAATAAATTGAATCCTGATGTGTTTAAGAGTGAAATTATTTTTTCAGTTAGCTGAAATCCGGGGATTGATTCTAACGTTTAAATAACCTGACTTTTAAATCAGTTCGTTTATCGTTTTATTTTCAAAGCAAAAGCAAATTTGCCTTTCAGGAACATAAAAGAGCCATTAAGCAGAATGTGGTTTTACAAGGTAGTTTTTTGAGTAATTTGAAAAGTTACCCTTCTTTTTTTGTTTTGGATTTTGAGCCCTAAACGCTTACCAATTAGCTATTCCAACACCTTGGAAGCAGGATTCGAACCTGCATATTTGGTTGTTACTCTAACCCCTGAGTTATTCCGGATTGCTCCGGAAGTGGGATTCGAACCCACGACACACAACGTGTTAAGACAAAAACCAGCACAATCCTGACCAGTACATTCCATGCTATCGCACGAATACTTTGGGGATATACAGAAACCCTCAACTGCGATCAGTGTTATGTAGTATTGCCATTCCGGTTATTACCGGAATTTCTTTATAGGTAATGATTTACTTAAACTATTTAATTGCTGCCCTTAACCCTGTTCCGCAGATCCGGAACAGGGGGCTTCGTAATAAAGCGCTACTCAGAAAACGAGCAGCGCCGTGAGAGCGCGTATTCTAAAGCAGTTTAATTTCTTGTAAATCAGTTATTATTATTGATTTTTTTCAAAGAACTTCATTATCGACCGGCGACATGACAAAGATGCCACCATCCCTGCGCGGAGGAATTACGCAGTAAATAAAATTTTAATGAATTTTAATCAAAATATTGTTTGTCAGTATTTTAAAATTTATTTTTGATAGTTTTCATATTTTAAGCATCCAATTGCGCAATTGTATTGCGCAGTTATCGGTAACTTAGTTATCTTTAACCGAAGCATAAACACCAGATTTTTTAACCACGCTAATTACCTCAAAATGGCCATCAATAAATTAGCCCTTATTCGTTACAAAACTATCGATGACTGTCTGAGAAACCGCTTTCGCAAATGGACCCTAGATGATCTGATTGAAAAGGTCGCCGAAACGCTGTACGAACTGGAAGGCATAACCAGCGGCGTGAGCAAACGCACCATCCAGGCAGATATTCAGTTGATGAGGAGTGATAAACTGGGTTATAACGCACCTATTGTGGTAAAAGACAGGCGGTTTTATGCTTATGAAGACCCCGGTTTTAGTATTACAAAAACACCGATCAACCATGCTGATGTTGATAAAATGAAAGAAATTGTCGGGGTGCTGAAGCAGTTTAATGCTTTCAATTACTTCGACGAGATGAGCGATATGATTGCCCGTTTGGAGAATAACCTTTATAAATCGACCAAACAGAGCGGAAACAACATTCAGCTGGAAAGTAATAAGCTGGTGAAGGGCCTGGAATGTATTCCGCCGCTTTATCAGGCGGTTCTAAATAAACGGTCATTGCTGATTGAATATAAATCGTTTAAGGCACAACAGGCACAGCAAGGCATTTATTTCCCCTACCTGTTAAAAGAATACCGTAACCGCTGGTTTTTGATCTGTAAGGCAAAAAAGCGGCCCGGAATATTAAATTTAGCACTCGACAGGATAGTTGAATTTCAGGAATTACCAAACGAACCGTTTATTGCTTATGAAGGAGTGGATTTTGACCGTTATTATGACGATTTAATCGGGGTAACCAAAAGTGAGAGAGACCGGCCACAAAAAGTGATTCTGGAATTTACGAACGATCATGCACCCTATGTCGTTACCAAACCTTTGCATACCTCGCAGGTGGTATTGAACAAAACTGATAAAACTACCGTTTTCAGGATTGATGTAGTGCTGAATTATGAACTGGAGCGCGAAATACTGGGTTTTGGCGAATGTGTTAAAGTGCGTTCACCAAGGCTGCTGATTGCTAAAATTAAGCGTCGTTTAGAACAGACCTACAAACAATATGAAATAGCAGAAGAAAAAAAAGAATCGAAGACTTGAGGATTGTAATTTAGTTAAACGTTTTAGTGATTGGGTTTTTATCTGTATTTTAAGGGCTTAATAACCAAATATGAGCAGAACCAAATATATCTTATCTATCTTGATGGCTTGTTCTTTGAGCATATCCGCACAGCAAGCTACTCCTCAATGGCGACCCAATTATCATTTTACCGCACCAACTAATTGGCTTAATGATCCTAATGGATTAATTTATCTCAATGGCGAATACCATTTGTATTACCAGTATAATCCCTTCGAAAATAAATGGGGGCATATGAGTTGGGGGCATGCAAAAAGCAAAGACCTGGTTAATTGGGAACACCTGCCCGTTGCAATTCCAGAAAAAATAACCAAAGACACCACCACCATGATTTTTTCTGGTTCGGCGGTTCTGGATAAACAAAATGTGAGTGGTTTAGGCAAGGATAAAGCACCTATTCTGGCCTTTTATACGGCTGATTTACCTAAACAGCATAACGAATCGCAGTATATGGCCTATAGCAACGATGACGGTTTAACGTTTACCGATTATACAAAAAATCCAATTATCGATTTAAATAAAAAAGATTTTCGCGATCCGAATGTATGGTGGCACGACGCTTCTAAGCAATGGATCATGACGGTTGCGATGGTTGATGAGCACCAGGTTAGGTTTTATGGCTCAAAAAACCTGAAAGACTGGGCCATACTGAGCGATTTTGGTAAACAAGGTAATCAGGGCAGCGGATGGGAATGTCCTTTTATTGTTCCGCTGGCGGTAGATGGAAATAAGAACAATACAAAGTGGGTACTCATGATCTCGTTGTTTGGTCCAAAAGGACCTACCATGCAATATTTTGTGGGCGATTTTGATGGCAAAATCTTTAAAAATGATAATGACGGTCAGTTAACGCTACTGGTGGATGATGGCGATTCATTTTATGCAGCTATTCCCTGGAACAATGCACCAAATGATAAACGCATCTTATTGGGTTGGTTGCAACCGGGAGGTAAGGAAACCTTTCCATGGAAAGGGCAGATGTCTATTCCGAGGGATTTAACTTTAAAAACTATGCCCGATGGCGTAAGATTGTTTCAGCAGCCGAGTTCGGTTATTGCAAACAATCTTAGAAAACTGGCTCAAAACCGGGTTATTTCCAAACAAAATCTGGTTGTTAGCGGCGAATTGAAACTGGGTGAAATTATTAATGCAAACTGGATTGAAGCAGAATTTGATTTGAGTAATGCTAAAAATTCAGGTTTTAAGCTGGCCCAGTTAAAAAATGGACAAGGGAAAGTGATTAAAGAAATTGAAGTAGGTTATCGGGCCGACAAAAATGAGCTTTATGTAGATTGTTCGCGTTCAGAAAAAGGTATTAAAAACGATAAAAATATCATTCAAACGGCTAAAATAAATCCTATTAATGGTAAAGTGAAAATTCAGATCCTGATTGATAAATCATCACTCGAAGTTTTTGGAAATGGTGGTGAAAAGGTTATTTCTACCATGATTTTCCCGGATGAAAAGGCTACTGGAATTACAGCATTTTCAAAAGATGGAAAAAGTGCGCTGAGTAGTTTAAAAATATGGGATTTGAGTAAGAAATAGTTGAAATCGTCATTATAAGGAGGAACGACGAAGCAATCTTTCAAGCTAACGATTGTTCCCATAACGATTGCTTCGTCGGCTGAAAAGCCTTCTCGCAATGACGGAAGTATATTATACATAAAAACCTTTTCTAAAAACTTAGAAAAGGTTTTTTGCCTTTATAGACTTCCGACTTTAAGATTTAAATTCACTTGTTTTATGAAATTCGATATCCGGATAATCCTGTTTGGTTAAATTAATCATATATTCACTATCTGCCAGATAAACAGGATTGGCTTCTTTATCAAAGCCGATGTGCTGTTGCTTGCGTTTTACAAACTCATCCAATTTCTTTCTATCGGTAGAAGTTACCCAGCTCGAACGGGTATAACTTAACGTACGGAAACGGCATTTAGCTCCATATTCATGCTCTAAACGGAAGTTGATTACCTCAAACTGAAGTTCACCTACTGCGCCAATTACTTTCCGGTTTCCGGGCTGCATCACAAATAATTGTGCTACCCCTTCGTCAGTTAATTGTTCAATTCCTTTTTCCAGCTGTTTGGTGCGCATCGGATCCATATTCTCTACCTCTTTAAAAATAGAAGGAGAGAAACTTGGAATTCCTTTAAACTGTAGTTTTTCACCTTCAGTTAAAGTATCGCCAATTTTAAAGTTTCCGCTATCATACAAACCCACTACATCACCTGGCCAGGCTTCTTCTACAATGCTTTTCTCGTTGGCCATAAAATCCATCGGGTTAGAGAATTTTAGTTTTTTATCCTGACGGGTATGGTAATAGAATTTATTGCGTTCAAATTTACCGGAGCAGATCCTCAAAAATGCAATCCGATCGCGGTGTTTAGGGTCTAAGTTTGCGTGTATTTTAAATACAAAACCACTAAAGTTTTTTTCTTCTACCAGTACATCACGTTCTTCAGCTTCACGGTGACGAGGACTAGGAGCGATATCAATAAAGGTATCTAAAAGCTCTTTAATCCCGAAATTATTAATTGCACTGCCAAAAAATACAGGCGCAACTAAACCATCGGTATATAAATCTTTATCAATTTTGCCGTAAATACCATCAACCAATTCAACATCATCTTTCAGCGTGTTGATTTCATTTTCTTTGAGGTAATCCAGGAGCGAGGTATCGTTCAGGTCATTAACGGCAATAACCGAATCGGTTACCTTGGTTTTATCCGAGTTAAATAAATTTAAATGCTTGTTATAAATGCTGTAAACCCCTTTAAAGGTATGTCCCTGTCCAATAGGCCAGGAAAGCGGGCAAAGGCTGATGTTTAGTTTCTCTTCAATTTCATCCAGTAAATCATAAGCTTCTTTACCTTCACGGTCCATTTTATTGATGAAGATAATTACAGGCGTATTCCGCATGCGGCAAACCGACATGAGCTTTTCTGTCTGTTCCTCCACACCCTTAACACAATCAACTACTAAAATCACGCTATCCACAGCAGATAAAGTACGGTAGGTATCTTCGGCGAAATCTTTGTGACCCGGAGTGTCCAGAATATTAATACGCTTACCGCTGTATTCGAAACCCATTACCGAAGTTGCAACCGAGATACCCCTTTGCTTTTCAATTTCCATAAAATCGGAGGTATTGCTCTGGTTGGCCTTATTTCTTTTTACTGCACCAGCGGTGTTGATGGCACCACCAAAAAGCAGAAATTTTTCTGTCAGTGTGGTTTTACCGGCATCGGGGTGACTAATAATGGCAAAGGTTTTACGTTTTTCTATTTCAGGGTTAAGCATAATAAAATTTTGGGTATAAGAGATGATGAAACCTTATTAAAGGAATTTAACAGCGATAAGATTTGAATATTGTTGTTTCATCAGGCTGCAAAGATAGGGAATTTGGTTAACTGTTTTAAGTGGTTAATTGTTTAATTGAAAACTGATTGCAATTTTTAAGATTGAAAAGCAGTGGCAGTGGTTCTTTTGTTATTACAGCCCTGCCATACACTATAGCTCCGCTTGTAGAAATCGGAGGCTGCCGTTCCTGTCCAGGTTTATATTGCTTCTGGGGCAGTTCTATCAAGGCTTTTGGGTTCGCCAATTCAGAAATTATTGCTTAATTAAAGGTTTAGACCAAAAATATCAACTTAAAATTAAAATTTCTCACCAATGATTCTTTAGTTTTGTGCTAAAATGTTTAGCTTTATTTATCCTCCCTGTTTAGCAAACTAAAATTTTATTGCAGATGCCTACATTAGAAGAAACTTCTATGCCCGCTGAGATCGCGGCTAAATTTGTGAATTATACCTCTAAACACGTTTTTTTAACCGGAAAAGCGGGAACAGGTAAAACGACCTTTTTGCGGAAACTGATTCAGCTTACGCATAAAAAAGCGATTATTTGTGCGCCAACAGGTATAGCGGCGATTAATGCTGCCGGGGTTACGATCCATTCTCTTTTTCAGCTGCCTTTTGGTGCTTTTTTCCCTGATGCAGCCGGAAATATTATCAATCAGCAGATTAGCTTCAACTTTAATACACCACGTACCCTGGCCAAGCATTTAAATATGCAGGGCAATAAAAGGCGCCTGATTCAGGAACTGGAACTGTTGGTAATTGATGAGGTAAGTATGCTGAGGGCGGATATGCTTGATGCCATTGATTTTGCCCTGCGCTACATCAGGAGGAGTAAAAATGTACCGTTTGGGGGCGTACAGCTTTTATTTATTGGTGATTTACACCAGTTGCCGCCTGTGGTTAAACATGACGAATGGCGGGTAATGGCCGGATTTTATAAGAGTATTTATTTTTTTGATGCGCTGGCATTGCAAGATAATCCACCGGTATATATCGAGCTGGATAAAATTTACCGCCAGGATGATGCTGTTTTTATTGACCTGTTGAATAACTTGCGGAATAACCAGATTACCCCGCAGGACACGGCATTATTGCAACAGCATTTTATCCGTGATTTTAAGCCGGCAGCAGATGACAATTACATCACCTTAACGACGCATAATCATAAGGCTGATGGCATTAACCGCGAAAGGTTAACTCAACTGAAAACGAAATCGTATTTTTTTGAAGCCAGGATAACAGGCGAATTTAATGAACATGCTTATCCTAATGATAGGAGCCTGGAACTGAAAGTTGGTGCGCAGATTATGTTTATCAAAAACGATATGACCGCCGAAAAACGCTATTACAATGGGAAAATAGGAGTGGTGCACCACATTGAAAAAGATCTGGTAGAAATTGAATTGCAAGAAGATAAAACGGTAATCCAGATTTCGCCTTATACCTGGGAAAACGTAAAATATAAACTGAACGAGGCCACGAATGAAATTGAAGAAAATGTAGCAGGTTCCTTTGTGCAATATCCAATTAAACTGGCCTGGGCCATTACGGTGCATAAAAGTCAGGGTTTAACCTTTGATAAAGCCATTATTGATATTGGTGACGCTTTTGCCCCGGGGCAGGCTTATGTGGCGCTTTCACGCCTTCGCTCGCTTAAGGGGTTGGTGTTAACGTCGCACCTGCGCGAAAGCGGTTTGCAGCAAGACCAGAACATCCATTATTTTTCTAAAACCAAACAGCCTACAGAAGTACTCGACCAGCAGATCAGTGCTGAGAGCTATGATTTTATCAGGACTTATCTGTTATCAGCTTTCGATCTGAATATGGCACGCTATTATTTTAAGGAACACATGCAAACTTTTGATAAGAGTGAGGCTAAATCGACCAAACAGCGCTATGATGATTGGACGATGGATCTGTATAAAGATTTCCAGAAAATCACTGCAACGGCTGATACTTTTGTAAACCAGCTTAAAAACTTGTTTGCCCAACAAACCGAGCATACATTGTTCAATGTGTCCAAGCGGGTACAGGCCGCGGTAAAATATTTCAGTCCGCTGATTAAGGAGGTGTCAGATAAATTCCTAGCCCAAATTGAAGCCATAAAAGAAGAAAAACAGATTAAAACTTACCTGACTGAACTGCTTGAACTGGAAATTGTGATTTATGAACAGCTGAAGAAAATTCATAAAAGCAAAGCATTGCTGGAAGCCATTATTGATGGAAAAGAGTTTAGTAAGGCCGATACCGATGCACTTTTAAATGCGGTAGAAAGAGAGGCGCAATTAAAAAAGGCGATTACGCTTAAAGGCATGGCGCTAAAAGTAAGAACTGCTACAGAGAAAAAAAAGAAAGAGCCGAAGCCCGATACCAAGCTGATTAGTTTTGAATTATACAATGCGGGCAAAACGTTAGATGAAATTGCAAAGGAGCGGGGCTTATCGGTTGGTACTATTGAAGGCCATTTGGCATATTATGTTTCTACACAGCAACTGGATGTAACGAAGTTGGTTAAGGCCAATAAAATCCGCAATATTACAGATGCCGTTGAAAGCCAGAAAACAAAATCGATGGCTACCATCAGGGAGTTTTTAGGCAAAGATTACTCTTTCGGCGAGATAAAAATGGTACTGGCGTCGCTGTTCCCAACAGAAGAATAATCTATTGACCGCAAAGAACGCGAAGAAAAGAAACGCGAAGTTTGCAAAGTTAATTTGAAGATTATGAATGAGAATGAATTATCAAGAATTGTAATCGGATTGGCAATAGATGTACATAACGCTTTGGGACCAGGATTATTGGAAAGTGCTTATAAAGAATGCTTGTTTTATAAAATTGCTAAAACTGGTTTATTCGTTGAAAAGGAAAAGAAAATGCCTTTGGTTTTTGAGGATGTTAGATTAGAGTGTGGTTATAGAATAGATATACTGGTAGAAAATAAGTTAGTATTAGAGTTGAAAAGTGTCGAGATGCTAAATGATGTTCATCTTGCCCAAACTTTGACCTATATGAAATTGGGAAATTATAAGTTAGGCTTATTAATGAATTTCAATGTTTCCCGCTTAAAAGATGGATTAAAGAGAATTGTTAATGGCTTATAACTTTTCTTTATTTCTTTGCGAAAAACTTTGCGAACTTTGCGGTTAAATGGAGAAAGTTAAAGTTTTAGCGCAATACATGCCTGCAGAGGCCGCCCCGCTAATTGCCAGGTGGATTGATTATTTTCAATGCGAATTCAAAATCGCTAAAACACGTTCTACCAAATTAGGCGATTATCGCCATCCATTCCGTGGCAAAGGCCATCGTATTTCAGTTAATTTTAACCTCAACCATTATGCGTTTCTAGTGACCACAGTGCACGAATTCGCCCATTTGCTAACCTGGAATGATTTTAAGAATAAAGTAAAGCCACACGGAACCGAATGGAAGAAAAACTTTCAGCGGATGATGGTTCCTTTCTTTGATATGAATATTTTTCCGCAGGATATCCATCAGGCGATAGACAATTATATGTCGAATCCTGCGGCCTCAAGCTGTTCTGATTTACATTTATCGCGGGCCTTAAAAAAATACGACAGCAATAAAAGCGAAACTTTACATGTAGAGCAACTGCCAATTAATACCAACTTTAAAATCAAAGATGGCCGTCGCTTTACCAAAGGCGAACAGATTAGAAAGCGATATCGCTGTATTTGTTTAGATGATAAGCGGATTTACCTGTTTAATCCGCTTGCTGAAGTGTTTTTGTTGGATTAACTTTCCAAATTATCAAAAGATAAACTAATTGGTTAACTTTACATTATGGAACAGATTTTCGATCGTATTTATATTGATAGTGATATTTGTAATGGAAAGCCAATTATAAGGGGAAAGAGAATTACGGTACAGACTGTAATGGAATTTTTATCTGCAGGTGAAACAGCCGAGGAAATTTTAAATCAGTATCCTTCACTTGAACCTGAAGATATTACCGCCTGTATGCGCTATGCGACAGAATTAATGAATCATAGTTTCATTATTAAACGGGCGGTGGCTTAAATGGAGGAATGTAGATTTTTAGTAGACGTTAACCTTCCTCGTTTTTTCTCACTTTGGAACAATGCTCAATACATTCATCAGGCCGATTTAGGTGATGAATGGTCTGATACGATGATTTGGCAATATGCTAAGGCTAAAAATTTGACCATTATAACGAAAGACAGCGATTTTTCTTCCAGAATACTTTTACATACTCCGCCACCTAAAGTGATTCATATTAGATTAGGTAATATGAAAATGTCTCAATTTCACGATGCAATTAATATTTTATGGCCCGAGGTTATCTCTTTGAACAAAAATTATAAGTTAGTTAATGTTTTTGCTGATAGGATAGAAGGTGTTATGTAGTTACATCAACCTAAACTCATCACCATCAAATAAACCTTTATCACTCAGTTTCAAATGCGGAATAACCAAAAGTGCCATAAAAGAAAGTGTCATAAAAGGAGCAAGCAGGGTTGACCCCAGGTCTTTTGCAAACTGATCGATAGCAGTATAACGTGCAGCAACCTCGTAACCATTGTGGTTACTCATTAAGCCAGCAACAGGTAGCGGTAGAACCTCTTCCTTTCCGTTTCCTAAAGCGACAACTCCACCAGTTTCCTGAATCACCATATTTACCGCCGCACAAATGCTTTTGTCATCAACACCCACGGCAATAATATTATGACTATCATGCGCTACACTGGAGGCAATTGCGCCCTTTTTTAGACCAAAGTTCTTAACAAAGGAAATGGCAATGGGCGCATCGTGATAGCGGTTAACCACCACCATTTTTAGCATATCATTTTCTACATCGCTCACCATGTTTCCGTTTTCAACTTTTGGTTTTATATGCAGTTTATTGGTGATCAACTGACCATCCAGGGCTTCAATAACCGGAATCTCCTGTTCGTTTTGATAGGGTAAGATAAAATCTTCTTCGTTTTTCAAGCTGCAATCAAAATGGTTAATTGATTCTTTACTAGCTGAATGATTGATCCAGTTGCCTACCATTTTACCGTTTTCTGCTAGTAAAAGCCCATTAATATAGGTTTGTTTTACCTTAAAATTAATCAGGTTTTCAATCACAATAAAATCAGCATCATCGTTTACCTGTAACGCACCAACTTCAAGCTTATAATGTAAGATGGGGTTAATGCAAGCCGCGCGAAGCACTTTAAAAACATCGATTCCTTTGGCCACTGCCCTGGCACAAATTTCGTTAATGTGGCTTTCAACTAAACTATCAGGATGTTTGTCGTCACTACAGAACATCATCATTTCGGGCCAATCCTGGAGTAAATGGATTAAAGCCTCAAAATTTTTGGCTGCGCTACCTTCCCGGATCAGGATCTTCATGCCACGCTGTAGTTTATCCAGTGCTTCTTCGGCAGTAAAACATTCATGGTCGGTAGAAATACCGGCATCTATGTATTTTTGGACGGTATCTCCACGTAGGCCCGGCGCGTGTCCGTCAACAGGTTTACCGAGCTCGTGGGCAGCAGCAATCTTTTTTAAAACTTCTTCATCTTTATACAGCACGCCCGGAAAATTCATCATTTCGCTGAGGTATTTAATCTCCGGGCGTTCTAAAAGTGCCTCAACATCATCATGATTTAACTCAGCGCCTGCAGTTTCGAAGGTAGTAGCCGGTACGCAGCTTGGTGCACCGAAATTGAATTTAAAGGGTACGGTGTTGCCGTTTTCAATCATAAATTCAACCCCTTCCATCCCGCATACGTTTGCAATTTCGTGCGGATCACTAATGGTCGCCACTGTACCGTGCACCACCGCTAACCTGGCAAATTCGCTCGGAATGAGCATGCTGCTTTCGATATGTACATGGCTATCAATAAAGCCCGGCGTAATGAATGTGCTGCCTGGGCGTTCATCCGAAATTTGGGTAATCGATTTTATCTTTCCGGCTTCAACCGTTATTTCGCCAAAGAAAATATGACGTGCTACGATATTAACTATATTTCCACTGACCTTGAAAGTGCCCATGTTGCTTGAATGTTTAACTGGTTAATCGTTTAAACCGGTTAATTGTTTAGGACACACAGTTAACCAATTTAAACAGTTTATACAATTAACCTCTGTTTAATATTTTAATAATTTATCAATTATTTCTGCTAATCTGGCTTTAGCCAGAAAATCATCTTCCAGCACCTTGCTCATCGGAATGGCAGTATCTAAACTTGCACAACGCATTACAGGTGCATCCAGGTATTGGAAAAGATGCTCGCCAATCCAGGCAGAAATTTCAGCACCGAAACCATTGGTCAAGGTATCCTCATGTAAAACCAGCACCCTTCCGGTTGCTTTTACAGCTTCCTTCACTGTTTCCTGATCCCATGGCTGTAACGTACGCAGATCAACCAGGGTGGCTGCTTGTTCAGGATGGCTGCTTAAATGTTCTAAAGCCCAATGTACACCTAAACCATAGGTGATAATCGTAAACTGATCTCCTGTTTTTAAAGTAGCGGCTTTTCCTATTTCGGTAGTATAATAGCCATCGGGTACCAACCCGGTTAGGCTTCTATAAAGGTATTTATGTTCAAAGTAGATTACGGGATTGGGATCGGCTATGGCAGACAAAAGCAAACCCTTGGCATCTTCAGGAAATGCGGGGTACATAATTTTCAATCCCGGTGTTTTAGTAAACCAGGCCTCATTACTTTGCGAATGGAACGGGCCAGCTCCTGTTCCAGCGCCGGTAGGCATACGTACAACTACATCTGCCTTTTCGCCCCAGCGGTAATGCGTTTTGGCCAAATTGTTTACAATCTGGTTAAAGCCAGCGCTTACAAAATCGGCAAACTGCATTTCTACAACAGCTTTGTAACCGTTTATAGAAAGCCCTAAACCTGCGCCCAAGATGGCCGATTCGCAAATAGGTGTATTGCGCACCCGGCTCTTGCCATATTTAGCTATGAAGCCATCTGTAATTTTAAATGCCCCGCCATAACCGGCAATATCCTGCCCCATTAAAACCAGGTTAGGATATTTTTCCATTGCGAGATCGAGTGTATCACTAATTGCATCCAGATACCTTTTTTCAGTAGCAGATTCGCCTGGTTGAATAATTTCGGACTGGTAAGGGAAGTACATGTCCCTTTCTTCTCTCGCTTGATCTGCAATGGGTTCTGGCTCTTCAAAAGCTTCTTCTACTGCTAACTCAATATCTAGCTTGAACTGAATCTTAATATCCGTAATGGTATCTGTTGTTAAAATACCTTGCTCAATTAAATAGGCCTCATAATTGTTTAAAGGGTCTTTCTTTTCCCACTGGTCAAAAAGTTCCTGCGGAACATATTTCGTACCTGATGCTTCTTCATGGCCACGCATCCTGAAAGTCATGCACTCAACCAAAACAGGTCTTGGATCTTTTCGGATTTCCATGGCCAGCTGGTTAATGGTATCATAAACTTCTAAAATATTATTTCCGTCGATCTGAACACCCTCTATTCCATAACCAATGGCTTTATCAACCAGGTTTTTGCATCTGTATTGTTCTGCTGTTGGGGTTGACAGTCCATAGCCGTTGTTTTCGATCAGAAAGATAACAGGAAGGCCCCAAACTGCTGCCACGTTTACGGCTTCGTGGAAATCGCCCTCACTGGTGGCGCCTTCGCCGGTATAAACCAGTGTAGCCTGTTGTTTATTAGCCAAAAGATCGGCCAGGGCGATGCCATCGGCTAGAGCCATTTGTGGCCCTAAATGGGAGATCATGCCCACAATTTTATAATCTTGGGTCCCAAAATGAAAGGAGCGGTCGCGGCCTTTGGTAAAGCCGGTTAACTTGCCCTGCCATTGGGCCATTAATTTCTTTAGCGGAATACTACGTGAGGTAAAAACACCTAAATTGCGATGCATGGGTAAAATGTACTCACCTTTCTGCATGGCCATGGTACTGCCCACAGCAATGGCTTCCTGACCAATACCCGAAAACCATTTCCCTATACGTCCCTGCCGCAATAATTTAAGCATTTTATCCTCTACCATTCTGGGATAAAGTAGTTTTTTATATAAATTCAATAAGAATTCATCGTCTTTATCTCTTCGGTTGAAATGCATATCTGGTTGGTTTGACTAATGATTCTGGACTCAGGACTCCCGGCTCTTCTTTAATTCCTCAAACTGTTTGGCGAATGATTTATCAGCAACCTTTGGCATTTCACGGTATTTGCCCCAACTCTTTTTAAAGAAGGTTTTGAGCATAAAGTTTTTAAATTTTCCGCCGAAGAAATCCATCCATTTGCGTTTTTGCATCATCTTGCTGAACATGCTCCAGCCGATTTCTTCCTGTTTGCCGTTCTCATGACCAGCTGCAGCATCTCTTCTGTTAAGCAGCAGCATTTTATGGATATCGATTTTTACCGGACATACTTCTGAGCATTTTCCGCAGAGACTGGAAGCATAGCTCAAATGCTTAAACTCTTCCATACCTTTTAAATGTGGCGTAATTACCGAGCCAATTGGACCGCTATAGGTGGTATTATAAGTGTGTCCACCGATATTTTTATATACCGGGCAGGCATTTAAACAGGCACCACAACGAATGCAGTACAAACCTTGTCGCTGATCCTTTTGAGCCAGTAAATTGGTGCGGCCATTATCCAGCAGGATCACATACATTTCTTCGGGTCCATCCGTTTCATTTGGCTGCCGCGGTCCGCTCAGGATACTATTGTAAACCGTTAGGTTTTGTCCGGTACCATGCGAAGCCAACAAAGGCCAGAACAGGTCAAGGTCGGCCATAGAAGGGATAACCTTTTCAATACCAACAATGGCAATATGTATTTTAGGAAAAGTAGTGCTTAACCTGGCATTGCCTTCATTTTCGGTAATGGCAATACTGCCGGTATCGGCAATCAGGAAATTCCCTCCGCTTATACCAATATCGGCATTCAAATATTTGTCTCGGAGTAGTTCCCTAGCTTTTTGCACCAGCTGCGGTGGTGTAGCATCAATTGGAGTTCCAAATTTATCGTGGAATAACTGCGCAATATCAGTAGCACTTAAGTGCATGGCAGGGGTAACAATATGGTAGGGCGCCTGGCCCAATAATTGCACGATATATTCTCCCAGATCGCTTTCCAGCGATTCAATATTATTCTGCTCCAGGAAATCGTTCAGGTGAATTTCTTCGGTCGTCATCGATTTAGATTTGATGACCGTTTTTCCATTGTTTCTTTTAATGATATTGAGGATTTCTGCCTGGGCTTCTGCAGCATCATTTGCCCAGATCACCTTACCGCCGCGACGCTGAAAATTTGATTCGAATTCTGGTAAGAACTTGTCGAGATTTTCCATTACACGCCATTTAATTACATGGGCTTTTTTCTTAGAAGCCTCGAGGTTTTCGAATTTCGATAAGCCCCGTTCAACCGCCGCATTGTATTTACCAATATTATAATTTATGGTTTTACGGTGCGGCAAATCGAAAGCTTTCTCATCTGACTTTTCTAAAAATTCCTCGGCAGTTTTCATCAATAGCAATTTATTATAGGGGTAACGAAGAATAACCGCTTTTAGTTTGGTGTTACTTCGTCAAAAACCAAAGATAGGAATTTATGCAGGTGCCAAAAGTAATGTGTAGAAAAAAGCCCCAACATTTCGTTGAGGCTGAGTATTTTGAACATTATTTCTTTGGATTCCCTTTTCCGTCCATGTCTACAACCGGACGCTTGGCTCTGTTGGCAAGTTCCCATGCAGTAAAGTAGGTGAGTTTTGCTCTTTTTGACAATAAAGGGAAGTTGATTTTGCTTACTTCATCACCTGGTTTATGGTAATCCTGCTGTAACATTCCATCATAATAAAAGATAATCGGAATGCCTAATTTAGCAAAGTTATAGTGGTCTGAGCGATAATAAATTTGCTCAGGGTCTTTAGGGTCATCATATTTATAATCCAGTTTCATTTTAGTATAGGTAGCGTTTACCTGCTCACTTAAATTGGCGAGGTCGCTACTTAACATCCTCGAACCTACTGAATAAATGTAGTTTGCCGAATCAGGTTTGCCCAAATACTCTTCACCTATACGGCCAATCATATCGGTATTTAAATCAGCAATGGTATTGGCAACAGGGAAAACAGGATGCTCAGAATACCACTCAGATCCCCACAGTCCTTTTTCTTCTCCAACAACAGTCATAAATAAGATACTGCGTTTAGGACCTTTACCTGCTTTTTTGGCATCAGTAAAAGCTTTTGCCATTAGTAAAACACCGGTAGTACCCGATCCATCGTCGTCGGCACCGTTGTTTACTTTATCTTTCGCGTTAGGGTCAGTTTCTAAACCAATATGATCGTAGTGACCGGTTAAGATTAATACTTCTTTTTTAAGTACGGGATCTGATCCTTCTAAGTAACCCAAAACGTTTTCGCACCTAACCGATGCTTCGTTTTTGGCAGCACTTGCCGAAAAAGGAACATTTATTACCTGCGAAGCAGGTGTAAGACTTTCTGTAATTTTCTTTTGTAAGTCGGCTGCTGTAGTATTTGCTGATTTTAACAGATCGTTGGCTAAGGCCACAGAGATAGAGATGCGTGGGATCTCATTCTGTTTCTGGGCCTCAATAGCCGCATTTGTTTTGACCATTACACGGCCGTTGTTTTGAGCCTGTTTGGTATTTTCTGTAATTCTATCCACACTTGGATCGATCAGGATAATAGCTTTTACATTATTTTCAGCAAAATATTTTGCCCGGCTTTCTAACATGGCGCGGTAAGCAGCCCTATCAATGCGGGTACCAGGTTTAATGGTTGGGTCGCCACCGTTAAACATCATCACCACTTTGCCTTTAATATCTGTTCCTGCAAAATCGTTATAGCTGTCTTTTTTTATTCCGTAGCCGACAAATACAATCTGATCGGTAGAGAAGGTAAAACCGTTATCACTGATTAGGCTCGGAGAAACCACATAATCTTTCTGATACTCTTTCGGCTGACCGTTAACAGTTACATGGCTTTCTTTCAAGGTAACATTTACGAGGTTGATTTTCTGGAAATAGCCTCCATCAACCGGGCCTTTTAAGCCAATTGATTTAAAATAATCGCGGATATAGTCTGCAGCCATCCAGGCGCCTTTTGTTCCTGTCTCGCGTCCTTCATATTCGTCGGATGCTAAAATGGAAAGGTGTTTATATGCATTATCAGGATTAATGGCCCTGCTAAATTTAATAGCGTCTTTATTGGCAGGCAGTGGTTTAATCTGGCTAAAACAACTTGCTGTAACAAGTGTAGCCAAACCAAGGGTTAAAAACTTTTTGTTCATGATGATAATTTTAGTTGAGGTTGGGTTAGCAAGAAATCTTTTCAATCCGATTTTGGTGTCGGCCACCTTCAAACGGCGTAGTTAAAAAGGTTTCGGTAATTTGTTTGGCTTCATCTACAGATACAAAACGAGCCGGTATACAAAGTACATTAGCATTATTATGGAGGCGTACCAGCGAGGCCACTTCGTTTTCCCAGCACAAGCCTGCTCTTATGCCCTGGTGTTTGTTAGCTGTTATGGCCACGCCGTTAGCCGAGCCGCATAGTAAAATACCGTAGGTAAATTCTCCTTTTTCAACAGCACTGGCCACAGGATGTGCAAAATCAGGATAGTCAACTGAATCTGCTGAGAAAGGTCCAAAATCCTTTACTTCGTAATCTTTTAAAAAATCTTTTAATATTTCTTTATAATCGAATCCGGCATGATCCGCGCCAATAGCAATTTTTATTTTTGTATCAGACATTGTCAAATGTATAGAGAATTATGAATTCTGTTCGTAATGTTTTTGTTAGTTTGCATAGAATGCAGCTTCAGCTTTTTTCTTCTTTCTTTCAATATAGGCCGAAACAAAAATACTCAGCTCATACAATAAGAATAAAGGAGTAGCTACTATCAACATCGTCATGATATCTGGTGTAGGGGTTACAATGGCAGCGATAATTAAAATAATTACAGTGGCATACCTTCTGCTGGCACGCATCAGTTTTGGCGTCATTAAACCAAGTTTGGATAGAATAAAAATGATAACCGGGAGCTCGAAGATAATCCCGGTACCCAAAGTAAGGGTTGCAACCGATGACAGGTAAGAATCAACTGTAAAAGTATTTTTAATTTCAGTACTAACTGTATAACCAGTTAAAAAATTAACCGATAAGGGACAAACTATAAAATAGCCAAAAAAGATACCAACAACGAACAATAAGGAGGCGAAAAAAACAAAACCACTGGCCGATTTGCGCTCATTATCGTGCAACGCTGGTTTAACGAAACGCCAGATCTCCCACAAGAGGTAAGGGAAGCCCACAACGATACCGCACATCACACAAACATTTAACTGAAGGTTAAACTGGCCGGCCATCTCGGTATTGATGATTTCCCCATTAATTTTGGTGATACACATATCCTTACCTAAGGATGGGAAATGCTCTACCAGTTTACACATCATCCGATAAGTCCAAAAATCAGGTTTTTTGGGGCCAAAAATTATTTTATCCAGAATCTCCTCGTTGAAGTAAAAAGCGATACCCGTAAAAACGGCAATAGCAATTACGGCTCTGATTAAATGTTTACGGAGAACATCCAGATGATCGAAAAAAGACATTTCTGCCTCTAAATTGGTGCTCTTTTGACCGATAGCTTTTGTAAGTAAAGTTTTTTTAATGTCGCTCATGTTGAAAACAAAAATACCATTCTATTTGAATAGAATGGTATTTACGTGTTAAATATAGAAATAGTTTAGATTATTATGAGAAATGGCTGTAAAAATAACAAACTATGCTCTCATAGTGGTTTTAGAATTGGTTTTTAATTAAACTCAACTGCCTTAAATTTGCGGCGTTACTATAATTAAGTTGATATACACCATCTTCTCCTGTAACGATCAAAGATTTGGGGCCGGCAATGACATCAAAACTTTTAATATTGTTTAGATGCTGTAACATGTTATCGCTGATTTTCGTGTTATCTCTGATATTAAAACTCTTTATTCCATAGCTACCTTCGCAGAGAAAGAGATAATCACCAGAGGTGCTTAAGCCATGTGGGTTTTGCATTGGGTAAACCGCTATCTGTTTCGGCTTGGTCGGATCTTCAATATCCACAACTTCCAACTGATTACTGGCCTGCCTGCATAAATTGCCGGTGCGTAAAGTAACATAAGCATATTTGCCTTGTACAACCACCGGGTCGCAAGCGAAAATATGGCTGTAGGTAGATAGTTGGACAGGATTGGCCGGATCGCTGGCACTAAAGATGCGCATGCCTCTGTTGGTGCCTATGAATAACTTGTTATCATAAGGGAAGATAGTTTCTACTCCCCAACCCAAACTGATTGTCTTTAAAAATGTTGGGTCTGATGCGGTTTTAACATTAAAAAGATTTAAATTACTTGTACCAACGGTATATAAATAATCGTTCATCAGGGTGAACCTGGCCATCGAACCGCCCTGGCCCGAACTAGCTTGAGAAGAAGAAGTACTGAAAGCAACATATTGCATTTCACGCTTATAAGTTTGTTTTTTTACTACTGTATCTTTATAAGTGTAAATATATTTTTCAATGCCTGGATTATTGAACTGACTAAAAACATCAGTTACCCTTTTAACCAATGTAATATTATTTATATTCGATAGATCGAAAGCCAGCAAATCGATAAAATTATCGGCATAAAGAATATTATTGTGGATTGCTAAATCTACATTGCCCGGAATTTTCAGAAAAGCCATATTCACAGGAGCACTCGGATTGGTATTATTGTAGATATGAATGCCTTCATTGGGCTCATTAATGAAAAGATAATCTTTGTAGATGTATATTTTTCCAGTCTTTTTTGCGGGAGTAGCCCTAGTAAGTCCTGTAGGCATAGCCCTCATTTCCTTAGCGGAAATCATTTTGACAATCTGTATGGTTTCATACTCATCTTTTTTGCACGAAGTAAATACTGCAAAAGCAAGTAGGATAAGGAATGCGTTAGTTAGATTTTTTTTCATGTTTTGAATGTTTGTAATTAAACGTAACACATTAATTAAACGCTACAGCTTATAGGTAAAATATTAGTAGTCAACTATCAAGTAAAATAAATCCAGGAGAAATAAAAAGGCTGTTGAAAATATTTTGAACAGCCTTTTCCGTATACGTAAAATGTTAAAATCGTTATTACCCTTCCGAAAACTAGAAGGTCTCCATAAATTTCTTGTTGCAATTTTCTGTCCTATTTATTGTATTGAGAGCAGGATGATATTTAGATAAATTCGAGCTTTTAAGTTAATTATAGTGGCCTCTTAGCGAATAGATTTTAATAATCTGTTCAGTTTCTGAAACTGAATAAATAATTCTATGCTCTGAGTTTATTCTTCTAGACCACTTACCTGTAAGATTATATTTCAGCGCCTCTGGTTTTCCAATACCTTCAAATGGAGAATTGTTTTGCTATGAATATTCTTTTGGATAATTGTATTTCCAGATTTCTTCCAAAAATCTAAATCTTCATTAGCTTTTGGAAGAAAAACTATTTCCATAAGTTATCGAGATCAACTTTTGTGAATTTCCTTTCGCTGAAGTCTTGATCGCCTTTCAAAATTTTTTCAACAAATTCTGGGTTATAAGGCTTCTCTTCTTTTTCAAAAGAAATCTTCATTGCTTTTAAAACCTGCTTCATAGCATTTAGCTGCGCTTTATTTTCCGGATGTACAATTAATGTTTCCATAAATTAAATTTACTGAAATAAATTTAATTCTTTGACAAAGAAAAATCCCATTTTGGTAAAACAAAATGGGATTTAAATTTCTATAACACTTTATGTTATTCCGAAAACTCAAAGGTTTCCATAAACTTGGTAGTGAAATTTCCTGCTCTGAAATTAGGGTCTTTCATCAATTGTAAATGGAAAGGAATGGTGGTTTTGATGCCTTCAATTACAAACTCGCTTAAAGCTCGCTCCATGGTACAAATGGCTTCTTCGCGGGTTTGAGCCACGCAGATTAATTTTGCAATCATTGAATCGTAATTCGCAGGGATAGAATATCCGGCATAAACGTGTGTATCTACACGAACACCATGACCACCTGGTGAGTGAAAATTCGTAATTTTCCCCGGTGACGGACGGAAATTATTTGCCGGGTCTTCGGCATTGATGCGGCACTCAATTGCGTGCATTTCCGGCGTATAGTTTTTACCTGAGATCGGAATGCCGGCAGCAACTTTTATCTGTTCTTTAATTAAATCGAAGTTGATTACTTCCTCGGTAACCGGATGCTCTACCTGGATACGGGTATTCATTTCCATGAAATAGAAGTTACGATGTTTATCAACCAAGAACTCAATAGTACCTGCACCTTCGTAATTTACGGCCATGGCACCTTTAATAGCTGCTTCACCCATTCTTAAACGCAGTTCTTCTGTCATAAACGGCGAAGGAGATTCTTCTACCAGTTTTTGGTGGCGGCGTTGAATCGAACAATCGCGTTCTGATAAGTGACAGGCTTTGCCAAACTGGTCGCCAATAACCTGAATTTCAATGTGGCGTGGATCTTCGATGTATTTTTCTAAATATAAACCATCATTACCGAAGGCTGCGCCAGATTCCTGACGGGCGCTATCCCATGCATTTTCGAAATCTTCATCTTTCCAAACCACACGCATGCCCCGGCCACCACCACCGGCAGTTGCTTTAAGGATAACCGGATAACCCATTTCGTTGGCAATTGCAATACCCTCTTTAACGCTGGTAAGCAAACCTTCTGAACCTGGAATGGTTGGAACACCGGCATTTTTCATGGTTGCTTTAGCCGAAGCTTTGTCGCCCATATCGTTAATCTGCTCAGGCGTGGCACCAATAAATTTGATATTATACTCGCGGCAGATGTTAGAGAACTTTGCGTTTTCTGACAAGAAACCGTAACCTGGATGTATGGCATCGGCATTGGTTAGTTCTGCAGCAGAAATGATATTCGGAATATTTAAATAAGAATCTTTACTAGGTGGAGGGCCAATACAAACAGCCTCATCAGCAAAACGTACGTGCAAACTTTCGCGATCAGCGGTAGAATAAACAGCAACCGTTTTGATGCCCATTTCCTTACAGGTACGGATAATACGCAAAGCGATTTCACCCCTGTTGGCAATTAGTATTTTTTTAAACATAATTTTACCTTTTCTGATTACACCGATGTTAATGATTACCCCGATTTATTCGGTAATAACCACCACTCTGATCAATTGTAATCGGTGTTATCTAATTAATCTGTGTAATCAATAACTAAATAGGTTCTACTAAAAATAACGGTTGGTCGTATTCTACAGGCGATGCATTATCAACCAATATTTTAACGATACGGCCTGAAACTTCACTTTCAATCTCGTTGAAAAGTTTCATAGCCTCTATGATACAAACTACTTTACCCGCGCTAATTTCGTCACCAACATTCACAAACATTGGTTTTTCAGGGCTAGCCGAACGGTAAAAAGTACCGATCATTGGTGATTTGATCGTAATGTATTTTGAAGTGTCTTCTGCAACAGGTGGTACAGCTGGTGTTGCTGCCGTAGGAGCAGTAGGAGCTGTGGCAACAGGAGCAGCAGCCTGTACAAGCGGAGCTTGTGGTACGGTAGCATGCACAACTGTTGGTGCCTGGTTTGTTTTGATCGTGATTTTGAAGTTTTCCTGCTCAATAGCAACTTCATTTACTCCAGAACGAGAAACAAATTTAATCAGTTCCTGTATTTGTTTAATATCCATTTTTTAGGCTAGTTATGTAAAAAATAGTGTTTATTGAATTAACTAAGTTATACTTTTTTTTGTTTTATTTTTTTATCCGGGCAGTACCTTTACTTCGGACTCCGGACTAAAGACTTCCGACTATTTTGTATCGTAAGCCCATTTAAGATATACCGAACCCCAGGTAAAGCCACCACCGAAAGCAGCTAAAACGATGTTATCGCCTTTTTTCAACTTGCTTTCCCACTCCCATAAACATAAAGGAATTGTTCCATTGGTTGTATTGCCATAACGTTCGATGTTGATCATCACTTTATCAGTAGTAACGCCCATGCGGTTAGCAGTAGCATCAATGATGCGTTTGTTGGCTTGGTGCGGTACTAACCAGGCCACATCATCAGCAGTTAAACTGTTACGTTCCATAATTTCAGCAGCAACATCGGCCATATTGGTTACGGCAAATTTGAATACTGTTGGTCCTTCCTGATGCGCAAAATGCTCTTTGGCATCAATGGTCTCGTGGGAGGCTGGTTTAACAGAACCACCGGCTTTCATCCCCAGGAAATCTCTTCCGGAACCATCTGTTCTTAAAATAGAATCCTGAATGCCCAAGCCTTCTTCATTTGGTTCCAGTAAAGCACAGCCACAGCCATCGCCAAAAATGATACAGGTGGTGCGGTCTTCATAATTGATAATCGACGACATCTTGTCGCCTCCAACTACCAAAACTTTTTTATGTCTACCTGATTCAACAAATGATGCACCTGTAGAAAGACCAAATAAAAAGCCGGAACAAGCGGCCTGTAAATCATAACCCCAGGCATTGGTGGCACCAACTTTATCTGCTAAAACGTTTGCTGTTGCAGGGAAAGTAAAATCTGGAGTAGTGGTGCAAAAGATGATCAGTTCAATCTCTTTTGCATCAATTCCTCTCTTTTTAAGTAAACCGTTTACCGCATGAACGGCCATGTCGGAAGTACCTAAACCCTCACCTTTTAAAATTCTACGTTCTTTAATTCCCGTTCTACTGGTAATCCATTCATCGGAAGTGTCAACAATGGTTTCTAACTCTGCGTTTGTAAGCACATAGTCGGGGACATAACCATTTACTGCTGTAATAGCAGCGTGAATTTTACTCATTTTAAGAATTTTAATAAATTATTTAAATGCCATTCTAATTTTTTCTACCAATCCGGTGGTAATCATTTCTCTGGATTGCAGAATCATATTTTTAACAGCCAGCGGACTGGAAATTCCATGTCCGATAACAACGGGAGCATTAACACCTAGAACCGGGCTTCCGCCGTATTGTTCATAATTAAAACGATCGAAAAACTCATCTTTTAATCCCTTTTTAATGGTAAGCACGTAAAACGATTCGGCTAATTTTAGCATCACATTTCCGGTAAAACCATCGCACACAATTACATCGGCTTTTTCGTTAAATAAATCTCTGCCTTCTACATTTCCAACGAAGTTGAAGAGGCTGGTTTCTTTCATTAACGGAAAAGTAGCCATGCTTAGCATATTTCCTTTTTCATCTTCTTCACCAATATTCATCAAGGCCACTTTAGGGTCATTAATCTGCAAAAGGTTTTCTGCATATAAGCTGCCCAAAACGCCAAATTGTAATAAAATATCAGGTTTACAGTCGGCATTTGCACCTACATCTAACAGCAGGCCTGTGCCGCCTTTAATTTTCGGAAGAATTGTACATAAACAAGGGCGGATAATGCCCGGAATGGTTTTTACGCTAAAAACAGCGCCAACCAACATGGCTCCAGAATTACCGGCACTTGCGAAAGAGTCGATTTTACCTTCCTTTAAAAGATTAAAACCAACCGCTATGCTAGAATTAGGTTTCTGAACAATTGCTTTGGTGGGGTGTTCGCCCATACCGATTACTTCATCAGTATGAACGTATTCAAAATGATCCGGATTAAAGCCCTCTTCTGCAAGAATGGGTTTAATCTGTTCGGTATCGCCAATAAGAACTAAATGCTCTCCAGCGTTAAGCGATTGATGAGCAGCTATTGCTCCCAAAACAATTGCTTTGGGAGCATAGTCTCCGCCCATTATGTCGAGGCCTATTTTCATAGAAAAAATCTGTTTGTGTTAAGTCAGGTGTAATCCTGAATTTTTCAGTTGACTAAGGTATGACTAAAGCCGCTGAAAACACAAACAATTTTTTAAGAAAATTACCCTATCTGAGTATTTTCGATAACCAGTTTGCCGTTGTAGTATAAGTTACCATCAACGTTGTAAGCACGGTGAGGTACGTGGATAGCACCTGTTGCCGAGCATGTTGCTAAAGAAGGGGTGACAGCTTTATAGTGTGTTCTTCTTTTATTTTTTCTCTGTTTCGAGATTTTCCGTTTTGGATGTGCCATTGGTGTATAATCTAATTATTTTTTTAACTTATTAAGGGCTTCCCAACGTGGGTCGCTTGTTTGTTCATTTTCTTCAGCCTGATTTTCAATAGATAATTGATTTAAACGATCAATCATCTCCTGATCACAATCTTTACCAGCCCGTTCGCAGTTTTTGATATAAGGTACTGCAACATTAATCATTTCGTATAAAGGACCGGAAATGTCAATTTCGGTTTCTTTACGGCTTAGCGAAATAATTTCCTCATCATCACTCTCCAGTTCATCTTCAGCAAACTTTACAATCTGCCTTTCATAAAGATTTATCGGTAACGGAAATTCAGATAAACATTTATCGCAATCTAAATTAACTGTACCCATAACTTTAAATTTTAGTAGCAGCATGGTCTCTTGTTTCTCAAGTTCCAGGTCTACTCTTAAATTTCCACTTTTAATTAACGAATACTCAAATGCGTTAAAAAAGCGGTCATCAAGCTCATAATCAAACTGATGAGATCCCAATTTTAAGCCGGTAAACGGTAATGAAAATTGTTTTAGTGGGTTCAAAGTACTGTAAAATTTTAGCCTGCAAATGTAGGGATAAATTATTAGATTAAAAATGTTTTTTTAAAAATTGTTGATGTTATCTCTTGATTTTTAGGCCTTATCCATTTTTAAGCGATAAGTTATAACGGCACTAACCGGCTAAAATCATTTCTTTATTGTTTCTGCTCCATTCACTCCATGAGCCTACGTAAAGTTTAGGGATCCGTAAACCCGCATAATCCATAGCTAAAAGGGTATGGCAAGCGGTAATGCCCGAGCCACAATGTACAATCACATTTTCGGGTTTAACATGCGCTAAAGCTTCTTCGTATTTTTCTTTTAATATTTCAGGGGACAGGAAAGCGCCAGATGCGTCCAGATTCTCAGTATAAGGGATATTGGCTGCGCCCGGAATATGGCCGGCAATTAAATCGATAGTCTCGGTGAGACCAGCAAAACGATTGGCGTCCCGTACATCAATCACCATATAATCATCTGTTTTAGCTACTTTTTCCACTTCATTGATATCAGATAGCGGTAAACTCCATGTTTTTACTGCGTAAGGAGCAACAGATTTTGGGATTTCGACTTTATCAGTAGTTGGGAAACCTGCTTTTACGGCCGCCTGAAAACCTCCGTCAATTACCTGCACCTTTTCGTGACCGATAGCTTTTAACATCCACCATAGCCTCGCTGCTGCGTTGCCGCCATTTTTATCATCATAAACAATGACATGGCTGTGTGCTGTAATCCCGAGTTTTTTTAATACAGATGAAAACTGTTCAGGTGTTGGTAAAGGATGACGTCCGCCAATGGCAAAATCGCCAATATTAGCTAAATCTTCATTTACATCGGCAAAAAGTGCTCCAGCCAAATGTTGTTCATCATATCTGGCTTTTGATCCTGCACTGGCATCAATAATGACGATTTCATCGTCCTGGTTTAGCCAGGTTAGCTCTTCTGGTTTAATAATGGGTAATAGCGTTTTCATTTGATTATATTAATACTTTTCCAGTCATCGTAATCGCAATTTCATTTCAGGTTTGATCTTTGTACCCTATGCCTCTGAATTTTGGTCCCCCCGACTTTGGCCTGTCTAACCCTCAGTCTTCTAGCTTAAGACGCATCATCTTTAATATCAAACTGTGTTTCAACAACTTTTCCCCCGGTGCGCAATTGGTTACTCAACATCTCCTCCTGCTCGCGACGGTTTTTTACAATGTGAATGGCTGAAAACAAAGCTTCGGTAAAGGAAGTCGAATCAGCTAAGTTTTTACCCGCAATATCGTAACCTGTTCCATGGTCGGGAGAGGTGCGGACAAAGTTTAGACCAGCAGTATAGTTTACACCATTATGAAATGCCAGCGTTTTAAAAGGAATTAAACCCTGATCGTGGTACATAGCCAAAACGGCATCAAACTGTTTGTAGCTACCATTACCAAAAAAACCGTCAGCGGGGTACGGACCAAAACAAATAATGCCCTTATCGTAGGCTTCCTGAATGGCTGGCGAAATGATCTCAGCTTCTTCGGTGCCCAATAAACCATTATCGCTGGCGTGTGGATTTAATCCCAGCACAGCAATTTTTGGTTTTTCGATCCAGAAGTCTTTTTTTAAACTTTCGTTAATCAGTTTTAACTTATTTACAATTTTATCTTTTGTAATGGCCACTGGCACGTCTTTTACCGGAATGTGGCCTGTTACCACACCAACACGTAAATTTTCGCTGATCAAAAACATCAGCACATCTTTGCTGCCACTTTTTTCCTGCAGATATTCGGTATGGCCCGGGAATGCAAAAGTTTCGGATTGAATATTGTGTTTATTAATTGGGGCGGTAACCAAAGCATCGATATCACCGTTTACCAGGTCGGCTGTTGCACGTTCTAATGATAAAAGTGCATATTTTCCGCCTGTTGCCGTAACCTGACCCAGTTCAATTTTTACATCTTCTTCCCAGCAATTGATCATGTTAGCCTTTTTTGGCATGGCCTGGCTAGCCTGGCTAACTACATTAAAACTGAAATCGCCCAGGTTATTCGCTTTTCTATGAAAAGAGGAAATCTTGGTATGTCCATAAACAACTGGAATGCAGTAATTTAAAATTGCCGGATTAGATAAAGTTTTGATGATTACTTCTAAACCTATGCCGTTTACGTCGCCTATACTGATGCCAATTTTAAGTTTATTGCTCATAATTACTGGAAATTTTTAGCGCAAATTACTGATTTTCGCTTAAACCCTTTAAAAAAAATGAAACCGCAGCGCCTGCAGATTGATCTGCATAGAAATATTAAGCCTATCTTTGCTAACAATTTTAATTTTAAAATCCCGTTCAGGGCCGTGGGGTATGAGTTTAGTCAAAGCAAAAAAACATTTAGGACAACATTTTTTAACCGACAAGGGCATTGCTAACCGCATTGTTGAGGCTTTGGCGAATACCGACAAATATCATCAGGTGTTAGAAGTTGGGCCGGGGATGGGAATCTTATCTGATTTTTTGCTGCAACGTAAAGATTTAAGCACCTATCTAATTGATATTGATACGGAATCTTTCCATTTTTTGAACGAAAAATATCCGCAGCTTGGCGATCGGTTGATTAACGGTGATTTTTTAAAGCTTGATTTTGATGTGATGTTTCCCGAAAAATTTGCCATTATTGGTAATTTTCCTTACAACATTTCATCGCAGATTTTATTTAAGATTTTAGATAACCGCCATAAGGTGATAGAAATGGTGGGGATGTTTCAAAAAGAGGTGGCCCATCGTTGCGCAGCACCGGCGGGAAGTAAAGAATATGGTATTTTAAGTGTGTTTCTGCAGGCTTATTATAAGATTGAATACCTGTTTACGGTTAAACCAGGTACATTTAATCCACCACCGAAAGTGCATTCAGCCGTGATCCGTTTAACCAGAAATGAAGTAGAAGTGCTTGATTGCGATGAAAAATTATTCTGGCGGGTAGTTAAGGCAGGCTTTAACCAGCGGAGAAAAACCTTGCGCAATGCCGTTTCTGCAGTAATACCTAAAGATAAAATGGACGATCATATCTATTTCGAAAAACGTGCCGAGCAGTTAACCGTGGCCGATTTTGTAGTCTTAACACGTCATGTGAGTGAATTGATGCAAGCTTAGCCATATCTATTCCTTGTTGTAAGCAATTACTATAGATATGGAGCGCAGCTTTTTCATTGGTTTCTGTGGTACAGCTGTCCACCCAAAGCCTACATACCTGTTACGGGTTTACATTTATCGGATAGTCGTCGGATCAGGTTTAGGTGCAAAGGTTTGCGCACCTTACCAGCCCCGGCAGCTCAAAGGTTGTTTTGCTGGTTCAGTCCCGGTTGCAACATTGCTATGCAGCAACGAAGCAAAAATCAGCAAGCCGAATTAAAACTCAAACTCCAGCTGGTTGCTCTCTGGTTTTTCTATCTCCACATCATCATAAAACCGCGATAAGGTAATGCCCAACAACCTCACCTGCGTTGTGCCAATTGCCGCCTCTTCCAAAAGTTTAATGGCTTCGGCATAAATGACAGCGGCCTTACTAATCGGTGTAGCGAAGGAGCGGCTGCGCGTAATGAGTTTAAAATCTGCAAATTTGATTTTAAGAGTCACTGTTTTTCCACTCAATTGATGTTTCTCTAAACGTTTGGCTACGGTTTCGCTGATCTGTTTCAGCAGATCGTGCATTACTGCATCTTCATTGGTATCTTCTGATAAGGTATCTTCTGCACCTACTGATTTTGCTTCACGATTTGCACGAACGGGCCGATCGTCTATTCCACGAACAATTTGGTAATAAAATCTTCCCGATTTCCCGAATTGGGCAATAAGCTGGGCTTCTGTCAGCTTTTTTAAATCTGCACCAATATTAATCTGCATAGCCTTCATTTTGGCACTCGTAACTTTGCCTACTCCAAAAAATTTTTCAACAGGGAGTTTTTCCATAAAAGCTTCAATTTTGGAAGGGCCAATAAAAGTTAAGCCATCGGGTTTATTCATGTCTGAAGCTACTTTTGCCACAAATTTATTAATCGATACGCCTGCCGAGGCCGTTAAATTCAGTTCGTTTTTAATTGCGTCCTTAATCGATTGTGCAATATCAAGGGCTGATCCGATGCCGAGCTTGTCTTCCGTTACATCAAGGTAGGCTTCATCCAGCGAAAGCGGTTCAATAAGGTCGGTGTAGCGGCTAAAAATTTCCCTGAGCGATTTTGAAACTGCAGTATAGGCGTCAAAACGCGGGTATACGAAAATGGCTGTAGGGCACAGCTGATAAGCTTTACTTGATGGCATTGCCGAGCGGATACCATACTGCCGGGCTTCATAACTGGCTGTAGAAACCACTCCACGGCTATCCGGTTTACCGCCAACCACCAGAGGTTTTCCCCGATATTCAGGAAAATCGCGTTGCTCTACAGATGCATAAAAAGCATCCATATCGATATGAATTATTTTTCGTAAAACCGGCGGATTCAAATCAGACATGCAATGACCTAAATCTCGTGTTTTTTATCAGGATTATTGGACTGGATTTTTTTTCTTTACAAAATATGGAGAGAACTATTCGTTTTTATAAAAATGCAAGACATGAATGGTATGCTGACATTCCCGAGTGGGGTGGGGCTATTGAAGATTTGCAAATGGTAGAAGGTGCTGATGAGTTGTTAAACTGGATAGCCGCTTCTGAAAATGAATGTAAGTTATTAATGGCTGACCAGTTCATACAAAATGCCGAAATTTTAGCGCTTGTTTATGCGCGTGAAGAGAACTTGGGCGGTGGTGGGGACTACCTGTTAGAACAGTTTCGTGGAGAATTTAAAAACCATAAAATTTGGCTTTGTGGTGTAACAGAATTTGTTTTTAAACACCTGCCCGAAAGGATTTATTTTAAGGAACTCCAGTAACTACCCGCTAGATCGAAGTTCCCACTTCACCTGGTTTTCCTCCGGATGAAGATCACCAGGCGAGCTTTATAATACAAATCTATTCATCTAATTCAATAAAATTTCAACTCTATTCAACAAAGAGTCCATCTCAAATGGTTTTTCCATAAAATCATTTGCGCCGGCATCCAGTGCAGATTGCCTGATATCTCTGCTGGCTGAAATCATTAAAATAGGAATTTCCTTGAATTGAGGATTATTTTTAAGCTGCTTGCAGATGTCTCTGCCATCATAACCGCTCATCCATATATCCAGCATAATTAAATCTGGTTTGTTTTTTACAGCGTCAATAACTGCCCCACCATCATAAGTAAATTCAACATCATAGCCCATCACTTCCAAAATCATTGTGATTGCATCCACAATTCCTTCGTCGTCATCGGCAATCAGTATTTTTTTGTTCGCCATTTTGTAATGTTATTTCATATCTTTTGTTTTTCAACCGGTAATTGAGAAGATGATTGATTGCGTATAGGTTATTAATGCAGCAAATATGCTTTTTGTTTTAAAAAAAAAGAATATTTGTGTAAAGAATTTTAATGGTAAGCTGATCAGCTTTTTTGGCTGCTGGATTCCTGACCAAATCCAGGCGAATAATTTAGAAACTTTTCCGCTCAAATTACTTAAACCTCATTGCAACTTCCTTGACCAGGCGTGGATTTTGTCAGATCATGAAGAATTTAGGATATATTCTTTAACGCGTTCCTATTTTAAGTGAAGAAAAACTATCTGTCAGAGATGGCCATGAAAAACCGGGTAATTATCAGGATAACCGTTGTTGTCTGTTATTCTTTTCTAAAAGCCCATTAAGGCAGGAGATAAATTTGCTATAGCTAACCGGTTTAAGCAGGTATTGGTCTGCATTTACCTGATGGGCATCCATGGCATATTGGCTATAGGCTGTAATAAATATCAGGTATTTCACCGTATCTCTCAGCTTTATCGCAGCTTCAATGCCCGAAATCCCATTCATTTTGATATCCAAAAACAAAAAATCGATTTTTTGTTCGTGACTTAATATTTGTATAGCTTCTGAAGCATTATTAAAACTGCCTACTAAGGTAAGTTCGGGCGTATCGTTAATATAAGCCTCAAGGAGTTCAACGAGCAACGGATCGTCGTCAACAATCACGCAGCGGTGTTTTCTTTTCTCGTTAATTTTTGTCTCTGTTGTCATACGCCCCCATATTTTCGATAAAGTTAGGGATTTGTTGAATTGAAATCCTTAAAAAATATCTTTCAGAACCAACAGGGTAATGGCCACTTTTGGTAAATTATATTTTTTACTAGATTAGTCCGTCGTCATAACTATTAATCTCGCTCAATGCACACTAAAATAACTTTCTCCGATACCAGCTACAAAAAGCTTCCATACTTGTTAATTTTGATTGTGTTTTTTCTTAATTCCAATAGGGAAGTAACTGCAAAACTTTCGACAGATTTACTAGTCGATACAAACAGGGTAAACAGTTTATTAGATAGTATTTCGAAATATCGGTACCAGCCCGATTTGGTAATAAAGTATGCCGACTTAGGGATACAATATGCAAAATCTATAACATTTGATAAAGGGCTATCTAAGCTGTTGTTTAGAAAAGGGATTGCATTAATGAACAAAGGACTAAAAAATGAAAGTTTAGCATCGCTTGACGAAGCAGAGCAACTGGCCGATAAAAACGGGCAGTTGCTTGTATTAGCCAATGTAAATAGAATAAGAGGTGTACTTTATTATAAAAATGCAGATTACGAACACGCCACAGCTAGTATTTTAAGAGCCATTAGATTTTACGAACGAAACAAAGTGTACGTTGAATTACCAATATGCTATTCGATACTTGCTTCCATTAATGTTGCCACAGGTAATACTGCTGAGAGTTATCGGTATTATTTTAAATCCTTTAACCTGATCCGATCGCTGCTAAACAAACCAGAATCATCCTTTTCAAAAGAAGATTGGGATAAGTTGCATACCAATTACATCGACCTTTGTGTTAACATTGGTAATTATTTCGAGCAATCGGATAAACTTGACATGGCATTGAAGTATTATGAACTAGGACTATCCAAACCTTTTGCCACTCCAAATTATAATGCCTATCTGATCCTGATGACCAATGCTTCCAAAATCTATTACGCCAAAGGGAATGTTGCCAAAGCCAGGAAAATGGCCTATCGCGCATTTAGTTTGGCAAAGGAAGCCCATTTATATCGTGAACAGTCGAACGCGCTTGATCACCTCGGAAGCTTTGCGGATCATTTTACTCAGGCAAATCAATATTATATAGAGGCGGTTGAACTTGCCAAAAAGGCACAGGACAAAGATTTGTTGTATAAGGTTCTAGAGCATCGGGCTAATTCAGCGAAGAAGTTTGGTCGCTATAAATTCGCTTTTGAGGCTTATAAAGAATCAAGAGCCATCCGCGACAGTATCGTTACGCAGGAAAATAGTGTGGCAATTGATAACCTGATATCCAATCATAAGCTGCAGGATTCGACCCAAAAACTTAAGCACGTAGGATTTGAGCGCTACAAAGCGAACCAGCGCAGTAATTTTTATCGGCTTTTATTTGCGGCAACAGGCGCAATATTGTTGATCACGTTTCTTTTTATCCTGCGTAACAGAAAACTAAATAAAGCTTTAAACCTACGCACAAACCAGCTGAGTGCGCTTAATACGCATAAAGATAGAATTCTTTCGATAATGGGACACGACCTTAAAGGCGCGTTGGCAGATCTGCATGCCTTAGCCTTTCTCCTTAAGCGGCATATGGGTACGCCAAGACAGGAGGAACTCATTGAACAGCTATCTAATGTGCAGCAATCTGCAAATGAAATATTAGATAAACTGTTGTTATGGGGTGCCTTAGATATGCATTATGATCATCTTATCGCACCTTTTTATCCTGCAATTGCATTAAGCAGTACCATTAATTCTACCAGAGGCATTGCCACTGCCAGAAACATTACTTTAACGACAGATATAGCCGCCGATGTTGAAATATTAGGGAACGAACATCATATAACCTTTATTCTGCGAAACCTGTTAAGCAATGCGGTAAAGTATTCAGATGCAGATCAACCTGTTCACATCAGGCTGATCAAAACAGATATAGCTGCCATATTTGAAGTTGAAAATTATAACAAGTTAGCTAAGGTTGCCACAGTAAATGATTTTTATGCGAATCGCCAGAGCGTTTCAGAAGAAACCAAAGGGCATGGTATCGGATTGTTATTGTGCAAAATCCTGTCCGATCTGGATAATTATCAGTTAAATGCAAGCAAAGAAGGGGATATCATCCGCACCAGACTTATCATTCCGACAAATCCGGCGGTGTTGAAAAATCAGGTCAATGATTCTGCTACAGCTTAAAGGGGTTTAAACATTATCCGGGAGAAAAATGACTTGCATTTTTTTTTATCAATGGACTACAAAAGATGCGATAATACCAGGACATACACAGGGTGGTATAAACTATTTATAGGATAATATTCAAAAAAGAAGGTTATTTTAAATGCGAGACATTATATTTACAGCGTTTATTCAAACGAGAAGGTTTAACGGCCAAAAATGGACAGCATTAATATTAAGAAGTTAGCAGAAGCATTAAATTTATCTACTTCTACAATTTCGAGGGCTTTTAGGGATAATAGTGACATCAATAGTGCTACCAAGGAACGTATATTGGCAAAGGCAAAGGAATTAAACTACCAGCCCAATCATTACGCCAGTAATTTAAGAGAGCAAAAAAGCAAAACCATAGCGGTTATTGTGCCAGAACTGGCCAATAATTATTTCTCACAGGCCATCCACGGCATTGAACGCATAGCAAGGGAAAATGGTTACCACATCCTCATTTATGTAACTGATGATGATTACCAAAAAGAAGTAACTTTCATCCAGCATTTGCACAACGGTAGGGCTGATGGGATTATCATGTCGGTTTCAGGAGAGGCTAACGACCATAATTACCTTAATAAATTTGGCAGTAAAAGATTGCCTCTGGTGTTTTTTGACAGGGTTTACGAAGACATTAATACGCCCAGGGTAATTACCAATGATTATGACAGCAGTTTTTTGGCCACCGAACATTTAGTAGAGCAGGGTTGCAGGAGAATTGCTTATCTGGTGGTGAATAAAAGTTTATCAATAGGTAAAACCCGTATGCAGGGTTATATTGATGCCCTGGCCAAACATCAGGTTCCATTTGATGAAAACCTGATTGTAGACTGCAGTAACAGCTATGAGGAAAATAGCATGATCATTAAAGAAGCTTTAATACAATTAAAACCCGATGGTATTTTTACCTCGGTTGAGCGTTTGGCTTTTGCCACGTATTATGCCTGTTACGATCTTCGTATTAATATTCCCGGTGATTTAAAAGTAATCAGTTTCTCCAGTTTGGAAATTGCTCCTTTGTTAAATCCTTCACTGACCACCATTACCCAGCCCGCTACCGAAATCGGAGAAGAAGCAGCAAAATTATTGTTCACGGTATTGGATAATCATGCCAATAAAAACCGACTAAATGAGGTGGTTTTAACCTCCAAAATAATCAAGCGGAATTCGACCAATAAGTAGGTAAAAGTACGTCTGAAAACAAGGCCTTTTTTGGTCTGAAATTTTCAAAAAATTTCTTCACTTAGTGTAAAATACGCAGAATTCTGATTGATTTTCGGGAACGTTCCCGAAAGATGACAGAATTTTGATCTATTTTTTTCGGGAACGTTCCCGAAAAAAGGCATAAAAACAACTTAGTGTATTTTTTACACTTTAAATCGAAAATTTAATTTTTTAAGCACCTAAATATCAATTATTTGTAATTTTAATAATTATTTAATATGAGTTTCGACTTGCTTTCAAAATCGAATTTTTCAACGAATTTTTTAATTGATATTTTAACCCGAAATATATTTTTTAAATAAATTTTGAAATCTCAATAACAGCTGTAAATTAGGCCTATGTGTAAATCACTATAATATTTAACCAAATTTTTATACTTAAACGAGCTTCAAATATGAGAGTATTTTACCTGTTAAAACAGGGGCTTTTGGTGCTGTTGGTTTTTTCAGCATTAATGGTAAAAGCACAAACCGGATCGGTATCCGGAAAGGTGCTTGATGAAAGTGGCCTGCCATTGCCCGGTGCCTCTGTAATTGTTAAAGGTACAACCAGAAGTACATCAACCGATGTTGATGGTAATTTTAAACTTGCCGGTTTATCTAATGGTCAGATAACGTTATCTGCAAGTTTTATCGGTTATCAAACACTTGATAAAGCGGTAAGCGTTTCGGCAAATGCGACGGTTAGTTTTCAATTGGTACCCGATGCGCAAAAACTGAATGAAGTGGTGGTAATCGGTTATGGTACCGCTGAAAAGAAAAACCTAACTGGTTCAATCACTACGGTCAACTCCAAAGATTTCCAAAAAGGCACCATCACCACGCCTGAGCAATTGATTCAGGGTAAAGTAGCTGGTGTAAACATCGTTTCGGGTGGTGGCGCACCAGGTGGCGGTAGTACCATCCGTATCCGTGGCGGTGCATCCCTCAATGCCAGTAATGATCCTTTGATCGTGGTTGACGGGGTGCCTTTCAGCGGTAACAGCATTGGTAACGCACCAAGTCCGCTGTCATTGATCAACCCTAACGATATCGAAACCTTTACGGTTTTGAAAGATGCCAACGCAACAGCTATTTATGGTTCAAGGGCATCTAACGGGGTAATTCTAATCACCACTAAAAAAGGGGCATCAGGAGAACCTGTAATCAATTTCAGTACAAATAACTCCATTGCCAGCGTTGCCAAAAAAGTAAATGTGCTTACTGCCGATCAGGTTCGGGCTTTTGTAAACGCAAACGGTACCGCTGCGCAAAAAGCATTATTGGGTACAGCGAATACCGATTGGCAGAATGAAATCTATCAGAACGCATTCTCTACCGATAATAATTTAAGTATTGCAGGGTCTTTAAAAGGAGTGCCTTACCGCGTATCGGCAGGCTATCTTGATCAGGATGGTGTGGTAATTACCAGTAAACTGAAAAGGGCTACAGGTGCCATATCTGTTGCACCTAAATTTTTCACTGATCACCTGAAAGCCGAACTGAACTTGAAAGGATCCCTGAGCCAATCACAATATCCAAATGACGGTGCCATAGGCGCGGCAATTCAGTTCGATCCTACACAACCTGTTTATGCCAATAATAACTATGGTGGTTATTTCGAATGGTTAAGTACTAATGGTGTGCCTAACCCGAATGCGCCGCGCAATCCGGTAGCGCTGATCAGGCAACAAGATAACCGTGGAAATGCCGCAAGAAGCTTTGGTAACCTTAAATTGGATTATTCTTTCCACTTTCTGCCTGAATTACATGCAGTTGTAAACCTGGGTTATGATTACTCAAAAGGTTATGGACGCACCATCGTGCCGATCTATGCAGCACAAAGTGCATCAACCAGTGGATCTTATTCAAACAGGTTAAATACTGAGATGAATAAATTTTCTGAAGCATACTTGAGTTATGCTAAAACTATCGAAAGCATTAAAAGCAGGTTTGATGTAACTGCCGGTTATGGTTATTACGATGATGCGGTTACCAATTACAACTTCGCTACCTACAAAGGTACAGGCGAACTGTTGACTACACCTGTTTTCCCTTTTTCCGTTGAGCAGAATAAACTGCTTTCTTACTACGGACGTTTCAACTATACCTTGAACGATAAATATATCTTATCCGGTACGATGAGGGCTGATGCTTCTTCTAAATTTGCCCAGAATAACCGTTGGGGTTATTTCCCGTCGGTAGGTTTTACCTGGAGAATTATCGGAGAAAATTTCCTGAAAAACAGCGAAACTTTATCTGACTTGAAATTACGCTTAAGCTATGGTGAAACGGGTAACAAAGATGGTATTGGTAACTACGATTACCTTTCTAAATACTATGCCAGCACAAACAATGGTCAGTACCAGGTAGGTAATAATTTTTACAACTACTATAGTCCGGCAGGTTACGATCCTGACTTGAAATGGGAAACCACAACTACTTACAATGCTGGTTTGGATTACGGTTTCCTAAAAGGAAGGTTATATGGAAGTATTGATGTTTACTATAAAAAAACCAAGGACCTGTTAAGTACCGTAACTATTCCGGTGGGAACCAACTTTACCAATGTATTAACTACTAACGTGGGTAATATGGATGTAAGAGGTGCTGAAGCAAGTTTAAATTTTGTGGCCATTAAAACACAGAATACCAGTTGGGAACTGGGCATCAATGCCGCATATAATAAAAGAGAGGTTACCAACTTAACCTTAAATCCGAACTCTGGTTTCAAAATTGATGCAGGCGATATTACCGGAGGTACAGGCATCCATCTTAAATATAATGCGGTTAACCAGTTACCAGGTTCATTCTTTGTATATAAACAGGTATACAATGCCGATGGTAAACCGTTAGAAGGTGTTTATCAGGACCTGAATGGTGATGGCAGCATTTCTGCAGCCGACCAGTATTTCTATAAATCACCTGATCCTAAAGTAATCTTAGGGTTTAATACCTCGTTTACCTATAAAAAATGGACCGCGAGCACAGTATTAAGGGCCAATATCGGTAACTACGTTTACGACAATATCTCGTCAAACTTTGGTATCAGGAACAATGTATTGAGTACCCAGGGAATTCTGAACAACTCTACTTCAGATTTATATGTAACCAATTTCTCGGGAAGTTCTGGTGTACAGTACCTGAGCGACTATTTTATCAAAAATGCTTCTTTCCTGAAGATGGATAACCTTGGTTTATCCTACAATGTTGGTAAACTGTCTAAAACCGGAAATGCAAACATGCGCATCTCTGCAAACTGCCAGAATGTGTTTGTGGTTTCCAAATACAAGGGTATAGATCCGGAACTGGTTTCGGGTATCGATTATAACCTTTATCCTCGTCCACGTACCTATACTTTGGGCTTAAATGTTGGTTTCTAATACTGAAAAAAGAAATAGAAAAATGAAAAATTCATTTAAAACAATATTGGCATTGGGTTTCCTGGCAATCAGTTTAAATGCTTGTAAAAAAGAAGATTTAAACCTGAGGCCTACCAATGACGTTACCGCCGAGAACGTTTATGCAACGCCGGCAGGTTACAAAAACAGCTTGGTAAAGCTATACGCAACCTATGCACTTACCAGTCCATCCGGATCAGATAACAGCGATGTTGGCGGTTTGAATGCAGGTTTTGCCGATTTTTTAAGGTTATTCTGGACCTCGCAGGAACTGGTAACCGATGAGGCCATCTGTGCCTGGGGTGATGTGGGGATTCCCGAACTGGATTATGGTACACCAAGTCCGGATAACCAGTTTCTGCGCGGTTTATATTCAAGGAGTATTCTGCAGATCACTTTCTGCAATGAGTTTCTTCGCGAAAGCACACCTGAAAAATTGGCGAGCAGAAACATTACAGGAGCCGATGTTAGTGCAATTAACCGTTACCGTGCCGAGGCACGTTTCTTACGCGCCTATCAGTACTGGGTATTGATGGATGCTTTCGGAAACCCGCCGTTTATTACCGAGGATGATGCCATTGGTAAAGTCAACCCTAAACAGATCCAAAGGGCTGCTTTGTTTACCTATATAGAATCAGAATTAAAAGCCATTGAAGGCGATCTGGCAGATGCCCGTACCAATGAGTATGGTCGTGCAGATAAAGGCGCCGATTGGGCTTTACTGGCAAGATTATATCTTAATGCTCAGGTGTATACCGGAACAGCTAAATATACCGAGGCTATTACCTACTCAAGCAAGGTAATCAATGCAGGTTACAGCCTAAAAGCAAACTATATGAACTTGTTCAAAGCAGATAATGAAGTGAACAATACCGAGAATATACTAACCATCAACTATGACGGCATCAACGGTACCAACTATGGCGGTACAACGTTTTTAATTAATGCGGCCATCAATGGAGATATGAACCCAACGACTTACGGCGTGCCAAATGGTGGTTGGGGAGGCAACAGGACCAGGCAAAACCTGCCGGCACTTTTTCCTGATGCTAATGGAAGCCAGGATAAACGTGGTGTATTTTTTGGTACAAAAAGAAATGTTGATGCTGTAGGCGAATTTACTGATGGTTTACGCGTAACCAAATTCAAAAATGTAACTTCTACAGGTGCAATGGGTCGCTCATTGAACGGAACTTTCAGCTCGCTTGACTTCGCATTATTCCGTTTGGCAGAGCAATACCTGATTTATGGTGAAGCTGTTGCCCGTGGAGGTTCAGGCGGTAGTGTATCGCAAGCCAGAATATATGTAAACTTGTTGCGCGGAAGGGCTTATGGCAATACCTCCGGAGATGTTTCTGAGGCGGCGTTAACTACAGACTTTTACCTGGATGAACGTGCCAGAGAACTTTATTGGGAAGGTCATCGCCGTACGGACTTGGTTCGCTATGGTAAATTTACAGGTTCAACTTATTTGTGGCCATTCAAAGGTGGTGTACAGGCCGGGGCATCATTACCTGCGTACCGTAATTTGTATCCGCTTCCTTTAGCAGATCTGATTGCAAACCCGAATTTGGTTCAAAATACTGGTTATTAATATTTAATCTTAAGAGAGATGAAATCGATATTTTTCAAAACCCTGGCAGTTGGCCTTATCGCGGTTTCGCTGTGGTCGTGTAAGAAAGACGAAACGCAGACCGTTTCAAATATTAGCCCTGCAGGAACATTAACCACATCAGCAACTACGCTTAACCTGGTACAATCTAATGCCTCGCAGGTGGCATTTACCTTAAGTTACCCGCTTGCTACTTCAACCGGATACGTGGTGCCGGTAAATACCAGCTTACAGTTTGGCTTAAAAGGCACTAATTTTTCTCCGGTTAGAGAGGTGGCTGTAACTGCTAAGACTTATGCACCAACCGTTACCGAGGTAAATAATATGATTTTGGCCCTTGGCGGAAAGGTAGGAACTGCAGCACAGATTGAGGTTAGACTAAAATCGGGTGCGGCAGCAAACGATTTAACTTATTCAAACGTGATTACTTTAACCGCTACGCCTTATCTTGCCTCTGCATGGGTATACGTTCCGGGAGCGTATCAGGGCTGGAATCCTTCAACTGCCGATAGTTTGATCTCTGTTTCAAGCAATGGCATTTATACAGGAATGATCGCATTCACACCAGGCAACCTTGAGTTTAAAGTTACCCCGGCAAAAAAATGGGATGTAGCTTATGGTGACGCAGGAAGTGGTAAAATCAGCAGCAGTGCAGGCGATAACCTTAAATCACCTGATGCAGTAGTGAAACAGGTAACTGTTGACCTGAATGCGGGTACTTACACCATCGGCGTTCCGAAAGAATGGTCGATTATTGGCGACGCAACCGCAGGTGGCTGGGGCAATGATACCGATATGAAGGTGACAAATGATGGCAAAGCAAACATTTATACCATTAAAACAACTTTAACTACCGGTGCATTTAAATTCAGGTTTGCCCACGATTGGGGAACCAACCTTGGTGGTAGTTTAAGCACCCTTACAAACGGTGGTGATAATATTGCGGTTACCACTGCTGGAACCTATACCATCACTTTAGATGTGGCTGCTAAAAAAGCCACAATGGTTAAAAACTAATTTGTTATACATACCGCCCTGCAGCATTTCTTGCTGCGGGGCATTTTTAAGTTTTAGCATGATCATAATCAATCCCCTTAAAAAATTCACTTTGCTATTTAATGCTCATACTAACACTTTTTTAAATAAAGTAAGCAGCGCCATTGTGCTTTTACTTATCTTATCTTTCAATAGTCTTTTTGCCCAAAAACTCGAGCGTATCGAACCGATGTTTTGGTTTGCCGGCATGCACAACCCTAAACTGCAATTGCTGGTTCACGGCGAAAATATTGCTTCTAGTTCAGTTTCTTTAACTTATCCTGGGGTAAAACTGCTAAAAGTAAACAAAGTAGAAAACCCAAATTATTTATTCCTTGATTTAACCATTGCACCAGCTGCTAAGGCCGGAAAATTTCCGATCAACTTTACAGCTAAGGGCAAAAAGATATTCAGTTATACCTATGAATTAAAAAACCGCGATAAAAGCGCAGGCAGGATTCAGGGGGTAACCAACAAAGATTTTATTTATCTGCTGATGCCCGATCGTTTTTCGAACGGCGATAAAAGCAACGATGTGGTTCAGGGTTTAACTGAAACGGCATTAAACCGCGATAGTATGTACTACCGCCATGGTGGCGATATCCAGGGCGTAATTAATCACCTTGATTACCTGAAAGATTTAGGCGTAACCACAGTTTGGATGACTCCGGAGGTAGAAAATGACATGCCACAGGCTTCTTATCATGGCTACGCGGTAACCGATCATTATAAAATAGATCCGCGTTTTGGTACCAATGCACTTTACAAAAAATACGTAGAGATTGCACATGCCAAAGGATTAAAAGTAATTAAAGACGTTGTACACAACCACATTGGTACCCAACACTGGTTTTACAAAGATTTGCCAATGAAAAGCTGGCTAAACCAATGGCCAAAATATACACAAACCAGTTATCGTGATCAAACCGTAATGGATATTCATGCTTCTGCTGCAGATCGCAAACAGATGCTGGATGGATGGTTTGTACCTACAATGCCCGATTTAAATCAGCGTAATCCATATGTACAGAATTACCTAACCCAAAACCATATCTGGTGGATCGAATATGCCGGTATAGATGGTTTACGTTTGGATACCTATGGATACAACGATCCGGTTTATATGGCCGATTGGGCTTTAAAAGTTCAGGCTGAATTTCCGCATCTTTCGGTTTTCGGTGAAACATTGGTGACTGCAGTAGCAAACCAGGCCTTTTTTACAGGGGGCAATACAGTTAACCGCGGTTTTGATACCCATTTGCAGGGTATTACAGATGCAACGTTAAAGGATGCCATTTATGAAGGAATAAACGGTAAAAATGGTTGGGTAGACGGTATTAACCGTTTGTATGCCACCTTAGCTCACGATTTTCTGTATAAAAACCCAAATACCAACTGCATCTTTTTGGATAACCACGATATGAGCCGCTTTTATTCGATGGTTGGCGAAGATTTTGATAAATACAAAATGGGAATGAGTATCCTGTTAACTATGCGTGGCATTCCGCAGATGTATTATGGAACTGAAATTTTAATGAAAAACTTTTCCAATCCGGATGGGCTGATCCGTTCTGATTTTCCTGGCGGCTGGGAGGGCGATAAAAAAGATAAATTTGTGGCTGATGGACGTACCAAAAAAGAAAACGAAGCTTTCGATTTTGTTAAAAAGCTGGCCAATTTCCGTAAAAGTAGTCCGGCTTTACAAACGGGCAAATTAATGCAGTTTGTTCCTCAGGATGATGTGTATGTGTACTTCCGATACAATGCAGAATCAAAAGGCACGGTAATGGTTATTGTAAACAATACAGAAAACGAAAAAGCATTAAGTACAGATCGTTTTGCCGAAAGAACAGCTGGAATTACAAGCGCAAAAAATGTGATCACTGGCGAAACTGTCGAATTTAAAAATATTAAAGTACCCGCAAAGACCACTTTGGTGCTTGAATTAAGGTAGAAAGGTAAAAGGTAGAGGGTTTAAGGTGTCGGACTTACATCTTGATACTCACTACTCACTACCCGATACTTACTACTTGATACAAAAGATAAAGAACATGCAAGATAATAATCATTCAGAACCTTCCGCCTTACACCTTTCACCTTCCTCCCTAATAAAGGCTTGTTTATTCGATTTAGATGGCGTACTGGTAGATACCGCGGTTTACCATTATAAAGCCTGGAAACGGTTGGCCAATACCATGGGCTTCGATTTTACAGAAGAGCAGAATGAGCAATTAAAAGGTGTAAGCAGGGTAGAAAGTCTGAATAAGATTTTGGCCTGGGGTGGTGTACAAAAAAACGACGCAGAGAAAGAAGAGCTTGCTAGCTTGAAAAACGGCTGGTACGTAGATATGATCACCAAGATGACGCCAGCAGAAGTTCTGCCTGGAACAGTAAATTTTCTAACGGCGATTCACAAAGCTGGTTACAAACTGGCCTTGGGTTCGGCAAGCAAAAACTCGGGAATTATTTTAGAAAGAACAGGCCTTGCCCATTTTTTCGATGAAATCGTCGATGGAAATATGGTGACCAAATCAAAACCTGATCCTGAGGTATTTTTAAAGGGGGCCGAACTTTTAGGCTTTACACCCGAAGAATGTGTGGTTTTTGAAGATGCTGTTGCTGGGGTAGAAGCGGCAAAAAGAGGTGGAATGAAAGCCATCGGTATCGGCGAAAAAAATGTGCTTAGCCAGGCTGATCTGGTAGTAAGCGGATTAGACAAATTAACAGTTAAAGACTTAGAAGAGTTGTAAAGGAGTAACAAGTACTAAGTAGCGAGTATCAAGTAGTAAAAATTTATCTTGATACCTGATACTAATTACTTGATACCGGTTACGCTACTTGATACTAAATATGAAAAACTACATTAAAGCAGATGAGTGGAATATTATCGAAGAAGGCTTTGATCCACATTTAAATAAAATTTCCGAGAGTATTTTCAGCTTGGGGAATGGACGGATGGGCCAGCGCGCCAATTTTGAGGAGACTTATACAGGAGAAACCTTATTGGGAAATTATGTTGCTGGTGTTTATTATCCGGATAAAACCCGTGTGGGATGGTGGAAAAACGGATACCCTGAATATTTCGCCAAAGTTTTAAACGCCGCAAACTGGGTAGGAATAGAGGTGAAAGTAGATGATGAAATTCTTGATCTGGCAACAGCGGAGGTAAGCGATTTTAAAAGGGTGCTGAATATGCATGCCGGTTACCTGGAACGTACTTTCACGGCAAAACTGAAAAGTGGTAAAACACTAAAAGTTAAATCAACCCGTTTTTGCAGTATTGCTGATGATGAAGTTGGTGCCATCTGTTATAGCATTACGCCATTAAATTTTGATGGCAGATTAACATTAACACCTTTTATTGATGGGGATGTCAAAAATCAGGACAGTAACTACGATGAAAAATTCTGGGATAAAGTTGTTGATGAAATCTCCGGAACGGAAGCTTATATCAAACTAAGAACAAAGAAAACTGAATTTGAAGTTTGTACTGGCAGTAACGTCGAACTGTATAAGAATGCAGAGCGGTTGGCGATCAGTCCGGAGGCTGTGCGTAAAGAGAAATTCGTCGGGCAAACTTTTTCTGTAGATGTTAAAGCAAACGAAGAGGTTACGCTGGTAAAAATTGCCGCGAATTTATCTTCAGAAAATTATCCGGAAGAGTCACTTCTGAAAGAAACCAAATCTGTAATAGCCGGAGCATCTGCCAAGGGCTTTGATACTTTACTAAAAGAACAAAGCGAAGCCTGGGCAGCGAAGTGGAAAGAAAGTGATATTATTATCGAAGGTGATGTTTCTGCACAACAGGCAATCCGTTTTAATATTTTTCAGCTTTTTCAAACGTATACTGGTAAAGATGACCGCTTAAATATCGGTCCGAAAGGCTTTACAGGCGAAAAATATGGTGGCTCTACTTATTGGGATACAGAGGCCTATTGCGTGCCTTTTTACCTGGCAACTGCTCCGCAGGAAGTAAGTAGAAACCTCTTAGTTTATCGCTATAAACAATTGGGTAAAGCTATAGAAAATGCGGCTAAATTGGGTTTTAAAGACGGGGCTGCCTTGTATCCGATGGTTACCATGAATGGTGAAGAATGCCATAATGAATGGGAAATTACCTTTGAGGAAATCCACCGCAACGGAGCCATTGCTTTTGCTATTTTTAATTACATCCGTTATACAGGAGATGAAAGTTATCTTTCTGATTATGGTTTAGAAGTATTGATCGGTATTGCCCGTTTCTGGAAGCAACGTGTAAACTGGAGCAACGATAAACAACAATATGTAATGCTTGGTGTAACCGGACCAAATGAGTACGAAAATAACGTAAACAACAATTGGTACACCAATATTTTGGCTACATGGTGTATGAGATATGCAACAGAAGCTGCCGAAGTTGTAAAAGCGCAACAACCTGAAAAATATGACAGGCTGTTGAAAGCCTTGGATTTCGATCAAAAAGAATTTGCTGATTGGGCCGATATCATCGAGAAAATGTATTATCCACAAGATGAAAAATCAGGGATTTTCTTACAACAGGATGGATATTTAGATAAAGAGCAGATTTTGGTGAAAGATCTTCCGGCAAGTGAACGCCCGATTAACCAAAAATGGAGCTGGGACAGGATTTTACGTTCATGCTTTATTAAACAGGCCGATGTTTTGCAGGGATTGTATTTCTTTGAAGATGATTATGATTTGGAAACCATCAGAAGAAACTTTGATTTTTATGAGCCACGTACCGTACACGAAAGTTCGTTATCGCCTTGCGTACACAGTATTTTAGCCGCGAAATTAAACGACGAGGCACGGGCCTATGAATTTTACCTACGTACTGCACGTTTAGACCTGGATGATTATAACAACGATACAGAGGACGGCCTGCACATCACCTCTATGGCAGGAACCTGGATGAGTGTGGTGGAAGGTTTTGCCGGTATGCGTGTAAGCGATGGTAAATTGCATTTTAGTCCTTTCTTGCCGGGTAAATGGAAATCTTTTTCTTTCACTATCGGCTTCAGGGGAGCTACCTTAAAGGTGAATATTGACGGAAACAGCATCAATATCAAAAACAATACAGGTGTTGATGTAGAAATTGGCATCAGAAATCAGTTTTATCAACTGGCGGGAAATACGGAGATCGAAGTAAATAATGCTTCGCTGGTATGAGAAAGGTAAAGGGTATAAAGGCGGATGGTAGAGGGTTAAAATCTAAAACTTTATCTGATAGAAGATGTTATTTTGCTCAAAGCTTATTCGCATTCGAAAGCAATAAAAGCTGGCTATTGATACTTTTTTTTTATTTCATCATCATCCCCATATCATCCTTTGCACAAAAAAAGCGCACAAAAATGAATGATAAACAGATCATTATTTATCAGTTACTGCCCCGTTTGTTCGGAAACAAAAATACCGCCAATATCCCATACGGAACCATCCAACAAAATGGTTCCGGTAAGTTTAACGATATTACCGATAAAGCATTAGATGGGATAAAAGAACTTCACGTGAACTATGTCTGGTATACAGGGGTATTGGCCCATGCCAGTTTAACCGACTATAGTGCCTATGGAATTAAACCTGATGATGCCGATGTGGTAAAAGGCAGGGCAGGTTCGCCTTATGCCATCCGCGATTATTACGACGTAGATCCTGATCTGGCTGTTGAGGTTAAGAACAGGATGAAAGAGTTTGAAGCACTGGTAAAAAGAACACATGCTAAAAACTTAAAAGTGCTGATCGATTTTATACCCAATCATGTAGCCAGAAGTTACCATTCTGATACAAAGCCAAAAAATGTAATCGACTTTGGTGCAAATGATGATGTAACTGTAGCTTTTAGTCCTAGGAATGATTTTTATTATATCCCAGGTCAGCCCTTAGTGGTTCCAACAAATGGGCAAAAAACGCCACTTTCGGTACTTCAGGACGGGAAGTTTGATGAAAATCCGGCAAAAGCAACCGGTAATAACGTATTTTCAGCACAACCAAAATATGACGATTGGTACGAAACCATTAAGTTGAATTACGGTGTTGATTATCAGAACAGCGAGAAACAATACTTTGATCCCATTCCACCCGTTTGGTTGAAAATGCGCGATATTTTGATCTTTTGGACCCATAAAGGAGTAGATGGTTTCAGATGTGATATGGCCGAAATGGTGCCCATTGCATTTTGGAACTGGGTAATTCCGCAGGTTAAAAAAGTAAATCCGGATTTAATTTTTATCGGAGAAGCTTATAATCCAAAAGTTTACAAACAATATCTGGATGAAGGGAAATTCGATTACCTATATGATAAAGTTGGTTTATATGATGGTTTAAAAAGGTTGATCAGAAATGAACCAAATGCAGATGTAAAAGATATCCGTTTCATTTGGCAGCAAGAAAGTGCCGGTTTTGGCCATCACATGCTTCGCTTTCTAGAGAACCATGACGAGGAGCGTATTGCTTCAGCTGCATTTGCGGGCAAGGCAGAACTCGCGTTACCCGCAATGGTCGTTTCCGCAACTTTAGGCGGAGGTCCCGTAATGCTTTATTTTGGTCAGGAAGTTGGCGAACCGGGAAAAGGGCAGGAAGGTTTTGGCGGGGATGATAACCGGACCACCATTTTTGATTATTGGGGCGTTCCGAACCACCAGAAATGGATGAACGGGGGCTTATTTGATGGCCATAAACTAAATGCTGCACAGCAAAATTTGAGGGCTTTCTACAGGCAGTTATTAAAAGTAACGTCAACAAGCGATGCCGTATTGAATGGAAAAATTTATGAAGTTCCTGTTACCGGCAATATGAATAACCGGATGTATGCTTTTATCCGCTACTCAGGCAAGCAGCGTTTACTGGTAGTAGCCAATTTTGATCGAAACCAAAGATTAACCGCCAATATAGAAATCCCTGATCAGGTTTTAAAGGGGAAATCTTCCGTTCCGGTTACAGAACTGCTAACAGATAAAAAATTAAATATTCCGGCAGGAACAGCTATACCAATAAAGCTTGGGCCGGTTTCGGCACAGATAATTGAATTTTAAGATTGACTTAATGGGACAAGTAAAATTAAAACCGAGGTTATCAAACCTTCAGATCATTAATATGAGTGTTGGTTTTTTTGGAATACAGTTCGGTTTTGCTTTGCAAAATGGTAATGCAAGCCGTATTCTCCAAACCTTTGGTGCTGATGTTGAGCACCTATCCCTCTTTTGGTTAGCTGCACCGATAACCGGAATGATTGTGCAACCGATTATCGGGCATTACAGCGATAAGACCTGGAATCGATTAGGAAGGCGGCGGCCCTATTTTTTTGTTGGCGCAATTCTCACCGCACTGGCTTTAATTTTAATGCCGAATTCAGCTTTAATGGCAAGTTTACTTCCTCCTATTATAATCGGTGCGGGTATGCTGATGATTATGGATGCTTCAATTAATGTTGCTATGGAGCCTTTCAGGGCTTTGGTAGCTGATAAATTACCCGACGAGCAACGTAGTTTCGGCTTTTCTGTACAAACATTTCTGATTGGGGCTGGCGCTATTGCTGGTTCCTGGCTCCCCTATATCTTATCTGAATATTTTGGTGTAGGGAAAGTGGCGCCAGCCGGGCAGGTACCTGCTAACGTGATTTATTCATTTTATTTTGGCGCAGCTATTCTTTTGGGAACAATTCTGTATACCATTTTCACCACGAAGGAATACAGCCCGGAAGAAATGGCCGATTATTATGAACATACCCAGGAAGTGGAGGAAAGTAATGGCTTAAAAGATATCCTTAAAGATTTTTCTAAAATGCCACCAACCATGAGGCAATTGGGTTTAGTGCAATTTTTCTCTTGGTTTGCACTATTCTCGATGTGGGTTTTTACTACTCCAGCCATTGCTCAACATATTTACAAGGTAGCACCGGGAGATACCTCATCAATTAAATTTGCCGATGCAGGAAATTGGGTGGGGGTTTTGTTTGGTATTTATAATGGGGTTTCTGCTATTTACGCTTTAATCCTGCCTGCTATTGCAAAAGCAACCAGTAAAAAAGTTGCACACGCCATCTCTTTAACTGCAGGAGGTATTGGGCTACTTTCCATCTATTTTATTTCCGATCCGCATTATTTAATCTATTCGATGATTGGGATAGGCCTGGCCTGGGGAAGTATTTTGGCAATGCCATATGCTATTTTATCGGGTTCCATTCCTTCAAAAAAAATGGGTGTTTACATGGGGATTTTTAATTTCTTTATTACAATGCCCCAAATAGTAAATGGTTTTTTCGGTGGTTTAATTGTAAAACACCTCTATCATGATCAGGCCATATATGCAATCGTTTTGGCTGGGATATTTATGGTATTAGGGGCTATTTCTGTCATGTATATCCAAACAAAAAAGGAATCTTAACCTGGGCAAATTTTTTAAGCCTGCAATAAAAATTTATATGAAAAAAGTGTTTTATCTCTTGCTGTTAATAACAGCAATGCATACCGCCTGTAAAAAAGGGCCGGATGGCGGTTTAGAATCTATACCAACTAATCAGAAAGCTGATCTGCATACCATACCCATGGTCTGTGTCTCACAGACCATTAGTCATATTTCGGTCTGTGAGGACACAGACCGAGGAGATAAAATATTTATTTGAGTACACTCTGTGAAAAACTCAGTGTTCTCTGTGGTAAAAACCAAAAATAACCTAACCAAATGAAAAAAAATATTAACCGCCTTGGTTCGTATCTGCTCGAAATAAAAAGAGCAAAAACGATTGTTTACTTTTTACTATTATTAACCGCATTTAGTACCGCCTGTAAAAAAGCGTCAGATGGCGGCTTAGAGCCTACACCAACCGATCAGAAAGCTGATCTGCCTGCGGGGGCCAAAGATGGCGTAGTGTTCATCAATAACGGAACATCTGCAATTATCACTTTGTACGCGCCAAATAAAAAATCAGTTACACTGATAGGCGAATTTAACGATTGGTCTACCACCAGCTTACCCATGAAAAATACACCAGATGGAAATTATTGGTGGACTCAGGTAGATAATTTAAATCCATCTACAGAGTATGCCTATCAGTTTTATGTAGATGGAAACTTAAAAGTTGCCGACCCTTATTGCGAGAAAATACTCGATCCTGATAATGATAAATACATTTCAGCAGCAACCTATCCTAATTTAAAAGCCTATCCAACAGGTAAAACAACAGGAATTGTAGGTGTAATGCAGGCTAACCAACCCGTTTATAACTGGAAAAATACCGGTTTTACCCGTCCTGAAAAAAATAACCTGGTGATTTACGAATTATTGGTACGCGATTTTACTGCTGATCATAACTATGCCTCAACTTTGGCAAAACTCGATTATTTAACCGGTTTAGGTATTAATGCAATCGAATTAATGCCGGTAAACGAATTTGAAGGAAATTTAAGCTGGGGCTACAATCCATCATTTTATTTTGCGCCCGATAAATATTATGGCACCAAAACCGCATTACAGAATTTTATTGATGAGTGCCATGGACGTGGCATTGCTGTGATTTTGGATATGGTGTTAAACCACTCTTTTGGTCAGTCGCCGATGGTGCAGTTGTATTTTGATGGCTCGAAACCTACAGCAAATAGTCCATGGTTTAATGTGGATGCGAAACATCCGTTTAATGTTGGTTATGATTTTAACCATGAAAGTGCGGCGACCAAAAAATTCTCGAAAGACGTGATGAAGTTCTGGATGCAACAATATAAAATTGATGGTTTCCGTTTCGATCTTTCAAAGGGATTTACACAGAAACAATCAACGGATGATGCACAGTTCAGGTTGTACGATGCTGGCCGTGTTGCCATTTGGAAAGATTACAATGGCTATATCAAAAGTTTAGACCCTAATTTTTATGTGATTTTGGAACATTTCGCAGAGGAATCTGAAGAGAAGGTACTGGCTGATGAGGGCATGATGCTCTGGAACAATATGAATTATAACATGAATGAGGCTACGATGGGCTGGTTGGATAATTCTAATTTTCAATGGGGTTTTTATGCCAACCATGGCTTCGCTAAATCGGAAAACTTAGTTGGCTATGGCGAAAGTCATGACGAGGAGCGCCTAAATTTTAAGAATATTACCTACGGCAATGCTTCCGGAAGTTATGTAATTAAAGGAAACCTGGCTATTTCGTTAAAAAGAGAAGAACTCATAGCAGCCTTTTTGTTCAGCATCCCAGGACCTAAAATGGTATGGCAGTTTGGTGAATTGGGTTATGATATCAGTATCGATTTTAACGGGCGGACAGGTGAAAAACCTATTAAATGGGATTATTACAGCGATCCGAACCGTAAGGCATTATACGATGCTTATGCCAGGTTTATCAGGTTGAAAAAAAATAACAGTATTTTTAATTCAAGCAATTCGACATATAACCTTGCCGGCGGCGTCAAATATATCAAGTTAACTGAAGGAGCTAACACTGTTGTGGTGGTTGGTAATTTTGATGTAGTGAGCCAGGCAGCCAATATTGATTTCGGGTCTTCTGGAACCTGGATCGATGCAGTTGGTGGTAGTGTTAATTTAAGCACCAGCAGCTACACGCAAACTTTAACACCTGGGGAATACCATATTTTTAGTAAAACAGCATTAAAGTAAATTTTCTTGTACCCAAAAGGCTGAATCATAAATATAAAATTATCCTCCTGAAGAGTAATTCGCTTATGTGATCCTTCTTTCGGGCGGAGTAACGCAGTGGAGAAATCTTTTGGTAGATCGATCCACTTTGTGTTGCTGCGTTCGAGATGATAAACGTTCTATTGGAAGCTCAACGTGTCAAGTTTGAAGTAAATTACAAACCAGCCTATTGCTATTATTTATAAAAGCTTCAATCCATTATCTTTTCTCATCAATGCTTTTTTATGGTAACAATTCTAATGTGCTTTTTTGATTAATACGATAATAGTTTGATATTTAGGGACCAAACCAAACTTCATGAAACTCAGATTTATACTTGCTGCCTTGTTAAGTATCGGTATTTGCGCATACGCACAACAAAGTCCCAGAAAAAACCAATCTAAAGAAACCGTAAACACTACGCCGGTAACCATTAAAGATGAACCTAAATCTTCAGCGAATGAAAGGAACATTAAAGTGGAGAGTACAGTGGTTACCAATCACTCGGTGAACATTGATGGAAAGTCCGTTCCGTATAAGGCTACTACCGGTACCTTACCGGTTTGGGATGAAGATGGAAAACCGATTGCCGGTTTATTCTATACCTATTACGAACGGAGTGATGTGCAAAGCCGGGATAAACGTCCTTTGGTGATCTCTTTTAATGGTGGTCCGGGCTCTGCTTCTGTATGGATGCATATTGCTTATACTGGTCCGGTGGTTTTGAATATTGATGATGAAGGTTATCCTGTCCAACCTTATGGTTATAAGGAAAATCCATATTCTATTTTAGATGTGGCAGATATCGTATATATCGATCCCGTTAACACAGGCTATTCGAGAGCGGTGAGCAAAGATATTCCAACCAATAAATTCTTCGGTGTACGTGCCGACATTAAATACCTGGCCGAGTGGATCAATACTTTCGTAACCCGCAATAACCGATGGGCCTCACCAAAATTTTTAATTGGCGAAAGTTATGGCACTACCCGCGTTTCAGGATTGGCTTTAGAACTGCAGAACAGTCAATGGATGTATTTGAACGGTGTGGTATTGGTTTCGCCAACCGAATTGGGTATTGAACGTAGCGGCCCGGTTGACGCCGCTTTGCGTTTACCATATTTTGCAGCTACCGCCTGGTACCATAAAGCTTTGGCAGCCGATTTACAAGGCAAAGATTTAACAGCCATGCTTCCTGAAGTAGAAACTTTTACCATTAACGAACTCATCCCGGCCATTTCGCAGGGAGGAATGTTAAGTGCAGATAAAAAGAAAGCCATTGCCCTAAAAATGGCGCGTTACTCCGGCCTTTCCGAAAAAGTAATTTTAGATTATAACCTTAACGTACCAACGGATTTCTTTTGGAAAGAGTTATTGAGGGACAAAGGTTTTACTGTTGGTCGCTTAGATTCGCGCTATCGGGGGATCGATAAAATGAGCGCTGGCGAAGCACCAGATTATAATGCTGAACTTACCTCCTGGTTGCATTCTTTTACGCCAGCCATTAATATGTACATCCGCAACGAGCTGAATTATAAAACCGATTTGAAATACAATATGTTTGGTTCCGTTTACCCATGGGACAAATCCGGAGACCAGACCGGCGATAACCTCCGCCAGGCCATGGCACAAAACCCATACTTACATCTATTGGTGCAATCGGGTTATTATGACGGCGCCTGCGATTATTTTAATGCGAAATACAGCATGTGGCAGTTAGATGCTGCAGGTAAACTGCAAGACCGCATGACTTGGGAAGGTTACCGCAGTGGACACATGATGTACCTGCGTAAAGATGATCTGAAAATGGCGAATAACCACATCCGTGAATTTATTAAAAAAGCATTACCAAAAGCAGGCGAGGCCGCTAAGTTCTAAAAATTTAGCGTTGATAAATTCCTATACACCTGGCTATTAATTTGTCAGCATTTTTGGGTTATAGGAGCGCACTTGTATTGCAATAATTATCGTTAGTCCTGCTTTGCGCTCCGATCTTTTTTGCCCTTCGACTTCGCTCAGGGTGACAAAAAAAGATCTTCACTTCAATCAGGGCTAGGTAGGTTAGGGCGGTGGCACGGAAACCCGGCATAGTTGCGAGAACAGGAGTAATCTAAACCTGACCGGAGTGAGATGCCGATTTTTTTCAATCGGCAGAAACGGGGCGGGACTGCTTTAACCAACGGGCTACAGGTATTGCTTTCCAAATAATATGTCTTTCAGTGGTGACGAATTCCTACGCACGTTGCTAATTATTTGTCAACGCTTTTAGGCTTATTGGAGCGCAGGTACAGTGTATTAATTAATGTTCGTCCTGCTTTGCATTACAAGTCCGCACTCGTGCCTCGCTTGCGTGCTTTCCATTTCATCCGATGGCGATCGGATCAGGGCTAGATAGGTTAGGGCGGTGGCACGGAAACCCGGCATAGTTGCGAGAACAGGAGTAATCTAAACCCGACCGGAGTGAGATGCCGATTTTTTCAATCGGCAGAAACGGGGGCGGGACGGAACCAAACCAAAGCACTACTGCAATTGCTTTCCAAACCATGATGATTAAAAAATAGTAAAAAGCTATTTTTCTTTAGGCGGACACGATTTTTCTACCTAAACACTTAAACAAAAAACTGTTGGCTGCAAACCAAAAATAATTACTTATTTTTGTGGTTCAATTATGCAGCAAATAAAAACATCATTCGATTTTGAGAAACCTATTGCCGATTTAGTTCAGCAGATAGAAAAGGTTAAGCAAGTTGCCGAAAAAACCAAGGTAGATATGTCTGCCACTTTGGACGAACTTGATGGTAAATTAGATGAAACTACCAATAATTTATATAAAAATTTAACCGGTTGGAACAAGGTTCAGATGAGCCGTCATCCAGATCGCCCGCAAACCCTTGATTATATCAATATGATCTGTGATGATTTTATTGAAATGCATGGCGACAGAACGGTTAAAGATGATAAAGCTATTGTTGGCGGTTTTGCTTCTATAAATGGTCAAACGGTAATGATTATTGGTCATCAGAAAGGTAAAAATACCAAAGAGCGCCAGTTCCGCAATTTTGGTATGGCCAATCCGGAAGGTTACCGCAAAGCGTTGCGTTTAATGCGTTTGGCTGAAAAATTTAACAAGCCAGTGATCTCTTTTATCGATACAATGGGTGCTTACCCTGGTTTAGAGGCCGAAGAGCGTGGACAAGGTGAAGCTATTGCCAGAAATTTATTGGAAATGTCGGTTCTGCGTGTGCCGATTATTTGCATTGTAGTAGGTGAAGGTGCTTCCGGAGGTGCTTTGGGTATAGGAATAGGCGATAAGGTATATATGTTAGAACACACCTGGTATTCAGTAATTTCTCCTGAATCATGTTCTTCTATTTTATGGAGAAGCTGGGATTTTAAAGAAAAAGCTGCTGAGTGCTTAAAACTAACCTCTGATGATATGTTTGGCAACAAACTAATCGATGGCATTATTCCTGAGCCGCTTGGTGGTGCGCATCAGGATCCGGAGTTAATGGGTAAAACATTAAAAGAATATATCGTGAAGGATTTGGCCGCTTTGGGCAAATTGAAAACAGATAAGATGATTGAGCAAAGGATTGAGAAATTCTGTGAAATGGGTGTAGTAAACGAATAATCATTAACTAAAATAAATTTGAATCCTGTTTGGCCTTGCTGAACGGGATTTTTTTGTGCTCACGCTCGTTTCTAACGAGCGTGTAAATAGGGTACCGTATTTTACGGTGTTAATTATCAATACCTTTAGCTTGCTATACAATATTATCTTAAGGCTATTGCTGCACTCATTATAGACGAGCGCAAGCATTCAATAAATATTAATCAATGTCTAGTAATTCAATTTCTATTAGTCCTCTAAGCCCATGATAATTAGTCGCGGAACTATAAATATAATTCTCCGGCTCTGATACAATCCCTGCAGTAACCGGATTTTGATGGATGTAATTTAACTTTTGAAATGTAAACTCCGGACTGATTAATTCAACAGCATGATAACCATCTTGCCATACTTTATAATTCTCAATTCTTGTAAAATATCTTCCTGCGAATTCAAATTTATTCAACAGCCACTTTTTCCTGCTTTCATTTCCAGAGTTAATTTCTGTGATGATTGCCTTATTCGTAAACTTTTTAAAATCTCTTATAATTTCAAAAAGCTTTATACCACTACTTGCTGAGGCGATGAGGTGTATATGATTCGTCATTAAGCAATAGGCGTAAAGTTTTAGTCCTTTGTTAGATTGGCAATATTTTAGCGAGTTGATTATGATTTCTTTATAAGAAATACGTGTAAAAATATCGACCCAATCTACAATTGTAAAAGTTAAAAAGTAGGTGCCTTCTGGATCTCTTGCTTGGTATTGATCTGACATTTAATAAAAATATTTATTTATTCAGAAAAATCATAATTACTAACGCTTGTCCTAAAGAGCATTTAGATAGTTAATCATATTTATGACTTACATCCTAATTTAAATTTATATCATCTTTACGATGAAATCGTAAGGCTATTACTGCACTCGTTAGAAACGAACGCAATCAAACAAAAAAGCAGCTACAAATGAATGCAGCTGCTTGGTAAACTATTTTCAGATCCCTTTATTGTTGCGGACCTTGTTGTGGGAAAAACATGGATAAACGGCCTTCCAGGTTATTAAAAATCTTTTGCAATTTATCGCTCAACTTATCCTGTCCAGCAGCTTTGCTCGTTTTAATCATGCGGTCCAGATAGTATAAGCCGGTTTGGATATTCTGTGAGCCGGTTAAACCTTTTGATTGTGAAATATCGGCCAGGTAATTCAATTCCTTATTGATGTAATCGCCTGATTTGTCTAAAATATCATTGGCTCTGGCAGTTTCACCTAATTTATACAGGTTTTCAGCCATATAGAATTTTACGACAACTGTACGGATGCCGAAGAATTTATCCGGCATTACCGCATAATATTTATCCACCACTTTTTTGGCTTCATCCATTTTACCTTCTTTAATTAAGCTGTTGGTTAAGCTGCTGAAGATATTGGTGAAAATAAATGTATCATCTGATGACTGTGGATCTAAATATTTAGCTGTTTTCATATTTCCCCACTTAAACTTATTCATCACATTATTATATAAAACAGGCGTGTTCAATTGCTCCGGTCTATCCTCAGATGCGGTTGTGTCGGCTTTAAGCGGCAATAAACGCAAAGCTAAACCTTCGCTGTATAAATACTTATCCAAACCGTTATATTGCTCAGAAGGAACAGTGGAAGCGAAATAAATCGGGCGTTTCCAGTTGTTATGTGCCAGGATGTCGAACATGGCCAAAGTTCCTTTGGTCACGTAACCTTTATTAAATTTCCAATCCATTGTGGTGGTAATTTTTGAAGCATCTGCTGCAGGCACCGTTCCGGTACTGATTACTTGCTGTGGATCTACCGTAATTTTAAGATTTTTAGTAGGCAGGAAGTTAGATTTTGTTCCATCCTGCATCGGTACTTTATCGCTCTCATCGTTTGATAACAATAAATCAACTACGTTTTTAAGTTCAACGCTACCCGCAATTTTATAATCATCATATGGCATCACGTCTCTTTCTCCCTGTACATATTGCTCAGGCTTCATGGTAATTGGCAATGGGGCAGATTCGTTTTGTTTTTGCCTTAAACCGTTGATGTACCAATCTGTATCAAATAAACTTAAGTTTACAATACGTACGTCGGGGCGAACATTTTCTACTTCCTGGATATACCAAAGCGGGTAGGTATCATTATCACCATAAGTAAATAAGATGGCATTTGGCGCACATGATTGCAAGTAATCATAAGCAATATCATGTGGAACCAGTTTGGTAGAACGGTCGTGGTCATCCCATCCCTGCTCGGCCATGATAACCGGTGCGGCCAGTAAACCAATTACTGTGGCGCCAATAGCTCCGGCAGTTGGGGTTAATTTTTTAAACAGCCATTCTTTAATTCCAAGGGCTCCTAACCCAATCCATATGGCAAAGGCATAAAAAGAACCTACATAAGCGTAATCCCGTTCACGAGGCTCTAAAGGCTTTTGATTTAAATATAATACAATCGCAATACCTGTAAAAAAGAACAACAAAGCCACTACGCCAGCATCTTTCTGGTTGCGTTTAAAATGCCATAATGCGCCGATTATGCCCATAATCAACGGTAAAAAGAAGAAACGGTTGTAAGCTTTATTATCAACAGTTGATGGTGGCAAATGACTTTGATCACCACGTAACCAGCTATCAAATGGTTTAATACCACTAATCCATTCACCTTCAAATCCGCTGCCCTGGCCTTGCTCATCGTTTTGGCGACCAACGAAATTCCAGAAGAAGTAACGCATATACATATAGCCGATCTGGTAGCTGGCCAAAAAGCCAACATTGTCAACTACATTCGGATGTTTGCTGTCATCTAAGTGCATCCATTCTTTATAAAAACTGGCATGTCTAGGGTCGTCACTATACATGCGTGGCAATAAGGTGTTGTTGTTGTATTCGTAGTCGGTTTTTTTACCTGCTACTTCATATTTATCCTTACCTTTTCTCCAGATGGTTTTACCTTCAGTTACACCTGTTCTTTCAGAATTGTAGTTTGGTCCATAGGCCAATGGTCTATCGCCATATTGCTCACGGTTTAGGTAACTTAAGAAAGAGAAAGCATCTTTCGGCGCACTGTTATTCAAGTTTGGATCAGCCTTTGCCCTGATGATGATCATTGCGAAAGAGGCATAACCGAAAATGATTAAAACTGTAGAGATTAAACCTAAATTTAATAATTTCTTTTGATGCTTGATCGAATAACGGATTCCCCAAACCAGGGCGCCGATCAATAATATAGCGAAGAACAATACACCTGTTCCGAAGCCCATACCCAATGTGTTCACAAAGAACAGATCGAAATAAGCACCGAATGATACAAGATATTGGATAATACCATACTGAATTACTGCCAAGATCAGGATACCTACCAGTAGTGTTTTGATGATTCCGGATGTGGTTGCTTTATCGGTTCTTTTAAAATAGTAAACGAAAGCAAGTGCTGGGATGGTTAACAGGTTTAGTAAGTGGATACCGATTGATAAACCCATAATATAGGCAATAAACAGTAACCAGCGGTCGGCTCTTGGCTCATCGGCATGCGCCTCCCATTTTAGTATAGCCCAGAATACAATGGCGGTAAACAATGATGACTGTGCATACACCTCAGATTCTACCGCCGAAAACCAGAAACTATCAGAGAAAGTATAAGCTAAAGCACCAACGGCACCTGCACCCATAATACTGATTAACTTGCCTGTAGTTAATTCTTCACCAGCTTTTAATATGGTTTTTTTAGCCAATGCGGTGATTGTCCAAAATAAAAATAAGATAGTTGCCCCACTCGAAACAGCCGAACCCACGTTCATCCAGTAAGCAATTTTGGTTAAATCACCCGCTGCAAAAATAGAAAAGAAACGTTGGATCATTAAGAATAAAGGCGCACCAGGCTGGTGAACAACCTGCATTCTAAATGCCGATGCGATAAATTCACCACAGTCCCAAAAACTGGCAGAAGGCTCTAAGGTTAAAACGTAAGTTAGTGTAGCAATTAGAAAGCAGATCCAGCCTACTATATTATTAACTTTTGAATAATTCATTGGTTTGTTTAATGATATTAAAAAATGTTTTCACATAAAAATGCTGCCGAAATTAACTATTCTAGTCGATAAAACAGGTAAATTTTTGCATTGATTTAACAATTTTTAACGGCTTAAGGGCTTTAACATAAAGGATTTTAATTTATTGGAAAGTAAAAACCCATAAGCAGAAAGGTGAAATCTGCTTATGGGTTACATTTAGCATGTTTTTTGCCTATCCTGCAGCAAAAGGAGTAAATCTTACAATCAGATCATTATATTGTTTTTCGAGGTTTTTACTCAGGCTTGCCTGTTTAAATGCATTGGTCAGTTTGACCATCTGGCCTAAATAACCAAGGTATAAACGCACATCCTGTTCTGATGATAACTGGTTTTTGCTTTCCGAAACATCAGCAAGATGGGTGAGTTCTTTTCCGACATAATCGGCCGTTTTTTTGATCATAGCATTCGCACGGTTTAAATCATTTAACCGATACAGGTTTTCGGTAAAATAATACGTGCTCATTACCTGGCGCCTGCTGTAAAATTTAGCCGGAATTACTTCAAAGTATTTATTTACCGCTTTTTTGCTTTCGACAATTTTACCCTCATTAATTAGTCCGGTTAATAAACCATTAAACATGTTAGATATCATGGCTACATCATCGGCAGATTGTCTGTCTAAATGATTGGCATATTTAATGTTGCCGAAGCCATACACATTCATCAGGTTGTTGTACATCGGTTTCAGGTTTACGCGATCAAAATCCTGTGTAATGGCCGTATCAGGTTTTAACGGAAGTAATCTTTTGTTTAAACCTTCGGAATAAAGGTACTTGTTAAGCCCTAAATATTGCTCGTCTGGCATGGCGCCGCTAAAATAAATCGGCCGTTCCCAGTTATTGTGCGTTAAAATATCAAACAGAGCTAAAGTACCTTTGGTTACAAAATTCGAATTATAAGTCCATTCCATACTGCTTGCTATTTTTCCGGCATCTTCTTTTGGAACGGTTCCGGTATCGAGTACCTGTTGTGGGCTTACTGCCAGTTTTAGGTTCTTTGTAGGTAATACATTGTATTTAGAGCCATCTGTCATGGTTACCTTATCCTCGTCATGATCGGACAGCAACACATCTAAAATTTCCTGTAACTCAATGTGCTGTGCAATTTTATAATCCTGGAAATACATGATATCCCTCGTGCCTTCAACGTATTGCTCATGTTTAAGGGTGATCGGTAAAGGGGCAGATTCATTTTGTTTTTTTCGCATACCGTCAATATACCAGTCGGCAGTAAATAAGCTTAAATTCACCACCCGCACATCCGGACGGATATTTTCTACTTCCTGTGCATACCAAACCGGATAGGTGTCATTATCGCCATAGGTAAACAAGATGGCATTAGGTGCGCAGGATTTTAGGTAGTTGATAGACATGTCTCTAGCCATGTGACTGTCAGAACGGTCGTGGTCGTCCCAGCCCTGGTTGGCCATAATGATCGGGGCGCCAAATAAAGCTATAACCGTAGCAAAAATACTGGCACGCAAGGGCGTTAGTTTTTGTGAAAACAAATCCTTTAATCCCAGTACCCCTAAACCGATCCAGATGGCAAAAGCATAAAACGAACCTACGTAAGCATAATCTCTTTCGCGGGGCTCAACAGGAACAGAATTTAAGTAAACCACTATGGCCACCCCGGTAAATACAAAAAGTAAACCGATAACACCTGCATCTTTTTGGTTGCGCTTAAAATGCCAAACGGCGCCAATTAAGCCGATAATTAAGGGCAGAAAGAAAAATCTATTATATGCTTTGTTCTCTACAATGGATGGTGGAAGGTTTTTTTGATTACCCAGCCTGATCGCATCCAAAGGTTTTACACCACTGAGCCAATTACCGTCTTTCCCGCCAAGTTGTCCATCTTCATTATCCTGTCTGCCTACAAAATTCCACATGAAATAGCGCATGTACATTTGTCCGGTCTGGAAAGAAAACATATACTTCAAATTATCCAATAGAGTAGGTTTATGTTCGTCGTCAAAACCCATGTAACTTTTGTAAAAATTAACATGTTCAGGTTTGTCGCTATACATGCGTGGCAGTAAAGTTTTATCAGCAAAAACATATTCCGATTTTGTGCCTGCTGGTTCGTATTTTTTATCGCCTTTACGGATAATCTTGCCTGTTTCTTTAATTCCGACTTTTTCTGAATTGTAGTTTTCGCCATAAAGCAAGGGTCTGTCGCCGTATTGGTCGCGACTCACATATCTCGAAAACGAGAATACATTATCTACATTATAGTTGTTTAAATTTGGTTTAGCCTGTGCCCTGATGATGAGAAGCGCAAAAGAGCTATATCCAAAAAGTAGCAAGACGGTAAACAACATCACTAGGTTCAAAACCCTTTTATTTTTAAGGATGGAATAGCGAATACCGTAAACCAGTCCCCCGATTAGGAATACCGCAAAAAACAATATCCCTGTTCCAAAGCCTAAACCCAGGGTGTTTACAAAAAAGTAATCGAAGCTTGCGGCAAAAGATATTACATATTGGATGATTCCAAATTGTACCGCCGCCAATACAGCTATTGAAACAAGGAATACCTTTAAAATGCCTTTCCAATTGGGCGATTGGTTCTTTTTGAAATAATAAACAAATATTAATGCGGGAATGGTTAGCAGGTTTAAAATGTGTACACCAATTGATATCCCCATCATGTAAGCTACAAAAAGTAACCAACGGTCTGATTTTGGTTCATCAGCCTGTGATTCCCATTTTAATATGCCCCAGAATACAATGGCGCTACAGAGCGATGAGATGGCATAAACTTCAGCCTCTACAGCTGAAAACCAAAAACTATCAGAAAAAGCATAGGCCAAAGCGCCAACAAAACCTGCACCGATAATCCCGATTATTTTTTGACTACTGATTTCTTCGTCCTTTTTAACTACTGTTTTCCTGGCCAGTGCAGTAATGGTCCAGAACAGAAATAGAATAGTGCCGGCACTTGCAAGCGCAGAAGATATATTAATGAAATAGGCGACCTTGGTTTTATCGTGAAAAGCGAATATCGAAAATAACTTTTGGATCATGGAGACTATTGGAGCGCCTGGCTGGTGAACTACTTCCATCCGGAAGGCAGAAGAAATGAATTCGCCACAGTCCCAGAAACTTACAGATTGATCTAAGGTTAAAATGTACGTGAAAGCGGCAATAACAAAACAGAGCCAGCCTCCAATGGTGTTGATCCTTGAGTAATTCATAGTTTAATTTTAGTCTTTGATAATAAATGATTTAAGTGGTTCGTATTAAAAAAAGTCACATAAAAAAAGAAAATGTTGCATGCTATATGATGATTTTTTTATCTTTGCATCGCAAACAGGAACAGCGGGAAAGAAATTAAAAATATTTTAAAATCTCTCTTGCATATTTAAAATAAGGTTCCTACATTTGCATTCCCTTTCAAAGAGAATATCTTTGATAAAGCTTGTCCGATAGTATAAGGGTAGTACAACGGTTTTTGGTACCGTTTGTCTTGGTTCGAATCCAGGTCGGACAACTAAAATTTAATAACGGATCATGTTTTAAATAGGCATGATCCGATTTTTTTTAACCGTAACTACACGAACCCATGCCATTGCAGTTTAACCCGGTAAAGCTTTTTTCCGGAACAGGTTCTAAAGGATTATCACTTAAAATTGCCGAGCATTACGGCAAGTCACTTGGTAGCGTAACCATTCACAAATTCAGTGATGGAGAATTTCAGCCTTCTTTTGATGAGTCAATCCGGGGTAGTGATGTTTTTCTAATCCAGTCAACTTATCAGCCCAGCGATAATTTAATGGAACTTTTGCTTATGGTTGATGCTGCTAAAAGGGCATCTGCACATTATATTACAGCAGTTGTTCCTTATTATGGTTTAGCCCGTCAGGATAGAAAAGACAAGCCACGTGTAGCAATCGGTGCCAAATTGGTGGCCAACTTATTGAAATCAGCAGGTATTCACCGCATCATGACGATGGATTTACATGCTGCACAGATACAGGGTTTCTTTGATATCCCGGTTGATCACCTCGATGGATCGGTAATCTTTGTACCTTATATCAAAAGCTTAGGTTTAAAAAACTTAACCATTGCATCTCCGGATATGGGCGGTTCATACAGGGCACGTACTTTTGCCAAGTTTTTTAATGCTGAGGTAATTATTTGTGATAAGCGCCGTAAACGTGCCAATGAAATCGAATCGATGTCGATTATTGGGGATGTAACCGGACAGGACGTGGTACTGATTGATGATATCTGTGATACTGCCGGAACTTTATCGAAAGCTGCTGCTTTGATTATGGAAAATGGCGCAGCAAGTGTGAGGGCAGTTTGTACACATGCTGTATTATCTGGCAAAGCCGTTGAAACGGTAGAAAATTCGGTGTTAACTGAACTGATCGTTACAGATACGATCCCGCTGAAAAGGGAAAGTTCGAAAATCAGGGTGCTAAGCACAGCCAGTTTATTTGCAAGGGCAATTGCTAATGTAAACGAACATGGTTCAATTAGTGACCTGTTTAGAGTTTAATTAAGGTTGAAGGTAAAAGGTTGAAGGCTTAAGGTCTGGATACTTGATACTTAATACTTACTACTAATAAATAAATAAATATAAAAATGAAAACAATCGCAATTAGCGGTTCTCCAAGAGAGAACGTAGGGAAACGCGATGCCAAGGAACTTCGTTACGAAGGTAAAGTTCCGGCGGTATTGTATGGTGGAAAAGAGCAACAACACTTAGCTGTGGTTATTGCTGATTTAAGAGATGTTATTTATACCCCGGAAGTAAACTTTGTTGAAATCGATGTTAACGGTGCCAAAACCAAAGCTATCGTAAAAGATACTCAGTTCCACCCACTTACCGATGTATTATTGCACATCGATTTTCTTCAGTTATTTGACGATAAAGAAATCGTTATGGAGATCCCGGTTAAATTAACAGGAACTTCTCCAGGTGTTAAAATGGGGGGTAAGTTAATCCAGAAATTACGTAAACTACGTGTTAAAGCTTTACCAGCTAACATGCCGCAAAACGTAGAAGTAAGCTTAGAGAAATTAGAAGTAGGTAGTTTATTCCGTGTTCGTGACCTTCAAGGTGACAAATATGTAATCACTAACACTCCTGAAGATACCATCGTTTCTGTTGCAATGTCTAGAGCATTAAAACAAGCAGAAACTGAAGCTGCAAAAGGTAAAAAATAATCAGGATTCTTAGGATTTCCTGATTTCAAGATTAGCGTTTCGATTTAGGTCGGAACGCTTTTTTTATTGATATAAAGTTAGTTCTGTCATACCTTTATTGGTAACTGCCCCACTCTTCATCAAGAGGTTGTTTGGAAATTAGTGGTTTAGACTCCCGACTTCAGACTCCTGACTTCGGACTTTTTTTTATCTTTGCTTCCATGAAATATCTTATAGTTGGCTTAGGAAATATCGGACCGGAGTATGCGCACACCAGGCATAATATCGGCTTTGATATCGCCGATGAATTGGTAAAAGGCTTAGGTGGTAGTTTCGACAATATCCGTTTGGCCTATTATGCTGAGGTTGGTTTTAAAGGTAAAAAACTGCATGTAATTAAACCGACCACCTTTATGAACCTGAGCGGTAAAGCCGTAAACTACTGGATGAAGGAATTAAAAATAGCACCGGAAAATGTGCTGGTTGTTGTCGATGATCTTGCGTTGCCGCTTGGAAAGCTCCGGTTGAAACTGCAGGGTTCCAGCGCCGGTCATAATGGATTAAAAAGCATAGAAGAAGTTTGCGGTGGACAAAATTATGCGCGTCTACGCTTCGGCATCGGAAATGATTACCCTAAAGGCAGGCAAATAGATTTCGTTTTGGGTTTGTTTGATAAAAATGAACAGTTAGAACTTCCTGCATTAATTGATAAAAGTGTAGAGTTGATTAAAAGCTTCGTTACCATTGGACCTGCCCATACCATGACAGCTTTTAATAAATAGATAGTTAATGGGCTAACTGTCCATACTGTCATCTTAAGCGCAACGAAGGATCTTTTGTAATTTAAATCTCAAAGGAGTGTAGTCCAAAAAAGGTCATTTGAAGAGCAATTACAGTAGCTCTTTTAAGGTTCGTCCTGCTTTCCATTTCAAGTCCTCGCTGCGCTGTGGGCTTTCCATTTCAATCAGGTCTAAAATGGCAGTGTCTATGCTGTTGTTAAAGGGTTGAATAGCATAGTTTCCCAATAAGCTGTTATTTGTCAGCGTTATACACCCCCCGGATAGCAATTGCTTTACTTGCCATCTAAACCTATCGAAGCGGTTCCGATTTTTTACCGATAAACGGCACTAAATTAGCATCGGAATAAGTGTAGAGCATAGTTGCAACTGCTACCTAGGCGTATAAGATTAATGTTGTCATCCTGAGGGATAATTTATGATATAAAAATCAATATGATTGACGTTTTTTCCTTCGCACAATTCTTGCCTCGGCTCACCGCCGCCGAAGGGCTCTTACTTTTTGGCATCAAAAAGTAACAAAAAATGCCGGCTGAAAATTTTTCTTTCAAAGCCAGTGTTATGGCTAGAACAGTGCAGTCCGAAAAATTTATTAGGCCGGTTTTAAGTAGAACGGTGATACGGTGCTATGGCCTAGCTATACGGAAATGCATGATGCCGCATTCTGCTCATTAATAGGTA
>NZ_FOJM01000019.1 GCF_900111825.1 Pedobacter suwonensis
AACCTAATTATTGATAGATACCTGCGGCAAATTTAATGACCGCTAATAGGAGGATATAGCTAAGTTTTTATACTTTTATAAAAAAAAAACTTCTGAGAGGCATTAATTTAAACAATAGACAGCCAATTCTCAGGACAGGGAACGTCTTTTGCCCATAAAAAAGAAAAAGCTTTCTAAGCTGCTTGAAAGGGGTTTTATTCATAGGAGGTTTAGGGTGGCAAATACCATACAGCTATTTTGGGTTTTATAGCAAGGTGCTTTAATGTGAAAGTTTTCCGTGTGTTCGGAGCTTCCGTGGCAAAAAAAATGGTCTTTGCGGACACGAACCACGGTGTCTATAGCTGGTAATAAGATTGTTAACGATACAATCATTTAAGCTATTCAGGCACGCGTTTGAAACGCGCGCCAGAAGAGGAAGTTAGTCGCACGTAAGCTTTTTGTTATTCTCTATTGCTATCTGAAACTGTTTTTTCCAGTGCTTCAATTCTATAGCAGTTTCATCGGTTTCATCATCAAAAACAATCCAGGCATTTGCAATAATGGATAGCTTGTTTAGATGATTAATGTCTGTTTCATTAATGGTGTCATGTCCATATTTTCTCGGGCCAATTAAAATACAACTCCATAAAACGTATTCAAGATTCATCATTCATCCTGCGTTGTAACAACGTTCAGAAAGATCACTCATGAAAGTCGCTAGTTGCAGTTCGTTTTCATTTAAATCTTCCAGCATTTGGCAAAATATCCTATTTTTAGTTGAAAGTTCTTGTGGATAGAATGGAAACGATACAATCGTTAGGTTATTAGGCACGCGTTTGAAACGCGTGCCAGCTAGATAATTATCCTTTTCTTAAATATTTTGTTAAAATCACAATGGTTTGGCCTTCTACTTTACCCTCAATTTGTTCGGTATTATCGTGTACCAGGCGGATGTTTTTTACCACCGTACCCAATTTGGCACTCAGTGTAGAACCTTTAACATCGAGCGTTTTAACTAAAACTACGGTGTCGCCTTCAAATAAACGGGTTCCATTACTATCCTGATGAAATTCTACAGTACCTTCCTGCTCATGGTCGCCGGTTTTTTTAGCCCATTCCAAAGTTTCATCGTCCAGGTATAAAATGTCCAGACTGTCTGCAGCCCAACCTTCATTTCTTAAACGACTTAACATGCGCCAGGCCACTACCTGAACAGGCGGAAATTCCGACCACATGGTTTCTGTTAAAATTTTCCAGTGATCAGCATTAAGCTGTTCATTTTTTTCAATCTGGTCTAAACAGTTTTTACAAACTAAAATGCTATTATCGCTGTTCGCATTGCTGGTAGGAGGTACTTCATAAACCGATAAGTTGTTTTCAGCGGTGCATAACTCACATTTATTTCCTGAACGGGATTGCAATTCTTGTAGTAAAGACATAGATATTTAAATTTTTCGCGAAAGTAATAAAACTAATTGGAATAATTTGATAGCAAGGCATATTCTCTTCGGTTGGTTTTCCGCGTGTTCTGAGCTTCCGTGACAAAAAATAAAGTGGTTCGTACAGAAACGAACCACGGCTAAAAATTTCTTCCCAAAGTTCGGTACTGTGCTACAGTTGAAATGACGGACGGTATTTACTTAACTGGCAAATGTATTTCCGCCAGCATACATCTTGCGCTGCCACCTCCATTTTTTTCAATGGTATAAAGTGGTGCATAAATGATGCGGCTGTACTGTTTCAATGCTTTAACCTGTTCGTCGTTTAAAGATAAATACGCCTGCTCTGACATTACAAGCAAACTTTCGCCGGCCGCATTGGAAACCTGTAACATGTTACCTGCAAATTTGTTCAGCTGTTCCAGACTGATTTCGATAATTTCTTTTCCGCTACCTTTTAAACTGATGCTCACCTGCATACGTTCTTCAGCATTTCTGATCGAATCGAGACAAATTACTGCGAAACGATCTCCAATACACATCATCACGTTGGTGTGGTAAATCGGGAAATTATCGCCATCTACCGCCTGAAAAACCACAGGCTCGTAACCGGTAAGCATGCAAAAGTTATTTAAAACCTCTTCATCAGTACGTACGCTTAAACAAGCATAGGCAATTTTATTGGCGCGATCCAGCACCATGCTGCCTGTTCCTTCTAAAAAGGCATACTGCATTTCAAAAAAACTCAGGTCGCTTACATGGTTTACCTCAAACCTGGTTTTCAGACTTTCAAGTATTTCCTTCCTACGCTCTAAACGGCGGTTTTCAGAAAACATGGGATATAGATAAACCGAGCCATCTTCGTGAAAAGATACCCAGTTGTTCGGAAAAATGGAGTCGGGGGTTTCTGGTTGCAGCGTATCATCCACTACGGTAACGTCGACATCATTTTTGCGCAAAAGATCGACAAAACCATCAAATTCTTTTAAGGCTTCTGTTTGTACATCGATTTCGGTAGAGGCAACCTGGAACTTATTATTTCCTGCCGTTTGCTCGTTGAATTTAAAATCAACCGGGCGGATCATGAGGATATGGTTGGTGGTTTGCATTTTCTTTTTCTATTCGTCATCCTGAATTCATTTCAGGATCTTTCTGATTAGATGCTGAAATAAATTCAGCATGACGTTATATCTATAAATTATCTCTTAAAATAGGTAAACTCATACAATGGAAACCTCCTCGGGCCCGCGATAGTTCTGCTGATGGCATTAAAATCAACGTATCGGTTATGGTTTCGGTATTTACCTTGCCACTTTCCAGGTCTTGGATTAAATCTTTTACATCAACCACATCAAAACCTGCCGCTTTGAAGGCTTCAACCGTTTTATCGTTCCTGTCGTAACCTAAAACAACACCTTCTTTAATGGCCAACAGGTTACACGAATCGGTCCACTGCTCTCTTGAATCGTAGGGGAAGGTATTGTTTCCGCTATAAATAATTTTAGTCGGTTCGGTACTCTTTAAATCATTCTGGCTAATGTCGTTCAGCAAGGCTTCTACATGCTCGAAATGCTTTGGTTCCTGTGGGTTGGCTTTGGTAAACTGAATGGCAGTTGTGGCTTCGAGTTTCTCGGGCTCTTTTAAGAAATTGATCGGCTCGTAAGGATTATATTTCGGAGAGTGCGCAATCGAGTTTAGGATCACCCAGGTATTGCGTTTAACCTGTGTGAAAACAGTGTCCAGGTGCATATAGTCGCGTTTATTCGGTATTTTGACTACCGTTACCTTTTCTACCACATTTTGATCAAATAAAAGTTTAATGGCTTCATTGGCACCATGTTCTGATGTTCTTTCGCTACACCCGATTAAGACGTGGTTAGGACTAACCATCATCACATCTCCGCCCTCAAGCGTGGTGCTGAAAGCTGGCTCATCACCAGGGCGTAAAAAGTGCATGGTAACATCCGGAATTTCGAGGATGTTGTTGCGGTAACCTTCAAATAATGGGTGGTTAAAAAAGATATAGCGCATTAAAAGCGTTTCGCGTACACGCGCTTTTTTTGCTGGCTTATTTAAGAGAATATGGTTATTGATCGTGGTGCCCACATCACGGGTAAAAATGAGGTTTGGAATTGGCGCAAAGATCATCGTATCGTTAGCCAGGGTGCCTGAAATAAAAATCTCTGCCAGTTCTTTAGCCGGGGTTTGAGTAAGTTCGATCTGAACTTTATAAGTACAGCCCTCAATGGCACAAACTGCGGCTACCAGTTTCTTTCTGATGGATTCATCCTCCAGCATCTCGCTCAATAAATTCTGTATTTCGATTACTGCTGTCGAGTTGTGAAATTCAGGATGATTGGGCTTATAGAAATTTCGGTTGGCCTCTTCTGAATCAATTTCAGCCAGTTTGCCCTTTATCTTATTTGGATCTAAAAAGTACATCAACAGTTTGATGTAATAGTCATATTCACCCTTACGGATGGTGTCTAAATGAACAATATCTTCGAAAAGCCAGTCTTGCGCTTTAGATGGTACCACTTTGCCCAAACCGCTATCCGGGCTATGAATTAACAATTTGCGTAACCTGCCGATTTCGGTGTTTACATTCACTTTAAAGTTTAGATTCTGCTCGCTCATAAATAAATTAGTTGTTACAAAGCTATCAGAAAAAATCAGATATGAGAATGGGGATGATAGATTTGAATTAGGATATGACATTCTTTTATATTCAGTAAGTCGGGTGTCAGAGGTCAGATGTTTTGATGCCATTAAAAAAACCATTCCTATTTTTATCGCAAAGAACCGATATCAATAAACCTTATTGTAGCGGCAGCTCCCGGTTTTTTCAACCGGGACTATAGCGAAAAGAAGGACTATCGGCGCTACAGGCACTACAGCACCTTTCCAGGCATATAGGAGCTTAAAAACCTTCCAGCTTAACCCTTTCACCTTCCACCTTTTTTACATATTTTTACGCCATGAATTTTATTATTACCGAGACACAGAAAGCCATTTTGGAGCTTTATAAAGAAGAAATAGCTGAAAGTGTAATCAATATACAGGAAACCCGTAAAGAATTTGAAGGTCAGGCTACAATCGTAGTTTTTCCGATCACGAAAATCTCTAAAAAATCGCCTGAGCAAACTGCAACCGAAATTGGTGAATATTTAGTTGCCCACGTAGAAGAGATCACTAAATTTAATGTAGTTAAAGGCTTTTTAAACCTCAGCATTGCTGAAAGTTATTTCTTGAAGCAGTTTAACGAAGAAATTTTGGCGCCTGATTTCGGTATTTTTCCCTCAAACGGAAAAAAGGTAATGGTAGAATATTCATCGCCAAATACCAACAAACCGCTTCATTTGGGCCATGTGCGTAATAATTTATTAGGTTATTCTGTTTCCGAATTGCTTAAAGCTTATGGCTATGATGTGGTAAAAGTAAACCTGGTTAACGACCGCGGTATCCACATCTGCAAATCGATGCTGGCCTGGCAAAAATGGGGTAATGGCGAAACCCCGGAAAGTACGGGCGAAAAGGGGGACCATTTGGTTGGCCGATACTACGTCATATTTGATAAAGAATATAAAAAAGAGATTGATGCTTTAAAAGCAGCGGGTCAAACGGAAGAAGAGGCCAAGAAAAATGCACCATTAATAAAAGAAGCTCAACAAATGCTTTTAAAATGGGAGCAGGGTGATGACGAAGTGGTTTCGCTTTGGAAAACGATGAACGAATGGGTATACGCAGGTTTTAATATTACCTATAAAAACCTGGGTGTAGATTTTGATAAGTTCTATTACGAAAGCAATACCTATCTTTTGGGAAAAGGTACGGTTGATGAAGGACTGGCCAAAGGTGTTTTCTTTAAAAAAGAAGATGGTTCGGTTTGGATTGATTTGACCGCCGATGGTTTAGACCAGAAACTGGTATTGCGTGCAGATGGTACTTCCGTTTACATTACCCAGGATTTAGGTACTGCCGAAATGAAACACGAGGATTTCAATATGGATGAGTCGATTTATGTGGTGGGTAACGAGCAGGATTACCATTTTAAAGTATTATTCCTCATCTTAGAGAAATTGGGCAAAAGCTGGGCGAAAGGTTTATATCACCTGTCGTACGGGATGGTAGATTTGCCTAACGGAAAGATGAAAAGCCGTGAAGGAACTGTTGTGGATGCCGATGAACTGATTGACAGCATGATTACCACTGCGCGGGAGAAAACAGAAGAATTGGGTAAAACCAACGATTTCCCTCAGGAAGATAAAGATGAACTTTATAAAAACATTGGCTTGGGTGCTTTAAAATATTTCTTGTTAAAAGTAGAGCCTAAAAAACGTTTATTGTTCAATCCGGCAGAGAGTATCGATTTTCAAGGCAATACCGGTCCGTTTATTCAGTATACCCACGCCAGGATCAAATCATTGTTAAGTAAATCTGACTACAAGTTTGGTGTTGGGCGTTTGGCGTTTGGCGGGATTAGCGGTGTGGAATTGGAAATGATTCTACAATTGGCCAAATACCCTGCAGAGATCGAAATTGCGGCTAAAGCTTTTAGTCCGGCGAGTTTAGCCAACTATTTATATGAACTGGCCAAGCTGTTCAACAAATTTTATCACGAGGTACCACCAATTGTGAAAACAGAGGAAGGTGATTTAAAACAATTCCGCTTAAATCTTTGTAAAAAAACGGCCGATATTATTCATGCAGGCATGCTGATTTTAGGAATTACTTCTCCGGAAAGAATGTAAAATAAAAGATGGAAGAGGTTTGATGGAGGATGTAGAATGTAGGATGGATGAGGTGTTGATGAGAACAGTATGGCAATTGAAGTGGTTTTACTTTGTTTGGTGATTCTTGTTAACAGATTGATAAATACTATTAAAAATGGCGGGGGTTGTAAACTTCCGCCATTTTGCTTATTTAATTTAGGTTTTAATGTCAGCTGTTTTTGGTTTGGTTATCGGCTTTTTGATGGATTGATTAGTCCTGTGAAAGGTATTTCGATTAATAATATTGTATAATCGATCCTTTCAGAATCACATTTTCTCCATTTGCAATTTTGGTAAAAACCAAAAACTGATTCTGATCGGCTTTAATTTTATATTTCCTGACCAAATCTTCGGGTTTTGCAGGATAGTTGCGTACAATGACGTTACCTTTTAACCTGGTATCTTTTTTCAGTTCGGCGGTGTTCAGTATGGCTTCAATTTTAAAAATGCGGCCGGGAAAATCTGTTTTTATACTATCAGCACTAAACAGCTGCGTTTGAGGATGTAATTTTAAGAGTCCGTAGGTTGCGCCAATTAAATTAAAAGCACCCGATTTTAATAAGGCAGCATCAGGCTCGTACAGGTATTCGCCAATGTTCAAACGGTCTGTAAAATGCACTGAAGCATTTGAGGACGATATGTAAAAGGAAAAATCCTTTTCAATCTCATTATTTAAGGTTACTGCCTTGATTTTTATATCGTTTTTGTAACCTTTATCTATTACCCATAAAAGTTCTTTGCACTCATTTCTTACGCTTACGATATGGATTTCGCTTACGTGTCTCAACGCTGATAATCCGGCAGAAATATCGAGTAACGGGGCAGTTTTTATGATTATTCGTGAAGATTTTTCCAGTAATAGGTCAAGATTGCTTACCACATCGGGCGTGCAATCTTTAAGCATAAAAACTTTGCCTTTTTCAGCTCTTCGCGCAGGATCAACATAGATGGTATCAAAACATGCATCGTTATATTTGATATAAGCAATGCCGTCTTCTGCCTGAAATTCTATATTCATCGCATGTAAAGCCTGTGCATTATGCTGTGCTATTGCAGATAGTTCAGGATTGATTTCGCAGTGCGTTACGGTTTTTACCTTTTGTGAAAAGTAATAACTGTCTATTCCGAAGCCTCCGGTAATATCAATCAACGTATCACCGTTAGCCAGTTTTGATTTGTATGCTGCAGTAACTTCAGAAGAGGTTTGTTCGATGGATAGTACCGGCGGATAATAAATCTTTTCGGTTTTAAACCAGGAAGGTAATTTCTTTTCTGATTTCTTTTTTGCGGTAATTTGTGTAGCTAACTCTGCAGGGCTTATGCCTTCAAACGGACTTTTTGCTAAAGCAATCTGGTTTACATCAGCGTTTAAATTTGCATTGATGTAATCTTGTACGGCTTGAGCTAAAAGTTTATTGTTCATTGTTTATAACAGTATCAAGTAATAGGTAGCGCGTAGCAAGTATTAAGGGGAGTATCCGATCTGATTCTTAATACTAATTACTTGCTACTATTTTTATTCTTCATCACCATCTGGCAGGTGTGCCGACTCTTTACTTCCAACAAAATATCTTTGTCAATGCTTACACGATCAATGGTTTGCTGATTGTAATAACGGATGGTTACCAGTTCAAGTCCTTTGTTATATTTTACGGTAAACTCTTCTGACAGATCTTTGATCAGTTTTTCGATCTGTACCGGATGATCATCAATACTCACTGAAAAACTAATGGCCGAGTTAAGCATCGTATTAATTTTGATCTTATGTGTATGGAATAGCTCGAAAATATTGCTCAGGTTTTCTTCAATAATAAAAGAATAGTCTTTTGGGAAAATAGAAATCAGCGCCTGGTTTACCTTAAAGATAAAAGATGGAACAGGCAATGGATTATTTTCTTTGGTAATGGCTGTTCCTGAACCTTCCGGCTGGATAAAGGACCTCACGAAAAGTGGAATACCCTTGTTTTGAAGGGGTTTTATGGTTTTTGGGTGAATTACTGTTGCGCCATAGTAAGTAAGTTCTATCGCATCATGATAAGAAAGTTGTGCAATCAATTCCGTTTCATCAAACCACTTCGGATCTGCATTTAATACCCCCGGAACATCCTTCCAGATGGTTAAGGCCGCGGCATCTAAACAGGAAGCAAATATTGCTGCCGAATAATCAGAGCCTTCGCGACCCAGTGTTGTGGTATAATTTTCACTCGTTCCGCCAATAAACCCTTGTGTTACAATGATATTGTCTGTTAATAATGGTTTTAGGTCTTTATGTATGATTTGGTTGGTCTTAACCCAGTCAACTTTACCTTCTTTATACGTATTATCCGTCTGGATATAGTTGCGCGCATCTGCCCAAAGGGTTTTATTGCCCGTTTCATTTAACCAGGCCGCTACAATTTTAGTAGAAACGATCTCGCCGATAGATACAATCTGATCGTAGATATAATCGGCATTATGATCTGGCTCATCCTCAATCAACCATTCTATCTCAACAAAGGTGTTGGCTACATCATCATAAACAGGGTGGTGTTGTCCCTGAAAAAGTTCATCGATAATGCTGAAATGGAAATGTTTTATTTCTTCAAAAATGGCATGTGCTTCGTCATTTTGCGACAGGTATGCATAGGTAAGATCTTCCAATCTGTTGGTGATTTTGCCCATGGCCGAAATAACGATCAGCAGATTTCCTTTTTTATAATCGTGTACAATATTGGCCAGGTTTTTTACACCTGCTGCATCTTTTACCGAGGCACCTCCAAACTTAAAAATATCCATATTAAAATGCCTTGATCTGTTCTTTAGATAGCGATGCGTTGATCCATCCACTTTCCAACTGTGCTTTATATTTATGATAGAAATTGATTGCAGGTTCGTTCCAATCTAACACTTGCCAAACCATGCCGCTATAGTTGCCGTTTTTTGCCTCTTCTATTACTTTTTCAAATAATATCTTGCCTAATCCCTTTCCTCTGAATTCTTCCGTAACGATAAAATCTTCAAGATATAACCTGCATCCTTTCCAGGTAGAATAGCGTGTGTAATATAATGCGAATCCGACGATGGTATGATCGACCTCAGCTACATAAGCTTTCCATACCGGATTCTTACCGAAACCGGCATCTATGAAATGATCTAAAGTAACGGTAACTTCCTCAGGAGCCCGCTCATAAACAGCCAGTTCATTAATGAGCTCTAATATTCTCGGACAATCTTGTGCTGTTGCAAATCTGATGTTAAACTCCATATTAATTTGCCGAAATATCTGTTTTAAAATGTTTGATTATCCTTTTTCCGAAAATACTGCTACCAATGCGCACCATTGTACTTCCTTCTTCAATGGCGATTTTATAATCGGCACTCATTCCGATTGATATTTCTTTAAAAGCTTCATCTTTGCGGAAAAAACTTACTTTAATGCCATCAAAAAACACTTTCAATTCGTTAAACTCTGTTGCAATCTGTTTTTCGTTCTTTGTATTGGTGGCAATTCCCATTAAACCTACAATACGGATGTTTTTCAATTCGGCTAACTCTTCCGCGCGTAACAGTTCGATTACTTCGTCAAAACCAAGTCCGAATTTGGTGTCTTCATCAGCAATATAAACCTGTAATAAGCAATCAATGATGCGTTTGTTTTTGGCCGCTTGTTTGTTGATTTCCTGCAGCAATTTAAGGCTGTCAACACCATGGATAAGTTTAACAAAAGGAGCGATATATTTTACCTTATTGCTCTGTAAATGACCAATCAAATGCCATTCAATATCTTTCGGAAGCTGCGCCTCTTTTTCAACCATTTCCTGTACGTGGTTTTCTCCAAAAATGCGTTGTCCGGCGTTGTATGCTTCTAAAATTGATGCTATCGGTTGTGTCTTCGACACTGCAATGAGTTTAATCCCCTCTGATTCAACTTCGCTTTTATATTGTTTAAGATTATCAGCTATGCTCATTTATAACTATTTTTGGTAAAATTAATAACCTTGCCGCAATTTGGGCAAAAAATAATAGTTAAATTAAGGATGAAGAGATTAATATGGGTTTTAATGACAGCTATATTATGGTTTGGCTGTAAGCCAGGCATACCTGATGACATTATCAAACCTGATAAAATGGAAAAGATTTTATATGATATGCACATTGTAGACGGATATCTTTCCAGCATTTATGTAGTAGACTCGGCAAAGAAAGTTGCCGCTGCTTATTACAAGGGGATTTACAAAAAATTCGGAACAGATTCTGCCCAGTATAATAAAAGTTTACTCTGGTATAATACCAACCCTGTTGAATTGGAAACCGTGTATAAAAACGTACAGAAAATGTTGGCTAAACAAAAAAAAGGAACGGAGTTAGCCGATTTAATGATCAGAAAAAAACAGTTTAAAACTGATTCGTTGGTGATAGCAAAGAAATTTAAGGCCGATTCTCTTGCGATCAGAAAAAAAATGAAACCCGATTCTTTATCAAAGGTTAAAGCGGTGGCAGCAATTGCCAAAAAGAAAAAAGAGGCCGATTCACTCATTAATATAAAAAAAGCCGGAGTGGTAAGTACATTACCCACACCAGTTGCAGTACAATAATATGTTATATCCCGATAATTGTTTAGAACGTTTAGGTTTTGTAGAAATCAGGCAACTGATCAGCAAACATTGTTTGAGCCCTATGGGCCAGGTAATGGTGGAAAAGATGCAGGTGATGAACCGTTTTGATCAAATTGATAAATTCTTACGTCAAACCAAGGAGTTTAAGAGCATCCTGCAAAATCAGGAGCCTCTACAGATCAATACCTTTTTTGATATTAAATCGCTGGTTGAAAAAATCAGGGTTGAAGGCACGTACCTTTTAGAAGAGGAGTGGTTTCAGGTATACACTTCATTGCAGACTGTTTTTTCTGTACTCCGTTTTTTTGAAGAACGTGCAGAAGTATACCCTACACTTGAAGCTTTATTTGAACACCTCCCGATTGAAAAAAACATTCTCCGGAAAATAGAAACCGTAATCGATGCAAAAGGAAAGATTAAACCCAATGCATCAAAAGAATTGCAGGAAATTACTTCGGCCATTTCGAAGGCCGAACAGGATGTGCGTAAGCGCATGGATGCTATTTATAAGCAGGCTATAGCCAATAATTGGGTTGCCGACGGTAGTTTGACCATTCGTGATGGAAGGATGTGCATTCCGGTTTTAGCAGAAAATAAACGCAAGCTGAAAGGCTTTGTGCATGACGAATCGGCAACCGGGCAAACGGTTTATATTGAACCTGAAGAAGTTTTTACATTAAATAATAAACTGCGCGATTTAGAATTCGATAAACGCCGTGAAATTATTAAGATTTTAATTGCCTTAACGGATGATCTGCGGCCTTATTCGCCATTATTGCTTTCGTACCATGGTTTTTTAACCAAACTGGATTTTGTTCGGGCAAAAGCATTATTTGCGATGGATATTGAAGCCGAAATGCCGGGTCTCTTAAAAGAGCCTAAAACCAGGCTGATTAACGCAAGGCACCCTTTGCTATCCATCTCATTTGCTGCTGAAAAGAAAACGGTTACTCCTTTAAATATTCATATTGATGCTGAAACCCGTGTGGTGCTGGTTTCGGGCCCAAATGCCGGTGGTAAATCGGTTTGTATGAAAACGGTTGGCCTTTTACAGATTATGTTGCAAACTGGTCTGTTAATTCCGGTTGACGCCAATAGCGAAGTAGGGATTTTTGAGAATATTTTTGCAGATATCGGCGATGATCAGTCCATTGAAAGCGATTTAAGTACTTATAGTGCACATTTAAAGAAGATGCGCTATTTCGTAGAACATGCCTCGCCGAAAACAATGGTGTTGATTGATGAATTTGGTACGGGTACCGATCCGCAATTTGGCGGACCAATGGCTGAGGCTGTTTTGGAAGTGTTAAATAATAAAAAGGTTCGGGGAGTAATCACCACGCATTATTCTAATTTAAAGCTGTTTGCAGGTAATACAGCAGGCTTGGAAAATGCCTCCATGCTTTTTGATAATGCCAAAATGAAACCACTATATGTCCTCGAAATGGGTAAGCCAGGCAGTTCTTATGCATTTGAAATTGCACAGAACATCGGTTTGCCTAAGGAGGTTATTGAGCTTGCGAAAGAGAAGACAGGTTCAAACCAGAATAGGATAGATACGATGCTTGTTGATCTGGAGCGTGAAAAGAAAAATGTTTATGATGCCAAAGTAAGTTTGGCCAACCAGCAGAATAAAGCAAAAAATCTAGTTGCTGAAAATGAAAAGTTAAAAAGCTTTTTAGAGGAAAATAGAAAGGTATTGATTAGGGAAGCCAAACAAGAGGCCCAGAATATCATAAAAAATGCCAATAAACTGGTTGAAAATACAATTGCCGAGATCAAGGAAAAGCAAGCTGATAAAGAAGTAACTAAAGAACTCCGCCAGAATTTACAAAAAGAACTGGTTAAAAATACAGTGCCAAAAGAACGCCCTAAACCTTTGCCTGTAGTAGTTGGCGGTGAAATTGAAATCGGTGATTTGGTGAAATTTAACGATAGTGAAACCATTGGTCAGGTTCTGGAAATAAACCGCAATGAACTGGTTTTGGCTATTGGCGATTTACGGTCGACGGTTAAAAAGAACCGTGTACAAAAAGTAAGCAACCGCGAAGCTAAAAAAGTAATTCAAAGTAGCGCCAGTTCTTTCGCCGGGCGGATGAATGATGCGGTTTCTGGCTTCAGGGCAGAACTGGATCTTCGTGGAAAACGTACAGAAGATGCGTTATTCGAAGTAGAAAAGTATCTAGACAAAGCAATTATGCTCGGCTTTCCGTCTATTAAACTAATACACGGAAAAGGCGACGGAATTTTGAGGAAAATGATCAGGGAATATTTACGCAAGTATAGCCAGGTAAACCGGATGGAAGATGAGCATGCCGACAGGGGTGGTGATGGCATTACCTATGTGTATTTGAATTAGTTTATAGCGGTGTCGGATGTTACCATCCGACACTGGGAAAAAAACTGTTTGCCAGTCTCTTTCTAAAATTACTGTAGTATTCTCTTGTTAATAATTGTTGTGCTGGATGTTACCATCCGGCACTATTTTTTTTTGAAATCTGTCAGATGGCAACATCTGACAGCACTTACAGAAAAACTAAAACTTTTATAGCCGTAACTGTTTTAATAGTGGTAATGGTGGTGTTGGATGTTTCTATCCGACACTGGTAAAAATTCTGTTTGCTAGTCTCTTTCTAAAATTACTGTAGTATTCTCTTGTTAATAATTGTGGTGCTGGATGTTACCATCCGGCACTATTTTTTTGAAATCTTTCAGATGGCAACATCTGACAGCACTTACAGAAAAACTAAAACTTTTATAGCCGTAACTGTTTTAATAGTGGTAATGGTGGTGTTGGATGTTACCATCCGACACTGGTAAGAATTCTGTTTGCCAGTCTCTTTCTAAAATTATTGTAGTATTCTCTTGTTAATTTGGCCTGTCAGATCGAAACATCTGACAGCACACAAAACTTTATTTATCAATAGTGGTGTTGGATGTTACCATCCGACACTGGGAAAAAACCTGTTTGCCAATCTCTTTCTAAATTACTGTCATATTCGCTCTTTAATTTAGCCTATAAGATGAAGACACCTGACAGCACCCAAAACTTTATAGCCGTAACTGTGTTGTTTTTAAAATGTTACGCTTATGAAAAAAGTATTACTCTGCCTTTTTGTGGTATTGCTTACCGCAACTTGCAAGAAAACGGACAATGGTAATGAAGATCAAGGTAACCTGCCGGATGCAGAATTAAAATCAAAGGTAATTGTATCAGGACTGAACCTGCCCTGGGAAATGGTATATGGTCCCGATAATTTTATCTGGTTTACGGAAAAAGCAGGTAAAATCAGCCGGTTAAATCCTGTTACAGGCCAGGTAACAGCTTTGCTAACCATAACCGAAGTACGCACCAATGGAGAAGGCGGTTTGCTTGGAATGACATTGCATCCCGATTTTGCAAACAATCCTTTTGTTTATGTAATTTATGGTTATGGAAGTACCTATAGCGCTAAAGTAGTGCGCTATACCTATGCCGGGGGAAATTTAACGAGTCCACAGGTTTTACTGGATCGAATTCCTGCTGCTTCTATCCATAACGGTTCTCGTTTGTTGATCAGCGGAGGTAAACTTTATATCAGTACCGGTGACGCTGCTGATACTAATCTTCCCCAAAACATTAATTCTTTAGCAGGTAAAATTTTAAGAATAAATTTAGATGGCTCTATTCCCGCCGATAATCCTTATCCAAATAATCCGGTTTGGTCTTTAGGCCACAGAAATCCGCAGGGACTGACCCAGGTAGGTAATAAAATTTTCTCCTCTGAACATGGACCTGATTCTGATGACGAAATTAATGTTATTGAAAAAGGAAGAAATTACGGATGGCCCAATATAAAGGGATTCTGTAACGAAAGCGGAGAGCAGTCTTTTTGCAGCTCTAATAACGTAACAGAACCGTTAATCAATTGGACACCAACTATTGCGCCAAGTGGCTTAACCTATTATAATAACAACTATATCCCGCAGTTTAAAAACTCTTTATTGTTGGCGGTATTAAAGGGCACAAAGTTAATACAATTGAAATTAGATGATGCGCAGGCTAAAATTATTGAAACAAAAGATTTTTACGTTAACACCTATGGCAGGGTAAGGGCTGTTTGTCAATCACCGGAAGGAAAACTCTATATCTGCACCAGTAATGGAAGTGATGATAAGATTGTAGAAATAGCGAAATAAACCTATTTCTTTTTGTTGCCGGGACACTTCTTACAACGTTTACCTTTTTTAAATTTTTCGCAACATTTTTTATGCTCAGCAGTACAACTGAAAATGAAACCCATTCCCTTTTGAAATTCAGGGTCGGTGGGCAATATGAATGTATTTTCTTCTCTCTCGTCAATCATTTCACCACAAAGTTAAGGGTTATTTAGATTAATTCCAATCAATTTGCATTCCTGATTGATTTAAAATTTTTAAATGCTACATTTTGATCGCAATTTGTAATTTAGCGAACTAACCAAAAATTCATAAAATGATAAATAAAGTGGTATCTGGTGCTGAAGAGGCTATCAAAGATATATCAGATGGTACAACCCTTATGCTCGGTGGTTTCGGGCTTTGTGGGATTCCGGAAAATTGTATTCAGGCGCTGGTAAACAAGCAGGTAAAAAACCTCACTTGTATTTCTAACAATGCTGGTGTTGATGATTTTGGTATTGGTTTGATGCTGAGACAACGGCAGGTTAAAAAAATGATTTCATCTTATGTAGGCGAAAATGCGGAATTTGAACGTCAATTGTTGAGTGGCGAACTAGAGGTAGAGCTTATTCCACAAGGTACTTTGGCTACCCGCTGCCTGGCTGCAGGATACGGGATGCCCGCAATTTTTACCCCTGCAGGTGTAGGCACAGAAGTGGCAGAAGGTAAGGAAGTCCGTAATTTTGATGGCAAGGATTATTTAATGGAATATGCATTTGATGCGGATTTTGCTATTGTAAAAGCCTGGAAAGGAGATACCGCAGGAAATCTGATCTTTAGGTCTACCAGCAGAAATTTCAATCCGGTAATGGCTATGGCAGGTAAGATTACCATCGCTGAGGTGGAAGAACTGGTAGAAGCAGGTGAGTTGGATCCTGATTATATTCATACCCCTGGCATTTATGTACATCGCATTTTTCAGGGTAGGGATTACGAGAAAAGAATTGAACAACGAACTGTAAGAACAAAATCGTTATGAAAAAAATCATTGCAATTGAAGAAATCGGCATGGTTCTGCTGCAGTATTTGCCTTTTCAAAGCTACCCTTTCAATGGTGGGTATTTCCCGCACTATTACTTGTCCCAGATTTAAGTATGTTGGGGTATCTGGCAGGTTCAAAAGTAGGTGCGTGGTGTTATAATTTATTTCACCATAAAACAATTGCAATTCTAACTTTCCTGGTCGGATTTTATTATAAGGTGCCGGCATTGCAGTTATCGGGCATCATATTGTTCGCTCATTCTAGTATGGATAGGGCGCTGGGCTATGGTTTAAAATATAGCGATGCATTTAATCACACACATTTAGGCTTAATCGGAAAAAATAAATAATGGCATTTTCAAAAGAAGAGATCGCAAAGCGCATCGCTAAAGAAATAAAAGACGGATACTATGTTAACCTGGGCATCGGCATACCTACGCTTGTGGCCAATTATATTCCAAAGGGAATTAACGTCGTATTGCAATCAGAAAACGGCTTATTGGGTATGGGACCGTTCCCTTTTGAAGGGGAAGAAGATGCCGATTTAATTAATGCGGGAAAACAAACCATTACTACCTTGCCGGGGTCGTCTATTTTTGATTCGGCCATGAGTTTCGGGATGATCCGCGCACAAAAAGTAGATTTGACCATTTTAGGTGCCATGGAAGTATCAGAAAATGGAGATATCGCCAATTGGAAAATTCCGGGTAAAATGGTGAAGGGAATGGGGGGCGCAATGGATTTAGTGGCATCAGCCAAAAATATTATTGTAGCCATGCAGCATATTAATAAGGCCGGAGAAAGCAAGTTGTTGCCAAAGTGTACTTTGCCTTTAACCGGGGTAAAATGTATCAAAAAAATTGTAACTGAACTGGCTGTGCTGGATATTTTACCTGAAGGTGGTTTTAAACTTTTAGAGCGTGCACCAGGGGTAAGTATCGGGTTTATACAACAATCTACAGCTGGAAGATTAATTGTGGAGGGCGAAATCCCTGAAATGAGACTGGATTAATTAGTGGTTGGCAGAGACACAAGCTACGGCGATTACGATTTCCATTTTGTTAGGTTGGGCAGGCCGAAAGGCTTTCAATTCTATTACAACAAGTTTTCGACTCCGCTCAGGCTGACAAAAGCTATAATAATCAAAAAGGAGTCAGGCGTTTAAACCTGACTCCTTTTTGGTTTACTGTATATCAACCAGAACGCTATTCCTTAAATTATTTGAAATATCTTCTGTGATGGCAATGATTTCATCGGGTTCGTTGGTATTGTTCATCACTACCTTATTGCATTCTTCGCGGTAGGGTAACAGGTATTCTTTATAAGCCGGCACCACGTGGTTATGCCATTTGTAAAGTACATCATCTTCAGGGTAACCACGTTCCAAACCATCACGTTTAATACGGCGGTCTAAAGCAATATGCTCATCTGCATCAACAAAAATAGTATGATCCAATAATGCTGCAATTTCTTTAAAGTGAAGAATAAAAAGGCCCTCCACAATAATGATTGGGGCTGATTTGATTTCCAGGATTTTAACAACAGCCAGTGGATTGTTGAAGTTGTATTCCTTTTTATAAACCACTTCTCCGTTGATCAGCTGTTTAATGTCTTTTAAAAACTGTTCGCTATCAATGGTTGAGGGTAGGTCAAAATTGTACAATTTGTTTTCTTCCTGTGTCATATCGCCAGCCGGAATGTAATAATCATCCTGCGATACAAGGGTTACTTCATCCTGTTTAAAATGATGGAGAAAGCAGTTTAAGAAAAATGTTTTGCCCGATCCGCTGCCACCGGCAATACCAATTATAAATGGTTTTTTGTTTACACTCATTGAGCACTATAGGTTAAATTGCAGAAAAAACGTTTGTCTAAAGCTCCCAACGAATCGGCTACTGCTTTAGTCATCACAATAATAACATCTTTTGTAGATTCGTTTTCTGTAAATTTACCAACAACTTTTGCAAAGGTAGTACGGTTGGTCATGGGGTTGGTAATCTTAATTACCCTGCCTACAGGTGCTGTACGGTGTAAAACCAACATTTTCGTTCCATCTAAATCCTGGTCTGCAATCCATACTGCAGTTCCTTTTTCTTCAATCTGGCTTAAGCCGTATACGCTCGGGTCGCGGCGGAGTTTAGGATCTTTAACCATGGTGCTGTCTGGCTCATTTTCCTGTTCTTCTTTTGATAAATCATTTACCGATCTTGGCTGTGGCGGCTTAGGAATAATCAGTTTCTGATCAACTTTGATATTATTGTCCTCCAATTTATTTGCCGTTCTGATCTGATAGGCAGTCAGGTTATATTTTTTAGCAATGGAAAAAATGTTTTCACCAGTAGCTACCGTGTGGATAAAACTTTCTTCCTTGCTGGCGGCAGGAACTTCTTTTGTTGCTGTTGTTTCAGCCTGTTTTTCTTTTGGTACCTGAACATCTGTAATAATTCCTCCAGGTACCTTCAAAACCTGTCCGATGGTAATGGCATTATCAGGAAGATTGTTCATTTTCCTGAGTTGGTAGGCCGTAACGCCATACTGCTTGGCAATGGTAAAAATCGTTTCGTTTCTTAAAACGGTATGGGTGCCAGCTGCATCGGTAGGTTTGCTTTCCTGTACCGGTTTCTCATCAGCAGTCGCTACTACTTTATTTTCATCAACATTTTTAGTGGCGGGAATTTTAAGCTTTTGCCCAATCCGGAGGTTATTGCCTGACAAATTGTTGGCCCTTTTTATTTCTTCAACCGTAGTGCCATATTTCTCCGCAATTTTTCCTAAAAACTCTTTTGCTGCAACGGTGTGTTCAATCATGGTTTGATCGGACGGAGGCATATTACTTACCGTTGATGCTGTATTGGTTGTTGCTGGCTGGTTCACTGGCGGCTCGGCTTCCGTAACCTGCGTTCCGTTTTTTGCCGGTATTTTTAAAACCTGTCCAATACTTAAATTGTTGCTTTTTAACTGATTTAATGCCTTAATCTCATTGATGGTGGTTCCATATTTTTCGGCCAGCATGTTCAGGTTTTCTTTCGGCTTAATAGTGTGTTCAATTACGTTGCCGGTTGTTGCAGAAGTTGTTTCCGTATTCGATGATCCGCTAGCCGTAAAAGGAATATTGGTAGGTACTTTGATAATCGCCCCAACCTGCAGATATTTATTGTTGTTAAAAGCCATAATATCCTTCGGAGATACATTGTATCTTCTCCCGATAGAATAATAGGTGTCTTTTGCTACAGTCTGGTGAACGATGAGTTTTTTTCCATTATTGTTTTCTACACCGATAGAGTCTCTCGCTGTATTGGCTTTTGCATTTGCAATATTTAAGGCAAATAATACAACAGCAGATAAATATATTTTATGCATTTATTTCTATATAAATTTCTAAATCAAGGAGCGCAATTATACGAATAATATTGCTAAACATCTTAAGTTGAACGGTTGACTTGCGATTAATAACAGGATGATTTTAATCTTTCAATAATGTTATATTATTCATTTACAAATATTTGTAATATCTTCGTTTTGCTATTTATTAGCTATTAAACGATTGAATAAATAACGTATTGTTCAAAAGACAAAATTGAGCAAACTTTTATAAATTCCGTTTGTTACGTTCACATCAAAAACAATATAAATCATAATAAAATGGACGCGAAAGAAATAAGCTTGAATGAAAAAGAAGTTAAACCAGTTGTAGATCTGTTAAACGATTATCTGGCTAATTACCATATTCATTATCAAAAATTAAGAGGCTGCCACTGGAACATTAAAGGGCAGAATTTTTTTACGCTTCATGTAAAGTTCGAAGAATTATATTCCAATGCGCAGTTGACTATTGATGAGATTGCGGAACGTGTATTAACATTAGGTAAGCCACCTCACAGTCGCTTTGCCGATTACATTAAGGAATCCAAAATCAAGGAAGTGGATACCATAGGCATGAAAGATTTAGATATGGTTGAAGCCATTTTAGATGATATGGCCACACTGATTGAGTTGGAACGTGAAGTGATGGAAGCCTCTGAACAGGCTGGTGACGACGGAACGAATGACATGGTAAACAAGTTTATGCAGTTTAAAGAGAAAAATACCTGGATGTTACGTTCTTTCGCTGGTAAGAGATAGATTACAAATAGTAGGTTATTGGCCTTATATAAGTAGATTTATTGTAAAATATGCTTATATAAGGCTTTTTTGTTTTATAGAAAGTCTAAATATTTATCTTTGAACATGGCATACAAAAGTTTAGCAGCATGTGTTTCAGATCTCGAAAAGCATGGTCATTTGATCAGGATAAAAGAAGAAGTAGATCCTTATTTGGAAATGGCCTCGATCCATTTACGGGTTTACGAAAATAAAGGTCCGGCTATTCTATTTGAAAAAGTGAAAGGAAGCCCTTTTCCTGCCGTTTCCAATTTATTTGGAACTTTAGAGAGATCAAAGTTCATTTTCAGAGATACCTTACCCAAAGTGCAACAGTTGGTTGCCTTGAGGAACGACCCCATGAAGGCATTAAAAAATCCTTTCAAATATGTCGGCTCTGCAATGTCAGCTTTATCTGCACTGCCGCTAAAAACACCATCTGCTAAAAGTAAGTTTATCAAAACCAGCATCAGTCAGTTACCACAGATTGTGAACTGGCCTATGGATGGCGGACCTTTTGTTACCATGCCGCAGGTATATACTGAAGACATAGAAAAGCCTGGCGTAATGAATGCCAATTTAGGTATGTACCGGATCCAGCTGGCTGGAAACGATTATATTCATGACAAGGAAATTGGGTTACACTATCAGATTCATAGGGGCATAGGCGTGCATCAATCTAAAGCCAATGCGCTGGGGCAACCCCTAAAGGTGAGTATTTTTGTTGGTGGCCCGCCATCACACCCGCTGGCTGCTGTAATGCCCTTGCCAGAGGGATTGTCTGAAATGACTTTTGCCGGCGCACTTGGCAACAGGCGATTCCGTTATTTTTATGATGATGAAGGTTTTTGCATTTCTGCAGATGCCGATTTCATCATCACAGGAACCGTCTATCCCAATGAAAATAAGCCGGAGGGGCCTTTTGGAGATCATTTGGGATATTATAGCTTAACGCATCCGTTTCCTTTAATGAAAGTACACAACGTGTACCATAAAAAAGATGCCATATGGTCATTTACGGTGGTTGGTCGTCCGCCGCAGGAAGACACCAGTTTTGGCGCACTGATTCATGAGATTACAGGTTCGGCCATTCCGCAGGAAATACATGGTTTAAAAGAAGTACATGCAGTTGATGCGGCAGGTGTACATCCCTTGCTTTTTGCCATAGGTAGTGAGCGTTACACACCTTATTTAAAAGAGAGAAGGCCGCAGGAGATTTTAACCATAGCAAATCACATTTTAGGTAAAAACCAGTTGAGCCTGGCTAAATATCTTTTTATTGCAGCTCAGGAAGATGATCCGCATTTAAGTACGCACCATATCGATGATTTTATAAAACACGTACTGGAACGGGTAGATTTTAGCAGGGACATCCATTTTTATACCAATACTACCATTGATACGCTTGATTACAGTGGCGACGGATTAAATAGTGGATCGAAGGTTGTTATTGCTGCAGCAGGGGAAAAAAAACGCGGACTGTGGGATAAAATTCCTGAAGGACTAAGGCTAAGTGATGATTTTAATCAACCAAAAATAGCGATGCCAGGGGTTTTAGTCCTGCAAGGCAATAAGTATATAAATGCGGAGAAAACGGCTGCTGAAATTGCCTTGTTAAATATGGCACTAATGAATCAGGATTTATCGGGCCTACCATTAATTATTCTGGCTGATGACACATCGTTTACCGCTGCAACGGTTAATAATTTTGTTTGGGTAACTTTTACGAGAAGCAACCCTGCAGCAGATATTTACGGCATTAACGATTTTACCATTAATAAACACTGGGGCTGTAAAGGACCATTGGTCATTGACGCACGAAAAAAGCCCCACCACGCTCCAGAATTGATTAAAGATGCAGTGGTTGAGGCTAAAATAGATGAGATGGGTAAAGAGGGTGGAAGGTTATTTGGAATGATATAACCTGAAAATCCTACTAATTATGCGAGTATAAGGCCTGGTTTTAAGAGTTGTTTATTACAATTGATGTAATAAAATAAAAATTAAATACCACAAAAATTGGCTGCACCTTTTAAAATCATTGTTGCAAGAAAACCTACAACCAAAGTGAGGATCATCGGATTGATTGCACCTATCCCGATTGTAGCCGCTATTGCTGATAATGCAACAGTTAATATTTTTTTCAATCCCGCTTCTTCGTCAATCAGTTTTTGTATCTCAGCATAGATTTTACAAAGAATTTTTTTTATCTGGCTTGCCGTTTTATTTCTGCCCAGCCATTCAAGGAACCTTCGAAATGGATTCCACATTTCATAACCAATATTTGATGAATATGATACGCTCATCATATTTGCAACCATATCCAAATTTGGTTTGTCGTCTAAATCTTTATCAATTTCCCAGTTAATGTTGCTTCGCATATATCCTACCGGATCTTTTGAGTCAACAGTTGCCTTTAACTGTTCTGATAATACATCTAAGTCAAATTTTTGATTTAATTCATCAAGTGAACTCATTTTTAAATTCTTTTAATTCTAGTGCCTACTCTTTTGGTTTTCAGCTTCCCCATTAAGCTAATTGCTCCTTCAAAACTACCATGGAGATTATATTCAAATCAAGCGTGAAAGCGCTCGAATTTGTACGCGTGAAAAGCGCAATGTCCTGCCGAAAAATCGCGGTATTTTAAAATAAATAGAAGAGGGTTAAAGAATGTGATGCTTAATTTAAATACGTTACAGTTTGATTTTTAAGGCTTTGAAATGCTGTTTGCCTGAGTGAGGTATGGTTGGAGGATTTTCAATTTCAAATTTTCATCGTGTATATTTAGGTATAAGTTATTTATAAACCTCAAACTAAATTAAAAGCTATGGAACCATTACCAAAAACATTTGTTACCAGACAGGAAAGTAATTATCGAGAACTATGGTTCAATAATTACAAGTATCCAATACTGAATGTCATTACATCTTCGCAGGAAGGTGAACAGGAAACCAGAAAGATTGATTTTGTGAATATAGATGCCGCAATTGATTTTTTTACCAAATTAACCGAAGGGCTTAAAAAAGATGATGGAGTGAGAGTATATTTTGCCTCTCCATCAAGAGATGGAAATGTATATAAAGATAAATGTGGCGTACTTACACTCATTTTTGTCAAAACCAATGGCGTAAATCATCTTGATGATAAAACTTATTACGCTTTCAATGGAAAAACCTTCGATAAGATTGAGGAGGATCAAGCCAGACTTTGGGTTCATAATTATCAAAACATAAAACGTAAAATTCTTTTTGAAACCCTATCAGACAATGACCGAACTAATTTTATCCATGAAACAAAGCACGTGTGGTTTAGTTCGGAGCAGATGATACAAACTCGTGATGAAATGATATACCAAAAAGGTAAGGCGGGAAGTATGGTAACTGGGTTCGGTATCCGTTTTGTATCATACACGAACCTGGCCTATTCTTTTCCTAAACCGGTATCAGGTGCAGAAGATAGAAGACAGCGTCTAACAATCGGTTTTACCTTTATGAACAAGAACAGGGATATTGGTATTGAAGATATTGATAGTGAAGAGTTTAATTATAGGTATGAGTTAACTATAAATAGATTTATTGGTGATACCTTCGACACCGGAGATCCGACTCCACCGCCATCAACCGATGATAAAGCTGCACTTGATGTTTAAGATAAATTAGTAAATACTTATTTTAGATATATATTTAAATTTTATGTATCTCAAATATCTATATCTTATCTCGCTGGGGGTATCCGCCATCACAGGTATTTACCAAATGAACAAAATAACAAGGCAACTCAAAACAGTTGCTTTGTTATGCACTTATACTTTTCTGTTGGAATTGAGTGTGTTTTTATTCAGGCACAATTTTGGTTATCAGGGAAATATATTACCCCAGTATAATTTTTTTATTCTGGTGGAATTTATGTTCTATGCTTATTTCTTCAAGCAGATTGTCAAAAATACCTACGTGCTAAAAGCAATAAAACTATTCTTGTTTATATTCCCGGTGCTCTGGTATATATTTAGTTTTTATTGCTTTAATATATTTCAGTGGAGTAGCTATTCTTTTGTGTTTGGCGGAACAATTATTATTTTTTTTGCGCTTATCTACTGCTACGAGAAATTAACATCAAACGAAACAACTTCACTTTTAAACGAAGGTGAATTTTGGGTTGCTATCGGCCTGATCGTGTATTACACCTGCGTTGTACCCTATATGGGAATGTTCCATTATTTAACCGCAAATTATGAGCAGTTAGCGGTTAAACTGAAAAAATTAAATCTAATCACTAATATCATCATGTATTTACTGTTTGCCTACGCTTTTTTATGCAAAATGATCAAGACAGAGAAGTACTCTTCGTAATTATTCCCAGCATCATTATTTTTTTCGCACTAAGTAGTGCGATTGTTTTCTTTATGCTCTATTTTCAGAAAAAGAAATTTCAGTATGCAAAAGAAAAAGGAGAACTGGAAAAACAGTACGGCGAGCAGTTGCTGCAATCGCGTTTGGAAATGCAGGAGCAGACATTTGATACCATAAGTCAGGAAATACATGATAATGTTGGACAGTTACTTAGCTTGGCTAAACTGCAGTTAAGTTTGCTGGAAAAAAAAGAAGTAAGCGATAAAGTGTTGGTTACCGAGATTAAAGGGAATGTGGGCAATGCGCTAAATGATTTACGTGATATTGCGAAAAGTTTGAGTACGAGCCGCATCCAGGAGTTAAGCCTGGTGCAGGCCGTTGAGCAGGAGCTGCAACGCATAAGCAGGGCAGGGGCAATTGTAAGCAAAGTTGAGGTAACCGGTAAGGAGCAGCACATTACCGAACAGAAGAAAATAATCGCTTTCAGGATTGTACAGGAAAGTTTGCAAAATATTTTAAAGCATGCCCAGGCCAACAAAATAGAGGTCGTATTTGATTTTGCAGAACAGCTAAACATCACGATTGCAGATAACGGTGTCGGTTTTAGCACCGTTGAAAAAGCCAAGATTGATACCGGATTGGGTCTTTTGAATATTGTAAAGCGCGCTAAATTGATTATGGGAGAAGCGACAATCGACAGTGTGATTAATAATGGAACAAAAATTACCTTAACGATACCTTATGTCTGAGCAGATTAAACAGATAGCCTTGGTTGATGATCATGTATTATTTAGAAAAGGATTGGCGGCATTGATCAGCTATTTTCAAGGCTATAATATCTTATTTGAGGCCGCCAACGGCCAGGATTTTATCAGACAGTTAGAAATATATGGTGTACCAAACATTGCGTTGTTAGATATCAATATGCCTGAAATGGATGGCTACAGCACGGCTTCATGGTTGCAAAGAAATCATCCCGAGGTAAATATACTTGCGTTAAGTACAATGGATGCCGAAACGGCCATCATTAAGATGATTACCAACGGTGCTAAAGGTTATGTGCTGAAAGATGCTGAACCTGAAGAACTTAAAATGGCTTTTGATGAGGTATTAAGCAAAGGCTACTTTTACAATGATCTGGTTACCCGAAAGGTCATGCAATCATTGAGCGCTTTGTCACCTGGTTCAAAGCTATCTGGTTTTGTAAAATTAACTGAACGAGAGATGGAATTTTTAAAATACACCTGTACTGAAAAGACTTATAATGAAATTGCAGCCGAGATGTTTGTGAGTCCGCGTACCATTGATGGGTATAGGAATTCACTTTGTGAAAAACTACAGCTCAAAAGCCGTACAGGATTGGCTTTGTATGCGGTAAAGCATGGAATAGTTAAAATTTAGAAAGAGTGATATGTTGCATAGTAAAGCAAAACAATTTAAATATTTGTGTGCTAATTATCTTCACCAATTATAGCAATCAAGTTTACCAATTTGGATTTATTTGAATAATTAAAATAAAAAGCTGATTTTTAAGCATACTAATATTATGCTTTTAAAACATCGGCTGGTTACTTTTTTATTTGTTTTCCTTTGTGTATCAGTAAAGGCACAAAATCATCAACTCGATAGTGTGGCTACAAACCTGAATAGTTATGGTTTGAGTAATCTCCAATCTAGCCTGTTTGTACATTTTGATAAAAACATTTATACCAATAGTGAACAGGTTTGGTTTACGGGTTATTTGTTAAAATCAGTGCTACCTCTTGATAACCATCATACACTTTACATTTCTTTACTAAATAGCATAGACAGTACTGTTGTATTACAGGAAAGATTTCTGATACAGGATGGACTTTCATTTGGGAGCTTTAATTTGCCTGATTCACTTTTAAGCGGATCTTATAACTTTGTCGTTAATACAAATATTCAGGCTAATGGAAAGATTGAAGCTATGTTTATACAGCCTGTATCCATCATATCTAATACAGTAAATATGATGGTTCCGCATTTTAGTTTAATAAAGAAGGGCATTTATGCATCTGCAGAAAGTGTGCTTCTTAAAGTGTTGACCAGTGACCATCATTTTGTTGAAAATGCAGAAATTGGTTACGCTTTCGGAAAGTCAAAAGTGATATCACATGGTCATATAAAAACCAATAACATAGGCGAGGCAGTTATTCCTTATCCAACTGTAAAGATAGATAGCACCAATAATATATTATCTGTATCTATCAAAAAGAATAAAGATAAAAGGCATATTAAATATGATCTACCATCGCCTGAGATTAGCAGATATAAGGTTAACTTTTACCCCGAGGGTGGGTATCTTGTTAACGGATTGCCTAGTAGGGTAGGGTACGAAGTTCGGGATTCAAAAAATGCTCCCGTGCAGATCAAGGCTTACTTATTCGAAAATGACCTACCCGTTGACAGCTTTTCTACAGATTTTTCCGGACTAGGCATATTTAGCATTTTGCCTAAGGTTGGATATAGATATTCCATTAGATTGATTTCATCAAATGGCCAAAATCAGTATGAACTTCCCAATATTCTTAATCGAGGTTTGGTAATGACAGCCGCTGATGCGGTAGTAGATCGTGATCTCAGGATAAGCTTACTTGCAAATCACGACACAAAGATTTATGCCGTAATCCACAACGGTAATGAAATATCTCTGCAAAGCGAGCTCGGGCTTAGCGGTGGACTTATTCAGAAACTACGATTTAATCTTGATTCTGTGAAACCCGGCTTAAACAAAATTACGATTTTAGATGCCGAATTTAAGCCCTTGGCTGAGCGTCTCTTTTTTGCGCATCATGATCAATTGGTTAGTCTCAATTTGAAAACAGATAAGAGTTTTTATGAAAAAAGAGATAGCGTAAAACTAACGCTCGACTATCATAGAAAAGGATTAGATAGTATAAATGGATTTGTATCCATTTCATGCGCACAGTCGAATCGCTTTTCCAGTGTAAATAATAAAAATATTGTCGATTATGTATATCTGGAAAAGGAGTTAGCTACGTTGCCTTATGATTTTTCTTCTGTAAAAATCAAAGACAAAGCCTATTTAAATAAGGTTTTTTTAATAAAGGGATGGCGTGGCTACCAATGGCAACAGACACCAATCAACGACTCAATTGTTTTCTCAAGTAGTGAAGTTAAAGGTTGGGTGTCAAAAGGAAAAAGTACGATTAAATCACCAATGGAATTACATACCATTGCCAAAAACAATATCAATTCCTTTAGTACCGATAGCAGCGGAAAGTTTACCATTCCGTTTTCAAATCTCATTATCGATGATAAAAGTGATGTTTGGCTAAGCATGAATGCCCGAAACCCCGCAATATTTTCGATAAAGATTGATGATCCACTAACGCAGATCAAAACCCAGTTGCAACAGACTTCTTTCGGAAATCCAGACAAACCTGTTTCGGGGATGATACAAGATGCAGCGATAAATATATCTGCGGGAATAAATTTGAAAGAGGTTATTATTGCAAAGAAAAAAGACAATTTCAACACGGGAGTTTTTTCCAATCAACCCAGAGTGAACCGTTGTGGCGACTACGTATGCGAGTCTAATATTTTAAATTGCGTTAATCATGCCGGAGATTCTCGGAACAGACCAGCAAAACCTAACGGTAGATATCGTGATCAGGATGGTAATCTGGTTACCTATTTTGGTTGCCAAATAAAGGAGGTGGATGCCAATATTTCTATCATAAAGGGTATTCAAATGCCAAAAAAGTTTTATAAATACGATGTCTCAAATATGGATGAACCCATAAATGCAACAACTATTTATTGGAACCAGCAAGTAACATTGAGCAGTACAGGTAAAACATCTGTGTGCTTTAACACAGGTGATTTAACCGGGGCATTTAAAATTGTTGTACAGGGCGTGACCGATGGGGGCGTGGTATATGGGGAGCAAGAGATTTTGGTGAAGAGTAAATAAAAACGGCTTCAGTTTTTAAGCTGAAGCCGTTTTTATATGGTGTTGTTAAACTTAAAACCTTACTCCAAAAGTCAGGAATACATTATTTCTATTGCTTTTAACATCAGCAACCGGTTCGCTATAATCATCTAACAAGTAAGGGCTTGAGTTGAAGTTTGTTTTATAGTTCTGGTATGCAAGATCGAAATAATAATTATCTATACGGTAACCTAATCCACCCGTGTAGTATTGGGCTTGATAAAATTTATTATCGCCACCTTTAATGCCATTTCCATTTACACCGTAACCTGCACGTAAACTGAATTCGTTGGTAACTTTTACTTCAGCACCCACTCTATAATTCACAGCTTCTTTATACGATGCTTTAATAAATGCATTATTATCGTTAATGGTTGCACGGTCAGATCCGTTCGCATCAGAGAAACGCATAGTAGAATAATCTACATAATCCACATCAGCTGATATTAAGGCAGTACCTGCAATAACATAACTGATACCAGCTGAAGCTTTAAGTGGTGTACGTAAGTTATACGTGAATGCATAATATTGAGTTGGATTGTTAGATTTGGTTGGTCCGGTATTCGCATTTCCTGCAGTAGTAGCTTGCAAAGTCTCACTGGTATTATCTTCAATGTTCATCCAGGTTGGTGTCTGGAAATTTAAACCGATCCTTAATTCGCTAACCGGTCTGAAAATAGCACCTAATTTAAGATTGAACCCACCGCCTTTTGTTTCCTGGTTCCTGAAATGGTTAAGGGTGTAATTTTCGTTCCCGTTATAGGTAGGAGGGGTGTCTCCGTCGTTATAGGAGTTAACAATACCTGACTCAGTAAATGCCGCGTCGCTGGTGTACCTTACATTAACAAAACTTGCTGTAGCGCCAATGTATACCTTATTGCCAAAATTAAGTGCACCAGCCACGTTAAATTCTGAAGTCGAACCTAACCTCGATTCGTTCCAGTTCTGTTGGAAACTGGCATTATTATAAGGCTCGGCAGAATATCGGTTCGGATAACTAGGGGTGTTTTTATTAATCAGGAAACTGTTGTAGGCATCACCAGCAATGCTGTTTGATACACCGAAATTATTGGCCTGATCTACGTAAGAATCTCTGATGGAGCTATTGGTATTTACACCATTGTAATTGATGTTATTCAAAAAATCATTGTTTCGGGTATAGCTTAAGCCAAATACCGTACTTACTAAACCTTTATCTACAGCAGCTCCTTTCATTTTAGCTGCGGGGCTGTAAAAAACCACGCCAATATTATTCAGATTTATCTGGTTCTTGTTGGTTTTCGTGTTGTTTCCAAGATAAGCACTGTTATTAGAAACTGAATTAAATTCGGGTGTGATGCTAAATTCCGATTTGGTAAATAAGCCTAATCCGGCAGGGTTGGCATTAATAGAACCGATGTCGCCACCAACGCCGATTTGCGCGCCGCCCATTCCCTTAAAACGGGCAGAGCTACCATAATTGGTTTGAGAGAAACGGAATGCATCAGGTGCATAACTTTGGGCATATGTTGTTCCCATAGCAGCTACTGTAGCTACTAGAGAAGCCAGGATTATTTTTTTCATTTGTGTGTTTAGATTTTATAATTAACCTCTTCCAGCTCTTGATGGTCTTGAGCCACCACCGCCTCCACCACCAGTAGAGCCGCCACCGCCGCCGCCATATGATGATGGTGGAGGAGAATAAGTTGGTCTGCTTTCGGTTCTTGCAGGAGGGGTATAACCTTCATTTCTGGTAGGTCTGCCGCTTTGTGAACCTTGTTGAGGTGAATAATTACTGTTTCTGGTTGGTCTGCCGCTTTGCATGCCGTCATTTTGGCTATAGCCACCCTGGTTTCTGGTAGGCCTACCGGCATTGTTGTTTGGTGCGTAAGATACGCCTCCGTTCTGATTCACGATACCACTTCTGCTTGGCCTGCCTAAGTTACCACCATTTCCGTTGCCATATCTAGGGGTACCTCTGTCATTACTTCCTGGCCTTGGTCTGAAATTGTTGTTGGTATATACACCGCCGCCATAATATCCGCCGCCGATACCCCAGCCTCCGCCGTAGTATCCACCGCCCCAGCCAAAACGGTCATAATAGGAGTAAGGTCCCCAGGCGTTCCACGCCCAAGGGTTATTCCAGCCGTAACCATAGTTGCCATAATAGAAAGGGTTGTTCCAGATACTGCCCCAGCCCCAGCCGCCACCAAAGCCCCAGCCGCCTAAACCATAACCGCTGTTCCAGCCCAAACCAAAACCTAAATAGTTGGAAGGGCCATAACTGTTGCCATAATAGTAGTTATCGAAATAGGGGTCATAATACCCCTGAAAGCTGTATCCGTTATGAAAACGGTTGATCCTGGAAGCATAATCCATGTCGTAATATGGATTGCTTGTTCCATAATACTCATCATATTCTTCCTGTCCGTTGTTTTGATTCTGCGCCTGTTGATTTTGAGCAGGAAGAACAACTTCCACCTCTCTGGCTTTCGCTACAGAATTATAAACATCATCAACCGGCTTTGTTTGAGCCAATTTGGATGTTGAGCATGAGGCCACCATCCCTGCGGTGGCAATCATGACAATGGGTAAAAATTTAATTGGTTTCATTGTGTTTATATTTAGTTGTGTGCGTTTACTTATTTAATAAACAAATCAAAAGTAAAGAATTATTGCCTATTTTTTTGGTCGAAAAACAGCTGTAAAATATTTGAGGTTGTTGTTAATCGTTTGTAGGCATAAATTTATAAATTTGCCATTAATTTTACACATTTTAACGTACAAATTACGTTCCAAATACATAAGATGAGCAAAGAAATTACAAGTAGAGAAACAGATTATTCCCAGTGGTATAATGATATCGTATTGAAAGCCGACCTTGCAGAGCATTCTGCGGTGCGTGGCTGCATGGTTATAAAGCCCAATGGCTACGCCATATGGGAAAAAATGCAGGCCATACTCGATAAGATGTTTAAAGATACCGGGCATCAGAATGCTTATTTTCCATTATTCATCCCAAAGTCATTTTTTTCAAAGGAAGCCTCTCACGTAGAGGGATTTGCGACAGAATGTGCTGTTGTCACACATTACCGGCTTAAAAATGACGGTAATGGCAATATCGTTGTAGACGAAACTGCCAAATTGGAAGAAGAATTAATCGTCAGGCCAACTTCAGAAACCATTATCTGGAATACCTATAAGGGGTGGATCCAATCATACCGCGACTTACCCATACTCATTAACCAATGGGCCAATGTAGTAAGGTGGGAGATGCGTACAAGGCTGTTTCTGCGTACGGCTGAATTTTTATGGCAAGAAGGACATACAGCCCACGCCACTGCAGAAGAGGCGATTGAAGAAACCGAACGTATGTTGCATATCTATGCCGATTTTGCAGAAAACTGGTTAGCCGTTCCGGTAATCAGGGGACGTAAATCGCCGAATGAGCGTTTTGCCGGTGCGCTCGATACCTATTGCATTGAAGCACTGATGCAGGATGGTAAAGCGCTGCAGGCGGGTACTTCTCACTTTTTAGGACAGAATTTTGCAAAAGCTTTTGACGTTAAATTTACGGGTAAAGATGGAAAATTAGACCATGTATGGGCTACATCATGGGGCGTTTCTACCCGTTTAATGGGGGCATTGATTATGGCACACAGTGATGATTCAGGCCTGGTTATTCCACCGAAACTGGCACCGGTACAGGTAGTTATTGTTCCCATTTACAAAAATGATGAAGATCTGGCCAAAATCTCAGCATACGTTAACGAATTAAGCTTGCGTTTAAAAGGTATGGGCATTTCGGTTAAATATGACGACCGTGATACCCAACGCCCGGGCTTTAAATTTGCAGATTACGAAATGAAAGGCGTGCCGGTGCGCATCGCGATTGGCGGCCGTGACCTGGAAAATAAAACGGTAGAAATTGCCCGCAGAGATACCAAAGTTAAACAAACAGTACCGCAGGAAGGCCTGGATATCTACGTAGCCAAATTATTGGAAGATATTCAGCAGAGTATGTTCAACAAGGCATTGGCTTATCGCGATGAACACATCACCGAAGCGAACAGCTACGAAGAGTTTCAGGAACTGCTGGATACCAAAGCCGGTTTTATTTCGGCACATTGGGACGGAACGCCGGAAACGGAACAAAAAATTAAGGAAGAAACTAAAGCAACTATACGTTGTATTCCGTTAAATAATAAACTGGAAGATGGCGTTTGTATTTATTCAGGAAAGCCGTCTACCCAAAGGGTATTGTTTGCAAGAGCATATTAGGTAGATTTTAAATGTGATATATAAGATTTGAGAGAAAACAAATCTTATATCTCACATCTATTGTCTCAAATCTCAAATCTCAAAACTAGAAAAAAAATGAAATTCGCAACTAAAGCCATACATGCCGGGCAAGAGCCTGATCCAACTACTGGTGCCGTAATGACACCCATATATCAAACCTCCACCTATTGGCAAAAATCTCCCGGAGATAACAAGGGCTACGAGTATTCAAGGGGAACAAACCCTACCCGTAAGGCTTTGGAAGATTGTTTGGCTGCATTAGAGAATGCCAAATATGGCTTAGCCTTTTCCAGCGGGATGGGCGCAACTGATGCGGTATTAAAATTATTGCAACCAGGGGATGAAGTGATTACCGGAAATGATCTTTATGGTGGCTCATACCGTATTTTCACTAAAATATATAGCAAATATGGCATCAAATTCCATTTTCTGGATCTTTCCAGACCAGAAAATATGTTGCCTTATATCAACGATAAAACAAAGCTGGTTTGGATAGAAACACCCACCAATCCCACCATGCAGATTATTGATATTGAAGGGGTAGCAAAAATTACCAAGGAGAAAAACCTTATATTAACTGTTGACAATACCTTTGCATCGCCATACCTGCAAAACCCCATCGATCTCGGTGCCGACATTGTGATGCATTCGGTAACCAAATATATTGGTGGCCACTCTGATGTGGTAATGGGGGCTTTGGTAACCAATAATGAGCAATTGTATAAAGAGCTGTGGTTTATTTACAATGCCTGTGGCGCAACACCGGGTCCGCAAGATGCCTTTTTGGTTTTAAGGGGCATTAAAACGCTTCATCTCCGGATGAAGGCACATTGCGAAAACGGGGAGCGTATTGCACATTATCTAAAAACACATCCAAAGGTTGATAAAATCTATTGGCCGGGTTTCGAAGATCATCCTAACCATGCGGTGGCTAAAAAACAGATGCGGGGCTTTGGAGGCATGATTTCGATTACGTTGAAAAATGCTGATCTGGAAGAAACCTTCCGGATTTCATCTAACTTTAAGGTGTTTACACTTGCTGAATCTTTAGGCGGGGTAGAATCTTTAATCAATCACCCGGCTACCATGACGCATGGTTCCATTCCAAAAGAAGAAAGGGAGAAAGTTGGCGTAACAGATAATCTACTGCGTTTAAGCGTGGGGGTAGAAGATATTGATGATCTTTTGGAAGATCTGGAACGCGCGTTGGCTTAAAATTCTATCGGGCATTATGGTTATCATTTGCCCGGTTTTTTTATTTTCTGTAAAGCAGCTGCCGTGCTAAGGTTTTGTTCGTAAGGCTTTACACTACATCTTTTTTGCCGAAGTGGCGGCTTTATCAAAATCTCCAAAACAAAAAAGGATACCGTTTCAATCCGGTTTAGGTAGCTGCTGATGTGCTGCTGTTTTCGTAAAAAAATAATTACCCATATGCAATTTCTGGAGCTAAAGAATTTTCTTGACCGTAAAGCCGAGCAGTACAATCATCCTGATTTTATCGCAAACGATCCGGTTTGCATTCCGCATCTTTTTGATAAAAAACAGGATATCGAAATTGCTGGTTTTTTTGCTGCGGTTCTGGCCTGGGGTCAACGGAAAACCATCATCAGTAAATGCCGCGATCTGCTTAACCGGATGGACAATGCCCCATATGATTTTGTGCTGAACCATAACGACAATGATTTAAAACGGCTGCTTCACTTTAAGCACCGTACCTTTAACGATACCGATCTTCTTTATTTTATTTCGTTCTTCAGCATGCATTACAGGCGGTTTGATAGTTTGGAACAGGCTTTTCTGCCTAAACAGGATGTATTTCCTGACGCCTGTATCAAGGTAGCTGAAGTGGTAACCTATGCCGCTCCCGAGGTTTGTTTAGCCGGGCAGCTCCAGGTTTCCATTGAACAAAGCCTCAATTATTTCAGGCAGTATTTTTTTTCGCTTGATGATTTTCCGCACCGTACCAAAAAGCATATCTCTTCACCACAGCAAAAATCAACCTGCAAACGTTTAAATATGTTTTTAAGGTGGATGGTCAGGGCCGATCATAACGGTGTTGATTTCGGGATTTGGGACAGGCTGAAGCCTAAAGATCTGATTTGCCCTTGCGATGTGCATGTAGACAGGGTAGGGCGGTTGTTAGGTCTCATTAACCGAAAGCAAACCGATTGGTTAACAGCGGTAGAGTTAACTGCCCGGTTAAAGGAATTCGACCCCCTAGATCCGGTGAAGTACGACTTTGCACTATTTGGTCTTGGGGTAGAGAAAACGTTTTAATGTCATTTTGAGTGATAAGTGATTAAAAACTTCTTTTTTAAAATCAATGTGCTTATTATTACAGGGCAAATTTCTTTAAAAGGAAAAATTTGTCTATCCGAACCCTAATGCTATGATTGCAGTTAATTTATCTGATGAGGACAAGTGGAAAAAATACAACAATTCTTCGCCACTGATCGATATTTTCAAGAAGTTTCATTCATTAAATGATGAAATTGAAAGACGCATCAATAAGCATACGTTTCCAGTCAGCTATAGAAAGAACAAATACGTCATTTCACCGGTTGATCGCAATAAATATCTGTTTTTGATCGTGAAAGGCGTTGTCAGGGGATTTATCAAAGACGGAAGTACCGAAATTACCACCTGGATTGCGAAAGAAAACGAAGTAGTGGGTACCATACGCAATTTATGGTTAGAAAGCGAATCAGATGAATATTTACAGGCATTGGAAGATGTTGATTTGATTGCCATTCCGCACGTTCTGTCAGAACACCTGTACGAGAACTTTACCGAAGCGAATATTGTGGGCAGGAAAATGATGGAGTTATATTACCGTTCGGCAGAAGAACGGGCCTATCTCTGCAGAATTTCTTCTGCTGAAAAACGATACCAACGGTTCCTGGTTTCTTTTCCCGATCTTATTAACCGGGTTTCACTAAAATACATTGCTTCTTTCCTCGCCATCAGGCTGGAAACACTGAGCCGTATCCGTGCCAGGATCTGATCATTTTTATGAGTTTTCTTTGCTTCTGTATCTCATGTATTGGCGTTTATCAGTATGTAGTATTAATAACACCCTGAAATATTTAGTTGACTTTTGTCAATAAAATATTTTTTTATACAGGCCCTCAACTTCAGGTATGTCCTTTCCTCAATATGTAGTATTGGGTGTACATTAGTGGCCGTTCCTGTTTAAAATGTTTTCCCTTATATGCGTCAGCAACCAATACTGATATTTTCTTTTTCTCCTCAATCCAAAGGCATTTTCTTAGCTCTATGCTGGTTGTTATCTGTTTATTAACCAGTAGGTTATTTCCTCCGGTTTCATTCTTGCTTATAGCAAAATCATATAGGGGCTGCTCATTCGTAATGGAAGTGCTAAACTGCTGAAAAGGTAGTGGTAGCAGCTGTCAACAGGCAGGTGTTTAGGCTCTGGGTTAGAAAGGTATATACAGGAAATTCATTGATTGTTCAGCTACATATTTTAAGTTTTTAACAAAAAAGCTAAATTGTGTATAATAATATTTACAAGTTTTAACAAAAAATTCACTACAATTGTATGGAAAAAGTAACTTTTTGCTAACTTGCAGAATATCCTTAATTATACATGAAAACAAAAAATGCCGTAAGTACTTTTACTGTACTCATCGCCGATGATCACGAAATTATCCGTCGTGGTTTAAAAGGCTTAATATCAGACTTTTGGCCTGGTGTCGAAATCATTCACGCCGCTACAATGGAGCAGGCGCTGGTAGAAACCGAAAAATTACCAAGCTTAATCATCATTGATGTGAATTTGCCGGGTGGTAACAACCTCAAGGTAATCGATCAGCTTAAGGTGGTTCAGCCCAATGCAAAAATTCTGGTATTCTCTTCATTAAATGAAAACATTTATGCTGTACCTTATTTAAAATCAGGTGCATCTGGTTATTTAACCAAAAATGCTGAAGAGTCAGAAATTGTAACGGCAATCACTACGATTTTAGCAGGTAGCCGCTACTCCAGCAGAAATGTTAAAGAAAATATGTTTAACAGCATATTGGGTAACGATGCCGATAATCCTTTCACCAAACTATCCGGCCGCGAACTGGAAGTAGCAGAGCTTTTAACAAAAGGCATTGGTGTACTGGAAATTTCCAATCAGCTAAACCTTCAAATGGGTACAGTAAGTACGTATAAACTTAGGCTTTTTCAAAAGCTTAAAATCAAAAGCATTATCGAACTGGCCGAGAAGATGAGTATTTACGAAAGATAAAAAGAGTGTTACACTCTTTTTATCTTTTAATTTTCTTTGTTTTTGTTTACTGTGCCAGGTCCACCATCGCCTGATTCATTAGGTTTTGAGCCAGCCTGGCCAAATTTTTCTGATGCCCCTTCGCCATTCTGATCAAAGGAAGCCTTATCTTTTGAGCTTCCTTTTTCATTTTGCGCTTTTTTAGCCGCTTTTTTATTGTCTTTAGTTTCCATAGTCATCGTGTTGATTGTTAAGTTAACAGTTTAAAATAACACAAAGTTTTATTTTTATCACCAAAGCGGCAGGCCGGCAAATGATTGTTGTGGCGTTTGGCTTATCGATATCGTAAAATTTAAGCCGCTATCAATGCGGGGAATACAGACCCGGGCCAAAGGCACGGGCAAATTTTCGCGGTCCATATCCGTTTCCTATTCGGCAGTTCGCTTAACAAGCTAGGTGGGCTATATCCTAACCTGCACACCATCAGTTCTATTCATCGCGGTAATACATCAATAGTTTGCATCATTTTAGTGGAGGCATCAACTACTTCATTAACTGAAAGCTAAATTTGTTAGTATTTATTCACAACCGATGGCGCTATAATTTTTAAATAAACTAAAAATATTAGTAATTTTGATGTCAATCACCCTTATCATTAGAAAATGGATCAAAACAGGCAGATTATTCATATGGATCAGGATGCATTTTTTGTATCTGTAGAAATCAGAAAAAATCCCGGGTTATCCGGTAAGCCGGTAATTATCGGTGGCGGCGGCGACAGAGGGGTAGTTGCTTCCTGTAGTTACGAGGCGCGAAAATATGGTATACATTCTGCCATGCCGGGCAGAACGGCGAAATTATTATGCCCCCAGGCCATATTTTTAAAAGGCGATATGGAAGAATATTCCAAAGCCTCGCATGAGATTACCGAGATAATTGCCGATCAGGTTCCGCTTTTTGAAAAGGCCAGTATTGATGAGCATTATATCGATATGACCGGTATGGACCGTTTTTTTGGCTGCATGAAATTCGCATCTGCACTCCGGCAAACCATTATGAAAGAGCTGCACCTGCCTATTTCCTTTGGCCTGTCGATCAATAAAACCGTAGCTAAAATCGCCACGAACGAATCGAAGCCTGATGGCGAAAGGCAGGTCAGTTTTCCTGAATTACGTCCCTTTCTCGATCCTTTGGCTATCCATAAAATTCCGGGCATTGGCCATGCCACCTATAAAAAACTGAGCGAAATGGGGGTTCGCGATATCCGCACACTTACGCAGATCCCGCAACAGCTGATGTTTAAAATTTTGGGGCAGCATGGCTTAAGCTTATGGCAGAAGGCAAACGGGATCGATCTTTCGCCCGTGGTGCCTTACCGCGAAAGAAAATCTATCGGCACACAGGCCACTTTTGAAAGCGATACCATGGATATGGCTAAATTAAAAGCCATTATAACCGGTATGGTCAGTGGGTTAACTTTCCAGCTGCGCAACCAGCAAAAACTCACGGCCTGCATTACCGTAACCGTGCGTTATACCAATTTCGAAACCGTTACCCAGCAGGAGCGGATCCCCTATACCTCGCTTGATTCATTTCTGATCAGCAAAGCCCATCGCCTCTTCGAAAAAGTATATGCAAAACGGATGCTGCTGCGCCTGGTAGGCGTAAAACTTTCCCATCTGGTAAGTGGTTACGAACAGATTGGCCTGTATAACGTTGCTGAAGAGGAGTATAGCCTTTGCCAGGCCATGGATAGGGTGCGCAACAGTTATGGCGCCGAAGCAGTGGTAAAGGCCTGTATTGTTACCCAGCCACCACGCGATGAACAAGGGAAAGTGATCAAATACAACCCGCGTAAAAATAAAAAGCTGATCGAAAATGCCGGCGAAACAGAACAGGCGCCTGAAATCAGAAAGCGGTCAAAAATCAGAAGTTTTATGAGGGAGAAGGGAACAACAGGCACCAGATCATACGAATAATTATGTTTTTAAATGTGCATTCTTCTTATAGCCTTAAATATGGTACACAAAGCATTAGTCAGCTTATTGCTGCCGCACGGCATCTGGGTATTCACCAAATGGTGCTTACTGATATAAATAACTCAGGCGGGGCAGTTGAGTTTATCCGCGAGTGTTACAAACAGGGCATTGCCAAAGCGGCCGATGATATACACAAAGGCAATATCCCTTATCAGATCAAGCCGGTAGCCGGTATCGAATTCCGCGGCGATAATGGTTTACGCTATGTAGGCATTGCCAAAAATAAGGAGGGCATGCGCGAGCTCAATACATTTTTAAGCCACCACCATATCAATCACCTTCCGCTTCCTCAAACGCCGCCGGCAATGGAAAATGTGTATATCGTTTACCCCTTTTATAAAACGTTCGATAAAACGTTAAAAGCAAACGAATATGTAGGCATCCGTGCAAAACAGCTCAATCATTTGTATCAACATCCGCTTTTAAAACAAAAAGACAAGCTGCTGGTATGGCATCCCGTTACCGTAAGCGATAAAGTTACCTATCGCTTACATGAGTATTTACGGGCCATTGCACTCAATACCCTTTTAAGTAAGGTTCCTGACGACGAAAAATGCCAACCCGATGAATTTCTCATTCCCGAGGCCGAACTTACCCAGCGGTTTGAGCAGTATCCTTTTATTGTTCAGAATACCCAAAAGCTGATCAACAGCTGCGATTTAAGCGCCTATTTTGAAGATAGTACCGTACCCAGCTCAAAAAACAGGTTTCATTATACCAAAACAGGGCTAGAGGGCGATAAAAAAATGCTCCGCCGGCTGGCCACATTGGGGCTTAAATACCGCTACGGCGAATACCACCAGGAGGCCCTTAAACGGCTGGAGAAAGAACTTCGCATCATCGAACTTAAAAACTTCTGCGCTTATTTCCTCATCACGTTTGATATGGTAAGGTATGCCATTAACAAATGTGGTTTTTACCACGTGGGCCGCGGCTCGGGCGCCAATAGTATGGTTGCCTATTGCTTGCGCATTACCGACGTAGATCCCATTGATCTCGATCTGTATTTCGAACGTTTCCTCCATGAGAAACGAACCAGCCCGCCCGATTTTGATATCGATTTCTCCTGGGATGAGCGGGAGACCATTCAGAAATATATTTTTAAACGTTATCCAAAATGGCATGTTGCGTTTTTGGGTACCATGAGCACTTTTAAAGACCGTGCAGTAATCAGGGAAATTGGTAAGGTTTTGGGTTTGCCTAAAGCAGAAATAGATGGTTTTACCGATCCTGCCAAAGAACGCCAAAATTTATCGGATGCAACTTACCAGAAGTTGCTGGCTGTACACCGGTACCTCAAGAGTATGCCCAATCAACGTTCTATCCATGCCGGCGGGATTTTGATTTCCCAGGAGCCGATTACCTATTATACCGCGTTAGATATGCCCCCAAAAGGTTTCGCTACGGTGCAATGGGATATGTACGAGGCTGAAGCCATCGGTTACGAAAAGTTCGATATTTTAAGCCAGCGGGGTATCGGGCACATTCGCGAGGCGGTGCAGCTCATTAAACAGAACAAAAATAAAGACATCGATATCCACGATTTCAAAAGCTTTAAAAAAGACGAGAAAGTAAATGCCATCCTTAAAGAAGGTCAGCCCATCGGGTGTTTTTACATCGAATCGCCGGCCATGCGGCAATTGCTCAAAAAACTCAAATGTGATAATTACCTTACCCTCGTGGCCGCCAGTTCCATCATCCGCCCGGGCGTGGCCAGTTCAGGTATGATGAAATCGTATATAGAACGTTACCATGCTCCCGAAAAAGTGGTCTACCTGTGCGATGTGATGAAACAGCAGCTCAGCGAAACCTATGGCGTAATGGTGTACCAGGAAGATGTGATCAAAGTATGCCATTATTTTGCGGGTTTAAACCTGGCTGATGCCGATATCCTGCGTAAAGCCATGAGCGGAAAATACCGCTCAAAACTGGCTTTTGATGAACTGGTCAATAAATTTTTCGCCTCAGCCAGAAAACAGGGCCATTCAGAAGCGCTTATTACCGAAGTTTGGCGGCAAATCTCCTCTTTTGCCGGTTACAGTTTTTCAAAAGCACATTCGGCCTCCTTTGCTGTTGAAAGTTACCAGAGCCTTTACCTTAAAACCTATTACCCCATGGAGTTTATGGTAGCGGTGCTGAATAATTATGGTGGTTTTTACAGCCGCTGGGTTTACGTGTACGAACTGCAGAAAACAGGTGCCAAAGTGCACCTGCCCTGTGTTAACCATAGCGATGAGGTGGTCAATATCAGGGGGGAGGATGCCTACCTTGGCTTTATTGGCATTCAGGGCCTGGAAGAAAAAGTCATTAAAATCATTCCGCATGAGCGTGCCGCAAATGGTCCGTATCTCCATCTCGAAGATTTTGTAAAGCGTACCTGTATCCCGCTCGAACAGGCCATTATCCTCATCAGGCTTGGTGCCCTGCGCTTTACCGGTAAAGATCGTAAAACCCTGCTCTGGGATGTGCATCAATACCTGGGTTTTAAACAGAAAAAAGTAAACCATGCCGAACTGTTTAAAATCAGTTATAAAACCTATCAGCTCCCTGCACTGGCAGATTCTGATCTCGAAAATGCCTATACAGAATTAGAGCTGTTGGGTTATCCGCTCAACTATAACATGTTCGATTTTCTGAAAACACCTTTCCGCGGGGAGGTGATGGCGGCCGATCTGCCCCGGTACCTCGGCCAAACGGTACGGATGGTGGGGAATTATGTATGCGAAAAAACCGTACATACCGTTAAAAATAACAAAATGTGGTTCGGTACCTTTTTAGATGCCAGGGGCGATTTTTTTGATACCACCCATTTCCCCAATACCAGTCCGCAGTATCCTTTTAAAGGGAAAGGCTGTTACCTCATTTTAGGCAAAGTGGTAGAGGATTTCGGTTTTCAGAGCATAGAGGTGCTCAGGTTTGCCAAATTAGCTATTCAGCTAAATCCGGTCGCTATTCATTAACAAACAGGTGAGGGGATGGGGCTGAAAATAAAACCATCCAACGGCTTTTTTTATTGTCGCCGTAAACGTTTCACCATAAGTTCCCAGCCTTAAGTTTATCGAAACGATCTTTTCGAGGTAATTATCATGTTTAAAGGGGAGTGGGGTATGTTAAACTGATTTTGGTAACCCCTGCATAATTGCCCTTTTTCAGTTACTGCTTTTAACCTATCAGCTACCCTCGCCCTAAAAAAATTAACCGCTTGTTGCTTGTGGCTTAAAATTTGATACCATGATCATTATGGAAAACCGCAATAAACCCACAAAGAAAATTTTAACGCCCGCTGTTGTACACGATGATTTACCCGAGCTAAAAAAACCGGGGCACGGGCAGCAAGTGCCAGACCATTATGACGATACCTTGCCCGAAAATCCGGAAAGAAATTACCACCACGAAGAATTAAAGAGCGTCAGTTCCGGTCACCAAAAAATCAGGCAGGCTGATGATGATGTTTGGAATGGGGAAGATGCTTAGTTTTGGGTGTAAATTATAGGTTTACAGACCCGGGCGATCATTGTAATAAATCCCGTTTAGTAATCATTATGGGGTACCAATAGAGCAGGTGCTTCATTTACTTACGCTACATCCGGTCGGCCAGCTATTCATTACTTTAGATGGTTCCCCTCCAGGTATAGCATGTTCAATACCAGGTTCAAAGGAAGTCTTATTGATGATATTGCTTTAAATGCTGTCCACGCCTAAAGCGCATAAAGAAAATAATTAATACTGATAAATAAGGAAGCGCAAAGAGTACGCCTGGCCATAGCTCGTCCCACATCAATAATAAGGAGAGTAATACCAGCATAAATGGCAGTAGAAAAAAGCTTAAGCCACTCATTAGCGGGCTAAACTTAACCCTATTATTGAGGTTGAATAATATTGGCAGGGTGCCAAAAGCCAGGCAGATGTTAAAACCGACAGCAATGCCATAAGGTAAGTTGATAAAATCAGATTCTGCTGTACCCATTACCTTCATCGTCTGCAAAATAAATACCCCAAGCAAACTTAGTACTGTAGAGATCAGCAAACAATACAGTATCATCATCAGGCATTTCATCATATTGTGCATTAACTTTAATTAGATTTAACAGACCGTTTTAGTAATTGTTTTATGCGGCTCGGATGGTCAATAACATCAAAAAAGGCTTACGCTATTTGTTTTTAAAATTCATTGATTCAGTTAACCAGCCAGGTAATCAGGTTTGCATGTTGAAGAATAACTATAGTTAAATATCCTTATACCATTTCTTTACCGGCTAACTTACTGCCTTTTCAAATTAATTATTCATTACTCAACGTAATTGTAAAGATAAATGCCCCATAACTGCTGCTTATTATATCATTACAAGGTATTTTCGTCCGGCAAAAGTTAAGAAATGGATTTGGTTTCAATATCCAAAACTGATCTATTTCCCTATAGTAGCTTAGCTACGAAATTCTGGATTTGCGCAAAGCCAATTTTGGTGCACCATTTTAAATTATTCACCCGAATGTTTATATTTGAACTAAACGCAATCTCAATGCAAAAACAAATCCTACTGCTCATCTCAGCATTAATCCTGATCGCCATCAGCCAAAAAGCCAAAGCCCAGGACAGCACAAAAATAAACACACTGGCTGATACCACAATTTATGATGATAAACTATCCTCTGAAGGGCACATTTACAAGTTTCCCTTATCCCCCCTTAGTCAGGCAGAATATACACAGTTTACGCACAATCAATATGCAAACTCTGATGTGATTAAGAAAAACAAACTTTACACCAAACTTGAGGTAACCACAATAGTTGAAAAAGACGGCAGTGTTTCTAAATACATGGTAAAAGGAACGGGGACCGAGGCCATGAAAAATGAAATTGTCAGGATTTTGAAACTCCTCCCTAAAAATACCCCGGGTACCAGAGATGGGCAAGCCGCCAGGTTCCGGCTCCACCAGCCTTTTGAGTTTAAACATGAGTAAAGGTTTTGCCTGCAATTAACGCTATTTTCTACATTACAATTTAAGAAATTACAGGTAAAACACCACCAGCTCCAGCATGCGCCCATTACCAGATTCTACAATCAGGATTTTAGTCTGTAAAGCATTAGACCGTGATTTTGACAAAAATTGGTCTGATTGGGCAGTTGAAATGTTAATGAGTGGTTTCGATACCGAACACCTTGTTATTTTAGCAGGTATGCGCGAGCCATTTGATTACTTTGAAATGCAAACCTTAACTACAAAAGCACTTCATGAATTGGGCCTGGACTTCTCTGATAAACGCCAAGCTGTAGAGAATTATGTTACTTACCTTATACAGACGTGCCTTGGCGGCAAGCTGGAATCAGTAAAAGTACTTGCTGAGCTTAGAGATCTTTACCTTGAGCTTGATTATGACAAGGCACTACAGCAATTCTACTTTTTGTATTATGCTAAAACCGATCTGATGATTGAAGAAGTGCAGTGGTATATTGATGGGGTAGACCGCAATAATATAGATGAAACAATAAAGAACTACTTTACGGAGTGGTTGAAAGTAAAATCACATGCAAAACAAAAATAAGAAGTTTAAATTACAAGCCCACGAAATTAAAGATGTTATTGCTCCGATGGGTGGATGCATGGCAACTGATAAAATCACAGTTGAAGGTTTGCCCATAAAGTACATGTACAGGCAAGAACCAAACTTCGACTACGATTCCGGCTGGATATTTCTTTCTGGTACTGAAACGCAAGATTACCTGGACGATCATACTCATACCATGATCTACGAAGTCAATACCATTGCAAACTATGATCAGGCCATTATCCCATATCTGCACTTACCGGTTGGCACTGATTTGGAGCGTATAGACGGAACAAGTGAGTTCAGTGATGATATCGGATAGCAAATCATTGCCTATCCAAAAATAAAACCATCCCGTTAAAAGAAAGAAATAGGTTGCAATCCGGATATTCAGAAGTAATGGTGTGTGGCCTCTACCTAACCCGTCAAACCAAACGTTTCGATTTATAATTAATTAAATAATTTTAAACCGAATAGAAGTAGCATATGTTAAAATAAAAATGGCTCTCAGATTTGATCTGAAAGCCATCTTAAGTACCCCTAATGAGAAATACTTTGAACATTTAAATCGGTTTCTGGTGCTCGTAGAGCCTATAATTGAAGACTTAGAGAGAAAAAAGTTCATATAATTAATGTCTAAATTTAAGTCTTACCAAAGTAGTGAATGCCTTAACAAGACTATTTTAGAACAAAAAAGTTGGCGAATGTGAAAAATATTATTTAACATTCCAATTTCTTGCTTCACAAAGCTTTATTCTCGCCTTAGAATTCAACTCAAAATATCTAATTTAGCAAGATAATAGTATTTTATCTACAGAAGATGAACGAAAAAAGGACTCGTAAAGAAATAATCGATATTAACTTAGGTCTTGCGGGTTGGGACGTGACCGATAATACGAAAGTTATACGAGAGTTTCATTTTCAATCAAAAAATATTTGGGAGGAAAGTAGAGACGAGTATAAAACTGAATTTTCAGATTACGTTTTGCTTGGCATAAATGGTAAGCCTTTAGCAGTTGTAGAAGCTAAGAAGTCTATTGTGGATGCAGCTCTTGGTAAAGAACAAGCAAAACAGTATTGCTATAACATACAAAAGGAAACAGATGGTGAATTGCCTTTTTGTTTTTATACAAATGGTCACGAAATCTATTTTTGGGATTTAGGAAACTATCCTCCAAACAGAGTTTATGGTTTTCCGACTCGTGACGATCTAGAACGTTATGCTTATCTAAGAAAACATCGTAAAAGCTTATCCCAGGAATTTATCAATACTAAGATTGCGGGGCGAGAGTATCAAATTCGTGCTATTCGTTCTGTTATGGAATCTTTAGAAAAAAAACGTTCTAAGTTTCTTCTCGTTATGGCTACTGGTACGGGTAAGACCCGAACCGTAATATCACTCATTGATGCTTTAATGAGAGGCGGTTGGATCGAAAAAGTGTTATTTTTGGTAGATAGAGTCGCTTTACAAGGACAGGCTTTGGATGATTTTAAAGAACACCTGCCCAATGAGCCACGTTGGCCTCAATATCAAGAGACCAATTTTGCGACGGATAGAAGAATTTACGTCTCTACTTACCCTACTATTTTTAATGTTATACGAAATGACAACACTAAATTAAGTCCACATTTTTTTGATTTAATTGTAGTCGACGAGAGTCATAGAAGTATTTACAACACCTACCAAGAAATATTACAATATTTCAATACCCTTACATTGGGTTTGACTGCCACACCAACTGATGTGATAGACCACAATACTTTTGAGCTTTTTGATTGTGAAAATGGCTTGCCTACGTTTGCTTATTCCTACGAAGAAGCTGTAAATCACATACCGCCTTACCTTAGCGATTTTCAGGTAATGAAAATTAAAACTAAGTTTCAAGTTGAAGGAATTAATAAAAGAACCATTTCTCTTGAAGACCAAAAGAAGTTGATTTTGGAAGGAAAGGAAGTAGCAGAAATCAATTATGAGGGAACGGAATTAGAAAAAAGGGTAATCAATAAAGGGACAAATACATTGATTGTACGTGAATTTATGGAGGAATCCCTCAAAGACCATAATGGTGTATTGCCCGGCAAAACTATTTTCTTTTGTATCAGTAAAGCACATGCAAGGCGTATCGAAGAAATATTTAACTCGCTTTATCCCGAATATGCTGGAGAGTTAGCGAAAGTGATTGTTTCTGATGATCCTCGTGTGTATGGTAAAGGTGGATTGCTCGACCAATTCAAAAATCAAGATTTCCCTAGAATTGCCATCAGTGTAGATATGTTAGACACGGGTATTGATGTGCGGGAAATTACAAATTTGGTGTTTGCAAAACCTGTTTATTCGTATACCAAATTTTGGCAAATGATAGGAAGAGGCACCCGTTTGCTTGAGCCTACCAAAATAAAACCTTGGTGTACCGAAAAAGACAGCTTTTTGGTTCTGGATTGTTGGGATAATTTTGAATATTTCAAACTCAACCCCAAAGGTAAAAATCTCAATAGTCAAATTCCTTTACCCGTGCGTTTATTTGGCTTGTATATAGATAAGTTAGCGATAGGTTTAGCATCAGCTGTTGCAGAAATAGTAGAACCAACATTAGATAAAGTTAAAAAAGCGATTGCCGATTTACCCTTGCAATCTATCGTAATACGGGACGCTATTACTTTGGTAGAGCAGGTAAAAGAGGATTCCTTTTTTAACGAATTGACCTCCGACAAATTGGATTTTCTGCAGGAACAGATTCGTCCTTTGTTTCGCACCATTAGTAGCGTAGATTTTAAAGCCATGCGTTTTGAAAAAGACATCGTGGAAATTTCTATTGCACATTGGCAAGAAGACGAAAAGAAATTTGAAGCCTTGAAAAATGCCATCATCGAAGAGATTTCAGAATTGCCTTTAAGTGTCAATACCGTTGCCAAACACAAGGACTTGATACAACAAGCCCAAACAGATTATTACTGGAATACCATCACAGAAAAAAAACTAACGAATTTGATAGAGCAATTAGCTACGCTGATGACATATCGTGAAGGTACGATGAGGATGCTTCCTGCCCAATACAATTTTGTAGATGTACTCTTAGAAAAAGAAAGGGTAGTTTTTGGCCCGCAACAAGAAGCCGTAAGCATAGAACGCTATAAGGAAATGGTGGAAGAAAAGATAAAAATACTTCTTAGCGATTTGCCAATTCTGCAAAAGATAAAAGCCAATGAGCCTATCTCCGACATCGAAATCGAAGAATTGACGTGGCTATTATCACATGAAAGTCCACACATTACGGTAGATTTGCTCAGAAAAGTGTACAACAACAGAAACGCTGCCTTAGTACAATTTATCAAACATATTTTGGGCATTGAGATCTTGGAAGATTTCCCAACAACCATCACCAAGGCCTTTGATAATTTCATAGCCAATCAATCTGATTTGAGTGTAAAACAGTTGGATTTTTTAAGACTGCTGCAAACCTTTCTGATAGAAAAAGGCAGTGTAGAACGCAAAGATTTAATCTCTGCACCCTTTACCCGAATTCATCCTAATGGAATTCGTGGGGTTTTTGCCGGAAAAAGAATGGAAGAGATATTACAATTTATAAATGCTCTAGCGGCATAATTTTTAAAAATGGATAATCAAGAAATTAAAAGTAAAGTAAACGAGCTCTGGGATAAATTTTGGTCAGGTGGATTAAGTAATCCAATCGATGCCATACAACAAATCACATATTTGCTGTTTATGAAGCAACTCGATGAAAATGACCAAAAAAGACAAGGAGATGCAGAATATTTAAAAACAACATATAAGTCTATTTTTGAGGGTAAATTTCTCATTCCTGGTGAGGAAGAGGAGAAAGGAATAGCAAAAGAAGAATTACGTTGGAAAAACTTTTCCCGCAAACCTTCGGAAGAAATGTATCAATTAATGCAAACCCGTATCTTTCCTTTTATCAAAACATTAGGCGAAACCGACTCTCCTTTTGCCAAGCATATGGACAATGCGGTTTTCATTATACCAAAGCCAAGCTTACTTACAGAAGCAGTAAAAAAAATAAATGAAATCTACGAAGTTTTATATGCTCAAGACCGCTTCGTAGATGCTCAGGGAGATATTTACGAATATCTTTTACAGCAACTCAGTACCGCAGGTAAAAATGGACAGTTCCGTACGCCTACACATATTATAGAAATGCTGGTAGAGATGGTAAAACCGCAAGTAGGCAATAAAATAGCCGACCCTGCTTGCGGTACAGCTGGTTTTCTATTAGCCGCTTACCAATATATCTTAACACAGTTTACCTCTCCAGAGCACCAGGCATTGGACAACTATGGCTTTACTCGTGGTACTTTGGCAGACCGTTTAGTAGATGATGCTTCAAAAGAAGTGTTGAACAAAAACACATTCTACGGCTTTGATATTGACCAAAATATGATTCGTATCGGGCTGATGAACTTGATGATGCACGGTATCGAGCACCCCAATATCGACTATACAGATACGCTGAGTAAGTTTTATAATGAAGATAACGAATATCACGTAGTACTGGCCAATCCACCATTTACTGGAAGTTTGGACAAAGCCGAAATCAATGAGAGCTTTACGACTGATACGAAAAAGACAGAACTCTTGTTTTTGGAGCGTATATACAAGATGCTTCGTATGGGTGGTACGGCAGGTGTGATTATTCCGCAAGGTGTTTTGTTTGGCTCAGGCAAAGCATTTCAGAATGTACGCAGTATTTTGATGGATAAATGTGAGCTCAAAGCGGTGGTCAATCTCCCTTCGGGCGTATTCAAGCCCTATGCAGGAGTAGCTACAGCTATTTTGATATTTACCAAAGGTGGCGAAACCGAGCGGGTATGGTTTTATGATATGGAACATGATGGAAAAACCTTAGATGATAAACGCAATGACCGTTTTGATAGAGAAGGTAAGCGTGATTTTGGTGATATTCATAAAATTATAGAACATTATAACAATCGTGAACAAGAAAACCCAACCGACCGTACCAAGCGTTATTTCTATGTGCCCAAGCAGGAATTGATAGAGAAAGGTTACGATTTGAGTTTTAACCGCTACCGTAAGGAAGTGTATGAAGAAATAATACTCCGCCCCACCACTGAGATTATGAGCGACCTAAAAACAAAGCAAGATAACATTGCAACATTGATTAACGAACTTGAAAAAATGTTATAATGGAATATAGATTTTTAGGAGATATAACAACTAATCTTGATTACAAAAGACGTCCTTTAAACTCAATAGATAGAGATAAAATTTCTAAAGAAGGCTTATATCCATACATCGGAGCAAATAATATCCTTACTTACATTGATGAATATATTTTTGATGAAAAAATTCTATGTATAGCTGAAGATGGAGGAAGTTGGGGTAAAAATGAGGTTTGCTCGAATATTTATGATGGTAAAACATGGGTTAACAATCATGCACACGTGTTGATTGAAAACGGGAAAGCTAATTTAGAATTTTTACGATACTATTTAAACTTTGCTGATTTAAATTTCCATATAAAAGGTTCTACGAGAGGAAAATTAACACGTAGTGAGCTTGATAATATCCAAATCCCACTTCCATCCTACGAAAATCAAATTCGTATTGCTAATCTATTAGAAAAAATAGAAACCACCATTGACGAACGAAAAAGCGCCATTGATTTATTAGATGAATTGGCAAAAGCTACTTTTTATCAAATGTTTGGAGATCCTGTAAAGAATGAAAAGGGATGGGAAAATTCTACAATTTCTAAAATTGTAGTTGACGAAAAGAAATCAATAAGAAGAGGACCTTTTGGAGGAGCCTTGAAAAAGGAAATTTTTGTTCAATCAGGATATTTAGTTTACGAACAATATCATGCTCTAAATAATGATTTTAGTTTTGAGAGATATTACATTGATGAAAATAAATTTCAAGAATTGAAAGCATTTGAAGTAAAATCAGGGGATATTATTATCAGTTGTTCAGGAGTATATTTAGGTAAGTTAGCTATAGTTCCAAAGAATGCTAAAAAAGGGATTATCAATCAAGCGCTACTAAGATTGACATTAAATAACAATTTAATAGACAATACTTTTTTTACATGGCAATGGACTAATGAAAATTTTAAAAAGAAATACTATGGAAATAATATTGGTTCTGGAATTCCCAATTTCCCTCCGATAGAGGAATTTAAAAAGTTCAAATTTATACTTCCTCCAATCACACTTCAAAACCAATTTGCAGATATTGCTCAAAAAATTGAACGCATCAAAGCAGAGCAAGAAGCGCAGTTAAAGGATTTGGAAGAATTATATGCCTCAATAAGCCAAAAAGTTTTTGAAGGAACTATAGACCTGTCCAAAGTGCCTTTTGATGCAAGTCTATTGCCGAATCCTATCAAAACAACTACAAAAGGACCTATCGAACAACCCGATGTTGTTGTAACGAAAGCATCATCCAAAGAAACTACTATAAAAGAGCCCAAACCAGCAACCAAAGGCAAACTAATTTGGGAAAATGTAAGCTTTAAAGAAGTATCTGACAATATACGTAGCGAGTTTGGGAGTCATTATTTTAATGCAGAAATGTTGTTACGCTTTTTGAAAGAAGATAAAGTAATGCAGGTCAATTATTTCTCCTCTGTCGAGCAAAAGAAAAACCCCCAGTACGAAAATGCTGATGATTTTTACCGCTTTATAGCGACCGCTCTTACAGGCGAAAACATTTTCTTGACTTTAGAACAAGTATTTTATAACGCCGAAACAGAGAATATTCCCAACATAAGTTTTACTGAAACCGATCTAGAAAACCTCAGTAAAGAAGATAAAAAAGAACGCTCCGGCATATATTTCCGTATCAAAGATGAAACTACTACGCCTTAAAATATTAGGAGAAGACTTTCGTAGTTTACCTGCAAATGTAGATTACGAATTTAAACATACTTCGGAAGACAATAAGCTATCCACCAAAGTCTTTGCTGGCTTAAACGGTAGTGGGAAATCTAATTTTTTGGAGTTACTGGCTGAGATATTTTATTATTTGGAAAGATATCATATAGAAACTACTCCAAAAGACTATATGAGAAATGCTAACTTTGGTTTTGAAATAGAATATTTATTACCATTAAAGAATCTATCTAATGGGATTTCCAGCTTCAAATTTAAAAACGCTTGCCATGTTAGAATAATTAAAAGAATACAGGATAAAGATGACAATTCTACTCCTGTAGAATTTTCATATTGTGAATATGGTGAAAAGGATTTTATACGAAGAGATTTTCACACCAATGATTTATTACCAAAAAAAGTAATCGCTTATACTTCTGGTCAGAACGAGTTATTGAGTAATCCATTTATACGTTTGCGATATCATTACTTTACCGAAATGGTTAATAGTGAATACAAACGTGCTAATCGTAGGATGTATTTTTTAGACGCAGAAAGCAATTACAGCATTTTTGTAGCCAATATGCTTTTAGGCAAAACGGCACCATTAAATTACCTAAAAAGTATTTTTCGTATAGAAGATTTGCATTCGTTTCGCATCACGTTCAACTACAAGCACAATACCCAAGAAGCCTTAACATTACTAAAAGAAAAACAAACCTTATGGAATCCGCTAAAAGCCTGTGCGACCACTTGGCGAGATGATACGGAAGCTAAATGTTTGGTCTTGGATTTTGTGATTAATGAGGCTACGCATCAAGCATTTCAATATTATTACAAAACAGCTTTTAATTTATTTCAGGCATTTTATGAATTGCAAAGTTTAAATCTGCTAATCGAAAAACAAGCCACTAGAAAGTTTGTAACGAATGCTCACAAAACCATTAATATTACCGATGAATTATCCAAGTCTGACCCTTCGGATTTGATATTCAGAATCGAAAAAATCAGGATAAAAAAACAAAAGTCTGATGATAATAAAAAAGACATTCTGTACTACAAATCGCTTTCCGACGGAGAGCATCAGTTAAACGAGGTCATTGGCTCTGTTATGATGATGGAAGAAGATGGCTGCCTATTTTTGATGGACGAACCCGATACGCATTTCAATCCTAAATGGCGTGCCAAAATGGTTACCATGCTCAATAGAGTTTCGGGAAAAGAATACGATGCTGAAGGAAATCCTGAAAACATCCACCAGCAAGAATTGATTATGACCACGCATTCGCCATTTATCATCAGCGATAATCATAAAGAAAATGTTTATAAGTTTGTACGAGACGGTAAGACTTTGAAGTTGGAAAACCCAGAATTTGAAACTTTTGGGGCATCAGTGAGCTTCATTTTGGAAACAATATTTGATCGAGATATTACAATCTCAGATTTTTCAAATAAGGAATTAAATAACTTAAAAAAGAGTATCAACACGTTGGATGACATAAGAAGAGTAAAAAAGGAATTGCTTTCATTTGGTGAATCGATCGAAAAATTTGATGCTTACAGTTACGTTATGGCTAAAGAAAACGAACTAAAATCAGATAGACATGTTGACTAGTTTTAAAGAAATAGATCATCCTATTTATCTGTTCCATGAACACATATACTATATATTCAAGAATATTTTTCACTACGATTTGAAAGAATATGATGAAGAAAAATTAGTTCATCCTGATTTCATGCACATTCTTAATGCCTCTGAAAAAAGATTATTAAATCCATTAAAGGAAATTGTAGGGATTTATCATAAATTACCTTATGGGGAAAAAATAACGGTTCAAGAAGCTTTAGTACAAAATAATTGTATTTCAGTATTTGATAATCTTTCCCATAATTTGATTACTTATAAGCAACTACATTCTAGTATTTCTGATAAATTAAAAGAATACTTTGAGGATTTGTGGAATGAGTATCCGCAAACTGTACTAATGGAAAATCAATGGAATACAGTTAAGCATCATTACGATTCGTTGACTCATGAGACTAATTGTGATTTTATTATTTGTCCTTTTTGTGGTATATATCCATTTAACCCCTCGGAGGGGAAATATAGGGAAGAATATGATCATATTATTGCGAAAGCCACTTATCCTTTTGTTTCAATAAATTTTAAATTGCTTTTTCCTTGTTGTCAATATTGTAATAAACAAGAAAAGCGTTCTAAAGAATTATTATATGATGCTGGTCCAGCTCGAAGACTTTCATTTTATCCTTATGATTCGAATATAACATTAGATAGGCTTTCTATTAATGTCTCATTAAATGAAGCGTATAATAATCAAAATTTAGAAACACTTTTGAAAAGTATTGATTGGGAATTTGAAATATTAAGGGACGGAGTAACTGATAGCCGAGACAAGTCATGGGATGAAGTTTATGGTATAAAACGTAGATTTTCGGAAAACATAAAACGATTAGAAGCTGAATGGTTTAGAGAATTAATTAGAAAATTCAAACGTAATGCTAAGTCCTTTGCTGATTTTTTAGATGAAACAATCGAAGAACTTAAATATCAGATACCAATAGCACCCATGGGTATCATTAAATATATTTATTTTTCTTTCATTTTTTCAATTCAAGATATTGAAAGTAAACTACAAAAAGTAAGCTCTTGAGTTTATCGATTTAAATCGGAGATATTCCAAATATACTAATGTTTCAAATCAATTGATTTTAAGTGTAGATTTCGTTAAAGTAACCACTTCTAGACATAGGATTGTTTTTGGCAACCCTATGTGTAGGTTATAATAGATTTAGTTAAAGGCAACGCGCAATCGTTTTGCCCGTTCTTTAAACGCAGCCTCGCCACCTTCCAAAATCTCACAAACTTGAGTTCTGATTTCGTAGTTTTCCAGTCCACCACTATGGTAGGTAATCGCAGGAAGTTTGCCTGGGTCATGTTGTCCGGCATTGGCAATAATGACCTGATCGGCATCGGTATTTACAACAAGGTTGGCATTATGGGTAACGATGATGATCTGCCTCCTATTTTTTGCATTTTTGAACAGTGGTACCAGTTCGTCAAAAATCGATTTTGGATCCAGATTTTCTTCGGGTTGATCGATGATAAGCGGGCGTTCATCCTCCTGGTCAATGGCTAGATACAGCAGGAGCAGAACAATACCCCGTGTTCCTGGGGAAAGTTGTTGAATGTCTACATTATCATAAATTACTCCATAGGAGATAGTTATGTGTTCAGTGCTATATAACCAGCTTGCAATTTGGTTGGCCCATTTGGAGTATTCTGCCAGGTTTTTCTTGTCGGCCTGTGCATGTTCGAGGATGTCGTTCTCATGTTTGTCGCGGAATAAGGCCAGTGCATCACTGATCTGCTGGTCTGTGCCGTTTTCCCAGGCATTTTTGAGTTCGTTTTTTACAGCATCATATAATGCGCCTTTGCCTTTAAATGGCCCTGCTTTTCTAAGGTCTAAAAGGTCCTCTCCCTGCTGTGCCCAAGCTTCGATATCCGCACGGCGCCGAACCACAAAGGAAAGTTTCCCAAGGCTGCCAGATTGGGATTTGAGATTTGACATCAATGGCTGATACAAGTGTTTCAGTTCTTCCTCCTCAGCCAGGATAGCTTTAAAAACATTTTTGTAGGCGAGTTTTCTGTCGCCTATCAGCCCCATTAATCTTGTTGTCGCGGATTTGGCATCAGTGAGTTCTGTTTTCAGTTTTCCAAGTTCAGTGTCGCTTTTTTGTATCTTTTCGGATATTCTCGTATACTGTTTGGCATTTTCTGCATCTATTCCAGTAAGTTTTTTAAGACGCTCAACTTCCAGCACAAGAATTTCGTAGGTATGGTCTTCTGGCTGAATACCCGTGGTTAGGTAGCTGTCCTCGGGTTTTCTGTTTATGTCGGCTGCTGGTTTGGTACCTTTGATTTTTGAAATTTCCAAAGTCGCCTGTGCAATATGATCTGAGAGTATCTTATCTACATCACCTATGAAATCAACGCCAAAGGCCAGCCAATCAGATGTGCTTAAACCTGTGTCAGGATGGCTTGAGGGCAATTTTGTGGTGAAGGTTGGAAAAGTGTTCGTTCTCGATGATGTTACTGTCTGTTTTAATCCATTTAAAGATCGGAGCCTAGTCTGGTTTTTTTCGAGTTTGACAGTTACTTCGTCTAGTGCTGTGGTGATCCTTGACAGGTTCTTTAACCTGCTATCTTTATCTTTGCTCAACAGCGTGTCTCTTGATTTTTTATCGCCAGCAATCTCAGTGGTAAGGTCCTGAACTTTCTTTTCCAGTGCAGGAATACTTCTTTTTTTTTCCAGTTCAATTGTAATCTGCTGAGAAGAATTTAAAATCATTTCTTCTTGGTCGGTCCTTTCCGCACGGTAGGTGAAAGCTTTTTGCGAGAGTAGTTCCTGAAAATCAGATACACCCAGACGATCTTCTTTGGGATGGGCATGAAAAATCACCTTTTCAATTTCCAGAATGAGCCGGTCCGTCATTCCTTCAGAAGAGCAAAGTAGGTCTACAAACTTTTGTGAAAGATACTGCACACGTGGGTGGTCCATAATGTCTTCCATGTGCGTGTTTCTTACCGCTTGTGTCGTTTTTGCTCCTTCCTGCCATTTTAGAGTGACTTCGGTATCCTGAAGGTGTTCGGAAGCCCTTTGGATAAATGAGGTGTCATTTTGTTGCTCTGAAATAGCATAACCTCCAGTGGCAATCAGATCTGCCAGTGCTGTTTTGCCCGATCCTCTGGCACCGATGATAGCAATCAATCCTGAGTTCAATGGGATTTGATTTGGTGTAAGCCAGTCCGCGTTGCTGATCTCAATTTCATCGATAATGTAAGGTGCCAGTCGATTGTCGGGAGGCGTTGGCCCTATATGTGCCCGGTCTTCGGGCTCAATACAGGCTTGTACCAGCGCCTCGAAATTCAGATCTCCCTTGATCCAAGTGTACTTATCATTCAAAGGTCTTCCCACCGTTGTCTCGGTATGAGCATCCGAGCCATGAATACAGAGTTTGCAAGCTCGGTAGGTGGTGATGATCTGCTGTTTTGATTGAACACCTTTACCTAGCCAAAATTCACGGTCTTTATCGTTGCTGCTAAAAATAATATGCGAAGCGCGTTCGATGGCTTGTCTGGTATTTGCGAATGACGCGTCGTCTTTCAGCCCGCTGGTTCCGTCTTTTCCACTGGCAATGGCAATCAATAGGTTTTTTTGAGCCCAGGTACTTTCTTTGATTGCCAGAACAAGTTCGTCAAACTCGACTTTGAATTGGTTTGTACCTGTTTCTAATGCCTTATTGTCGGCGATGATGTCTTTGTCGTGATCTTTTCCTAGTTTAATCAGATCTGCCTCATGGCAATTGTACCTTTCAATCCCATTGGAATAGGTTAGTTTTTGTAGAAAGCGCTTGATTTCGCTAACATGGTTAGGATCTTCTGGTGAAAAGATTAGATGACCGTTGATGGCCTTGTCGGTTGTAGTGGATATTTTAAACCTTAACTCGATATTTGGGAAAAGGAGTTCTACATTCGCCAGACGTCCCTGACTTTTAGCTTCCAATAGCTTTTCGTAGGAAGCCAAACTATAGTAATCTGTAACGCCAAGTGCCCTGATCGGCGGGTCAGATTGTTCGATTAGATCGCAATAATCGCCAATATCCTTGCTTTTAAACTGATTGTTCAATACGGTATTGGGAGTATGGATATGTGGTTCCCACCTGTGCCAGAGTGATCCTTTAGTACTTTTTAGCTTATTTGAGAGTTGCTGTTGTTTTTTCATGACAGATGTATTTGACATTAGTGCACATAATTAAACCATTAATTCGATTGTAAATTACGGTTTTCCATTTTGCAACGCAAATGATGCGGAGTTATGGGGATTTCCAAGCGTGGCCGCTAAAAAAGTTGACTACCCATATTATACGTTCCAATTATGTTGAGAAATAGAAATTTAGAAGTGATTTAGTAATAACAAAATTTATAGCGATCACAGAATGCCATCTTGTAGAGAAAGCATCGTACTATTGTTCGGATCATAATAATGGCTTCCGAAGCTATTTAGTCGTAAAAAAATCTTCTTAAAGATTCGACCAAAATCGCAAAACCAACTGATGATCCTTCAGAATAATTCGGGATAGACATCCGGTAATGAAAAGCTTGCAGCTATTATTCGAAAAAAAACTATCTAGACCAAGCATTACTGTTAATAGAGATGTTAGTGGAATTCATGAGCAAGATATTTATCATTTTATAACAGATTTTGTAAATTAGCTCTCTATTAACGCAAAGATGTATAAACTAATTAAACTATTAATCGACTGGAAATCTTTCCAGTCGGAAATCCTCTCTGCAATTGAGATTGGTGTTAAGCTTGCGAACCAGCAGATCAAGACCGAAGCCGAATTGGAACTTGTAGAGACAAATTACTTGGAATGGAACACAAAGACTAAAGAGTTTCTTAAGAGCAGTTTTGAAGGAGAGTTCAATAGGTATCAGATCGAGTTTCATAATTCGGCGGCAGGTGATTATAGTTTTAGTGGACAGAATAATTTGCGTGGACAGTTTGAGAAAATTACAGGCAGACTGGGTTCACAACTATCCTATCTCCGCCAAATGTTGAAAGTGCTAAGCGTATGTGACGTCATTATCGCACCTAATGAAATCAGCCTGGAGGAACGCAGCAGTTATACAACTAACCAAAAGCTCAACTTTATCTTAAACGTACTTTATGATCTTTACGACGACAGTTATTACTCGATTGAGGAACTGTTTGTTGGAAATGGCATTCCAATGAAAAGATATGATCAGGCAAGGGAAATCATCAATGTATTAAAAGATCATGGCTATGTAGAAGTATTAGGCGGAATCGGTACCGACCTTATGGCACAAATCACAGCGACTGGTGCTTTGGCCATCGAACAAACAAGGACTTCCATTCCGCAAGATTATGAAACTATGCGTTACACACCAGAACAACTCAACGCTAAGATCGACCAGCTCATCGAGATGCTTAATCGTCAAGGGGTGGGACAAGAAGTGCTGTTCGATGAAATGCAGGACATGAAACAACTCTATGTAAAGCTAAATAAAAAAGACTTTGGACAAATTGTAAAAGGAAAACTTATCGACCTTGTCATAGGAAAAATGGTGGAAAACGATACCATATCATATGTGTATGAATCATTAACCCATCACAAGCTACAATTACCTTCACTTTTTTAGACCAGACATCAATTGAGATATACAAGAACAAATATGATTGGTGATGCTGGTGAACATCTGCTTGCTGCGCAGATTATACACTATTACGGCTTTCCTTGCAGGCTCACCAATATAGATATTGGCATCGATACGGAAATTGAGCTAATTGACCAAAACTATAAATCTACTGGTGAAATTATCAAAGCTCAAGTAAAAACTAAAACCGCGGAAGAGTTTGAAGTGAATGTCAAATCTGGCCACATCAAGTACTGGAACTCATTCAATCTACCAGCGGTCATTTTTTTAGTCCATCTCGAGCAAGGAAACATATACTGGCATGCGTTGGACAAATCGGAGAATTATAATTTATCAAAGCGGAATGTTAAAATAGCTTTTGATCCAAAGAACAAAGTCGGTCGCAAAAACAAAAATGAATTCATTAGGATTGTCCATCATAAGAACGAAAGGCTATTATCCTCGTTATATGAATGGGTGGACGAAACTTTAAGGAATGACGAATTGATTTTAGAAGACGAGGGCACAGACTTGACGATTTTTGAAGAATTAGTATATAAATACTATAAAGTTTGCTTTTTAATTAATGAGGCTGACAAACTTATCGAGTCAACACCAGCACTTGCTTGGGTAAAGAAGAAATATTCTTCCAAATTGATTAACTTTGGCTATTATTCCCACAATATTAAAGAACGCATTGAGGAATGCAAAATTGATCACGGACCTGAAATATTTGATCAATTGAATGAGACAAATAATAACTGGAGCATAAACGATCCTTTAAACTGAATAAAAACTTTACCTAATTTTTCCATAAACTATTAAAGCAATAATTACCCGCAAGAGCTGACCTAGAATTTTGGACACAGCAATTATGAAGCACAAAAAAAACAAAAAATCTTTATATTTTATTTAAAGTTTTTCTTCGTGTGAGTTAATTCAATTCAACCATGATTTTGGTATTAATGCATCGTCATCCTCGCCATCTCTCCATCTTTTAGTTTTAATGACGTTGCAATATTCTTTCCAACTGTCCTCTCCAGCGTGCTCCAAAACGATTATTTGAACCTTTCCTTTTGTATTTGTATTAAATGCTGATAAGACTTCAAATATCTTCTTCAATTTAATTAAATCTTCCTCTTGAACAGATTTATCATCATTTATTTCAGGAAAATAGGCTTGACTAGGTTGATCAAAAACAATAAATGGTGGTACCCTATTATCATTTAAGCCAATTAAATATTCGTGAATACCCAAATAAGTTGAAATGTGATATGCCATGTGGTTATGCCCACTACCAACTTCCCAAAAACCAGTTTCAGTACCGAGTTCGTCAAAAAATTTAAGTGTCAAAGCATCATTAATGTCTAAGTCTATTCTATCGCCACTTTTCTCAGCTTCGAACATCAATGCATACTTTTTTATATTTTCTGATATTTTATTTAATGCATAACGCTCACGATTTTTTAACTTTTCATTTCCAACCTCTTTTTCCATTTTGGCAATAGAGTTCTCATATTGTATTATTTTATCATCATTAGTATCTAATCCATTATTATATTCTTGAAATTGACTTAATGTTAGCTCAACTTGCCCTAAATATCTATAAATTGCGTTCTGGTTTTGTTTTAATCTTTTAAACTCCCCGTCCTCTCGCTGAAGCGCACTAATCTGATTTCTTATATTATTAATTTCGTTCTCTTTCTCTGTAATTTGCTTCTCCAATTTTTTACGTTCATTTAAGTAAATTTTGGCTGAATCTGCAACCTTGTCTGAAACCTTTTCAAATTCCGAAAGTAGTTGAGATAAATTTTTATGATATTCACCGATGTGGTCAGTAGTAGAATTACATAGTGGGCAAGGTTTATTATAGTCTAATTTCTCTTGGAGCCAACTTACAGCACTAAGCCTGCCTTTTTTGGTCAACGCATTATCGCCAATTTCCTTATTATTCGCTTGTATGCTTCTAATAATCGAAAGTCTTCGCCCCAAATCCTGTAGCTGGTCGGAAGATTCCAATTCTCTTTTATTTAAAGAATAAAGTTGTTCGGCGGCTAATTGAGTAGCGTGTTCTGGAACCCGAATTTTTTCAATATCAGCTGTAGCAATAAGTTGTAATTGTTGAACAAGGAAATCTTGATCTAATTCTTCAACATCGGTTTCCCTTTTAATTATTCCAAATTCCAACCCAATTCTATAATAATTTATTAGTTCTTGATTTAATCTAGACAATCGGTATTCTTTCATATCCCTGTCTTTGATTAGAATTCCTAGTTGCCTTTTCAGACCTTTAAGTTCTTCTCTTAACTCCAAAATTTTATTACTAATTACCCCAAGGAGATAAGGGAATAAAACTTTTAGTTTTTCACGATGAGCTGTAGAATCAGTCTTGAAGAACATTGTGGATTGGTTAGCAACCAAATACTGTGGTTGAAAATTCAGAGATATAGCGTTACGATAACTGGGCTTTTGAGTGTCAAACGATTGTACATAATCATTTGTAGTCAATCCAACATCAGCAAATCCTAATATAGTATTTAAATACTGCTTTATCTGCACGATACTAAATGGATAATCATCAACTGAGGTAGGTATTGAGACTATTTTATCTTCTGTTTTAAAAAAGTCATTAGAAACACCCGATATACCTGGTTCCGCCCTAGCAATTAAAATTTCTTTACCTTCCAATGTAATAATAATTCCAAATGCCTTTACCTTATTCCTGATTATACCAGAAGGAATTGAGCATTTTGAACTCCCAAGACAATAATCAATTATTGAAATAACCGAGGATTTACCCTTACCACTTGCACCTGTAATAACATTAACCTTATCAATTAAAAACTCAATTTGTCGTGGGGCCAATTCCTCATTCTTTGGCCATAATATTATCGACTTGATTCTAAAGTCCATTTATATATCTAAATTTAAGTACATTAAAAATTCTACGTCAGAAAGATTTGAAAACCATCCACCTAATTTCCTAGCAGTCCTGACCAAGTCGCCTATTTCGATAGAAGGAGGGCTAAACTTTTGTTTTGGTGAGTCTATGTTACTACTGATTATGTTTGAGCTAAAGTCTATGTCTAATAAATTGGCTTTAATACAAATCAAAAGAGAAAACATCGTTTTATCGAACATACTCCTTGTTTTTAGTGGAATAATATCAAATAATAATTTATTATCTTCCAACACATTATAAAAGCCTTTAATATTATTTGACCTTCCCTTTGCACTAGTAACAATATCCTTAGTGAAGAGAATCGGAAGTACTGGAAGCACTCGTTCTATCCTTGGCGATTGTTTGTCTTTATTTATACGTTCATAGGAAATCACAAACTCATTTAATAATAAAGCACCTAAGGAACTATTCTGATAAATATCAAATACATTTTCTACTTTCATTTGTTCGCTTGTATTTATTTAATTTCCGTCTGCCAATCAGGGTGCCATCCTATTATAAGTTTATCTGACAAGATGTGTAAGCTTCCAAGTATCGTATATGGCTGAATAACTGGATATCCGGCTAAACTATATCCAGCTGTATTTGATGAATCTATGTATATCAGGTTTCCAACATCCGCCTTTGTCAATGTAGGTTTGGTCTTAGCCTCTATTAAATGTCTTTTTTTATGACCTTTCCAATTTCGGGAAATGTCACTTTCTAATTCATTTATATCTTCTTGACAAGGAATAGTGCCATTTTCTGCCCATCTATCCCGTTCTTTCGAAGCGCGGAGAAAATGATCTATTGCATCAACAATGTCATCTTCATCAGCTTCAATCAAACTTAACTGTTTAATAAATATTTTATCCTGTTGTTGTTGCCTTTCAAAGTCAAATACAGGTATAGCTGAAACCGCCTGTTCGATAAATGGTCTTTCTAAAGATTCCTTAATATATACGTCTTTTATATCAATTAATTTCTGAGCTTTAATTGTACCTTCTTGACCTTTTGCCCATTTTCCGATTATATCATTAACCAACCATCCAAAGATTTTCTCATACACAGAATTAAAAGGAACTTCAGAACCAATTCTCAAATTGGCTTTAATCTCCTCTTTAAACTTATTTCTATCTGGATAGAACTCGTCTGCAGATAAAACAATTTTAGCAAGTAAATTTATAAAGTCTTCCTTTGAGTAGTCAGTTACAATATCATCGTGCAATTCTTTTGATTTACCTTTCAACTTACTTCCTATATCGAATAATTCGTCATAAAATCCTTCAAGTATGTTGCGGTCAGTTTTATAGTCGCTGACATAGTTAGCTTTATGAAGTTTAGAGATAGTTGATGTTGATGAAACTCTTTTATTAGTTGACAGAACGAACCGTGCTTTCTCCCTGGGGAATCTCCTCTGAATTGATAACCAAATGGAAAAGGTTTTCCATAGGTTTATATTAGAGTTTGAGAATGGGTTACTTTTCCCAGTTACACTTTTATCCTGCTCGTATATTCTGTTAATCTCTTGACCCGATTTTAATTGAGAAACAACATCATCATCCGTTTCTATTGAAACAAAGTCGATGTCTGATCTTGATAGCCAAAATATGGCACGCTCAAATTGATATAAATATCCTAATGCTTGTCCTGATGCAGATTTACCTAACGCCATAACTATAACGAGGTAACTTTAAACCAAAAAAAACTTCTTTATTTCCAGCATTATGAAAAACGTTAAAACTATTACCTTTATACAATAATAATAATTTAATATTCAAAACCCTATTGAATTAGAATCGTCGAGATAATTATTTGATTCAAAAATTTAATGAATTTTATTAAAAAGCACGTTATTGAAACCTTATAAAGTATTAATGCCCGCAAGGGCCGCCCGAAATTTTGGGCATAGCAAAGCACTAAGAACAATCTGCCCTTAGTGCCTAATTAAGTGTAGAAAATGGATTAATTCAACGCATTTACGCCAATCCTAGCAAAATCACTGCATAAATCAAATGTAGCCTGTGCCTTTCCCAATCCGTTGCCCGACATAATGGAATTGAACTTGGCCTCATCCGTTTTGTAGCTTTTCACATTCTGAAAATAGCCTGTAACGGAATTGTAAACACCAAACAAAGTTCCTTTTGTGGTTTCCATTTGTTGGCTTGGACTTGTACCCGAATATTCCAAAACCTTATCAACTACATTGCTGAACAGACTTGAAAACTCATCGGGTCGGCCTTTTTGTATGTTCTCTAAAGTTTCCTTATTTGGCGCCATTGCCATTTGCACCAACTTCTTAACCTGCTTATCGGTAATCTTGACCTTTGCCCACTGGTTAAAAATCTGCTCCATTTCTCCACCCAATTGGTTGGTGATGCCTAACAGTTGGTGTGCCTGTTTCAACCGTTCGTGTGCGCTTGCGGTATGTCGTATTTTTATAGCCCCTTTTTGGTTTTGTAATGCGGCATTCAACGTATTTTGGCAACAAATTCTAATCGGTGTAAACGATGCGGTAATGCTACCAAAACCATCGTGCGAAGTGGTGAGAAACAAATATTGCTCAATCAGATCTGATTTACCAACTTTGATAAACTCGGGCAGTTTTGCAGTTATAAAAATCCGTTCGCCCTTGCCCAATGCTCCTGCGGTCTCGTACAAAATCCCATCTCCACCGCCAACGATAGTATCAAAGAACGAAAAGGCGTCAACGTTCTGCACCACTTCGTAATCTTTACCGACTACGCCCAAAACCTGATTGGTATCGGTGCGGAGCGTGGCAAAATAATCGGGAACTTCAATTTCAGTATGCGCTAACAAATCGGGTTCATCCTCCTGGGCTTGTCCGTTATCAACTGTAAACAACCGACGTTTTTCGACCGTATAGTTTAAACCTGCGTGTTTAATGGCTTCCGCACTTGTCGGATAGTCCTCTATGATCGTGCCCAGACTGTGCCACGCTTTTTGCTTCACACTAAAAAAGCTATGCTTTTCGGTCTTACTATCATAATTTATGTTGTGTGCCATGATTGATATTTTTAACGTTTCTAACCCTTGATAATAAAATCTCTGTTTCCAGTACATTGATATTTGCCGTATCGCTAAGGGTCATTTTCGATTGGGTCTCTATCTCGTGTACGATATCTGATAGCTGTTTAAGGTCTGCGTGGACTGCCACACGTACCATGATAAAAATCGTTTCGTATTTCATCGTTTTTGGATATGTTGTTTCTTGAATTTGTCGAGTTGCTGATAAAAGGCTTTCGGGTTTTCCTCCTCAAATTCAACCCCGTAGCCAGTCCAGTATAACTGGTCTAAAAATTCTATAAATGCTTCAAGCATGATCTATCGATTTGATTAAGGAATTAACCGCCCCCGATATTTGGGGGCGGTCATTAGCTATTTGATTGGAAAATGGATATCTCCCTCGATTTCGGCAAGCTTGTCGATACATAGTTTATTTACCATCGCTGCAACTGCATTGATGATAAATGGGTTCTTTGTTGTAAATTCCCTTCCTTTGTCATCCTCAATGGTCAGTTCGCAACGTTGGTAGTGGTTGCTCTCGGTCTCGTCCGCATCATCTTTTTGCAACACTTCAAATTCCTCTAAAGTGTTAATGGTATCCAATAATTTGCCCCTTTGGTTGATACGGCGGTTGAGTTCCAATGCAAATTTGATGGTGGCATCCAAATTCATCTGTGGCTTCTGCTCCTGCAATTGTTCCTTCAATTCGATTTTTGTCGGCTCTGCCTTTGGTGCTTCGGGTGTAACCGCTGATTTTACCGGTTCGTTCTTTGTCTCGATGGGCTTTGTGGTGTCTGCTTCCGATTTTGGCTCTTCCTTAGCTTGGGTTTTGGTGGCATCCTTTAGCGGTAATGACGGACGGATTGCCGCTTTTTCTGTCGATTTGTTAACTGTTGTTGTGCTGTCTTTTCCGCTTCCGATTACTGTTGTTTTCATGATTTCTAAAATTTAATCTGTGTTCAATAATTATTTCGACTATCTACCCCAAAAGGGCGGTTCTCACTATGCCCAACGTTCTGACCGTTGGGGCGGTGGGTTCGGTGGGTGGGCTTCTGCCGTTGGTTCTGCTCATGGGTTTTTCTCCTTTAAAAAATGCTGTCGGCTGAAGCCTCCTGCCTTTTTGTTAAAAGCCCTCACTTGATACAATCCAATAGGCAGGCAAGACTTTGCCGAAAAAAAAACCTCGTGAGCGCAGCGAGCAGGGAAGATTTTTTTCGAGCAAACCCAAAGGGCTTGGTCTTGACTAGACTAGTGGATTGTTCAGAAATTTTGGCACAAAAAGGTTCGGGGGTAATTTTTTATCACCTAAAAGAAGTGGAAATTGAAAAATAAAGCCTTACCAGAACACCGTTACAATTTTTAGTGAGATTTTCAGCGACAGCACTTAATTGCTAATTTTTTTAGCGTAAATTTGAAGCCAATAAAATTGTTATGCTATGGGGAAGCTGAAAACTACTTATATTAGTCCTGTAAACAAGAAAAACGCTCACAAGATGGATAATAAGGTAAGTATTAACAATAACAGTGTAGACTCGGCTGGCATTACGAAAGACTATATGGAGGCCGTATCCGAGCTCCTGTGGAATGGATTTGATGCATATGCGACAGAAGTTGACATCATATTTGACACAAATCAAATCGGGACTATACATTGGCTGAGCATCATTGATAATGGAACTGGTATTAATCTGGGTAATTTAAGTGAGACCTTTGGCGCATTTTTAGATTCCATTAAGCGTAATACCTTCCAGCGTTCATCATATACCAAAGGAAAGAAAGGTAAAGGAAGATTTTCGTTTATTGCATTTGCTAATGAAGCAAAATGGCAAACAACATTTTTGGATCAAGTTACATCAAAATATTGCTCTTATGACATTAGTATAAGTGCTAGTAATAAGGATGTTTACAAAAATGACAACCAAATAAGCAGTGAGAGTGGAAAGACAGGTACTAAACTTACACTAACCAATTTGCATAGCGTTACGGGTTATTCATTTCAAGCAACTGATTTTGTAAATTACCTAAAAAATGAGTTTGGGTGGTTTCTCTTACTGAATAAGAAGAATGAATATAAGCTTTGTATAAATGGGGAGCCAATTAATTACGAAGATACTGTTGCAGAGAGTGAAGAAATATCGATGGATATTAAAGATGTTGACGGAACAGAGCACCACTTTGATATCACGTATATCAGATGGAATGAAAAGATTGGGGACAAATATTATTACTACTTTTTGAATGATGAAAAAAGAGAAGTATCAAAATCTCTAACATCTTTCAACAACAATGCCATCAACTTCTATCATAGCCTTTATATCGAATCCTCTTTCTTCAACAATTTTATCCATTCTGAATCCGCAGAACCTGCAACTAGAATGTTCGGAACTAATAATGCAACCCATGTTTACAAAGTGCTTTATAAGGAACTGCAAAAAATCAACGCAGAAAAACAGAAATTATTCATTAGAGGGAACGCGGCTGATGAACTAATTAGCAGATATGAACGTACAGGTGCCATACCTAAATTTGGTGATAGTAAGTATGAGCAGGAAAAAAAGAAAGACTTAATTGGAGTTGTAAAGGAAATATATTGCATTCAGCCAAAGATATTTAAGGGGCTGACAGATACACAGGAAAGAACAAGCATAGGCTTTATCAATTTACTGTTGGACACTAATGAGAGAGAGAATATACTTACCATACTTGATGGTATCGTAAACATTTCGGTCGAGGAAAGAAAGAGCCTTGCTACCTTACTTCAGAAAACAACATTCGGACGTATCACTAGAACCATTAATCTTATTGAAAGCAGGTATCGGACTGTTGAACTATTAAAAGCATTGGTTTTTGATTTAAAAATCTTTACTAATGAACGTGACCATATCCAGCATGCAATAGCTGAAAATTATTGGCTATTTGGAGAGCAATTTCATTTGGTGTCCGCAAACGTGGGTTTTGAAAAACTTCTAGCAAGTTACTTGAGTATTCTAGATGGAGAAGAAGCAAACAAAGTGATACAGAATATAGATCCTGAAAAGAACCGAAGACCTGATATTTTCATCTGTCGCCAAAGAAGTATTCCGGATAATTACAATCACGATGATGATATAGAAGAAAATATCATGGTTGAACTCAAACGTCCAACAGTTGTCATAGGAAAGGAACAGCTGAGGCAGATTGAAGATTACATGGATTATATTATTCGGAATGATCAATTTAATTCCAGTACAAGGAAGTGGAAATTCTTTGTAGTAAGCAATAAGATTGATGATTATATTCAAAAGCAATATGAGGCCTTTCAAGATAAGGGGAAAAGATATCTAGTGAAATTTTCTGGAAATATGGAAATCTATGCTATGTCGTGGGACGATGTTTTTAGAACATTTACTACAAAACATAAATACCTGCTTAATAGACTTGAACTTGATCAGAAATCAATAAGAGAGGAGATGAAATCCAAAGGTATCAGTTTTGGGGTAGATAGTTCAGACGAAATAACTAGAATTGTTAAACAAAATGCAGCGGATAACAATTAAAACTATAGTTAAGCAATCTAATTTGGATTTTGTATGGGGTCTTTCTCGTTTTTAACAATTGCGGATTATCCAACTTTCGATAATAAAAATGAATACTATCGTGAAGTTGTAAATCACCTCTTCTTACCAGAAGACTTTGTTTGCGAAAAGAGGCCATTTAGCTCTAAAAACAAGTTATATTGGGGCGATGCCTACAATGATGAAAAAGGTAAGTTCTTTTTTAAGGGATTTCGACAAACGGCAGGTATATGTAAGAGACGACTTGAAATCTTTGGTACAAATTTACTATCTGTTAAATTGGATTGGGATAATGCCAAAGTAAAGGCATCAGAAAATAATTGGTATAGTGCTGAGTATGATTTTAATATTAAAAGAGTCTCCTTTACTGCGTATAGGAAAGAGTTAGCCAATATTCTAACCAATAAAATAATTACTTACGAGCAAGAGAGAGATAATCTACACAACTCACTCATCGCAGATGGTTTAGTAATCTGTGGGCAATCAATTCCAGAAAGCCTTTATTCAATCTTATCGCTGGTTCCCGATGAAGCAATTGTGGAATATGATCTAACCGATATCTCTGCAGCAGGTTGGATTAAGGCCGAGAAGGTAAAAGATGATATTCGATTTGAAAAGATAATTATCCTTACTGAAGGAAGATCAGACTCAGAAATCCTTAAGTCGACACTGAAGCTCCTTTATCCCGAACTATTTCCATACTATCATTTCCTAGATTTTGGAGGATTTAAAGTTGAAGGGGGTGCATCAGCTCTAGTTAGAACTGTGAAAGCTTTTGCAGCAGCGAACGTGAATCACCCTATCATAGCTCTTTTTGATAATGATACGGCTGGGATATCTGAAATGTGCAAAATACCTAAAAAACTTCCCAATAACATTAAAGCTCTAAAATTGCCAGATATTGAAATTGCCAAAAATTTTGCCACCTTAGGACCAACAGGTATTGCTAAAGTAGATGTTAATGGGATGGCATGTGGAATTGAAATGTATCTTGGAGTTGAGGTACTTTCCAAAAATGGTCAATTTCCGTTAATACGATGGAGTAGTTTTGACAACGGATTGCAAAAATATCAAGGCTATTTTGAAAATAAGGATGAATTGCAATCCAGATTTTGGCAATTCGTAAAAGATGGTAAGGAATGGCCAATGCCTGAAATGAAGTTGATATGGGAGAGCATTTTTAATGCGTTTTGTTCAGTCGGTAACAAAGATTTAACATGATTAAACAATATTAGAAACTAGCCTAACGGTTTTACATTAGGCTAGTTCAAAAAAACACTAGCTACTATTTCGAATTCTTTTTCTCGGTAACTTCTTTTCTAATTTCGGTCGCTAAAACCTTTAAGTCCTGCATACCTTTACGTACTCTTGTTCCAGCCGCACCGTTAGCTTTGTTGTAGAATTTGTCGGCATCTGCTTCGATTGAAGCAATTAGTTCTTTTACTTTTTCGAATTTTTCCATGTTTTTCTAAATTTTTATGTTCAATGAATTATTTACACTTGTTAGAACGAATATATCATTTTTCGGTCTACATCGTCATTCCTTGGCCTTGGGCAACATCTTTTTGCTTGCCTTGTTCCATTTTCTTACTGAAAGAATTGCTGACTTCAAGACCTGTCTCCTTTAAAAACTGCTCACGCTTTTCGGGCTTACCATCCTCCCTGTAGAAGTTTAGTTTGCCATAGCGGACTGCCGTTTCCAGAAACATCTTGTTTTCCTGTCCATCCTTAAATACAGTAATCAATGGCCTATGACCGTTTAACAGTGCATTCTCTAGTTTCTGCGCTGTCTTTGGGTCTTCCATTTCCTTAATTCTATAGTTATTCAATTGCGCCTTAACATCGTAGCCATAGGCATCGGTGAAATGGCGCATGGTCAAATTATCGTTCCTGTCTCTTGCTTTATCGGTATCTAATTGCACCCAAGCATTGTATGGAACGCCATCTCGATTAAGCAAATCATCACGGTAGACTGATCTCCCCTGAACGAGGTTTGCCGCATGCTCACGCCCGAAGCCTTCGCCATGGTTCAGCCAAAAGGTCTGTGGCATAGGTGGAGATTTGAATGTACGTTCAAAATCCCTTGCCACATAGTTGATCTTGCCATTTTCCATATTGGCCAGCATGGTTTTGCTTGCCGCACTCTTGCCCACGGCAAGTTCGACATTTCCACTCTGTTTTTTGAAATAGCTTACGGCCTCGTTCAGGTTCTCCATTTTCTTGACCCCGTTATCCTGTCCCTCTGGTGTGTGGGTGATGATCATATACTTTTGGCTTTCTTCCAAAGGTTTGGCAAGATTGTGCACTGCTTCCAAACGGTTCAGGTAATAGTAATCAGACTGTCCGGATTGCTTGAATTGTAACGTGATGTCCACTTGACCTCTTGTTGCCTTAACTGTGTCGTGGAGCTTGAAAAAAGGTTCATCTTTTCTCATATGTTCTTCCATCTTTGCGATGTGGGCATCTCCAAAGCCCAGTTTTTTCATCTCTTTCTTGAGATCTTCCAAGTTGTTCAAATTCATAATATGATTTGTTTTAAATAATAAATCGGAATGGCTGTTCCCGTTTTCGTTGGGATGTAATAGCCAGTCCCTTTGCAGTTGCTTCAGTCCGTAGAGCAGATTGGCTATAGGTACAGCTTCGTGCCAATTGAAAATCTGCTGGTATTCCTTGGCATAGTCAAGGGCATCTATTTCCTCAAAAAAACAATCCAATTCGTAAGGTGAACCTATTGGGTTATCTGTATCGTAAACGACCCATTGGTTGCCCTCGTTTGCCTTTTGATCCAGAAAATCGATAAGCTTATTGACGGTCTCCGGTATTTCTACAAGTCCTGACATAGCGAATTTTTTATGGATTAAATTATCTTGCCCTATTCTGGTTGTTCCGCAGCAAAATGGAATAACCACTCTTCAGCTTAACCTTTATCTTCTTCACCTTTCTGCTGATCAGTTGCCGCGCCGCGTCAATACCTGCACTAGCAACTTGTGTGGCGACCGACTGGTCGAAACCAAAACCAACGCTCCGTACTGCATTATCGGTTCCGTCATTTAGTGCGCCCGTTAGAGCAGCCTCTGGAGCTGTGATACCAATCATACCATCAAGACTATAGACCGAAAGGTCTACAGGAATAATGGAAGTGCCCAATCTGATATTACTGATGTCGATGAGCAAACGCTGATTGGCTATCCTGCAAGCCCCAAAAATAATATGCCCTTTAGGAATGACCATATTGCCGATACTGAGGCTGTCCTGCAACCTTAGCTTGATGGTTGCACCCTGCACTGCTTTTTGGTTGTCCACCAATACAGCGGGCGTTGCACGGAAAAGACTGTCAGGCGAAAGTGAACGGGCAGACCGTTGGCGTTCTGCAACGCGCTCTGGATGCTGAATGTCCAATATGCTCTGCATCATCCCATTTAGCTGTGCCATTTCGGGGTCGTCGGCTTTGTTATCCTGCATCGTTTTCATTAAAGTCTCCAATCGCTCTACATCTGACTTCATCGAAGTAGGTTGTGATTTTGGTTGATTGGCTGGCTTGCCAAAACTTGGTTCCGGGCGGTTGATTTCCCTATTAAGCGCTTCAAGCTTTGCATTGATCTGCTGGGTCTGCTCATGGCCATTGACACTTGTAGAACTTCTATCTACATCAAAACCCAACTGTCCAGCGATACCCGCAATGCCCTGCTCATTTTTCTTTTGATCACGGTCTGCCTGCGCATAATAGTCGGCCTTGGTCTTTGGTGTATCGGCCGAGAAACTGGCATCTGGTAATTGGGTGTTGATGCCCTTCGTACTAGTTAATGGTGCCCCATTTTCTTTTTGCTTTTGGAGCAGATAGAAACCGAATAGCAACAACGGTACGACCAATAGCGGAAGGAACAATAGTAACTTTCGCCAATCTTTTTTAGTTTTTTTATCCATTTTAATATGTTTTTGATTTTAACTGAATGCACTAATTATAATGTACAGCAGATAGCTTGTCGCCAGTGTGCAAAAGACAATGAGAGCATACATTACCGATTTCGTGGAAACACCGTTGGTTTTGATGTTCAGCCAATTGGCAAGCCTCCGCTGTTTCTTTTCCAGATAGCAAGCAATATGGTCGGTTAACTTTTCATTTGTTTCTCCGTTTTTTTTCTTTCCGAATAATTTCATGGTCTAGAAGGTTTATCGATATTTTTCAGTGTTTCCCACCTTTGGATAAGAAAGCCGTGTGGATTATTGTCCGACCTTGATACGTTCCTTACATAGCCCTGCGTGATCAACATTTTCTGCATCACCGAACTGGAGCGGATGAGCCTCTGTGTAGCATAGCATCTGAAATAGAATGGATATTGGTCAATGTCTAGGCTGATGCTGTCCACCTCGATTTCCTGTGAAATATTGGCAGATATGATATTGTTATAATAGCCCTGTTCCTTAAGGTTGTCGCTCATTTTTTTGGCACTTTCATCTGCCAGATAAAGAGCATTTGCAATGTTTCTGTTAATGACTTTATCATCGGGATCGAGCGAAAAGAAATAGTTGTGGAAGGTTTTAATATGGTCACGAAGCTCTACAGGAAGGTTGTCCTTCCGCGTAGTACTGAACGCCTCGATCGCCTTCCCATTAGCCAAGATGTAAACCTTTGACTGCATTTCACTGACCAGTTCTGTGCTCTTATAGATTGAAAAGCCGGATAGAAGTACACATGCCACAATGAGAAACAGGCTGAACCTCTTGATATGCCTAAAGGCGGTATCGATATTTTTAAACTGTGTAAACATAAAATACTATTTAGAATCGCCACTTAATTTATCTTTGAAATAATCTTGTCCTGAGGTCTCTGCCATTCCACCCATTTGCCTTTTGCCGTCACCGTACGCATCGGACACCATTCCACTAATCGCAAGTCCCGCACGCTTGGCACCACTTGCGGCAAGTCCACCTGCCATCGCACCTGTACTGCTTCCCCAATTTCCCATCCCCCCAGCCATGCTATTTACCTTGGTCAACACCGAATTACCACCTCCAGCATGCACTACATAATTGGCAACCGTTGGTACACAGAAGTAGCCCACGATACCGATCAGCATAAATATCATGTAAGCTGTATCTTGGCTAGAAAAGAAAGTATCACCATTCTGTGCCACTTCATTGATATCTAGTTTGATCATGTTCTGCTGTATCTTACCTAGTATTGCTCCAAAGATGTTGGCAATCGGCAGCCACAGAAAAATATTGATATACCTTGCTACCCATACCGAAAGCGTATGTTGTAGTCCATCAAATACGGCAAAGCCCAATACCAATGGGCCGAGTATGGCCAGTACGATGAGAAAGAACGTGCGAAGCGTGTTGATACAGAGTGCCGCTGCCTGATAAACCAATTCCAAAAGTTCGTTCATGAATTGCTTGAAGCTGTGGCGCATCTTGAAATCCTGACGGTCTGCCCAGAATTTAATGTCATTGCCGATAGCCTCCATCCAGCCCTCGTCACTGCCGTTGGGGTCTTTAGGATGTGAATATTTGTACCATTCACTCCTTGAACCGCCGCCGTCCTCGCCGACGTACATTTTCCATTTGACTGACTTTTTAAGTTCGGCTTCCTTACGTTTAAGAAGTTCCTTGATTACAAGATTACTATCTTTTACCATCGCACCCGTAGCCGAAACGGTGGGCTGAAGCATCCCGTTGAACACCGAGAGCAGGGCGGGAAAAAGAACGATGGCAAGTCCAAGGGCAAAGGGTCGCAATAACGGATAGAAGTCGATGGGCTCGGCGGATGCAATTTGGCTCCATACGCGACTGGCGATATACCAGAGGGCACCAAATCCAGCAATACCACGGGCAACGGCAATAAGTCCCGAGCAGAGCGGTATCATTTCATCGTATACCTTTTCCAGTACTGCGTGCAGTCCACCAATTTTTCCTGCCAGTTCCTGCGCATTGGAGACCATCGGAAAGACAAGTATGCCAAGCAATACTATCAGAATTCTCTTAGATTTTAAATTTTCCATAATCATGTTATTGATAAAGATTTCGAAGCTGTCCCAGTTCCGCTTTTTGTCTTTCCCTTGCAAGGAAAAGAGAAGTAGCTTTGGTGTTGAAGTCACGTAAGAACATCAGTTTGTCCTGAGCATCCAAAAATATGCGGTCGATGGCGACCAAACGTTCCACATCCGTCATGCGAAGTTTGGAGGAAGTAATGACCATTGCCAATTCGTCCAGATTGTCGATACTCTGGCTGAACAGCTGCTCATAGACCCGTTCGAGATAACCTAGTTCATTGGAATTGAAGACATCCGAGGCACGGAACCTTTTAAAGGCCGCTTTGTATTCCGAAACAATATTCTTTTGAAAAGTGATGATGTCGGCAACACGCCTGTACTTTTTGACCTCGGGACTGACCAGCATTAGACCGTCCAAGAAAACCTCGTGCAGGGAAAAGTTGCCCTGCGATATATTCTTAATGGTATTATAGCCGCCCGAGATGACTTTGTACCCTTTCTTCATGTCCGAGAGGATGTTCTTCAGCTGGCTGAGCTTCTCTACGTTGAGCAACAATTGCTGTGCTTCCTGTGATTGGGCATTGGCACCAATCATAAAGAACAAAGACAGCATCCCTATGGCAATTAGCCTCCTTATGTTATTCATGTACTTCATAATTTCTCCTTAATTGTTCGGTGTCAGATTTTTCAAGTTGTTTTTGCAGGATCAGCTGTTCAACTTCAGTGGTAAAATGTTCGGTGAAGGATGACTTTTCCCGCATGGACAGATAGATCTTATCTAATCGCTTTAGTCGCTGTGCATCGTCCATTTCCAACTTGCCAGAGATGATAACTAAAAGCAATTCTTCCAGATCCTTTAGGCATTCCTCCCATAGGTTGTCCCTCACTTCCTGAACGTACAACTGGTTGGAAAGCGACAGGTGCACATTAGATCTGACATTGCCAAAAGCCTTTCCAATAGCTATCTGCATTTCAATGATTTCTGCAACCCGAACATTGTTCCTCACCACTGGGCTAACCTTTTTCAGTCCAGTGATAAAGGCATTGTGCAAACTAAATTCGCCATTTGAAAGATCCCTAATGGTATGCAGTCCCGAACTCGCGATCTCGTAGCCCTTCTTAAGGTAACCGGTGTAGACCTCTAATGCTGCGATCTGCTGTAGGAGATATTTCTTTTGGGTTTTTTTCTGTCGGAATAGCTCGTTCCAAGTTTGTGAATATCCTTGTCCTGTCCCAATAAAAAGCATGATTATGACGATCAAAAGCACCTTTATTTTACTCGACACCATAAATCTCCTTCATTTTGGCGGTTTCGTCCAGTGAGGCCGACCTTGAGATGGAAAGTCCGATATTGCTTGCGTTGAATTTCTTTAGTGACGAATAGTTGCCGTCCATCTCATCGGCTGCCTTTGCAATTAGTTCCAGCCTTGCCGCATCGCTCATTTGGGTCTTAAAAGAATTGATTACCAAAAAAATCTGGTCAAGGTTTTTAATACTCTCATCCAAAATCCCACCGTAGATTTTTCCCATGTATTCCAATTCCTCGGGCTTGAAATGTTTGTCCTTTTGAAACAGCCCCCATGCCCATTTGTATTCATCTACAATGGCTATCTGTTTTTCGGTGAGGTCTTTAATCCGCTTATAATAGGCAATTGCAGATTTGATGCGCCATAATTCATCATAATATTTTGCGTACTGTTCTTTCTGCTTTTCGGTCCAATCCGCAATTTCGGTCAACTTAAGTTTTGACAATTGGTTTTCCAAAACCTTCTGCGCATTCTGTAGCCAAATGGTCTCGTTCTGCAAGCGCTGTACTTTGAGGTCAACCGCTTTGATGACCTTTTTTACTCCCGCCTTGATCACTTCCAGCACAGCTATTTGTGCACTTGCCCCCTTTGGCAAGCCCACAAATAGCGTCATGGCGCTTAATGGCAGGACGATCATATATTTTTTCATAAAATTTCCTCCTGGGCTTATCCTAAATGGCTGACCCAATATTTTTAATAATGATTTCATGTTTCCGTTAATTAATTTTCTTATACTCCCTTTTGCCTACAGCCAGCTTGTTTTCTTTGGGATAGAAAGTGATAATCTTGCCTTTTGAAATTTCCATCAGGCTCTTTGTGCTGGTGTCGTATAAAGCTTTCCACTCTTCGGTCTCATACTGTCTTTTTCCTTTTTTACCATTCCTAATGAGTCTAAAACCTGTTTTGCGATGAATGAAGTAATTATTATCCGTGGACTCTTCGATTTCTAGCGTATCGCTGGCCATGCTATAATTTGAGGAGTCCTCGGAAACGTAGGTTCCCGCTATAAATTCCTTCGTGGTATTACTGCTGCATCCGGTAATGAACAATACTAGTGATGCAATTAATAAAATTGGACTTTTCATGTTGTTGTGATTTTGGTTTTATAATGTTAATTAGGAATGTGGCTGGGTTATATTTCCCTTGGTCGCCTCATTTCATTTGCCAATACCGAAATGCCCTTTTGTATGGAGCCATACTGCCTTGCATATTGCTGCACTTTGATCTTTTCACTTTCTTCAGTGGAATATGCCAGGTATTCTTCTATTGAGGGTTCGAAACGGTGTACTTTCATAACCTGCCCGCCCTGATCTATGAGCAGTTCCCGATAATTCCGGCCTTCTTCGTTTGCCTTGTTTACTGATAAGAGCAGAGTCTTGCCTTTATCGGACATGCCTAAGGCCTCCTGTAGTTTGTCAAACTTGTTCATGAACTTGCGCATATCCAGCAGTATCTTGGTATCCGAGAGATTGATAACTGTTTCCTTTATGATTAGTGAGCTAATCAAATCATCTACTTCTTGGGTGATTAGGGCGGCAATGCCGTTAAACTTGCGGACGGTCTTATAGAGATATTTTATAAACTCCGCCATTCCGCTCTTGGCAATAGCAATCCATGCCTCATCGATGGCTAATATCTTTCGCTGGCCTTTGAGTTTTCGCATTTTGGAAATGAATAGCTCCATGATGATGATGGTGACTACCGGAAATAAAATCGGATGGTTCTTCACGTTATCCAACTCGAACACGATAAAGCGTTCATTCAGCATATCCAGGTTCTCTTCGGCGTTCAGGAGGTAGTCATATTCTCCACCCTTGTAAAAGGGATTTAGAACATAGAGGAAATTGGATATGTCAAAATCTCGTTCCTTTACGTCTTCATTCCTGAGCACCAGCATGTACTTTTCCGTCAGATATTCATAAAAAGAATTGAAGCTGGGGAAGATTTCGGGATGTGCTGCTAGCTCCTGATAATACCCAGTGAGCGCATTGGATATGGCCACATATTCTGATCGGCGGAAAGTTTCATCTTCTTTTTTCCAAAGGGCCACCAGCAGGTTTTTAAGGCTTTCCTTTTTCTCGGTATCCAGCACTTCTCCATCGGTGAGATAAAAGGGATTGAATCTGATCGGGTTTTCCTCGGTGTAGACAAAATAGTATCCACCCACAAGCTCACAAAGGCCCTTGTAACTTTCACCAATATCAATTGTCACACAATGGATACCCTGCTCGTAAAGGCTGCGCAGCATGTGATTCATCATCATGGATTTACCCCCGCCGGAACCACCGCACACAAATAGGTTACGGTTGGTCACCGTCCCGTTTTTCATTGGCTCATCGAATAGGTCTACCCATACCGGCCTGCCATACAAGCGTTCGCTAAAACGAATGCCCTGAACGCAAGAGCGGTAATTGCCGTCCGCATTGAAAAAGCAGGTGGCCTGCTCTAAAAATGTATCGAAGGTATCATTCATTGGAAAGTCTGCGGCATTCCCTGGTATTCCCGCCCACCAGATTTGTGCAGCACCGTCGGTTTCATGTTTGGCTACGGCATCGATCCGTGCCATCGCAGACCCAACTTTGTTGCGGATCTCCTGCAAAGCACTTGTATCATTTGTCCAGGCCATAACATTAAAATGTGCCTTGACTGGCAGACGTTGAGCGCTGATCGCCTCATTCAGAAAATCTGAAGTTGCATCCCTCGCAATGGCGTTCTCTCTGGAATAGGCGGATAAAGATTGTAGGCGCAGCCTTTTCTTTTCAAGCGCTTTCAGGGTTCTCTGCGTATCTTCGATGAACACGTATTGGTTCATAATGTGGTTACAGTCCAGCAGAAGACCCAGACCGGAAGCAAAGCTAATACTGAATTTAGTTTTGTCAGTGCTATAATTCTCATAGTTGATCCTGCTGCCACAAAGTGATGGCATGTCTTCTACATCGGACAAGGTAAACAGCTGGCAATGGTTATCCCCGATACGGATGCCATCTTTGATGTGTATGTCCTTAATCATAGGTATTTCATCCTCGCCCTGCAAAAATGTGTACTGCTCGATGATGCCCGAAGACTTATTGGTTCCGGCCAGTTCTTTGTCAGTCAGCTTGCGGAGGGAAGCGAAACCGCTGTCTTTCAGAATCCGCTCAAAGCGGCTTGCATTGTCCATAAAATCATTAAACAGCGCTGCCTCAATTGTCTGCCTAGGAACGATGGACTTGCGCAGAATGCCAGAGTAGGCTGAAGAAGATAGTTTACGGCCTGCGGGCTTTTTGGTCAGAAAGATATAACAGCGGTGGTCTAAGTAGACCCTGCCCTCAAAGAAAATGTCACTTGAGCTACTTAGAAAACTGGCATCCGTTTGGCCTGTTTCTGCTTTAAAATTGTTCTTTGTGAAATAATCCTGCTTATGGAAGATACTATGAGGTGGTAAAACCCGAATTGCTTTCACAAGCGTCTGGTGCCATGCTTCGTAATCCTGCGAGGAAAGGGTAAATATCTCCGGCAGGGTGACCTCATAGGCTACAGTCAAATCGCCCTGCGCCGATACGATGGCATGGTGCTCTACTTTGCTTAGGGGCATTATTTTTTCAATTTCGATCATCGCTTTTCAGTAATTAAGGAGGTGAATAGTTTGCGGGAATTGAATTTGAGGTAGTGCGGAAGGCTGCGTTTTGCGAAGTATTTTAGTAGTCCGTACTTGCCGAACTTATGGCTGAGGCGGGTAACTGTAAAAATAAGAGCACTACCTAGGCCTAAAATAACCGGCATGATCACGAGCAGGCTCACACCTAATATGTAAAGTATTGCAAAACTGATTAGCAGCAGCACAAGTCCAACTGCCAAATAGGCAATATACTGTGCCTTAAGACCCTTAAAGACAATCGGCTTGGAAACCCCTTTGTTAATTTGATAGATACTGGCCATGGCTATATCCCAAAAAAAGATTTAAGCACGGTGGCCACCACCACCAAAAAGATACAACTACCAAACCAAGCAGCCGCAACCTTATTGGTATCTGGTTCTCCGGCGTTCCACTTATTAAAGACCTTAATAGCGCCTATGATACCTACTACTGCTCCGATGGCATACATCAGGTCGCATCCGGTATCGAAATAACCTTTTACTTTGTTGGTTGCCTCGGCAATGCCCGCATTGCCGTCTTGTCCAAAACAGTAGTTTAAAGTAACAGCTAAAGCCAAAACCATAAGTGTCTTCAGCAGGGCTTGTTGCCTTGGACTGTAGGGGATATGAGTAGCTTCCATACCCAAATGCATTCTAAAAAACGAAATGACTTTTTTTATTCTTTTCATCGACTTATAGATTATATTGAAATGTGATACTAGTCCCAAAGATTTTCCAGTTCCTCTAGCGTGAGATGGAAGGAAGCGTGGTCTAAGATGAATTCGTTGATTTGCTTGATGTTAGGGTGACCAGCCATTTTAGGATATACACCTTTCATCTGGTCGAACAGGATAAAAAAGTCCTTTTTTTTACCGTCCTTTTCCGCAAGTGTTTTAAACACTAGTCTTATATCTTGAAGGATGTCTGGAACCAATCCCAATTGCTGTTCCTTGTCTTTTCCTTTTGTGCCCGCAAATCCAAAATCTGCACTACTCAAAAGAAACATCCCTTCAGGTAATTTCGCCTTTCCCATCACTTCTGATTCATCCTGATCGGCTAAAATATCAACGCCTTTTTCCCAGCGATGCGGTAAGGGAGCCGTATCCTTAAGATTATTGCTAGTTGCTTCGGATTGCCTGCCAAGCAGGTTTAAAACTTTCCTTCGGTAAAACAGAAGAATGACGGCCAAGTACCAAACTAGGGTAAGTACCGATGCGGCAACCAGAAAATGTTGCCATGTGAAATTTTGTAACATAACTTTGCTTTTTGTAGAACACTCCATTGTGTCCTAACGGTGAAGCAAAGTTTCAAAGGCTATGATTCTTTGATTGACAACTACTTAGTGACCTACCTAAAAATTTATTTGAAAAGGGCATTTAGTAAACAGGTTTGTACTCATCTTCATCATCTAATTTTTTAGTGATTGCTGAAGCCATTTCATCTATATATTTCGTTCGGCTCAACCGTTTTCGTTGGCGAATTTCTGATAGCCTTCTGTACGGCCTGCCGATATTTACCTTAAATACTTGTTCTATTGTTTTAACAATATCAATAATGTTTGCTTTTCCATCGTTGATCTGTCCGGTAAAATACCATCCATAAGCTATTTCCAATAAATTAATTGTATCTCCTGTCCACTTCAATTTAGTGTCAATAGAATTTTGGTTTTTAGAATCGGGATTTTTGATTTCCATTATTTTATGCTCAAGCCAATCTTTAAGCATCTCATATGCTTTCATCTTCGCGAATAGATAATCACTATTGGTAGAAAAATTCGGATCTGGATCTGGCAGTTCGGGTAAGAGAACACTCTGAATCTCTACACCTCTAATAAAATACAAGTCGTCCAATTCATTGGCGTTGAGCTTGTAATATTGATAATGAAACTGATACTGGGAAAAGAATCTCTCTATGTAAAGTAATTCTTTACGGAAATGTTCTAGTTGGGCTTTTGTTTCCCCTAAAGGTATTCGGCTCTCAATGGTATACAACTCTGTAAAATATATTTGCCAGCAATAGAAATTAGGCTTTATATACTTGAAAAATCTTATTTCATCTTCCTTTGCACTGAAAGGATTCTCATTGAGGAAATTTCGCAATTGCTTTAATGCAAATGCAATTGGCTTTAGAGCTGTTTTCATCTTTAATAGCGGGTCGCTGACCTCAATAGCAATTTGTTCTAACTCTCGTTCAAGCTTTTGATAAAGCTTCTCACTAAACTTTTGAATCATCTTGATATGGATTAAGTAACTCCTGCCGCCAGCTAATTATTTAGCTACCAAAACGGTCAGGGAAAAGGTAAGCTTCGCTTCATAGGCAATTCACGTTAATGTTTACTGATATATTGATGTATACCAAAAATTGATGAAGCAAATTTGTAGAACAATAGGAAAAATTGAAATAAGTGACATAGCGTATTTTGCTACGTAATCACTACGTATTTTAACTAAAAAGGCTTTTTCGGATTTTAGATTGGGTTGTAACTCATCGTTTTAATGAGTTCTTCGCGGTTATTGACAGCTGTTTTGTTAAAGATATTTTCAGCATGTTTGTCAACAGTTCGGGGCGATATAAATAAGCGTTCTGCGATTTCTTTATATTTTAGTCGCTGACAAATCATTTTCACCACTTCTATCTCTTTAGCTGTGAGGCCGAACTTTTTACCATTAGCTTCTATCAGCTTCTCATCACAAGATAGCAAAGCTATTTCCAAAAGCAATTTGCTCTCTCTTCGCGCCGTAGCAATTGAACGCCTGATAAATATAATAGTAATGATGATAAACCCTGTATTGGTAAATAGCACTTCTGTTAACTGAGATACATGCAGATAAGATAATACTGGCATTGATAGCCATGGGGCAACTGCACAATACACCGCAAGCATTTCCACTATATCACGCTTTTCGCCGTCTTTTGAATATTTTATCCAAATTGCTCTAAGTATGGCCGTTAATACAACAAAAGCGTAAACAAAGGGAATGAATGTTCCAAACTTAATGGCATCATCCAGATTTTCATCAACCCAATACCCAATAACGAAAAAAACAACATAAGGCGCTATCAAGAATAATGGAACACCATATATTGCATGGAATCGTAACTTCCTTAACCCAAAGCCTCTGTAAAAGTAATATGGAAAATAACAGGCCACCAGAAAACCGCTACCATAGGCAATGATATTTTGTGCTTTGATAGAAAGATTAATTTCTGGATCGGGAAACAAGCCTCCCGTAATATTATAAATGATGAGTAGGAATAATAGAATTGTATACCACAATCTACTCTTATCTTGCGGTCTAAATAAATAATATACACTTTGATAAAAGAACATAGCGATTTCCAGAATCACGAACATGAAGGTCACGATGTGCATCTCTGTGCCAAATACTAGCATAGTTCTTAAATCCTCTCTTTCTCGTCACTACTACTACTGTGAGTCGCGTTTTAAAAAAAATAGTTTATAGCCCAAATCGAGCTGGTCATATATTTTAAAGCCAAATTTTTGATACCATGGCAAATTTTGCAGTGTGGAAGTTTCCAAATAAAGCGGTCTATCCATCTGCTTACTATCTGCAATGATCTCTTCTAATAATTTTGAGCCATGTCCTTGTTTTTGACTTGCTGGGTCAACCCCAACGAACCACAGATAATACATGGCGAATTTGGGCTGAAGCTTTTTGATTTTTGTTTCTCTCGAAAGGGCTTTGCCGATATTAGGTATGCCTATAGTCTTAAGAATAAGTTGAATATCTAAAAGAATAGATTTGAGATTAGTCTTTCTTTTGTCGGGAAATAAAATTAGTGCGCAAGCATTTTTATCGTTTGAGAGAAATACTTTGCCGAACGCGTAACAGAGGTCAAATGAATAGGACATTAGGAACTCGATACGCTCCTTGATTTTGCTGTCCCGCTGAACAATGTAATTTACGCTATGATTGTTTTCAAAGGATTTTGAGAGTATATCGATTACTTTATTTTTATCTGCATAAGTAGCTGTTAACATACAAGTAAACTTAACTATTTAACAATTTTACCTAAACTTAAAAATACAGTTCTCAAAAATAATACCAATTTTATTTAATAATCATTGATTACTAGATGGTTATTGAATTAGTATGATATCAAAACTAAAAAGCCCATTGTTACGGTTGTTGTCATCCGTAACAATGGGCTGTGATATCATGAAAACTATTTTATTTCTTGTTTAGTAGTTCATTTTTCTCCTGCTCACTTTTTAGTAAACGCTCGTAAAGTTCAACAATCTTATCGATAGGATTAAAGTTAGGACTGATAAATACCGATGCTGATTGATCATGATTATTTACAGTGTTCGCTATAATATTGACCACAGCTTCTTCATTAAAATTTTTGATTGCGTCAGAGCTTACTCCCAGCGCCTTAGATATTTTATTTAATGTTTCATCATCTACATCTTCACTCTGCTCAATCTTCGATATAGTCTGTTGACTAAGACCTAATTCCATGGCTAAAGCATCTTGTTTAATGCCTCTAATCTCCCTAATCCGACTGATTTTTCTGCCTAAATGTGTCTTTTTAAATTGCTCTTTGGTCTCCATACAACAAATATAAAAAAAATTACTGTGAGTATTATACTCTCATTATGTGGTAAAATACCACAGATTTTGGTGGGTTACGGCAATTAAACTCTGGAAATTCGCATAACAAGTAAATACAAAACTATGAATAATGAGGATGTCATTTCTAAAAAACAGAGGTGAACCGCCGACAGGCAACTTTCTATTATAAATGCTAACGTTAATCAACCTACCATGAATAATAATTACAAGATTGCTATGCAAACGATCATAAAGAAGCAAAATCAAGATGTAAATTTTGCCAGGTTCAAAGAAGGTGATGAGAAAGGGCTAGAGTTTTTCTACAAACGATTATACCCCGCTCTATACTTCTATAGCTTTAGATATATCAAGGATGATATTAATGCGGATTGCATAGTTAATGAAGCTTTTCTAAGGCTATGGCTGGTTAGAAGAAGTATTCAGGATCCGGATCATATTGAGCCGTTTATTAAAAAGCTTACGACTCAGGCCTGCAAGGCATATTACAGGACGTCTAATAAAAGGTTTCAGCGGAATATGCTAAGACTTGATGAAATCGAAAATTATGATGAATTTATTTTCGGACATGATCCTGAAATTGAAGAGGACACGGAGGTAATTTGCCAGGAAGAACTTGAAAATGAACTGAAGGAAAAGTGGATTAGGTTAAAAACATTGATTCCCAACCTCACTCAAGATCAACAATTAATTGTCAGGTTATGCTTAAAATACTCCTTCAACTATGACCGAATTGCATGGCATATCGGTGGGATTTCTGACTATCAGGTTGCAAGAAAAGTGGAAAAGACACTTGAATCCCTTAAGGCCATTTTTACAAATAGCCAAAAGCTGGAGATCGTTGGAAACAATAATAGGTTCAGATTTGAAGGGGATTTAAATGAAGAACAATCTTCAATCCTCCATATGCGATATCAACTGCAATACAGTTTTGAGGAGATTTCTTCTGCCTTGAATCTGGATCAGGGTTATATCAAGAAAGTGTTTGTAGGCGCAAGTATCAAAATTAAAAAAGTAAAAATGTAAGGTTATGGAAAGTAATAAGATGGTAATTACGCGAAAAATTCAGTTACTCATCGATTCTGAGGACAAAGAGGAAGTGAAAAAGATGAAGGATCAGCTTTACAACTGGCAATGGATTACTTATCGATCCGCAAATATGATAATGAGCCATCATTTTGTTCAGGAGCAGGTGAAAGATTTCTTTTATTTAACAGAAGACATCAAGCTAAAAATCGCTGATGAGAAAAAAGAAGAAAACGGTATTTTGAAGTCCTCTTGCCAAAACACCACTTATCGGTTACTTTCTAACCACTTCAAAGGACAGATACCAACCAATATCCTAAGCAACCTCAACAATACCCTAATTTCTTATTTCAACAAAGAAAAGTCAGCTTATTGGAAAGGTGAAAAATCGCTAAGAAACTATAAAAAAAACATTCCCATGCCCTTTGAGGCTAGTGTAATCTCGAAGTTTGTCTACACTCCGGATAGACGGAATTTTTCTTTTAAACTTTTTAAAATCCCGTTTAGAACATATTTGGGAAAAGACAGAAGCGATAAAAAAATAATGCTTGAAAAAATTATGAACGGAACTTTAAAGCTTTGCGTCAGCAACATCCAATTGGATAAGGGGAAGATATTTCTACTGGCAGCCATTCAGGTAGATAAAGAACAGCATACCTTAGATACCTCTATTATCGCAGAAGCTTCGCTATCCATAGAACATCCCATTACTGTTAAGATAGGAAAATATGAGCATACGATTGGTACAAAGGAAGAGTTTTTGCATCGTAGATTAGCTATACAGGCTGCCATCTATCGGGTACAAAAAGCTGTTAAATTTAATCGTGGCGGTCATGGCAGTAAACGTAAAAGGAGAAGTCTCGTAGATTATCAGCATCAGGAAAAACGTTATGTAGAATACAAATTGCACTTGTATAGCCGGATGCTGATTAACCTCTGTTTAAAATATCAGGCTGCAACATTGTTACTGCTAAATCAGGAAGAAAAAGAGGAAATCGCTAAAGATGATGTCTTCCTGCTGCAAAATTGGAGCTATTATAGTTTAAAAGAAAAAATCGCTTATAAAGCTGCAAGAGCAGGTATCCAGATGATCGTTGAGTAAACAACGCTGTTAAAAGTTCTTTGAAAATAAATAAATATAAGCGGCTGCTTATACAGCCGTAGAGTGAGGTTAGATTAGCACTCACTAATTATTTCATATAGGCTTTTATCAATTCTAAGGTATGAACTTTAAATTCACTTGTAAACAATTACAATTTTCTTGATGGTACACATAAAAGTAAGAAGTGTTGTAGATTATTAGTATCATAAAAAACACTATCAAGAATGCAAAATGTAAGTTTAGACAACTTTATTAAAATTCCTTTGAAAATAAATTAGACATTAGAGGTTGCTTGTACAGCCGCAGGGTGAGGTCATTAACACTCACTAAATTTTTTTATATGAATTATATCAATAGTAAACTTTAAGGTTTCAATTCATTATAAAGCAAAATACAATTTCTTGACGGTACACATAATTTTGTAAATAGGTTAGGTGGTCATGGCAGTGAGCGTAAAAGTTAAGCCAGGTTTTGAAAATAAATTAATTTATAGAGGTTGTTTGTACAGCCATAGGGTGAGGTTACATAATAACTCACTAATTTCGAAAAATACAATCTCTTAGCGGTGCAGGTAATTTTTCGCTGGCATTCAAATCATTTATAGAGGCTGCTTGTACAGCCGTATGGTGAGGTTATATTAGCACTCACTAATTTTTTCATATATGTGTTTATCAATCGTAAGCTATAAGGTTTGAACTCATGTAGAAGTAAAATACAATTTCTTAGCGGTACATATAAACTCGCAGGAATTCAGATGATCGCTGAATAAAGTGTGGTGTTAAAAGCTTCTTAAGAATAAATTAGAAATTAGAGGCTGCCTGTACAGCCGTAGGGTGAGGTTACTCTGACACTCACTAATTCTGTATATGGTTTTATCAATCGTAAACTATTTGAAAGCAAATACATTGCTTCTGCTGTTTTCCGGTAGCGTAATCTCACCAACCTATTCATGAAGTTCTTTAAAACCATAGAAGCTATCGCGTGAAAACCGGACTATTCTACTGGATTAAGATATATTCACCAACGCTGAACGAGTGGCCAAAATGTGGGTATCATGTGCATTTGCAATAATCTCATCTTGCATTTTTGTTGCAATTTACCAGTGGGTGCTTAACTTTTATCATTACTTCATCGATTTATGAAATTTACATTTCCTCTGATTTAAATTTACCAAATCTCTTCACGTCGATAAGCAGCAACTGTTGGAGGGTTACCAGGACCAGCTGGCTGCCGGCACAAGGTGATACAACGACTGATCAATCGAATTTAAAATAATAGGAAAGGTCTCTTATCCTTTCTATTTGTTCATCAAGATGATCTTTTGATACCTTTTTATCATAAAAAAGAAATTTTCTATGATAGTTTATATACTGCTCTAAACCTAAATTTAATTCAAATGCTAGTATTAAAGCCTTTTGAGCGTTTTCAATTTCATCTTTATTGCCAGCGAACCTGATATCACTTTCGCCATATGAGATCTTCACTAATCTAATTAGTTCTGTATCATTTAATTTATCATCCATTTGTTTGTGTCTTGAGATTTATTCAACCAGATTTCCTTCGCTTTTTGAGATTAATTGAGTTCTAAGAACTGATATCTATGAATTTGTATTACAGCGATATAGCCAGCTATATCTTTAAAATGGTCAGATTTTTCAAAACCTAATCTTTCAAAAGTTTTAGTGATACCATTAATTGTTACTATATAGGTTATTAAGCCAACCTCAACTCGGTAATCCGAATCATTATGATTAAATTCATAAATCTTACCAAAGACCGAGAACTCGAATTTGAAATTTTTCGCCTTTAGTGATAATAACAGAGCGTCATTTGTTTGACTAATCCCTAAAATAAAGTTCCTAAGCTCCTTTATGAACCTCCGCTTTTCAAGTTCATCGATTAAGTCTATCTGAATTTTTTTATCATCTAACTCAGTTATTTTAACTATCTCATTGGGGTAAGTATTTTTTAGTATTTCCAAAAAATGAGTTTTTTCCATCGTTTTTGAAATTAGCTATAAGACTTTATTTACTTTATTGTTTTTAACTAACCATTTCGCATGGGAATATTTCATTAAAAATGTCATAGATGTTTTTTGCACTTTCGAAAGTAGCAATCTGCAAAGCCTCTGCTATTGCCAAATTAAACACGGGTTTACATTTTTCGTAGTAACCACAATAATAATAGGTGGAATCATGGTTATTCTCAGCAATCATCCAGAATTTTTTAAGTGTAGACATATTTTGAGTAGTTTGTTGAGGTTTACAATCGGTATAAAAAACTTACATTTATTATAAATCTAAATTAATGAATAAATATACAACCTTTTTTAAAATTGTATGTGTAGCTATTGTTCTGGTCATAACAAATACTGATCGAGCGAAACATTCAATAGCGGTTGAAGAAATTTTAACTAAAGAATGCAGTAAAGCAATTACAGAAGAAATCCGGGAAAGTAAAAATAACTATCAGGCAACCAGTGCTGGTATTGGACTGCTTCTAGCATCTTCTTTAATAGATAAATAAATAATTATTTACAATAATTCTATTTTAACTCGTATTTTACTTTGGTCAACTTCTTTTCTGCATAAATATTAGCAGAATTAGTGTGAAGAAGTTACAATAAAATTTGCCATGGCACATTTGCATATCTATGATGTTGTTTTTTTACATAAATAGCTTTTAAAGATATACTATTGTGTTAGACCGTTAAACTTTAAATTTAATCTCTCCGTATTAAATGAAAGCTATAAAAGATCAGAGCGAAATCCAATATCTAATCAACCACTTTAAAAGCAATGGAATAGTAAGTGACGAAATGGCCGCCTTCATCAAAACCGAATGATTTCTTCAAACTTTTGCAAAGGGAAAGTTTCTAGACAGCCCTCTGGAGGAAAAACCTCACTTATATTATATATTGGATGGAGCTGTCAGAGGCTTTGTAAAGGATGGACCAAATGAAATCACAACCTGGATTAATCTAGGGAACAATATTGTTGGATTGACTAGTTTTGAGAAAAGCTATTCCATTCAGGCTTCACAATATATTCAAGCTTTAATAACCACCCGGGTAGTCGTTCTTCCCTACAAGTTAATCATGAGCCTATTCGAAAATTATCCAGAAATGCTTATTGTTAGCAGAAACCTTTTATGGAAACATTATCAAGAATTAGATGAACGTAATTATATGGTAAGATTGCCCACTGCCGAAAAAAGGCTGACTCGCCTAATGGAGACACATCCAGAAATTTTAATGGTAGTACAGCATAAGCATATTGCAAATTACCTATGTATGAGATTTGAAACGTTAAGCCGTTTAAGAGCTAAACTGATTAAAAAAACTTATTGATGGAACGTTGGCCAAAGTCTACAGTATAGCGGTTGCTAAGAGGATATTCAAACAGATTGATGGGGTTGGTAGTTATATTTGAGTTTTATAAGCCTTCCGGTACTAGTTCATTTTTCCTTTGTTAACCCCAAGCTCCCCTGCAAATTTGGAATTAAGTGGTTAGGATAATTCAGCTCAACATTCAATATGGAGATATAATCAGACTGGAGTCGTCAACGAAGAACAAAATAATCAGCTATCTTGATATTTGAGCCGTTCATACTGAGTTGCCATTCAAGTCCATAAGTATGATTGGGATAATATAAATTAATAATATTCTAATAATTAGGAATTTATACAAAATTACAGCTAAAAATGCTAAATATATTAGCATTTTTCGATTTAAATTTCGTCACTTTGTATATATCAATTTATTCAGATTATGCAAAGGGCGATTGTTCATTTAGACCTAGATACATTTTTCGTTTCCTGTGAGCGGCAGAGAGATTCTAAGCTAGATCACGTTCCTTTAATCATTGGTGGTGGGGAGCGTGGTGTGGTGGCCTGTAGCTCTTATGAAGCTAGAAAATTTGGTGTACGCACTGCCATGCCCATGCGTTTGGCGCTACGGCTTTGCCCACAGGCTAAAGTAGTTAAGGGCGATATGGATCTGTATTCCAAAAAATCCCGTGAGGTAACTGACATTATTGGTGAAAATGCTCCAGTGATGGAAAAGTCATCGATTGACGAGTTCTATTTGGACGTTTCTGGAATGGATAAATTTTTCGGCTGCTATAAATGGACAAATGAACTTGCGGGCAAAGTAATTAAAGAATCAGGCTTGCCAATAAGCTTTTCACTTTCCGTTAATAAAACGGTCTCTAAAATTGCTACAGGCGAAGGAAAGCCCCTTGGCAATCTCGAAATTATACAAGCTCAAGTTAAACCGTTTTTAAATCCACTGCCAGTAGATAAAATTCCTATGGTTGGTAAAGAGACATCACAACTTCTGTCAAGGATTGGGGTTCGCAGAATTCAGACTCTTTCAGAAATGCCGAAAGAAATGCTTCAACAAATCTTGGGAAAAAATGGATTAGAGCTATGGAAGAAAGCAAACGGAATTGATAACTCTCCAGTTGAGGCCTATAAAGAAAGAAAATCAATCGGGACAGAACATACCTTTCATCATGACACCATAAACCTTGAGTTGCTAAATGGTCTTTTACTTGGAATGGTGGAAACTTTAGCCTATCAATTGCGGCAAGAACAATGGCTAACCTCTACCGTAACAGTAAAAATCCGCTATGCCAATTTTGATACGGAAACCAAACAGCGTCGCATTAGTTACACCTCTGCTGATGATATACTCATAGACGTTTCCAAAGATCTATTTAGACAGCTTTTTACTCGGCGTATGAGGTTGCGTCTCATCGGTATACAATTTAGTGGATTGGTGCACGGTACCTATCAAATAAATTTATTTGAAGATACTTTAGAGAAGATTGCCCTCTATCAAGCGATGGATAAAATGAGAGACCGTTATGGCGTGGATGCAGTAATGCGCACTTCTGGTGCGTCTAATTTAAAAAAGGGTAAATAGATGTTTTTAAATTGTCATTCCTATCATTCCCTCAGGTACGGCACCATCCCTCTGGATGAGCTGGTTACCGAAGCTACCAAATTTGGAGCCTCCACGTTGGCCTTGACAGACATTAATACCGTCACTGGAATCTATGATTTTGTAAGACAGTGCAATGCTGTTGGTATAAAACCATTAGTGGGTATGGAGTTTCGTCGCGATAACGAATTACTTTATATAGCGCTTGCAAAAAATGCAGATGGCATTGCAGAAATGAACAGGTATTTGACGAATTATAATTTAGAAAAAGCTCCATTACCCGACGGTGCACCTGCTTTTAATGATTGCATTGTGATCTACACATTAGAATCAAAACCTACAATGCTTCGTGAAAATGAGTATATAGGTATTCGATCTGACCAATTGACCAAGCTTTACGCACAATCCGGTTTAGGTAAATTTGTAGTACTTCATCCGATAACCGTACGTTCAAAAAAAGAATTTAATCTACACAAGATTTTACGGGCAATAGATCTGAATATTTTAGGATCTCTGCTTAAAGAATCTGACTGCTGTTTACCCACGGAAATGTTTACCACAGAATCTGGGTTGATTGAAAAATTCAGCGCCTTTCCGGAAATCATCAAAAATACGGAGGCGGTTATAAGTTGTTGCAACTACGAATTTGATTTTGAGACGCCTAAAAATCGTAAGTTCTACACCAATGACCGACTTTCAGATATGCAATTGCTTACCAGCTTAGCCCAACACGGTTTCAAGACGAAATATGGCAATAATAATAAGGTGGCCAAAGCTAGGTTAACTAAGGAATTGAAGGTGATTGATCAATTAGAGTTTAGCGGTTATTTTCTGATCACCTGGGATATCATCAGATATTCAAATAGTATGGGATTTATGCATGTAGGACGAGGAAGCGGCGCAAATAGCATCGTTGCTTATTGTCTTGGAATAACGGCAATTTGCCCTATGGAATTGGATTTGTACTTTGAAAGATTTCTTAACCTAAATAGAAAAAATCCACCTGATTTCGATATAGACTGGAGCTGGCAAGATAGAGATACAATCCTGGAATACATATTCACACGATATGGTCGAGACTATGTGGCTTTTTGCGGAACTAATGTAGAGTTTAAACATCGTTCAATTTACCGCGAGATTGGAAAGGTATTTGGGTTGGCAAAAGATGAGTTGGATAAGATCAGTTCAAATGCTAATGCATTGAATGAAACATCAATTACGAGGCAGATACGAGCATATGGAGAAATGCTTAGAAAGTTTCCAAACCAGCGGAGCATGCATTCATGTGGCATTCTGATATCTGAAAAACCAATAACAAATTATACTACATTGGAAATGCCACCAAAAGGTTTCCCGATTGTTCAGTTTGATATGCACATTGCGGAAGAAATTGGATTTGAGAAGTTCGATATCCTAAGTCAACGCGGTCTTGGATCAATCAAAGATACTGTACAGCTCATTAAGAAAAACCAAGGCATTAAGGTAGATATCGAGGATACAACACTATCACTCAATGAGGAGAAAGCTAATGAATTTCTAGCAATAGGCAGAACTATTGGATGCTTCTATATTGAAAGCCCTGCAATGCGTGGATTGCTGCGAAGGTTGAAATGCAACGATTACAAGGTACTTGTCGCCGCATCCTCCATCATTCGACCTGGCGTTGCACAAAGCGGAATGATGAAGGAATATATTTTCCGGCACAACAATCCAGATAAATTTGAATACTTCCATGATGTTTTTAAGGAACAATTAGGTGAAACTTATGGTATAATGGTTTATCAGGAGGATGTGATCAAAATCGCATTACATTACGGCGGTCTTCCGGCAGAAGATGGGGATGTTTTAAGGCGTGCCATGAGCGGTAAAGGAAGGTCTCTGTCTGCTCTTCAAAGGGTAAAAGACCATTTTTTTGAATGTTGCTCGCAACAGGGCCATCCATTAAAATTGAGCGAAGAAATATACCGACAAATTGAATCCTTTGCAGGCTATTCATTTTGTAAAGCCCACTCTGCATCCTATGCGGTTGAGAGTTACCAAAGCTTATATCTGAAGGTGTATTATCCAATTGAATTCTCTGTAGCGGTCATTAACAATCAGGGGGGCTTTTACAGGACTGAGGTATATATTCACGAAGCCCGGATGATGGGCGCTAACATACATAACCCCTGTGTGAATAGAAGTGATTACCAAACAAATTTGAACGGTAAAGACATTTTTCTTGGATTTATGCATTTGCAAGGTTTGCAGCTTAATGTAGCAGAAAAAATCGTTGCGGACAGGGAAGAAAATGGCGATTATTTATCCTTGGAAAATTTCATAAAGCGTGTAGAGGTTGGGATTGAGGGTATTCAGACCTTGATTTGTATAGGCGCATTCAGATTTACTGGCAAAACAAAAGCTGAGTTGATGATTGCCGCAAGACTACTGCTCATTAATCATAAACCAAGCAAAAATCACTTGCTGATTGAAGAGCCAATAAAAAATTACACGCTTCCTGTTTTAGATAGAGACCCTTTGGAGGATGCTTTTGATGAAATTGAGCTGCTCAGTTTTCCTACTTCATGTAGCCCTTTTGAGATATTGCAAACAGATTATCGCGGAGAAGTATTCGCAAAAGATCTGCTGCAGCACCATAAAAAACAAATTAAGATGCTCGCTTATCTAATTTCTACTAAACATGTTCCCACTAAGGCTGGCGATATGTTTTTTGGGACATGGATTGATGTAAATGGAGAATATTTCGATACTGCCCATTTTGCAAATTCATTAAAGCGATTCCCATTTTTGGGCGGTGGTATTTATCGATTTACCGGTAAAGTTGAAGTTGACTTTCATTTTCCAACTATTACCGTAACCGAAATGTACAAGGAACCTTTTGTGGCTGATCCGAGATTTTCTAGCAGTGATAAAAAATTTGAGGTGCAGAACAAATTGAAACCTGATGTGAGTATGACGAACCGAAAACCATATCCCCAAGAACATGAGATAGGATTGCCAAGGAAATCTGCATTCAATTAATTAGAATCTATCATAGGCTGCGGTTTTGAAGAACAAAATCGTTTGTTTAATAATTACACGACAAGTAAATCAAATCGCTTAAAACTTAAATATAAATTATCCCACAACTTGAAGCACTATACGTCTAGAATAATGCTAATATATTTAGTAATTTTAGTATTTATTTTCTAGCTTTGAGTTATTATTTGTTGAGTATGCTGAGATTAAGGAAACATCGTCAGAAGAGAGATGTATTGGGGTTTCGTCTACCAATGCTTACGCATGAAGAACCAGAACTGGATATTTCTGAAATCATTGTTATGGATCCAGATAATACGTTCTTTATGAAAATGGGAACCGATACCATGACTAATCAACATATTAAAAAAGGTAGTGTGCTTGTCATTGACAGAACATTAAAGCCAGTCGCAAACAGTATTGTTGTATTTTTTTATGAAGGAGAATTCTATACCAGAAAATATGAACCTCAATCAGATAAGCTGATTTTAAGTGCAGATAATGTTGAGGATAATATTATCATTGAAAATGGAGAGTTATGGGTTTGTTGGGGCGTGGTCATATTGAATTTGAATCCATTGATACAGCCTTTGCACAGAACAGGGAGGTATGTGAATGTATGCGCATGTTGACATCAATAATTGCTATGTAAGTTGTGAGCGGCTTTTTAGGCCAGAATTGGAAGGACGTATTGTTGTTGTATTAAGTAATAATGATGGTTGCGTAATTGCTAGAAGCAACGAAGCTAAAGCGATAGGAATAAAAATGGCTGACGCCGAATTTTTGGTACGACAAAGATTGAAAGAGTCGAACGCAGTTATGTTCAGTAGTAATTATGCATTGTACGCTGATATGAGTGCAAGGTTGATGAATAATTTGGCGAGATACACTTACTTGCTCATGGTCTATAGTATTGATGAAGCTTTTATGGCCCTGGGAAATATTGCTGATCTTGATCTTGACAAACACACAGAAACTATTAGCACAAATGTTTTTGATCATACCGGACTTCCTATAACCGTTGGTGTTGGTCCAACATTGTCTTTAGCAAAGCTGGCTAATAAATCAGCCAAAAAAAAAGGTCGTAAATTTCTGGTTTTAGATACTGCCGAAAAAATCAGTGAGACTGTAAAAGATTTCCCTATTGAAGATGTTTGGGGGGTTGGTATGGCATACTATAGTAAATTACAGGAAAACAACATCGTTACCGCTCATGACTTTAGAGAGTTGAAGGCAGATTTCGTTAGGAAGCAAATGACTGTGCAAGGTTGGCGCTTGCATCAGGAACTTTGGGGAATACCTTGTAATGAAATTAAAGATGTAGCAGAACGATCAAAGGGTATTGAGTCAAGCCAGAGTTTCAATACGTATCAAACTGAATTAGAAAAAGTTGAGGAAGCGGTGGCTATGCATGCGGGTACAGTTGCATTAAAGCTTCGTCAACAGAAAAGTATGGCATTGCAATTAACGGTTTATTTGCGCACCAATAAGCATAATGTTAAACATGACCAATATTATCCAAGCCTCACCGTAAAGGTACCGTTTGCGGCAAATAGTAGTCATGAAGTAACACGTATATGCGTTCAAGCACTAAAAGCAATTTGGCAACCTGGTTACAAGTATTTAAAAACTGGAGTTAGGGCGACTGGTATTATTCCAGCAGGAGAAGTTCAGTATAATTTATTTAGCAACTATGACAATACTAAACACCAGGATATTTCTTCTGTATTAGATAAGATTAATGATCGCTATGGAAGAGGAACGCTTAAATTAGCTACAGAGGGTGTATCTCAAACATGGAAAATGAAACAGGACTATCTGAGTAAACAATATACAACCCAGTGGTCGGACATTATTATTACCCGATAACACAATCCAAACCGGCTATTATGACTTATAATCAACATTATAACTAATTGAATATTTGTTTGTTTTTGCTAAAATTATTAGCTTTACATAAATAAATCTTTTGTAATATGTGTGGACATGTAGAAATAGGCGAACAAAAGGATATCAAAATTGCCAAACGTGATGGCAGTTCTTATACTGCAAAAAGTAACGGTTCTGGGAATCCAGGATCAATGTTACCAGTGGTAACTGATGCCATGCCTGATAAGGTTCAAGAATACCGTTGGGGCTTGCTATCTGTAGATGATGACAAGATACATAGTAAGAATAAACATGCTCGTATCGAATCATTATTTCTAGTTCCCCTTTGGCGCGAATTGGTTGGACGAAAGCATTGCGTGGTGCGTATCCAAGCATTTTATGAGTACAATCGTGAGCAGGAAAAAACCTATAAAATTGAAAGAGTTGATGGGCAACCTTTCTATATCGCTGGACTTTGGGACATTTGGTTCGACATCAAGAGCGGGATTTTGCTGCCAACGTTTACAATGATCACTATGCCGCCAAATTCGGAAATGATTAAGGTACATGATCGTATGCCTGCTATATTAGACCGTAGTAACGTGAAAATATGGATTAATAGTAGCTATACTGCTGAACAGCGTGTAGAGTGGTTACGCAATAATCCAATAGAATCGTCAACACTCTCTATCGTGGTCCATAAAGATCATAAAAAATAATTCAATAAAATATGATTTGTTGAATTATGGAAACGCCTTTTTGCGAGCTATAGATGAGCAAAAGCCGGTTCAGATTGTCATCTCATGGCAGCCAGTTTACCACAGGTTGATTCTTCTTTTAAGAAATCTAATATTTGAATAAGGCTTTTGAATTGAGTTGTCATTGCTTTTCGTATTTGTTACAAAAAAGATACAATTTATCCCAATAGCTTACTAATTTATTCGAAAATATTTTCTGATTTTAGGATTAATGGAAAAATTCAAAGACTTACACGAAAAAGCATCATGGCTTAGAGGTGAATTCTTAAATAGATTCAGTTGGCTTGAAAAGTGTATTGACAATTATATAGCAAAGCATTTTGCAGGAGACGATGTTCAAAAGCAAATTGATATGCACCTTTTGTTCCTCGGAGATAATAGAGTTACAATGGATAACAAAAAACAGATTTTCCATTTTTTAGCAGAAAGCTATGATCTTGAATGGTATAAGTCATACAAATCTGAAATATTTGAAATTCCTTCAAAAAAGAGAGCTATAGCTATGAATAGGGATTTAACAGAATTAATAGTGGTTAGAAATATTTTTGCTCACCGAATAGTAGAACTAAATCCGGAAGAAGGCAAGAAAAATGGTTATGTGGGTTTCGCTACTTATAAAAACTACAAAGATGTGACTTATATCGGTGATGAATATTTTTTAAGAATGATAAATGCCATGTATAGTATCACAGATTATGTTGATAAAAGATCTTTAAAACTGTAGTTGCCATCGCTCGCTTTTTTACACCATTTGCAAATAAACCAATTTCGGTTATCATTCTCCAACCATAAAAAATACACCAAATTCCAAACAGAATATCAAATTATATGTAAAGAATAAAGGCGTACTCCGCAAACTACGCCCCTTTATTGTTCTGTCCAAGTAGTATAGTAGGCTACAATGATACACCTTGTGACTCATTCTGTTCATCCGCATTTTTTTCTGACTGAGATTGTTCTCCCTTTGGATATTTGGCCTCAATTTTTTTACACTCTTCTAGGAGCAATTGCTCCACATCGCTCTTGATCTTTTTATAATTTTCGGCAACGTCGTATACCGATACTTTGTCTATGATAGGAATAGGTTTATAACTGGCTTCTTCAGCGGCAAGGGCTTTGTGGTCATTCTGTATCTCGCAGTGGAACATCTTCAATTTGATTTTCTGTTCTGGATTATCGGCTACAATGCCCACAAATTCGCCTGAAGATAAAGCGGAAATCTTAGAAGCAGGAATGGCATAGTCCATTTGGGTTGATTTTGAAATCGAAATATCGCTACTGTTGGTACTTTTACTTTCCCTATCCTGCATAATTTTGCCAAAATTTTCGCTTAATTTCTTGGCCGTATCACCAGTAACCTGACCACTGATGATATTTCCCACAATCCCCGTAATCACATCGGCCTGCTCTGCGCCATAATCCTTTTTCAATTGGCTGAAATCCTGCACCGCTAATGTAGTAGCAACCTTATTGCTACGTGCTGTGGCGATTAAGCTATCCATATTGTTGAAGTAGATTGTCGGGAACTCGTCGAACACCAAACTACTTTTCAATTGATCTTTACGGTTGACGAGTTTGATCATTCTTGAAATATAAAGGGAGAGGACAGCTCCATATACTTGTAGCTTCTGCGGGTTGTTACCAACGCATACAATCTTAGGCTCCTTGGGGTTATTTACGTCCAGCGTAAAATCATTACCACTTAATACGTAATACAATTGAGGAGACGACAATCTTGCAAGGCCAATTTTCGCACTAGCAATCTGTCCCTCTAATTGTGCCATAGCTTTGTTCTGGTACGCAGAAATGAAGGGATTGACAAGCACCTTGATTTCTTCCTCTTCCTGCAATACTGCAAAAAGCCGGTCATAATCCACCTGCATCAGTTCGATCACGTGGGGCAGCGTACAATATTTTCCATTTTCATATTTCCTTAAATACCAAATGATTGCCGTTAGGAAATTAATTGGGCTTTCCACAAAAAAGTCTCCCTGCTTCTTGATCCAATCACGGTTAAGCCCCATCATAATCGTTCGGCTGGCCTCTGTTGCATCGGTTATATCATCCATCGCATTGGGGTCTAAGGGATTGCAACGATGGGTACTGTTGAGGTCGTCAAAGTTGATAATGTAGAATTTGGGCATAACCTTATAATTAGCTTTATATTTCAAAAGCTTATTGTAGGCGATCTTTGAAAGGTCATCGAACTTAAAGTCGTAGAGGAACATGCTAAAACCTTTTCTGATATGCTGGTCGATGATGTGCCTAATCACAAAGTAGGATTTACCTGCGCCAGGTGTTCCCGCCACGAGCATGCCACGAAAGGGATTGATAAAGTTGATCCAACTTTCCCTTGTTTTATCTTTCAGCCTGTATTTTGCGGGTAAGTTGATGGAATACTCGTTTTCTAGCAACCGTTCCTCCTGCGGAAACGTTTCGTTCTCCGAGTTAAAGACATCATTGTTCAAACTGTCTTTGATCAGCCTGCTTAAATAGGTGCCACCTGTTAGAAATAGTAGATATCCTACGGCTGTAATGCCCATATACGCTATGGCAATGAGTTCCGCTGAGGCGTTAAGGTAAAGGCAAAGTACACTCATGAAATATAGTATTAGACCCGTCAATACATAAGCTATAATAGTTTTTGCCTGCATCTTTTCGTCCTTCTTGCCCTTTACAGCAATAAGAGAAATGATTAATAATAGCAGTGCGGAAAGTTTGGGTGTCAGCATACCCTGGAACAGGCCCGTTTTGGCGATATTGGCAATTAGCCTATCGGTTATTTTAGCTGTCCAGCCCCATTGCGCAAAAGCCTGATGATAGCTTAGGTAAAAATGAATGGCGAGTATAAAAATACTGAGGAGCCTTGTAAAGTCGATGATCTTTCTTAATCCTTGGATGTCTTCGCCTGTCTGCATAATAATGGGGTTAGCGGGTTAATTGGTGTTGCTTCCTTCTTTTTTTCTTTTTTGTCAGTCCTCGCTCTATCTGGTCAAATCCCTGTTTTTCCAAAACCATATCTAGCAGATTGCCCGGTTCGCGTTTGCTTTGTTGGGGCTTTTCTGGAGTTTTGAGGTAACTGGTATGGGTACCTTTAGGCAGGTAGGTTTTTAGCTGTTCTGTCATCGTGAAATGTTGGGTAAGAGCCTTTGCTGTATAGGCTTTGTCAAGATTACTTCCCTTGAAGACACATTTAGTACGATGGTCGATAAAGGTAACGCCATAGGTAAAGCCTTGCTCATTTTGACGAAATACAGCGACAATTTGCTGTTTCTGGAGCTCTTCCATAAAGGTTTGTTTGGTGATGGTTTGGTAGCGATCAATTACCTTAGCGATACGTTCCCTGATGCTGTCCCTATAGGTTTTGCGGATTTCTTTGCTCCGCTCGAACTTGCTTTCCACCTTATCGAGCGTTGGCCTACCACTCAATTGGCTGGCCTTGAATGGGATGCCGATACGTTTCCCACTAGGGTCAATCATCGAATAGACCAGTCCACGTTTTTCGAACATAATGGTTTCTTCCTTGCCTCGGTCTGCAGTGATATTGAACAGTTTGAGAATGGTGTTGTATTCAGTAAAGGAGGTAAATTTGTAGCTTCGTAATGTGGCTGAGACTATGTTGTTGATCGCTCTTTTGGTGGGTGTTTTGCCATAAATTACCTTCCTGATATCAACAGGAGGAATGGCTAATGCCTCACTCTTTTGCCTTCCCTCGGCCTTGACCAGACCAAATTCAACTTCCAGCTCTTTTCGGGCAGATTCCGATGCGGTTCGCCCGATGCCGTGGATATCCATTCTTTCTCCTTGTGCATTGATATTGGTGGTAACGATGTGCAAGTGCGGGTGATTGGCATCCTGGTGCTCGTAGACCAGGTAGGGCTGTTCTCCGAAACCAATTCTTTCCATATAGCTGGCAGCGATCTTTTGAAAGGTTGCGAGGTCAATTTTGTCGTTTCTATCAAAATTCAGCATGATATGGATGGCGTTGGTCTTCACATTGGGCTTTAGGAAAGTAAGATGCTCAAAACGAGAAAGCTTAGCATCGAAGTCAAGTCTATTAAGTTCCGTACCGAAACGGCTGGCCATGATAAGCTTGGCCTCGCCGTTGCTCACTTTGTGCTCGTTGTAGAGTAACAGTCCCCTAATGCTCTTTCCACTGATTATTTTTGTAACCATTTTTCAGTAAGTTGTGAGATGAGAAATAGCAAGCGTTCTACTTTAATATCCACTTTTTTATATAGCTCGGCTATTTGCAAAACGTATTGTTGCCTGTTATTATCTTTGGATTTCTCCTGATTAAATGTCCTTGTGATTTGGTTAATGTTTATTCCTATTGCCTTGAGTTCCTTTCGTATACTTGTGAGCTCTTCCATGGGTGCATTCATGGTTACATCCCTATATGTGCAGTTGATCTTTTCCCTTGTAATGAGCTTTCTAGTAAGTTCGCCCATGCTCTGGCAGGTGCTACCAGCAAGCAGATTTTCCAGTCGCTGATAAGTTTCTTTGTTAACCCTTGTCCTGATGGGATAGTCAAAATTTGTCCGTCGCTTATCAATGTTTATGCTACTCATATTGGCACATATCAAAAGTTCAGGCAGGCACGAGTTCCGAGTGCTTGCTCCGACCATAAGGGCGGCAAGATTTTTTTGTCCTGTGGACAAAAATACATCTTGCCAAACACTCGGGTGTTTGCACTTGGTCTATAGAACAGTGGTGCTGAACTTGGATTTTTTACTTACTTATCGGAAGCAAAAATGAGCTGTGTTTTTGGGAGTGTTTGACAAGGTGTTGGGGAGGTGCTAGTTTTTTTTAAATACCGTTATTCACTCTTTCAATGTAAATTTCTAGAAAAAAACACTTTAATTTTATACATTAGTCTCAATTATTTTTCTAATTATTCAAGCATAAAAGAAACTAGCATTTTAGAATTACAGATACAATTATTTGGAATGGAAAATATATTAAGGCTCACTGAAAGGATTGAAATCGCAACCGAAATAGGAGAAAGTTATTATCGTGAATTTAAAAGTGCCTTTGAGGGTCCTCCAAATAACAAAGTTCTTAGAAATATTAATGAGGTAAAATATGATATTGCCAAAACTCTTGTAGCATTTGCAAATGCAGACGGTGGGGAATTATTCGTTGGAATTGAAGACGATAATTCCGTAACAGGTTTAACTTACAAACCTGAAAAAATTCAAGAAATTTTAAACTCTCCAAAGGACTGCATTCTTAAGGATACTCCTATTACTTTAAAACAGGCCTCTTTAATTGATTACAGAGGTCTTAAAGTTGCATACTTTTCTGTTAGTAAAGGTACAGAGTATGTGCATTTAACAGCAAAAGGCGAATGTTTTCAAAGGAAAGATCGTGAATCCGTCCCAACGGCTTCTGAAAAAATAGTTTATCAGAGAGAGGAAAAAATTTCAAGGGAATATGATCGTGAATTCGTTGATATAGCAAAAGTAACCGATTTAGATCATGATTTAATAGAAAATGTAGCACAAAGAATCTCAAAAATAATCTCACCTGAAAAACTACTTCAGTATTTGGATCTTGCTGAATTTGATGGAGAAAGTCTTAAACTTAGAAAGGCTGCCCTATTATTATTTGCAAAGAAATCAAATAGATGGCACCCTCGCTTACAAGTTAGAATTTTTCTAGTAAGAGGTACTGAAGAAAAAACTGGCAAAGATTTCAATGTTACCGAAGTTGGAGAAGCAAATGGAAATATTTTTCAATTAATAGAAAGTAGTTGGGATTTACTAAGACCTCATTTAACAGATACAAAATTCTCTGACGATGCATTGTTTAGAACACAAATTATGTATCCAGAATTAGCTTGTAGAGAAGCCTTAGTAAATGCTATTACCCATAGAGATTACAGTAGCGAAGGAAGAGGAATAGAGGTTAAAATATTTAATGACAGGCTGGTGATTGAAAATCCTGGCGAGCTACTTTCATCAATCACTATTGAGGATTTAAAATCGTTATCTGGTGCTCATCAATCCAGAAACACTTATGTTGCTAGGGTTCTTAGAGAAACTGGATATATCAGAGAATTGGGAGAAGGAATTAGAAGGATATATGAGTTAATGAATAACAATGACATGGTGCACCCAGAGATAAAATCTGGTAATAAAACATACTCGATTACTTTATTTTATAAGCACGTTTACACGAAAGAAGAACAACTGTGGCTAGAGGGCTTCGAAAGTTTGGAACTTTCAAGAGAACAGAAAACGGTTGTTCGATTAGGTGTAAACGGAAGATTGATTTCGGCAAAAGAAATATTTGAGACTGTAGGTATTGTAGATGAAAAAAATTATAGAGAGTTATTAGAGTCATTAAGAAAAATCAATGTTCTCCAAAGCGTTCATTCTCAAAATGAATTACAGAATCTCAGAAAAAAATATGGGGGTTCTAAAAAAGCTGTACCTCGTTTTCGAATTCACTTGCCTACAATAAATTCCAATGAGGATATGGAAGAAGAGGATCGTTCAGATTATGCAAGGATTTATGTTGGAAATATACCTTATGAAATTAAAGAAGAGGAATTATACTTTGCATTAGGCAAGTTTGGTGAGGTCGTTGATGTAATTATTCCCAGGTGGTCCAATACTGGACAAACAAAAGGATTTTGTTTTGTAGAATTTGACAAAAGACTTTCAGCAAATAATGCTTTAAACTCAACTAGTCCAATCTTAATTTCTGGAAAGAAATTAAGATTGAAAGAAGCTGACAAATTAAAATAAACTAACTCCTTAATTACTTACTCCCCAAAAGAGCTAGAATATCCTCATGCTTATAAAATATAAGTCCACCAACTTTGGTAAATGGTATCGTTCCGTTGCTCCTTAACTTTGCCAACGTACCTGGGGCGATATTAAGCATTTTACGCACCTCAAAACTTTTGAGCCATTCCTTTTGCTCTTCTTTCCTGTTCAGTTTGAAGCTTGGTCTTCTTAACTCTGCAAAAAGTTCCTGCTTGAACTTTTCAAGGTCATCTTTTGTGATCAAATCAAATGTTGTCATAATCGTTTAGAATTTTATGAGTGAAAATTATTGGTGCTAACCATGATTGCCTTCCAATAGGCGTTTGATGTCCTCATTCTTATAATAGAGCAACCCACCAATCTTGGAATAGGGCAAACTCCCATTTATGCGAAGAGTTTGAAGTGTGCTCGGGGATATTTTGAGTATCTGCCTCACTTCGTAGCTCTTTAGCCACTCCTTGTTTGATTCGATTGCGTTTGGCTTTCTAAGGAGCTCCCTTATATCATCCAATAGCTCTGCTTTGAACTGTCTAAGTTCTTCTTTTGTGATGATTTCCAGTGTTACCATATGCTTTGATTTTAAATATTGTGTATTGCAAAGCTGCTGATGGCATTTTGAGATTTTTGACAACCTATGGCATCTTTTTTTGAACATTTTTTTAACAAGTGGCTAGGCAAGCTGTCAACTTTTAATATCAGCATATCCAACTTTTGTATTTTAAACTGTCACGATATGTTAGAACTTGAAAAAGAAAAGAAGATATTATACCCGATACTTATAGTTGATAACCTGTCAAAATCCTTCGGTAAAATAGATAAAACCAATACTGATACTGGTGAAAAACTTAGCCAAAATGAGAAGTTTTTGCTAACTTTAATAGCAAGAATTTTCATCGAAATCACATTAAATGAAGAATTATGAATGCTTTAGGATATATGCGCTTGAGTTCCAAAGACCAGTCAAAATCATTGGAGTATCAGGAAAGCACGATAAGGGATTACTGCAGAAAAAACAGCCTAAGCCTCATTGACCTGTTTAAGGATAATGGGGAAAGCAGTTATACATTTGACCGTCCAGATTACAAAGCATTGGAAAACCATCTTAAAAAGTATAGGGGCGAATGTCAGTTTTTGATTGTACTCGACCATGATAGGTTTAGTAGAAATTTACCCGAAGCTTTATTGAAAATTGCTGAACTGGAAAGAAAATATGGTGTAAAGGTATTATCTACGAGCGAAAGAATAGACCTTGACACTTCTGACCCTGATGTTTTTATGAAAAGGGCATTTGACTATATGATGGCGAACAAAGAGCTATTCAATATAAGAAAGAGAACAAAGCAGGGTATTAGAAATGCAAAAGAAAATGGGCGCTACCTAGGAAGGGCTCCTTACGGCTATAGTAATATTCTGGACGGTACAAAGCGAAATCTGATTGAGATTAATAAGGCACAGGCGATCATAGTCGAGAGGATATTTCAAGAATATCTTGCGGGTATTCCTCCATATCTCATCTATAAAAATGTAAAAGCGATCGGATTTAAACAAACAGGACATAATGCGATTTTTAACATATTAAAAAATAGCATTTATGCAGGGCTGATAAAAGTTCCCGCATATCGTGAACTACCAGAAAAGTATGTCAAAGGTATCCACGAGCCAATCATAACCGAAACAGAATACTGGCTTGTTCAAAGAATGATGATAGAAAGCAGGCGGAGAACAAGGCTCCAGCCCGAAGAGGATTTTCCTTTGCGGGGCGTATTGAAGTGTTCCTGTGGGAAGAGTATGACGGCTGGATGGTCAAAAGGATGCAAGAACTATTACCTATATTACAGATGCCTTGAACACACCAATATAAATATTCCGGGAAAACTACTCCACGAGAGCTTTGAAAAGGTCTTAAAAGGATTAAGTTTTGAAAAGCACCACATAAACTACCTACTTGAAATATACAATACCTTGTTAACTGAACCCTTAAAAATGAAGCAGGAAAAGGGCAAGGAGAAGATAAACGAGCTTAGAGAGATCAATCGAAAGATATTCAAGCTTGAGGAAAGGTTTATGAATGACGAGATAGAAAGCTCCACCTACCAAACATGGTTCAAGAAATTGAAGGAGGATAAGGCCATATTAGAATATTCAATTAGCAGCAGTTCAATGCCAAAAATCAAGAAAAACATTGATATAATACAACGCTTATTGCCAAGGCTTTCTAACCTATACGAGATTTATGAAAAAGGGAATATTACACAGAAGCATACGCTCATTAAAGGGGTGTTCAAACATAATCTTCATTGGGCTGATGGGGCATTTAGAACTAAATACATTGACCCAACATTCTACGACAACCTATTGAAAATCAAAGAAAAAGGGTTGCTCTTTAATGAACAACCCTTTCAAAAATCAGACATAAATCCGATTAGTACCCCGGAAGGGATTCGAACCCCTGACCCACGGTTTAGAAAACCGTTGCTCTATCCAACTGAGCTACCGAGGCCCATTTTTTTAATGAGCTGCAAATATAGAAGTTCTGTTTAATATGTAAAAATATATTTTAAACTATTTAGGCTGCACTTTTGCTATTTTAAATAAGTGTTTAAAAAAGAAGCAATTAAAATTAAAGCTTCAGATTATCAAATCCGTTTTAAATAGCAAAAAGGGCCAATTATCTGGCCATATTCATCAATAATAGCAGGTAGGGGATACTTTCCTCATCTAAACTATCGGCATTTGACGAACCATTGATCCTGATATCAATTCAAAAGGAGATTTAACAGTCGCCTAAGCAAAACCACTTTTTATTATCTTTGTACTCATAAATAACGACAGAAAATGAAAACAGCAGATATAAATATCAACTTGATAGACAGTTACTTTACCTTGCTGAAAAGTTTAAGTACCGATAATAAACTGGAATTGATCGCCCGACTGTCTGAATCAATGAAAACGACTGAAAGGAAAGAAAAAGAAATCTCTTTGGATGCGTTATATGGCTCCTGGGATTCTGACCAAACCGCCGACGAACTGGTTGCAGAACTTAAAGCAGCAAGAAACTTTACCAGAAAAAGAGTCGCGTTGTGAAAAAATACTTGCTCCACACCCATATATTGAATTTCCTTTATCAAACAAAAGTTTGACCCGCCAAAAATATGATCTTACTGATCCGGTCGTTGCAAATCCTTTAATGTGGCCGGAAGAAACTGATCTTCCCGGCCACATCAGATGCCGTTTAAAACTTATGGGGCCAATAAGTCAATCTTCTACCTGGCTTTGTAAATAAACCAGTAAAGAGGATAGCACCATCTCTTCCACTCTTAAATTTTAATACGCACCGTTTAGGATTTCTAAAGCCGTGTACGATTTGATGCGCTGCATTACTGACCACATCGATTCACCACCTAACTTTCTACGGTCTATAACGTTTCCGCCCCTGTCATTGGTCCATCTCATACCACCCTTGATACTATTCATTTCTTCCTTGGAAAGAACAGTTAGTTTTTTTGCTAAGTTTTTCATAGTTAAGTTTTTTTATTTAACAGATATGAATATAACACAGATAAAAACTAATGAGCCAGGTTGATTTACATTCGTACAGTATTATTTTATATTCGTTAGTAAATTTGGAATATTTGCATCATATCAGCGGCGGGCTAGGCTGCACACATATTCAGTACAATGGAATGAGATGGTAGAGCCAAAGCCTTCTTTAGAAATCGGTAAAGCCGTTTGGCCATCACCTGCCCGGAGAGGCAAATTGACGAAATCAGTTTAGTAGTAAGGGTATGTTTTTACCTCAAGACATTTACATCAATTATCTTTGATTTGAGGCAGGGTATCGATCTTCATCATTCCTTTGCGGTATACTTTCACTATCATCATTTTCTGCTGTTCCAATACTTTCTTACCATTTCGATCCTCGTCTACCTTATAATTATATAATGCCGGAATTTGCCCGGATGCTGACATGATAGTAAAATGCTTTCTAACCGGATCGTAAATAAAAACACTGTCGGGTAAGTTTTGGTCTTTAGCGGAGAAAAATCTGTACCAATATCGTTTGTGCATATATCCTTCAAGAAAAACACGATCCGACCCTTCAGCCGATGAGCGAAACAGCCTACTTCTTGGTGGGCTCGGAACAATACACCCACTAAGCAAGGGCGCGCATATTGCTGCAAGTATAAGTGGATATAAGATTTTTACAGATAGGCGCTTCAATCTTAATATGTAGGTTGAAGAGAATGGTCTCATAAGAGATTAATAGTTTTACGCTTACAAGATAAAAAAGTGGCAGCATTTTATCAAGGTGCAAAAAGAATAACTGATCACCTTGGTATACTGCTAAACCGGAGAGAAAATTATTAGCGTATTACTGCAATATTTAGTTTTCTTATCCAAACAGAAAACTAGAAGTTTATAAAAGCCTGATTTTAAGGTATAGTATGGTATAAATATCCACTGACCCATTATTGCTCCGGTTGAATGTTATGTATCTATGTTACTACACATCATCAGTATTCAGCGGTAACAGCAAGTCCGAATCATTATTGGGCTTCTTAAGTGTCGATACCGTATTAACGCGTTTGCCAACCTTAACACGTATCATCAGTTCCTGAGAAAAGGTATCTAAAACCGTCATTTTAGATTCAATTGGTATCGTTTTACTCAGCCATATCTCTTCTTCGGGTTTTGTAAGTATAACGGGCATACGTTTCTTCGAGTGGATTTCTGCAACTAAGGGGTTGGCCTCGGTTGTAAGGATACCATAAGTACGGAACTTTTCTTTCGTTTCAGGATCAACCCATTGCGACCATAAACCGGCAAAGCAAAACAGCTTTCTGTCTTTAACCGTAAAGCGGTAAGGTTGCTGTTCTCCCTTTGTATCTTTTTTCCATTCATAAAAACCGTCAGCCATTACCAAGCAGGTTTTATGGTTTACAAGTAATGGTCTCCACAGTTTGCTCTCCATTGCGGTTTCGCTTTTAATGTTCCAGGTATCACGGGTAAGTTTTAAGCTGTCGGCAAAATAAGGTACAATACCAAACGCCATCTGCTGAATAATGTCTGGTTCGTCAGCAGTAATCACTAATCCTTTCTGTGTAATGGCAAGGTTATAGTTAGGTGTCCACTCACCCTGTATCTGGTGCGGATGGGTTTTAAGAATTTCTTTTTCTTCCGCTGTTAACGTATATCTGGCACACATGTTTACCTTTTATCCCCTACAACAGTTAACCGGGGCAGTTAGTTTTTCTTCTTTGCCTGCTTAGGCTTTTGTGTATCATTTATCTGGTTAAGGGTTGCAGCCTCTTTAAGGAGGTATCGCTTTATCAGGTCTAACAGTTCTTTCATCTTATTTCACTTTTATAATATCATTCCAGTTCGTGGTATAATGTGGCCGCAGGAACTCGCGTTTCATTGTCCACTTTTGGTCCTTGCCTTCGCCGGCCATTCGCAATGTTCCTGAGCCATACTGCAAATTCAGCCTGTCCAGTACTTTTGATATCTTATCATATTTAATGCCTTTAAAATCATTGAAAATGTTAAGCTGCACTTCCGATTCGGGTATCAAACCTGTAGCATTTACCTCAACCTTTTGGTACAGGTATCCACGCAGGTATATTTTCTTCAATCCCCAAAGTGCTGTTTTTATAAGGTCGATGGTATTATTAACCGGGTGGTCAAGCGGTATCGTTATTGCCGGGTAGGCTTGTAGTTCATCAGCAACAAACTTATTGGTAAGTAATCTGACCGATAAGACGGTGGTACACAATTTCTCTCTGCGGAGTTTGCCGGCAAGCCTGGCCGCATAGCTTGATGTGGCTTCCATGAGCTCACTATAATCGCCGGTAAGCTTTCCAAATGCCCTGCTGGTACACATCCCTTTTTTGGGGTCAAGTACGGTTTTCAAAGGTATGCAACTCTCTCCCCAAAGCTCGCGCCACATCCTAACGCCAACAATCGTCATATTGGTTTGTACCCAATCAATTGGTAATGCCCTAAACTGCGCAGCTGTTTCAATACCTCCTTTTATAAGCTTGTGCGCAAACTGCCTGCCAATACCCCAAAGGTCTTCAACCGGGTAATCGGCCAGGGCATCATTAATTTCCTGCCCGGTTGCAAGTACCATCACACCGTTATGCTTTTTTGAGGTCTTGTTAGCAACCTTCGCCAATACCTTGGTTGGCGCAATGCCTATGCTTATGGGTATGCCGGTATTATAAATCACGGTTTCCCTGATCTGCCTGCCATATTCTTCCAGGTTATCAAAGCCGCTTAGGCCTAAAAAACATTCGTCAATGCTATAAACTTCAACCTCAGGCGTAAACCTGGCGAGGTTGGTCATCACCCTTGCACTAATGTCGCCATACAAAGTATAATGGCTGCTAAATACGGCAATGTTGTACTTTTTAATTTCCGCTCTGATTTTAAAAAAGGGCGCACCCATAGCAATGCCACAGGCTTTCGCCTCATTGCTGCGGGCAATTACACAGCCATCATTATTGCTCAGTACAATAACCGGAACACCATTGTATTCAGGTTCAAATAAGCGGTGGCAGCTTGCGTAGAAGTTATTACAATCTGCCAGTGCGAACATGGTTTTGCTTTGAATGTGGCAGGCAAGTCCAGGTAACGGCGCCAAATACCGTAACATTTCTCCCGGTTATGTTTAAACAGGCATCCATCGTATCGTTAAGGCATAGGTAAGTATTATCTCCTTTAATACATAACTTTCTGGTTAGCCATTCACCCTCCACAGCACAAACAATTAACATTCCGGATGTAACCTGAACAGATTTATCCACTACTATGATACTACCTTTCATAATGCCAAAATACCGCATGTGGTCGTCGTCACACTCGAAGTAAAATGTATTGGTCGGATCGTTAACTATCCTCTGGGCAATATGTAACCTCCGTTGCTTGTAATCCTCAGCAGGGGATATAAAGCCCGAAACGCGTCCGGGATTGTCCAATGTATCCAATGTATTGTTTTGGGGTAAATCTAGTTCTCTAATCATAACAATTTCCTTTACCGGTCAAAATTACTAAAAATATTAGCAAAGTCAAGTGCTGTTGACAGATACCTTACAACCATTGTTAATTGATTGATTAGCATAGCTTTTAACTTGTATACAAATTGTTTATAACATCACCTTGCATATCGTTAAATATGAGATCAGTTTTGCGTGTATAAATAAGAGTTAAATGGAGGTTTATGTGTTAATAGATATTTGCCCAAGGTTTTATAACAAAATGAATCCAACAATGATATTTATTTGCCAGGCCGGCAGAAATATAACGCGATTTTAGACCAAAGCGAAATCAGTAAACATTTTATCTTGTTTTACGTTATAGTGTAAAAGTAATCATACGGATTTTGGTGTGTTTATGTTGTTAACATGGTAGGCTAAGCTGCACCAGCCGGTTTGTAGGTATAGAAAATAAAAATTAGCGCTTATGGAAAATGTACTGGTTTTTAAAACAAGAGAGGTTGTCGGTAATATCAGAAAAATTAGAGAGTACAGATATTACACCCAGGAATATCTGGCTGCAAAACTAAAAATATCGCAAAATGCTTACAGCAAAATCGAACTTGGTTATAGTAAATTAACGATTGACCGTCTGTTTCATATCGCCATGATTTTGAAAGTGGAGGCAGCAAATTTGTTGACTCTAAATCAACATGATTTGATCAAAATTATTGCTGATGACGATGAGAAAACCTAAGATGACATTTGGTATTCCCGGGCAACTTACTTTACCTGTGTCGGGGCAATCTGCCTTTTGCTTGATATGCCTGTGCTGGTAAATTTGTTTTATAAGCTGAATATTTTCAGGATATAGTCTGCCAAAAAAAGAGGTAGATCAAATCCATGATCAACCCCTTTCTAAATTAACGCTCTCAGGCTTTCGACTGATGTAGGTCTCTCACCTCCTACACCGCAATTATACGGAAAATATCCCTTACAATCTTCATCCTGGTTTTCCGTTGTGGCTCTAAAATCCGGCAAATGCCTCATCCATAAGCATCATTCTATCATAATTTTTCACTTACCGGGCTAGGTTTTTTCAATAAAGTAATGCAGTTTTATAGGCCCACTGCCCGGCTGATGCGGGAAATTTCAGGTATTTATTTGCGGCATTTTTTATACCCTCATCATGGCCTGTTGTAGCTATATTCGTGTCGTTTGATCCAGTTTTTTTCACCGGCATACCTTACGTCCTTCCGTTTGGAAAAATGATATTTACCTAATATATACGTTTGCCTGATGGTCGCTTTCTTTCCGTCATTGCCATCCGTACCGATCTTTTCCGTAATAATCTGAACATCATCTTTTAATAATACTTTCCGGGAGATCACCGGCGCATCATCAAAGTATCTGCCATCGTTCGAGATGGTCAACGTATCTGTTGAGTTTGCACTTTGTTCATTCGGATAAGCATGAATGAAAAGAAAACGGTTCGTGTTGGCAATCCGCTTAATTTCAATATCGGCAGGCATCGTATACGGTTTGCCGGAACGGTAATCCAGATAGGTTAACGATCCTTTCCAAAGGCCTTCCATTTTTGCAACATCGTTCACAAGGCGGTTCGATGTCGCCTGTGCATACATCAGGAAAGGCATCACCATACCAATAAGTATTACATATGCTGTTTGTTTCATGTCAGTTTTAAGGTTGTATAAAGGTTTCAAATAAATACCGTTTGCAGTATAAGACGTATATCGGGTGGAATAGTGACAGTTAAGTAAAAATATTTATCAATAACTATTTCTTAACCGGTGCAAAAGTGCTTCGGTGTACTCATTAGGCACCAGTGGTGCGGCGCTTTCCGTTGGAGATTTGCGCTTAGATACGTTTGCAAAATTTTTTAACCGTTTTTTGCCCAAACCATGATCTTGCCGTATAAAGTAAGGCAAGCTCTATGAAATGATAAACAAACAGTATTTCTTAACTACAAATCATAAAATCTGAGGATGTGGCCAAAATGGCTACCTTCTTCTACGTTGATGCTGCCTCTTATATTACCGGTGCGGAAATCTTAATGGACAGAGGTATGAGCCTGAAAGCCTAAAGTTGATGAATACTTCTACCTTTACGCGTGCAGTGGCTGTGCAACTATCAGTCAACCTGGAGGGTTGACCTGTTTAAATCATTCCCTGGTGATGAGTTTTTGCATTTTCACCAAGGATGATCCAATGTACAATGTTTTAGCGCTAAGGGATAGGAATTCCATTTTCCCTGCTCACCAGGCAGTTCGTGGTTCATGCTCAAACCGGTTTGATTGATCTTAACTGGTTAAATTGGCGGGGCAAGATCCTTAACAGGTTTGTACTCATGTATTTTCTCGTATAATCTGTTGTTTTTATACAGGAGTATACCCTTGCAGCGATTTTCAATCGGATTGCATTGAGTACTGACATCTTATGTTTTCCCTCTATATCCGTTTTACGGTGATAGTATGCCTTAATATCCGGGATAAACTTTTTGGCCAGAACGGCAGAATTATGCAGCAGGGCTTTCATTTTTTTATTGGCAATCTTTGATACCCGGGTTTTCTTACGGATGGTGGTTCCTGATTTATATTGGAAGGGCGCTACTCCTGCGTAGGATGCGAACTGTCTGATGGTTCTTATGTTTTTGAATTCGTTGGTGCAGATGAGGATTTCCAATGCAACAACGGGCCCCACACAGGGCACCGACTGCATCAGGGTCATCAGGCGGTTTGTTTCTTCATCCGCTTTCCATGTCGCCTCGATTGAATCTTCAACATCCTTTATATCCAGTCTAAGCGCATCGAAACTCCTGGAGCAAAGTCTGTTGTTCTGTTCAATCAGGCCTTTCTTTACAAAACCTGTGTGCTCTTTTAAGGGCACCCGCATAGCGATATGAAGGGATTGTAAGCGCTTTCTCAAACTGGATAGACCGGCCAGCTGTTCAATGATTGGCCGCCTTGGTATTCTTAATCTTAATATATCCCTCGATTTGTAGAGGTAGAGGGCGATTCTTTCAGCATCTTTTTTATCGGTTTTGGCCCTGATTAAACCCGAAGAATTTTTAATGCGAAGAGGCGGGTCAACGACAGTATCGATTTTAAGCGTCTTCAGTTTGTTGATCACGTGGTTGCCATAAATTCCTGTGTTTTCCATTCCGACAACGGTATTTCTGGTGGTAAACTCCAAAGAAGCTTTCAGGCGTAGCATATGGTCCCTGATCGATTTTGGTTCATTGGGGATGGTATTGTGCACCAAAACAGATCCCTGAACCATGACGGCGATATCCAGGGTTTCTTTTGATATGTCGATCCCGATGAAATAGACATACCTTTTTGTCTTATTTAATGCATCCATAGGTGAGGGTTTTATTTCCCATCCTGTACGGTCAGGCGTTTTTCTACAAAATAGGTCCTACCTTAGCAATAGCTCTGACTCACCTGACCGTTCTTTTAATTGGTGCTGACCATTAACTTACCGGGCCTTTTGCTCACGCTTTGGTCTTTCCTTGGTTAACATTTAAGTCTTCTCCCGATAATCATGATCATTCAATTAAATTTTGATGGGACATTATCTTAAATCCGGTTTATTCGTATAGGAAGTTTCCCCGTAGGTTTTAAACAAATTTAGTCATCAAAGGTGATTTAATCAATTTAGTTTTTTAAATATCACCGGTTCAGGCGTGGGGCGCTAGGGGAGCCGCCGAAGATCTGGAATTGGATTGGGTGTTGAAGGATAGGGAGAAAAATATCAGTAGGCGATAGATTGAAACGTGATCCACTTTGGGAAACTGGAGCGGTATATGCTGATCTAGATGTGATATTGGGTGGCGGTTCGTGTCGGATCAGGTTAACGCCTGTATTGGAAGAAATAATGTTATATTTTGCCAGCCTACGGCTACAAAAACTCGCGAATATATTCGTTGCTATTAACTTATTTCTCTTTTTAATTGGTTTCTTGTAACATAATTTTTAGCTTTACAACAAACGCTCCCATGAACCAACATCTTAATATTTTTCGTTATTACAACGAAAGTAATTCTTCGGAATTCATCGAAAATAATTTAAGCAGAGCCTTTGCCATCTGTTTGGAAAATGATCCTCTATTTTTTAGTAAATACATCCAGTCCATTGTCGATAAAGACGATTATGATTATCTTTTCAATCATTATGAAGATAGTTCTGCCTATTATATAGACCTTCAGGTAAACACTAATTCATTGGAATCATCTGGTTTAAAGAAGGTATACGCTGTTGCGATGACGGCTGATAGAGATCTTAATATGAGTGATTTTCTCTCACTTAAACCTTCAGCTTCTAAAGATATCAATCTAACGGATGTGATCATTACAATCAAAGACATTGCTATCGTGATTGAAGTGAAGCGCAATAAATTTGATTGTAAACAGCAGCTGTTTGACCAAATTGCCCCACTTATTGGTTCCGGGCAGCAGCTTAGTGTCGTGCCAGTAAATTTCTCCTGGAAGCACACGATGGTACTCATGGAGCAGGTATCCAATCTGATGCATTTAAGAGGAGGGAAATCATCGATGCTGAACGACTTTATTGCATTAGCCGAAATCAGATATCCATATTGGTTCTCAAGTCGTCCGTTTAATCAATTACCGCCTTTATCTTATAGTTCGCAAAAATCTGTACATGCGAGAAATTTACGTTTAAAGCAGATCATTAATCATTCAACTCAAAAGATATTAGATTATTCTGACCGAATGGCTATAGGAATTAATTTTGGCTGGGCGAGCGAGATTATTCCTTTTTTTCAGCAGCACCTGGAGGAGGACTATATTGTTTTTACCATTTGGCCGGGTAATACCAAGGATCAGGGCTACCGTATCTACGATAAACCGCTAAACTGGGCAGAGAAGAAATCGTTAATGGTAGGGGATAAGGTTTTTGAACTTGATTTAGAATATCATATTAAGTTTTGCCATTTTAACAAATTTGTAACATCACTTGATTTTGGCGATGAACAGCTTTTGAAGCCATTGAACACAGCTTATAATTTCTATAACAAGTCTGGTAAGTGGCATAGAAAGGATTGGCATGAATTTGAATTACTGCTAGATGAACACCTCAAACCTGAATTTAATTGGCGCGAGAAATGTGGTTTTGATAAACATTTTATCAATACCGATAGAAATTATTTCACGGTTTCACTTGGATTTATGGTTGATTTATATGTTCCTTATAAAGTTTTTCAAGACTTGGATACCGACCTGGACAATTATTTATTGCCTTCTGGTTTTATTGATCAATTAGTAGATGCTTACTCTAATTTATTAGATTGATCTTAGGTAAGTTGTTCTATTTACCGAAGGACCTAAAGGTGAATTTGTTGAACAAAGCGAGCTTGAGAATTTTACAATTCACATGCCCAGCGCGAACTAGAAGCGAATCATGTTTTAAGCAGGTATTGTCGCTTGTGAAATTGTTTGCTTTAACCTGTATTAAAGTTTCTTCATTAATGGCTCAATAAATTTTATAATTCACCATTGTGTAAATTTAACAAGATAAATGTCGCGCAAAGCACTAATAGTTAATTAAATAGCTTTAATAAGTGTCTGCGTGTTGATAAATACAAATTGATCCTAATTTTTAAAGTAATATATTTACGTATCCTTTAAAATTACAAGTAAGTAATAAGTCAAATTGAAAGGCTTTAAGATTTTAGTTTACCTAAATCTTGAAGCTTTTGTAGTTTCTAAATAATATGGCATTAGACTTAAAATTTATTCAAGAAGAAATCATCGATCAATATTTGAACGATGAAAATCCACGTCCTTGGATTTTAGGTTTTTCAGGAGGTAAAGACTCTACTATGCTGCTACAAGTTGTATGGTTGGCATTACGTAAGATTGATCCTATTTTACGTAATAGACATGTTTATGTAGTTTGTAATGATACCTTGGTGGAAAATCCACGTATTGCCAAGTTTATACATATTACCTTAGATCACATTCAAAAGGCAGCAGCCGAAGAGGGGATGCCGATTACAGTACAGCAAACCAGCCCGCGTTTAGAAGATACCTTTTGGGTAAACTTATTAGGTAAAGGATATCCAGCACCAAATAATTCATTCCGATGGTGTACAGATCGATTAAAAATCGATCCAACTACGCAATTTATAAAAAGCAAAATTTCAGAAATAGGAGAGGCTATCATATTGCTAGGTACCAGAAGCGATGAAAGTACTACTCGCGCTAGAAGTATAGCCAATCACGAAAGTTATATAAAAAGCGAACGCTTAAGAAAACATGTTTTACCAAATGCCTTTGTATTTGCACCTATCAAAGATGTAGAGACCGAAGAACTTTGGACGTATCTATTACAGGTGAACCCGCCATGGGGAGGTACACACCGTGATCTTGTAACTTTGTACAGAAATGCTTCTGGTGGCGATTGCCCATTGGTGATCGATACCACCACACCAAGTTGTGGGCAAAGTCGTTTTGGCTGTTGGGTTTGTTCCGTAGTAAAAAGAGACAAATCTATGGAGGCGTTGGTCGATAATGGTGAGGAATGGATGGAACCTTTAATAGAGTTTCGGGATATGTTGGTTGATTATCGTAATGATCGTTCATGGCGGCAAACTTGGCGCCGGAATCAAGATGAAGATGATGCACATGAAGAAAACTGGGGGCCATATACAACTGAAAAAAGAGCTTTTATGTTGCAGAAGCTACTAGAAGTACAAAAAGAGGTACAGCAAGAAGATCCAAATCTAATCTTGATCAACTACCAAGAATTAGTTGCTATCCAGGTTACCTGGCATCGCGATTCTATCTTCGATTACAATGTGGCCGATATCTATAATGCGGTTTATCAAACATCAATGACAAAGGAAGAGTTTTCTGATGATCAAGTATTTGAAAAAGACTTATTAAAACAGGTTTGTAATAGCGAAGACGACTTTAAGGCGATCAACGAAATGTTGGAGCTACAAAAATCAAAAATCATTTTGGTTAATAAATATGGCATTCAAAGCGATCTGGATAATTACCTTACTAATTTAGCTAATAAACGCTTGGCATGTTAATAGATAATATTACACTAAAAAATTTTAGGGCTTATCAAGGCAAGCAACCAATTACCTTATCCACCAATCCTGAGAAACATGTAACCATTATTTCTGGTCAAAATGGCTTTGGTAAAACATCATTACTAACATCTCTGGTTTGGATTTTATATGGCAAACTTATGGTTGATGTAGATGAGCGCTATCGTAAAGAAGTTTACGAAAGTGGTGGTTATCATCGCTATGCTTTTAAATTAATGAACCGTAATGCCTTGCAAGAGGCGGTTGAGCAAGAAAACGTATTAAAAGCAGAAAGAGCATCCACTCAAAACAGATTAGAACTTGCCAGAATTGATGCGGAAATAGACGCGTTGTATAGTTTTAGTGGCAAGCTGGTTTTAACCAATATCTTTATTCCTCATCTATCATGTAATGAGGTAAGCATTGCCAGAACTTACAATACACGCAAAGAAAGAGAAGAATTAGAAATTCTAATAGATGGTAGAGCGAACGAGCTCACCAAAACTATTGGGCAAGATATTTTCATCAATGACTTTATTTTACCTAAAGAGATTGCCAAATTCTTTTTCTTCGATGCCGAGAAAATCACAGCGCTGGCTGAAGTAAAAAATATAGATGAAAAGTTATATTTCAGTAAAGCCTATAATGAGGTTTTAGGTATAAAAAAATATACCGATCTCAAACAAAATTTGGAAAACCTTCAGCTAAGAATTAGTAAAAAATCAGCATCGAAAGGTGATCTTAAAAAAATCGACGAGTTACAGACCAGGCTTCATCAGCTACAAGAACTTTCTGTATTACATAAAGAAGAATTAGAGAAGAAAGAGCAAGAGCAACTGATCAAAGCAGCTGAATTGTCTAAGGCGCAAGAAGAATTGGTGAGAAAGGGCAGTGCAATGTCAGATCAGGAACTGAACGATTACCGTAAAATGCGTACCAACTTGCGTGAAGCAATGGCTAAGAATAAATCGGATTTTAACGAATTGTTGGAATTGGCTCCTTTTGCTATGTTGATGGGTAAAATGCAGCAGGTGAAAGATCAGATTGCGGTAGAAGAGCGGCAACAGCATACACATTTATTAAATAGCTTGCTGAAAGAAAAATATAGTGAACTTAAATCTGCTTTTGCTTTACTTAAAGAAGTAAATCAGAAAGAAATAGAGCAAATCTTACAGACACATTTACAAGCAGAAACTAATAAGGAAACAAACATTTTATTAGCCTTTACACCTGATCAAACCAGCCTTTTTAATAATATTTATGCAAATCTACAAAACGCCTACGCAAAGCAGTTTAAAGCTTTAGTGGCCGAAGGTAAGCGTTTGCAAAGCAGTTTTAACATTACAGATAAAAAACTCAGAGATGCAGATATTAAAGCAATAGACCCTGTAATTAAAGTAATTAAGAGTAATTACAATGAACTAAATACAGCCTTAGCCAAGCTTAACGAAAAAATAGGCTATTTAAAAGCAGAGCTAAGTACTTCCGAAAAAGAAGTAGCCAGTATTCAGCGTCAATTGTCTGAACAAACTAAGCATATCAAGGTAGAACGTCAAGATCAGGAAAAGTCTGCTACCACTCAACGTTTAATTCAACAGCTTGAAACATTTCTTCTTCAATTGAAATTGAAGAAGAAAGCTTCTTTAGAGAAAAACATCAAAAAAGAATTGAACAGCTTAATGCACAAACAGGCTTTTGTAGAGCACGTAGAAGTGAAGATAGAAGGCGATTTAATCGATATTGATCTTTTCGATATCAATGGTAACATCATCAATAAAGAAGGTTTATCTAAAGGCGAGCAACAATTATATGCTACCGCTTTATTAAAGGCTTTAGTTACGGAGTCTAACATCCAGTTCCCTGTCTTTATTGATAGTCCATTGCAGAAGCTCGATAAAAAACATGCAGCTAACATCATTAAAGAGTTTTATCCTTCGGTATCAACCCAGGTGGTACTATTTCCTTTACTGGAGAAAGAACTTTCCGAAGAAGAATATGAGTTATTATTACCTAAGATTGGAAAAGCTTATCTGATTAGGCAAGAAGCTAATTATGCTTCTACTTTTGCTGATCTATATCCTAAAGATTTATTTAGTCAATTTAACCAAAGTTTAAAGGCTTATGTTTAGTAATATCAAAACATCTAAAGCCAATAAAGAATTGGTTACACAATTAACAAATAGACTAAACCTTGGCCCTGAAAATGTCATAGCTCGTTTAGCTTTTAGTTATTCTATCGCTCAAGAAAGAAAGCTAGACTTGAAGCAAATGTCCGACTCACAAGGAAAAGAATATAATGTAAAGGTACTTTTTGGAAATTACCCAGATGTTTATTTGTCTATGCTAGCTTTACACTATCAAATCAACATTCATCATGTAGACTTAGCAAAATATACAAAGATGCATATCGATGATGGTCTGGAATTAATAGATAAAGCACTAAAAAGCAGAACAAATGTAACGGGCAATGATTTTTTAATCAATGAGATAGAAAAGGGCTTACAATTATTGTAAGTCCTTTTCTATAATTTGAAATTTTATGCTACCTCACGGTTAAAGATTTCCTGCTTAATTTTTTCTAGATCGTTGAAACTGTTCTCTCCATTATCAATCAGCTTTTGAATATAATAGAAACCTCCGTTTGCATACTCGTTAATTAGATCAATTGCTTGCTTTGGTTCTTTTAAGATATCTAAACTGCCGGTTTTTGAAATACATAAGCAGATTAATGCCTGGGCAATTTTGTCTCCATTATTGTTTCGCATTGTATTTAAATTGAAAGGTTTGTCTGCTAGGGGCGAAGTTAATTTACGTTTTTCACCGTAAAAGAATCCTATTGTTGCAGCCCAAGCGAAGCACTGCCAGTGATAAGTAAAGACATTAAAGTTACCTCCTTGCTTAGTTGCAAATTTCTCAATAATGTTTTCTTTAATTTTCTGCTCAAATGTAAATTTGATTTCAAATATGTTTTCCATGCAAATTCTATTTTAATTGAATTACTTTAGTTGACACCTCATGTAAATCGGGATTTTTATCACTTTCGCAGTATACATTACTGTCTAATAGGTAAATACGAGATATTTTACTTTGACTAGTTAATTCCTCAAAATTACTATTTTCTATATCAACGTCTTTAGTAATAATGATTGATTGTTTAAATATATCTTTAACACCTAATAAATACTTATGAGTAGTTGGTATATCAAAATTTGAACTAGGTGCGTCACTAATGAAAGGATAATAAGTGTCAAGAGCTTCTTGATTTAAGGACAGCATAGCGTTGATAATGCTCATCTTTTTTCGGTCGTGATGACTAGTATTTAGCCCGCCGTCAAATTCTATCGTATAATCGGCATTAATTTTAACTTCGCCCTTATATCCATTGTCGTGTTCGGTAAACTTTTGATAAAATTCATTTGCTCTGATCTCTATTTTACTTAATAAATCTTTCCTAGCGTTTTCTTGAACTCTTTTAAAGATGTCCTCTAAAAATATAGATATATTTTTCCATTCTGTTTCACTTACTGTTGTTGTGCCTGTCTTCTTCCCAATTCGCTCTAAATCTTTTTCAGCTAATTTTAATTCCGATTTTGCATTCGCCAACGCTTCTTTTGAAGCTTCTAATCTCCGGTGTTCTCTAGCTAAGTTAGATCTTGATGCCTTTATCCGGTTATCAACTAGATCTCCTTGGCCTACTTGCTCAATTGGATTTACTCCATGTTTCTTTTTTATCTCTTCAAGCTGTTCATCTAGCGTAGACTGCTTTTTTAATAGCATTCGATATTGAGCCTGAAGTTGCTCCATTTTTTCGTCGGACTCCATAAATTGTTTATCTATGGAGTCTAGAGATATTCGTAATAAATTGGGATAGTCTTGTATTGATCCTACAAATCGTTCAAACTTTTTAGAGAACTCTAAGTTGTTTGAATAATCTTCCATCTCTTTGAGATAAACCTCTTGCTCTTCTATTCTTTTCAGAACCCAATTATAGGCATCTGTTCCTTCCGAAGCGTCAGAACCACAAACAAAACATGTCTTGTTTTTTATAATTTCCTCTAATTTTGATCTTCCAGGATTATCTAAGTACTTTTTTTCTGGAACAGTGTCCTGTACTTCATTATGTTTGTTAATGATATCATCACAAATATTTATTTCGTTAGAGAAACCTCTTAAAATCCAGAGATTAGGTATTTGGATTCGTTGGTAGTCATCTAATTCTGTCAATTTATTCATGACATCTTTAGTGTCGGCTTTGCATTTATTATAATCATTAACCAGTTTAGTAAAATTGGCAAGCCCTTTCATTTTTCCTTCATCTTCCGCAAGGGCCATCTCAATTTTTGTAATATTAAGCTCGATATTAGATTTAGCTTTTTCTTCAGTTTCTACAGTATTTTGATATAATTGTATTTTAGCTAACGTAGCATTTATCTCTTTATTTGTCTTGTTGTTGTCGCCAATTCTAGCTCGCTCTAATTTTTCTATTTTGGCTTTTGCATTTGTAATAATTGCTGAAACTTTTTCATAGTAAGGATAGTAAGAAATATGTTTTACTGCCGCTTTTAAGGTGGCTTTATCCCTAAAGTTTATGAGGCTATCTAAAGACTCACCCTGAAACCAGATGTAGTTTCTAATTTCTTCCGGGAATAAACTTCTTAACACCTGTTCAGCCATCATGTCTGTTCTAACTTGTGTACCTCTGCTCGTCTCATAGGTTACTTTAATAATGCTGTTTCCCACATTCCAAGCTTCTGGCGAAAGCCAGTTTTCACTGTCTAGTCTTTTTGCAGTAACCGATCTTTCTATTTCATAAAGAACTCCCTTTTCATCTTCTAGTTCTAAATGGACGTGCGTACTTACATCTTCATTTACATCTGTTTCGTATAATGCTTTCCTATTTAAGAAATCTTGGCGATTCATCGCAAACTTATTATTGTGAGGAAAACCGTCAGTTGACCTCCATCCTAAATCAGTAATATAAATGTCCCCAAAAAGAACCCAATAAAATGCATTGAACAGTTTTGATTTGCCTTTTCCTCCGTTTCCAATGATTAGATTTAATCCCATAGAAAACTCTATAGATTGGATACCATAATAAGATTGAAAATTTTTAATGGTTATCGTTTTGATATTCATCAGCTACATATATTTTTTATATTGACAATATATTGGCTTATCAAATTATCTGGTTCGCTAGGGTCGGTAGCTAGGCTAGATAGCATTTTTGCAACCTGTTTTGATTTAGCAGTATCGACCGTACGTACTTCTTTTCCATCTTTTAGCGTATCATCAATCTCTTTTTCGATCAATTTGTACATTTCATCTTGTATTGCCATTTGTTATTTGTTAATTATATTGTTCGTTTTCCTTTTCTAGCATTTCAAATAAATCAATACCTAATATCTCGCAATAATCCTTTAGTTCACCGTAGAGTATATCAATTTGGTTGTCGGCTAACACGGCAAAATTTGCAATCCTTTTTACTTCTGCGGTAAATAAGCTTTTTTCAACAGTGCTAATTCCACCATCGATATTTGGAGGTAATACAATTAGGTCCCAAATTTTTGCTTTATCCTTACCTTCACTTTTTCTTAATACTCTACCTCTTCTTTGAACAAACTGGCGGGGATTACCAGTACTTGAGCAAAAGACTGCATGTTCGGTTCTTGGGATATCAACACCTTCGTCTAAACACTTCATTGCTAATAATACATCAATATGTCCATCTGCAAAATTCTTGAGGATTTGCTCTGAATCTTTTATGCCTCCAGTGAATTTATAATACTTATACTTGCGTGCCTTAAACATTTCGGCATATTCGTCTATAATGTGCATATCTTCATTATCAATCTCATACTCTTCATCATCAGCATAGTCAGGCTCGTAGCCTTCAGGCACAAACACAAAAGTGTACTTTAGTTTATGTTCCGATTTAAAGGAGTCTAAAAGTGTAGATATTGCTGTTTTTTTGTTTTCAGCTTTATGAACTATACGTTTTCTTTTTAAGAGAAGCATTTCAGCTTCTTTTTTATATTTACCAGTTTCTGTGTCGATATATTTCCTCAAGTTACTAGTGATATTTTTATACTCGATCATTTCAATTTCTGTTAACTCCACAAAAATTGGATAGTAATCATAATGACAAAGGATTTTATTATCAATAGCCTGCTTCATAGTATATCGAAAAGTATATTGCGGCGGCTTAGAATTGAAAAATTGGTACATTTTTTCTGATCCTCCTTCGTCGTAAATCCTTTCCGGCGTGGCAGATAATCCTATTCGTTGATTGATTTGCTGCGGAATGTTTTTTAAACTTGTGGGAGAACCAATATTGTGTGCCTCATCAGCTATATACATAAAGGAATCAACACCTTTTGTTTTCGTAATAAAAGTTTGTATTTCACTACGATTAAAAGTAGCATAGGTGGTTATAATTATGATGTTCTTTTTTTGTTCGAAAATGCTTCTAGTTGTGTATCTTCTTAAAATGTCTTTCCAGTTTTTTTGTGTATGAGTGGAAACAACATTTTGAAAATTAAAAGCAACAACTTCCTTTTCCCACTGCATTGCTAATGCCTGGGTAGGTACGGCGATTATAACTTTATAAAAACCATTTTTCTGATATTCCTTTAAAATGCAGTTCAATGCGGTAATCGTTTTTCCAGATCCCGTTGCCATTGCAAAAATTCCCTTTCGGTCATTTTCAATCCACGCTTTATAGGCTTTTTTTTGAATTTCTCGTTCTTCTGGATAAGGAAACCTAGGCTCGTTCGCTATTTTTTCTAATTCCAATTCTAAAACACTTACATAGGCCTCTAGTTCCTTGCTTTTAAAGATCTGGTTCTTTTTGCGTATCAAATCAGACTCTTCTACCAACAGCTCTTTCAAATCATCTCCATTAAATTCGTTTTTTATAGCAATGGTAATTTGATGAATATCTAAATATTCTAAATGATTTGCCTTACCTTCAAAAATCTGATCAAAATAGGCTTGGTCCTCGACAATTTTATGCTTTGATGCTTCACTATCGCTAGCTAAAAAACAGTTTAAGCTTTCCGCATTTTCCAGCAAGCCAAATGCGGTAAAGTTGCACGATGCATGAAATGATACGCTATCATTGTCATCTCTGAAAATACCGTCTTTATAATGTGCAATACCTTTAGATTTTGGTTTAACAATCTTAATTTCAATTCGATCGTTAGCAATTAAATAAGCTAAACATTTAAAAAAATGTTTGCCATATTCATCTAATCCAGATCTAATACTACTTATATCTTCTAGGTCAAATGGAATTTGAACGTCTTTATTCTTACCTGCTATTACGGCCGCCTTATCTTCTTCAGAAAGGATGTGGTTAGCTACAATACGCATTTTGCCACCCTTATAAATAAACTGGGCAAAGCCTAGGGATAATACATTAATAGCAGCAGAACTAAAATAACCCAATAGCAAATCAAACTCCTTGGCATTGCTAAGGCAGTCTAAATAGAATTTTAAAGGCTCATGTTCTGAACCTGTTCTATAACTTTTGCTTTTTGGGAATTGAATGTTGTTAAGCATTTATGATTGAATACCTTCAGATGATATCAATAATTTCTTAATCTTATTAAACCCAGAACCAGAATTATATCCTGAAAAAGGACCTCCGTTAATCCAATCCTCAGATTTTAACTGGCTTGAATTAATTTTCTTTCTAATTTCAGAAATTGAATTCTCTTTAAAGCCTTTAGAGGCAATTGTTTCAGCAAAAAAGGAATTGATTGAATTTGTTCCTATTCCTTTTTGGATATAGTATTTACTAGAATAAAATGTGTTAATTACTTCGCCGAACTCATTTTGAGATATCTCTTTTGTAAAAGCGGCATTCCATTTTTTATAAATGATGTCAGACCATAAAATGTCTAAAAAGTCTCCTAAAAATACCGAAGCTTTGTCACAAAAATCTATAATTTTCTTTTTATCAGTTGTGTTTGGCGCAGGGTTTTCTTTTAAGTATGATTCGACTATTTTTGAAATAGATTCGCTAAACATAGTAACACCGATTATTCCAAAATTGAAATCTGTTTGGATATTAAATTTTATGGCATTTGACCAAACACCTTCTTTTTTCTCTTTCAATTTATGCGCTGTCTTAATTGAAATATGGTTATTAAGATTGCTGATCTTTTCTTCTAAAATTTCGTAGTTATGTTTAGCAAGCTGAGCTAAATCGGTGTTAATGCGTTTTGATTTTGAATTTATATCCCTAAATATTTCCAATTCAATAGATCTTCTATTTTCATTAGAAATTACAATTGTTACTGGCAAACTGAAATCTTTAACTTCATCCTGTTTTTCGATAGCTTTTTTAATCCCTTCGATTCTGTGCTGACCATCTACAATTCTAAAGATGCACGCGTTTTCATCTATATTTAATGATATACCTTTTTCGTCTTCAATCAGATTTTTCTCAATATCTTTTTTATCTACACCTAGAATGATTGAAGTAGGAAGTATGAAATCTTTAGCGTTATCAAGGATATAGTTTTTAATTTTATTATAGTGGACCTTATTAGCCTCACGTTGATAACCTTCAGGATCTTGATTATAGGTTAAAACTTTAGAAATCTTGATCAATATCTCAGCTGGTAAAACAGTAGTGATAAATTTCTGATTGTTTTGTATATATGTTAAAACTTTTACATTCATAATTAACCTTCTGAATTGATTTTATTGATTATTTCTAAGAAGTGCTGAAAATCTCTAATCCAATCTTTTTTATGAGGGGAATCAGCTAATTCTTTGGTTGCCTTTTGTAATTGTAATATCTTTTTTGAAAGATCAAATTCTAAATCGTCAAGTACACTGTTTAAATAAGTTTGTATGTCTCCTGAATATTGTTGAATAAAAAATAAATTTGTGAGTAATGTTCTAGCATTCGGATCATCTTCAAACGTATTTGTTAAATGCTCTTTTATGCTAATGAATTTTTTTAGCTTTTTAACGTTGATAAATAAATCAGGATCAGATATAAATTTACTATTCGTGGCTAAAAGATTTTCAAATTCTTGAAGTTCCATTACATCTGATATTAAATAATCAATATAATAAGAGTAAAATCTTTTGAAGCTGTCATTATAGTTTTCTTGCTTTAGCTTGAATTTATTATCCTCAGTTCTCAATATATTATAAAAAATTCCCTCTGTAATTATCAGCTTGTGACTCTTACTTTTTGCATCGGCAAAATATTTTAAGTCTGGATCTGTTATTTCATATTTGAGATGTTCAAAGCTTAATTCGCTATTATCAATTCCCTTACTTTTAATAATTTTATTTTTTAAAAAATAAAGAGCTTTGGTGTATTCTTTTAGGTCTACAGAAGCACCGAATACTGTTTTTAGCTTTTCCGATAATTCTTTTGACATTTTAATCTGAAAAGCGTTGTATGGATTGTTAGCTTCAAATTTTTTATCAGATTCTCTTAAATCAAATAATAAATCTTCAATTTTTTCTAATAAGTGTCCAATGTTATTCATTGTAGCTTGCACCGTATCCTTGATGGGTGTGCTTGTATGATCTTTATAGAAAATTGTATGGTCCATTTCCCCCCAAGCTTCATCTATTTTACTTTTAATTTGTAATTCAAAGCATATATGGTCTTGGTACGTGCCTTTTATCCTGTAGATTTCAAGTCCGTTTTTCATTTCCTGAGGCTGCTCATCTATGTCATGTAATTGTATTTCATTTTCCTCTAAGAATGAAATATTATCTAGTAATAATTTATAGACGTTATCGCAGTCCTTTTTTAATTCTGTTACTACACGAATACCAATAATATCATCTAGTTTTTTTAGGTCATTTATAATAGGAACTCTTGCCCTTTTTAAGTCAGTGACTGTTCTACCATGTTTATGAGTTATGACCAATCCAATGTCTTTTCTAATGAGCTTTTCTGAAAAACTATCTTCTTCTTTTACTCTACTTTTTAAATCATAGTAGTTAATATCATTTACGGCGGAATTCGTTCTTAAATTGTATTTTTTAGAATGGGTATTTATTAATTCCTTAAGCAAATTTGCTATCTCTTCTTTAGGTACCTCTAAAGACTTCTTTACCGATGATTTATAAACTTTAGTTATGAATTCAAATAAATCCCTGTTATTATTTGCGTTACTCATTGAGCATCAATTTTATTATATTTAATTATCTAACCGATCTACATGGAAAACTTAAGAAAAGGCCTTTCGAGCATACTGTCTCTAATCATCCCAAAAGAAAACGGCAAATACTACAGTTGGGGCGAAATTGCTATAGGAGCAATAATGTTATCTTTCCTGGTTTTTGCAATCTCATTACTCCCTAATTAATTTCTCTTAAAGCAAATGTTAATCTCTGCTCAATGAAACCCTATATTCCTTAGCCGTCTTCGTGCTATTTACTTTTCTTAAATTCTTCTACTTTACTATTACTCCAATCACTAGGATGCAATAAGTCTCTAATATCAACTCGCAAGAATTCAGCGATCTTATTTAGAGTTCCAAGTGGTGGCTGCTGTTTATTATTAACCCATCTAGAGACTGTTGACTTTTTAACTTCCAAGAATTTAACCAAGTCTTTATTCCCTGCTTTTTTTTCTTTTAAAACCTCACCAATTCGATTGATCATAAATTATTTAAATAAAAAGTTGCTTTTATTAGGCAACTTTTATATATTTGTTATCAGTTATTTATAGCGACAAATAGAGTTAGGGTAAACCTGGCTTTAACGATGTCACTCATGAACGAAAACCGTCAAACTTTCTGCATGAGATGATCGTGAGTTCGCCGTATCTATTGAGTTTTGCTATCTTCGCGATATCTTATATTCAATAGGGCGGACTTCATGTTAGTCTTTTGCAGAACTCAAGCCTCGGCTTGAGCGGTTCTTGACGGTACCACGTTCAAAAGCATTGGAGTTCGCCTTATTGGTTTATCCAATCTGGTTTACTTCTGCTTTTGTTGAGTCCGCATCGTTTTACATAAAACTACCGTTTATGAAAACGAACCAATTAACCGCCATCAGTTATTATCACTTCAAGGAAGTGATAAAAGATTATTCCCTACAACTATTATTAAAGAACGTGATCTGTTCTCCATCGTAATGCCAGTGCCGGAATTACAGGTGTAAAATAGCCCAATAAAAAACAGGGGGTTGGTGTGAGAGCGCGCACTGAGTCCCGGTGGGTTAATTTAGCCTGGTGCCAGCCCTTAATTGCTTTTTAGGCAAGGGTGCATTACTGTGGTTATTCGCATTCCCAAGGTAAGTATCTTTTTCCTCATTTGCAATACGGTGTGTCCGTATCTGCCTGTTTTAGGCGGAGGGGCTGGTTTTTGCCCTTTTTTAAATGAAATAAGGGCGCGCTCTGCTGTTAATGCCTACCCAATCTACCTAATCAAGCATCTGCCATGAGCACCAATAACCGTTACCTGCCGCTTTTTTTCCTTTGCTGGGCCTTTTTGTATAGCCCCTTTGCCTTATGGAGCATTTGGCTGGCAAGTGCTGGCGGGCATCAACAGGTTGTGGCGGAGAAAAGCCAGGTTGAAAAGGTGTCGCAGCATCCACAAGGCGGGAAGCCAGTACCTGATGATTTTACCTGTTTCTGTACTTTTTATGGAAATAAAGCCTGGGGTTTTAATTGTAACCTCAATTTTTTGGTGTCTTATTATTTAACGGAGCAGGAAGGAGTGGGCCATGGAGGTGAGTAGCTGTTATCCTTTCGATCGGCTTTATGCCTTAAAACCGAAAAACCCCGTATAGGTTTTGGCGGTGCAGGGGGGCTTTTTAAAATAGGTTTTTTAATGATGTAACAATAATTCAGTCCCCTGCATTTGCTTTTATGAGCCTGTCTCAAAAGAAGAGATTCAGTAATAGCAAGAGAATTAAAATTGGCGGTGCCGTTATGCCCAATGCTTTGGTATGGAATATTTAGTTGCCGTTCTATCGCATTAAGGTTCCCGTTTTCACGGGAATGACGCCCTTTTAAAATATGATGCTGCCAAAAATCTCCAACATCATTTCTGAGACAGCTTTTTTTCTTGTCAACTTAACCAAAACTTATGAACCCATCTACAATGGCTATCTCAGGGTGCAGGCTATGCCTTCATATTTACCATAGCCTTTTAAAAATATGTACCCTTTTGATGCTGATTTTGGCCCTAACCGCAAATAGGGCTGCAGCACAGGGAGCCAGGCCAGCCAGCGGGGTTGCCGTTGGCGGGGCCGTTCCTGAAGCCATATGGCAGAGCAGCCATTTTGCTTTTTCGGGCGACAAACCCGATGAAGGCAAAAATACATCAGTAACCTTAAACCGCTACCGCGGCAAACTGATCTTGCTCGATTTTTGGGCCACCTATTGTGCGCCCTGCATCGCCGGCTTCCCCAAAATGAAGCTGTTGCAACAAAAATACCGGAACGATCTGCAGATTATTCTGGTGAATAACGAACCGCTAGCCAAAGCAACTGTATTTTTGCAAAAAAGGAAAAGCGAACATAATGAAGCCTTTGTGGCTATTGTGGCCGATACCCTGCTGAACAACACCTTCCCGCACCGCACCATACCCCATTATGTATGGATTGGTAAAGATGGTAAGGTACTGGCCATAACAGGAGAGGAAGAACTGGAAGAAGCGAAACTGTTACAAGCCATGGCGGGCGGGGGCAGTAGCTTTGTTAATAAAAAGAATATCGATCCGGGTTTGCCTTTATTCAGCTCGGGCGATTTCCCTACCGATGGTTTGCAAAAGTACAGCCTGTTAACCCAAGGGCGGGTTTCTGGCCTGGCCAGCGGTACCCAGTTCAGGAAAGCGAAATCAGGTCTGTTGGTAGGCCGCGCCTTTACCAATACCAGTTTTTTTAGCCTGTACAGTACTATTGGCAGGGTGCTGCAACGCGCAGCAGGTGAGCGCTTTTCCGATCAACAGCTGCGGTACCTTGGAGCCGATTCGGCGGGTTTTTTACGAGACAGCTACAATTATGAATTTGTAGTACCGGAACGGCTTGCTGCCAAACTCTACCCCATGATGCTGGCCGACCTGAATACCTATTCGCCATATCAAGCCACCTTTAAAACCGAAAAAACCGATTGCCTGGTGCTGGAGCGTACCGGTGGTGGCAGAATTTTAGGTCAGGCCGCTGGCCACAAAGGGGCTTTGAACTTAAAAAATGTAACTGCCGAAGCACTTGTAGATCATTTAGAAAACCTGGCCTGGAACAGGCTGCCCGTGATCAACAAAACGGGGATCAGCCAACGCCTGTCCATCAGCCTCCCGTTAACGGGCAACCTGCAGGAGGTAAACGCCGGGCTTTTACCATATGGCCTGCGCCTGCGGCCAGCAAAGCAAAAAATAACCATGATGCTGATCAGCGACCAGCCAAACTAAATTAACCAATTAAAATGAGGAAGATATACATACTGATTATATTGATCGGCTTTTGCCCGTTTATCACCTTTGGGCAGGATACCTTTAGCGGCAAAATTTTGAGTGCCGCCGATAGTACGGCCCTTCCATCGAACATCGAACTGGCAGGGGCCGATGGGCTGGCATTTAAAACCCACACCGATGCAAAGGGGATGTTTTTGCTCAGGCTGCCTGCCGGTACTTACCATTTTGTGGCTACCGCAGTGGGTTTTAAAACTTATGCCCTTACGGTAACCATCCCATTAACCAGGGCATTTGTAGTGAGTTTACAGCCTGCGGATAACCAGCTGAACGAGGTTACGGTAAGTACGGGTTACCAGTTGCTGGATAGAACACGCGCCACCGGATCTTTTGATAAACTGGATAAGGCCAGATTAGACCAGCAGGTGGGCAAAAACATACTCGACAGGTTAGAGGCCATTGGTAACGGGCTCACCTTTGATCGGACTACCTCGTCCACAGGCAAGTTTTCCATCCGGGGTACCAGTACCATCCGTGGCCCGCGCGATCCGCTCATTGTGGTAGATGATTTCCCTTACGCAGGCGACCTGGCCAATATCAATCCTGAAGATGTAGAAAGCATCACCGTTTTAAAAGATGCCGCGGCTGCTTCTATCTGGGGTACCCGTGCCGGGAACGGGGTGATTGTGATCACCACCAAAAAAGGCAAAAAGAATACGCCCCTGGCGGTAAATTTTTCGGGCAGCATCGGTTTGTTACAAAAGCCTAACCTGCGGTATGAGCAGCGCATTTCATCAGCAGATGCGCTTGATGTAGAGCAGTTTTTATTTGGCAAGGGTTATTATGCCAGCCAGATCAATTCTTCACAGAAACCTGCTTTAACGCCTTTTGTAGAGTTGCTGATTTTGAATGCTGCGGGCAAACTGCCCGATGCCGATCTGGCTTTGGCCAAGGCAGGTTTTGCCGCGCATGATGTGTATGATGATTTTGAGCGTTATGTATACAAAACCGGGCTTAACCAGCAATATGCACTCTCGCTATCGGGCGGGAGCGAAAAACATGCCTGGCTCATTTCTTCGGGTTACAACCACAATGTAGATAACCTGGATGGGGCGAATGCGAGGCAGAACCTGAGGCTGAGCAATAATTTTACGCTGCTGCGCAACCTGAATTTAAATACCCTGTTCAGTTATACAGCCGGTAAAGTTACAGCAGGGCGGCCGGGCATTGGCGGCATAACCAGTACCACTTCACTTTACCCCTATGCGGCCTTTGCCGATGCCGATGGAAACCCATTGCCCATTACCAAAAACTACAGGGCTGCTTTTCTGGCTTCGCCAGCGGTGGCGCAACTGTTAGATTGGTCTTATTACCCGCTGCTGGATGATCAGTACACCGATAATGTAACCAGGTTGACCGACCTGATGGCCGGTTTCGACCTCGGTTATAAACTGCCACTGGGCTTTAAAGCATCGCTTAAATACAACATAGAAGAGCAGCGTACCAACCGGGAGGTTTTACAGGGCTTAGGGAGTTATTATACGCGCAACCTGATCAACAGTTTTGCGCAGGTTGGCGCGGGCGGGGCGGTAACTTATCCAATCCCCGTAGGTGCCATTATGGACAGGAACGAGGGGCGGTTACGCTCGGAGCAATACCGGGGCCAGCTTGATTTTAACCGTGTATGGCCTTCGCACAGGCTTGATGCTTTGGTGGGGGTAGAGTGGAGGAAAGCACAATCAACAGGGGTATCGGGCCGGATGTACGGTGTAGATACCGATAAACTCAACACCGGGGCGGTTGATTATACCCGCACTTTCCCCAATTCGGTTACCGGGAGTGCCGCCTATATTCCCGATGGTAACGGTTTGAGCCAAACAGCCAATAATTATTTTTCGCAGTTTGTAAACCTGGCCTATACCTTTAAAGATGCCTACACGCTTTCGGCCAGTGCCAGGGCCGATGCATCTAACCTTTTCGGCGTGGCCACCAACAATAAATGGAAACCTTTATGGAGTGCGGGCCTGGGCTGGGATATGGTGAAGATGCCGTTTTTTAAAGCAGGTTTTGTAGACCAGCTGAAACTAAGGGCTACCCTGGGTTTTAGCGGCAATGCCGATCCATCCATGAGCGGGGTAAATACCATCCGTTACCAGGTCAATTCACCCTATACCCAAACGCCTTATGCCATTTTTGATAAGTATGCCAACCCCGAGCTGCGCTGGGAAACGGTAAGGATGCTGAATGTGGGGCTTGATTTTAGTATGTTCAAAGCCAGGCTCTCGGGCAGTGTAGAGTATTATCAAAAACATGCTTCAGATCTATTCGGCATTTACCCCATCGATTATACCACCGGGGTAGGCACCACCGTACTGCGCAACGTTGCCGAAATTAAAGGCAAGGGTTTAGACCTGCAGTTGAACGGCCTGATTTTGCAGGGCAGCTTTACCTGGGGCAGCACGCTCAACCTTTCGGTGTATAAAGATAAAGTAGGCAAATATTACCTGCCCTCGGTACAGGGCAGCAACTTTTTGCAGGCCAATGCTACCGTATCGGGGGTAGAGGGTTTGCCGGTATACTCCATTTTCTCCTACCGCTGGGCGGGCCTTGATGGGGCCAAGGGCGAACCGATGGGCTTTTTAAACGGCCAGCCCAGCAAGGCCTACAGCAGTATCATCAGTGGTACCAAACTTACCGATCTGGTATTTCACGGCCCGGCGCTGCCCCGTTATTTCGGCAACATGGTAAACGATTTTGGATGTAAAGGTTTTACCCTTTCGGTAGCGCTCAGCTTTAAGTTCGGTTATTATTTCAGGCGCAAGGGGATTGATTATACCAATCTTTTTGCCAA
>NZ_FOJM01000022.1 GCF_900111825.1 Pedobacter suwonensis
AGCAGCAGTACTGATTGTTGAGATCGGTGATATTTCACGTTTTAAGAAATTTGACAGGCTCAACTCATTTGTCGGACTGTGTCCTATGGAGCATTCTACGGGTGAAAACGACAGAAAGGGAAGCATAACCACAAGACAGCACCGACGGCTCAGGTATATGCTCGTGGAGGCTGCCTGGGTAGCGGTAAGAACAGATCCCGCCCTTACGCTATGCTATAGCAGATAGACGGCAAAGGTTGGCTCCAAACGGGCCATCATCAAGGTAGGTAGAAAACTGCTTTCCAGGGTAAGACATGTTTGGAATAACCGGACACCGTATGTGAGCGGAATTGTGAAATAAAAAAAACAAAAACTAGCTGTTAAGATATGATAGACTGCTTTCTAAACCTTGCTTGGCAAAAACCTGCTTTAATCAGTGTGCGGCTATCTTTAAACCTAATTATTGATAGATACCTGCGGCAAATTTAATGACCGCTAATAGGAGGATATAGCTAAGTTTTTATACTTTTATAAAAAAAAAACTTCTGAGAGGCATTAATTTAAACAATAGACAGCCAATTCTCAGGACAGGGAACGTCTTTTGCCCATAAAAAAGAAAAAGCTTTCTAAGCTGCTTGAAAGGGGTTTTATTCATAGGAGGTTTAATAACAAAGGCTGGTGCTACTAGGGGGCTTCATTCCATAAGCGATTTACTCCCGATGGGCGGCGTTGGTTGATTAATTTATTTAAAAATCCTATGTTAAATGCTCCAAAAGGGGGCGACTACAAATTGCCGATAATAGCGGTAAATAGCAATTATCAATTGAATCATCCTCTGATTGCCTAGTCAAAGCAAAGCAGTGTCTTTTTTGTTCGTTACCACAATCTTAACCTTTAGTTTGGAATTTCAAACAATTTTATATTTTTGGTATATCTATGATCAACTTTCTAAGGCAAGTACACCGGGTATGGTTTCTATTCTGGATACTGTTTTTCTTCGCGCTTTTTTATCCTTTATATTACGTTACCTCCCGTAATGAGAAATATTATGGCATTCTGAATTTTTTTAGAAAAGCCAACAGCTTTTTATGCAGTCTGTTTTCAGGTGTTTTTTTTCGTTATCAATATCAGGAAAAACTCGACTGCACAAAAACATATATATATTGTGCCAACCATACTTCTAATCTGGATATCATGATTTTTTGTATCATGGGACATGGTAAATTCCACTTTATGGGTAAAGATGAACTACTGAACAATCCTGTTTTAAGCATTTTCTTTAAAACCATCGATATATCGGTAAACCGGGAGAGTAAGATTTCTGCTTTTAGGGCTTTTAAAAAAGCTGGTGAAAACCTGGAGAAAGGGATGAGCCTGGTTATTTTTCCGGAAGGAAAAATTGATGACCACTATCCACCAAAGTTAGCCGAGTTTAAAAATGGTCCTTTCCGTTTAGCTATCGATAAAAATATCCCCTTGGTACCTGTAAGCATTATCGATGTGTGGAAAATAAACTGGGATGACGGTTCAAAATATGGAAGTAAGCCAGGAATTTGCGATATTTACGTCCACAAACCTATCAATACTTCAACCCTGGCTGATGTTGATGCAGATGTATTGAAAGAAAAGGTTTACAGATTGATAGATAGTAAGTTGAAATAAAATATGAATTTAGACGCAAAAACCATTCATAAAATAGCTGATCTGGCCCGAATTCATATTGATGAAAAGCAGGTGGATACATTGATTCCTGAAATGAATAAAATTTTATCGTTCATGGAAAAGTTAAATGAATTAGATACTGCTAACGTAAAACCTTTGGTTTATATGAACGAATCTGTAAATGTTTGGAGAGAGGATATAATCAAGCAGGAAATTACTACTGCCGATGGTTTGAAAAATGCCGCTAAGCATACCGATCAGTTTTTTATGGTGCCAAAAATTATTGAAAAATAATAATTTTTCATCATGCTGTTCTAATAACCAATATGATTATTAGGTATCCCTAAAGATTAAGATTATGCTTAATTTTTAACCTCTTGTAACATCTTGCCTGCTATGCTTGTCTAAAAAAGAAAAAACATGGAGAAACCACTCATCACGATAAAAGAAATTGGCCGTAAATATGTGATTGGATCTGAAGTGATTCACGCTTTAAAATCAGTTTCTTTAGATATTTACAAAGGTGAATTTGTTGCTTTGATGGGGCCATCTGGTTCTGGAAAATCAACCCTGATGAACATTTTAGGTTGTTTGGACACGCCATCAAGCGGAACATATGTTTTAAACGGAACTAATGTAAGCCAGATGAGTGATGATGCCTTAGCAGAAGTGCGCAATAAGGAAATCGGTTTCGTTTTCCAGACTTTTAATTTATTGCCGCGTTCTACATCTTTAGACAACGTTGCTTTACCTTTGATTTATGCCGGAACCAGTAAAAAGGACCGCGATTCAAGGGCTGCCAAAGCATTAGAAAATGTGGGACTGGGTAACCGTATGGACCATAAACCCAACGAACTTTCGGGCGGTCAACGTCAGCGTGTAGCTGTAGCCAGGGCTTTAATCAATAACCCTTCCATCATCTTGGCCGATGAGCCTACCGGTAACTTAGATACCAAAACTTCCATTGAAATTATGGGGCTTTTAGAAGAAATCCATAGTAAAGGCAATACCATTATTTTGGTTACACACGAGGAAGATATTGCGCAGCATGCCCACCGTATCGTGCGTATGCGTGATGGTTTGATCGAAAATGACTATTTAAATACAGATATAAAAAATGTATCCCCGCGTTTGCAGGCACTGAAAGAAGCGGGCAGCGATTGGGAAAAAATTAATTAACCCCTAATTCCCCTAAAGGGGGCTTTTAGGATTAACCATATTATTACCCCTTAAGGGGTTAGGGGATATGAAAATCTACACTAAAACAGGCGATAAGGGCCAGACCTCACTAATTGGTGGTACCCGTGTTCCCAAATATCACTTGCGCATAGAAGTTTATGGAACTGTTGATGAATTAAATTCATATATCGGTTTAATTATGTGTCAGGATATTGACAACTATGATCAGCAATTACTAAAGGAAATTCAGGACAGGCTATTTACCATCGGAGCTTCCTTGGCGGCAGACCCTGACAAATCTAAAATGAAGATTCCAGATCTGCATGATGCTGATATTGCCTTATTGGAAAAGGAGATGGATCTGATGAACGAAAATCTGCCTGACTTAAAACACTTTGTTTTGCCGGGTGGAAACACGGTAATTTCTTACTGCCATATTGCACGTTGTATTTGCAGACGAGCTGAACGTTTGGCAGTGGCCCTTGCAGAAAATAGCTTTGTAGATGAGCATGTAACCATTTATTTAAATCGTTTAAGTGACTATTTATTCGTTTTGGCACGAAAACTGACCGTATATTTTAACGCCGAAGAAAATATTTGGATTCCTAGGGTTTAATAGTGGAAAAATAAGTTTGTTTTGCTCAAAAATTTTGATATAATTTGCGCAATAATAAGAATAGGAATTTAATTGAATTGACGATATGTATTGGACATTAGAACTAGCATCGCACCTGGAAGACGCACCATGGCCTGCAACTAAAGATGAATTAATTGATTATGGTATCCGCTCTGGTGCCCCGGTAGAAGTAATAGAAAATTTACAGGCATTAGAAGACGATGGAGAACCTTACGAAACCATTGAGGAAATTTGGCCGGATTACCCAACTAAAGAAGATTTTTTCTTTAATGAGGATGAATACTAAAGCTTAATAAAACATAAAAAACCTTTCAGAAATACTGAAAGGTTTTTTTATACAGGTTGTTTTTTGATATTGTAAATCAATACAGTAGCCAAATATTTTACATTTTCTAAACAAAAGCTTCAATAGGGGTGTTAATAAAGCAAAAATATAAACATTGCTAAAAAATTAACACTATGGGAAATTTATTGTACTTAGTCGCAGTAGTATTAGTTATACTATGGGTGATCGGATTTGTATTTCACGGCTTCGGCGACGTTGGTGGTATAATCCACGTTTTACTGGTAATCGCAGTTATTGCTATCTTATTAAAGGTAATTGGTAGGGCAGCGTAAAATAAAGTTGTCACCAAATTCATTCATTCAAGAAGTAAGAAAACACTTTTAAATAGATGGATTAAAAAAAGGAGTTTCATTTTTGGAATTCCTTTTTTTCATATAAGCTTTTGCTAAAACTTAACTCAATTAAAGGAATTTGATGAGGTAAGGCTTATTTTCGAATCAGAATCCAGCCTTTAGTTTTTTAGCAACAATTCGGCAAGTTCGAGATCAATGGGGTAGGTGATTTTAATATTAGCTCTTTCTCCTTCAATAATATTGATTTCGTGCCCAATACCTTCTACTACACTTGCATCATCGGTAAAATGAGGGTTGAATTCCTGATTGTAAGCCTCTTTAAGGATGTCAAGGCTGAAAGTTTGCGGGGTTTGCACTAAAAAGATCTCATCACGTTTTAAAGCTGATGTTTTTTTGTTTTTAACCAAACGTACGCTATCGCTTGATTGCACTGCCGCAATAACATTGCCTTGTTTTGCAGCTTCTGCATAGCAGCTATCAATCAGTCTTTTTGAAACCAGCGGACGAACAGCGTCATGAATGGCAACGTAGGCCTCTTCTTCAATGCTATAAATGGCATTTTTAACAGAATAAAAGCGCTCTATGCCGCCGTCAACAATCTGGTGTGGTATATGGAAATTAAATTCCTTGCAGAGTCTGCCCCAGTAAGCCTGCTGATCTTTATTTAAAACCAATAAGATTTTGGGTTGAGTATTGCTGGCCGCGAAAGCTTTTATGGTATGCATCAAAACCGGCAGGTTTTTAAGCAGTAGAAATTGTTTTGGGGTTTCTGTTTGCATCCGATTGCCAGAACCGCCTGCTACAATTATAGCGTAGTATTTCATTTGAAGCGATATGAGATGATAGATATGAGATATGAGACTTGGTTTAACTCAAATCTCATATCTCACTGCTCAAATCTATATAATTAGCATGGCATCGCCATAGCTGTAAAATTTATATTTTTCTTTTACTGCAACTTCGTATGCATTCATTACATTTTCATACCCGCCAAATGCGCTAACCATCATCAATAAAGTAGATTCTGGCGTATGGAAATTGGTGATCATAGCGTTTGCAATGCTGAAATCGTAAGGAGGGAAGATAAACTTACTGGTCCAATCGTTTGCCGCCTTTAATGTTCTGTTGGCAGAAACAGCAGATTCGATTGCACGCATGGAAGTTGTTCCAACTGCACAGATTTTTTTTCTGTCTTCGATCGCTTTGTTTACAATGTTTGCATCTTTTTGTTCGATGATAAACTGCTCCGAATCCATTTTGTGTTTAGTCAAATCCTCAACCTCAACCGTCCTGAAAGTCCCTAAACCTACGTGTAGCGTTACTTCTGCGAATTCTACTCCTTTAAGTTCAAGACGTTTCATCAGTTCACGGCTGAAGTGTAAACCTGCAGTTGGAGCTGCTACTGCGCCTTCGTGTTTAGCGAAAATAGTTTGGTAACGCTCTTTATCTTCAGCAGTAGCTTTACGTTTAATATATTTAGGAAGTGGGGTTTCGCCTAAAATTTCAACATTTTTTCTGAATTCTTCATCTGTCCCTTCAAATAAGAAACGGATGGTACGCCCACGTGATGTAGTATTATCTACAACCTCGGCAACCAGCAGGTCATCGTCTCCAAAATATAGTTTATTGCCTACACGGATTTTACGTGCCGGATCTACCAGAACATCCCATAAACGTAATTCCTTATTTAATTCACGTAGCAAGAAAACCTCAATAGTAGCACCGGTTTTTTCTTTATTTCCATATAAACGGGCAGGAAAAACCTTTGTGTTGTTTAATATCATGACGTCTTTGTCATCGAAATAACCTAAAACGTCTTTGAAAATTTTATGCTCAATTTTACCGCTGTCTTTATGTAAAACCATTAAGCGGGCTTCATCGCGTTGTTCTGCCGGATTATTGGCTACTAAAGATTCAGGTAAGTTGAATTTGAATTGTGATAATTTCATTCTTGATGAATTTTTTGAGGTGCAAAAATACGAATTTAATTTTTCTTTTTCGTATTTTATCAAACGCAATTTATGTATATTATGTTTTGATCATTTTAAATCAAAATATACAATGCTATCCGCGTATTAATAGACATAAAATTAATTAGTTTTGACCATAATCTGTAACCTTTTCAAAGGCTTTGCATCTAACCTGTAATTATGATAATCTTTAGGCTAATAGGCGAGAGTTTCCGTTTTGCATTTGATGCATTGCGCCAGAATAAATTACGCACCATGTTATCGCTTCTGGCTATAACGATCGGTATTTTTACCATTATAGCTGTATTTTCTGCGGTAGATACCTTTCGTGGAAAATTGCAGGCCAGTGTAGATAAATTAGGCTCTAATACCATTTATATTCAAAAATGGCCATGGAGTTTTGGTGATAATTATCCTTGGTGGAAATATATGAACCGCCCTCAGCCTTCATTGCGTGATTTCGAAGCGCTCCGCGAGCGGATTGAAAATGCTCAAGGCGTTACATTCGAAATATCGGCTAGCGATAGGGTTATCAAATATAGAAGTAGCTCGGTTGAAGGAATTTCGGTTTGGGCGGCATCGCACGATTTTAATAAAACCTGGAATTTCGAGCTTCAGGATGGACGTTATTTTACTGAAAATGAAAGTAAAAATGGATCTCCTGTCTGTATTTTAGGTTCTGACATAGCCGATGGACTTTTTAATGGAGATGCAGCAGTGGGTAAGCAGGTACAGATTTTAGGGAGAAGGTTAACGGTTATTGGTGTTTTTAACAAAGAAGGGGAGGATATGTTAGGTACTTCGCTCGATAAAAATGTAAATATTCCCATTACTTTTGCAAAGGGTGTTTTAGACATCCAAAATGAACGTTATGGCCCGCAAATTACTGTTCGCGGTAATGATAATGTAAGCCTTGAAGAGGTAGAGAGCGAATTGAGGGGGTTAATGCGCTCCATCCATAGAATCAAGCCCGGCAAGGAAGAAGATTTTGCGCTAAATAAAACCACTATTATTTCTAATCAGTTGGACTCGATGTTTAAGATGGTTAATATTGCAGGTTGGGTAATTGGCGGATTTTCGATTTTGGTTGGTGGTTTTAGTATTGCCAATATCATGTTTGTGTCGGTTAAAGAACGTACCAATATTATTGGTATCCAGAAATCGTTAGGTGCAAAAAACTATTTTATATTGCTTCAATTTATTTTTGAGTCTATTTCGCTTTGTATTTTAGGTGGTTTACTGGGGTTGTTACTCGTCTTTCTGCTCGCTCTGGCCATCGGTGCCGCGACAGATTTTCATATTATATTAGGACTGAATAATATTGCTTTAGGCATTGGTATATCCATTATTATTGGCACTATATCCGGTTTTTGGCCAGCCTATTCAGCGTCAAGGCTGGATCCCGTGGAGGCAATCAGAAGCTAGAACAGTTATCATTTGCCGGTTTGCAGTTGAAGTGCCTTACTGTTCATAAATCTTACTTCGTTGGATTGACCGGAGCAAGGCACGAGCGGGGACCAGCAAAGAAATAAAGACAAATAGCTCCCCTGAAGAATACTGGCGATCATTTTAAAAAATAGATTAAATCGTCACGTGGTCATTTTGACAAGAAACACTTAAATAAATGCTCATTTTTATTGGTGTTATATGCTTAACTATTTGTTTTACAAGTGTTTTTTTAGCGCGTAATTTAAATCATCTTTATCAATCGATACCATTTTTGGATGATCTCAAATAATTAATGTTTATGCCTCGTTGATTCTAAGTGGGGAAAGATTAAATCAGATTAAAACTCTTTTTTGAATTATTATTTTTAACAAGTCTAAATAATGTTAGATTTGCCGAAATTTCTATAATTCCATGAGGCCACTATATCTAAAATTTTTTGTCACAGCATTTATTTTACTTTCTACGGTTACCTTGTTTGCGCAAGAACAGCGAGGAACCATCAAAGGAAAAATTGTAGATTCGTTAGGGAACGGTATCCCTTTCGCCAATGTACAGGTTAAGAAACAAAACCTTAAAACTACTTCTGATAAAAGGGGCGTATTTAAATTGAATGCTGTTTCCACAGGTAATCAGCAGGTTAAAGTATCAATTACAGGTTACGATCTGTTCGAACAGGAAGTATCGGTTACTGCGAATGATACGGTTTCTGTTACATTTGTTCTAAAAGAACAAGCTGAAGGGCTAAATGATGTAATTGTTTCGGCAAGCAGAAGGCCAGAGTCATTATCACAAACGCCATCATCGGTAACGGTGCTTACAGCAAAAGAACTGAATACACAATCAACAATTAGCCCAAACTTAGCCAATATACTCTCTTATAGCGTACCCGGATTGGGTTTTTCAACCAATCAAACCGGTAACTCTGGTCAGACTTTGCGTGGTAGAAATGTGTTGGTTTTAATTGATGGTATCCCACAATCAACTCCTCTAAGGGCAGGCGGAAGGGATATCCGCAGCATAGATCCTTCTGTTATTGAGCGCGTTGAAGTGATTAAAGGTGCTACCGCGATTTACGGCAATGGTGCAGAAGGTGGTTTGATCAATTATATCACTAAAAAGGCCGACCAGGGAAAATCATTCGGAGGTTATTCTCAGGCCGGAATCACAGGAAACCTAAAAGGTGATAGTACTATTGGTTATCGTTTTTCGCAACAGCTATATGGTAAAACAGGTAAATTTGATTACATAGTAAGTGGCATGTTCGAAAAAACCGGTGTTTTCCGTGATGCTGATGGTTTGGTTATTTCGCCGGAATATGGTTTAGGCGAAACCAGATCTTACAATGGTTTTGTAAAATTAGGTTATAACTTCACACCAAAGCAGCGTTTGCAGCTCATGTATAATTATTTCAGTTCCAGACAACGTTCTAAATACATCACCAAAGAAGGCATTTACGGACAGTCGCCCGCTATTGGGATCTATGGCACCAGATTAGGTGAAGATGAAGGTACAAGATTTAACCATAATGCCAATTTACAATACACCAATCAACAGATTTTTGGTAAAACTGATTTAACAGCCAACGTATATTACCAGGATTTCTATACCATTTATTCTAATTCGGCATCATTTTTCGGTGGCGGCCAATCGGCTATTACTTCTACCAAAAAAGGGGCAAGGGTAAACCTGAATACACCATTTAATTTAACAGCTCAGGTACCAATGCAGTTAAACTATGGTTTGGATTTAATGAACGATAAAACCGCGCAAAGCTTAACTGATGGTCGGTTATGGGTGCCTGATATGAATATGGTAAACTTTGCGCCTTATCTGCAGGCTTCAGCAACATTAATTAACGATTTAACCATAAAAGGAGGCTTAAGGGTAGAAAATATCAATATTGATGTAGACGACTTTAATACCCTGGCTACCGGTGCAAACGGTGCCGGAAGTATAGCGGTACAGGGCGGTAAGTTAAATTACAATGCTTTGGTATTTAATGCCGGCGCACGTTATTCTAAATTCAAGTTTTTTAATCCTTTTATCAGTTATGCACAGTCTTTTTCAGTATTTGAGTTGGGCAGGGTATTAAGGGCTGCAAAAAGCAATACGTTAGCACAATTGGAAACCAAACCCATCATTGTAAACAATTATGAAGCAGGTTTTAGCAGCAGTATAGATAAACTTAATTTCAGTGCTGCTTACTATTACAGCACTTCTAAACTGGGTGCTAATCTTTTAGAGGTAAATGGTACTTATATTTCTCAACGGATTCCCGAGCGGGTATATGGATTTGAAGTCCAGGCTGATTACCAGTTGCTACGGGAGTTGAGTATAGGTGGTAACTATGCGCAGGTAGAAGGAAAAGGAGACGTAGATAATGACGGTAACTTTAATGGGGAGAAAGATGTGTATTTAAATACAACGCGCATCCCGCCATCAAAAACTACTGTTTATTTGAAATATTCGGGTATCAAAAACTTAAGTTTGGATGTGAACTGGATGCGTGTAGGAAACCGCGACCGTTTTAAAACGAACGCTGCAGGAAAGTATTTAATTGGTGAGGGGCCGGTAAAAGCTTTCAACTTATTTAACGTCGCAGCAGTATACCAGGTTACGCAACCGTTGAAACTATCTTTAGGCATAGAAAACCTGTTGAATAAAGTTTATTATCCTGCTATTTCTCAGTTTTATGGCAGCAATGTTAATTATGTGCGTGGTAATGGGCGTAGGTTTAACTTATCACTGGGTTACGCTTTTTAAGCAATGAAGAACAGAACATTTAAAAATGCCATCAGGAACATTCACCTCTGGTTCGGCCTGGCAACTGGCCTGGTGGTATTTATTATTAGTGTTACCGGTGCGCTGTATATCTTTGAAGAAGAGATCAGGGATTTTACTCAAAAAGATTTTCGGTACGTAAGGCTTCAGGATAGGCCTTTCGTGGGGCTGAATAAAGTGATTTCAGCATTTGAAAAACTTTCACCTAAAGATGAACTCAGGCTGGTAAGGATAGAAGATGCCAAGCCAAATGCGACAGTGGAACTCACTAGCAAAAAAGGGAAAGTTTATTATTTCAGTCCGTATGATGGCAGTTTGGTTAATAAAGGAGGTGAAGACTGGCTACAGGTAGTAGAGCACATCCATATTTCGTTATTGTTGGGTAAAACAGGCAAGTTTATCATCCAATGGTCGGTAGTTATTTTTGTAGTGATGCTCATTACCGGACTCATCCTTTGGTTTCCTGGCCAAATGCGTTTGTTAAAACAATCATTAACGATTAAAAGAAAAGCTTCATTTAAACGGCTCAATTATGATTTGCATAATGTATTGGGTTTTTATGCATCGTTTGTACTGTTGATTACTGCCTTAACGGGCTTGTACTTTGCCTTTAAAGAAGTAAAAAATGCAGCAAGTTTTTTTACCGGCAGTAAACTGGGGCAGGGGAAAGCTATCGTTTCTGCCAAACCCGCAACGATAGATCCTATACCTGTGCGCTACAATAAAATATATACCGAAGCAAAAATTAAATATCCCGGTGCGATATCTACCAGTCTTTCGCTTCGGGGTAAAGGAGAATTAAGGTTAAGGATGATTTATCCGTATCAATGGGCACGCAAGCAAAATACCTTTTTTTATGAGCAAGCTACCGGTAGAATGATCAGGGCCAAACTCTTCAAAGATTATAATGGGGCCGATTTAATAGAGGCCACCAATTACGATCTGCATACGGGAAGGCTTTTTGGTCTTCCGAACAAAGTTCTTTCGCTTTTAGCGGCGTTGGTTGCAGCCAGTTTACCAATAACAGGATTTATGATCTGGTGGCAAAAACAGAAAAAGCGTAAAAGAAAATAACAACAGCTCGTTGCTAAACGAAGTATAATCCTGTAGGCAGATACTGGTTGATTTGCTTAATAATTCGCTGAAAAATGATTTAATCATTTTGTCGAAAAAACTTAATTAGGTGTTAAATGAGTCTATGCCTAAAAATAAAGGCGATCATAATCTCTAAAAAAGATTTTACCGAAAACCGATTTTTGTTCCATTTATAAGAATGGCAGCTGCACTAGCTACCTTTAAAGGGGCTGAGCTTTCTGATGTTGCCCCATGCTTTCAGTTCATTTGGGCTAAACAGCTACTTGCTTGCATGAACATACCGTTGAGGCAGGGAAAGTGGAAAAGCATTATTAATCTATTGGTTTAATAGCGTGACAATTCAGGCAATAGGGCTTATTGGAACGCTGACATTTGTAAGATAGTTGATCAATTGCTAAATCTCATCTGGGGAAAGCTGTCGTCTAATTTTTTCAATCCCTAATATTAGGTATTTATATCGCAGTAATTATTCTGTAACTTGCTTGTATTGTTTAAGTTAACCACTTAATGTAATACTAAACCCAAACGCTTTACAACATGAGTACAGATCTGGTTAAAACCTACATCCTGAACAGAAGTTCAGAAGACATTAAATTAAGCCTGATTATTGGCGGTATAGAACAAACTGCCGCCAGTTTAATTACGCTAGGCGAAGAGCTGATTTTGAAGGATTATCCTGGCGACCTCCATCAAAAGATAATCGGACAAAATAATAACCTCCACAAAAAGGTGCTGAATATCGTTACTGTAATTACTGATACAGCGCCAAACCATAACGATACCGATTTATATGTTTTATTAGAAGGCGGCTTTGTAACCAAAGGTTATAAAATGCAGGAAGAGGTACAACCTGGCGCTTCAGCTGTTTACACTGTAGAAATTACTTTTTATCAATTTTAAACGCTATGAAATATCTGATATTAATTGTCCTCGCAACCTTAACAGCAACCGCTTTTGCCCAAGAAGCAGATCAAAAAGAAATTAAAGAAGTGAAACTCGATTTGCTCAAGGCACCGAGCTCGCCAGCCTCGGTATTACTGGGCTTTGCCGTTACCGATATCGAAAAGCCAACGGATTTAAGCGATTTTATGCTTTCATTACAATCGGCCAGTTCATCATATACCAAACTTCCATCTAATTATGCAGTAGATATTGCGCCTTTTTACCTTTTCCGCAATAAAGGCACAGACTTTAGCACCACTGGAAAAAAAGGATTACAATCAACACGCTTTAAAGATTATTTTAGGCAAAGCTTTGTGGTTTCGCTGGCATTGCGTAATCCCGATTCGGCTTTCAACAATTTTAAACCAACCAGTACCTATGGCGCCCTGGGTTTAAAATTCTCTATTGTGCGCCCACAGTACAATGCCGAAACCAAAGAGAAATTAAACTCCATCCACGAGAAACAGCGAGCGCTGCTGATGAGCTATAAAATTGGCTTGGAAGAGAAAAGGAAATCTGCCCGTTACCAATACCTGGGTATCAGGAATATTTATTTGCTGGATTCCATTTCTCACCTGCCATATCTGACTGAAGAAGAAAAAAAATCTCATGCGGTAGTGATGATGGATGACTCCACAAGTGAATTTTCTAAAAACGAAGTCGAAAAAAGCCAACTGAATAAAAGTTTTAAGGAGGATATTCAGGCCGAACTCGCCCAACAGTCGAAATTAGAAGCCGATTTGCAGGCTGAAGCTAAGACTTTTACCGGTAGTCGCCAGGGTCTGTCTGTGGATATTGCCGGTGGTTTAAGTGCGGAGTTCAGGGATAAAAGATTCAATAATTCGAAAATATTCAACTCAGGCGTATGGAGTACCTTTGGTTATAATTGGGCCAATGGAAGTTCTGTTTTAGGTCTTGCACGATACCTCTATAACCCGGATGAAATATTTGCGCTGGATAATGTTAAAAACGACGTGGCTAACCTGTCTACCTTCGATACCGGTTTGCGATTTATTTATTCAAAGGGCAAATTTGGCGGCGGTGCGGAGGCAATTTATCGTAGCATACTTTCGTCGGGAACCATAAAACCTTCGTGGCGGCTGGTTGCCAATGCCGACTATGCACTGAACGATAACCAGAAAATTATTTTTTCATTTGGCCGCAACTTTGATGGTACAATAACAAAGAACGGAAACCTTGTGGCAGCTTTAACCTTACTTTTTGGATTCGGAACAAGTAGATAAGCAGATGAATTCAGATCAGCTGAGGGAATGAGTAATATCACCCACGATATAGAAGATAAACAAAAAAATACTGAAACAGGTATAAATATTAAGCCACGCAGGCATAATTTGAGTTTTCCACAAATAAAATAGCAACACAATTAGCTGGCGGTTGGTCTATTTTTTGTAACCTTGCAAAAATGGAAAAACCGCTAGTTGATATCACCTATTGCCCTAAATGTGGCTGGATGTTGCGTTCGGCATACATGGCACAAGAAATTTTAAGCACTTTTGTAGATGATGTAAAGTGTGTAACCTTAATTCCGAGTGAAACATCAGGCGTTTTTACCGTTCATGTTGGTGGAAAGTTGATTTTTGATAGAAAACAAAAACAACGTTTCCCTGAAATAAAAGAATTAAAACAACTCATTCGTGATGAGGTTAATCCCACGAAAAACCTTGGTCATTCTGATGTGAGGTAATTTACGGCTTAATCTTTAACAGCCCCAAATGCCTGATTGTTCATCGAAAATAGAAAACACAGGGTTAGCCTAAGTACTCCTGTATTAATGTATTAAAAATCTTGCGCTTTAAGCTATTTAATACTAAATCATAGCTGCTGATAGTGTGTGAAGAAAATACGTATATTCGTTCCATACCAAATAATACCACAGTACTGTTTTCTCTATGTTCCTTCTAAATAAAAAAACTGCCTGCTATATACTTATTTTGTGGATGGCTGCAGGTATTTGTTTTGCCCAGTCTTCAGCTATTCCTTTAACTTACCTGGGGGTAGAAAACGGCTTGTCTAACAATGTGGTAAATTCTTTGTATTTAGATCATTATGGTTTTATGTGGATGGGTACCTATGATGGATTGAACCGTTATGATGGCTATCACTTTAAAGTTTTCAGAAATGGATGGGAAGATGAACATTCGCTGATCAATAACCATATTACGGTATTAACAGGAGATAGGAAAAACAGGGTATGGGTGGGTACGCAAAAGGGCGTCTCATATTATGATTATGCCGATTCCAAATTTCATCACCTCGTTTATCTGGATAGGGGCAGAAAAAACGAGGTAACTTATGCCGTCAATTCCATTGCCATAAGTGAGGCTTCAACAGTTTATGTAGCCACCGAGGAAAAGGGGCTGTTTATGCTTGAAAAGAACAGTGGTGCAGCGGAGAGGATCCCGTTTGCTAAAAATTTTGATTTTACGGTAAAAGCGTTGTATCTCGATAAAAATCAAACCCTTTGGCTTTTTATAAAGGATGTTGGCCTTTGTAGATATGATCATGGTCAAAACACCATCCGTTTAGTAACCAATGCCATACGTTCCGTAACTTGTATTACAAAAGGAACCGACCAGATGCTCTGGGTCGGTACAGAACGTGGCCTCTTTCAGTTAGATAAAGCCAAAGGTAGCCTTACCAGGTTTAGCGGGCATTTAAGTGACGAAAATATCATGAGTTTATTGTTGGATGAAAAACAAAAGCTTTGGATTTCAACTGATGGCGGAGGAATTACTATTTACGATACAAAAACCCATAAAACGGATTACCTGACCGCAGGAAAAGAAAAAGGTTTGCTCAGCAGTAATTCGGTCGCCCAGGTTTACGAAGACGGGGAATCCAGAAAATGGATTGCAACCTTACGCGGTGGTGTTAATGTTATCGATCCTGAAAATGAACAGTTTACCACGACCAAAAATGATCCGTTAAATAGAAATTCATTAATTAACAACTTTGTACTTTCCTTTAGTGAAGACGAGCATAAAAACATATGGATCGGTACCGATGGAGGTGGTCTGAGCATTTGGGACCAAAAGCAAAATAGATTTATCAATTATACTAAAACGAGCGATCCAAATTCCTTAACCAGTAATTTTATTACCAGTATTTTAAACGACGCAGACCATAATGTATGGGTAGCCAGTTTTAGCGGAGGAATAGACCATTTTAATAAAGCAACGCAGAAATTTGTTCATTATAATTGTTTTAATACCTATACATGCGTTGATGACATCAACATCTGGAAGCTTTATCAGGACAAGCAACACAATATCTGGGCAGGTACAACGAAGGGCGGAGCATTGTATCGTTACAACAAAAACAGCGATAAATTTGAGCTTTTTGATCACAAATTAAAGGATATCCATACCTTGTTCCAGGATTCGAAAGGCAGGCTTTGGGCAGGAAACTATACAGAACTGATCGAAATTGACCCGATCCACAAAAAACACCGTTATACCAAGATCAACTATGCCATCAGGGCTATTCAGGAAGGATTGAACAATCAGCTATGGATCGGCACAGAAGGTGGAGGGTTATTGCTTTTTGATCCGGAAACGAAAAATATAAAGCGATACCTTCAGCGTGACGGATTGCCAGGTAATTCCGTGCTTAATATCCTTCAGGATAATCAAGGCAACTTATGGTGCAGTACTTACAATGGACTATCCAAATTTGAGATTAAACACCATAATTTTAAAAATTACTATGCCACTGATGGTTTGCAGAGCAACCAGTTCAACTACAATGCAGCATTAAAGCTCACCAATGGTGATTTGTTATTTGGTGGGATTGGTGGTTTCAATCTTTTTTCTCCCGATAAAATCAAAAAAAGAAGAAGGATACCTAAAATGGTGCTGACAGATTTTAGGATCAATAATATTTCCCTTGATCAGGATTCTGTCTATAACGATATCTCTATCGTTAATTTAGAAAGTATAGAAATCCCATTTAGTGCTGCTGTCATTTCTGTTGATTATGCGGCCATAGAATTCTCCTTTCAGGATCAGATTTCTTATGCCTATTACCTGGAGGGCTGGGATAGAGACTGGAATTATGTAAATAAATTGAGCACAGCTTATTATTCAAGGTTAAACGAAGGTGAATATAAACTGCATATTAAAAGCACTGATACAGAAGGAGCCTGGAGCAACAATGAAAAAGTTGTGTTAATTAAAATTCTACCGCCCTGGTACCGTACCTGGTGGGCTTATACCATTTACCTTATTATAGGTTCCTCGTTATTTTATCTTTTTCAAACCTATCGCAACCGGCAGAGGAGGTTAAAACATGAGGTAGAACTCACCAACTTTAAAATGGAGCGTGAAAAGGATCTGAATGAGAAAAAGTTAAATTTCTTTACCAATATTTCACACGAGCTACGAACACCTTTAACCTTAATCGTCAACCCGATTAAAGATATTATAAATAAAAAAGAACCGGGACAGGAGCGTAACGACCTAAGTGTAGTTTATCGAAATTCGAGGCGTTTACTAAGCCTGGTAGATCAGTTATTACTTTTTAGAAAGACGGAAAGTGAAAATGATGCTTTAAAAATTGTGAAGATTAACCTGGCCAAATTTACAAAGGAGATTTTCCTTTGTTTCAATTATCTGGCCAAGCAGAACCAAATTGAATATAGTTTTGATTGCGAAGAAGAGGAACTGGATATTTATGGGGATAAAGACAAGCTCGAAATTGTTTTTTTTAACTTACTCTCTAATGCATTAAAATTTACGCCTAAAGGTGGATTTGTGAAATTCAGTGTTAAAACTGTTGGCATGCGTGTGCATATCGAAGTGAGCGATAGCGGCCCTGGGATACCTAAACATGTGGGTGAAAAACTGTTCGACAAATTTTATAAGGTAATGTCGAACGAATCATTAAAAATGGGTTTTGGCATCGGGCTTTACCTCGCCAAAAACTTTGTGGAACTGCATAAAGGTAAAATTTCGTTCCGTTCCAACCAGGGTTTTGGCACCATATTTTTGATCGATATCCCGTTTGGAGAACCAGACGCGCAGCATGGTGGCGTTTTACAAAACGAATTAACCTATGTAAATGAACTGATTGCACAAGAAGAAGAGGCAGAAATAAACGATGCCGAGAGCGTTGGCAACCTCGAATTGCTCATTTCAGATCTGCACTCCATTTTGGTTGTTGATGACAATCCTGAAATTATCGATTACATCAAACAGATTTTTCAGGATACTTTTAAAATTTACAAAGCCGAAAACGGTACCGAAGGTTTAAAAATTTGTAAAGAGTTTCTGCCAGACATCGTGATATCTGATGTAAACATGAGTGGCCTCAACGGGATTGAACTTTGTAAAGCGATTAAAGAAGATTCAGCACTTAGCCACATTCCGGTGATTCTGCTCACCGGCGATCCGAGTCCTGAAGTAAAACTTAAAGGAATTGAAGTGGGTGCCTACGATTTTATCGGTAAACCGTTCGATAAAGAGCTTTTTACCGCTAAAATTAAAAGCATCATTAAAAACAGGACCAATCTTCAGTCTTATTTCTATAATGAAATAACCTTAAAAAGTGATGCCCATAAAGTATCTCAGGAAGATAAAGGTTTTCTTCAAAAGTGCATCATGATAATAGAGGAAAATTTAATGGAAGACAGCTTCAATGTAAAAACGCTGGCATCTGATCTTGGAATGAGCCACTCAAATCTCTATAAAAAGATCAAAGCCACTTCAGGTCAATCAATAAATGGTTTTATCCGCTTTATACGGCTAAGAAAGGCTGCTGAATTATTAATCAATACCAATCTAAACATTAATGAAGCGGCCTTTAGAGTGGGTATCAATGATAGCAAATATTTCAGGGAACAGTTTCAGAAACTGTTTAAACTAACGCCGTCTGAGTTTATAAAGAAACACCGTAAAAGTTTTCATAAATATTATAATATTAATGGAACAACATAAAAGTTACGCTTTTTTGTGCTTTAAAGGGTATTTAGCTTAAAACGCCCCCTGCAAAGTGTGATTTAGCCCCCTATGTAAAGCCTAAAAATTTCGGTACTTCGGGTTTGCCAAACGATAAAAAACCGAGCAGTTTTAACCTAATAATGTATCAGTCCCTAATTAAAAGCACGTTTCTAATTTATGCGTTCATCAGCATCTCAATGGTGGGCGCTGCGCAGGAAACAGAATGGAGCACTATTGCTGGTAACGGCTGGGCAAATAATTCGGTAAATACGGTTATTTTTCGTAAAAATGCTTTGGTCAGCTTTAAGGGCGGCCAGTATGCTGCTTATTATGATCATGAACAAAACGTGGTATTGGCCAAACGCAAAATCGGCTCACCCCAGTGGACGGTAGTTACCACACCTTACAAAGGCGATGCCACCGACGCGCATAAGTCGATTAGTATTATGGTAGATGGTGACGGTTTTCTTCACATGGCTTGGGGCCAGCATAACAATAACTTAAACTACGCCAAATCTACTTCATCAGGTTCGCTAACGCTAGGTAATATGGAGCAAATGGTTTCCGTAAAGGAAAATAAAGTCAGTTATCCGGAGTTCTATAAACTGGCTAATGGCGATTTGTTATTTTTTTACCGCGATGGAGGTTCCGGAAACGGAAATTTGATGATTAATCGTTATCACTTAAAGACCAAAAAATGGACACGTGTACAGGACGGAATGATTGATGGAGAAGGACAACGAAATGCCTATTGGCAGGTTGCGGTGGATCAGGCTGGAACCATCCATTTATCATGGGTATGGCGCGAAAGCCCGGATGTGGCCAGTAACCACGATTTATGTTATGCTAAATCAACAGATGGCGGCACCACCTGGTTAAAATCCACAGGCGAGAAATACACGCTTCCCATTACAGCAACAAATGCTGAGTATACGGTCAAGATTCCACAGAAAAGCGAGCTGATTAACCAAACATCGATGTTTGCTGATGCAAAAGGTAAAGTGTTTATTGCTGGTTACTGGCGCGGACCGAACGAAACCGGTCCCCAATATCATCTTGTTTTTAAAACAGATGCCACCTGGAAAGTAAGCAACCTGAATTTCAGAAAAACAACTTTTAGCCTTAGTGGTACCGGTACGAAGCAGATTCCAATTTCGAGACCGCAGATTGTGGTGTGGGGCAAGGGAAAACATTATGCGGCGGGTTTACTGTTTAGAGATGCCGAACGCCAAAATGTGGCGTCTATCGCTTTAAATAATAACCTTGGAGCAGATGACTGGACAATCAAAGACCTTACTCAAACTCCTTTGGGCGATTGGGAGCCTAATTATGACACCGAACTTTGGAAAAACAAAAAGATATTGAGCCTATTTTTACAAAATGTTGTCCAGATAGATGGAGAAGGAAAGGCAGATCAGTTGCCGACCCCGGTTCAGGTATTGGATTGGAAACCTGGAAAATAAGTTAATTACAAGACATGAAGTATTCAACAAAATATCGTATTTTTTTATTGCTGATGTTTTTATCAGGCAAAATCATCGCACAACCAAAAAAAGATGCCGGAGAAAAAGAAAATATAGCTTACTTATTCACTTATTTTACTGGTAACGCGAAAGGAGAGGAAGCCATTCGTTTCGCAGTTAGCTCAGATGGTTATCACTATAAGGCATTAAATAACAATAATCCAGTCATTTCTTCAGAAAAGATCAGCAGCAGCGGTGGCGTTCGCGATCCGCATATTTTGCGTGGTGAAGATGGCAAAACCTTTTATATGGTAGCCACCGATATGGTTTCTGCCAATGGCTGGGATTCGAACAGGGCAATGGTTTTATTGAAATCAAACGATTTGATCCATTGGACATCCGCAGTTGTTAATATTCAAAAGCGTTTTCCAAACAATGAAAATTTGCTACGCGTTTGGGCACCGCAAACTATTTACGATAAAACGGCTAAAAAATACATGGTATATTGGTCAATGAAACATGGCAACGAACCTGATAAAATTTATTACGCTTATGCCAATGCTGACTTTACCGACCTGGAAACTGCTCCGAAGCAGTTGTTTTTTAGTCCAACCAATGGCTCTTGTATCGATGGTGATATTATTTACGATAAAGGGAAATATAACCTGTTCTTTAAAACCGAAGGCAATGGCAATGGCATCAAAAAGGCAGTATCTGATAAACTGACAGAAGGTTACGTATTACAGGACAAATACTTGCAGCAAACTAAAGAAGCCGTAGAAGGTGCCGGTGTTTTTAAGCTAAACCACAGTGATGAATATATCCTGATGTATGATGTTTATATGAAAGGCCATTATCAATTTACCAGGAGTAAAGATTTAACCCATTTTACTGTAATAGACCAGGATGTAAAAATGGATTTTCACCCTAGGCATGGAACGGTTTTACCAATTACTAAACAAGAGTTAAACCGTCTGCTTAAACAGTGGTATACCGTTGAGTCTGTTCTACAAACCGCAAGAAATCAGGCAATCAATCAAAACAACATTGTTCTTGATCGTGTAAACCAAACACTTTACCTACCTGTAAATTATAATACAGATTTAAAGGCTTTTGATCCGCAGTTTGATATCTTCAACCAGATCAATATCATGCCAAAAGGCAAACTCGATTTTTCTAAAGGCCCTGTAAACGTTAAGGTAAGCATTCCAGGTCAGCAACCTAAAACCTATTCGGTAAGGGTTGCCATAGCAAATAACCCTGTGTTAAAAGGATATTATGCCGATCCGGAAATTTTATATTCGAATAAAACGGCTAAGTATTACCTCTATCCAACCAGTGATGGCTTTAATAACTGGAGCGGCACTTATTTTAAATGTTTCTCTTCAACCGATCTGGTTAACTGGAAAGATGAAGGCAAGATATTAGACCTTGAAAAAGATGTATCATGGGCGAAAAGGAACGCCTGGGCACCAACCATTATTGAAAAGAAAGTAAATGGAGAATACAAGTATTTCTATTACTTTTCTGCCGCACAGAAGATTGGCGTTGCGGTGGCCGATAATCCCGCCGGTCCGTTTAAGGATAGTGGAAAAGCGCTAATTGCCAGCAGACCAAAGGAGGTTAAAGGTGGCCAGGAGATTGATCCGGATGTGTTTAACGATCCTAAAACCAACAAAAGTTATTTATATTGGGGAAACGGTTATATGGCTGTTGCCCCTTTAAATGATGATATGATCTCGATTGACACCAGTGCCATCAAAGTTATCACGCCAGATAATAGTTTCAGAGAAGGTACTGAAGTGTTTTATCGAAACGGGAAATATTACTTTTTATGGTCTGAAGATGATACCCGAAGTGAGAATTACAGAGTAAGATATGGCTTTTCTGATTCGCCTGCAGGAAAAATAACTATCCCTGAAAACAATCTGATTTTGGTAAAAGATGCTGCTCAGCAGATTTATGGCACCGGACACAATAGTGTAATCAAGGTAAACGGCAAAGACGAATGGTATATGGTTTACCACCGTTTTACCCGTCCAAAGGGGATCTCAATGGGTGACGCTGCCGGTTATAACCGTGAAGTTTGCATCGATAAAATGGACTTCAATGCTGACGGAACCATTATACCTGTTAAACCGACAGTAGGCGGCATTAAACCAATACGTTAACGTTATGAAATTACATCAAGTTTTTTTATTTACCTTTTTCTTGATCAGTCTGACGGTAAATGCCCAAAATCAACTTTCAAAAGATGAAGTGCTGGAAGTGATTAACCGCGCAAATACTTATTGGCAACATCACAATAAACCAGAAGTGAGAGCCTTTTGGGATCACGCGGCTTATCATACCGGTAACATGGCGGCCTATGAGGTGACGAAAAATGAAGCCTATCAAAAATATTCGGAAGACTGGGCTGAGTACAACAAATGGATGGGCGCAAAATCGACAGATAAATCCAATTGGAAATATAAATATGGCGAAACAGATGAGTATGTATTATTTGGCGACTGGCAGATCTGTTTTCAAACTTATATTGATTTATACCGCTTAAAACCCGAGGAATATAAAATTGCAAGGGCAAAAGAGGTGATGGAATATGAAATGGGTACGCCCAACAAAGATTATTGGTGGTGGGCAGATGGTTTGTACATGGTAATGCCGGTGATGACTAAACTTTACAAGGTAACCGGTGATCAAAAATACCTGGATAAACTGTATGAATATTTTATGTATGCCAACAGCATTATGTATGATAAGAAGGAAAAGCTTTATTACCGCGATGCCAAATATGTTTATCCCAAACATAAAACTGTCAATGGTAAAAAAGACTTTTGGGCAAGAGGAGATGGTTGGGTATTTGCAGGTTTGGCAAAAGTGCTGAAAGACTTGCCACTTACAGATCCGCATCGGAATGAATACCTAACCAAATACCGGAGTATGGCAAAGGCAATTGCCAAAAGCCAGCAAACAAGCGGCTATTGGACAAGAAGTATCCTCGATCCGTTACATGCGCCAGGACCAGAAACCAGTGGCACCGCATTTTTTACCTATGGTTTATTGTGGGGCATAAATAATGGTTATTTAAAAGAGAAAACCTATTTACCTGTCGCGCAGAAAGCCTGGTCATATTTAACAAAAACCGCATTGCAACCTGATGGAAAAGTGGGTTATGTACAGCCAATAGGAGAAAAGGCTATCCCCGGTCAGGTGGTTGATTTAAATTCTACGACAAATTTTGGCGTAGGGGCATTTTTGTTGGCCGGTAGTGAAATGTACCGCTATTTATCAAACAAACAATAAATTTTATTGCTAAAAATGAGAATTAAGAATATTTTAATTATTGCTTTAATAATGATTTGGGCTGGTGGCGCTGTTTTTGCCCAGAAAAAAGCCAGAAATAATAAGGGCACGGCATTAACGGATAGACAATTTTGGTTGCAACAGATGGATAAGATGGTGAGACCCGTTTTATATAATCTGGCTGAAGATAGTTTGAGGATCTCCATGCCTAAAGTTACATCTGTCCATATTGACAATAGAGACCACCGCATTAAAGTACAATATGTGGAGGTTTTAGGTAGGGTTTTAAGCGGTATAGCACCATGGTTGCAGTTAGAGGGAGGTTCAGTAGAAGAGGTGGCTTTAAGAAAGCAATACCGGGAGTGGGCCATTAAAGGCTTAAAAAATGCATTGGATTCTAATGCGAGAGATTTCATGGATTTTGATATTGGCGGGCAGCAATTGGTAGATGCTTCTTACATAGCGCTTGCTTTGGTTCGTGCGCCTTGGTTATGGGAAAACCTGGATAAGAAAAATCAGGAACTGATGATGCAATCTATTGTAACCACCAGAAGATTTAAACCTGTTTTTTCAAACTGGCTGTTGTTTTCAGCGATGAATGAGGCTTTTTTAGCCAGATTTGGATACAATTGGGATCCTATGCGTGTTGATTATGCGCTGCAGCAAATGGAACAATGGTATACTGGCGATGGCATGTATACCGACGGGACCTCATTCGCCTTCGATTATTACAATAGTTATGTTATCCATCCGTATCTGGCTATGTTGGCCAATATCATCGGGACCAAAACGAACAGTTATAAAGACATGTTCGAAAAAGTTAAAAAGCGCAATGAGCGCTATGCCATCATTCAGGAAAGATTAATTAATGCCGACGGTACTTACCCGGCTACTGGTCGCTCCATCATTTACAGGGGAGCTGCATTTCACCACCTGGCCGACATGGCCTGGCGTAAAGCCTTGCCTAAACAGTTAAGTCCGGCGCAGGTACGTTGTGCGCTAACAGCTGTAATCAGAAAAACTTTGGAAAGCCCTTCAACCTATAAAAATGGCTGGTTAACCATAGGTTTGTACGGCGATCAACCCAATCTCGGTGATTTTTATAACAATCAGGGCAGTCCGTATATCGCATCAAATATCTTTTTGCCTTTAGGTTTACCGGCATCAGATCCCTTTTGGGCGAATCCGGCAGAGAAATGGAGCGCGCAAAAGATCTGGAGCGGCGAAAATTTCGAGAATGATCATAGTGCAAGTTTAAAATAGATAAAAATTTGATACACAATTGAAATTGATAAGAGGAAACACCTTTTTTAGAATGTTAAAAATTAGTTTATAAAGTAATGAATAAGAAAATCAGTTTTGTTATAGGATTTATCGCCCTAAGTTTGGGATTAAGCGGTTATGTTTCTGCGCAGCAAACCTATACCTCTTTTACTCCTGGTAAAATTTGGAAAGATGACAAAGGCGTACATATCAATGCCCATGGCGGTGGAATTGTAGCGTATAAAGGTGTTTACTACTGGTTTGGAGAGCATAAAATCGAAGGAGAAATTGGAAATACGGCACAGGTAGGCGTACATTGCTATTCATCAAAAGATTTGTACAACTGGAAGGATGAAGGTATAGCACTGCCGGTTTCTAACGATTTAACGAGTGATATTGCCAAAGGCTGTATTCTCGAACGACCGAAAGTGGTGTACAACAAGAAAACCAAAAAGTTTGTGATGTGGTTTCACTTAGAGCTTTTGGGTAAAGGTTATGCAGCAGCCAGATCTGGCGTAGCTGTAGCTGATCGTCCGACCGGACCATATACGTTTATCAAGAGTTACCGGCCAAATCCTGGAAAAATGCCTTTTTATGCAGCAGGCACAGACGTAAAAGATATGGTAAACTGCCAGCAACCAGCCAATGAAAGCGATGGCTTTTTCTGCAGGGATTTTCCTGGCGGGCAGATGGCAAGGGATATGACTGTTTTCGTGGACGATGATGGAAAGGCTTATCATGTATTTTCTTCTGAAGAGAACTTAACGCTGCATCTGGCTGAATTAACGCCTGATTATTTGGGGCATACCGGTAAATTTATCAGAATTTATGTTGGCCATCAAACTGAAGCACCAGCTTTATTCAAGAAAAACGGAACTTATTATATGATTGGTTCAGGCTGTACAGGTTGGGCACCAAATGCAGCGAGATGGTTCAAAGCAAGCAGTATCTGGGGACCATGGAATTATATGGGAAATCCTTGCCAGGGAGAAGGCGCTAATATAACTTTTGGCGGACAGAGTACGCACGTATTACCGGCACCAGGAAAAAAGGGAGAATTTATTTTTATGGCAGATAAATGGGCACCCAAAAATGCAATTGACGGGCGTTATTTATGGTTGCCGGTTAAATTTGAAAATGATAAGATTTCGATAAACTGGGCGGATGAGTGGGATCTGAGCGTGTTTAAAAAGTAAAAAAAAACAAATTTATTATATAAACCAGATGACCGGATTGCACAGAAATGTGTAAAATAGGACTTTTTTGCCTAAAATTCCGGTCATCTCTAAACAAACTTTAACAAAAAAATGAAAGCAAAATTACTATGGCTGGTGGCGCTATGTTGCTCCTTATCGGCTTTTGCGCAGCAAGCTAAACATACGTTTAAGCTGGGAGAAAAAGAGTTTTTATTGGATGGAAAACCTTTTCAGATAATATCTGGTGAGATGCACTACCCTCGTGTGCCGAAAGAAGCATGGCGGGCACGTATGAAAATGGCCAAAGCCATGGGCTTAAATACCATTGGAACCTATGTTTTCTGGAATTTGCACGAACCACAAAAAGGCAAGTTCGATTTTACAGGCAATAACAATATTGCAGAATTTGTGAAAATTGCGCAACAGGAAGGTTTATGGGTTATTTTAAGACCAAGTCCTTACGTATGTGCAGAATGGGAGTTTGGCGGTTATCCATATTGGTTGCAAACTGAAAAAGGTCTTGTGGTAAGAAGTACTGAAAAACAATATCTTGATGAATATAAAAAGTATATTATTGAAGTAGGTAAACAATTGGCACCATTGCAAATTAACCACGGCGGTAACATCATCATGGTACAGGTAGAGAATGAATATGGTTCTTATGCTGCCGATAAAAACTATTTAGATATCAACCGGAAAATGTTTATAGAAGCAGGCTTTGATGGCTTACTTTATACCTGCGATCCTGCTGCAGATGTAAAGGATGGACATTTAGATGGATTACTGCCTGCACTGAACGGAATTGATAATCCGTCGAAAATCAGACAGCTGGTAAATGAAAATCACGGTGGCAAAGGTCCGTATTTTATTGCTGAATGGTATCCTGCATGGTTCGATTGGTGGGGAACTCCTCATCATACCGTTCCGGCTGAACAATATACCCAAAAGTTAGATTCTGTTTTAGCAGCAGGTATTTCGATCAATATGTATATGTTTCACGGAGGTACCACCCGGGATTTTATGAATGGTGCCAATTATAAAGATACCTCACCTTATGAGCCACAAATCAGCAGTTATGATTACGATGCACCTTTAAATGAAGCGGGAAATGTAACCGAAAAATTTAAGGCGTTTAGAAGTGTGATCGAGAAACACCTTCCCGCAGGACAAAGTTTACCTCCGATTCCAACTGCAAAACCTAGCATGGCCATTGCACCTTTTAAATTGGCGACTAAAGTAGCGTTATTTAACGCGCTGCCTAAAGCTGTAAAAAATAATACCCCTTTAGCTTTCGAAGATCTGAGTCAGGATTATGGTTATGTGTTGTATCGTACTACCATTAAAGGAGGTAGAAAAGGTGAGTTGCAGCTTAAACAGTTGCGAGATTATGCACTCGTTTTTATTAATCAAAAAAGAGTGGGTATTTTAGACCGCAGGCTAAATCAGAATACCTTATCGTTAGATCTTCCAGCGGGAGAGGTACAACTTGATATTTTTGTGGAGAATATGGGGCGTATAAATTTCGGGAAATATCTGCTTGAAAATAAAAAAGGAATTACAGAGCAGGTAACTTTCGATGGTACTGAGATTAAAGGTTGGGCTATGTATGGTTTTCCTTTTAGCAACGATCGGGTAGCTGCAAGCCGTCAATCAAAAGCAAACGGATATGGTCCAACATTACAAAAAGGATCTTTTCAGATTTCAACGGTAGCCGATACTTATTTAGATATGACCGATTGGGGCAAAGGAGTGGTTTGGGTTAACGGCCACAACTTAGGAAAGTACTGGGCAATTGGTCCGCAACAAACACTTTATGTCCCACAGGAATGGTTGAAAAAAGGCAAAAATGAGATCTCTGTTCTCGAACTGCTTAAACCAGATCAAAATACTTTAAAGGCGATTGATCAGCCGATTTTAAACACGCTTAAAAAAATTAATCTGGATTAAGCACCTATAAAATTCATTATTCCGTAGTCTATCGAAAAGCAAGCACAGATTAATGAATAGAAAAAGATCTCCGGACCATGCTATCGTCGCCACCCTGAACTCGTTTCAGGGTCTTTATTACGTGGTTTTCCTGTCCGTAGTGTTACGAAGGGCACTACGGATTAAAGAATGGAAAAGAGTCTCTTACCCGCTTTGATTATCTAATTAATATAACTTATTAGCTAGGAAATCCATAGACTCATGCTTAACTCTACGGGCAGTAATCAGAAAAAAGTTCATGAAATGACTGCCTGTAAATAGAAAAGGGCCATGGAAACTTAATCACGGCCCTTTTCTATTTGATGTTTAATAACTATTTCTGAACCTTTATTTCAGTTCTTCTGTTCAGAATCCTGCCTTCTTCGCTGTTATTGCTGCTGATGGGATTTTTTTCTCCATGGCCAACAACAGTAAAGTTATTTCCATTTAAACCAGCATTTATAAAGTACGATTTTACGGCATTTGCACGGTCTACAGAAAGTTGCATGTTATGTTCGGGCGTACCTTCGGCAGATGAATAGCCATTGAGGATAAATTTCGTATCCGGCGATTTTTTCATCTCTGTAACCGCTTTATCTAAAATAGGGAATGATGATGTTTTAAGTACGAATGAGTTAAACTCGAATTGAATGTTATCTAAGTTAAAATTTGGTTTTTCAACCGGTTCCGGAGTTTCTTCTTTCTCGGGAGCAGGCGCTGGTTTTTCTGCTTCCACTGGTGGCGCTGCTTTTTCAACGGGTTTCGGAACAGGCTTTGCAGCCAGTTTCTTTGTTTTACAAGAATACATAGTAAGCGTAAACAACGCCAAAAGCGTGGTAAATAAAAGGTTTTTGGTAATGTTCATGTTTTAAGATTAATTTATGTTTATTGTGTGTTTGTTGCCCAAACATACTAATAAATGATTATAGCTATAACGATGTTTTTCCAAAGAGCTTATATTTCATCTGTTAATCATATTAATTTACTTCCATTTTACGCAAACATATTTATCGCAAATTCCTTTATCTATTATAACCTGTTATTATGGACCGTTTTAAAAACAAAATCGCTTTGATTACCGGAAGCAGCCAGGGAATTGGCGCTGCATGTGCCTTAAGATTGGCCAAAGATGGCTGTGATATTATATTGAACGGACATAAGTTTGATGAAAGGGGTGAGAAGCTTATTGCAGATATAAAGGATTTAGGCAGAAGGGTAACTTTTTTAGAAGCAGATTTAAGTAAAGCAAATGCAGCCATCAAGTTGATCAACGATGCTGTAGAAGTATTTGGCCATTTAGATATTTTGGTCAATAACGCGGGCGTAGAAAAAAATGCCTGTTTTTGGGAGGTTACAGAAGAGGATTATGATCTGATCATGAATACAAATTTAAAAGGTGTTTTTTTTGGCATCCAGTCATTTGTAAACTATTGTAGAAAAAACAAATTACCAGGAACGGTAATCAACATGAGTTCTGTACACGAAGAAATCGCATTTCCAAATTTTGCTGCCTATTGTGCCAGTAAAGGTGGTTTAATGATGCTCACCAGAAATCTCGCTTCAGAATTAGCACAGTTTAACATCAGGATCAATAATGTGGCGCCCGGCGCGGTGGCAACACCAATTAACCGGGATTTATTAGATAATAAGGAACAACTTGAAAAAGTGCTTCAAAATATTCCATTAAAACGAATGGGTAAACCAGAGGAGGTGGCAGCCGTAGTTGCTTTCCTTGCTTCTGATGATGCCGCTTACGTAACCGGATCAACTTATTATGTCGATGGTGGATTGACCTATCATTACGAAGAGCAATAGGCTAACCCGTTTTGCGGCTCAGTTGTTTATTAAGCTCTACAGCTGCGCTGATTAAAGCCAGGTGCGTAAAGGCCTGTGGAAAATTACCCAGGTGTTCGCCTTTTTGCCCCAATTCTTCGCTAAAGAGGAAAAGATGGTTGGAATAACCGATCATCTTTTCAAAATTTTCAACTGCACGTTCCAGTTCTCCACTTTTGGCCAATGCTTCAATAAACCAGAAAGAACACATGTTAAAAGTGCCCTCTTCGCCCTGTAGTCCGTCTATTTTAGTCATGCCATTTTTATATCGGTAAACCAACACATCCAGCAGTAATTCTTTATCAATTGCTTTCATGGTCGAAAGCCAGCGGGGTTCCAACGGTGAAATGAAATGTGTTAACGGCATCAATAAGGCACTGGCATCTACGTGGGTAGCGCCTTTATACTGAACCCATGCCCCTAACTTTTCATTCCAGAAATTATGATAAATATCTTTGTAAATTTCGCTGCGGATACCGTGCCATTCCTGCTCGGGGTAAGGAAACGATCGGTTTTCGGCAATTTTAATTGCCCTATCCATCGCTACCCAGCACATTAAACGTGTGTGAAGGAACTCCTTTTTCTCATTTCTGATTTCCCAGATGCCGTGATCAGGTTTTTTCCATTGCTTGATTACACACTGAACCTGTTTTTCGATCAATTTCCAGAATTCGTAGGTAATTGGTTTATGTGATTTATTGTAAATGTAAACCGTATCAATCAGTTCTCCATAAATATCAATCTGTAACTGACTGGCTGCTTCATTGCCAATGCGTACGGGCTTCGACGAGCGGTAACCTTCAAACTGATCGGCTTCTATTTCTTTTATTTTCGTATTGCCATCAATCTGATATACCAGTTGCAGGTCTATCTTCTGACAAAGGTTAAATATCCAGTCTATAAATGCAGTAGCTTCATCAAAAAAGCCCAGCCTTAAAAATGCATACATGGTAAAAGCGGCATCCCTGATCCAGGTAAAACGGTAATCCCAGTTACGGTTTCCACCAATCGTTTCGGGCAGTCCAAAAGTAGGCGCGGCCACTACCGAACCAAATTCTGCCGATGTAAGCAACTTTAGTGTAATTGCCGATCTTTTTATAATTTCATCATAACGGCCTTGATAGGTGGTTTGACTGATCCATTCACGCCAGTAATCTACAGTTTTGCGATAACCATGTGCTTTATAATGGGCTAAATCAGCGGCAACTTTATCATCCTGAATAATTTCCATAATGATGTGCGCCGTTTTCGATTCCTTTAGGGTAAATTCAGCATAGCCAGTACCTTTTTTGATGTGTAACGGCACATCCGCTTTTAGTTTTAAGGTTATTTTTTCAGTTTCGGAAAAAAATACCAGTTCGTCATTTTCATGCCAAACCGTATGCTCACTCTTCATGTAGCCAAAAGCCGGTACACAGAAAACCTTAAACGTTATATTGCCCCTGATGGATTTGATCTGCCGTACAATAGCGCTGGGAAAATCAGTTTCCTTCGATACCGGCATGTAATCGCTAAGCTCTGCGATGCCTTGTTCAGCGAAAAAACGGGTAAGCAGCACTGCTGTTCCCGGTAAATAAAGTTGTTTGCTGGTAAAATTTTCAAGCTGTGGTTCAACCGAGAAATAACCTCCTTTTTCCGAATCGAGCATTGAGGCAAAAACGGTGGGAGAATCGAATTTTGGTGCGCACAAAAAATCTATTGAGCCATTTAGCGAAACTAGCGCTATAGTTTTAAGGTTGCCGATAACGCCATAGTTTTCTATTGGCTGGAAAGGTCGTTTTCTGTGCTTTGCCATATTTAAGGTATAATTTACCTAAGCAAAGGAATAAGGGTTGGTTTTTGTTTTATCGCCCTGATAATAGGTGTTACAAAATGCAAAAATAAGCTACACCTTTAAGTTTGGTACCAGGCTTAAGAAGGCCTGTGCATTGGCGGCATATTTTTTCTTATCTAACTTGAAATAGAATGCGCCTTTTTTGGAACCCGTTCTATCTTTCTCTGCCAGCTTGATCAATAATCCCGTAGAAGTAATTTTCCGGCTGAAATTCCTCGTATCTATTTTAGTATCATTTACTTCTTCAAAAAGGATGTGTAGCTGTGGAATGGTAAATTTTTTAGGCAGCATTTCGAACAGTATAGGGTGTAGGGCCGCTTTGTACCTTAATTTTTTACGGGCATCAGCAACCATTTTGTCATGGTCGAAAATAAGTTTGGGCCTATCGTTGATCAAAAACCATTCGGCCTCATAATCGTCGTTTAATTGCGCCTCATATTTGTGGATGTCAATAAGGGCAAAATAGCCGACAGAAAGTGTTCTTTCAATCGGGTCACGATGAGGTTCCCCGTAAATCTGCATCTGCTCCAGGTAAACACCTTCTAAACCTGTCATTTTTTTAAGTACCCGGTTTGCTGCATCATCCGGGCTTTCACTAGGCCCCACGAAACCACCCATCAAACTCCACTTGTTGATCTCGGGTTCTAGGCCACGTTTTACCAACAAAATCTTAAGGTGTTCGCCATCAAATCCAAACACGATGCAATCAACAGCTACAAGATAATGCGGCTGCCTGGAATATTCAATCATTTTTTATTAAGGTTTAAAGGGCTTAATATGTTCAAATTTTTACGAAAATAAAAATTATTATTAATTGTCTTTTTGACAATTAATAATAATTTTATAATTTGGCGCCTTGGATAAGAAGGCCATGTGGCCTTCTTTTTTCTAACCAGTTGAAAATATAAAATGAACCAAACATTCGAACTTGACAATAATCCGCATACCCGGCTCAACATATTAACCGGTGAGTGGGTTCTGGTATCACCGCATCGCACTAAAAGGCCATGGCAAGGTAAAGTTGAAGACATTACCCCAGATAACCGCCCGGAATATGATCCAAAATGTTATTTATGCCCTGGAAACGGAAGGGCAGACGGAGATAGCAACCCATCCTATACAGATAGCTTTGTTTTTAACAATGATTTTGCCGCTCTGCTGGAAGATACACCAGCCGGAGAGATGAACGAAGACGATTTGTTGGTAGCCAACAACCAACGCGGGCTGTGCAGGGTAATCAGCTTTAGCCCTAAGCATAATCTAACTCTTCCCGAGATGAGTGTAGAAGCCATAACCGCTGTAGTTAATGTTTGGCAGCAGGAGTTTAACAGCCTGGCTGGCAACGAGTGGATTAAATACATTCAGATTTTTGAGAATAAGGGTGAAATAATGGGCTGTAGTAATCCACATCCCCATGGTCAGATCTGGTCGCTGGGTGATGTGCCAATGGAAATTGCCAAGGAAACCGATCGTCAGAAAACTTATTATGCCATCCATAGAAGAAGTTTACTTGCTGATTATTTAAAACTGGAGCAAAAGAAAAACGAACGCATCATATTTGAGAACGATCATTTTGCAGTATTGGTGCCTTTCTGGGCAGTATGGCCTTATGAAACTATGATCATCAGCAAAAGGCATGTAGGAAGCATTAAGCTTTTCTCTGCTGCAGAAAAGAAATCGTTAGCCGAGGCCATCAAAATCCTTACAACGAAATACGATAACCTTTTCGAAACTTCTTTCCCTTACTCGGCAGGTATGCACCAGGCGCCTGTAAATCTTGGAGATTATCCGGAATGGCATTGGCATATGCATTTTTATCCACCTTTGTTGCGCTCAGCATCGGTTAAAAAATTTATGGTAGGTTATGAGATGCTTGCCAACCCTCAGCGCGATATTACGCCAGAGTTTGCAGCAAACCGGCTTAAAGAAATGTCTACTATACACTATAAAACCAGCAAGGCTGAAGATTAAAATTTTAATAAATGAATGCACAAGATTTAAGAAGTACATTTAAAAGACTTTTCAATGCCGAACCCATTTTAGTTCGCTCGCCGGGAAGGATTAACATTATTGGCGAACATACCGATTATAATGGCGGTTTCGTAATGCCTGCTGCTATTGATAAGGCTATCTATGTTGCCATATCGAAACGAGAGGATGACGAAATTCATTTATTTTCAGAAAGTTACCAGCAGTTTGATATATCATCCATAAAGAATTTACAGAAATCAGAAAATAGCTGGGCAAACTATATTTTAGGTGTAGCCGATCAGCTAAAAGAAAGAGGGTATGCTTTAGGAGGTTTTAATTTTTATATTGATGGTGATGTACCGTTGGGTGCAGGCTTATCGTCATCAGCAGCTGTGGAGTGTGCAACAGGTTTTGCGCTCGATCAGCTTTTTTCGCTTGAGGTTCCAAAACTGGATATCGCTTTGGTTGCACAAAAAGCCGAACAGACTTTTGCTGGTGTTAACTGTGGTATTATGGATCAATTTGCCTCTGTATTTGGCCAGAAAGATCAGGCCATCATGCTCGATTGCCGGTCAATGCAGCACAGCTACATTCCGCTGAAGTTAGATGGTTATAAACTTTTACTTTTAAATACCAATGTAAAACATGCGCTTACCGATTCAGCCTACAACAAAAGAAGGGCACAATGCGAGCAAGGTGTAGCCTGGATAAAAGAGCATTACCCTAACGTAAATACGTTACGGGACGTAACGCTTGAAATGCTGGAAGCACATGTTAAGCCAAAAGATGAAGAAGTGTTTACAAAATGCAGTTTTGTAGTTAAAGAAATCGGGCGTTTACTTACCGCGGCTGAGCAACTTGTAAATGGCAATCTGCACGGTTTGGGAAATCTTATGTTCGAAACTCACGAAGGTTTAAGCAAAGATTATGAAGTAAGCTGCAAGGAATTGGATTTTTTAGTGGAGGAGGTTAAACCGCTGGATGAAGTGTTAGGTGCCAGAATGATGGGCGGTGGCTTTGGTGGTTGTACCATTAATATCGTTAAAGAAGAGAAAATAGCAGATTTGATCGAAGAACTATCTTCTAAATATTTATTACAATTCGGCCTCAAGCTGGATGCTTATATCGTTCAAACCGATAATGGAACTAGTTTATTCAATTAAAAACTAAATAACCTAACTGGGATATTAACCCAATAAATCAATGAAAAACAATTTATTAGATACGAAGGATTACATTGTCTTTGCAATTTACTTCGTTATTGTGGCTGCTTACGGGCTTTATATCTACAACAAGAAAAAGTCAGAATCTACCGGTTCTAAAGATTATTTTCTTGCTGAAGGTTCTTTAACCTGGTGGGCAATTGGCGCTTCCTTAATTGCATCGAACATTTCTGCAGAGCAGTTTATCGGGATGAGTGGCTCAGGTTTTAAAATGGGATTGGCCATTGCCACCTATGAATGGATGGGTGCGCTAACCTTGGTGGTTGTGGCTGTATTTTTTATACCGGTTTATTTGAAAAATAAAATAGCCACCATGCCGCAGTTTTTGCACCAACGTTATAATGGTACCGTTGCGATGATTATGGCTGTTTTCTGGTTATTGCTGTATGTGGTGGTAAACTTAACCTCTATTCTCTACCTGGGTGCCCTGGCCGTAAGCAGTATTTCTGGTTTCGACCTGAGGTTCTGTATGTATGCCATTGCCGTTTTTGCTATCATCATTACCCTCGGTGGGATGAAAGTAATCGGTTACACGGATGTAATTCAGGTGTTTTTCCTGATTTTAGGTGGTTTGGCAACAACGTATCTGGCATTGAACCTGGTTTCCACACATTATGGTACAAGCGGCGTATTTGAAGGTTATAGCTTAATGACGACTAAGGCTTCTGAGCATTTTCACATGATTTTTAAGCCGGATAACGAAAATTACATCAACTTGCCAGGGTTGAGTGTATTGATTGGCGGTATGTGGATCGTAAACCTGAATTATTGGGGCTGCAACCAGTACATCACACAGCGTGCATTGGGTGCCAATTTAGAAACTGCCCGCGGCGGCCTTCTTTTTGCTGCTTTCTTAAAATTGCTTATGCCTATCATTGTGGTATTGCCTGGTATAGCCGCCTATGTGCTATATAAAGACGGCGTGTTCCAATCTGAAATGATTCAAGGTGGTTCCGTTGTTCCTGATCGTGCTTATCCGGTATTGCTGAACTTGTTACCTGCGGGATTAAAAGGACTTTCTTTTGCTGCGCTAACCGCTGCGGTTGTAGCCTCATTGGCAGGAAAAGCAAATAGTATTGCCACCATTTTTACTTTAGATATCTACAAAAAAGTATTAAAAACAGATGCCTCTGAGAAAAATTTAGTTACAACAGGCAAGATTTCTATCATCGTAGCCATGATTCTCGGTGTATTGATTGCGCCTCATTTGGGAATAGATAAGAAAGGTGGTTTTGAATATATCCAGGAATATACCGGGTTTGTATCTCCGGGTATTTTTGCCATGTTTATTTTAGGTTTCTTTTGGAAAAGGACTACATCAGCAGCCGCATTATTTGCTACAATAGGCGGTTTCGGTTTATCAGTTTTACTTAAATTCTTACCAATAGTAACTGATTTGTCCTGGTTAGCTGGAATGGGTTTTTCTGTCAAAAACGCAGATGGTGTATACGAAATTCCGTTTTTAGACCGGATGGGCTTTGTATTTGTATTTTGTATCATCGGTATGGTGATCATTAGTTTGGTAAGCAATAAAGCTAAGGCCGAAGCTAAAGGATTGGCCATTGATGCTAAAATGTTTAAAACAAGCCGAGGTTTTGCGGTTGGTGCTTTAATCATTATCGGGCTATTGGTTGCGCTGTATAGCGTATACTGGTAGCAATTAGTTATTGACCTTGACAATTTTAATGTGCATAATGCCTTAAGATTGTCAAGGTTATCCACTTATCAGGACATCTTGTTCTGGTAAATCTCCTGCTAAATTGATCAGGATCTTTCCTCTAAGTCTGCCCGGTTGAAGCTAATGATTTGATCGTTATATTTTAGCTTCCTGTTTAAAAAAGCTTTTGAAGTTTTATTGGAATAGATATAAAATAAACAACGAGATCATTAACGTTGTAACCTGGGTCTTTTACTCTTAAAATTGGGGTTTGGGTGTGGGTTTGAGTTTGTTTTTGGCTTTGGTGTTTTAGCACCACTTTCATCCTCAGATATTTTAACTGTAATTACATTACCTTTAAAAGTTTCTCCATTTAAGGTAGATACGATATTTTTGGCGTCAGGAAGACTGTAAATTTCCAGAAATGCATAGCCCTTACATTTTCCCGTAGCCCTGTCACGAACTACTTTAATTGTTTCAACCCTACCATGAAGGCTAACCCAAATTGCCAAATCCATTTCTTGGATATTGTCAGGAAGGCCACCTATGAAAATCTTAACCATTAATATTTTATTTTAGGGAACACTTAAGGCTTTACTATTAAAAGCTACATTGTTCTTTTAGGCTTGCAAAATAGGTAAAATGATGCGCTTACCCAAACTAAATTTTACCAAAATTGCCCAATTTTATGATAACTTTTTGGTGAAGAGTGACTAAAAATATTGATGTTAACTTAGATAAAACGTACATTAGCTTTCTAATGACCAAAAAACAGTTCAAAATATGAGCACCCGCAAGCTAAGCATCCTAATTCTCATTTCATCACTACTTTTCATATCACCATTTACACAAGCAAAAATATCATTGCCTTCAGTTTTTAGTGATAATATGGTTTTACAGCAGAAAACAAATGCCGCAATTTGGGGCAAAGCAGATGCAGGTAAAGCCGTTAAAGTAATGGTTTCATGGAACAAAACTAATTATGGCGCTATTGCCGATTCCAATGGAAATTGGAAACTTAAAGTAGCAACACCAGGTTATGGTGGTCCGTATACCATCACCATATCAGACGGCGAGTTATTGGTACTCAATAATGTATTAATTGGTGACGTGTGGATCTGCTCCGGGCAATCGAACATGGAAATGCCGCTGGCAGGTTGGGGCAAAATCCTCAATAGCGAAAAAGAAATTGCAGCAGCAAACTATCCCAACATCCGTTTACTGCAGGCAGAACATGTTACCAGTAATTTTCCGCTTAACGATGCTAAAGTGGCTTTTGGCGGCTGGCAGGAATGTAGCCCCAAATATATTGCCGGATTTTCTTCTACCGCATACTTTTTCGCCCGCGAAGTGTATCAAAAAACTAAAATTCCCATCGGCCTGATCCATACTTCATGGGGAGGAACAGTGGCAGAGGCCTGGACGAGTGCTGAATCGCTAAAAAAGATGTCAGATTTTTCTGCAGCAGTTGATCAGATACAGAAAATGGCTAAAAACACATCGTCAACTTCTTACGAAGATAAATTGTTGAAATGGGTAAAAATTACTAGTGATAAAGATTCAGGTAATCAAAATGGGACGATGAAATGGGCATTACCAGAGAGTGATAGCTGGAAAAACATGACGTTGCCAACCTTATGGGAAGATGCCGCACTTAAAGATTTCGATGGAGTAGTATGGTTTACGAAAAAGGTTACCATCCCCGAAAACTGGAAAACAAAAGGAGCAAAACTTAATTTGGGCACGGTTGATGATAATGATGTTACCTTTATTAACGGTGTGAAAATTGGCGAAACTGCAGGATATAACGTTGAAAGAACTTATGTTATACCTGCTGATTTGCTCAAAGCTGGTGAAAACATCATTACAGTGAGGGTTTTTGATAGTGGCGGCGGTGGCGGATTATATGGTAATGCCAAGGATTTAAATTTAACAAATGGAACGGAGAAGATTTCGTTGGCCGGCGAATGGAAATATAAAATAGGTTTGAACTTTAAAAATATTGAACCGAAGCCATATGAAGAGAATGGTCCTAACCGACCAACTGTTTTGTATAACGCCATGATCCATCCTTACCTGCAATTTTCCATCAAAGGAGCAATCTGGTATCAGGGCGAATCAAACGCCGATAGAGCTTACCAATACCGCACGTTATTTCCGAGGATGATTAAAGATTGGAGACAGAAATGGGGACAGGGCGATTTTCCTTTCTATTTTGTCCAGCTGGCCAATTATATGCAGATTGATCAAAAGCCAACAGCTTCTGCATGGGCCGAGTTAAGGGAGGCGCAGCAAAAAACACTGGCTTTGCAAAATACAGGCATGGCCACGATTATTGATATCGGCGATGCAAAAGATATCCACCCTAAAAATAAACAGGAGGTAGGCAGGAGGCTGGCTTTAATTGCCCTGGCTAAAACATATGGACAAAAAATAAATTATTCTGGGCCTATTTACCAGTCAAATAAAATTGAAGGAAAACAGATCATATTATCGTTTGGCAATAGCCAAAATGGATTAAAAACAGCAGATGGAGCAGCGCCAACTGGTTTTGCAATTGCTGGCGCAGATCAGAAATTTTACTGGGCCAAAGCAAGTATTAAAGGGAACCAGATTATCGTCAGTAGCGATGAGGTAGCGAATCCCGTTGCCGTTCGTTATGCATGGGGAAACAATCCCGTATGTAACCTGGTGAGTAATGATGGTTTACCCGCATCGCCATTTAGAACAGATACCTGGCCTGGGATTACCTTTGGCAAAAAATAGATTAAAAAAGCGTTTTTAAATAACCCCAACAATTTATCTCATATAAGTTGTCGGGGTTAATTTATCGGATTACCTGCGATATGCGGTTCCTTATCTTTTATACTAAATCGTTTTATTAGTTATGCAGATTTGTTAGTTTTACCTTATAAATTTCTAACCCAATATACCTTTTATGACTAAAATAATATTCCCGTTATGTGTACTGCTGGCCGGTTTATCAATTAAATACACAAAGGCACAAAGCTTAACTGAATTTAATAAGGCACCATTAAAACAGCAGGTTTATGTGCAATTGCCCTTAGGCAGTATCAAGGCGAAGGGTTGGTTGTTAAAGCAGCTGGAGCAACAAAGGGATGGGGCAACAGGCATGGCCGAAGAGCTGTATCCGGAAAAAGACAATCTGGGCAAAAATACCGATTGGTTAGGCGGGGAGGGTAGCAGCTGGGAGCGCGTACCTTATTACGTTAAAGGCCTGGTTGCGCTGGCCTATACTTTAGATGATCCCATGCTAAAAGCGAAAGCGCAAAAGTATATCGATTGGACATTGAATAACCAGCAGGCTAATGGATTATTTGGTCCTCCTAAAATGAAAGACTGGTGGCCACGTATGCCAATGATGTATGCATTGCAAAGTTATTATGAGGCCACCAATGATAAAAGGGTTATTCCTTTCCTTTCAAAGTACTTTCAATATGAACTGGATCACCTCGATGCCAATCCTTTAAGTGAGTGGGCTAAAGCAAGAGCAGGTGATAACATGGAAATTGCCATTTGGCTTTACAATAAAACCGGCGAAAATTATTTGTTAAAGCTTGTAGAAAAGTTAAAACAACAGGCCTATCCGTGGATCGATATTTACACCAACAACGGATTTTACTTTTTTGGTGACGATTTTCAGCCAAAACATATGGTTAATGTGGCGCAGGCTTTAAAATTTCCCGTAGTTTACGCCCAGCTTCAAGATTCTCCGGGTAACCTTCAGGCATTTACGAAGGGCATCAGCCACATTATGCACGACCATGGACAGCCAGAAGGTTTAGGTTCTGGAACAGAATTTCTTGCGGGAAACAGTAGCATAGAAGGGGTAGAAACCTGTACGGTAGTAGAATGGATGCAGAGTTTAGAAACGGCTGCCAGGGTTGTTCACGAGGTGAAAGTTGGCGATCAGCTGGAAAAAGTTGCTTTTAATGCTTTACCTGCTCAGTTTAGCCGTGATTTTAAAAACCATTCTTATTACACCTTACCCAACCAGGTACAGAGTATATATGGTGAGCACGGCTTTAATCAGGATTATGCCTCCGGAATTGTTTCCAGCCCATACTCGGGCTTTGGTTGCTGTCGCTATAACATGCACATGGGATGGCCATATTATATTAAAAATAGTGTTGTGGCCACACCAGAGAAAGGTTTGGCATTCAGTACCTATGGCCCTATGGAGATAGAAACGATGGTTGCCGGAAACCAAAAGATAAAAATTACAGAAGAAACCAATTATCCCTTTGAAGAGCAGATCAGACTAAAAGTAGGGCTTGTCGACCCTGTGTTTTTTCCCTTGATTTTAAGAATTCCGGCCTGGAGTGTTAAGCCTAGCATTAAGTTAAACGGTGTTATTTTAGGGGGAGTAAAGGCCGGAGAAATGTTTACCATAAAACGGAAATGGGAAGATAAAGATCAATTGGAACTTAACTTTCCAATGGAAATCATTACCAGCAAACAGGTCAATAATTCTGTAAGTGTGGAGCGTGGCCCGATTGTTTATGCCTTGGAAATTAAGGCCGAAAACAGGGTGACAAAAACGCACGCTGTTGCAGGCTTTACCGATTACGAAATCCATCCACAATCGGCATGGAATTATGGCTTAATGATTGATAAATATAGTCTAAACCAGGCGAGTTTGTTCAGGTCAAAAATGCCGGAAAATCCTTTTATAGCAGCCTATGCATCGCTTAAAATAAAGGTTTTGGCTAAAAAGATTCCCTCATGGGGCTTAGATTACAATAAGGTTGCTGCTTTTGATGTGCCCTATAGTCCGATTGCGTCTGTAGAAAAGCCTGAGGAAATTGTATTGGTGCCTTACGGTTCTGAAAATATCCGTTTAAGTTGTTTTCCCGTAATCGGTCAACCTAAAATGATAAATAGAACCTTAGTTGAGAATTTTGATCAGGGGATGGCCAGCAATTGGGTTTTTTATGGCGGTGGCTGGTTTTGGAAAGATGGTAAAATGAACGTTTCTTCCAATCCTGGTTCTGGCGGTTTTGGTATAAACGGGTCTAAATACGTAGCCAATGATACAGACTTCAGGAATTTTATTTACCAGGCAGAAGTTAAGATTGATACCAAAGGCGATGCCGGGTTAATGTTCAGGGTGGCTAAACCTGCCATTGGTCCGGATGCTTACCAGGGCTATTATGTAGGTTTAGATCAGGTTAATGGAACCATAGTGTTCGGAAAAGCCGACGGGCAAAAATGGACCGTAATAGGTTCAAAAAAATACTCTGTTGAGACGAATAAAGTGTATATTTTGAGGATAGTAGCTAATGGTTCTAAATTCGATGTTTTTGTAGATGGATCTGCCAGGCCTGTACTTTCGGCATCAGACAGCCAATATCAGTCAGGAAGTATAGGATTAAGAACATATAAGGCATTGGCAAGCTTTGATTCGGTAAAAATTAACATCATTTAACGTCAGTTCATGATCACTTAAAACATTACGGCAAGAAATTTGCTGATGCAGTAATAATAAATAAAGTAATATTATGAAATTATACAAATCAATTCCCATAATGCTCTTTACCCTGGCGCTTGCTGCAGGTTGTGTGAGCAATAAAAAATATGCCGAGCTTCAGGATACCTATTCGAAGTTAAGAGAGAGAAATCAGGAACTTAGCAATAAATACCAGGATAGTCAGCGCGAACTTAGCGGAAGTACGAGCAGGGTTAGAAGTTTGGAAGAGCAGATTGCATCAGAAAAGGCTAACGTAGCGGCATTACAAGAGGCATTGAACAAATGTTTAAATTCCAGCAGCCAAGGGAATGTAAATATTTCAAAACTGGTTGATGAAATTAATAGTTCGAACAAATACATCAAACAACTGGTAAACGCCAAAAATAAAAGCGATTCCCTTAATATGGTATTAACCAATAACCTGACGCGTTCGCTGAGTCGTGAAGAATTGGGAGATGTTGATGTACAGGTGCTTAAAGGTGTGGTGTATATATCTTTGGCTGACAATATGTTATATAAATCTGGTAGCTATGAAGTATCAGATAAAGCCGGCGAAACATTGAGTAAAATTGCCAAGATCATTAAAGATTACGACACTTATGATGTACTGATAGAAGGTAATACAGATAATGTGCCTATTTCTCAGCCTAATATACGAAACAACTGGGATTTGAGTGCTTTACGTGCTTCATCTGTAGTGCAGGTATTACAGAACAAATATGCGGTAGACCCCAAGCGTTTAACTGCGGGCGGACGTGGAGAGTTTAACCCAATTGCAGATAATGCAACCGCTGGTGGAAAAGCAAAAAACAGACGTACACAGATTATCATCACGCCTAAACTGGACCAGTTTATGGATCTGATCGGGAAAGCGCCTGAGCAATCTCAAAAATAGTGCATAACTAATCGAAATTACAGAGGGTTGAAATTAAATTTTCAGCCCTTTTTTGGTTTCAAGGTTTTTCTTCCCTTTTTGATGTTCTTTTGTGCTTATAAGTGCCAGAATTTACTAGTTGGTTCAACAATAGCTGTTAAGTACTTATAATACCTTTGAAAATGTTTTTGATATTGAATGGCAAGAGCATGTTTTGGAGTGATCAACTAAAGAAATAGAGATTAACATATTCAATCATATCTTCAGAAAGGTGTGAGTTCATTGCTCAGTTGAAAAAGGTAAACTGAAATAAAATATAGAGCCTTTTCCTACTTTACTTTCTACCCATATTTTTCCATTGTGCCTTTCAATTACTTCAGCACAAATATATAAGCCTACCCCAAAGCCTGCAATGGTTTTGGTATCAGGACTTTCTACGCGATAAAAACGATCAAAAAGCCGCGGTAGATCATTTTCTCTAATGCCCAGACCCTCATCTTCTACACTTACAACTGCATAATCGTCTTGTATTTCACATTTTATTGCAATCAGCGATTCTTTTCTGGAATATTTTAGCGCGTTGCCAATCAGGTTGTTCACAACACTTCCGATTTTTTCCATATCGGCATGTACAATCAATTCTTCCGGGCCAAGTACCTGGATAAAATGGCTAGGCGAAACCATCCTGGTTTCTTCAGCAATGGTCTTAACCAGCGCAGTAAGGTTAAAATTTGTTTTGTTCAATAATATTTTACCGGATTCTAGTAAGGAAACATTCAGAAAACCATCAATCATTATCGACATTTTTTTCATTTGAATATTTATCTTATCAAGTATTTGAGCAGAGAAAACATTATCTGTTTGTTTAGATTTATATTGTAAAAGCTGTACGTACGCGCTTAAAGAAGTTAAAGGTGTTTTAAGCTCATGACTAACCATACTGATAAAGTCATTTTTTCTTATTTCATCCTGTTTGTGTTCTGTAATATCCAGAATTGCCCCCGCGATATAAATAGCCGTTCCATCTTCGTTGTAATAAGCCTTTCCCGCAGTTCGTATCCATTTGCGCTTTTCATTAACGCCTTTAAGGTTAATCTGATATTCAATGTTAAAGGCATCGCGGTTGTGTAGTGCGCGTATGATACCCCGGGTTAGATGCCCCATATCTTCCTGGCAGATCATGGATTTGGCCTCCTCGATATCTAACCTGTTATGCTCAATTTCATAGATCTGTTGCGCCCTTTCAGATAATAGCACCTGCTTGTTTGATAGGTCGATATTCCATGATCCCATTTCGGAGGCATCCATGGCTATTTTTAAAATGTCTTTCGCTTTAAGAAGTTCCTTTTTAAAATTTACCTGTTCGGTAATATCTTTAATAATCAACAAGATGCTGGTTACTTCGTTTTTATCATTCTTTAAGGGTTCATAAAGCGCAATAAAATACCCATCCGAAACCAGAGTAGAGAGTTTCAATTCATTGATTGTTAGCGTTTGCTTGTTTTTGAAAATGTCTTTTACACGTTTTACCAGCGCCTGTTGTGTTTGAAATTCCGGTCTTGCATCTTCCAAAGATATTCCGATAACCTCTTTTCTACTCTTGCCCCAGAGTTTTAATATATTGTCATTCGCATACTCCGTAATAAGTTCGGGGCCCCTCAAAACACACATGCCTAAGGGCGCTTGCTCAAAAAAACCTCTAAAACGCATTTCGCTTTCCGAAAGCTCAAGTAAAATGTGCTCCAGGTCGTTCTCGTTCACCGGGATTTCCTTTAATGAGCAAATGAGGTATTCAACAGGGCGGTTGCTTTGTAATACCGGCGAGAATTCGAGCTCCCATTTTACATGCGGGGAATTTGAATAGATAGGATGAACGGTCAGGCTTTGCCTGGTTTTGAGCTCACTTACGTTTTGAACTGTTTTAATCAGCGTCGTTCTTTCATCATCAGATAGGAGGTCAGGGATAATATCGATATTATAGGATTCTGACTTCCCGCCAACGCACGTTATTAAAGCCTGGTAAGCGTCATTATGTTCTACCACTACTAATACCGGCTTAATTTTAAAAATGACTACAGGGTTTGTAGCATGTTTTAATAATGCCTTTAAAAATGGCGAAGCTAAATCTATCATAAATCTGAGATGACACTTTCTCAAATATAACCGTTAAACACTAAATTCCAATCGATTCACAGATCTTTATCATATTTGATACGATATAACCTATACGGGGAATTATACTACGGTAGTTTACACTGGATTAAAGAAAACCCCAGTAACTTTTAAGTTTTGAAAGCGTCAGCTTATTGAGATTTTGATCGGTAGCAGGTTAGGTCAACATCAAAAAAATGTAAATTTAAAAATAGAAAATCTTCTTACTCATTATTTCTTGAAACACTAATGATTATAATTGTATATTTTATACTACAAAATTATTGTCAATTTTAATAAAAAAAGTGTCTTTTTAAGTTGTTAAAAAGTTTTTAAGTAAATTTGTTTAAAATTATTATACTGTAAATCAGATGTTTGTGATTAAATTTAAAGCTAATTAGCTGATTTAAACGATTTCGCGTTTCTTGTTTATATTTTTTTAAAAAATTATATATATTTGTTCTTACCCTTTCGAGGGTATGTTTTTCATAGGTAGATGTAGGGTCAGAACATTGTTCTGGCCCTTTTTTGTTTTAATCAATTTAGATAAACTACTTTTGTGGTTATGATGAAAAAGAAAGTAATTGTTGCCGTTACGGGTGCCAGCGGTTCGATATATGCAAAGGTTTTGTTTGATCAGTTGCTGAAATTAAGAGACCAGATAGAGGCAGTAGGCATAGTGATGAGTGATAATGCAAAAGCAGTTTGGCAATTCGAGCTGGGAAATCAGGATTATAACCAGTTTACAGCGTTTAACTTTTATAACAAAAATGATTTTAATGCACCTTTTGCCTCAGGATCGGCTAAATATGATACCATGATAATTGTCCCTTGCTCAATGGGTACCTTGGGCAGGATAGCGCATGGAATATCTAACGACTTAATTTCCAGAGCGGCAGATGTGGTGTTAAAAGAACGCAGAAAATTAATAGCTGTAGTAAGAGATACCCCATTTAGCCTGATTCACATCAACAATATGAAAATGGTTACTGAAGCTGGAGGCATTATTTGTCCGGCTAACCCATCATTTTACAGTTTACCCCAAACGATAGAAGAGGTTGCCGGAACGGTAGTGAGTAGGGTATTGGATTTGGCGGGTTTCGAGCAGGAAAGCTACCGTTGGCAGGAGAAATAGTTTTCAGTTTGCAATTCTCAGTTTGCAATTCTCAGTTTGTAGTCAACTGAAAACTTAAAATTGCCAACTCCTTTGTTAATAGACTGTAATTTACCCTTAATCTCGAATTCCATATCTCCATACTCAAATCTAATTTCCTATCTTTGCAGCTTCAATGAAAAAGGTCGCATTTTATACATTAGGTTGTAAACTCAATTTCTCTGAGACTTCAACCATCGGTCGCTTGTTTACCGATGCCGGTTATGCTGTGGTAGAATTTCAGGACCAGGCTGATGTTTATGTAATCAATACCTGTTCTGTAACTGAACATGCGGATAAAAAATGCCGTAAAGTTGTTAAAGAGGCTTTAAAGTATTCGCCAAATGCCTTTGTAACCATTGTAGGTTGTTATGCCCAGTTAAAACCTCAGGAAATTGCCGAAATAGAAGGTGTTGACATGGTTTTAGGTGCGGCCGAAAAATTCAGAATTGTTGAATACATTACTGATTTAACAAAACAGCCAAAAGCGCTTGTTCATCAGCAGAATATAGAGAAAGTTAACCATAACTTTATTGCATCCTATTCAATTGGCGATAGAACGCGTACCTTCTTAAAAGTGCAGGATGGCTGCGATTATCCATGTACTTATTGTACCATTCCTTTAGCACGCGGTGCAAGCCGTAGCGATACCATTGAAAATGTGGTAAACCGTGCTAAAATGATTGCCGAAAGCGGTGTTAAAGAAATTGTATTAACGGGTGTAAATCTTGGTGATTTCGGAATCAGAAACGGGAAACGCGAAGACAAGTTTTTCGACCTGGTTAAAGCCCTGGATGAAGTGGAAGGAATTGAAAGAATTAGGATATCCTCTATTGAACCAAATTTATTAAGCAATGAAATTATAGAATTTGTAGCCACTTCAAAAAGGTTTGTTCCGCATTTTCATATTCCTTTACAATCTGGCTCTGATAAAATTTTGGGATTAATGCGCCGCCGTTATCGGAGTGATCTGTATGTAGAACGTGTTGCTAAAATTAAGGAGGTAATGCCAAACTGTTGTATTGGTGTGGATGTAATTGTAGGATTCCCCGGCGAAACGAAAGAAGATTTTTTGGATACCTATCAATTTTTAAATCAACTGGATATTTCTTATCTGCATGTATTTACTTATTCTGAACGTGAGCTGACAGCAGCGGCCGAAATGAAAGGTGTTGTAGCCGGAAGTGAACGGAATGAACGCAGTAAAATGCTTCATATCTTATCTGATAAAAAACGTAGGGCTTTCTACGAATCGCAGATTGGTAATGAAGGAGAAGTACTTTTTGAAGCAGATCAGAAATCTGGTTATATGCACGGTTTTACCAAAAATTATGTAAAAGTGCGGGCTAAATACGATCCGGTTATGGTAAACGAATTGAAAGCGGTTAAGCTTTTAGGGATTACTGCCGACGGAGAAGTGGAAGTAGCCGAATTGGAAACTACGCTGGCACATCATTAGTTTAGTCTTCAGCCCTTAGTCTGAAGTTTCTGTCAAATACCTTTTACTGTCATTCTGAACGCAGTGAAGAATCTTTTAACGTTAAGGTGTAAAATGGACGATGTAAAAAATGGACGATGGGATAGAAATATCGTGTTCCATAAATTATTAGTCTTTTAGCCTTCGTCCTTGAACATCAGTCTTTCCACTTTGGTCTTTACTCTTTCTTTCCTATCTTCGCAACAAAATATTTCTATGTTTCCTACCGTTTCACATTTTTTAGAATACCTTTTCGGCATTAATTTACCGCTTCCATTTAATACATTCGGTGTTTTTGTGGCGCTCGCGTTTGTTGCCGGTTACTGGGCTTTTACCAAAGAGCTTAAACGTAAAGAAGCATTAGGCATACTCCATCCAATTAAAAAGACCATTATAGTGGGTAAGCCCGCAACCACGTCAGAATTGATTATGAATGGCCTTTTTGGCTTTGTTATCGGTTACAAGCTGGTTTACGCATTACTGAACTATAAACTTTTTGTAAATGATGCCCAGTCCGTTTTAATGTCGACCCAGGGAAATATAATTGGTGGTTTGTTTTTTGCTGGCTTATTTGCTTACTGGGATTATACTGAAAAGAATAAGCATAAATTAGATAAACCAAAAGAAACACAGGTAATCATCCACCCATATCAGATCATGAGTAACCTGATTGTATGGGCGGCTATCTGGGGATTTTTAGGGGCGAAATTCTTTGATAATCTGGAATATTGGGATGATTTTGTTCAACATCCTATAGAACGCTTATTATCGTTTAGCGGTTTAACCTTTTATGGTGGCTTAATCTGCGGTGGCGCAGCGGTATTGATCATTGCAAAGCGAAACGGCATTAAACCCTTACATATGTTGGACGTAGGTGGACCCGGCATGATGCTGGCTTATGCAGTTGGTCGTATTGGCTGTCATATGGCAGGTGATGGCGACTGGGGCATTGTAAATCCTAACCCGAAACCGTTCTCCTGGCTGCCGGATTGGTTATGGTCTTACAAATATCCAAACAATGTGGTAGGCGAGGGTATTCCCATTCCAGGCTGTACCGGTAAGTTTTGTAACGAATTGGCACAAGGCGTGTATCCGACACCGCTTTACGAAGTGATTATATGTTTAATCCTTTTTGCCTTTCTGTGGAGTATAAGGGATAAAATAAAAGCGCCTGGTTTAATGTTTGGTATTTACATGATCTTGAACGGTGTTGAACGTTTTTGTATTGAGTTGATTCGTGTAAACTCCAAGTACCATGTTTTTGGCTTATCTTTTACACAGGCAGAAATGATTTCAACTTTTCTTGTTGTGGGGGGCATTGCGCTAAGTGCTTATGCTTTGCGGAACAAGAACCAATTAGTCCAATAAGAACCTGATAAATTCAATTAAAATCCAACAACAGCATTATTCTGTTGTTAAATAATTATGAATTACGAATTACTGTGCAATAAAGTGATCTCGATTGTTAAGCTTACCGGAAATTTTATCCGCAAAGAAGCCATGCAGTTTGATGTTCAGAAAATAGAATATAAAGGATTAAATGATATGGTTTCTTATGTTGATAAAACAGCAGAGCAGAAACTTGTTCAAAATCTGGAAAAATTAATTCCTGATGCAGGTTTTATCACCGAAGAAAAAACCATTAACCGCATTGGGAAAACCTATACTTGGATCATTGATCCCTTAGATGGTACAACGAACTTTATTCATGGCATCCCGGCCTATGGCATTAGTGTAGCGCTTTATGAAGATGGGCTTCCTGCAATAGGTGTGGTTTACGAGTTAAATCGGGGAGAGATGTTTTATTCTTATAAAGGTGGACCTGCTCTGATGAATAAAAAGGAAATTGGGGTTTCCGGCAATCCAGATTTAAAGTCAAGCCTGCTGGCTACGGGTTTTCCATATTATCAGTTTGATAAACAAGAGAAATACTTAAAATTATTAGCTGAAATGATGCAGAAAAGCCACGGAGTTCGTAGGATTGGTGCGGCAGCTATAGACCTGGTATATACTGCTTGCGGACGTTTCGATGCATTTTTTGAATATAACCTGCAGCAATGGGATTTTGCAGCCGGGTGTTTCATTGTTCAGCAAGCTGGCGGAGAAGTTTGCGATTTCTCTGGAGGTAATAATTACTTTGAGAAAAGGGAAATTTTAGCCACGAATGGAAAATTAACTGCTGAAATGCTGGAAGCGATAAAAAGATATTTTTAAATCGGCCGTAGCCTTGATTGGAAAGTTATCGAATTTTTACTGTAAATACCCTTAGATTCGCCTCACGATCAATATTGAAAGTTAAACGATGAACGGTTTTTAAAAACTGAAAGATAAATGCCTGTCAATACTTCGGTGCTAACCCATTAATCAGGTATGTGGGTTGGTATTCCTGGAAGAATAAAGTCTATATAACTACTGATATTTTTGAAATTTACCTTGATCAATCCAGTATAATATAAAGCATTTTTGAAACAATAATAAGGAAATTGGTTCAGTAAAAACTTTATTGATATAGGGTTAATTTTCTGATAATTAATAGTATATAATCTTTATTTAGCGTGCTTGTTCAGCCCAAAGAATTTTATTAAAAATCCTAATGATGACGAAGTGTTGACGTCGTAATGATCGGAACAATGCAAGCGATCAGAATAAAGAGCTGCCTGTTGTAAACCTGTTTAATAAATAAACCCGCAATCATCAGTAATTTATTATCAGTATCTGAAGATATAACCCCACTATTGTTACTACACGTATACATAATGTGTTCATCCTGATAATTACTTACGGTCCATTGTGATTTCCAGATGCCTGTTGATTTCCATTCATACTGTTTTCCGTTTGTCAGGCTGATTAATGCTTTTGATTTCCAGCTATCGTATGTAATAACAGCGATCACTTCATTCGTTTTCCGGTCGATTACCTTCGTGTTTGATTGCCAGAATCCCTCACTTACAAACTGATAATTTTGATCTTCAAACACACTTTCAGCACTGCTTGTCCACACTCCAAAAGTTATGGCCCCTTTCTGAAGCCCATCTGCAAAGAGTTTAAAATTTCCATTAAACCAATCGCTCTTCCAGTTGATCAATTTTGACATTTTAATTGTGTTTTATTTTAGATGCAGGAGGTTTAGAGTTGTTACATAAAAAAAGTGCCTATTGTTGGTAAGCACTTTTTCAGTTGGCAGTTTTCAGTTTTCAATTGGCAATTAACCAATTGTAACGGTTAACCGATAAATTAGAAATTCGGTTTAAGCACATATTTATCGTAAAAACGGAAAATATGTTCTGCAGCCTCTTCGGCAGTATCAACCAGTCTGAACAGGTTTAAATCCTCTTCATGGATATTATGCTCTTTTTGTAACATGGTTCCCTTAATCCAGTCGATTAGTCCACCCCAATAATCAACGCCTACCAGTACAATCGGGAAACGGGCAATCTTGCCGGTCTGGATCAGGGTTAGGGCCTCAAATAACTCATCCATAGTTCCAAAACCACCTGGTAATACCACAAAACCCTGACTATATTTCATAAACATTACTTTGCGCACAAAGAAATAATCAAACTCCAGCAATTTATTATGATCAATATATTTATTATGGAATTGCTCAAATGGTAACTCTATGTTCAAACCTACCGACTTACCGCCATTGGTATGGGCACCCTTGTTACCAGCCTCCATAATGCCAGGCCCACCGCCCGTAATTACACCATAACCTCTATCAGTTAACAATTTACCACACTGTTCTGCCAGTTGATAGTATCGGTTTGTTTGAGCCGTACGCGCAGAGCCATAAATGGTAACGCATGGACCAATTTTAGCTAGTTTTTCAAAGCCGTCTACAAATTCGGCCATGATTTTAAAAATTTGCCAGGAATCGGTTACTTTGATTTCCTGCCAGTCTTTGTTCTCAAAAGCACTTCTAATTTTTTCTTCACTCGTCATATACTGTTATTCTAATATTAAAATCTGGTCTGTGCATCAGTTTTTTTGCTGATGAATAACAAACCTATAAATGTGATTAAACCGTTGATTAAAATCAGTTCAACACTAAAAACATATCCTCCTAATATTTCAGCAGAATTGCTTGCAAGCAAGTAACATAAAAAAGGTGATAATAAGCAAACTATTGGCACTAATTTATCATGCAGACCGCGTTTTTTTACAAAAAGCCCAAAACTATATAAGCCCAAAAGCGGTCCGTAGGTATAAGAAGCAATGGTGAAAATTAAGCTCACAACTGATGAACTGTTCAAAGCATTGATTACAATAATCACCAGGAACATCAAAACAGAAAAAACAATGTGTACCGTATGGCGTTTTTTTACAGCATTTTCTGCATTTACATTTTCTGCTTTAGCCATGCCCAGAAAGTCTACGCAGAACGAAGTGGTTAAAGCCGTTAGCGCCGAATCTGTTGTGGCAAAGGTGGCTGCGGTTAAGCCCAGCATAAAAATAATGGCCGGAACGGAGCCTAAGTTGTTCAATGCGATTTCGGGGAACAATAAATCCGTACGAGGTTTACCTGTAACGTGATCTAAAGGAATATCAATACCATTTTTACTCGCATAGATGTATAATAATGCACCGACACTTAAGAAGAAAATATTTAAGATGACAAACACGCCGGTAAAGGTGAACATATTTTTTTTCGCTTCCTGGATGGTTCCCATACTCAGGTTTTTTTGCATCAGGTCCTGATCAAGGCCTGTCATGGCAATGGTTACAAAAATACCTCCGATAAACTGTTTGCTGAAATAGAACTTATTGATGAGGAAATCATCGAAGAAGAATATTTTAGAATAGCTGCTGTTTTTTACAGTTTCAAATGCCTGTGGAATATTGAAATCAAGACTGTTGCAAATAAAATAAATGGTGAGAAAAACCGAAAGCACAAGAAAGAAGGTCTGCAATGTATCAGTAATAATAATGGTTTTTAATCCACCTTTAAATGTGTAAGACCATATCAACGCCAACGAAATGAGTACCGTTAACCAGAATGGAACACCATAGCTGTCGAAAATAAAACGTTGCAATACGATTACGACGAGGTATAGTCGGGTTGCTGATCCTAAAGTTCGGCTCAATAGAAATATTGAGGCAGCTGTTTTGTAGCTATAATGGCCTAATCTCTTCTCAATATAACCATAAATAGAGGTTAAGTTCATCCGATAATAAAGCGGCAGTAAAACGGTAGCTATAATGATAAAACCAACCGCGTTACCCAGCACAAACTGAAAATATTGAAACTGGTTTCCGCTAGGTGCACCAACTTCTCCGGGTACCGAAATAAAGGTAACACCAGATAGTGCTGTTCCAATCATGCCGAATGCCACCAGGTACCATTTAGAATTTCTGTTGGCAACAAAGAAGGTGCTGTTGTCTGAGGATTTTTGAGAAGTTACAAACGAAATGATAATCAGTAGCAGAAAGTAGCCAATTAGAAAACACAAGAGAATGGTTGGTGACATATTTTTGATTTAAGCTGATAAATGTAAAGAAAACTATCAAATCAAGCAATATGTTATTAGTCCGGTGTCGGAAGTCAGAAGTCCGAAGTCAAAGTGAATGATAGCCATTTGCAGTTTTCAGTCGGCAATTTGCAGTTACCACTCGCTATGGACTATTGACCAATGAATCAATATCCAGTTTTCAGTTGGCAATTTGCATTTACTATGGACTATTGACCAATGAATCAATATCCAGTTTTCAGTTGGCAATTTGCAGTTACCATTTACTATGGACCAATGAACTATTCACTATTGACCAATGAACCAATATCCAGTTTTAAGTTGGCAATTTGCAGTTACCATTTACTATGGACTATTGATCAATAAACTATTGACCAATGACCATTCACTATTGAACCAATGAACCTTTTTATCTATTTTTGCACTATGAATTTTTCATCCAAACTGCTTGAAGATGCGGTAAACGAATTCTCAAAACTTCCTGGTGTAGGGCAAAAGACAGCTTTACGTTTGGTATTACATCTTTTAAATAAGGAGCAGGAGGAGGTAAATCAGTTTGGTAATACGTTTATAAAACTTAAACAACAGATTAAACACTGCAGTACCTGCCATAATATTTCCGATTACTCAATTTGTGAAATCTGTACATCGCATAAACGGGATAAAGAAACCATTTGTGTGGTAGAAGATACGCGTGATGTCATGGCTATTGAAAATACCGGTCAATATTTCGGGGTTTACCATGTTTTAGGTGGTTTAATTTCGCCAATGGATGGAGTAGGGCCTTCTGATCTGTTTATTGATGGTTTGGTAGCCAGGATGACAGCAGGGGGGATCAAAGAAGTGATTTTGGCGCTCAGTCCGAATATGGAAGGAGATACCACCTTGTTCTATCTCTATAAAAGGCTGAAAGAATTTAATGTACCGGTAACCACCATTGCACGTGGAATTGCTTTCGGAGGTGAACTAGAATATGCCGATGAAATTACCCTGGGCCGATCGATCATTACCCGCGTACCTTACGAAACTGCAATGATGAAATAATTAGCATTAGGTATAAAGTAGCAGGCATTAGGCATAAAATCACAGATTGGGACTTATCATTTACCTTCTTCTTGATACTCGATACTTGATACTCAATACTAGATACTTATTACTCCTACTCAATACTTACTACTTAATACTCACTACTACAAATGAACCTAAAGAATAAAGTAATTATCATTACCGGAGCATCAAGCGGAATTGGAAAAGCCTGCGCGGAAGAATTTGCCAGGCGTGGGGCCAATCTGGTTTTAGCTGCCCGTCAATACGTTACCCTTTGCGAAATTACTGCTGATTTAGAGAAAAAATATGGCATAAGAGCGGTTGCGGTACAAGCCGATGTGAGTAAAGAGGACGATTGCGAACTCATCATAAAACAAACCCTGGTTTCTTTTCAGAGAATTGATATTCTGATAAATAATGCCGGATTATCGATGCGAGCCCTGTTTAACGATCTGGATTTATCAGTGCTTAAAAACCTGATGGATGTAAACTTTTGGGGAACAGTATATTGTACCAAATATGCACTTCCTGAAATTTTAAAAACAAAGGGAACAGTGGTGGGCGTATCGTCTATTGCGGGTTACCGTGGTTTGCCGGGCCGTACAGGTTATTCGGCTTCTAAGTTCGCCATGAATGGTTTTATGGAGTCTTTACGTACCGAATTGCTCAAAACCGGAGTAAATGTGATGGTGGCTTGTCCAGGGTTTACGGCTTCGAATATCCGGGTAACGGCTTTATCTAAAGATGGTGCAGCACACGGCGAAACCAGTATGGACGAAGGTAAAATGATGACATCGGAAGAAGTGGCCGGGATAATTGCCGATGGCATTGAACAGCGAAAACGCACTTTGGTGATGACCAGACAAGGCAAACTGGCCGTATGGATGAACAAACTGTTTCCGGCTTTTGTAGATAACAAGGTATTTGATTTGTTTGCGAAAGAAAAGAATCCGTTGATAAAGGCTTAAGGTAGAAGGTTTAAGTGCGCAAGTTGATTATGTCTTGATACTAGATACTCGATACCTGATACTATCAATAAATCCACACTAACAACAATTTCGTTTATTAACTGTTGAGTTGGAAAACCTTTATGATGTACAAATACGTTGTTTTATTAATGCTCTTGTTTCAAACGTTACTTTCTGCTGCACAAGTTAAAAAGGTAAAAAATATCAATTATGCTGGCAACACCGATGAAGCCAATACGCTGAATATTTTTTATAAAAACGATAGTATCAAAAATAAACCCGTTTTAGTTTTTATTCATGGTGGCTCGTGGAGCAGTGGTAAAAAAGAAACGTATTGGTGGCTAGGCAGGAATTTTGCACGCAAAGGTGTGGTTACGGTCATTATTAATTATCCTTTGGCACCAAATGTTCAGTATGGAGAGATGGGCAATGATTGTGCTTTAGCTGTAAAATGGGTTAAAGAACATATTGCTGATTTTACCGGAAGTGCAGAGCAGATTTTTATAATGGGACATTCTGCAGGGGCGCACTTGGCTGAACTGATCAATGCAGATCCTAAATATTTTAATAAGGCTGGGATATCTAATCCAATTAAAGGTGTAATTTTGAATGATCCCTTCGGACTCGATATGGAAGAATATTTAACCACAGCCGAAAAAGACCATTTTTATTTCGATTTCATCCGGACCTTTACGGAACGGCCTGCGGTTTGGAAAAGTGCCTCACCCTTAGCTTATGTAAACAATATTAAAAATCCACATTTACTCTTTTATGGTAGTAAAACATATGGTGCCATTAAATTACAAACGCCGAGGTTATATGAAAAGCTTAAGGCGAACCATGTGCCTGTAGAGATAAAAGAAATTAAGGGCAAAAGCCATGTACCGATGATCAGTCAGATGATTTTTGGTGGAAATCAGTTGTATAAGGATATTTTGGATTTTATACAAAAGACATCTTCGTAAGATTTGTAAATTTTCTTGCCTCTTTGCTATTAAAGTTGACACTTCTAGATCATTTTTTAATTCCCTTCCGTTGGAGGGCTGCCTATAAGGCGGGGTGGTCTATTTATTGTACCAACCCAACCCACCTAAACCTGACAGCAGCGGAAATCCTTTTTGTTGACAGTAAACCCGAATATCCTGCCGTCTGCAGCCTATTCAACAGATTGGTGCTTCAGTATGATGGCTACGCAACAAAAAGATTGCAGCGTATGGCGGGGCTATCATAACCGACTGGCACCGTACCCTGCTTTCCAAAAAAGAAAAGAATCTTTTAAACAAAAGAGACCATTATACCGTTCGCGTAATCTTATCCAGCTTACTATAATCCATTACTATTTTACCTTCTTCATTATGGTAATGCATTTTTTCGAACTTTGCATCCATTTCTATATCTTCATCCTGATAGCTCGTGCGCGTATGAATGGTTTGGGAAAATGTATCATCAAATGCCTTAAGCATAACGAAAACTTCGACCTCTGCCTGTTGTAGTTCCGTTAACGATTTTTCGTATAAAGGACTGTCTTCTGTAATAGGGTGTACTAAAGTCCAGTTTAATGACAGGATGCCGATTTTATCGCGTTCCAGCGCCAAAGGGTAAAACCTTCTTATTTGTTTGCCATCAACGGTTTCATTGTACGACATCACCATTTGTACCTCCACCTCAATAAGCTGATTACGGCGTAAGTTAACCAAACGGCACATTAAACCATGGCCTTTTTCATAAGGTGCGATTACCATTTTTTTACTGAAATTCACTTTTGAGGTAGGTCTGCTAAAACGGCCATACAACAAACCTGTTGCCAATGCAAAAGCGAGCAGGCCCAGCATACTCTCGAAAGCAGCCAGAATACTCGTAATAAACCCCTGTGGAGAAATATGGCCATAACCCACCGTAGAAATGGTTTGAGCAGAAAAGAAAAAGGCATCAAAAAACTGATCGCGGAGTGTTAAACCTTTAGCGCCTTCTAAATTCTCGATTCCAACAACATTATATAATACTGCAAATATGGTATTCACAATAAGGTAGGCAATCAGAATAACGAAGAAAAACCTTGGCCAGCTCATGGTGACCAGACGTGTGTAGGTATCATCGAACTTAAACCAGGGCAGGCCCGTACGCTCAATATTTGCAGAACCATCCGGGTTTAGCATGCGCTGATTTTTCGTTACCGGATTGGATCCGAAACCCAGATCATCATTAAACTGTACTTTTCTTTTAAAGAAAACCATATATTTTAGAAAGATTTTGGAATATTAAAAAACTATGTCAATATTTGCTTTATACAAACATGATCATTAAAAACTTAAATAACAATTGGTGGTGGCATAACGAAATTCGTTAGGCAGATTCTATTGTTATATATTTTAAAATATTTTAAACACAACGAAGGGGATTGCCTGAAAAGCAATCCTTTTTTTATGCAATTTTTTTTTAAACGTCGCATGGTTTGTGTCACCACGAACCAGAATAAACATAAATGGTTTGTGGAGACACAACCAGCGGAATACAAAACATGAAAAAGATATTAAACCATTTATTTGAGAACAAGAGCTTTAGCAGGGAAGAGGCAAAGAACATTTTAATTTCCATTTCAGAAGGTGCATTTAATTCTTCGCAAATTGCTGCTTTTATTACGGCTTATGCCATGCGGAACATTACCGTGCAGGAACTGCAGGGCTTTAGAGATGCCATGCTGGATATGTGCCTAAAGGTAGATCTTTCCGGTTATAACCTCATTGATCTTTGTGGTACAGGAGGTGATGGCAAAGATACTTTCAATATTTCCACCTTATCTTCATTTGTAGTAGCGGGGGCGGGGCATCATGTAGCCAAGCATGGCAACTATGGGGTTTCTTCGGGCTGCGGATCATCAAATGTAATGGAATACCTGGGCTATAGTTTTACCAATGATGAAGCTACTTTAAAGCGCAATCTTGATGCCGCGGGCATTTGCTTTTTGCACGCACCGCTGTTTAACCCAGCCATGAAAATTGTAGCACCGATCCGTAAAGAGCTTGGGGTAAAAACATTTTTTAATATGCTGGGACCTATGGTTAATCCCGGGCAGCCTAAATACCAGATGGTAGGTGTTTTTAGTTTAGAACTGGCCCGTTTATATGCTTATTTATACCAGGATACCGATAAAAGTTATACCATTGTGCATGCACTGGAGGGCTATGATGAGGTTTCGCTTACCTGCGATGTGAAAACCTTTTCGAATAAGGGTGAGCAGATTTTAACACTCAACGATATGGGATTTGAAAAAGTAGACGTAAATACCATTAAAGGAGGTGATACCGTAGCATCATCGGCTAAAATATTTATGGATGTGCTTAATGGCGTGGCGACTGATGTGCAGACCAATGTAGTATTGTGCAATGCCGCATTAGCCATCCGGACCATCAAACCAGAAATGTCTTTCGCCGATTGTTTTTATGAAGCTGAAGAATCGCTCATGAACAAAAAAGCTTTGCACAGTTTTAAACAATTACTGGCATGCTAAGGTTAAAAATCTGTGGAATGCGTTTGGCCGCGAATATTGCTGCGGTAGCTGAGTTGCAGCCAGATTACATGGGCTTTATCTTTTATGAAAAATCACCAAGATTGATCAGTGAGGTTTCGGCAGAACTGATCAGATACATTCCTGCTCAAATTAAAACTGTTGGAGTTTTTGTGAACGAGGATTTAGAAAAGGTAAAAGAAAAAATAAACACATTGAACTTAAAGGCTGTTCAGTTACATGGAAGCGAATCTTCTGAATATTGTGGCGCATTAAAATTGAGTTTTCCCGCTGTAGAAGTGATTAAGGCTTTTGGGATAGACGAAGATTTCGATTTTTCAGCTTTGGAAGCTTATTTAGGTAGAATTGATTATTTCTTGTTCGACACCAAAACAAAATTACATGGTGGATCCGGAAAAACATTTAATTGGTCTGTTTTGGACCGATACACTTATACCAAACCCTATTTTTTAAGCGGTGGAATTGATTTGGAACATACCGCTGCTATTAAAAAAGTAAACGATGATCGTTTATATGCGTTAGATATTAACAGCCGTTTCGAAACAGAACCAGGTGTGAAAGATGCAGAAAAAATTAAAGAATTTATAAAAGAAATGAATAAGTAGAATATTATGTTACGATTTTAGCTGGAGATAGATCGTCATTTCGAGCGCAGCCGAGAAATCTACAATGTAAAATATAGATCTCTCTCCCGAACGTTCGGGATTGCACTTCAGTCAAGATGACAGCTACCTTAACGGCTATAAGTATGACATCCAGTTGATAAATATTATGAAATACAAAGTAAACGAAAAAGGATATTACGGAGATTTTGGAGGTGCGTACATTCCCGAAATGCTTTATCCGAATGTAGAAGAACTGCGTCAGAATTATTTAAAGATCATTGCTGATCCTGATTTCCAGAAGGAATTTCATCAGCTGTTGAAAGACTACGTTGGCCGCCCTTCGCCATTGTATCTGGCAAAAAGATATTCGGAAAGGTATGGAGTCAATATCTTCTTAAAAAGGGAAGACTTAAATCATACCGGAGCGCATAAAATCAACAATACCATCGGGCAGATTTTATTAGCTGAAAAACTGGGGAAAAAGCGGATTATCGCCGAAACTGGTGCCGGTCAGCATGGCGTAGCCACAGCAACGGTGTGTGCATTGCGTAACCTGGAGTGCGTGATTTATATGGGTGAGGTGGATATTGAGCGCCAGGCGCCAAATGTGGCCCGTATGAAAATGTTGGGTGCAAAGGTAGTTCCGGCAAGTTCAGGTAGTAAAACTTTGAAAGATGCGACCAATGAAGCCATGCGCGACTGGATCAATAATCCTGTGGATACACATTACATTATCGGTTCAGTTGTTGGTCCGCACCCCTATCCAGATATGGTGGCGATTTTCCAATCGATCATCTCTGAAGAGACCAAAAAACAACTGTTAGCGCAAACGGGTAATGATCAGCCTGATTATGTTTTAGCCTGTGTGGGCGGAGGCAGTAATGCCATGGGCATGTTCTACCATTTTATGGATGATGAAAATGTAAAGCTGATCGCTGTTGAAGCAGCAGGTAAAGGTGTATCAAGCGGATTTTCGGCAGCCACAACCTACTTAGGTAACGAAGGCGTTTTACACGGCAGTAGAAGTATTTTAATGCAAACACCAGATGGTCAGGTGGTAGAGCCTCATTCGGTTTCTGCAGGATTGGATTATCCGGGCATTGGCCCACAGCATGCACATTTATTCAAAACCGGTCGCGGGCAATATGTTTCCATTACTGACGAGGAAAGTCTGGAAGCAGGTTTATTGTGTACGAAACTGGAGGGCATTATTCCGGCGATAGAAAGTGCGCATGCGCTGGCTTATTTAGAAAAAATGCAATTCAAAGGTGGCGAAAATGTGGTGGTTTGCCTTTCAGGTCGTGGCGATAAGGATCTGGATACTTATATTAAATATTTTAATTTATAGATAGGTTTGAGACATGAGATATGAGACAGTAGATTTCCTTGCCCGGTCATCATCTCACATCTCACATCTCCAATCTCACATCTCAAAAGAAAATGAACAGAATTAAACAACTCTTCCGGGAGAAGAAAAATATATTATCAATTTATTATACTGCCGGTTATCCTAATACTGGCGATACCATTCAGATTGCGGAAGCACTGCAAAAATCAGGCGCAGATATTCTGGAAATAGGTTTTCCTTATTCGGACCCTGTTGCCGATGGACCGGTAATCCAGGCGAGTAGCAAGCAATCTTTAGATCAGGGTATGACACTTAAACTGCTTTTCGAACAGCTGAAAGAATTACGTAAAAACGTAACCATCCCGGTTTTATTAATGGGCTACGTAAATCCGGTTTTGCAGTTTGGCGTAGAAAAATTTTGCGAGGCCTGTGCTGAAGTAGGCGTAGATGGCTGTATCGTGCCAGATTTGCCAATGGTGGAGTATGAAGAGTTTTATAAAGATTGCTTCGAAAAACATAACTTGGCCAATGTATTTTTAATTACCCCTCAAACTGCTGAAGAGCGTATTCGTAAAATAGATGGTTTAACCAATGGATTTATTTATCTGTTATCGTCGTCGGCTACCACAGGTAAAAACTTAGAAGTGGGTAATACTACTGAAGCTTATTTTAGCCGTATCAAAGGAATGGACCTTAAAAATCCAACCATGATCGGCTTCGGGATCAGCGATAAACAAACTTTTGATAAGGCTTGTTCTTATGCCAACGGTGCGATTATCGGTACAGCTTTCGTTAAAGCCATATCCGAAGGAAATTTAGAAGAAAACATCAGTAACTTTATGAAAAAATTTAAGGATTAAATTTTTATTCCATTAATGATCGTCAGCTGATCAAGCATATGCAGTTTAAAAATCGAAAATGGATTTTTACCTGACAAGATTGCAAAGCTGACGATCATTTTTTAATGGCCACCATTGTTTACTTCAGATTAAGCTAATCGTTTTTAGCCAATGGAGTAAGATTTTCTGTTCCATTATTCAATATCAGTTGATCAATAATCCCTGAGATCTGCTTCGCATTTTGATAAACCATGAAGTGAGTTCCATTGTTGATCACAAAATCTGGTTTCGCTATTCTGGCATACAGAATTTTATCTTGTGTACCGTGGATATGGTAAATCCTTTCTGGTACAGTTTTGTTTCTCCAACTTAAAATGCTTCCAATAGCCCATTTTAGAAAATGAGGATCAGTATCTTCTATAATCCTGTTCAGTAATATTTTCTCATTTGACGATTTCGTACCGAAAAAATAGTGCTGCGTAAGTTTGTTTGATGCTTTTAGAAATTTAGCTGGAATAAATTTTAGTAGTTTAAATTTTCCGGCAAAGCGGTATAATCCGGGCAGATGGCTGCTTAACATCGTGCTTGAAATAATAATTGTTGCTACAGGTTTTAATCTTTTGGCCATTTCCACTGCAATCATTCCACCAAAAGATACGCCTACCAAAGCAAATGGCCGGCTGGTATCGATAATTTGGCTAAGGCGTTCAGCATAAGCTTCGAGTGACTCATTTTTATGAGGATCTATCCAGTCAATATGGATAACCGTAATCTTTTCACTCAGCTTTAATCGGGAAAAAATCCGTTGATCAGCGCCGAGGCCGCTAATGAAATAGGTATTCATTAGGCTTGTAAATTCCAGTCAATTGGTTTAAGGTTGTTTTGCACCAACAACTGATTTGCTTTCGAAAAATGTTTCGATCCGAAGAAGCCATTGTATGCAGAAAATGGTGATGGGTGAGCTGCAGTCAAAACATAATGTTTTTTCTGATCGATTAAAGTCGCTTTTTGCTGCGCATATTTACCCCACAATAAAAATACGATATGTTCTCGCTTTTGAGATAAAGACTTAATAATTTCATCCGTAAAAATTTCCCATCCCTGGTTTTGGTGTGAGCCCGCTTCTGAAGCACGAACGGTTAAAGTGGCATTTAATAGCAGAACACCTTGTTCTGCCCAGTGCGTTAAGTAACCGTGATTTGGCGTTTTAAAACCTTCAATATCAGTTTCCAGTTCTTTATATATATTTTTTAATGAGGGCGGGACTGCAACACCACGTTGCACAGAAAAAGAAAGGCCATGCGCCTGGCCAACCCCATGATAAGGATCCTGACCTAAAATCACTACTTTAACCTCATCAAATGGAGTAGTATTCAATGCATTAAATATGTCTGCACCCTTTGGATAAATAGTTGCACCTCTTTGCTTCTCCTCCTGTAAAAAAGCTTTCAGTTTTATCATATACTCTTTCTCAAATTCTTCTTCTAAAACGGCTAACCATCCTGGTTCTAATGCTGCTGACATAATGCTGATGTATATATTAATGTAAGATGTATGATGTAAAATGGATTTGGGGTAATGTCTGTAAATGAATTTTAGTCAATGGTTTGATAGATTATCGTTGATCGTTAGTGTTGATAAAAATAAGCCAACAGGTTATCGATTATCAAACATTTGGGCGATCATGAATATCAGACTATGAACCTCTAACTAAAAAAATGCTTTAAAAGTTTATGACTTTTTCTGGTATATCGCCAACAAATCGCCTTCGAGTGTAGTTTTAGGTCCTTCGGTAATCCGTCCCAATTCTTTACCTTTTTTATCAAAAACAATGAAAGTTGGCACCCTTACAATATCCAATCCATTGAGTATGCCATTTTCAGCCTTTTTGTTTCCATCAACTGCGATAATTTCTACATTTTTATCTTTAAACTGCAGGGCGTCTAAAATTTTAAGAAAGTTTGGTACGTTAGCCTTGCTGTCGCCACACCATGTTCCTAAAACAATCTTGATTTTTTCATTCTTGATCAGCTTTTTCAGTTCGATCATTGTTGCTGCATCTGGCACATATGCCTCATAAAGCGGATCGTACATTTCCTTAAATTCAGGGAAAGTGGTAACGCCCTCGCGCGTGCAGGCATTGATTAATATATCCTTGTTGTGTACTTCGTCGTGTATTTTCTTGTTCAGGTCTTGTGCAGAAACATTCATTGCAAATATGATTAGGGTTATGGAGAAGAAGATTTTCATAGTTAGTAGATTTTTTTTGAGCTTTTAAATTTTTATTGAAATTATTGTTTTAAAATCTAATTTGTGCCATTTAAACACGATATTTGCAAAAAAAAATAATTAGGATAAAATTTATGCCAAATATCATCAGATTAATTGCGGGGTTTGCTTTACTGGGTGGCGCAGTAGCTTTATTTATTTTCGGTTTCTGGCCATGGGGTATTATTGCCATTTTATTGGGGATAATTGTACTGATAACCTATTTCTTTAATGAAAACATGCTTTTAGCACAATGGTTTCTTAGAAAAGATAACATGCCCAAAGCAAAAATGTTTTTAGACCGTATTACCAATTATGAAACGCAGTTGATTAAAGTTCAGCACGGTTATTATAATTTGTTGATCGGGTTAATTGAAAGTAGAACAGCGCCTATGCAGAGTGAGAAGTATTTCAAGAAATCGCTTGCATTGGGTATGCAGATGGATCATAATATTGCTTTGGCAAAATTAAGTTTAGCAGGTATTGCAATGGCTAAACGTAATAAACGCGAAGCAACGATGTACCTGGCAGAAGCTAAAAAAGCAGATAAGAATAAATTGCTGGCCGATCAGATTAAACAAATGAAAGACCAGATGGGTATGATGGATAAACAGCAGCAAGTTCGTTACAGATAGTATTGATCACATCTCTTTATAAAGCCATTTCAAATTGAGATGGCTTTTTTATTGGGTTAAATCTTAATGTACTTGGTTTTTTGCATAGGTTTTCTACGCTATGATAACAATGTTGTTTTTAGGAAATGAGCGTTTAATGGTTCCTGGCGGCTTGCGGCCCCGCTTTCGCTTATAGTCCTCTCCCGACGGAATGTCGGGATCAGGGCTATTCCGCTCAATACCATATAAGACATGGTAGTGCATATAGCTTATATGCTGCTTATATTTCTTATATGGTTTAATATCTCGGGAGATGAGCATCTGTATTTTTTTAAAAAGGATCGTCGTTACGTATAAAATCAAAACCAAATTCTACTTTCCATTGTAGTTTATATAAAATTAAAATACTATGGCAACATCACAAGAAGGGAGTACCAACAATACTCAGGAAGAAAATAATATCCAGGATCTGGGCGGTAAAGAAGCTATCGAAAAGCTGAGAACATTGGCTGAAAAAGCTGAAAGTTGCTTTTTCTGTACCAATATTAAAACAGGCGTGCCGCTATCAGTCAGGCCAATGGCCATTCAGCAAGTTGATGATGAAGGTAATATCTGGTTTATGAGCATGAAAGACAGTCATAAAAATGAAGAAATTTCGGCTGATCCTTTTACACACTTGTTGTTTCAGGCCGGAGCACATTCCGGTTTCGTAAATATTTATGGCATTTCAGAAATCAGCAGGGACCAGGCTAAAATCGATGAGCTTTGGAGTCCGTTTATTAAAACCTGGTTTCAGGGAGGGAAAGACGACCCGAATATCACATTGATCAAAGTGATTCCGTCAGAAGGATATTACTGGGATACCAAACACGGTACAGCTGTAGCATTTTTGAAAATGGCCGCGTCCGTGATCACCGGTAAAACGATGGATGACTCGGTAGAAGGATCTTTGGATGTTGACTAGAAAGGTTAATTGTCCAAACTGGTTAACCGGTTAACTGTTTAAAATAGTTAATCGGTTAGCCCAATCGTAAAGCTGAATTCATTTCAGCATCTAGCTAACAGACCTTGAAATAAATCCGATTGCTATCGGATCCGGGTGACGTATAGGCTGTTATTTGTCTCCTAAATAGTCAAAACCTTCAAAGTCTTCCCGTTGGGCTCTTTTACCTAAGATATCATCTTCTTCAACCTCTTTTCTGGAGAAAAACAGTGCTTCGGCCTGGATTCTTTTTATCAATTGGCGGACCAGCGTTAAATCGAAAGCATCTTTACTCAATTTAATGCAGTATTCTCTTTCGTTGATTTCTAAACTTGAAGTATTCATATCGCAATGACTTTAATGATCAATTGCTGTAAATATAGAAAAGGCTTGCTAAACAATTGTAAGCAAGCCTTTTAAGTTTGTGTTATGTTTTTGTTAAAAATCAGGCTAATGTTTTACCTGAAAGTTAACAAATTCATTATTTATGGGATAGAAATAAGCCGTCATCTGTTTTGGTAACTTTCAAAATGCCTTTTCCGGTTAAGGCTTTTAGCGTAGTATCCCATTTTTTATTGCTCCATTCAGTCAACTTAGCCTTCACGTCAGTTAACAGGTACTGCTCGTTTTCTTTTACTAATGCATACAACTCACTTTCTTCAGCACTCATTTCAATTTTCTTTTTCTCCGGGCGCATCTGTGGGAAGAAAAGAACTTCCTGGATAGTACTTTGGTTAGTCATTAACATCACCAAACGGTCTATACCAATACCCAAACCAGAAGTAGGAGGCATACCATACTCTAAAGCACGTACAAAATCATCATCCATGGCCATAGCTTCGTCATCGCCTCGTGCAGCCAACTTTAACTGGTCTTCCAAACGTTCCTTCTGATCAATCGGATCGTTTAATTCCGAATAAGCATTGGCAATCTCTTTACCATTTACAAACAGCTCGAAACGTTCCACCAAACCTTCTTCAGTACGGTGTTTTTTAGCCAGAGGTGTCATTTCTATCGGGTAATCGGTAATGTAGGTAGGCTGTATTAAATTTGCTTCCACTTTGGCACCGAAAATTTCATCGATTAATTTACCTCTGCCCATGGTATCATCAATTTCTATATCCAGAGCTCTACAGGTTTGTGCAATCTCATCTTCCGTCATTGCAGAGACATCAATTCCTGTATATTTCTGGATGGATTCGTACATGGTTAGTTTTTCGTAAGGTCCTTCGAAATTAACTTCGTTCGCACCAACTTTTACCACTGCAGATCCTGTTGTTGCAATTGCCACTTGCTCTAAACATTCCTCTACCATCGCCATCATCCAGATATAATCTTTATAGGCCACATAAATTTCCATTGAGGTAAATTCAGGGTTATGGGTACGGTCCATTCCTTCATTACGGAACATTTTACCAAACTCATACACACCATCGAAACCGGCAACGATTAATCTTTTTAGATAGAGTTCATTTGCAATACGCAGATAAAGCGGCATATCTAAAGTATTATGATGCGTAGCAAACGGACGCGCTGCCGCACCACCATGGATAGGCTGCAGGATTGGGGTTTCCACTTCCATCCAGCCCTGGTTATCAAAATAATTGCGCATGGTATTAATTACCTTGCTCCGTTTAATAAAGATCTGTTTGTAGTCAGGGTTTACCGTTAAATCCACATAACGCATGCGGTAACGCAATTCCGGATTGGTAAATCCATCATATACGTTTCCTTCATCATCACGCTTTACAATCGGCAATGGGCGTAGTGATTTTGAAAGTACCTTAAATTCAGTTACATGTACGGAAATCTCGCCTGTCTGGGTAGTGAAAACATAACCTTTAACGCCAATGAAATCGCCGATATCCAAAAGTTTTTTAAATACGGTGTTGTATAGGGTTTTATCTTCGCCAGGACAAAGTTCATCACGCTTCAGGTAGATCTGAATCCTGCCGGTAGAATCCTGTAATTCAGTAAAAGATGCAGCACCCATAATATTCCGGCTCATAATTCTACCGGCTAATACTACTGTCTTGTATGCTGTCTTATCTGATTCATAATTAGCTAATATATCTGCTGCATAAGTATTTACTTCATAAGCTTCTGCAGGATAAGGTTCAATGCCTAATGCACGTAATTGTTTTAGCGACTCACGTCGTAATTGCTCTTGTTCTGATAATCCTATACTCATTTCGGGTATTTTTTGCAAAAGTAAGAATTTGCAATGTGTTTATTAATGTAATGGATATCATTTCCAACATCATTTTTTTGAAAAGACACCTTTGGGCAAAGATAAGAAAGGTATTGCAATTAATAAATGCTTAATTTCATATAAAAATGCCTTTTAGGACGTGAAAAAACAACGGGATAAAAATGTGAAATTTAAGATACCCAGGGTATTTATTCTACAATGATAGAGTGGAAGCAAGAATGCTCTTAGGGTAAACCAGAGCAATTTTATGGGTAAGCGATATGAATTTAGTGTTTTATGGATGTTATATTTGCCTGAATGATTTAGCCCTTAAAAAACTATGCCCGATATAAAACAAATACCGCTTTCCAGTTTTGAGTTTTTAAGATTGTTAAAAAATAACAATGAACCCAATTGGTTTAATGATCATAAAACGGCCTATCAGAAGGAGCTAGGCTACATAGAATCTTTTGCGCAGCAGTTGTTGGATTTAATGAATACCCATGATGTAATTGAAACAGCATCCGGAAAGAAAAGTTTATACCGGATTTATCGGGATACGCGTTTTTCAAATGATAAAACGCCCTACAAAACACATTGGAGCGGAAGTTTTAAACGTGCTGGCAAACAAAGGAGAGGTGGCTATTATTTCCATATCGAACCAGGCAATAGCTTTGTGGCAGGTGGCTTTTTCGGGCCTTCGCCGCAAGATCTAAAACTAATAAGGGAGCAGATCAGTTTTGATGCCGCGCCTTTGCGGGAAATACTAAGTGTAGAATATTTTGCCTCTTTTTTCGGGGCATTGAAAGGAGAACAATTGAAAACAGCTCCAAAAGGCTTTGATTCAGATCATCAGGACATCGATTTGCTACGCTACAAACAATTTTTGTTGATTCATCAATTTACCGACGAGGAAGTTTTGAGTACGGACTTCCTCGGCTACTGCAATCAGGGATTTAAAAATATGCGTCCCTTTTTTGACTACATGAGCGAAATATTAACAACTGATGCAAATGGCATGGACCTGTAACTGATGCTTTATAAATAAAGGCCACAATTAAAATTTATAATGATGGCCCTTTAATTATGATTCCGCTTCTATACCTTCTTCATACATTTCATCAATTGCTTCGGCATATTTTTTTTCTACAATGCGGCGTTTAACCTTTAGGGTTGGAGTGATTTCCCCTTCATCGATATTGAAAGGATTGCGCTTGATCTTAAAGTTCTTAATGCGCTCAAATTTTGCCAGTTCGTTAGATATTTTCTTAATGTCCTGCTCCATCCAATCGATAATTTCAGGATTGCTGATAAAAGGATCGGCCTCTTCAAAAAATGAAGGTTTAAGTTTAAAGGTTTCTTCGAGCGTTTCGCGGTTTGGAATAATGATGGCCGTAATAAACTCACGTTTATCGCCGATCAAAAACAATTGATCGATCTTTGGGCTTTTTAGGTAAATGTTTTCTACAGGGGTAGGATACACATTTTTACCGTAGGCATTTACGATCATGTTTTTTAAACGATCGGTGATCTGAAGATTACCCTTGTAAAAACGGCCAATATCACCCGTGTGGAACCACATATCTTTATCAATCGCCTCGGCAGTTTCCGCAGGCTTGTTGAAATAACCTTTCATTACGCAATGGCCACGTACAATTACTTCACCTTCTGCACATTCAAAATCTTCGCTAAAAGTATTATGTGTTTGAATGCTGATCATTTCTTTACTCTCCACATCTTGTATCGCTACTTCAATGCCGGGAATAATCCGACCGACGGTGCCATAAACCTGTCTGTGGTATTCGGTAACCGACATTACCGGTGAAGTTTCGGTTAATCCAAAACCTTCCAATATTTTAATGCCAAGATCGCCAAAAAATTCCCCTACATTTTTAGGTAGAGCAGCGCCGCCAGAAATCATGAATTTTAATCTTCCACCGGTTTTTTCCTTAATCTTGCTGAACACTAGTTTCTCTGCAATGCCTTTTTTTGCCGATAGGATCAGACCTGGGTTTTCACCGGCCTCTTTTGCTAGCCTATACTTATTGCCAATTTCCAGTGCCCAGATAAATATTTTCGCTTTTGTGCCGCCGCCTGCAGTACCACCTTTAATTGCTTTGTCATGTATGCGTTCCAGTAATCGCGGTACACAACTCATTACGGTAGGACGAACTTCGCCCATGTTTTTGGCCAGTAGTTCTAAACTTTGTGCAAAAGCTATCTTACAGCCCTGGGCGCAGCAAACATGGTAAGTTGCGGTACGTTCGAAAACGTGCGATAACGGTAAGAAAGAAAGGAAAGTTTCAGTTTGATCGATTACCGGAATTTGCTGCAAACACACCTCTACATTTTTTACAAAATTATAGTGGGTAAGCATTACACCCTTCGGAGTTCCTGTTGTTCCTGAAGTATAAATTAATGAGGAAACATCCTGCGGAAGTACAAGGCTCCTGCATTGGTCAATTTCGGCCCTTTCGGCTGCTGTAATTTGATGTTTAAGCGCTAAGATATCAGAAAAAGCAATTACTTCTACATTTACATCTGCTGGGATTGTAACCTTTTCAAAATCTTTGAAAGCAGGAATGATATATTTTAATTCTTTACAATTTGCCGCAACTTTTAAAACCTTGCGGTAAAGAAAATTATTCCCAACCAGAATAGCTTTTATGCCTGAATCGTTAATAATATAGGCTACTTCCTGTTCGGAAAGTGTAGGATAAATAGAGACATTAATTACACCAATTTGCTGAATACCCTGGTCATAATAGACATATTCCGGAGAATTCTCAATCATTAAACCCAAACGATCGCCTTTTTCGATCCCTTTTTCCAGAAAAAATGCAGAAACTGCATCCGCTCGTTTTAAAGTATCTTCATAAGAAATTTCTGTCCATTCTGCTCCCTGTTTGTGGATTAAGAACGTTTCCTGAGGTTTGTGGATATTTTTAACAACATTCCGCAATAAGGTTGGAACAGTTGAAAATTCGTTTATTAATGGCATGCTCGTAATTGGTTCGCTGATAATAATTAACAATTATAAGGCTTTTTGGTTTAATAATGGCAATTGTATCATCAACCTGTTCCAAAATTTTTTTTAAAATAAAATTTAATAGCCTGTAAAATATCGTCAGAAAAACGGACACTGGCTTCGTTGAAAAACTGATGTAAATACCTGATTTTAGGTAGATCGATATGGTGGTTTCCCGTTATTTTTAATCCAGGGTTGCCAAATTATTAGTTATGGCATTACAGTTGCAAATCTGCATTTCAGTACTTAAATTAAAAATTGTATGATGAAAAAACCAATAACAAGATTAACTATGGTAGTTAAAGGATGTGCATTTGCTTTAATAGTAGGTTTGGTGTTGCAACTGACGGCTTGCTCTAAAAATAACAATATTAATCCGAGCGATGAAGAAATCTTAAGCAAGAAAATTGAGGATATTATCCCGCAAAAGTATGTGGATAGCTTGACCAAATTAGGTTTTACGATAAATAAGGGTACTACGCCCCCAAATATTGATGGCGCATACTTATTTAAGCCTTTTACCATAAAGAGCAGTAATATACCCAACGATCCCTATCAGCCTGGTTATGTGCTTAATGATGGGGTAATTAAACTTTATGAGCAAAGTACTACTGATTTCAGCATTAAAATGTTGGGGAAAAACTTTATTGGTGCTGCAGATACCAGCGTGGTAACCGCCATTAGTGGAGGTGGAAATAAATTTACCGTTTACGGAAAGGTAAAAGCTTACAGAAACGGTGGATATAGTTTTTACGCTTTTTTAATGTCAGGAGAAAAAGATGGCAATAACATTAAAAACGGAATTGCGGGGATCATAAACATCGACGATTCTCATGCCGGATTTGGTACCATTGCAGAGGGACAAGGCAGGGTTGCATTTGATGGCGATTACACTTCTGAGCCTACAGATTTCAATAGCAAAATGGCCGTGATTACCGAAAGAGGTATCATGAGCAGTAAACCATTCCAACTCAAATAACAAAAAAAAGCGGCTCGGAAAATATCCAAAGCCTCTTTTTTGTATATATTGTCTAGTCCTAATATAGCGATACAAAAAACTAGTATCCTTATGGAGGAAAAAACAAATTATTCGAAACGTAGTCAGAAAGATTACACCTTAAGCTTTAAACTTCAAGTAGTTAGCGAGGTTGAAAATGGGACATTGAGTTTATCTCAAGCTAAAGTTAAATACGGTATACAGGGTGACAGCACCGTTCGTAAATGGTTGCAAAAATATGGTAACTTTGATTGGGAGCATAAATCTCCTTTTCATATGCCCAAGACACCTGAACAGAAAATCCTGGAGTTGGAAGCTAAACTCAAACTCCTGGAGAAACAAAATGCTTTCCTGTCTGCCCAGAACAGTAGAGCGGAC
>NZ_FOJM01000018.1:0-73004 GCF_900111825.1 Pedobacter suwonensis
AGCCTCGATGCTGCCGCAATTAAGATTTCCGTAGGTTTTTACAAGAAAAGATGCAAGCCTTGGGTTTTTGTTTCTTTTGGGCCAAGCCAAAAGAAAGAGCCCCTCGGCGGCGGTGAGCCGAGGCAAGCCCGAGCAAAGGGCAAAACCTCCCCAACCCCTCCTGCAGGAGGGGAGTTCCCCTTTAATTTTAAAGAATGATCCGTCATCCTCGCGCAGGCGGGGATCTTAATGCAACGTCTAACAGATTTTAAAGCAAATTTAGATTGATGTTAAAACGAAAAGCCGTAGATCGGAAGAACTGCGTTTTTTTTTGCTGTCATCCTAAGCGCAGCGAAGGATCTTTTAAATCAGTTCTATTGACCACCCCCGCCCCTCCTAAATCAGGAGGGGAGTTCCCCTCATAGTTTCAAAGTAATCAATCCATAAATGTTTTCCGCACCATGCTATCTCCACCCTGCTAACCGGCCTCGCAGATTTTCGCCGGAAAAAGCACGGAAAGCTTTGCACTTTCCCCCCATACCCCACAGCCCAAGGCAGGACCAAAGCGAGAGCGGTGGAATAAAGCAAAGGCTAAGAGCCTCGATGCTGCCGCAATTAAGATTTCCGTAGCTTTTTACAAGAATTGCACAGCAACCTTTTATACCGATAAAAACAACATAATCACATAAAAAACAGATGCAAGCCTTTCAGTTATGCCTTTGTGTTTGTTGTTTTTAATGGCAGGCATGCTTTCGCTGCACTCAGGTTGGTTATCTTTTTATCAAGAAAAAGGTAAGAGGCCCCCTCGGCGGTGGTGAGCCGAGGCAAGTCCGACCCAAGGGAAAGAAAATAGCAACCGCTTTAAGATTCCCGCCTGCGCGGGAATGACGGATTTATTGGTTGAACAATAACCATATTAGAAACTACGGTAGGCACCATGCGATCTGCACCCTGCTAACCGGCCTCGCAGATTTTCGCCGGAAAAAGCACGGAAAGCTTTGCACCTCCTTTCATATCCCCACAGCTCAAGGCAGGATCAAAGCGAGCGCGGTGGAACAAAGCAAGGGCTAAGAGCCTCGATGCTGCCGCTATCAAGATTTCCGTAGCTTTTTACAAGAACTGCGTAGCAATCTTTTATACCGATAAAAACAACATGATCACATAAAAAACGGATGCTAGCCTTGTTTTTTTGTTTCTTTTGGGCCAAGCCAAAAGAAAGAGCCCCTCGGCGGCGATGAGCCGAGGCAAGCCTGAGCCTTTGGATAAAGGATAGCAAAGTGCTTTAAGATTAGCTTCGCTGAGCACTGCGTGGTTCCCGCCTGCGCGGGAATAGCGAACAATGTTTATGAAAAGGCCAAGGATCTCTCCCCTAAACATTACTATATCATTCAAAAAGCGCAATAACGTTTACACAACCATAAAATTACCCCACATTACATTTATTTTTCCACATTTTTTCGAATTAACATTAAATTAATCTGATAATAAGGCAATTGCATATACATTTGTTGTAAACAATAATTTATTCTATGAAAAAACCTTTACTGTTTATTTTATTTCTTCTGGTTTTTGTTAACTATTTATCTGCCCAGGTTTCATTAACGGCAATAAACACAGCTAAATCAGAAAATTTTGACGGTATGACATCAACCGGGACTTCAACCGTTGCCGGATGGAGCGCCGTTAAAGCCGGCGGTACAAATACCGCAACTGTTGGTTCGGCCTTGCCATTAGTGGTTTACAGCACTTCATCAAACAGCGGTGCAGCATATAATGTGGGTACTGCCGGGGCATCCGATCGCTCTTTGGGAAGTTTGGCTTCTGGTGCTTTAGTACCCAGATTTGGTGCCGGCTTCCAGAATAATACAGGCTCAACTGTAACTTCAATCGATTTATCGGGTGTGATGGAACAGTGGAGAACCGGTTCAAACGCCACCGTAAACGAAAAACTGAATTTCGAATATAGTTTTAATGCCACGGGCATTGCCGATGCATCGGCCACCTGGTTGCCACTTACCGGAATGGACCTTAACGAAAAGTTAACCACCACTACCGCGGCAGCTGGCGTTGACGGAAATCTTCCTGCAAACCAAACCGCTATTTCAGGAAGCATCACTGCCATTACATGGGTAAATGGTGCCACACTTTATATCCGCTGGACAGACACTGATGATTTAGGAAGCGACGGTATTTACGCTGTCGACGATTTTAGCATCACCCCCAATGGCAGCACTACCGCTACACCGGTTTTATCGGCATCTAATACCGCATTGGTTTTTGGCGATCAGAACATCAATACTAATTCTACTGCACAAAGTTATACTTTAGGTGGCGCCAATCTTACTGCAAACGTTTCAGTAAATGCTACGGCACCCTTCTCTGTCTCAAAAGACAATGTTACGTTCAGCAATGCCATCAGTTATACTACCGCCGAGGTTGCGGCCTCACCGTTGGTTTATGTGCGTTTTAGTCCAACGGTAGCAGGTAATGCCAGTGGCAATATTACCAATACCAGCACCGGCGCAAGCCCTGTTAACGTTGCCGTAAGCGGAAATGGGCTATCAGCCATTTTAACGGTAAACCAAACCGCTTTCGATTTTGGTTCTCAAAATACAGGTACCTATTCTACCGCACAAACTTTTAATTTGAGTGCATCGGGATTAACTGATGTGGTTAATGTAACCACCACGGCACCTTTTTATCTTTCAAAAGATAATGTAACCTATAGCACTTCTTTAGTGTATACCGTGGCTGAACTAGCCACAAGTAAAACAGTTTCCGTACGCTTCAGCCCTACAACTACAGGCCCTGAATCAGGCAATATCATTATCTCAAGTAATGGTGCAAGTACACAGAACATTAGCACAACAGGTGTGGGTACCACACCGCCTGCAGCAGCCACACATATTGTAATCTCAGAAGTTTATGGAGGTGGCGGCAACACCGGTGCAACTTATAAAAACGACTTTATCGAATTATATAATCCGGGCAATACCGCGGTTGATTTAACGGGTTGGAGTGTGCAGTATTTAAACGCTACCGGTACAGGCACCTGGGCTAAAACAGATTTAACCGGCAGTATCCCTGCAAAAAGTTTCTATTTAGTTCAGGAAGCTGTTGGCGCCGGCGGAACGGTTAATTTACCTACGCCAGATGCCATCGGAACCTTAACCTTATCGGGTACAACCGGAAAAGTTATTTTAAGCAATTCGAACGTGCTTTTAACAGGTGCCAATCCATCAACCGCAGCAGTGGTAGATAAAGTGGGTTTTGGCCCAACGGCTACAGGTTTCGAAACCGCACCTACACCGGCAACTTCCAATACCACTTCTATTGAACGTAAGGCAAGCGCCACATCTACAGCGGCTACTTTAGCGATTGGAGGTGCTGAAGAATTTAACGGTAACGGCTACGATACCGATAACAACAGTACCGATTTTGTAGTTACTTCCCCTAATCCTCAAAACTCATCAGTAAAAGAGCCAACGGGTGCTAACCATGTAGTTATTTCTGAAGTTTATGGTGGCGGTGGCAACTCGGGTGCAGTTTATAAAAACGACTTTATCGAGTTATACAATCCAACACTTAGTGCTGTAGATTTAACAGGCTGGAGCGTGCAGTATGCCAGCGCAACCGGAACATCCTGGCAGGTTACTACCTTATCGGGCAGCATTGCACCAAAAGGTTTTTACCTCATCCAACAAGCTGCAGGTTCAGGCGGTACCGCCAATCTGCCAACACCTGATAAAATCGGCACCATTACAATGAGTGGTACCGCAGGTAAAGTACTATTAAGCAATAGCACTACGGCGCAAACCGGTAGTTTGCCAACCGGCACAGCTGTTATCGATCTGGTAGGTTTTGGCGCTACAGCCAACGGCTTTGAAGGTACCGCCCCTGCACCGGCACCAAACAATACCTCTTCTATAGAAAGAAAAGCCAGTGCTACATCTGATGCCACCACCATGGGTACCGGTGGTACAGAAGAATTTGCCGGTAACGGCTATGATAGTGATCAAAATGCTGCTGATTTTATTGTCAGAACACCGAATCCACAAAACAGCTCGGTAACAGAACCGGTGTCGACATCAGGTCCATATTTGGTAGTTACGCCAAAAACACTGGCCTTCAGTAACCAGGCCATCAATACCACTTCTGCAGCCAAAACTTATGTTTTATCGGCAGGTAATTTAACCAACAATACCACGCTGACGGTAACCGGTCCTTTTTCCATTTCGAAAGATAATGCCACGTTCGCCAATACCCTTAGCTATACCGTTGCAGATTTAGCCACCAACCAAACGGTTTATGTTAAATTCAGTCCAACGGCAGTGGGTAACGCAAACGGAGCCATTGTACATGCCAGCGCAGGTGCCACCTCAGTTTCACTGGCTTTAAGTGGTCCGGCTATTGATCCTAACCAAACGGCTTTCAATTTCGAAAACTGTACTACGGTGGGCAGTGCAGCCTTATCAGATGGTTTTTACCAGTACAGCGTAACCGGTCCGCAAACCTGGGGCTGTACCACAACTTTTGGTCACGATGCTTCCGACCCAACTGGTGCGGGCAGTGCAGGCAATGCCGTGCAGATTAATGGTTACTCGGGCGGGAACATCCTTAACGAAGACTGGTTAATCTCTCCGGCCTTAAATATTTCATCATTCAATTACGCTATCTTATCTTTCTGGACCAGATCTGCCTTTGCAGGAGATAAACTGCAGTTAAAAATCTCGACCAACTATATGGGTTCAGGTAATCCTGCATTGGCCACATGGACCAGTTTGGATGGTAAATTCCCTGAAACGGGCAGCGATAAATGGACCAAATCAGATAACATCGATTTATCAGCCTATAAAGCTACACCAGTTTATGTAGCTATTGTGTATAATTCTACCACTTCATCAGCCAGCCGCTGGACAGTTGATGATTTTGCGGTAACCAATTCGAACACGCCACCTGCGGTCGACATTACTACGTCGCCATCGAGCATCAGTTTTGGCTTTCAGGCGGCCAATACCACTTCAGCAGCAAATAGCTTTGGTTTTTCTGCAGGGAACTTAACGGGCGATGTTACCTTAACTGCTCCGGCCAACTTCACACTGTCTAAAACCAGTACCGGAACGTATAGCAGCAGCATTACCTATCCGAAAGCCGATATCAACAATACTTCGCCAACCGTGTATGCGAAATTTTCGCCAACCGCGGCGAACACCAGTTATACCGGCAATGTAAATATTGCCACTTCCGGTTCGGCAAATAAAACCGTTGCCTTAAGCGGAAATACCTTCGATGTTTCTAATACCCTTGAAGTGGTCAACTGGAACATCGAATGGTTTGGCAGTCCGGCACAAGATCCATCAAACGATGCCTTACAGGCGGCCAATGTAAAAACGGTTGTAAATAACCTCAATGCAGATATTTATGGTTTTGCAGAGGTGGTAGATACCACTTTATTCAGGAACACGGTTTTACCGGCAGGATACAATGTCGTTTTCAGCGAGTTCGGATCATACGCCGATAATAAAGCTGATGCCGATTATCCATTGGCACAAAAACTGGCCTTTATGTACCGTACCGATTTGATTAAACCCATTTCTACCCTCGGTATTTTAAGAGACACCTACAACCCGGCTGTACCGGCAACCAGTGCCGATGGTACACCTTACAAAAACTGGTCGTCAGGCCGTTTCCCTTATATGATGCAGGCACAGGTAAAGATCAACAATAAACTGGATACGGTTTATTTCGTCGAGATTCATGCCAAAGCCAACACAGGCACAACTGCCGATCAGATTGACTCCTACAACCGCAGAAAAGCTGGCAACAAACAGTTAAAAGATTGGCTTGATGCTAACCTAGCCGGTAAAAAAGTGATTATCCTCGGCGATTTTAACGATGTACTCGATGCCGATAAAACCATTGCCCCAATGCCTGCAGGTACCGGCACTTCGTATGTCGATTTTACACAGGATGCAGCAAACTATTTCCCGGTTACCCTGCCTTTAAGCTTAGCCGGAAAACAATCTACAGCCGGCTTTAATACCGTAATCGATAACGTAATCATTAGCAAAAGCCTTTACCTTAACTATATTACGGCCTCGGCCGAGGTTTTAGATGGCGTTAAAAACCTGGTCACCAATTACAGTTCTACCACAACCGATCATTACCCGATCCGCACGCGGTATTTGTTCGGCAATGGCGCCCCAACAATTGATGCAGTGCCTAACCAGGCTGTTTGTTTCACACCAGCCAACCAGACGATTGCCTTAACCGGAATTTCTGCCGGTCCGGAAACTACGCAGAACACTACCCTTTCGGTTACTTCAGATAATGCCAACCTGTTTGATGTATTAAGCATAGCCTCAAACGGTGCCGATAAAGGAACCATTACCTACCACTTAAAAAACAATGTAAGCGGTGTGGCCAACATTGCGGTTACCGTAATGGATAATGGCGGAACAGATTTTGGAGGAGTAGATAAAACCACCAGCACTTTTAAATTAACCGTAACCTCAACCGCTACCGCCAGCATTACCGGCACAGCTACCGTTTGTTTAAATGGTGTGCCTCAAACCATCACTTTTACCGGCGCAAACGGATCGGCACCGTATACCTTTACCTACAACATTAACGGCGGGGCAAGCCAAACGGTAAGCACTAGCGCAACAAGCGCATCGGTAACCGTATCGGCACCTACCAATATAGCCGGGGCATTTACCTATAATTTGATCAATTTAAAAGATGCCAACTGTGGCCAGCCTCAAACAGGAACGGCTACCATAACCGTAAATGCTTTACCGGTAGTTTCCATCAGCAGTAATAAAGGTTTATCCATTTCTAAAGGCGATGCAATCGTGTTAACCGCTACAGGTGGTACGCAATTCAGCTGGACAGGCGCTGATATCGTGAGCGGACAGAATACGTCTGCCCTAACCATCCGCCCGAAACAGAGCGGTACTTACCGCGTTAGCGTAACCAATGCGAGCGGTTGTGTAAGCGAGCAAAACATTGCCATTACGGTAATAGAAGATTATAAACTAGAAGCCAGTACCGTAATTACCCCTAATGGCGATGGTTACAACGATAAATTTATCGTTAAAAACATCGATTACTATCCAAACAACACCTTAAAGATTTTCGATAAGGCCGGAAGGATATTATACACCAAACATACCTATGCCAACGATTGGGACGGAACCATAAACGGTAGCCCCTTAAACGAAGGAACCTATTATTACATCATCGATTTAGGGAACGGCATTGGTACATTTAAAGGTTACATCAACATCATTAGAGACTAATTACAGACATGAGAGCAATTACCAAAAACATAAAGCAAATGCGTCGCGTAACGTTTCTATTTGCTGCAGGCACATTATTTTTAGGATCTGTACAAGCACAGATCCTTCCACTCAATGCACAGTATTTTCAGAACCGTTACCTCGTAAACCCATCAATGGCGGGCATTAACGAAGGTTTTAACATCAACGGCAGTTTCCGAAAACAGTGGTCAAACATTCCGGGCGCACCCATTACCCAAAGCGTAACCCTCGATCAGCAGGTAAATAAAGTGGGTTGGGGCGTAAACATCTACAACGAGAAATCGGGCGGCATCCAGCGCACCAAGGCTGTGGGTACCTTTGCCTATCACCTGCCGCTAAACAGCGACGATCAGAAATTAAATTTCGGGATCTCTTTTGGTGCCAGTCAGGATAAACTCGATTTGAACAGTATAAGAAACAGCGATATTAACGACCCATCCATCGCCCGTTTTAACGACCGCGGTTATTACTTGGATGGCGATTTCGGTATCTCTTATACCTCAAAAGGATTAACCGTTGAAGGCGCCGTACCTAACATGCGTTCGGTTTTCAGGAAAGACGATTTAAACTTTGCCGATAAACCCACGTTTTATTCGGCGGTGAGTTATAAGTTCATGCTGGCCTCGGGTATGAATGGCATCAGCCTCGAGCCTAAAGGTGTTTTCAGGGGCATCAAGAATTACGAAAATTTATGGGATGCCGGTTTAAATGCAAACTTCGCTAACGATAAGTTATACGTAATGGCCATGTACCACAATACGCAGAATGCTACTGTTGGTTTCGGGATGAATTACAAATCGACCCTGTATTTTATGGCCTACTACAATACGGCTACTTCTGCTATCAGCGGTTATACTGATGGCGATTTCGAAGTCAACATCAGGCTGAACATTGGTAAGAAGCCGTAATTTTAAAAGAAAAAGTCGTCATCCGATTACTATCAGATCTCGCGAAGGCGGGGATCTTAACAGCACAAACTTAAGCCGCAGATCGAAAGAACTGCGGCTTTTGTTTTTAGAAGAATGACCGTCATTTCGACTGTAGCGCAGCGGAATGGAGAAATCTTTGAACCTCGTTATAGCGAGCGCCCTAAACCCCTATCCGCCTATCGGTACCTTTCACCTGAAAGGGAATGGACTAAAGAGAATTCTCTTCATAACCACCCCCGCCCCTCCTAAATCAGGAGGGGAGTTCCCCTCATAGTTTCATAAGAATCAATACATGAATATTTTATGCACTTGCTATCTGTTCCCTGCTATCCGGCCTCGCAGATTTTCGCCGGAAAAAGCACGGAAATCTTTGCACTCCCTTTCATAACCCCACAGCCCAAGGCAGGATCAAAGCGAACGCAGTGGGAACAAGCCAGGCTAAGAGCCTCGATGCTGCCGCTATCAAGATTTCCGTAGCTTTTTACAAGAATTGCACAGCAATCTTTTATACCGATAAAAACAACATGATCACATAAAAAACAGATGCAAGCCTTTCAGTTATGCCTTTGTGTTTGTTGTTTTTAACTGCAGGCATGCTTTCGCTGCGCTCAGGTTTGTTTCTTTTCTATCAAGAGAAAAGAAAGAGCCCCTCGGCGGCGGTGAGCCGAGGCAAGCCCGAGCCAGGGGCAAAAATGTACACTATTAACCTAACTTAAAAGATTTCTCCGCTACGGTCGAAATGACGGATTTTTCGCGATAACCTGCAATTAAAAGATCCTTCGTACCTCAGGATGACAGCTAGAGAAGAATTCCCTCTACTCCTCGCTATCTGCGCCCTGCTAACCGGCCTCGCAGATTTTCGCCGGAAAAGCACGGAAAGCTTTGCACCTCCTTTCATACTCCCACAGCCCAAGGCAGGATCAAAGCGAGCGCGGTGGAACAAAGCAAAGGCTAAGAGCCTCGATGCTGCCGCTATAAAGATTTACGTAGGTTTTCACAAGAATTGCGTAGCAATCTTTTATACCGATAAAAACAATACGATCACATAAAAAACGGATGCAAGCCTTTCAGTTATGCCTTTGTGTTTGTTGTTTTTGATGGCAGGCATGCTTTCGCTACGCTCAGGTTTGTTTCTTTTGGGCCAAGCCAAAAGAAAGAGCCCCTCGGCGGCGGTGAGCCGAGGCAAGCCCCGAGCCAGGGAAAAGAAAATAGCGATTGCATTAAGATTCCCGCCTGCGCGGGAATGATGGATTTATTGATGGAACAACGACTATTTACCACCCCCGCCCCTCCTAAATCAGGAGGGGAGTTCCCCTCATAGTTTCATAAGAATCAATACATGAATATTTTTATGCACCTCGCTATCTCCTCCCTGCTACCGGCCTCGCAGATTTTCGCCGGAAAAAGCACGGAAATCTTTGCAGTTCCCCTCTCATAACCCAACAGCCCAAGGCAGGATCAAAGCGAGCGCGCTGGAATAAAGCAAGGGCTAAGAGCCTCGATGCTGCCGCTATCAAGATTTCCGTAGGTTTTTACAAGAAAAGATGCAAGCCTTGATTTTTGGTTACCTTTTTATCAAGAAAAAGGTAAGAGCCCATCGGCGGCGGTGAGCCGAGGCAAGCCCGAGCTGAGGTATAAATCGCAGATTACCCATAGTAGTAAGATTGCTTCGTCGGCTGAAAAAGCCTTCTCGCAATGACGGATTTATTGATGAAACAACGTCATATTGGAAACTATCCTATACACCACGCTATCTCCACCCTGCTACCCGGCCTCGCAGATTTTCGCCGGAAAAAGCACGGAAAGCTTTGCACTTACCCCTAATACCCCACAGCCCAAGGCAGAATTAAAGCGAGCGCGGTGGCACAAAGCCAGGGCTAAAAGCCTCGATGCTGCCGCTATCAAGATTTCCGTAGGTTTTTACAAGAAAAGATGCAAGCCTTGGGTTTTTGTTTCTTTTGGGCCAAGCCAAAAGAAAGAGCCCTCGGCGGCGGTGAGCCGAGGCAAGCCCGAGCCAGGGAAAAGAAAATAGCGATTGCATTAAGATTAGCTTCGCTGAGCACTTCGTGGTTCCCGCCTGCGCGGGAATGACGACCGTATTAGTAATTAAACACCCCCCTTACCCCCTCTTCACTTCATACCACTTCTCCACCCTCTCCACAAACCCCTCAAAAAACTCCCTATAATACCCTTTAATCACCTGCACCTTAAAATTTACCTTACTAAAAAACCAAACCAGTTTATAATCCATTTCCGCCTCAAGCAAATACCACAAATACGGGTTAGCACTATCGCAAACCAAAAACAGGCCAGACTGATCCGTATTCAGATGCAACAACTTCCCTTTCACCTTAATCTTCAATTCCAGTTCATAATAATCGCCCTCATCTTTAAGCACGAAACTCAAAACAGGCACCTCCATCGAAAATTCAACCAGCTTCATATCCCGCATTACAGGTTTGCCCGTAACATTGCGCATGCCATAGGTGTAGAAGTAATGTGTAAAACGCTGTTGCATCAATAGCGGCAAAGCCTTGTTCCATAACTTTAAAAGCGCCAGCTGGTTTGCGTCGTTAAGTTTATCGGTTTCGGCTACCTTTTCGGGCAGGTGGGCATTGGCGTTAAAGCGGATGGCAGCGATCTCTTTCATGGCGAAGCAAATGCTGTTCAGTTCCTCCTGTTGTGGCGAGAGGCTAATGCCATCCACATCGTGCGGATTCAACACGAAACGTTTAAAAGATTTAACCGTTTTAAGGTAAGCCGTGGCCGCAAAAACATAAGGAATTAAAAAAGGATAATGGTTGCTGTGGAACTTTTGCAGATCAGTATTGGCAAAACAATAACCAATGCTAACTGGTGCCAGCCGTGCTATCACATTTTTACCCGATAACCTCTCACGCGGTACTACCGTTCGTTCCGTAACATCCGGCAAATCATCACCAGGCCTAAACAAACCGCTAAACTTTTTCTTTAAGGTAATGGTGATACCGCCCGGTTTTTTCACCACATTTACATATCCCGACCGCTTGTTGCCCAAAGCAAAACATTCGGGCCAGTAATATTCCTGAAAATTACAGTAACCACTCCGCATCATGGTACACAAAGTAAGGTAAGCATAACGCCCCAGGTAAGTTTCATCCGTATCAACACTACAGCTCACCAACAGGTTATCATATGCTACCGCGATGTAAACCCTTGCCTCTTCCCCTTCCAATTTAACAGTGACGGTTAACAAACCCTGATTAAAAGAAAGCGATGTGATGGCCAACGGCTCAGGCTTTTTACCTACGCTAAATGCGCTAGCGATCTGCTCCAGCACCGCTAACCTTAACACCCTGCTCCCCTTTTCTAAAGGCAGTTGATAAAACCGCGAAAGCGGTTTCCCTGCAATGGTAATGGATTTAGCTTTCATACTCGTATGGTTTTACGAGTCTTGTTGGTATGAAGAAACACTATAGCTGGGCTCTAAATACCATCTACCGGGCTTCTCACGGCCTTGCCAACGGAATTACAATAGAGCCCATGATGCTATAGTGCGCACTAAATTACGCAAAATATCACCATAGGCATTAATCTATTGTCTCGTTGGCTGTTTATTGTGAGAATTTGGTAGCCGAGACTCTTTGTTAATACCTAATTTATACACGAATATAACAATAAGAGTTTAGATATTCTAAAGTATTCTTTAAATAATCAAATGAAAAGTGCAAAAATTACTAAGTAAAACTTTCACTTGGTATGTTTATCAAAAAACGATCAGCGTGAAAAAGAAGTCGGAGCTTACAGAACTTGGCAAATACTTAATTTTGAAATCTGCTAACAAAGCAGAAATCTATAGGAAGACGGGTATTACTGAATCTCGCTTAAGCCTGCTAAGTAATGACGCAAGCACTAAGCTTTCCGGAGAAGAACTATACTTGATAGCGCTTGCACTGGATGTTGAGCCTGGCGATATGGCCAAGACGATTTATAAAGGAGTTAAGCTAAACACTATTGCCGAGCAAGAAGCATTAGCAGCTAAAAGTAGGAAACAAAAAAGATAGTTATTTCCAAAGAAAAACGATTCCGGCTTTGGATAAATAAGCGAAAGTGCTAATATTAACAGTAGCGATAATCCAACATTAATTGCCAGCTTGTTAAACTACCAATCCACATTTAATACAATTGAAAAGATAGTTGAACTATATGAGCGTTTATTAACAAGCGAAAGAGAGAAAGTGGAACTATTAAAGAATAAATAGAAAAATAGCTATAAAAGTAAAAGCCCGACCAGAAATGATTGGATTTTTTTGTTTTATCGATCTTCGTAATACTATTCTGTTAGCAATGCGCTATATATTTCTGATAGGATTTAAAGGTTTCAATCTTTTTGGGCCTATCGGACTTTTCATATAGAACTACAATTTATACAAGTTAATAAAATGAAAATTGACGTATATTCGTTTACCTCTCTACCAGCCTATTTCGTAGCCTAAATTTGATAGTCTAAAACTCATTGCTAGTGGACTTACCTGAAACTTGTCTGCAAGATAATCTACTGTATCTTTTCCATAAGGTACTTCAGTCACTGCTTCTTCTACCAATATTTTTGGCATCAAAAGCGCGGCGGCAAAGGCATTAGCTTCACGCTCTTTTAATTTTTCTCCAGTCGTTGAAGCGGAATCTCTGTAAAGAACTCGCTGTGTTTTATCGATAAAAAGAGAGATTTCCTTGTGCAACATATAGTGTCCTAATTCATGTGCTATTGTAAAACGCTGCCTGAATTTATTTTCTCCTTTATTATACATAATATATGACACATTGTCTTTTGTGACAAAAAGACCTGACACATCACTGTCAAGATCGACTTTCTGAACAATGACCCCTAACTTTTCCGCAAGTTTCTTCGGATCTATAGGAGCCGAATGAATAGCCAGTTTTCGTAAAAGCTCGTTGGCTCTATCCTCAATATATTTCATAAGTTAGGTTTTGGAATTATGCCTGCAATTAATTTCTCGATCTTCTCTTTAGAACCATCTGTAACATCTTTTGTTTTGAGGATTTCCAAAGGATCTGATTTCGAGATTGTTTCTGACTTAACTTCTAAATAAGTTGGGAGGAGTGACTGAACGTCGGTTTCCAGTACCTGACTAATGTCGTAAAGAGTACTGAGTGTAGGCTGCTGGCGACCAATTTCAATATTAGATATGGATGCCCTAGCCAGATCGATTTTAGAGGCCAATTCATCTTGGCTTAAGCCGAGTTCAGCTCGTTTTATTTTAATTCGACTACCAACTAATTGATTTAACGCCGTTTTAAAGTCCATAAGTAAATATATGATTTTTCTGCAAGAATACAAATAGTTTTTTTAAATATCAATGTTTGTTAAACAAACATTTATATTTAATGTTTGTTAAAATGGCACAATATTTGACTGATGATTCTTGAAATGAAAAACAGAAAACTATGAACTACACAATTAAAAATTGCATTGATGAAAGTCATCAGGGCGAGATAGATTATCACAACATTAAAAAAAAGAAAAATTAAAAATTATGAACAAAACAATTATTAGTGAGTTTGGACTCGATAAGATCGGGCACAGCCAATCAACAGTTGAATTCCTTAATGTAAAACTGGAATTCGACAACCTTGCCTTTCTAGATTATAACAAGGTACTAAAGTTCGCAAGCCCGCTCACTTTGGAAATGAAAAAATCTCTAGATGCTTTTCTTAATCAACTTTTTCAAAGTGTAGTTTTTAATAAGCCAAATGATACCCGCAAGCTTTTAAAAGGGCTTCATGAGTCAAATCAAACAAGGTTGGGATTTTCATCAAAACGCCCACACGGTAATTCAGTAGGTAGTGTGCTAAAACAGCTCATTCAGGATAATACTGAATTTGTGATTAACTCACTAAAAACTGGGCAGTTTTCTTACAATACTCTTTACTTTGGTATCGATCAGGTTGGACCCGATCGTATATCCGATATAATTGTAAGTATCATTAAAAGTCAGCTGATTACTTTTACCCAGGAACAATGCACTAAACATGGCATTCCTACAAAAGCCATAAAACTCAGAAACGTTTTCAACTATTCGACAAAATCATGGGAAAACGGAACATTTGATCTTCCGGTCTTTGATGGTCTGCCTATTATTTTTATACCGAAAAAATTGATATCAAGTGATTCAGGTTTAGTAAGCTCATATAATAGGTTTTTGAGATATGGTTTTACACATTTTGTAAAAAACAATACTGAGTATGCTTTCTTGATGGACGAAAAAAATAAAGAAAAAGGAGTAAAGAAAAAAGATTATGAAGCCTATCTAAAAACAGCTCACATCAGTAATAAAGACCAGGTAAAAAAATGGATAATCAGTAACAAGACTGCGATTCTTGATTTCGAATCAGAGCTCGATCCTCACATAACCTTACTCTCTGACAAAGAATTAGAAGAAGTTGTAAACCGATTAAACTAAACAAATGCCAAGAACTAATTAGTGTGGGGGTCCCAAAATAGAATAATGTTTATTTGATACATCAAATGATCATTCGTTATGACAACGTTCTTACCTCCATACTTTATTAGTATACAGTATTCTCTCAGGTCTATACGGGTATTTTTGAGTAATTAGGAAAAAATAAGAATCAAAAATACGCTATAGCTAGTTCAACTCATTAATAACTAATCAATTTTCAACTCGTGTCTTACTTTTAATTGTTTTAAACATCCCGAACATTTACCACAAGCTAAATTTGAAATATGGCAGGAGTGAGCAATAGTTAGCATATCAATAGGAACATTATATTTTGATACCAACTCATGGCTATAATAATTCAATGTAGGGCAATGAACTTTTAAGCTCCCTTCCTGATAAGAAACTGTATCATTTATTAATTTGTAAAATTCTTCTGTTCCATCTTTGTGGAATTTATCAGATTTTACCGAAGCCAAATGCAGATCACTAACGCCATCTTTTATTCCCATCATTGCTGCAAACGTGATTAGCAGCTGATTTCTGTATGGCCACCATTCTTCAGACGGCGCAAATCTTAAATTATCAGCACCAGCTAAAGTTCCTGCCCCTAAACTTCTACAATTAATTTGTATAATCTTATGTTCAATATTTAATAATTCGCATATATATTTCGACACATATATTTCTCTTTCTGCAACAGTTTGGCCATAATCAATTGTATAAGCAATGTCTGGCATTAAACCATAAGTCAAACATATTGAGTCAACTCCCCCAGATAATAGGGTTGCTTTTTTTACAAATTCCATATTGTATGATAAATTGCTGTTGTTAAATTGTTATAAATCGTAACGTCACCTGCATTTAACATTGTTAGCTGAGGTTTATAACAAGTTCTATGATAACCAATCATTTTTTTCCCATTTCCAATTGAATAACCAATTTCTACTAAGGTTCCAGAGTCTAAGTTATCTAGAACACAGAATACAATATCAGACTTATCAATCCCTTCGATATCTTTTTTCGCAATAGTTGCATCATCTCCTAAACCAATATCGTGAAACGGAGAGAAAACTTTGACGCCAAATCCAAGAAAAGCATTTCTTATCTTATCAATTAAAATTAGCTCAGCTATGGAAAAAATAGGCGCTGCTAGGTATATGCATCTGTCAGTCAATTTATTATTAACGAATTTTTTACAGCTAAATGTCTGGGTAGAAGAAGTATTTATATAAATCTTTTTATCACAATAAAGGGCAGTTGACATAGATGCATAAAGAGCACATTCCTCAAGATCGAGGCCCATTTCCATCCAATAATACCCAAAACTAGCTGTAAATATGTCCCCCGAACCAATTTTATTTACATTATCCGTTATAAATGAAGGAATTTGGGCTTCATTCTCCTCTTGATAGAGTGTTGCTCCGTAAGGTCCATTTTTAATAATTACTGCTTTAACTTTTTCTTCATTAAAAAAGTATCTTTTAATTTCATTTATATCTTCAGAGGAAGAAATTGATCTTGCTTCATCTAAATTTACTATGTATATCAATTCTTCAGCGACTCCAATATCTTTGAATTTTATTGGCTTAATGGAAGTTTGAGGATCGTAAACAACTTTACTGCCTTTTACACTAAAATCAGTTTCTAACATACCATAACAAATAATATTCTCATCTGTTACAGATATAGTGTTTGACTTTTTAATGTTAAGAATATTTGGAAATATAGTAGGATTGTCTAGTGCGAAACTATATTTAAAGGTTATGAAATCTTCATAATCAAGACAATTAAAATCAAAATTTTCATAAACTTTTTTATTCTCTGTCAAAAATTTCGAAACTTCTAAATTACCCGCAGTGTTAAACTTAACTTCACATTTATTTTCCAAAAGAAATTTCACACATCGGAATCCAGAGCCAAAAATTTCCATAGAGATATCATCATAATCAATCTCCCTATATATTCCGCCAACAACCGATATCATAGCTACCTCCTCTTTATTTGCACCTTACATGCTGGCGATTTGATATCTAATATTTTTGCTTCATATTCGGCTCCGCCATTAATGCAAGCTATAATATCAGATGTATTAAGATGCAATATAGCACCAAGAATTTCACCATCACCATCTTCAAGTATTAATGCATCATTACTCCCTATTTCTACACCCAGCAAGTCTCCAACATCGTGTTTATCTAAAACAGTGACATTTATTGAAGAAACATTTACTGTGATAATACCCGTTTCACAATCGAAAAGTGATCTTTGTGGTGGAACATATCCACCTCCTCCTGATCCGCCCATAATTTTTTATAGATTAAAGTTGATACTTTAGTAATTGGTAAATATTGAATTAGCAAAAAGCCTATCAATTTAGATGAAACTACATTAATGGAATGTTGGCCTTTAATAAAACACCGGCCTTTTAAGAATATGGAGAGTATCGAGCTTAAAATATTAGATATCTGTAATATAGACGAATAAGCTGAAGTTTCCAAATTTCTAATATGTTAAAGCTTAAAGCTGAATTAACATTTACACGCACTCCTTTCAACATATTCCTTATTGCCTTTACTATTGTAATAAAAACAACCACCCTTAGAGCCCTGATATAATTTTTGGTCCGATTTATAGGTACCACATGGCGTATAAGTTTCGGTATCTGTACCTCCTCCTAGTTCATTTTGCTTGCTACAGGCCAGTATGCCTATACTTAAAAACAGGATATAATAGAATCTTTTCATGGTGCCAAGATACTGGACCATGAGATGTAAAAATTACGGGTTTCCGTATTGAAAGAAAATTCGTACTGAAAATTATTTTTTAAGTTAATACCCTTTCAAATACCCCTACCACTTTAAAATCAGTCAATTCATCTTCAGTCAATTCGATTGCTTCGTAAGATAAATCATCAGATAAAGGCTTTAAACTGATTGCATTGTGCTGCCAACCCTCATCTGTTACTACCTTTTTGCTGTGGTATTCTTTCACAGTATAACCAGAACCAAAGTCAGCATCCTGAATAGCGGTGCTTTGAATCAAAACAATTTTACCGTTTCTACTGCCACCACCATCTTGCCTGAATAAACAATAAGCGCCGTTTGGAATCCGCTTATTCATCGACTCACCTACTACCTTGCAAACAAAATAACCCTTTTGAGGGGTAATATTAAACGGTAATTCTACCCATTCAAAATCGGCATGGATTTGTAAATCGCTAAAGTTACCCGCAGCAGCCGTTATATCCAATAAGGGTACAGCATTTACATAAGGTTTAACCTGGTTAAATGGTATAATCCTTAATGCAGGTTCCTTTTCGAAAAGTGGAATATGTTTTTTTAAGTAAGTTGCCAGATTAGGGTTGCAGGCATAAACAAAACTTCCTTTAATACCACGATAGAGTATGGTTTTATAAATGTTTATGATGTATGATTTTAAATCAGCAGGGCTGGCTATACCCTTTTTTCCATTAATATCAAAGTATTGTTTAGGATCGATTTCAATCTGATCGGTGTTTTTGTTATAATCAATCTCCTTTCCAAAAATCACACCTGTATAGTTTAAATCGTATCCTTGGGTAGTATGGATGCAGCCAATTTCTTTAAAAGCATTTGGAGAATTTACCCAATCCTTATCGGTTTGGTTCCATTGAAAAGATAAATTATCAATTTCGATATCAATGGCCGTTTTATTATTTTTCGATTGCCATGGCCAGCTATAACCCGCCACCATGCGGCACAACTCATAATGTTGTTCCTTTTTCCCTAATTCCGTATATAAATCTGCTAACGAATCGAAATAGAACAATTCATAATTCGCAGATCTGTAAACTGTTTTATCTTCACGGTTAATGTTTAGCAGATCATCAATAAACTTGATATAATTTTCTCCTCCCTGAACACGCATTTGCGAATTAAGCTGTAGCTTAATTGTACCTTGATCTTCCAGAAGCTTAGTAAAATGTATTCCGGCTATATCAGATGGTTTTACGGATTGTGGCTCATCATAGAAGAAAATCTGATTCCTGCTGTTGGCCATAATCCAGTCTAGCTCATTACCATTATCACCTAATCCAAGTTTTTGATTATTCTGCCGAAACGCCCCCATCCAGCTGATGTTTTTATATTGGCGTAAACGATGCGCTTCATCAACAATAAGCAAATCGTATTTCTCTTTACTTTTAAAAGTTTCAGATGGGCTGATAACCATAGATGGTTTTAGTCCGGGCACCTGTTTAAAAACTTGTTGCAACGATTCTCTCAGTGAGCTCATAGCCACAACCAAACCTATTTTTGCGTTAGGATACTTTAATTGAAAATTTCGGATATAATTTACTTCCCGAAGTTCATCATCATTAAACTCTTCCACATCCGTATTTAAAATATTGGTTGCCAATAACTTTAAAAGATAGGTTGCCACAACGGTTTTACCTGTACCTGCGCTGCCTCTTACAAAAATACTATTACTATTATTTTGAGTTAAGCCTTCCAGAATTTCCAGCACCGAAAGGTATTGATCTTCGTTGAGCGATTTATATGGTGAGTATTTAAATAATTCAGAGTTTTCTATCTCCTTTAGCGATTTACTTACAACTTTTTTGTCAAGCAGTTTCTTCCAGATTTCCTTAAACAAATCTTTGTATAAGTCTTGCTGATAATAGTTGTGATTTACCAAACCAGAATTACCGTTCTGTAGCTTATAAGTACCTTCGGCCGCAATGTATTGTATCAGGTTGGATTCAATATCAAGGGTAGCTGACTTGTTAAACTTATCACTACCGATAATAGAAATCTTATTAAATACAGCAGCTTTAACCGGATTTGCTAAATGATTCTTAATGCGGCTGGCAGCATTAGTCGATTCGCCTACATAAGCCTCGGCCATTACCTCATTCTGTATAAAATAAACCAATGGCCACTGGTTTTTAACCCAGGGATTTTGCTGAATCTTACTTAAGCTTTGAGTATTAAAATCGTAAGGTTCGGAAACGTCTATTGAGAGTTCGAAAGACATGCTCATAACTCATCGTATTTTTTAGCCGTGCCTTTGGCTTTATCTACCGGATACTTGGTGTCGTTAAGCTTAATCTTATCGAGAATAATTTGCTTTACATCCAGGTTATATTTTTCAGCTAACAAAAGTGCATAAGAAAACACATCAGCGAGTTCTTCCTTTATTTTATCAACATTGGCATCCTCGGCATTTTTCCATAAAAATAACTCGAGTAGCTCTGCTGCTTCAATATTTAAGGCAAGTGCTAAATCTTTGGGATTATGAAACTGTGCCCAATCGCGCTCGTCTCTAAATTTTATTAATGCTGCTGTTATTTCTTCGATCATAAGGCTAATGATGCCCAATTTAAGCATATAGTGTTGATTTGGGAAATTTTGAGGTAAAACCTTTTTATGTCGATCTTAAATTATCAATCTAACCTGTTCTTGTTTAACATTTCTATCTAAAATTGCCTTAAGTATCTTCTCCAGTTGATTTTCAAAAACATGAGACAACATACCAAGGGAGTCTGAAAGATAAATAACATTGAGCCCGATTCTTAATTTGTATATGAATAAAGTACAAAAGCAGACATTGGCGGACTAAACTGCTATAAAAATTATAATAGCCAAAAGAGGAGGAACAACGATCAAGAAATAATAAATAAAGAAAGTAAAGGCATTATAATTCACCCATATCTTCCAAACATCCATTTTATTCAATTTATGATAATCAGGTTTAGTCGCCTTAAATCGTTCGATGTCTATGGGTTGGTGATTATCATATTTCTCTAAAATACGCTGATATTTCGATGCTGTATCTCTAGTAAATAATTCCTTTTCTTCCATACTAGCATTTGGATTTAATGTTTTGAAAATGCGCAGTTCATTGTATAATTCCGAAAGCTCTAATCCACAAGCATGAAATTCTTTAGCTTTGACATTAAAATCTTTTGCATTTTCAATTTGTCCAAAAACTAAAGCTAGGATTGATAAGCAAGTAATTGAATAAGCAATTACATTCTCATTGCCTAATTGTGTGTTATAAACGTTGTACACAGAAAGTAAACCTACAGCAATCAGGTATACTGAAATTAAGCTATTACATAAACTCGATAATTTAGAAAGTCTTACCAACCTGCTATGCGCATGAAAGCGGGCACCTTTTGTTGACCAAATTTTATAACTAAGTTCTTCTAGAAATGTTTTATCAAGATAATCAAGGTAATTACTCATTTGGATATTAATTGTTTATAAATTTATTTTTTCCTGCACTTCAATGAAGATAATCTTAAACTCTTTCCTATAGAATTATTATCCAGATAGAATATAAGATCGTAAAAGAATAGGAGTTGATAGAATCTTAGAGATTAGGAAATATTAAAGGAATCATTTTTTGCGTTAATTTAATTTTGAGATTGATCAAAAATTATAATTATTATTTAGATTTCAATTAATTTTTTTCCAAACTATTTATTTATCATATAAAATATTCTTATGGTATTTATATAGTTTACCAGATACTTCTCTGATCAAACTTCTTCTATTTACGCCACCTATCCCTACGGTTTCCCCCATTCCCTCAAAAAATATCTCCACTACTTTTAGTTTTCAAGTGTTCAATAAGGGTTTTTGCCTTAACCTGGTCGCTAATCGGAAATGTAATCTCAGAAAATGATCAGAGCATTTGAAACAATTTTTAGGGTAATTTCTGAAATAGGTGGAATGCCCAAACCCAATTGCGCTACCAAATCTAAATGCTAACTTCCCAACCCTCAGGTATCTCCCCCAACCATTCCAAACCACAATCTTTACAGGCATCGTATTTCTTCAGCTTAATTTCCATTGTTTTTCTTTTTAAGCTGTTTAGTACTTTGTTCTAAATGCTGCACAAAATCTTGTTCTACTTTAGAAAGTTCGTTTTTCAGGCTTTTTTTATAATTGATATATTCTTCGTTAGCTTTGTTTAAAGCTTGTTGGTGGCTAACCGTACCGGCATGGATTAAAATATCATTACCTGTCATTTGTAAAAAGTCATCAACCCGTTGCAGCCAATCTTGCATGTACATGGGTTTGCGGTTTAAGGCTTGTAATTCGGCTACCTCTAAATAAGCCGTTACCATTCGGTTTAATACATTAAGTTCTTGCTCATTTAAATAATTTTTGGCTACAGCAATTTCTTGTTGGGTAGGCTGTACGCCCTTAAAGTTAGTTAAGCCTAAAAAAGGTTTTGCAGCATCAATTCTGCTATATACCACTTCTGCAGCGGTTTGTCCATGTGCTGCCCAATGCATTTTGTTTTGTATGGTTTTAAAAAAGGTTTGCGAGGTTTCGGTATTTGGGTCGTAATCTACACTGGTGGCATACACATCCAATACCTTGCGCCAAAATACTTTTTCAGAAGAACGAATGTCTCTAATCCGAGCCAATAACTCATCAAAGTAATCGCCACCACCTGCTTGTTTCAGCAGTTCATCATTCATGGTAAACCCCTTTACCAAGTATTCGCGTAACCGGGCTGTTGCCCACTGCCTAAACTTGGTACCTTGTAAGCTTTTTACGCGGTAACCAACAGAAATAATTACATCAAGGTTGTAGTAGTTAAACGGTTTTTGCTGAAATTCGGAATTTCCGAATTTCTGCATGGTGGTGCTTTCTTCCAACTCTTTTTCTTCATAAACGTTTTTAATGTGTTCGTTTATGGTCGATTTTGCCTTTCCGAAAAGTAAGGCCATTTGATCTTGCGTAAGCCAAACGGTTTCGTTTTCTAAACGGGTTTGTATTTTAGTTTGCCCATCTTCAGATTGGTATAAAATTAATTCAGAATTCATATTAAGCAAGGTTTAAAATTTCACGGTGCTATACTAGCGGATGTTAATTCGCCACCACCTGCGTCACCAGTAAATAAACTAATCCATTATGTACAGAGGTTATGCGGGTTCCGTAATTCATTGTATGATTTTAAGGCCACAAATTAGCGTTTTTGAACGATTAAACTAAATATGACCGATAAAACAAGGGTCAAATTTGATAGTTTTTTTAAATATACTATACGGTTTCACGTACCCTAAACAAGGGTAATTAAACTATTTTTAATTAAAACCCGGGATTAAATAACAGCAAACTCACTCTTCCTCCACCACCCAGCTTAGCCTATCCCCCTGCTCCACTACCTCGCTGTGCACTTGAGGTTGCGCCACAAAATTGACGATTACACCATCCTTTACATGCAGGGCTTGGATAATTTTAGCCGCATAATAACGCCGGTCGGCATAGCGTGCGCTGCCTGAAAAAAAAGAAATGCCCATGGCAAAAATCAACGCTTTGTCGCCCTGGTGATCGAGCTTCAAGGCTAAGCTTGTTTTCGGAAAATGGGTTTGATGTAAAGGGATCACCAGATCATTTACTTCCATTATTTCGTAGCCGCCGTTATCATCCAGGTGGAAATGAAAACCCATGAGCTGCAACCGGGCTTCAGTCGCCTTAGGATGTGGTTTCAGAAGCTTTTTTGTTTCGCACTTAGGCAGCATCAGTTTTACTAATCCACCAGGTTCGATGCGCAAATCGGTTTCGTTCAGCCATAACTGCTCAAGGGGCTTGCCGGCGTTAAATTCGAAACCTTTAAGCAGGGCGATGTTACCATCCATCAACCTTCTATTTCCGGCGTGTTCGGCAGGGATGGTTTTAAAGATTTCGATAAAACGTTTGTTCAGGCGGTTAACAAGATCGCCATAGGCATAAAGTTTAACCAGTGGAGCAAATGCCTTGCGGATGTAAGCCGCATTTCTGCTGGCGCTGCCAAAATCGCGACTGCTTTTTTTGCTCGCTTCGGTTTGCTGTTTGTGGGCAGCTTTTTGTCTGACCACATCTGTATTTCCGCGTTTGTAAAAAACGAGATCGCCGAGTTGTCCGTTAATTTTAATAATTCCATTCTGGTTAGCCATAATTTTAGTATTTTAGGTTAAACAAAAGGGATGATCACTCAATTTAATCAATCTGATTTAAATATCCCAAAAAAAATATTCTAAAGTCCACCTTCACCCCACATTTACACCACGTTTACCCCACCTTCCGGCCAGGCTTGCTTATCCCCTGCTGTACACTAACTTGCCTACTGCTTCGGACTTGCTTTAGTTGAAACAGCGCCAAGTTATAGATGAACGATAGCAAAGGTTTGCATCGTTTTCGTTTGGCGATTCAACATTAACTAAATAAAAGGTAACGAGAAACTTATTTTAGGGTTATTTCGGTCTATAGCTGCGTGGGAACAGGCCGGGAAAGTGGGCAAACCTCTCCAGCCCCTCCTGAAGTGTTACTCATCGTTTTGATGCAGGTTCAAAGATCTCTCCACTGCGGTCGAGATGACGGATTATTGATGACGGATTTATTGATGTAACAAAACCATCTTAGAAACTATCGTATATACCATGCTGTCTGCACCCTGCTATCCGGCCTCGCAGATTTCCGCCGGAAAAAGCACGGAAAGCTTTGCAGTTACCCCTTCATAACCCACAGCCCAAGCCAGGATCAAAGCGAGAGCGGTGGGACAAAGCCAGGGCTAAGAGCCTTGATGCTGCCACAATAGAGATTTCCGTAGCTTTTTACAAGGAATTGCGCAGCAATCTTTTATACCGATAAAAACAACATTATCTCATAAAAAACGATGCAAGCCTTTCAGTTATGCCTTTTCTGTTGTTGTTTTTTAGGGCAGGCATGCTTTCGCTGCGCTCAGGTTGGTTACCTTTTTATCAAGAAAAAGGTAAGAGCCCTTCGGTGGCTAACCGAGGCAAGCCAGAGCCATGGCAAAGAATGTACTATTAACCTAACTTAAAAGATTTCTCCACTACGGTCGAAATGACGGATTTATTGATGGAACAAATACCATATTAGAAACTATCTTATACACCCTGCGATCCGGCCTCGCAGATTTCCGCCGGAAAAAGCACGGAAAGCTTTGCAGTTACCCCCCACATAACCCCACAAGCTAAGGCAGGATCAAAGCGAGAGCAGTGGGGATAAGCAAAGGGTAAGAGCCTCGATGCTGCCACAATAAAGATTTCCGTAGCTTTTTACAAGTAATTGCGCAGCAATCTTTTATACCGATAAAAACAACATTATCTCATAAAAAACGATGCAAGCCTTTCAGTTATGCCTTTGTGTTTGTTGTTTTTAATGGCAGGCATGCCTTCGCTGTGCTCAGGTTTGTTACCTTTTTATCAAGAAACCTGAGAAGCAAGCTTGAAGACAGATAAAAACATATACAAACAATGAAAAAAGTAAGAGCCCTTCGGCGGCGGTGAGCCGAGGCAAGCCTAAGTTGGCGGAACGGACTAGAAGAGAATTCCATTCATAACCACCCCTACCCCTCCTGAATCAGGAGGGGAGTTCCCCTCAAAGTTTCAAAGTAATTGATCCATGGATAATGTTTATACTTCATGCTGTATGCGCCCTGCCACCCGGCCTCGCAGATTTTCTTGTTAATAACCGGTCTTGATTCCGACTGGAACGCAATGAAACGGAGAAATGTTTGAGCGATCTTAAAAGATCTCTCCACTGCGGTCGAGATGACGGATTTTTCGCGATAAAGGCATTAAAAAATCTTGCACTCAAGGATGACGGAAAAACAATGAGACAAGCCAACAAAAGGCGAGCAGAATAAATTCTGTTTCATAACCACCCCCACCCCTCCTGAATCAGGAGGGGAGTTCCCCTCATCGTTTCAAATATTACCTTAACCTTTAAACAACCCTGCAAAAATTTCATTCGAACGCAACTTTGCCTGATGATCGTAAATATGCGAGGTACTCATGATCTCGTTTACACCATACTTTGCTACAAAAGCTGTTAAATTTTCCTGAATGGTTTTGGCGCTGCCAATAAAAGAGTAGTATAACATCTGCTCAACCGCTTCCTTTTCCATACGGTCCCAATACATATTGATATCATCAACCGCTGGTTTGAGCATTTCTCTTTTACCGGTGATTACGCCAAGGAACATCCTTTTTACCGAACTCGATAAACGTTCTGCTTCCTCATCGGTATCGGCAGCAACCACGTTTACACAAGCCATTACATAAGGCTCGCTCAAAAACGGTGACGGTTTAAAATTATTCTTGTAAATGGAAACGGCCTGTTCGAAATACGTTGGGGCAAAATGGCTGGCAAAAGCATACGGAAGTCCTTTTTCTGCTGCCAAACGGGCGCTATCGGTGCTTGAACCCAAAATCCAGATCGGAATATCCAATCCTTCGCCAGGTATGGCCCTTACCCCCGCCCGGTTATTACCGGCAGAAAAGAATTGCTGTAATTTTTCAATATCCCTGGGGAAACTATGAACGGCATTAAAATTTTCGCCACGGATGGCCATTGCCGTAACCTGATCGGTGCCGGGCGCCCTGCCCAAACCGAGGTCAATGCGGTGAGGATATAACGAAGCCAATGTTCCAAATTGTTCGGCCACTATTAAGGGCGCATGGTTAGGCAGCATAATGCCTCCTGAGCCTACCCGTATGCGGGTGGTATTACCCGCAATATAACCAATCAATACCACCGGCGCCGAACTGGCCACGCCGGCCATATTATGGTGTTCGGCAAACCAGTAACGCGTATAACCCAAAGCTTCAGACTGTTTTGCTAAATCTAAACTGGTTTTAAAGGTATCTGAAGCAGTAGAACCATCTAAAACGGTTGCAAGATCGAGAACGGAATAAGGTATATTTTTCAATAAGTGATCAGCCATAAACTAAAAAGATAAATCTGTATTGCAAAAATATCCTTAATAAAACCAAGTCTGCCTTAAATGAATACTTATGACGCTTAGCCAACACAACCGGCAATAGCACAAGAGGATCTATGCAAAAAACAAAAAAGAATCAGACATTACCCGTTACAGCACTGTAGGAGTTTGTATATTCTGGTAACAAAACAGATGGGCAGGCGCTCTTAAGTTGATTAAACTTATTATATTGATAGCAAATCAATTAGTTGCTATAAACACCAATATTGTAGAGTATTTTATGGATTATGGCTATTGCCCGCATCAATTGAACTTAATTGACAAATATTTTAGTTAAATTAATAAACAAAGGAGAAACTTTAAATTATTGCGTACAGATAGTACGTTTTTCGTTACAAAAAGGCGTAATTTCGTTATAAGAGAACCAGATATTTTGAAGATGATTAAGTGCATAGCCATAGATGACCAGTACAGTTCCTTAGCAGGGCTGCAAAAATATATAGAAGATACACCAAACATGCGGCTAGTGCAGCAATTTACAGATCCCATTACTGCTTTAAGAGAGTTAGCCAGCTCAGAAACAGTTGATGTAATTTTTATGGATGTGGAAATGCCCCAGATTTCAGGGCTCGAACTGGCCAAAGCTATCCGCTTCAGAACCAGAAAACTCATCTTTACCACTTCTCATCAGCAATATGCTTTTGATGCTTTTGAGGCTGCCGGAGATGCGTATTTGCTTAAACCATATAGCTATGCTAAATTTGCAACAACCATTACCAGGCTTTTTGGGCATGAAATGACGGGCGGAGCCAATGAAGACTATTTTCTGGTTAAAAATAAGGAAGAAGAACACCGTGCGGTAATGGTGAAATATGAGGATATTATCGCTTTTGAAAGCTTTCACAATTATATTAAACTACATACCGTAAGCAAAGTAATTATTGCTTACTTAAGCTTAAAAGATGTTCGCGAACAGCTTAGCATTAAAAAAGGTTTTATACAGTTACACCGTGGTTATATTGTAGCCATTGATAAAATTTTGCATATAGATGGCAACAGGATTACCATGAATAACCACATTAGCTTTACCGTTGGCGACATTTATCACCATGAATTTAAAAGTTTTATTTCAGAAAGGTTAATTATCAGCAGCCGTAAGAAATGACGGCTACTGATGAAAACGTTTATTGATTTTAATTTAGACCAGTAAGTGTAGTAAACGTTGTAGTAGTGGGTTCAGAACTGGATGTTGGTCTATTGATGTTTCTGCACAGTTTTTTTTTAAATACAAAAAGTGTTCTTTTAGCTAGTTTTTGAGTTTTCATAATTGTTTTTTTTCGAAAACTAGCGGCGGGTGCACCCTATAACTTTAGTTGTTACACAAATAGTAAATATGCCTTTATGGATAGATTAAAACGGAGCGTGACTATGCTGCAAAAATGGCTGAATACTTATCGTATACACATCATTGTTTGGACAGCATTTATCTTTTGGGAGACTGTGATGGTGATTTACTTTCTTGGCCAGTTAGGTACATTTGGTAATTATGCTATTCACTATACCCTTAATATCACCTTATTTTATACTTATGCTCTACTGCTGGATAAAGCAACCACATTTCCTAATGGTGCATTATGGAAAGTTCCGGTAGTTGTTGTATCAACCATTCTGATTTATTTAGGCACAGTTACCGGCGTAGACATTTTGCTAAATAACTACACCAATATTTTGCCCGGAGAACTGCCAAGTCTTAAGGTTAGAATAAGCAAGGTACTTTACAGAGGTTCATTTTTTCTTCTTTTTTCTACAGGTTATTATTTCTTGAAACGGTTTATTAAAGAAAAAACCGAAAAATCCCGGATCGAGAAACAGCGTTTTCAGATGCTTCTTGAGAAAGAGAAAATGGAAAAGGAATTGGCCATGTCTAAAAACGCATTTATGAAAGCACAGATTAACCCGCATTTGCTTTTTAATACCTTTGAGTTTGTACACCAAAAGCTGAGCACCTACTCTCCGGAAGATGCAAAAGTAATGCTCTACCTTTCTGATATGATGCGTTTTGCTGCCAATACTCAACATAATGAAGGTTTTGTATATTTAAGTGAAGAAATTTCACAGTGCGAAAACCTGATTGGTTTGCATCACATTACACAGGGTGCAATTTATATTGAAATGGCCAGCGGACCCGATCTTGATGAAATTAAGATAATTCCACTGGTTTTGCTCACCATTCTGGAAAATATGTTTAAACATGGAAACCTAAGCGATGTAGAAAATAAGGCCAGTATAGCTGTTTATACTATTGATGGTAAGCTACACATCGAAGGCCGTAATTTACCCAGATTGGTAAAAAGTAAAGTAGGCTTTGGCTCCGGTATGGATAATATCCGTAACCGTTTAAACTATGCGTACCATCAGGATGCCGAAATGACTGCCGGAATTGATGAAGAAGGTTTTTATCAGGTAAACATCAGTATTTCTTTATCAGCACTAAACATGGCCCCTAAACTTATGAAAGCTGAACAGGCTATTACTGTTTAATTATTCAAGAGTTTATTAAATACAATTAACGGCCATACCTGCATGGTAACGAAAACTAACTATCGTTGCTAAATAGCCTGGTAACTGGAGCTTTCATTTTTCTGGTGAAGCTGCTTTACAAAAATCTGGTTCAATCATCAAGGTTTAGGCTCTGCATATACGGCTGCAATCTGTGCTGAAAGATATGTAAAGGCAACTGGTATTTCAGTAGCTGCATTTTTGATGTTGCCTTCGATAAAAATATATCCTTTATATTTTATCTGGTGCAAAGCCCTTAAATAAGGTTTAAAATCATCGCCCATTACACCAGGCAGCGACCTTTTTTCTTTTTCAGCAACTTCTGCAAATCCAATCCATTTACCGGCCTTGATAATTTCATCAGGAGCCTCGCTCTCACGCATCATATGAAATATATCAGCATTTAATCTGAAATTTGGGTGGTTAACTTTTCTTACCACCTCAGCTGCCGATTTTAACGAGGTGATGAAATTTGTTTCGGTAGTTTCCAGGTTTTCTAACAAAATTGTAACCTCATATCTGCCTGCAATTTTGGCCAGCTTTTTACATAAACCAATAAAATCTGTTTTTGCCTTCACCATATTGTAATCAGCAGGAATAGTCCTGGCACCCGAGCTTCCTAAAACAATAAACTTAACCCCTGCCCGCCCGGCTCTTGAAAGCACCGTTTCGGTATATCTTAAAACTTTCGCTTCATCTACATCAGGTCCGGCAATTTTAATATTTGATGGAAAGAAAAGATTACAGCTTAACACTTTACATTTTGCTGCCTTGATTTTTTCGAGATTAGCATTGAACTGCTCATCAGTTAACTGAGGCGAAAGCATTTTCGGAACTGATTCGCCAATCATTTTAAAACCTGAAACATAAGCTAAACTATCCTGTGCTAAACCGGATACGATACCTAAACGGGGATAATCTTGCTTATCCGGCATGAAACTACAGCAGATGGTAAAAATCAGGCCTATTAAAAAAATTGGGTAACTGGATTTCATACTTCTCATATTATTCAGAACATGGGTTAGAAAAAATCTGGCTTTTTTTGAGTTTTTGAAACACATTTTAAAGCCTGGCGATTAAACTGCAGTAAGCAAATACGATACAGATATTATTGATATGTGGCCCTGAGGGTGAAAAAGCCATAACCTACATAATCATAACCATTAATTTATGAAAGTGCCGTTTTAATATTTTAACGGCACTTCGGTTACCTGCCTTGAGCGGTAAACCTTACAGATTAGTGTTATATCTAACCTATTGTACAGCCCGACGGAGGTTTATGCTGCGTCGTAAATTACAACCTTTTCAAAGTAAATCCTGAACTCATCCAGGAAAGCTTTATGCAATGGATGAACCTGGTAAACATCATGTGCTGCCAGGTCTTCAAATAATATAAGCAGGCTAAAGGTGTAAGTGGTATCTACAACAGCACGTTCAATGGGTGCCGGTACACCGACATAAAAACTTTTTACTACTTCAATATTTTCCAATGTTTGTAAGCTGTTGCGAAAAGCAACTTTCTGCTCATCGGTGGTATCGGCTTTTAGCCAGAATAAAACGTGGTGTGCGATCATCTTTAAATTTTTTACCAAATATAAAGGAAAGCATTAAAGAAGCTACGCTTATCCAAAAACACTTTTAGCTTTCTCTACCGCCTTGATCAAATCTATTCCTTTGCCTAAAACGCCTTTAAAAAGATCTCCTTCAACCTTTAGTCGATCAATGGCGTTAAAAATATTAAAATCTTTCATTTTCAAACCTGGCTTAACTTCATCCCAATGTAAAGGCATTGATACCGTTGCACCAATTTTCGGGCGTAAAGAATAAGGTCCGGCAATGGTTGCCCCTGGCCTGTTCTGTAAAAAATCGAGATACATTTTGCCTTTTCTGGCACTGATCATCCGCTCCAGGGAAGTATATTCGGGTATTTGCTGGTGTACCAGGTTCACCACTATTTTGGCAAACATCTGGCTTTGATCGTAACTGTATTTTGCATTTAACGGAATATAAATATGTATCCCGGTTGAGCCTGATGTTTTGCAATAACTGGGTACATCAATCGCGTCCAGTACCTTTTTGGTTTCCAACGCGGTTTCCACTACCTGATCGAAAGATTGTTTATCGGGGTCTAAATCAATTACACAATAATCGGGATGATCGGGGCTTTGTACCCTGCTAAACCAGGGATTCATCTCAATACAGCCTAAACTGGCCATCCAAAGCAAAGAGGCTTCATCTGTTCCAACCAGGTATTCCTTTTTTTCACCGTCGCCATTTTCATAAGGGAAGGTTTTGGCCCAGTCAGGTGCTTTCCCCTTTACATCTTTCTGGTAAAAACTTTTTCCATGTATACCCCCAGGGAAACGGTTAAGCGACTGTGGGCGGTCTTTCAGATAAGGCAAAATATATTCAGCAACCTGGTAATAATAATTAAACATATCTCTTTTCGTCACCTTATCTTCGGGCCAGTATATTTTACTCAGGTTGGTAAATTTAAGTTCATGCCCTTTAATTTTCCTTACCTGGGTTTCATCCTTTGGATTTAACAAGGTCTTCGGTACTTTGCCTTCGGGTGCTTTAATTGCTTTTGCGTGTGGGTTTTGGGTCTCTGCATCTTCCACTACTTTTTCGGTTGGCATTTCTACCTCCCTGACCACATCTTTGGCTTTTTTATCTTCGCGCATGCCCTGAAAGGAAGGATGACGGAAAACCCCATCATCTGTTACTTCAGCAAAAGCAACTTCGCATACCAGTTCGGGTTTTAACCAGGTGGCTTTCGCCTTTGGCGGATTGGGCCTGAAACGCGAGGGTTTATTTACATCAGGAATACTTTCGAAAGGACTCTGATCCACAATAATCGGCTTAAACTGCTCCATCATGGATTTTTGGAGCTTGTCTGAAAATCCTGTCCCCACTTTGCCTACATACTGCAGTTTTCCCTGCTCGTAAACGCCCAGTAGCAAAGAACTGAAAGATTTGCTGGTATCGGCATTTTTGGTAAAACCTGCAATAACCACTTCCTGCCTTTTATGTACCTTAATTTTAAGCCACTCTTTAGATCTGTAATTTGTGCTATAGGTACTGTCTGTTTTTTTTGCGATGATCCCCTCCAGGCCCATCCTTTCGGCCGCATCAAAAAAATCAACGCCGCTTGCTTTAAAAACTTTTCCTAAACGTATCCGGTCATCATTTGTGGGTAAAATCTCGTTTAATATGGCCTGGCGCTGATAAAGTGGCAGCTCCATCAGGTTTTTGCCTTCATACCACAGGATATCAAACACATAAAAAACAAGTTCGCCATCTGCCTCGCTTCTCCAGTTCTGCAATGAACCAAAATTAGATATGCCCTTATCATTCAACACCAAAATTTCGCCGTCAAGAACTGCATTCAGTTTCCAGTCTGAAAGCAGATCGTAAATGGGATAAAATTTTTCATTAAAGGATTTATTATTTCTGGATAACAGGTCAACCTTACCCTTGTTAAGAAAGGCCATGGCACGGTAACCATCCCATTTTACCTCGTACTGCCAGTCAGGATCATCAAATGGTTCATTAACAAGCGTGGCCAGCATGGGCTTTATGCCCGTGGGGATAGCAGTTTTCGGCGCCTTTTTCAGAATGCTTTTAACATCTACGGTAACTTCATCACCAACGGATTTAGTTTCTTTCTTTACCTTTAGTTTCGGGCTTTTTTTTTCCGTTTTCAAATCCTGCTCTTTTCCGGCTTTCCAAACTTTATCTGATGTTTTTTCCATCTTTTCGATCGTTTTACCAGACAGCACAGATTTATCTTCTTTGGTAATATCTTTCGTTGAAGCGTAGTCGTCTTTATGTTTGATCAATAACCAGCCATTTTCGCCCATGCCATTTGTTTTAACAAGTGCAAATTCGCCTTGAAGTTTTTCTCCATTCAGCCTGATTTTTAAAGAACCATCATTTAACTGGCCCAGCAAATGTTTTTCCTGTGCTTTTTTGCCTTTAATGGCTTCTATCGGCTCATAAGTACCTTCATCCCATACAATAACGGTTCCGCCGCCATATTCGCCCTCTGGTATAATCCCCTCAAAATCTTTATAATCATAAGGGTGATCTTCTACCATCATGGCCAGGCGTTTAATTTTAGGATCGGTTGAAGGACCCTTTGGTACCGCCCAGCTTTTTAAAACGCCTTCCATTTCGAGTCTGAAATCGTAATGCAACCTCGAAGCATCGTGTTTTTGAATGACGAAATGTAATTTATTCCGATCGCTGCTTTTACCCGATTTCGGTTCGGTAGTTTTGGAGAAATCGCGTTTGGAAACATACTTTTTCAGACTCATAGAATTAAGGTTTTACTTTTTCAAATAATCTTCAACTGCACTGGCAGCGGTACCCACTGTTTCTACGGCGGCCTTGAGTTTATCTTTGCTCACACCAAATTTGTTAGACCAATAATCCAGCTCATAACCTTCATTAACATTGATCCTTGCGCGATCAGGGTTACCTGTTTTTTGTTTATCATCCATAACTGTTCTTGATTAGATGATTATAAAACAGCCCCATAACAAAAAAGGTTTTAACCTCCGTTTGTGCAAACAGCTGTTAAAACCTAAAAAAAACAAACATTTAAAATTTAATCTGCTAATGCAGTAACCATTTCAGGTTCTGTTTCTTCTGCATACCAGAAACTATTATAGGTTGCACTGTAAATAATCCTCAACCAAACCAGAAAATAAGGAAAGCTGATGATTGCCAGTGATAACGGATGCGATTTTGCGAAGACCGGGAATAACAACAGCGGGAAATTACAGGTAATTAACAATAAAATGGGTAGTAGTATCCTTTTCATCACCTCATTCTTTTCTTTCACATACCATACACCTACCCCGATAATTGAAATGATAAAAGTGCAGTCTTCTGCACCTGTGCTAAACAATACCGGAAAAATCAAAACCGATGACAGGATCATTAACTGGAAGCGGTTTTTTTTGAAACGCGACAGGTTTATAAAAGGCAAACTGAATAATAAAGCACCGAGGCTCAGCAATAGAAAGTTCGGTATATTCTTTTCATTGAAAAGTGCTCTGAAGAAACCCATAATGGAAATATCAATCCCCCCTCCCAGTACGTTTACCATATTTTTACTCATTAAAGAGTTTTTCCAATCTACATAACTGTGCAGCACATAACCTGGTGAAGCGATAAGCATCGGTAATAAAAATATAACCACCGACCATAAAAGCAACCACAACACAAAAGAGAGCTTATTTCTCGAAAAAAAGAAAAAAACCAGCCCCACAATGCCGTACAATTTAATAAAGGTACCCAGTACGATACAAAGTGCAGACCATATTCCTTTATCTTTATTGAGCAGGGTATAACTTAATACCATTAATGCCCCCGCACCGGCATTAAACTGCTGATTGAGCATCGATTCTATTAAACAGGGAATAGCGATATAACCTACAGCAATTTTTTGATCTTCGGTTAAGGGCAAGGTTTGCACGGCCTTAAAAAGGAAGAAGCAATTAAACAGGTTCCATAACAATAATCCTATCCAGTTATGAAAAATGGCAAATGGAGCAATCAACACACTAAAAACAGGGCCATAATGATTGGAATCATCATGGTAAGCCGGATAATTTGCATAGAGTGAACGCTCATGCAGTAGGTTTCTGAATGTATTTTCGAAAATCAGATAATTGTTGTAACGGTGTGTTATCCAGGAATCTATTACAAAAATAAGGGTAATCAGCACCCAGATAAACAACACAAAACGATTGTCTTGATAGAACTTACGACCTGAAGGCAAACTTTGATTGGTGGCTAGAAAATAATTTAGCATTGTAAAAAATATATTACAATACAATTATAAAAACGAAAATCGACAAAACCTAATGTTTTATGAATGAAAGTGATGCGGGTTTAACGCAAAAAAAATTACTATACTGGCAATGATGCAATAAATCTGGCTTTTTGGTAGAAACAATTGTGGTTTGACCTATAATTTTAAACAGAACCTGTTATTTATACCATATTTCTGAGAATTTACTGACAAAACTTTAAAACCAAATGGAATTCTGCCTGTTTAAATAGATGATTACTAACCAAAATTTATAGACATGGAATATCAAGTTAATTCGATGAATGCCAGGAAAGAATTTATCGAAATCGCAGATGAGCAGGATCGCAATTACTGGGCCGCAAGATTAGGCATCAGTACTGAAAAGCTTAAATCAGCCGTAAAAGCATTACACAGCATGGAGTTTTCAAAACTGAAGGAACATTTCATGATGGAAAAAATTAAATCAGGAAGTACCTATCAACGTTTTGTAAATCAATAACCAATGTATGAATAATAAAAATGAAAGCAAAAATACGGTAGCGGTTGAGCAAACCATTACCGAATATACGCACCTGATTGATCTTCCACCCGTTAAAGGTGTTTTAAACCGGAAAATTAAAGGTAATAACTTAAGCCATCCAAATGCCGGCATCAGAACGTTATCGGTATTTTTTCATAAAAATGGATTGTCTAACTTACTTTAGGTGATTAAAGAACGATTGGTACAGGCTGTTTATAGCGGCACGGCTAAAGTCGGGTAATCCGTCTGTATAAGTCGCATTTATTCCATTGGTAATGATCACAAATCCAAATTTATGTTTAGGACTAAAAAACATCGTACTGTGTAAACCATAGGCTGAGCCGGTATGCCCTTTTAGCTTAACTCCCGGTATCAAATCATCTGCAGTCATGATGGCTAAACCATAGCCCTCATCAGCACTTAGCGCCGTTTGCATTATTTTCGCACTTTTTCTGTTTATTATTTTCACGCCATCTGATGTTCCGTAGTTCATGTGCATGATCATATATCTGGCCAAATCATGAGCAGAAATTTTCATTCCGCCGGTTGGCGAAAAAACAGGCGTAGTGTAGCCCATTACATAATTGGCAATCTCGGTTCGCCTCGGCGCATAAGCATTTGATGACAGTGTATAACTTTTACTATCAGGATGGTATTCATACAGTTTTACAAAACGTGTACTATCTAAAGAGTCAACACAATACCCTGCATAAAGATCCAACGGCTTTATGATATGTTGTTTTATATAGTTATCAAAGCGTTCACCAGATATTTTTTCGATAACAGCACCAATCATATTAAAGTTAAGGTTACAATAATCAAATTTGCTTCCCGGGGCATAATCGTTATAACATTTGGCCCAGTCTGGATTTTTATCAGGATTGATCACATCTAAATTTAAATATCCCTGCGAATCGTTTAAACCGGAAGTATGTGATAATGCCATTTTTAAGGTAATTTTCTGATCGGGAAATTTTGGGTTCCTGACTTTAAAACCCACCAGCTCTCCAAAATCATCATCAAGCGAAATTTTACCTGCCTCTACCAGCTGCATGATGGCAGTTGCCGAAAAAGACTTGGAAATGGAAGCAATTCTGAAAATATCCTGGTTGTTTAATGGGGTCTGATGCTCCAGATCCTTTAAACCGAAAGAGTGGTTATAAATTATCCGGCCATTTTTTACCACAGCCACTGAAGCCCCAACTGCATTGTATTTTTCCATTACCGATTTAAAATCTGCTTCAGCTTTTTCCTGCTGTGCCTGAACTGCTGAGCTTAACCCAACGATTAGTAGTAGTAGTAGTAGTAGTGCATAAAAGTATTTAAATTTCATAAGCTTGCAGGATAAGATGAACATAGACCGTATAGTAGAAAAAGTTCTGAAGTATTTCAGGAAATTATTTGTCGTCGTTTACTTCCAGCCAATGGCCATCCGGATCTTTAAAATAAATCTGTTTTACACCATCAACGCGAAGCGTAATGCCTTTTTCTTTTCCGGCCCAATCTTCAAAGCTGATGTTTTTGGCGTTTAGTTTTTTTACAAAATCATCAATTGATGGAACGCTGAAACATAAGTGCCCGTTTTTGTCGAAAGTTTCATTGCCTTTTGCACCCTGTATCAGGTGAAGCTGTCCGGCGGGTCCTAAAGTAAACCAGGTATGCCGGTTATCTTTAAAAGGTTCAGGAATTATTTTAAGGTTGAATACACTTTGGTAAAAAGTAGTGGCTTTGCCCAGATCTGACACATAAACAGCGATGTGATTTAAAATAGCGGGTGTGTTTTCGGTTTTATTTTGTGCCATGGTTTTTTGAAAAATAACAGACAATAGCATGCCAGCGGTCAGGATGATTTGTTTCATGCCTAAATATCACACTTAAATGCGAATATTGGTAATTTAAGTGCTTGCGTCATGGCTTATTTACAAATGAAAAGGTTTTATTAGTGTCAGCTGGTAACAGCAGACACCACGGAAAAAATATGATGCAAAAAACCTGTCGCTTAGGTTGATCTCTATATCATAAATTGTTCCTCAGAAAGCAACATTTTAATAAAAAAGGTCTTAGCGAGACGCTAAGACCAGAAAAGAATATTAATAATTTAAGTGCTTGCGTCATGGCTTTTTTACAAATGAAAGGGTTTTATCAGTGTCAGCTGGTAACAGCAGACACCACGGAAAAAAAAGGTCTTAGCGAGATGCTAAGACCAGATCAAACGCTAAGACCAGATCATTCTAACAAAGTAAAAAAGATTCGTCGCTGCACTGAGAATGACAATGTTAATTTGCCAAACTTTCAAATTCTTCCTGAGTCAATTCAATTTCTGCAGCTTTTAAGTTTTCTTTTAAATGTTCTACAGATTTTGTTCCGGGAATTAAAAGGATATTTGATGATCTTTTTAACAACCAGGCCAGAGCAATCTGAGCGGTAGTGGCTTTATGTTTTTCGGCAATCGCTTTAATTTTATCTGCTAATTTATGCGGACCAGAAGCTAAAGGGAACCATGGGATAAAGGCCAGACCTTGTTCTGCCGTAAAATCTAAAACACGCTCCCATTGCCTGTTGCCAAGGTTGTATAAATTTTGAACAGAAACTACAGGAAGAATATCCTGAACCTGCTTAATCTGATCAATGGTTACTTCTGACAAACCCACATGTTTTATTTTACCTTCCTTAACCGCTTCGGCCACCGGAGCCAGGGTTTTGGCAACCTCAATATTCGGATCAATGCGATGCAGTTGCCATAAATCGATTGAATCTACTTTTAAGCGTTGCAAACTGCCTTCAATATCCTGTCTGATTTTTTCAGGTGTTCCATTAGGTACCCATTTATTAGGGCCTGGGCGGTCGAACCCACCTTTGGTAGCAATAAAAAGGTCTTTTTGAAAAGGTGATAAGGCATCTGCAATAAGCGATTCATTAAACTTCGGCCCGTAAGCTTCTGCAGTATCAATAAAATTAACGCCATTTGCTACTGCTTCGCGCAAAACGGTTATTGCATTTTCGCGGTCTGCCACCTCTCCAAAAACACCGTTACCCGTTAACTGCATGGCGCCATAACCTAAACGGTTAACCTCTAACCCGCCAAATTTAAATGTTGTTTTTCCCATTTTATTTCAGATATAATGATAAATTCTACGATAAAGATAACCACAGGTAAATCGCATTGTTTTCCAAACGAATTTTATGATAAATAAATGAGGAACTAATGTACTCACTAAACTAATACGTGTCAGATGGTAACATCTGACACCACTGATAGTAAAAAAGGTGTTAGCGGGACGCTAAGACCAGAAAGAGAAGCTAAGGCCAGAAAAAAAAAGGCTGCTCCGGATTGGGGAACAGCCTTACAGAATATAAGGATTACTTTACTATGCTTTATGGTTTTCCATGCTGGTGCTTCCTATTTCCAGCCGCCGCCAAGTGCCTGGTAAATATCTACTACAGCATTTAATTGTTGTTTTTTGGTTTCAATTAGCTCCAATTTTGATTGCAAAGCATCACGCTGGGTCATCAATACTTCAAAATAATCAGCTCGTGCCGCTTTAAACAAATCGTTCGAAATATCGATGGATTGTGTAAGGGCGGTAACCTGTTTGGATTTGAGATCGTAGCTTTTTTGCAGGTTGCTGATTTTCGACATCTGGTTGGCTACTTCAATGTAACCGTTTAAAATGGCTTTTTCATAATCAAAAACAGCTTGTAATTGCTTTGCATTTGCAGAAGCGTATTCTGCCTTGATGGCGTTTCTATTGATCAGCGGTCCGGCCAGATCTCCTGCCAGCGAATAAATCAGGGATTCTGGTGTTCTCAGTAAGTAAGAAGGATTAAAAGCCTGATAACCGATAGCCGCAGAAATTCCCAATGATGGATAAAACTGGGCCTTAGCCACTTTCACATCCAATTTAGCCGCTGCAAGCTCATACTCCGCTTGTTTAATATCAGGGCGATTGGCCAGCAATTGCGCTGGTAAACCCGTGTGTACGGTTGCCGGCACCAGATCAGTAAAGCTTGATTTATCCCTGATAATGGGCTGAGGGAAACGGCCTAACAGAAAATTAATTTTGTTCTCGTTTTCAATAATATCCTGTTGAATATCAAATTCCAAACTTTTAGAACTCAATACTTCTGCTTCAAATTTGCGTACAGCCAGTTCGTTTACCCTCGTGGCTTGCTTTTGAATTTTCATCAACTCCAGTGCATTGCTTTGAAGTTCGATATTTTTTCTCACGGTTTCCAACTGATTATCAGATGCCAGTAATTCATAGTATGAATTTGCGACTTCAGCAATTAAATTGGTGATTACAAAATTCTTACCTTCAACCGTAGACAGGTAATGATTAATGGCTGCTTTTTTAGAATTACGCAGTTTATGCCAGATATCGGCTTCCCAATTGGCTTGTAAACCAAAACGATAATCAGGCAATACTTCCGGCACACCTTTGCCCGGTGTAATTTCTGTAGAAGCATCGCCCGCACCTGAACTGGTATAACGGCCAACTTTATCCAAACCTGCTCCTACACCATAGGTTACATTCGGCAAAAGTTCGCCCTTTCTGGCCTTTATTTCATTTTTGGCTATTTCAATGTCCTGAAGGGTAATATTCAGCTCCTGGTTATTCTTCAGTGCCGTATCAATCAGGTTGATCAGATTGGGATCGGTAAAAAAGTTACGCCATTGTATACTGGCAGAACTCAGGGTATCCTGCGAGCCGTTAAAGCTCACAGGGGTATTTCTATTTTCGGCACGTTGGGCTACTTCCGGCAGCTTACAGGCGGTATATGCAGCGCATATCAACACCAGTCCAAGGCCTTTATATAATTTATTCTTAAACATTATTCTCAATTTCTTCAGTTAACGGATGTTCTTCCTCAATTTTGATCAGCTTGTGTTTTGCTGCAATTGATCCGAATATATAATATAAGCCAGGGATCACGATTACCCCGAAAATGGTACCGAAAAGCATACCGCCGGCAGCGGCAGAACCAATGGTACGGTTACCAATTTTACCCGGACCGGTGGCAATCATCAACGGAATCAGACCGGCAATAAAGGCGAACGAAGTCATTAAAATCGGACGGAAACGCACGCTTGCCCCTTCCATTGCCGCCTTAAGCACGCTTGCCCCCTGGCTTTGGCGCTGTGTGGCAAATTCCACAATCAATACCGCATTTTTACCAAGTAAACCAATTAACATGACCATGGCTACCTGGGCGTAGATATTGTTTTCCAAACCCAATAACTTAAGGAACAGGAATGCACCAAAAATACCAGCAGGTAAAGAAAGGATTACGGAAAGTGGCAGGATGAAACTTTCATATTGTGCAGCCAATACCAGGTAAACAAAACCTAAACAAATCAGGAAGATGTAAATGGCTTCGTTACCTCTTGATACCTCATCTTTAGAGATACCTGCCCAATCGATACCAAATCCCCTTGGTAAGGTTTTCTGTGCTACTTCGGTAATGGCTTTGATGGCTTCGCCTGAACTGTAACCCGGTGCGGCCTGTCCGCTGATCTCAGAGGCGTTGTACATATTGTGACGCGTAATTTCAGACAGACCATAAACCCGGCGCATTTTAATAAAGGCCGAGAAAGGTACCATTTCATCTCGGCTGTTTTTAACCGAGAGTTTTAAAATATCTTCTGGTAAAGCCCTGTATTGAGGTAAAGCCTGTACAATTACCTTATATTGGCGATCATATTTAATAAAGCTGGTTTCGTAGTTACTGCCGACAAAAGTAGATAGCGTATTCATCGCGTTATCAATACTCACGCCTTTTTGCTGTGCAATATCGTTATCCACATCCAGCATATATTGAGGGAAACTGGCACTATAGAAAGTAAATACAGACGATAGCTCTTTGCGTTTGTTCAGCTCGCGTACAAAATCATTGCCCACGGTTTCCATTTTTTTGTAATCGCCGCTACCTGCTTTATCCAGCAAGCGAAGTTCGAAACCGCCTGCAGCACCATAACCCGGTACTGCCGGTGGCTGGAAAAATTCGATAGTTGCACCTGGTATAGATTTTGACTTCTCATCCAATTCTTCAATAATCTCCTGCGCAGAATGTTTACGCTCACTCCAATCTTTAAGGTTAATTAAACAGGTACCTGAGTTAGATCCTGTACCTTCGGTCAGGATTTCGTATCCGGCCAGAGAGGAAACCGATTTAACACCGTCAATATCTTCGCACATTTTCTGCAGTTTCTCGGCAATCTGATCGGTACGTTCCAAAGTCGATCCCGGAGGGGTTTGAATAATGGCGTAAACCATTCCCTGGTCTTCGTTAGGAATAAAGCCTGAAGGCACGCTTCCGCTTAATGCCCAAACACCGAAACAAAAGGCTACCAATACCCCGAAGGTTAACAACCTACGGCTTACCACCCTGCTCAATACAAATTCGTATTTGCCTGATAATTTACCAAAACCCCGGTTAAAGCCATCCAGAAAACGATCAATTAAGGTTTTCTTTTTTGCCGTACCATGATTGTTTTTAAGCATAATGGCACACAACGCAGGTGTAAGTGTTAACGCTACAATACCTGAAAGGATAATGGCCGTGGCCATGGTAATGGAAAACTGGCGATAGAAAATACCCACCGGTCCAGACATAAACGCTACCGGAATAAATACCGAGGCCATTAAGAAGGTAATGGCAATAATAGCACCCCCGATCTCTTTCATGGCCTGTTGTGTAGCTTTTAACACCGAAAGATGCCTGTCATGCTCCATCTTCGCATGCACCGCCTCAATTACCACAATGGCATCATCTACTACCACCCCAATGGCGAGTACCAATGCAAACAAGGTAATCAGGTTAAGTGTAATGCCAAAGAACTGCATAAATACAAATGTTCCGATCAATGATACCGGTACAGCAATAGCCGGAATAAGGGTTGACCGCCAGTCGCCAAGAAATAAGAATACCACTAAACCTACCAGGATAAAGGCCTCAACCAGTGTATGGATAACCTTTTCGATAGATGCATCGAGGAATTTGGAAACGTCGTAACTGATCTCGTAATCTAAACCTTTTGGAAAGGATGCCGATTTGATTTCGGCCATTTTGGCCTTCACATCTTTAATAACCTGGCTGGCATTACTGCCGTATGATTGTTTTAAAACAATTGCAGCGGATGCTTTTCCATTTAAGGTTGAATATAAGTTATAAGCAGAAGCACTAAAATCTACATCGGCAATATCTTTTAAGCGGAGCAACTCGCCATCAGGAGTAGCCCTTACCACGATATTTTCGTAGCCTTCTTTGGTATTAAAACGACCTGAATATTTGAGTACATATTCGAAAGCCTGCGAACGTTTACCTGAACTCTCTCCTGTTTTACCAGGCGAAGCTTCTAAACTTTGCTCGTCAAGCGCTTTCATCACTTCATCAACCGAGATTTTATAAGCCTGCATACGGTCGGGTTTTAACCAGATCCGCATCGCATAATCCCTATCACCCAAAATATCGGCAAAACCTACACCATCTACCCGTTTAAGTTCTGAAAGCAGGTTGATATCGGCATAGTTATACAGAAAGTTCTGATTCATTTTAGGATCTTTACTGTATAAGTTGATATACATCAGCATGTTTGGCTCTTCGCGGGTAATTTTTACGCCCTCGCGGATAACCAGGGGCGGCAGCTTGTTGGTTACAGCAGCCACACGGTTCTGTACGTTAAGCGAAGCCTGATTGGGATCGGTACCTAAATTAAATACCACCTGTATCGAGGCTTCGCCGTCATTACCCGCATCAGATGCAATGTATTTCATGCCCGGTACACCGTTAAGCGCACGCTCAAGCGGAATAACGACAGATTTAATTAAAAGTTCATTATTCGCTCCCGGATATTCTGCAGTGATGTTCACTTTGGGAGGAGATATGGTTGGAAACTGTGTAACAGGCAGGTAGCTAATGGCCAACACCCCTAAAAACACAATAACCAGTGATATTACGATAGAAAGGACTGGCCTTTGTATGAATTTACTAAACATAAATTAAGTATAGAGGGTTTAGATTATTCTGTTTTCAATCTCAATTGTTTCAATACTTCCTGAGGTTGCTGAAATTTAAAGGCAATTTTATCATCGTCCTTAACCTTTTGTACGCCTTCAAGCAGAATTTTATCTTCAACGGTAATGCCATCGCCCACGATGTACAAATCAGGAAGATCGCCCGCGATGGTAATTACCCTAGAGTGTACCTTATTATTTTTATCCACTACAAAAACATAGGTTTTGTCCTGGATATCGTAAGTGGCTTTTTGCGGGATAATGATGGCATTTTTTAGTGGTACGACCATATGAACCTTACCTGTCTCGCCGTTTCTAAGCAGGTTATCGCTGTTGTTGAACCTTGCCCTGAAAGCAATATTTCCGGTTTCGTTATCAAACTCGCTTTCAATAACTTCTACTTTACCTTTTGCCTTTAGAAATTCGCCGTTTGCCAATAATAAACTCACTTCTTGCTGACCTTTTGCTTTCGCAGCACTCTGGTAGTTTAAATATTCAGGTTCTGACACATTGAAATATGCAAAAACCTGGCTATTGTCTGACAGGCTGGTTAATAAAGCCCCCTCATCAACCAAACTTCCCAATTTTAAAGGGATACGATCGATCGTACCATCGAAAGGTGCCCTGATTTCGGTATTAGACAGGTGGAATTTCGCCAGAGAAGTTTCGGCGTTTGCCGATTGCAGCTTTGCTTTGGCCATGGCCAGCTCATTTTTGGAAACGATATTTTTATCTGAAAGTAATTTGGTGTTTTCCAGTTCGATTTGAGCCGATTTGGTTTCTGCCTGTGCCTTTAACAATTCAGATTGTGCTGCTTTAGGCATAATTTTAAACAACAACTGGCCTGCTTTTACATGCTGGCCTTCATCTACATAAATATTTTGGAGATAACCCTTTTCCTGGGCCCTAACTTCGATATTCCGAACAGATTTGATCTGCGAAACATATTCTTTGGTAAAGGAGGTGTCCATTCGTACGGGGGAAGTTACCGCGTAAGTGGCTACTTCTTCTTTTTCTTCTTTCTTCGAGGTGCAACTTGTTGCGTAAAGCAAAGTAAACAAGCCTAAGCACATGAGAACTCTTTTCATTTTTTTGGAGTGGTTTTAATCTGATTTATTTTTTCTCTAATTAGTTTCCGTGGGTAACCATTTATTTATGAAAAGCATTCCACAACCGGTTTATAGATGCTTTTTTGATTTCAATAAATGATGGTTACGCAATGATTTAATTCGATAGCGAAATAAATACAGTTTTATGAAGTTATAATGAAGTTGAACTTCAGGTTTAGGCAGGAAAAATTGTATTTAGAAACAGAAATACAGGGTTTTAAACTATATTTTAAATCGGTTTACTTACTGTAAACACTTTGATTTCAACCAAAAAGCACAATATGAATGATGTTTTTTATTTTTTAAAGCATGAAACAACGTCTTTTTTTTCGTTGTATTTGCGTGTAAGGACAGGTGAAGGGTTTTCTCCATCACCTTGATTATATAAGTAATGGCCGCTAAAAAGACAATATATCCTTAACCTTTACAGAACAGTATATTTACATTAAAGCTTTATTTTAGTGCAAAGAAAACCAGCCATTTTTTGTTTGATAATCAGATTAAAGCGGTATAATATGGAAAACGAAATACAATCTGACAGGGACATCCAATGCGAATTCCTTAATATTTTTAAATTTATATGGGCAGCTTGTGGCATAGCGCCGTTAGGTGAAATTTCTGCAGGTTCTGAACCAGAAATGCAAATTCTTAATTTACACAAATAGTTTTTTTTGGCTAGCCGTTCATAAAAAATAAGTATAGGAACACTTTTTTAGTCTGCATTCATCTCCTTATTTCTTTTTTCTAGGTTTGGGTTCAGGCAGTTCAGCAACCGTGATAGCTACGAGTTTTTGCAACCAATCGCGGTCTTCCAGCTGCTCTTCAATTAGAAATTGATTTTTTGCGCCCGGATAAGGCGGCGCTTCTACTACATCACTGATATAGGCCTTTCCTGATTGCGTTGGTTTAACAAATAATTTGTTATCACATACGAGTGCAAACAATTTATCATCAAAATACAAGCCATATTCGCCAAACATTTTTTTACAGGTAATCTGCCCTGCATAACCGACCTGATCGATTATAAAATCTACAAATTTCTGATCTGATGCCATTTTTAAATTGATTTGACTTGAACTTTCTGTAAAATTAGGCTATTCTTTTCATTCTGATTTGCTTTAACTGGCTTAATCGCTAAATTTGTCGCCCAAACAACCTGCTGCTGCTAAAGTTAGCTGACGTTTTAAGTAAAGAATAAAATGGAAGAAAATGATTTTGTTTCGATCTGGCTGCAAGAAACCGGAAATCCTGCGATTGAAAAATTAACGCAGTTAAACCTTGCTGTTGCCCAAAAAACCATAGCAATGCTTGCTGGAAAGGGTTCAACAGAAAACGACCTGGCTTCCATATTGGATATTAATCCCGATGAAATCAAGCGTTGGTTAACCGGCAGACATGTTTTCAGTGTTAAAACCATCGGCGAAATCAATAACGCATTGATTGAAATTGCCATGGATAACGAGCAGCCAATAACAGATCAATCTACACTTTAAACAGCAATACCTGGTTCGTTAAAACGCAACCAAAGTATTAAAATCTCTTACTTCTCAACGGTGGTTTCGCTAAAATTAACTATTTTAAGCTTAGTTACATTCTTTTTTTCCAGGGCCTTACCTGCATAGGCTGGTTTATTTTTACCCCAAACTACATTACTGTTCTGCAAACTGATGTATCCTGTATTTTCGAAATAAAATCCTGCAACCGCGCTTTTAACCAGTCCTTCAACATTGCTGGGTCTGCGATCATATACTCCCCCTGCTTCATTAGTTGTTTTATCGAGATAAACACTCACCTGGTCAAAATAGATTTCAGAAATTTTATCCGGGCTTTCGCCGCTGATGTAAGCACCGCTTTCTCCTGTACACCTGATGTTACTAAAATAAATATTCTTAACCGCACCCACCTTACCTTTGGTCTGGCCCTTTGGTAAACGCCAGCCAGCGTCTTTATTATTGCTCGTTGCTCTTGGATAAGCAGTGATATAAATCGGTTCTGCCTTGCCCCACCATACATCTGAAAACAATTTCGACTCGATAAACAGGTTTGAAAAAACCACATTGTCCACGGTTCCCTCGTCACGATTCTGAATTCCAATACCTCGGTTGCTCTTTCTGATATTACAATTATTGATGAGTACATTACTGATCCGGTCCATGTTTTCAGAACCTATTTTGATGGCACACGAGCTGGAGGTCATGGTACAGTTGCTAATCACAATGTTTTCGCACGCACCATATTCTTCAAACTCGCGCCTGTTTTTTAAACAAATACAGTCATCACCTGATTCTATGAAACAATTGGTAATCCGTACATTTTTACTGTGATCCAGGTCAATACCATCACTATTACGGATTTTTATGCTGTTCAGCAATGTGATATTTGATATGGAAACATCATTACAGCCCACCAAATGAACCGTCCAGTAAGCGGAATTTTGAAAAGTTACCCCATCTATATTCAGTTTATTACAACCGGTTAGTGTAAGCAAATGCGGCCTCGGATCTACAATATTAAAAGGTTTTAAAACATACGAATCACTTAATTCCTCCCCCATAAACGAAATTCCATTCCCATCAATTACCCCTGCTCCGGTAATGCTCACCTGTTCCAGCTTTTCTCCACCTATCCAAATGGTGCCTTCGCCCTTATTCTCCCTAAAAGCACTTTGAGTATATAATTTTTCGTCAGGGCTGGCTAAGATTTTTGCCCCGCCTTCTACCCTTAATTCAACAAAAGATTTCAGATTGAAAGGACCTGCTAAAAACACATTTCCGGCAGGTACAATAACCTGGCCGCCACCTGCCGCCGAACAGGCATTAATGGCTTTCTGGATAGCAGCGGCATCATTGGTTTTGCCATCGCCCACTGCACCATAATTCTTAATATTATATAATTTATTCTGGGCCATCCCACTGAAAGAAATCAGCAGTGCAAAAAACAATAAAGGTCTAATCTTCATTTTCAAATCGTTATAAAAAAATATTTTGGGTATTTAATTGTTCCAGTTACCAAAAAACAGTATAAAGTGCTGCCAGTATACCACAGATAATTACTGAGGCAATGGTAAATGCCGGTGTAACCTTAAACATACTGCTATCAATTTCAAGCCCTTTCGGGTTATTTTTACTTTTCGGATCGGCTAAAGTTATGATTACCATTACCGCAATTATAATCAGAAATACCCACGACATTCTGTTTAAGAAAGGAATAGGTTCGATAGTGCCCCGGGTTAATGTAGGCAGAAATTTAAAAAAAGTAGATAATGGGATCGTTAATAAAGAAGCGGTAAGCGCTGCGCGGGAAGTGGTTCTTTTCCAGAAAAAGCCGAGTAAAAAAATGGCAAAAACCCCTGGTGAAATGAAACCAACATATTCCTGAATAAACTGATAAACCTGATCGAAACTCCGCAAGGCAGGGGCAATAACAATGGCAATTAACGAAGCAACAACCACCGACCAGCGGCCAACCGAAACCATCCGTGTTTCTGAGGCTTCCGGTTGAATAAACTTCTTGTAGATATCAAGCGTAAAAATAGTGGCAATACTGTTACATTTACCTGCTAGCGAGGCTACAATAGCAGCGGTGAGCGCAGCAAAGGCGAGGCCTTTTATTCCTGCCGGCAATAAATTCATCAGTACCGGATAGGCATGATCGGGCTTAACCGTCCCGGCTGCATCAAGCATTTCGGCCTGGAAATATCCCCGCTGATACAATACATAGGCTGCAATGCCCGGAATTACCACAATTACCGGAATAAGTAATTTTAGAAACGCCGCAAATATTAGTCCGCTACGCCCGGTTTTTAAGTCCGCACCCAAAGCCCTTTGAACAATATACTGGTTACAGCCCCAATAATTTAAGTTATTGATCCACAAACCGCCCACCAGTACCGCTATCCCGGGCAATTCGTTGTAAAATTTATCTCCCCTGGCAAATATCATATGAAAATGATCAGACGCTTCGCTGCGCAACAGTGGAAGCGAAGCCAGAACACTCGGTGCATCCAGTTTTTCAGCCACCAGTTTAAGCGCCATATAACAGGTAATCAGTCCGCCTGCCACTAAAACAAAAACCTGTATTACATCGGTATAACCAATTACCTTCATGCCGCCCAGCGTAATAATGGCAGAAAAAATCGCCAGAAAAACGATACATATATTAAACGGAATCCCCGTAATGGTTTCAATGGCAATGGCCCCAAGAAAGAATATCGAAGTTAAGTTTACAAATACATAAACCAATAACCAGAAAACCGCCATCAGCGTACTTACCGTTTTATTATAACGGTTGGATAGAAACTGTGGCATGGTATAAATCTTGTTCTTGATGTAAATGGGTAAGAAGAATATGGCCACGATGATAAGTGTGGCGGCAGCCATCCATTCGTAACTTGCAATGGCCAGCCCCATGGCAAAACCCGAACCCGACATACCGATAAAATGCTCAGCAGAAATATTAGAGGCGATAATAGATGCCCCGATAGCCCACCATGTGAGCGAACCTTCTGCAAGGAAATAATCTTTGGTATCTGTACGTTTTTTTTTCTTGCTCCGGTACACCCAAAAACCATATGCAGACACTAATATAAAATACATTAAAAAAATAACATAGTCGAATGCAGACAGGTGGTTCATAAGGATATTTTACATTTGGTTTTTTTTAAAAATCAGAAAAAATCCCAATGTTGGATGTTTTATTGAATTATTTAATTACGTAAACGTTTTCGCGTTACAGGCTTTAACGATTTAAAACCACACGGCTAACAGCCCGTAGATTCGCGCTTGATGAGTACCGATTTCAGGATAATATTCTGTTCATCATCCAATTGTTTTTTGTGGAGGATTTTGAAGAGGCATTTCGCTGCTTCACGCCCAATTTCAAAAGCAGGCTGTGAAATGGTGGTAAGCGAAGGACTTAAAAGCTTTGCTGTACTCAGATTAGAAAAACTGAGTATTTTAATATCATCCGGAATTTGCAAACCTACTTCTCTACAGGCGCAATAAGCAGGGATAATAAATTCTTCAATTGATGAAAAGAGTGCATCGGGTTGGAACTTTTCAAGCAATTTCTTTATTTGTTCGAGGTTAAGTGCTTCTCCATCCAGATAGTTGACAACAAGTTCGGCTGAAGGCGCTATGCCGTGTGCTTTCAGGGCATCAAGATACCCTGCAAACCTTGCCTTGCCCGCCGGAAGGTTTTCGAGTCCAAATAAATAGGCAATTTTGGTACAGCCACAATCGATCAGATGTTCAGTGGCCTGATAAGCGATTTCGTAATCATCAGTAGTTACTTTAACTGCATCCAGGTCTTCGTAAACCCGATCGAAAAATACCAAAGGAATTTTCTTGACCAGATTGGCATAATATTCACGATTATCTTCACTGCTCGATACAGATGTAAGAATGCCATCTACCCTTCCATTTAGCAAGCTATTGGTAAATGCTTTTTCAGCCTCTATATTTTCATGGGTTTGATAAATAAGCACATGATAACCATACTGCCTTGCAATTTCTTCGATTCCCATGATCGATAGGGAGAAGAAATTATTGGCTACAAAGGGTATTACTACTGCGATAGTTTTGGTTTTATTACTGCGGAGGTTACTCGCCGCCGGATTTGGGGTATAATTCAGTTCTCTGGCTAAATCCCATACCCTGTTTTTGGTTTTTAAACTAATTTCATAGCTGTCGTTGAGGGCCTTAGAAACGGTTGCGATAGAAATGTTCAACTCCTGAGCCAACCGCTTAATATTAACTGCTTCCGCCATGTTTTTAATTTGTTTTGTTAGTTTTTAAGGCTTGCATAACCATTACCGATAAAATCGCGACGGCAGCGCTCACCTTTCTTTACCAGCAGCACCTTAAAAACAATAACCTCATTGATTATACGATACAACCACTGAAGTAGATTTTTAAACGTTTGCTGGTTAAGCAACCTGATATTTTTTTTATGAATAAATACGCCGGCTACAAACGCAAATATAAAATAATCACACGATCAAGTCCATTTTTTCTTTTTTGCTTTTCGCTAAATGCTTCAAAACAGCAGGCTTGCGCTACAGGTAAACAAAATATAACAAGAATTTGATTTTCAGATACTTAAAAAAATATCAAACGTTTGAAATAAGATTTTACGTAATCGTTTAAGTAAATAAAGTTGGCCAAACATAAAATTTTCAGCTTGCAAAAACTCAACTTTAACTCAACAACCAACAAAATTTTCGTAAAAATAAATTTCTAACCTTATGAGAAACCAGAGCGCATCTTCAAAGGATAATCAAAATCCGTTGCAAAATCTTGATCAATGGGAAGAGGATATCCTGACCCGCTATCCAGATCCGAAAAATATCAATGCTGACAAAAAAGAAGAGCAGTTTAGAAATTACGAAGAAACGGAAAAGGATAGTGTAAAAGAATTTTACAGGCTTAACCATACCTATCAAACCTATGATTTTGTAAAACAGAAAAAAGCCGATTACTTAAAGTTTGATAAAAAAGAGATGCCGATCTGGAGTGCCTTCGATTTTTTAAACAAGCTGGTGGATGACTCTGACCCTGATACGGATTTAGACCAGATGCAGCACTTGTTGCAAACATCTGAAGCCATCAGGAACGATGGCCACCCGGACTGGATGGTTTTGGTTGGTTTAATCCACGATATGGGTAAAGTACTTTGTTTATTCGGAGAACCGCAATGGGCTGTTGTGGGCGATACTTTCCCGGTAGGTTGTGCTTATTCTGATAAAATTGTTTATCCGGAATTTTTTAGTGAGAATCCTGATTACAAAAATGAAATTTACCAGACCAAATTAGGGGTTTATACCCAAAATTGTGGACTGGATAATGTAGACATGTCTTGGGGCCATGATGAATATGTATACCACATGATGAAACCCTACCTGCCTGAACCAGGATTATACATGCTCCGTTACCACTCTTTTTATTCGCAACACCGGGAGCATGCCTACGAACACCTGATGAATGAAAAAGACCATGAAATGTTCAAGTGGGTTAACCTGTTTAACCCGTACGATTTATATTCTAAAAACCCCAATCAAAAAAGCTGGGCAGAACTGGAACCTTATTACAAAGCATTGGTGGCGAAGTATTTGCCAGCCACTATTAAATTTTAAATTCTATCTCCAAACATTGATAACCAAATAAACAATTTATGAATCTAATTTTACAAAAATTATGAGATTTAACTGTACACGCTTAAAGTATAGCGGCCTGTTTATGCTGCTTTTACTCCTCAGCCAGGCGTTCAACACTGCTTATGCGCAAACTGAACGAAAAATTACCGGAAATTTAATTGACGATGCCAAACTGCCTATTGTAGGGGCCTCTGTAACGGTAAAGGGCACAACAAAAGTTACCTCAACAGGCGCTGGTGGTTCATTTAGCATCACCGCAAAAACAGGCGATAAAATCCTCTTTAGCTTTTTAGGCTATCAAACAAAAGAACTTACCGTAACCAATGCCTCTACCTACCAGGTGGTTATTAGTGAAGCAGCTTCATCACTTACGGATGTAGTGGTTGTAGGTTACGGAAAAAGCTCGAGAAAAGCATTAACCAGTTCCATTTCTACGGTTAAAGGTGACGATTTGAATAAGGGAGCCATTAGTGATGTAGGCCAGATGCTGCAAGGAAAGGTACCTGGATTAAATATTACCAGAAGTGGCGATCCAAACCGTACCGCAGCCATCATCATGCGTGGTGCCTCTACCCTACGTGATGGTGCGCAATCGCCACTCTTTGTAATTGATGGTGTTGTTGGTGCCGATATTTCGATTTTAGCTCCAGATGACATTGCTTCCATTGACGTGCTAAAAGATGCTGCTGCCGCTTCTATTTATGGTAACAGGGCGGCGAATGGCGTAATTATGGTTACTACTAAACGAGGAGTAGCAGGCGCAACACAAATTAGCTATAATGGTTACTTTGGTGTAGAAAATGTATCGAACCGATACGACATGATGGATGCTGATCAATTAAAGGCATTTTTAGCGAAAACAAATACTGCCCTTACGCCAGCCAATGATAAAGGTGCCAACACCAACTGGCAGAATGAGGTACAACGTACCGATGCCTTGTCATACAACCATAATGTATCGCTTAGCGGAGGAACTGAAAAAACGACCTATAATGCAAGCTTAAACTATTTCAAGCAAGATGGTATTATAAAAACAAGCGACTTAAACAGATTTATCGGTCGTATTGGCATTGAACAAAAAGCTTTAAATGATAAGTTAAAAATTGGATTGAACATCAGCAACTCGGTAAGTAATGCTAACCTGGTTCCTTATCGCAATACGGTATTGTCGCAAATGCTCACTTATCTGCCAACATCGCCTGTAAAAAACCCGGACGGGTCTTATTTTGATAACCTTATTCAAACCAGCTACTACAATCCGGTTTCGATGCTTGAAAACGGTACAGAAAATCTGAAGAATAAAAATATCTTAGGTAATTTAACCGTTAACCTGAAATTACCATTCGGTTTCTCTTATGATGTTTCTGCTTCCTATCAGAATAGCCAAAATGTTTACGGTGCATTTTACAACAGCATTTATACTTCCAGATATAACAATGTGCGCAATACGCCTGAGCCACCAGCAACACCAAGCTTCGTAACCTTAGTGGGTAAAGATGGTCTGGCCGTAAGAAATGCTTATCAAAACACCAATAAAATTGTTGAAACCTATTTAACCTGGAACAAAAAATTTGGCGATCATGATATCAATGCCGTGGTGGGTTATTCTTATCAGCAATCATTAAATAATGATGGCTTTCAGGCTACCTCTACCAATTTTCCGATTAATCAGGTTAGCTACAACAACTTAAGTTTGGGAAACCCTTATGCGGTAACCGACTTCAGGGTTGATTTTAATCCAGGCGTAACGTATCAGGAAATTTTGATGATCTCTGATTTTGCGAGGGTAAATTATAACTACAAAAACAAATACCTTTTACAGGGATCAATCAGAAGAGACGGATCAAATGTATTTGGTACCAATGAAAAATGGGGCTATTTCCCATCTGTAGGTGCAGCCTGGAACATTGATCAGGAAAACTTCTTTAAAAACGTTGGCGTAATCAAAACCCTTAAATTAAGAGGTAGTTATGGTATAGCGGGTAACTCACTTGGCTTTGCCCCGTTAACTACTAAACTTATTTATGGTCAGGTTGGGCAGTTTTATTATAACGGTTCGCCAAGAGAAGGTGCTTATGGCGCCATCCAAAATGAAAACCCTGATTTAAGATGGGAAAAGACTGCTACAACCAATATCGGTTTAGATTTCGGACTTTTCAACGGCAGATTATCGGGTTCTGTTGACCTGTACGATAAAAAAACAACCGATTTGATTCTGACATTTGGCGTAGATAACAATCTATATCCAGCGGGTGCCTATACGGCGAACGTTGGTAGTTTGAGCAATAAAGGTATCGAATTGGTTTTAAACGGTACGCCAGTAAGCACCGACAATTTTACATGGACAACCGGGTTCAACCTGGCACATAACCGCAATAAAGTGATCAGCTTGTCAGATGACAGCAGATTTAATATCGAAGACCGCCTTACGGTTTCTCCTGATGGAGCCGGACAGAGTGGTGCAACATTGCAAATACTTAAACCAGGAGAGCCGATTGGTACTTTTTTCACCTTTAAATATGCTGGTAAAGATGCCAATGGCGTATCTCAATATTATGATGCTGCTGGTAATATTAAAACACAGGGATTGCTTAATAAAACCGATTATTATATCCTTGGTAATGCACAACCGAAAGCTTTGTTAGGTTGGACAAACAATGTGAGATACAAGAATTTTGATTTGAGCGTATTTATGAGAGCAGTAGTGGGTGTTAAAATCATGAACGTTACCCGTGCAGATTTATTCCGCCCGAGTACTGCACAGTTTACCAATATACCGGTAGAAGTTGAAAATGAATCAGTAGCTGATTTCAACTCGTATAAATATTCGAGCAGATTCTTGGAGAATGCGAGTTACCTGCGTTTAGATAATGCGACACTTGGCTACACGTTCAAAAAGGGACTTATCCCTGGTATAAGTTCTCTTCGGTTATATACCACAGCAAATAACCTGTTTGTGATTACCGGTTACAAAGGAATAGACCCTGAGATTAATCAGGGTGGTACTGCTCCGGGTGTAGATACCAATAACTTTTATCCTAAAACCAGAACTTTCTTATTTGGTTTAAACGTATCATTTAATTAAAAATTAAGAAGATGAAAAATCTTATCAAATATATTGCAGGAACAGCTTTATCGCTAGGCGTATTAACTTCCTGCCATAAACTGGATTTAAAAGTGGAAACACAGCTTACTCCAGAAACATTTCCACAAACAGACCAACACTTCATACAGCTAACTGGTCAGGTATATGTACAACTGCGCCAAAACTGGAGTACCGATTACTTCTTTATGCAGTCGTTGAGTACTGATGAAGCCATTATGCCGGCACGTGGTGGAAACTGGTATGATGGAGGGGTATTTGAAAACCACCATAAACACACCTGGAATAAAGACAACGGACATGTGGGTAGCGGTTGGGGATGGCTTTCTGCAACCATCAGTAAAGCCAACCAGAGCTTATTTTTACTGAAAGATGCACCAGAATCACCGGGAAAAACAGTAGCCGTAGCCGAAGTACGGGCAACCAGGGCCCTGGCATTTTTTATGATGATGGACTTATGGGGAAATATACCTATTGTAACCACTTTCGGACAAACAACGCCGCCAGAAACCAAATCGCGCCTGGAAGTTTTTAACTTTATTGAAGCCGAACTTAAAGAGGTATTGCCGAACTTAAGCAGTGCTACAGGAGCAGCAACCTATGGCCGCCCAAATAAATATACGGCCTATGCAATTTTGGCTAAAATGTACTTAAATGCCGAAGTATATACCGGGACTCAACGTTATAACGATGCAGTAGCGGCATGCGATGCCATTATTGGTGCCTCAGGCTCTCCTTATAGTTTGGAAAGCGATTACAGAAAGATGTTCTTCATTGATAACGGACCACAAATCAAGGAATTTATTTTTGCCATTCCTTTCGATCCGGGTTTCAGTAATGGTACCATGATTTATTCCCGTTACTCTCTACCGCGTTCTTTACAGAAAAAATATAGCTTAAAATTTACGCCAAGTGCCCCAATGAGTACTTTGCCAGAGTATTATGCAAATTTCAATGATCCTAATGATAAAAGGAATGCACAATGGATCAAAGGGTTGCAGACTTATTATGATGGCTCGCCCGTAACAGTCGCAACTACCAAAAAAGGATACGATCAATTTTATTCAGGCTCTGATGGTTCTGCTGCACTCACCTATCAGGTAGATATTACGCCAAATGTTACCCTGAGAGATGCATCAAGACCTTTTGACGCCGGAAACGATGAAATTGCTTGGAACATGGGCTACAGAAACAATAAATTTTATTGCGACAGTACCTCATCAAGCAGAAATCAAAACAATGACGTGCCGGTTTTCAGATATTCAGATATTTTATTGATGAAAGCAGAAGCGATCCTTCGCGGGGCTACGCCTACCCAAGGTCAAACGGCATTATCATTAGTGAATCAATTAAGAGCAGTGCGTACCACTTCACCTGCATGGACTTCAGTTACTTTAGAAGATTTATATAAAGAACGCTGCAGAGAAATGGCCTGGGAATGCTGGCACCGCAACGATATGATTCGCTTTGGAAAATATGAAGGAACATGGGGCTTTAAAACAGATGCGCAACTTTTCCATCGATTGATGCCTATTCCGGCCTCGGCGCTGATTCTCAATCCAAAATTGAAACAAAACCCGGGCTATAATTAAATCCAGCTTTAGTTAAAATTTCTCCAGACGATCCGTCTGGAGAAATTTTTATTTTAACACTTCATTGTCTTTCTTTGCAACTATATTCAAAATGATGATCAAACGACTACTTTTTTTTATTCCGCTTCTCTCTGTCAGTACGCTTTATGCCCAAATCATTACTAAAAACCCGGCTGAAGCCGTTGCTGCCAGTAAAACCTTAGTTAAAGACCCCGGCGCATTGCATTTTCTGGCGTTAGGCGATTGGGGACGAAATGGCGCTGACCATCAGAAACCGGTTGCAAAACAAATGGGCATTACCGCCGCTGATGTTAAAGCACAGTTTATCATTTCTACCGGCGATAACTTCTACCCTAGTGGTGTAATCAGTCCCCAAGATCCATCATTTAAATATTCTTATGAAGATATCTATACTGACTTTTCTTTACAATGGGATTGGTATGTAGTTTTAGGAAACCATGATTACAAATCCAATCCTGATGCGCAGGTAGAATATTCGAAAATAAGCAGAAGATGGAAAATGCCGGCCCGTTATTATTCAAAGAAGTTTCCCATCAACGGAGATGTAAATAATCAGGTGTTGATCGCATTTATTGATACAAATCCGCTCATACCTGAGTTTTATAAAAACGCGGAGTATGGTCCAAACGTTAAAGGGCAAGACACCACAGGCCAAAAAAAATGGTTGGTTAAAACCCTTGCTGATCAAGATCCGTCAATTAAGTGGAAAATTGTTGTAGGTCATCACCCCATGTTTACAGGCGGTAGCCGTACAGATGGTTATGATACCAAAGCGATCAGAAGCACATTGAAACCCATACTTGATCAATACGGTGTTGATGTTTATTTAACCGGCCACGAACACAGTTTACAATATCTTAAGCCAGCAGGTAAAACCCATCATTTCATTTCCGGAGGTGCATCAGAGAAGACACCTGTTAAACTCATACCGGAAGCACAAATGGTTGCATCAGAATATGGCTTTATGCTATTTTCAGTAAATAAAGACCAGTTACGCGTGCAGGTAATTAACGATAAAGGTGATGTTATTTATAACACTTTAATCAAGAAGTAACCCTTTCATGACAGCTATTGAAACAAAAAACATTGACGAAAAGGTAGAAAAGCCCAAAAGATTAATTTCCCTGGATGCTTTACGGGGTTTCGACATGTTTTGGATTGTGAGTGGTGAAGGGATATTCCATGGCCTTGCCACTGGGATCATGAACGAGCATGCTTTAAAAAGAAATCCTACAGACTGGACCATTTCTACAAATGACAGCTTATCTTTCTTTGAAAAATTTTTTATTGGAATCAGCAATCAGCTGCACCATTCTCCATGGAACGGTTTTACGTTTTATGATCTGATCTTCCCTTTGTTCATATTTATTTCCGGAGTATCCATGCCTTACTCCTATCAAAAATATTTTGCTGAAAGAGAAAAAAACAGGCATTCATCACTAAAAATATATTTTCCGCTAATCAAGAGAACGCTGATACTCATCATTTTGGGCTTTGCTGTAAATGGACTGTTAAAATTTAACGGATATGAAAATACCCGCTTTGCAAGCGTATTGGGTAGGATAGCTTTAGCTACATTTTTTGCGGCGATCATTTATTTAAATTGTTCTATAAGAAGAATGATTGTTTGGTTTGTGGCAATCCTTACAGGATATTATCTGTTGATGACATTTGTGCCTGTTCCCCATTTCGGGCCTGGGGTTTTTACGCAGGAAGGAAACCTTTCTGCTTATTTTGACAGGCTATTTCTGCCTGGTAAACTTCATCGAACCATTTACGATCCCGAAGGCTTATTAAGCACAATACCCGCCATTTGTTCGGCAATGCTGGGCATTTTTACCGGAGCTTTCATTAAATCGACCAGATTTAACTTTACACCCAACCAGAAAGTTGCTGCTTTAGCTGGCAGCGGATTGCTAAGCATTGGACTTGGTTTGTTATGGAGCTTCCTCTTCCCCATCAATAAAACCATGTGGACCAGCTCGTTTGTTTTATTTGCAGGAGGCTGGAGTATAATACTCTTCGCCCTGTTTTATTACATTATTGATATCTGCTCCTATTCCAGATGGAGTACTCCGTTTATATGGTTTGGAACCAACAGTATTCTAATTTATGTTTGTGCACACGGACTTTTCAACTTTGAATCATCGTCTGCTTTCTTATTTGGTGGTTTAATAAAACTCATCCCGACCCTATGGCACGAAGCCGCTTTATGGACGGGGGTGTTATTGATTCAACTGTTTTTATTAAAGTTCTTTTACGATAAAAAGTGGTTCTTAAAAATTTGATATGAAATTAAAATTATACTTTTCAGTTGTACTTGTTTCCTTGTTTATTAACCGGGCACTTGCGCAGGATTTTTTAAATACTTCAAACCAACTCATAGAACGGGTATTGCCAAGATATGCAAAATCTTTCTCCACAGAAAGTCTTCCTGCTGTTAAAGGGAAAGATGTTTTCGAGATAGAATCCAAAAACAATAAAATCATTCTTCGCGGAAACAATGGTGTTGCTCTGGCTTCGGCTTTTTATCAATATTTAACCGACTATGCACACTGCCAGATTACCTGGAACGGCACTAACCTCAATGTTCCACAAACCTTGCCTAAGCCTGAAAAAAAAATCAGGAAAGAAACGCCATACGAATATCGGTATTATCTAAATTATTGTACGTTTAATTACAGCATGAGCTGGTGGGACTGGGCGCGTTGGGAAAAAGAGATCGACTGGATGGCATTACATGGTATTAACATGCCCCTTGCCATTACCGGCGAAGAATATACCTGGTACCTTTTGTACAAAGAAATGGGCTTTTCTGACGATGAACTTAAAGGTTTTTTCACCGGACCGGCTTATTTCTCGTGGTTTTGGATGGGTAATATTGACGGCTGGGGTGGCCCGCTCCCGGTAAGTTGGATGAAAAGCCATTTCGAATTGCAAAAGAAGATTTTGAACCGTGAACGAGCACTTGGCATGAAACCTGTACTTCCGGCCTTTACCGGGCACGTACCCGCAGCATTTAAAAACAAATTTCCGAATGCTAAACTAAAAGCCACAAACTGGACCAACGGTTTTGCAGATACTTATATACTTGATTCGGAAGATCCAATGTTTGCTGAGATCGGAAAGAAGTTTTTACAAAAACAAACTGAAATGCTTGGTACAGACCATCTGTATTCTGCAGATACCTTTAATGAAAACGAACCACCCTCTTCGGAACCGGAGTTTTTGAGTAAGTTAAGCGCCAGGATTTATGATGGCATGTCGCAGGCTGATCCTAAAGCCATTTGGGTGATGCAAGGCTGGTTGTTTTACAGCGACAGAAAATTCTGGAAAGAGGCACAAACTGAAGCGCTGTTAAAGGCTGTTCCGAATGACAGGATGATTTTATTGGATTTAGCTACAGAAATTGAACCTGTTTGGAAACGTACAGAAGGTTTTTATGGAAAGCCATGGATTTGGAATATGCTGAACAACTTTGGCGGGAACACCAATTTATTTGGAAGAATGGATGTGGTAGCTACAGCACCCGCACAGGCGCTAAAAGATCCGAAAAGCGGCAAAATGAATGGTATAGGGCTCACTATGGAAGGCATAGAACAAAATCCGGTAATGTACGAGTTGATGATGGAAAACGTTTGGCGTTCTACACCAATCGACCTTGAAACATGGTTACCTCAATACGTTTTTAACCGTTACGGAAAAAAAAATCCAAAAGCTTTAAAAGCCTGGAAAATACTTAGAAAAACGGTTTATAGTGTACCTGCCGATCAGTATGTGAGAGATGGTGCGGAGTCTATTATACAAGGCCGGCCAACACTGGATTCAATGACTCGCTGGGCCAGAACGACATTAAACTATCACGAACGCTATTTATTGCCCGCCTGGGATGAACTGATTAACGCAGCAGCAGATTGCAGACAAAGTGATGGTTATCAATATGACCTTGTTGATGTGACCAGACAGGTACTGGCCAATTATGCACTTCCGTTACAGAGAAAAGTGGTGGAGGCTTACCGAAGTAAAAACCTAAAAGCTTTTCAAACAGCGCGTAAAGAGTTTATCACTTTGATCGGAGACATGGACAAATTGCTGGCTACGCGGAAAGATTTCATGCTTGGTCCATGGGTAAATGATGCCCGTAAACAGGGTACCAGTGAACAGGAAAAAGCCTTATATGAAATGAATGCAAAGGATTTAATTACTTTGTGGGGTGATGCCAAAAATCCCCTAAATGAGTATGCATGCAGACAGTGGAGCGGGCTAATGAATGATTTTTATAAACCAAGATGGGAAATGTTTTTCAGCAGACTGGAAGCGTCTATTACAAATAAAACGGAGCTCGACATGACCAAATTTAACGATGAGGTAAGCAAATGGGAATGGAATTGGGTAAATCAAAGAAAAGATTATGCCTTAACTCCAGTAGGAAATCCAGTTAATGTTGCCGTTGAAATGCATCAGAAATACCGCAAAAGCATGGGAATCCTACACCAGTAAACCCAAATCAAATTTCATGAGGTTCCTGATCCTATCCTTTGTTTGTTTATCTCTTAATACGCTGGCTAATGCCCAGCTTAAAACATTCAACATTGTTGATTTTGGAGCAAAATCAGGATTGGGAACACTCAATACCAGGGCAATACAAAAGGCAGTTGATATGGCTGCTAAATCAGGTGGGCGGGTAATGGTTCCACCAGGGCAGTTTGTTAGCGGGCCTGTTGAACTAAAATCGGGGGTTGAATTTTACCTTGCAGCCGGTGCCGAATTGCTGGGCAGCACTAACCGGATGGATTATGGCCCTGCGGCTGCTCAGCCGCTTATTTCGGCAAATGGCCAGCACCATATTACCATCAATGGAAAAGGTACCATAAACGGAAGAGGTAGCGAAGTGGTTAAAAGCCTTTTGCAGTTATTGCATGCAGGCACCTTGCATGATGAAACCTGGGTGGCCAAGCGCCCTTCAGAATATAACCGGCCACGTTTAATTGCCTTTAACAATTGCGAAGATATTAAGGTAAAAAATATTAACCTTAAAAACAGTGCTGGCTGGGTACAGGATTTTGCGGGATGTAACAAAGTAATAATTGATAGTATAACCGTAGAAAGCACTGAATACTGGAACAACGATGGAATTGATATTGTAAATAGCAAAAATGTAAATATCAGCCATTGCAATATTGATGCAGCTGACGACGGTATTTGTTTAAAATCAGAAGGCCGTCCCGGAATCTGCGAGAATATTTATGTAAACAACTGTACCATCCGCTCAAGCGCAAGTGGTTTTAAAATCGGAACAGGCTCTTATGGTGGATTCCGCAACATCAAAGTTCGGAATATAACCGTTTTCAATACCTATCGTTCTGCGATAGCCCTAGAAGCTGTAGACGGCGGCTTTGTTGATGGGGTAGATATTGAGGGAGTCAATGCAAAGTATACCGGCAATGCCATTTTTATCCGCCTCGGTCACCGGAATAAAAGTCCGCAATACAGCACCGTAAAAAACATCCGTATTGCAAATCTAAAAGCAGATATACCAAATGCCAAACCTGATGCGGGTTATCCTGTTGAAGGACCATTACCCAAAACGGCTCCGCATAATTTACTCCCCGCAGCAATTACAGGCATACCCGGGCATACTATCGAAAATGTAGTGCTTGAAAATATAGAAATTACTTATGGTGGTGGCGCATCAAAATCAGTTGCGCATATTGCAGTCGATGCATTGGATACCGTAAATGAAAATGAATCAGGCTATCCTGAATTTAGTATGTTTGGCGAATTGCCGGCCTGGGGTGTTTATGTACGCCATGCCAGCGGGATATCGCTTAAAAACATTAAACTAAATTATCAGGAAAGCGATTTTAGGCCTGCTGTTATTTTTGATGATGTACATGGAATAAATTTAGAAGAACTGGATATTAAAAAGGCAGAGAATCCAAACATCATTGTTTTGAAAAAAACAGACGGGGTATCCATTAAAAATATTAAGCTACCAACTAACCAGAAAGAGGCAATAAAAACGCTGCCATGATTTTTTTATCGCATATAAAAACTGCCAGACAGTTTATAACACGGGGCCAGAACAAGGCTACCAGATTGATATTTTATACCGGCATTTTATTTTTTTTGGTAACTGTTGGCTGTGAAACTTTTGCACAGCAATCGGTAATTCAATATGTGCAGCCATTTTCAGGCACTTCCGCCAGCACCACACTTGCCAGTCAGCATATAGAAGATAAAACAGAAAGGCTGGCCAATACCATACCCGCAGTAGCACCACCTTTTAGCATGACGCAGTGGACCCCGCAAACCCAGCTGTCTGAAAAAAAATGCCTGGCCCCCTATTACTACAACAATAAAAAATTTTATGGCATCAGGGCCAGTCACTGGATCAGCGGCTCGTGTACACAAGATTATGGCAGCTTTACCATCATGCCCATCTCCGGAAAACTAAGAACCAGCGCTACAGATTATGCTGCAGATTATACTCATACCGGTGAGGTTGCTACGCCCTCCTATTATAAAACCAGTTTGCCAGGCTATAACCTGCTTGCTGAGGCTACCGCGACCCTGCGTTGTGGCCTGATCAAAGTTACCGCCTTAAAGGCAGATAGTGTTTACTTGTTAATTACCCCAAACAGCGACCAGGCCAAAGGTTATATCAAAATTGACCGCCAGAAAGGTGAAATTTCGGGCTACAATCCTGTGCATCGCATTTACCAGGGATGGGGACAGCCTGCTGGCTTTAGCGGCTATTTTTTTATCCGCATCAGCAAAGTTTTCACAACAAGTGGTGTATTTAGTGGTGCCAGTGTCTCCGCAGATCAATCCGTCGAAAACCAGAAAGACCTGGGTGCCTATCTGGGCTTTAAGCTACAAAAAGGAGAAAGCATTAGTATTTATGCCGGTACCTCCTTTACCAGTATAGCGGCAGCAAAACTTAACCTCGAAACCGAAATTAATAGTGCTGGTTTAGCAACGATTGTGTCTGCAACCAATCAGGTTTGGGAGCGGTCGCTTGGCCAGATTAAGGTTAGTGATGCCAGTGAAAAAAATAAGCGTATTTTCTACACCGCACTTTACCATGCACAACAGCACCCCCGATTGTTTAATGATGTGGATGGTGGATATCCCGAATTTGGAGGCAATTACACCAAAAAAACATTAAAACAAGGCAATTACTACGATGATTTTTCGATGTGGGATATTTACCGGGCCCAATTGCCACTTGTAGAACTTTTAAAACCCGATCTGGCTAATGATTTTGCAAATTCATTGGTGCTAAAAGGGCAACAAGGTGGTTGGCTTCCTATTTTTCCCTGCTGGAATAATTATACTGCAGCTATGATTGGCGACCATGCTACCGCTTTTCTGGCCTCAGCATATAACAAGGGGATCAGGGATTACGATGTAAAAGAAGCCTACAGATTGATGCGCCAAAATGCATTTCAAATGCCCGACTCGGCTCAGTACCTTAACGGTAAAGGCCGCAGGGGCATTAACAGTTACCTTAAATATGGTTATATCCCGATGGAGGATAGTATTCCGGATGCCTTTCATAAAAAAGAACAGGTGAGCAGAACGCTTGAGTATGCCTATGATGATTATGCTTTGGCTACTGTAGCGAAAGATCTGGGTAAAGAATCAGATTATAAACAACTGAAGAAAAGGTCTTTAAATTACAAAAACGTATTCGATCAACAGGAAGGAATGGTGAAGGGCAGGTTTGCCGATGGCAACTGGTACACACCTTTTTATCCCGATCACCGCGAACCCTATATTACAGAGGGAACCCCAAGGCAATACACCTTTTACGTTCCGCACGACATACCCGGACTGATTAAGCTGATGGGCGGAGAAAAAAAACTGGAAAACAAACTCGATTCGCTGTTTGCTAAAAAGGAGTATTGGCATGGCAACGAACCTGGCCATCAGATTCCTTTTTTGTATAATTACACCCATTCTCCATGGAAAACCCAGCTGCAGATATCGCGCATTTTAGCAGAAGAATACAGTGAAGGTTCCGGCGGTTTAAGTGGTAATGATGATGCCGGACAAATGTCTGCATGGTATGTATTTGCTGCGCTGGGTTTTTATCCGGTAGATCCTGTTTCCGGAAATTACCAACTTACCAGTCCTTTGTTTAAACAAGCGGTAATCTCTTTAACCAATGGTAAAAAATTAACCATAACCACTATTAGAAAAGGTAAAAAATCTATTTACAGTTCTAAAATCACTTTAAACGGGAAAAGTTTAACCAAAAACCAAATTACACATCAATCTTTGGTTCATGGCGGAGAATTGATCTTTTACCTTCAAGACGAACCCATTAAGCGCTAGATCATCTAAATTCATCTTAATAGAGACTCAGTTATCTATTCCAATCAACATTTATATTAAACTTTAAATAAGACCAGGGTCATTAGCAGGGCGCTAAGTACAAGGATAAAAATTATCATGGATACAGGAAAGTTATTTTTTTCCGGTTCTTCGCCGGTTTTATCTGATGCATCTGATTTTTTCTTTCCAAGATTCATTGTTAGTGCCATATTAACTACATTCGACTGTACAGATGCCGAAAAGATTAATGCAGCAGAAAATTTATCTTTTCTGATCATTACTCCTGCCAACATTTAACAAACAAAAAATAACCTGATAACCTTAAGGCAACATTGCTTACTTAATTTACCTATATGCTTGTTTACCATCAAAAACCGGTAAACATTAATGTTTTAGTAAAATACCAGGTTATGAAACAGCAGGTTCGAAATATCCCAGGTAAACTGGTCGATTTTGATTATAACAGATACAAGTTACCCACCTTTGTAATGCAGTTTAGGCCCTCCGTATATCAGGATGGTGATTGTTTTTATGCCGTATTATCTTTTGAAGGAGAACACGATGTTTCTGGTCTCGGCACCTCGCCGGAAGATGCGCTGATCGATTGGAACGATAAAGTATGTGAAATGCTTGCCTTACCAGGCCCTTTACGTACATCGTTAAGCATTGGAAAAAAATAATCCGTTTTAAGCGACAAACTTATCTTAACCTAACTTTATCTGATGGACCAAAATATATCTACTGACCTGGTATTTCACCAATACCAGTACGATCAGCTGAATTTTCTCAGCAATTGCCATTTTGAAATCAAAAGGCCCTGCGATTGTACGATGCTTCAGCTCCATCACTTCTATTTACTGCTAAAAATGGGGAATAAGGTTTCGACCATTGATTTACCTGCAAAAATCTTTAACGCGGCGTTTCTCGCATTTTGCTATCATGGTAAAAAATTGGCTGGCATTTCGGCCATTAAACGGCCTGGCCTGTCTTATCTTCAGGAGGTACATAAAAAAGCAGGGATTACTCCAGTAACAGAAAAACCCTTTTTAGAAATGGGTTATTCATTCACCATCGAAGAGGTCCGCAATAAAGGAATCAGTAGTACATTAAAACGGATGTTACTCCAAAAAATCAGTAATCACCAGGGCATTATCTTTTCTACCACAGCAACACCCAGCAGTCAGCGATTTCTGATAGCCAATGGTTTCCACGCTGAAGGAAATCCTTACCAAGGTATCTTGGATGACCATATCATCTATTTTGAACGTACCTTGTCATGTTGATTTAAGGTTCATATGGCCACGCAAGGGCTTCGGACGTATTGAAACACCCTGGAACAACGTCGAAGCCCCTGCTTTGAAACGCCATACACTTCTGTTCAGGATACGTTAATTTATACAGGTCTGGAGCTGATCTGATAATTAAACAACCGGTTTAAATGGGTTTGCCTTTCTTTTCTGTAAAAGACACCCTTTATCTTTATCTGGCTGCAGCAAAGTCGATTTCTAATTAATATGCCATAAAAGCGTACTAACCCTAAAATTAACTCCTGATCTCTCTACGCATGAAAAGATAATAGGAAAGGGCAAAAAAAGCAATGCTACCTGCCAAAAGTCCGGTAAGTTGTGGCCACACAATGATCAGGCTCTCCCGTAAAGGAAGCGGCGAAGGAATAGCACCAGAAAGCTGTTCCATACTCATTGGCCCAAGGCTCCTGATGGATGGCATCAGCATGGTGGTTGCACCATCACTATACAACTGGCCGGGCGCAACACGCATAATATCCATAATCAATTCATTATAGGCCAATTTTTCGCCTTGCGTTAAATAAGCTGCATCAGGCAAAAAAGCCCTGATTGCCAGATTAACCAGAATCGGGTAAAATACGGTAAAAAACAACCAGATCCCCAGTGCGGTTAAGGCTGAGGTAGACGCATGGCGAAAAGCAACCGATAGCATGATAGACAGGCTTAAATAAAAGCCTACATAAACAATTGTTAGTACGGAAAAACCAATAATTCTCAGGAACTCCTGAGACTCAATCCTTACCCCGGTAAAGAAAAGTCCTCCACCAATCATCAGCAATGTAAGGGAAATAAATAATGTGGCGATGATCAGCATTGCGCTGTAGAATTTCGCAAGAAGGATATTGTCGCGGTATACAGGCTGTGCCAACAACCTGGTTAAGGAGCCGCTGTTCTGTTCCGAATTAATGGCATCAAAGCCCATCGTGATGCCAAGCAGTGGTGCTAAAAAACTCATCAGGATATGAAAAGGCGGCATAGATCCGTCAGTTGCACTGAGCAGTTTAAGGTATAAAAATGCATGGTCAGGATCATTGACATTACTAAATGATGCCCGAATGTTGGACATGGAAATATACAGAGAGGCAAAGAAGGTGAGCAACACCAAGGCAAGCAGCAGGATAAAACGCCAGCTGTGCACGTGATCTGAAACTTCTTTTCTTACCAGCACTTTAAAGGGACTGAGCTGGTCAGTTTCCTTTGATTTTTTTTTGTTTGTTGCCCAATAATGGCTTTCGCTAAGCGCTTTCATGCTTTGGGGTTAAATTTGTATTTTTTTCAAAATATTTCGCGTAGATCTCATCCAGTCCATATTGTTTGTGGCTTATGGCCTGGATATTTGCACCCAGTTCAACCAGCCTTCGAACAATTTTTGGGGTGATATCCTGAGTGGTATTAAATTGCAGGATCCTATCATTAACGATCAATCCATTAATTTCCGGAAAAGTGCTGAATTCAGCTTTCAATATTGCAGGATCCGCCAGTTCTTCGGTTAAATGAATGCTGGTTTCTACTCCTGTGTTTCCAAAGAGCTGGTGGGAAAGTGTGGGTAAATCGCCGGTAGCAAGCAACTTTCCATCCACGAATATACCTACCCTATCACAAACCTGCTGAACATGGTGAAGATGGTGCGACGAAAGCAACACCGTCAGACCTTGTTCCCGCTGAAGAGATTTGATCAGTTCAAGAAATTCTTTTACCCCACTGGGGTCCAGGCCTAAAGTAGGCTCGTCCAAAATGATCAGTTTCGGTTTTTTGATCAGTACTTCGGCCAGGCCCAACCGTTGTTTCATACCACGTGAATAACTGGAAGCAGGCTTATCTGAAGCAGCTTTCAGCCCCACCAATTCCAAAATTTTGCGGGCATTTTCCTTTATTCCCGTTTCGGCCAGTCCATTAAGCCTTGCCATAAACACCAGGTTTTCAAGCCCTGTTAGCTGAGGGTAAAATCCCAGATTATCAGGCATATAACCTACCACCCGTTTAACTTTAATCGGATCTCTTGTGGCGTTATGACCGCAAATAATGGCCGAACCGCTATCTGGCTCCGTCAGGCCAAGCATCATGAGTATACTGGTGGTCTTACCTGCACCGTTTGGGCCCAGTAAGCCAAATATTTCGCCATGCGGAATCTTCAGGTTAAGCTGATCAACGGCAACATAAGAACCATAACTTTTGCATAGGTTCTTTAAATCTATGATGGCTTCCATCTTTCTGGTTGAAGGTTTTAAGGTTCTCGAAAAAGTGGTTACCGGCGACCGTATTTACGGATGAGCACATATACTGCTGCAACTGCCACTACGATGATGAGTATTCCAATCCAGCCAGACAGTACAGAGGTTTTAACAAAGATCCTAAAGGCGGCCTGCGCATTGGCATTATTCCCTCCAAGCGTAAAAGTGGCACTATAGTCGCCGGCAATTGTTTTATCCGGTACTTTTAACGTTACTTTAATCGTTACCTTCTTACCACCATCCAGCTTTTCAATCTGGCTTGGAGAAAAAGTTGCTTCCCATCCGGTGGGCAGTTGAGAAGAGATACTTAATGAGGATAGCGGCAAGGTGCCTGTATTCTGTAATTCAAGTTCAATATCCTTATGAGAACCGGCAGTAAGCTCCTCACTTAGTCTTCCGCTCGGCGTACTTAGGCTGGCACCATAAGACCCCTTCACAACAGCTTCCAGTTGTAACGGCAAGGTTAGCGAAGATGATGCGGCCTTGATGGGAATGATATACTTCCGGGCGGCGGCATTTGCTGGTGCAGTAATTTCGATGGCTATCTCGCGGGTTTGGCCTCCCGCTAAATTCACAGAAGTAACCTGGCTACCCTCTACACGATAGCTAATCTGCCATCCTGCAGGCAATTCCGACCTGAGTTCATAAACCTGTGGAGTAGCTGTTCCGTTGTGTAGCGAGGCCGAAAAGCGAAACGGCTCATTAACAGCAGATTCAATGTTGACGAGCTTGGCAGAAAAACCGGACGCTGCTTTCTGGGGATCCTGGGTTTGCGCATCAACGGTTTTCGTTGCGGCAAAAAATGTTAATAATAAGAGTGTGCGAAATAAGCCCTTTCGCAAGGGATCGAATAGTAGTTGTACTGACATAATCTAAACCAAAATATTAATAATTGCTTTAAAAAATGTTTTCTGATTTTGTTATCTGATTAGGGCTCCAAAACAAAAAAAAGTTGATTTTTTTTCAAAATATTTTAACATTTTTTAACAATTGACTATGCCCGTTCAGCACATGCGGCATCAGGATCATCGGCTGAGCCGACTGAGCAGTTTAGCGAACTCTATAAACTAATATTTTATTAAACCTTTATCGGTTCAGTTATCGCGTTCAAGGCTGATTGGCGGAAGCGGGGATTTGAGGCCTGTTAAACGGAAATCGTATTCCGGAGGTTAAAACCATTGACTTACTCATCTTGTTTTACCTGATATTGACCCGGAGAAGTGGAAATACCTTGAATTTTTAAATTCTTTGTATATGCGTGAATGTTATACTAACGCCATTTATTTTTCGGATCAGGATGACGACAAACTAAGCTATCGCATTCGGGATTACAAACATTAACCTTAAATCTATGAAAGGCATATCTCCCTGGGCCATTAATGCCCTGGACAGTTTCAGGGACAAGCATACTGAACATGACCAAATTACCATTCAAAAATTTAGCTTTACCATAATTGATACAGGAGATTCGTTATGGGTAAAGCTTAAAAAGAAAAATTATGAGCCAATATTTTTTCGTACCTGCTTTTCTCCCGGCGGAAATCTGGAAAACCTGAAAATCAGAAAATCAACAAACAAAATTCATTTTACGGCATCATCGGCAATAGGAGATTTTAAAATCGATATTTCGTTTGAGGATGCTGAATTCCCGATATTGAAATACAGCAGTTCATTAACACTTAACCAGGCGATAACTGTCCCGTTCTGGCCAAGAGACATTCTTACCATTGGCGATCTTTTATGCCCTGAAAAGGATATGGGTGAGATCAGGCATAGTCAGGTGGGCAACCGGACAGGACTTCTTTACATGGACTTCCCTGAACGTTCTTTAAGAATGTTATATTTCCAGAACCTCAGCAGTTTATCTCCGTATGCAGAGCAAACGGGAACTTCTCTCAGGGAGGTAGTTGGCGGTGACGTACCAGAAATCGGGCTTGCACTTCCACCCTCACCTATCCGGGAGCTTGCAAAAGGAACAGAAATACAGCTCAGCGATGCATTGGTGTGCTTTAAAGAATATAAAAAGAGTACAGATAATATCAGCAGGGATTACCTGGATATGCTTGCTTCCATTTATACCCGATTTGAAAAACCAGAAACAAGTTATCAAAACTGGCCGGAAATACTGGATAAAGGGATGAAAGACCTGATCGAAAGCCCGGGATGCTGGTCACAACTTGATGGCCACCGTTATTTCAATGCTTATGTAAGTGATTATGAAACCCCGCCCGAAATAATGGTCCAGCTTGCTGTTCTTTTACCATTGGTAGATTATGTAGAGTGGAGTGGCAAAAGCCTTGAAGTAATAAAAACGATAAAGGAAGGCCTTCCGTCGTTTTATGATCAGAAACTGAAGACCCTGCTACGTTGGCACCCTGCGGCTGAATCAAAGCTGAAAGGAGATGAAGAACAAAAAATGCCTATGGTTATGGACTCATGGTATCTTCATCATCCTATGCTTAACCTCTCCAGATTGGCCATCAAGGGTGATAAGGTTGCAGAAAGCTTATTCCTTGATTCACTGGGTTTCGTGATTAAGGTTGCAAAAAAATTCCGTTATGATTGGCCTGTATTTTACAAAATGGATACGCTTGAAATTATTAAGGCCGAAACAAAACCTGGTGAGGGTGGAGAAAAGGATGTTCCGGGGCTTTACGCACACGTGATGCTGCAAGCCTATGAGCTTACCGGAAACAAAAAATACCTTCTGGAAGCAGAGCGGGCTGCAAATAAGCTGACTAAAATCGGGTTTAAACTCATGTACCAGGCAAATAATACCGCATTCTCTGCAGGCGCATTATTAAGACTTTATAAGATAACAAAAAAACAAAAATATCTCGAACTCAGTTACATTTGTCTCGCTTCAATTTTCCAGAATGTGCAGTTATGGGAATGTAATTATGGATTTGGAAAACACTTTCCAACCTTTTTTGCCCTCTTTCCGCTTACGGATGCTCCTTACACGGCAGTTTATGAAGAACAGGAAGTTTTTTGTGCCTTTCATGATTACCTCAACCATGCGCATGGTGTTGAAATACCTGAAAGTGTGAGATTATTATGTGCTGAATACATCCGGTTTTTGATTAACAGGGCTGCTTACTATTACCCACCGATGCTTCCTGCTGAAATGCTCTCTGATGAAGTAAAAATGGGGGAAGTAGACCGGAATCTTTGGATTGCGCTGGAAGATTTGCACGACGGAACGGAGCAGAACGGCACTGTTGGGCAGGAAGTATATGGAGCGGGTAATGCTTTCGGTATATTGCCCCGTCAATACATCAGGATTGAAGATGAATCTTTTTTGATATTCTGCGACGCGCCGATGCATGGCATCAGAAAAAGTAAAGGTAAAATTACCTTTTCATTGCAGGGCCACCACAGCACTATGGCAAGGTTGAGGATTACGGGCGAAGTAAATCCGAAGCTGAGATTTACCATCGTTCCGGGAAAACCCGCGACCGTAAAAAATAAAATGGAGGATTTAGAATACTTCGTAGCCGCTGATGAGCGGATTACTATTTCCTGGAAAAGGATCGGCTAGCAAAGTCTATTCATTTATAACAGCCAGGGCGCCTTAAATTCTTATACGCCGGCAGCTATAAAACCAGGTTTCAAAACTGAAAAATTTTCAGCTATGGCACTGAAAAATTTTCATTTTTTATGAAAATTTTTCAGAAAAAATGCGGTCAGATCGGTCAGAATGGCCTTGGCACAGCACTTGATTAACATGAATTGTAACCTTAAACAAAGGTTAAATTGATAAATTAATTGATTTATAGTCCATTTATTATTAAAACATTAAAAGGAGAAAAAACTATGACATTGGTTAAATTCAATCCAGAAAAAAAGAACAGTTCATTATTGCCAGGCTTTAATGACATCTTCGAATCCGTATTAGGTGATACTTTCTTTACAGATCGTCGCTTAAGCAGCGTACCAGCAGTTAACATTTCTGAAACGAATGAAGAGTACCACATTGAACTGGCTGCTCCAGGCTTAAAGAAAGACGATTTCAAAGTATCTATTGAGAAGGATATGCTAACCATATCTACCGCAAAGCATACCGAAAACAATAATGACGGTAAAACCTATAACAGAAGGGAATATAGTTATGCTGCATTTACCAGAGCATTTACCCTTCCGGATAGCGCTGATGTTGAACGGATTCAGGCCGCTTATACAGATGGTATACTCCATCTCAACATTCCAAAAAAGGAAGAAGCAAAGGCAGTCTCAAGACAGATCGAAATACAATAATTTCCCAGGTGCCGCATTTAGCGGCACTTTTTATTTGATGATGTCTTCTTTTTGTCCATTTAAAAAAACACCAAAAATTTAGCGATGGAAACCCGTTTTACGATTAACATCAGCCTTCAGGGCCCGGCCGGAAAAATTACCTATGGCCAGTTTTCTCTTGGCAGAGACAAAAAAGAAGCCACTGAGATTTTCTCCCAGCTAAAGGGTAGCGCAGAAGATGCGCCGGGATGTTCATTAAAAATAGAATTTATGGAAGAAATAATGGAACTGCCCATTCTTATTGGCACTAAAAATTGTAACCTGGATGAACTAAAAGAAAACATTGCCATTATTTCAAAGGAGATATTCCGCATCGCTCATCTGGAGAATGGGAATATTGATGGGAATACGGGTTGAGTCTGCAACGGGGAACTTAAATTTTACTTACGCTGAACCCGTATCAGGGTCTTTCCTGCGTGATAGATCTCTCCACTTCGCTTTGCTTCGGTCGAGATGACGATTTTTACGTTGAGTCTTCCAGTGTTAGAAGTTAGTCGCTAGAAATCTATCGAT
>NZ_FOJM01000018.1:73779-162752 GCF_900111825.1 Pedobacter suwonensis
ATCTATCGATAATACGTCACCCTGAACTTGTTTCAGGGTCTTTCTTGCAGGATAGATCTCTCCACTTCGCTTTGCTTCGGTCGAGATGACGATTTCTACATGAAAATTCCAAATGGCAGAGCTTAGCTGCCGGAAATTTTTCAGCAATATTGTCAACCTGACACTAAAGCTTAGCCTCAAATTTCCTGATGGCTTCCGTACTAACCGGTGTAAAAAAATTAACGAGATTTCCATCAGGGTCACGGAACAAAAGCGAACGGTTTCCCCAGGGCATAGTTGTGGGTTCCTGAACTAAATATGTAGCCAGAAACCCGGATCGTTCCTGATAAATCCGGTCTACATCATCTGTAATGAATTCGATAATGGCCGAGCGGTTTTTGGCTGCTTTGGCAACTTCAGTCCCCCCGAAAAACTGTAAAGTTCTGGTGCTCCCAATTGCGAGTGTTACATAAGCAGTTTGCAGCTCTGCAAAATCTTCCGTAAAGCGAACACCCTTTATCTGAATGATCTGCTCATAAAACTCCAACATTTTACTAACATCTTCAGTGATGATCCTGATTGAAACGAGATTAATCATTTGTCTTTAATTTATTTCAGACAAATTTCAGGAAGCTTTATGACAACAAATTGTCAGCGGTTATTTTTTTTCCAAGATTTTGAAATACTAACGCAGGATAGCCGAATGATGAACTACAAAATCCTTTTCAAGCTGTATATCATCTGATGAACTGCCTACCATTAAATGATAAGTTCCCGCTTCAACTTCCCATTGCATCTTCTGGTTATAAATTTCAAGATCTGATGGATTGATGCTAAAAGTAATCGTCTTTTGTTCCCCGCTCTTCAAAGCCACCCTTTTAAACTTGATAAGCTGTTTAACAGGCATTACTACTGATGATTGCTGATGTCGCAGATAAAGTTGTACCACTTCCTCACCATCTGTTGATCCTGTATTTTTCAAATCTATTTTAACATTTACTGTTTTTTGACCGGGATTAGTCGCTATCTGAAGATTCTGATAAGCAAAAGTGGTATAACTTAACCCATAGCCAAAAGGATATAAGGGCTTAGCATCCATTTCTATATAATCGTGTTTCTCCGGATAACGCGCATTGTAATAAACCGGTAGCTGTCCAACCGATTTTGGAACTGAAATGCTTAACCTTCCCGCTGGGTTATAATCGCCAAAAAGTACATCGGCAATTGCATTACCACCTTCCTGCCCCGGGTACCAGGCATCTAGAATAGCCGGGACATTTTCCGCAGCCCAGTTTAAGTTTAAAGGTCTTCCTTTAATTAATACAAGTACAACAGGTTTTCCTGTTTTCATTACCGCTTTTAGCAACTTCACCTGGTCGCCCATTAAATCAAGTGTAGCCCGGTCATATCCTTCGCCACTTTCCATATCGCTAAGGGCCTCTGCTTTTGCATTCACTTTAGCCGCACCGGTTTCAATGTATTCCGTTTTAAAATCACGGGCGCTGGAACCGCCCAATACCATTACCACCGCGTCAGATTTTTTCGCTGCCATAACCGCATTTTCAATCTCGCTTGAAAGCGTATCGCGGATGGCACATCCTTTTACATAATTGATCTGGGTTGTTTCACCCAGTTTGTTTTTAATCCCCTGTAAAACAGTAATTACATTACCTGCTGCCTGCGGCGCTGTATAATCGCCCAATTGGTTGTAAACATTGTCGGCATTTGGGCCTATAACGGCAATACTTTTTATTTTTTTACTGAGTGGAAGCAGCTGGTTCTGATTTTTTAATAAGATAATGGATTCCCGGGCCACCTCACGCGCCAGGCCAATTTTTTCTTCATTTCTCACTTTTTGTTTAGCCACCTGCGGATCAACATAAGGGTTTTCAAATAAACCCATCCGAAATTTTATCCGAAGTACCTTACTTACAGCGCTATCCAATACCTTGATGGAAACTTTACCCTGTTTTATGGCATCAAGTAAAGCTTTTCCATAACCTATTCCGCTTAAATCGGCATCTAAACCGGCGTTAATAGCCATTGCAGCAGCCTCAGCCGCTGTTCCAGCGACGTGATGATTCGATTTTAATCCCGAAATGCTGTTCAGATCAGAAACCACAAAGCCCTTAAAATCCCAATCTTTAATCAGTACATCTTTAAGCAGCATTTCATTTGAGGAACAGGGAACGCCATCAATGGAATTGTACGAAGTCATCACCGACAAAACCCCTGCCTTAACTGCGGCTTTAAACTGTGGAAGGTAAAACTGATGTAAAGTGCGCAATCCCAGGTTGATGCTGCTACCGTTATGTCCGCCCTCCGGTGCGCCATAGGCAGCCAGGTGTTTCAAGGTGGCCACTACATTTACTCCGCTATTAATCGATTTTCCCTGCATCCCTCTCACCATTGCTTCGCCCATTCTGCTAATCAGTACATGGTCTTCCCCATAAGTTTCTTCCACCCTCGACCACCTGGGTTCTCGTGCCAGGTCAAGCACTGGTCCATAGCCAACATGACCGCCCTGTACGCGTGTCTCCTCAGCAATTGCCCTGGCCATTTTTTCAATCAACTCCGGATTAAAGGTACTGCTCTGCCCTATTGAAGTAGGGAAAACGGTTGTACCAATAGCCATGTGGCCGTGAGGCGCTTCTTCAGAAAGTAATATGGGGATACCTAAACGCGTATTTTCAACCGCATATTTCTGAATGGCATTTGTAGCTTTTGCGGCCAGTTCAGGATTCAATCCATTTGCAAGTGTCTTCTTGGTCCAGGGATCTGCCCGTAGTGTAGCCCACAACATCCCGGTATACGACTCCTTTAATGATTTTTTAAAGGTCTCGCTTACCTCAACTTCATTACCGTTTTTATTGTACATCGGCCAGCCTAATGGCATGGAAATCTGCCCCACTTTTTCTTCAACCGTCATCCGCGAAAGCAGATCTTTAATCCGGCTTTCTACAGGTGCTTTTGCATTTTTGTATAAAGGAAGTGTGCTTTTGTTTTGTGCAAAAACCGGGAGATGCGAAATTGAAAATGCCAGCCCCAAACCTATAGCAAATTGTATTCTTTTAATCATATCCATTCAAATTATGCCCAGGCCTTCTTCAAAAAACGTAAACAGTTTCCGTTCATCAGGTTTTCGACATCCGCATCGGTATATCCTCTTTTTATAAATAAATCAGGTACTTTTTGTAAATCGGCAATGGTTTCGAGGTCGTAAGGACACTGTTCTTTGCCAAAGGCACCATCCAGATCTGAACCGATGCCCACATGCAATGCATTACCTGCAAGCTGGCAAATGTGGTCAATATGATCGATCATCACTTCGAGGTTACAGTTCATTTCCTTAGGCTGTGAAACACCACGTTGCCAGTTGGGCACCATCATCCAGGCATCGAGCGCAGCACCAATTACAGCTCCGCGATCAATGAGCGCTTTAAGCTGCTCATCGCTGTACTGGCGGTTATGGTTTACCAAACTGCGGCAATTATTATGCGAAGCCCAAACATGTCCGTTAAAACGGCTCAAAGCATCCCAAAAACTATCATCACATAAATGCGTAGCGTCTAAGATGACGTTTAACCATTCCATTTCCTTTAACAGCTCATGCCCCAACGCAGTCATTTTACCTGTTGCATCCGTTCCCTGTGCATAGCGGCCGGGGCCATAATGTGCAGGGCCAACCGCACGTAAACCGTTCTGCCATGCTCGTTCGAGATGCCGGGGTGTAACCAATGAATCTGCACCTTCCAGACTGAGGATGTAGCCTACAGGCTTTTCAGCTGCAGGCTGATCATTTTGCCATAAAGTGATGTGTTTTTCCAGCGTTTCGAGGTTATGAACCTGAAACATTTCACCGGCATCTTCCATGGCCTTGTACCAGGCCAGCTGTCCCTGGGTTTGCGCCCAGGCTTGCTCCGGAGAATGCCAGCCAGGCAACTGGTTATCAGGTGCCACATATCTTGCAATTTGCGTGGCCACCACTAAACCAATATTTCCTCTACGCAGCTCGGGCAGCGACACGGTGGCCAGGGCCCGGTCAGGCTTGTCGGTCAAACCCGCTTCACGCTGATTAATGGCTGAAACCTCCTGTGTTAAATCACGGTTCCATTCCAAAGCGTTCATGCTTAAATCCAAATGGGCGTCTATTGTAAACATACTAATTCTTTAAATGGTAATTTTTCTTTTTCGGGAAATGATTTCCCAATACTCCATGGATTGGTTTACCTTCAGGCAAATGGCCTTTTCATGGAGGGCAACAGTTGGGCAAACATGATAAGGTAATCCGTACAGCATATCGCCAGGCAAATAGGTTTTGGGCGTGGGGTTGCGCAATACCAGATGCTCTTCACTCTGGCTTTGCACTTCAAGAAGTGGGGCATTGATAAAAAATACACGATTTTTCAGCTCCTTTTCTGCCGCCACCGCTTTGTGCCCGAGATCAGTACAGAGCCATCCATCATTTGGAAGGGAAACTACCCTGCTGGCCACCAATGCGGCAGTATGAAAAGCCTGTTCCGGGTAAGCATCCTGATAACCCTTATCCCAAAGGATAAAAGTACCAGGACTACATTCAAAACCGGTTTGCGAGGCGTAGACCGGAAAGGTAGGCGTACCGCCTGCTACAACGGTAATCTCATATCCTAAGTGCGCCTCAAGCTGTTCGCGCAGATCAAACAACTGTTTAATAACAGGCGCCGATTTCTCCATCCTAACGTCCATAGCCGAATCATGAATATGACCATCATAAGCGTGCAAACCCTTAACCGCTAAACCGGTAAAATGCTGCAGGCTCTGCACTAAGCCGAAGGCCTGATGGGGCAATAGGCCAGTTCTGTTCATGCCTACATTCAAATCGATGTAAACATCAACTTTTACATCCTCTTTAATCGCCATTACTGAAAGCTGTTCAGCTATAGCCGGGTGATCTACCAGGCAGCTGAAAACCGTATTGGGATATTGATTTTTCAGTTTAAAAAAGCGGCTGATATTCTCGGCCACCGGTTGATAAGCCAGCAAAACATCAGGTGCCTGATCCATCGCCAGCATCTCTGCCTCTGCAATGGTAGCGCATTTAAATTTGTTGATGCCGGCCGATAACAGCAGCCTGGTAATTTCCCTGCACTTATAGGTTTTTACATGAGGCCTTAACCGGTCTATGCGGTCAATCATACTTTTCAGTAAACTGATATTCGCTTGCAAACGTTCCTCATAAAAAATAAGCGATGGCGTTTCAATACGCGCTTCATCAGGCAGCAGATACCAGGCTTGCTCTTGTTCCATCTTAAAACAGTTCGAATAAGGCCTCAATCTCAACCGGAATATTATCAGGCAATGAGCCGAAACCTACCGCACTGCGTACACCAATCCCGTTTTCTTCGCCCCATACTTTTGCGAAAAGCTCGCTGCATCCGTTAATGATAAAAGGATGTTTCTCAAATTCGGGCGTACAGTTCACCATGCCCAATACTTTAATTACCCGTTTAACTTTGTTCAAACTGCCTAAATTGGTTTTGATAGTCGATAACATGGTTAAGCCCACCTGTAAAGCAGCAAGTTTGCCTTCTTCCTGATTTAAATCTGATCCGATCCGGCCAATAATGAGTGATTTATCATCCTGTACCGGTCCGTGGCCACTCAGATAAAGATATTTTCCATCAACCAGGCAAGGTTTATACACGCCTAATGGCGCGGGCGCGGGTGGAAGGTTCAGTTTTAATTGTTCGAAGCGTTCGTCGGGAGTTAAATTTTCCATTTTTATATGTGTTATAATTAAGCGATAATCAGGTGAAGCAAAAGTATGCCAAGCAGACCAACAATGCCAACTATTGACTCCATTAATGCCCACGATTTAAAGGTATCTTTTAAACTTAAGCCAAAATATTCTTTAAACATCCAGAATCCGGCATCATTAACGTGCGAGAACATGAGGCTCCCGGCGCCTACTGCAAGCACCATCAGGTTTGGATTGGTATGTGTCTGCTCCATTAAGGGTACAATGATACCGGCAGTGGTTAAACCTGCAACCGTTGCAGAGCCTACACAAAAGCGGATCAAAGCCGCGATCAGCCAGGCCAGGAATAATGGCTCCAGCTCAACGTGCTGGAGGTAAGACGCAATTTGGTTACTCACACCGCTCTCGGTTAAAATTTGCTTCAAAGCACCAGATCCGGCAATAATCAGTAAAATCAAAGCAATGTCTTTTACTGCCTCACCATAAATACCCATAATTTCGGTCATCTTTTTACCCTGCGACAACCCCAATAACCAGGTGGCTGCGATCAGTACAATCAGCATTACCACAGCAGGCTGGCCGGCAAACAAAATGTAAGGCAAAATGGAGGAATCCTGGCCCATTAAGAGTGGAAGGAAAGATGCAGCAGCCAGTAATATTACCGGGAGTAAAGCGGTGAAAAAACTTTTAAAGCCACTGGGCAGGTCGTGCTCAGCGCGTTCAGCGGCGCTGAATGAAGCGATGGGTACTGCGATAATACTTTTTAATGTCTGCGAAAATATTGGGCCGCCGATAACGATTGCCGGGATAGAAACAGCCAGGCCATATAACAACGTTAAGCCCATATCTGCCTTAAATTGCACCACCAAAGCTGCCGGCGATGGATGCGGAGGTAAAAAACCATGGGTAACCGATAATGCGGCAAGCATGGGCAGGCCAATATATAAAGCTGGTAATTTGTAGCGGTAAACCACTGAGAAAATCAGGGGTACCATCAATACGAAGCCGATGCCATAGTAAAGCGGAATACCAATCAGAAATCCGGTGAGTACCATGGCCCATTGAATATACTTTTGTCCGAACACCCGCATACTTACCTGGGCAATCTTTTGCGCAGCACCGCTTTCGGCCACCAGTTTACCCAACATCGCACCTGCGGTGATGATGATGGCCAGCGAACCCAGTACGTCGCCCATCCCCTTTTCTATACTGGCGGGGATTTTTGCCGGAGGTAGACCCAGCGCTAAACCGGCAATAAATGATACCAATAAAAAAGAGATGAAAGCATTGATCTTGAAAACCGAGATCAGTACAATGAGTAGTGCGATGCAAAGCAGAACGATTAGTATAGTCATTTAATTTACGATAATCTCATCTAACAGTAGCCAGGCTTTTGTTCCTGCGCCGTAAAAACCGTCGGGTATAATTCCAATATTACTGGCTTTAATCCGTACGTACCGGGCTTTTGCGGGGTTAATTTTGTGCAAGGCCATATTGATGCCCTCTACACTGAAAACGGTTTGCCTTGATACTTCAGTGTAAACCTGCTGATCAGTTGAAACTTCTATTAAAAGTAATTTAGGAGGATGCATTTTCTGCCACTTGTAATTTAAGGTATTGATGCCCACTTCACGTATTGTTTTTTCTTCGCCCAAATCAACTACGGCTTCAAAATCCCCGCCGCTAAGCCCCAGCCACTCTCCGTTGTTGTATAAATACGATCCCTGGATACCGTTGGTTAAACGCTGGGCATCGATATTATAGTTGCCCTGTCCGCTGTGGGTAAGTGTTACTTTTTTACCGGTTGCCATACTTTTAAGAATAACCTGCTCAAACATATTCCCTACCGGCTTGGCTGCCCTAAAAAGCTGGGCTTTTATCCTTAGAGATTGTGTAATTGGAATAGGGCCTGAATATTTTGTGCTACCCAGATCAGGCTTTTTATCATTTAGCGTATAACGGATTTCGTCGTTTGGCAAATCGGTACTTAATGCAAAAGCTTTTGCATCATTTATGCTTGCGCCGGTAATATCATAAAAAGCGGTCGAATAATTCAGTTTTTTTAAAAACCGTCTATTTGCCATTAACCGGGCAAGGAAATCAGCATAAAGCTTATTTTCTTTACGCGACCATGCGGTTTCGGCAACGGCTATTACACGGGGAAAGATCATATACTCTGCTTTAGAAGCATCGCTCAGGTATTCACTCCAAACATTTGCCTGCACACCTTTGATATATTGTTGTTGTTCGGGATTCAGTTCAGCTGGCATGGGTTCATAATCATATACCTTTTTTAATGGCAGATAGCCGCCCGCAGCGGTTTGTTCCGTTTTATTGAGTGATTGATAGTAATCCAGATAAAGAAATTTTTCAGGCGTCATGATGACGTCGTGTTTTAACCTGGCCGCAGCAATGCCGCCTTCCAGGCCCCGCCAGCTCATCACCGTAGCATCGGGTGCCAACCCACCTTCTAAAATCTCATCCCAGCCGATAATCTTTTTACCTTTTGCATTCAGGTAGCGCTCAATCCTCGCAATAAAATAAGCCTGCAGTTCGTGCTCGCCATTAAGCTGCTCCGCTTTAATTCTTTTCTGACATTTAGGGCAATTGTGCCAGCGGTTTTTCGGACATTCATCGCCACCGATATGGATATACGCTGAAGGAAACAAGGGAATGACTTCATCCAGCACATCTTCAAGGAATTGAAAAGTCTTTTCGTTCCCTGCACAGAAAACATCTTCAAATACGCCCCAATAGGTGGCCGTTTGGTAAGGTCCGCCGGTACAACCCAGCTGTGGATAGGCCGCCAGTACGGCCTGTGCATGTCCTGGCATTTCAATTTCGGGGATGGTGGTAATCTGGCGTGCGCTGGCATAGGCCACAATGTCTTTTACTTCTTCCTGTGTATAGTAACCACCATATCTTTTTCCATCAAAACGGTGCGGATCAGCCCTTTTATGTCCGACTAGCGTCTCATCCCGATAAGCGGAAACACTTTGCAACAAGGGATACTTTTTAATCTCTATCCGCCAACCCTGGTCGTCGGTTAAATGCCAATGGAAGGTGTTGATCTTGTAAAACGCCAGCAGATCTAGCCATTTTTTTATCGATTGAACGCTAAATAAGTGTCGGGCCACATCCAGATGCATACCGCGATAAGCGAAACGTGGCTCATCCTGAATGTGGTACGCCGGTACCGTAATTATCTTATTTTTTTCCCTGAAGAGTTGCACCAGCGATTGCAAACCATAAAACAGTCCTTTTTCATCAATGGCTTTAACGGTTATGCCATTTTGAGAAACATCAAGTAAGTAACCTTCTGATTTTAACTTCAGATGGGTATCAACCATGAGATTGATTCCTTTTGACACTGGCCTATTGCTTCGCAAAAGTGTAAAACCCGATAAATCTTTGAGGTATTGATCAAAAAACGCAGTGCTTAAATGATCAGAACCGGAAATATGCAACCTGGTTGTTTTTTGTATCGCAAAACTTCCCGAACGCTTCAGCTCAAGGGCAGGTTTAGGAATAATCGATGATCCGCTATACCCCTGCGCCAATATGTTACCCGAGAAAAACTGAATGCCCAATGCAAAGATCAAGGCGAGCCATTTTACCCTCTCTGAAAGCGCTCGATTCAGGAAACACATCGTCGTAAAACCTTTTAGCATTCCCTAAGGTAAGTTTAAAACTTTATTTTCTCCTTCTATTATTACACTTTGCTGTTCTACAATGGCTTTATATTCGTAAGCACCTTTAGATAATTTTACCGTTCCGCTAAAAGTTCCATCGGCCTTGATATTTACCCAAGGACTCATTTTCCATGCTTCTGCATACAGTGTTTCTACCTGCCCCAGATATGGGCGGTAGTAAAACCTTGCCCGTTCGGGTTTGATTTTAGCATGGTTAAGCACTTTGCCATTTAGTGTAGCAACACCTGCAGCAACTTTGTAATCACCACTCTGTACCATTGCCGCTTCGGTAAATACCGGTTCCACATTTTCCAGCTTAATTACAACAGGATTTGGCCAGCGGTGATCGTCGTAAATACGTTGTGCTTTTACTACAGAAAGCTCCAGTCCATTGGCCGTTTGCTTGAATCGTGATGATACATCCAGATCAGGTTTGTATTCAATAATCTTACTGTTTTGCCCCAATACACTGATTTTTGTATTCGCAGTAGCCCTGGCAGATTTTAACAGAAAAGTTTTGCGTTCGCCCTCTTTCCAGTTTTTCGCATCCATCACAATGGCAAACAAAGTTCCAGGCGCTTTTTGGGTGAAGTAAATATTTTGCTCTTTGCTCACTACCCAGCTGCGCACATGATCCATCGATTCGTGGTTGATAAAATACCACGCTCCCATTTCACGTAAACGATCCTCCTGCTCGTTGGGCAAGGTGCCATTTGCTTTTGGCCCCACATTGAGCAGCAATGAACCGCCTTTGGCACGGGCCTCGATCAACAGCTCGATTAATTGAGACCCTGATTTATATCGCTCATTAGTAGGCTGGTACTGCCAGGCTGTGCCAATGGTAATCGGCGATAACCATGGTTGCGTAATTTTAGCCCCCGGCAACGTTTGCTCAGGCGTTAAAATGGCACCACGCGTAATCAAGATATCAGGCTGCATTTTCCACGAAGTTTCTTTGACAGCCTCTTTCGGGTCGCCATCAATAAACAATACATCTACCTTACCATAATTCTGCATCAGCTCTTCCGTTTGTTTACGGTTATATGCTGCATATTCCTTTTTGGTCGCTTCATCCAGGTTGGTGATATTTCTGCTGATGGGAATTTTGTGTTTATAAAGGAAATTAAAATCTTCCGGCGAAAAATAAAAGCCCACATCGAGCCCAGCCTCACGAGTAGCTTTTACAAATTCTTTCAGCAGGTCTTTTTTATATGGTGTATTGGTAATTTTAAAGTCAGTAGTTTTGGTATCCCAGAAACAAAAGCCGGCATGGTGCTTGGTGGTAAAAACAATGTATTTCATACCGGCCAGTTTTGCCAGTTCGGCAATTTCTTTAGGATTAAAAGAGGAGGGATCAAATGTTTTAGGGAGCTCGCTAAAATAACGGTCCGTGTAATCATCAGAAGCGCCGACCAAAGAGTGACTGATCACCACACCCAGCTGTGCATCCACATTGAAATGGATAAATAAACCCGCTCCGGTGTTGCGTAACCATTCCTCACGTTCAGGTTTGTTTAAGTTGTAATTACTGGAAGTTTCATCTTCCACTACATCATTGCGTTGCGCAGAAACTGTACCGGTAAAAAATAAACAGACTAATAGTATTCGGTATATCATTCTTCGGATCTTTTAATTCATCCGGCAAAGCTTTAAGTCCCCTGCCGGATGTGATTAGCATATTATAATTTGTCCCACCAGATGCGGGTCATGAAATCATCGGCTCCCTGACGGGCAATAGCCGCATCAAGCGACGCACGGTTTAAGTTCTGCTCAGAGAGTGGATATAACATCCTCCTGAAAATTCGGCCACCTGTAGCATTTCCAACATAATTTACGGGTACCAAAGTCGGGTAACCCGTTCTTCGGTAACTGGCGAAAGCTTCCTGTGCATCAGGGAATGCCGCCAGCCAATATTCTGTATAAATCTGCTGCATTTGTGCATCAAAAGTTCCAGTGGTATTAAGCGGGTGGTATTTGATATAGGTATTGATCTGCAAATCGCTGATTATCCCGTCTGACGGAGCAATAATTGCCCACTGTTTCATGGCGGCGCGGATCCCTGATTCGTACAGTGTAGTGGCTGTGCCACCAGTATACCATCCACGTAAAACGGCTTCTGCCAGCAGGAAATTGGTTTCAGCTGTGGTGTAAATCAGTTTCGCTCCACCCAGGGCCAGTACGGTTTTCTGATTGGGTTCTGAATAGGTTACAAAATCAGTAGGTTTTGCGCTTAGCGTAGCAGGCATGCCCTTTTGTATCGCCATAGAAGTATCGGCAACACCGTTTACGTATACCACAGAAAGAATCCCTAAACGCGGGTCTTTATTGTTTTTCATATAAGTGATGAAGGTATTCTGGTATTTTCCGCCTTCGGGATTGCTGTTACCATCAGCTTTGATGTAATCGCTGTTGTATAAACTTAAGGCAATGGGATTTTTATTGATATCCTGACCAGCGCTCATGTAATTGATTTTAGCAATATCGGCATCATCGGTAATCACACCTCCGGCTATTGCTTTTTTCACCCAGGTTTCGGCCAATGCGGCATCAACCTTAGTTAAACGCATGCCCAGACGGAGCATTAAGGAGTAAGCAAATTTTTTCCACTTAACGGTATTACCCGCATAAATCAAATCAGCCTGACCAAAGGTAGCTTTAGCAGCATTTAAACCTGATGCCGATTCGTCCAGTTCCTTCAGCATGTCTAAATAGATACTTCTTTGCGGATCGTAGGCGGGCTTATAGTTCGAATTGGTATAACCCTGGGCGGCCTCAGTATATGGAATATCGCCGTACAAATCGGTAATGCGACTGAAACAATAAGCTCTCCAGATCCGTGCCGAGGCCAATAAATTTACCTGTTCAGGATCGTTTTTCACTGCATTGATCACCAGGGCCAGCTCGTTAATTTCCTGGTAGTAAGCATTGCTGAACTGGGCCATAGATTGTTGGCTTTGACTGGAAACATATTTTGATCCGAAACCAGCCACATCATTAAAACTGGTGGTATACTGCATGGTACCCAGCAGCAGAATCAGGTTATTTTTGGCACCATCGTATTGCGCTTTAGTAAAAACATAAGCAGGCTGAATGGTGGTTGAAGATTCAGGATCAGTATTAATTTCCTGAAAATCTTTTGTACATGAAGCTAGAAGGGTGCTGGTTAACGCAATGCAAACAGCGGATTTATATTTGTTGATTAGTTTTTTCATCTTTCAAGTATTAAAATTTAACCATCAGGTTTAAACCGAAAGTACGTGTACGCGGCAATCCGATTGATTCGAAACCCTGGGCATTACCATTTGTAAAACTCGATTCAGGATCGAAATTATCGGTCTTTTTATAGAAGGTTAGGATATTACGGGCAACAAATGAGATACTGGCCGACTGTATTTTAAGAAAATCGAGTTTTTTAACCGGAATATTGTAAGATAAAATGGCCTGGCGAAGTTTGATAAAGCTGCCATCATGTACAAATAATTCTGAATAATTACGCATATCATTATAATAAGCCCGCAGATCGCTCACCGGAATTAATGCAGAATAAGGGTTTCCTGCCTGGTCTACCCCCGAAATGGTCAATCCGTTTTCACGTCCGGGTAAGGTGCTCTTTAATAATCCTAAACGGGTAGCATAAACTTCTTTGATGGATAACACCTTATTTCCGAATTTACCATCGATCAGAAAGTTCAGGTTGAAATTACCAAATCTAAAATCCTGGGTTAAGCCCATTGTAAGCGGTGCTACCCCATTTCCAAGTTCTTGTAAACCTGTGGCAACCGGCCGTTTTGTTGTTGAATTATAAACAATCTGGCCTGCTTCGTTCCTGAGCATACGCGTTCCCACAATGGTTCCGTAAGCACTGCCAACGGTTTGGTTAATGTAACCCCAGTTGCCTACGGTACGTGCCATTTCAAAAGTGGTGGTTCCTTCTACCAGTTTTAACACTTCACTTTTATTGTATGCTACATTATAGCTGATATTCCAGCCGAACTTATTGCCTTGCACCGGAGTACCTGTTAAGAGGAACTCTATACCTTTGTTGCTCAGTTCGCCCACGTTTAGTACGGCATTATTATAGCCTGAAGTGGATGAGATGGCTGCATTGAGGATATCATCGGTTGTTTTGCGACTGTAGGCCGTAAAATCCAATCCCAAACGGCCCTTAAACATTTTTAATTCTACACCTGCCTCGTAAGTGGTAGAGGTATAAGGTTTCAGATTCGGGTTGGTAATGTCGTTCGTGGTTACATTTTGAAGTGGTTGACCTGAACTTGGTACATTACTATAACTTAAATTAATTCTGTATGGATCGGCAGCACCACCTCCTACTTCAGCCCATGATGCACGAACTCTTAATATATCGATAGATGATGGCAACTTGAAAGCATCAGATACGACAAAACTACCGCCAACACTTTGATATAAGATACTGTTATTATCCGGACTTAAGGTAGAAAACCAATCGTTACGTGCGGTATAGGTTAAAAACAAAATACTTTTGTAATCCACATCGGCAGATCCGAAAACCGAATTTGTCCTGATTCTTTGGTAGGTAGGAATCGTGCTGGAAGTGGCCAGGTTTTTATAACTGTAGAAAAAAGGGATGGTAAAGGTATTTCCATCCATATTTAACTGTTTATTTTCAAACCGGCGGCTGTTGGCTCCGCCCAATATCGAAATGCCTATTTTATCGGCGATCCGGTTTTTATAATTTCCGGTAATCAGCGAGTTGGTTTCAGAAACATCCGATTTAATGCCCGAATACTGGCCTTTCGGGATGTAAATATCTCCGGTAGGCAAAATATTTACATAATTATAGTTATAAAAATCGCGGCTGATTACCCCTTTTAACTGGAAATTCTTCACGATATCATAGGTAATAGACCCCTGGCCGATGAACCTGTTTTTTACATCATTTTGCTGGTATTTATTGATTACAAAATACCCGTTGGTGGCAATACCGGCGTCGTTCCATGGCGTTTGGTTTCCGGCGGCATCGTAACCCGGAGCAAGCCAACGTACATCTACCGTGTTGGCCACTTCATAGGGTGTCCAGTTTGGATTACCTAATGCATCGCCTGCCAGTGTTCTGCCGAAACCTTTTTCCAGGTTATATTGTGCTAAACCTTCTACCTTTATTTTATCGGTAATCTTTGCATTAATGTTCAGGTTAGCGGTCTGTCTTTTAAATCTGGTACTGGAAATAATCCCTTTACTATCGAGATCGGACAAAGATAAACGGTAAATAATACCATCTGTACCACCTGAAAATGCAATGGTATTGGTAAAATTTGTTCCTGTAGAATAGAAATTTTTGATATTATCTTTCACCGCGCTGTATGGATGGGTCAATCCGTCTGCGGCCACATAATCAGAACCATCTATCTTCGCCCCAAACGATAAACGACCAGTGGCTATCGCATCGTTCTTCGTCATGGGTTTAACCCCACCAAGCCCCTGTCCGTATTCATACTGGTAATCATTATCATTAATGGCATTCTCAATGGTAAAGGTGGTGTTATACTCTACGCCGATACCTTTTTGTTTAACTCCCTTTTTCGTCGTGATTAAAATTACCCCATTACTGGCACGCGAACCGTATAGAGCGGCAGCGGTACCACCCTTTAATACCGTAATACTTTCAATATCATCAGGATTGATACTTGAAATTCCATCACCCCTATCCACATTGGTAGCTAATCCATTCGTAGTTGCTGCACCACCCGGTACGCTGTTATCAATAGGCATTCCGTTCACTACATAAAGCGGCTGGTTGTTGCCATTAAATGAACCGTTACCACGGATGATTACCCGGCTGGATCCGCCCGGACCAGTGGATAAACCCGTAGCATTAACCCCTGCAATTTTACCTGTTAAAGCATTAGCTACGTTATTTTCGCGGGCCTGTGTAAATTCAGATCCTTTAACTTCTGTAACGGCATAGCCTAAAGCTTTGCTATCACGTTTTATACCCAAGGCAGTTACCACCACATCGTTTAAGCTGCTGGCACTTTCCTTCAGTTTTATGCTTATCGGTGTTTTAAAATCATTTACCGGAAATTCAAGCGTTTCGTAGCCTACAGACGCAATGCTTAAAGTGATGGGCTTCCCAGCCAGTTCGTTCGGAATGGTGATGCTGAATTGCCCCTGCGCATCGGTCGAAGCACCGGTTTTAGTACCTTTGATATATACGGTAGCCCCTATCAACGGCAGGTTATCACTTGCTGAAAAAATGGTACCCTTAATTACATCAGCTGCGTTTCCGGCCTGCGTATTAATAATGATATACTGCGACTCGCTGATCTTATTAAAATCCAGTGAAGATCCGTTTAAAGCAAAGGTTAAAGCTGTTTTGGCATCGCCAAAGGCCATCAGCTGTGTTTCAGTCAGGTTGCTATCTTTATTTTCCAGAATGCCTGCCTTATACGCTATTTTAATATCAAATCTGGTTTTGATCAGTTGTAAGGCGGTTTTAAGCGATAGTTTATTATCGCTAAGGCTTTGCGCTTTTATGCCATTTACATGTGCCACATTGCGGGCCAGGAGCTGGGCGGAACAAAATAATGTACACGCACAGAACATCAAAGTAAGACAGCTGTGTCCAGCTACCCTCCTAAGGTAGAGTATTCTCATAATCCTGTTTAGTTTAGTTGTTGTTGGTTAATTGTTGTGGTTAATTATAGCTTAGGTTAGATTCAAGCGCTTAAATCTTCTCCAAACTATTTGGTTATGGTTATTTTCTTATTGTTTGTTTTAATATTGAGGTGTAAGGTAGTCGATAAAATCTGAAGCAATTCTTTAACGCTGCCGACATTAATTTCGCCTTCAACCTTAAGTTCGCTTATTTTTTTATCGTCTAACACAACTTCATAGCCCAGATCATCCTGTAATACACTGATCATCTCTTCCAGACTGGCATTCTGAAATACGAGCTGACGATTGATCCAGGCGGTTAAATGTTGCGGATTAAGCATTTTCTGGTGAACAAGATTACTTTCATCAGCATGTTTTACCAAATCACCGGGCTTCATCACAAACTGCATCCGCTTTTTATTGATATCGTCATAATCTACCCTGATCTTTCCGGTTAATAAACCTATACTGGTTTTTTCATGCCTGCTTTTTACATTAAAGGTGGTTCCTAATACTTCGATGTTCAGGTCTCCGCAATGCACTATAAATTTTTCATCCGGCTGGATGTGGTTCGTATCGATGTTGATGTGCTTCACCTTAAATAAAGCTTCACCATCAATCCACACTTCCCTTGGACCATCATTAAAATTGGCAGCGTAACTGATTTTTGAATTCCCATTTAATGTCACTTCCGACCCATCCGGCAGGGTGATGGTTTTGATTATGCCATAATCAGTTTTAACTGCATCTTTATTCCACATCGTGAAGTAGAGTAATGCAGATAAAAGGACTACTGCAAAAACTGCGGCTACCTTAAAGAAAGGTGAAAAAGAAAGTTTTTTGATTTTTGGCTCTCCTGCTGTTATACTGACAGAAATTTTTTCAAAAAGCGATTGTTGTGCCTGCTCATTACTGAAAACTTTTTGCTGGCGGTAAGCCGAAATGGTATTAAAAGCAGCGAGGGCAATTCTGCTTTTATATGGATGTGCCGCTCTAAATTTTTCCCAGGCCAATACATCTGAAGCATTTTGCTCCACAACAAATGCCAAAAAAGCATCATCGTTCAGAAAATCTTCAAAAGTGTAGTTTATAAATTTAGAAAAATCCATATATCAGCAATTATATATCCCTATATACATGGACCAGCCTAAATTATCCCTACATTTTTGAAAAAAAATTAATTTATTTCCAAAAGTGCTCTTTTTGACCCGATAATAGCTAACATCATCATTAAATCGACCAGCTTAACCCGATCCTGAAGTTTACCAATGGCCTTATAAAGCAGTTTATAGGTGGATGTAATATTCAGGTTCATAATATCTGCAGCCGCTTCGTAGCTCAGGCCTTCATAAAACCTCAAATAGATAATTTCCTGTTGCCTGGACGAAAGGGTTTGGATCGCCTCCTTTAACTTGCGCTGAAGTTCCTTCTTCGACTCATCTTCCATAAAAACGGTATCAAATGATACTTCAAAATTAAATGGATAATCTTCAGCTGAATCTATTGCCAAGAAACGCTGCTGAACGTCCATCTTCCTGAGCAATAAGTTCCGCAGCGATTTGTAGAGGTAGTTTTTTACCGAAACGGGGTTGCCTAATTGTTCGCGCTTCGCCCATAAATTTACAAATAAATCGTGTACCGCATCCTCGATCAGGCTCACATCCCTGGTAAATTTATACCCGTAATTATTAAGCGCCTTAAAATGAATATTATACAACTGCCTGTAGGCATTCCAATCCCCTCCCTTAAAGGCATTCCATTCGGGCGCAGTGGTTTCATGAAGTTGAACCTTTTTTAATGGCATAGGGATTATTCGTTTTACTAACTTAGCAAAATTAAGCTACGAAAGGAATTTATTGAGAAATTATGGTTGAAATTTATGGTTTTTAGGGGAAAGTATGAATATAAACAAAAAGCCTTTAAATCTTGCGATCTAAAGGCTTCTCGTTTTTGTGTCGGGATGGCAGGATTCGAACCTACGACCTCCACATCCCAAATGTGGCGCGATACCGGGCTACGCTACATCCCGAACATTGGTATCGATCTTTTTTTAATCCTGTTGTAAAGTGGATTGAACTTTGAGTCGGGATGGCAGGATTCGAACCTACGACCTCCACATCCCAAATGTGGCGCGATACCGGGCTACGCTACATCCCGAACTTTGGTATCGATCTTTTTTAACCTTATTTCTAAGGGTTGGCAAAGATATGGATTTTATTGGGTTTTTCCATTTATTTACCAACTTTTTTTTATTTCAGCGGTGAGGGCGGGATTCGAACCCGCGGTACCGTTACCAGTACGACAGTTTAGCAAACTGTTCCTTTCGGCCTCTCAGGCACCTCACCTTTCAACCTCCTTTTTCCGCCCTACCGGCGTTGTTTTGAGGTCTGCAAATATAGTAAAACAAGTTATCGAACAAAAAAAAATTACAAATTTTGTTGATAATCTATGCGCACATGATAGATACTCATCAGCATTGTCTTGAATATCAATTTGATAGTCTCAATATCTTTTAACGTCAAATCGCAGTCATCAAGCTGATTTTGCTCCAATTTATAGTTGATGATGCGCTCAACGATATCGTTTATGTTCTGCGCATCGGGATTTTTCAGACTTCTTGAGGCTGCTTCCACCGAATCGGCAAGCATTAATACCCCGGTTTCCTTGCTAAAAGGTATAGGGCCGGGGTAGCGGAAAATATTTTCGTCGACGAATTTTTCTGGTGTATTTTTCAAAAAGGACTGATAAAAATAGTCCACCCGGGTATTTCCATGATGTGTCCTGATAAAATCAATAATGGCTTCAGGAATCTGGTTCCTTCTTAAAATTTCAATCCCCTTGTGCACATGCTGAATGATAATCTGCGCACTTTGCTCGTAAGGCAATTTATCATGCGGACTCACAGCGGTATTCTGATTTTCGATAAAATACTGTGGATTGTCTACCTTACCAATATCGTGATATAAGGCCCCTGCCCTAACCAGCACAGAATTACCACCAATTTTAAATATTGCTGCCTCAGCAAGGTTAGCCACCTGCAACGAATGCTGAAAGGTTCCAGGCGCTTTAAAAGCCAGTTCCCTTAACAGTTTATTATTGGTATTGGTCAGTTCGATCAGCGCTACATCCGAAGTGATGCCGAAAATACGCTCAAACAGGTAAATTAACGGATAAGCCAGGAGCGATAACAATACACTAAAAACAAAAGGCACAAAATTTACCCATTCGATTTCGCGGAAAGAACCTTCGCGGAGTAAGGCAATGCCTATAAAAGATACAAAATAGGCCAGCAGAATAAATAAGGCCGAAACCAGAAACCGCTCGCGCTTTACAAAGTTTTTGATGCTGAATATAGCCACCATACCCGCAGTAACCTGGTAGAACACAAATTCGAAACTATTGGCCACAAAGAAACCGGCAATTAAAATCACCAGCATGTGAAGGTAAAGCGCCAAACGGGTATCGAAAAGGATCCTGATGATAATCGGCACCACACAAAAAGGAATATAGTACAAACTTGGGATCTCCATCTTAATGGCCCAGGTTAAAGCCAGCAGCATTCCTGTGGTGACAATAAGAATTAAGGAAAGCTGGCGGTTATCGGCAAAAATATCTTTCCGGAAAAGAAAAAGGAACGACATTAATATGGTTACAATAAAGCCAACCAACACTACCTGACCTAAGTAAACCAGTGCCCTGCTGCCAATGGTTTTGGTTTGTGCATCGTAAGTAGCTTTATAAGATTCCAGTTTCTGATAAATTTCTTCATCAATCACATCGTTCTTGGCAACAATAAGCTCCCCCTTTTGCACCATCCCTTTGGTAGTGGAAATGTTGTTCACCGTATTATCCTGGATGGTTTGCGTCAACCGTTCATCAAATATGATATTTGGGGTAATGTGATCAATGGCCAGGTTTGCCACCAGATCGCCCATAACCTGATTTGGCGCCTTAAAATTATCTTTAAAAAAATTCAGGGCCGATTCAGCAGTAAAAACATCCTGTGTATTTTTCTCCTGCGCCACATTGTTTTCAACCAGTGAAAAATCATAGTTTTTACCGCCCGCCTGGTGTTTCACATTCAGACCAATAATACCTTTCTGGTAAATGCGCTGCAATAATTTGTAGGCCGCAGTTTTATAAGTATCCCGCTCTTTCTCGCTAAGCTGTTTCGACCTCCACTTCACATCAAATTCATTCGCAAACTCTTCCAATGCATTTTCCGTAACACTCCTGTCCAGCTGATAAACGGGCAGAATATCTTTTAAAGCGTTCTTTTTATCTGCACTAACCTGCGGATTGGTTTTTAAAATAGCAAAACTGAAAGGCGAAATCAGATCTTTGTTTTTCCATACTGCATTTTTTTCAAACTCATATCTAAACCGGGGCTGTTTGGGCAGGAATAGCGTAATAATGAAAACTGTAAATATCATCATCACATATTTCAGGTTTGATGAATATTTACGGTAAAGGATCTTATGCGAATTTCTTTTGATTTTGGCCAAAGCGATGTATTTATAGTATTGTCAAAAATAACATTTTTATCTAATATACATTTTGTGCGTTTTGTTTGCAATTACCAGATTTTATATTTTACTTTATGATATCAAATTAATATCAATTATGTATCAAGAAAAAATTATCAATCCGCCATCTGGCTATTTAACTTTTGCACTAAGCTTAGCATTATTGGGCGCTTCCATTTTCTGTTTTGTTTCAGGAATCTTTATTTGGGGAGGCGTACTTTTGGCCATAGATGTATTTCTACTCTTTCCGGGCTTCTTAATCATCAATCCCAACCAATCGATGGTACTCACCCTGTTCGGAAAATATATGGGCACGGTAAAAGCTGACGGCTTTTTCTGGGTAAATCCTTTAACGGCAAAAAGGCGGGTATCGTTAAAAGCAAACAATTTAAACGGGCAGCAATTAAAGGTGAACGATAAACTGGGTAATCCGATAGAAATTGCGGCCGTTGTTGTCTGGAAAGTAAACGAAACGGCTAAAGCCGTTTTCTCTGTCGAAAATTACATGCAATATGTCAACATCCAGAGCGAAGCTGCCGTAAGGCACCTGGCCAATATCTTTCCTTATGATCATGCTGAAGGAGAAGAAACGAGCATCACCTTAAAAGATGGTGCCGAAAAAGTAAGTGAGCTTTTGGAGAGTGAACTGAATGAGCGTTTATCGCGTGCAGGCATTGAGGTTTTGGAGGCCAGGATATCGCATCTAGCTTATGCACCTGAAATTGCCAGCGCCATGTTACAGCGTCAGCAGGCTACAGCAGTTATTGCAGCGCGTAAATTAATAGTTGAAGGTGCAGTGGGCATGGTAGAAATGGCATTGGAAAAATTATCGCAAAAAGGAATTGTAGAACTGGATGAAGAGCGTAAGGCAGCTATGGTAAGCAATTTACTGGTTGTACTTTGCGGCGACCGCCATGTGCAACCTGTGGTAAACACCGGCACTTTATATAATTAGGTAAAATGGAATTTGAGGAGCAACAGCATTTAAAATTGTGGTGGCTATACCTCCTCGTAGGTGTTGATGCCATCATTGTATTATGCATCGTACTTTTTGACAAAGGAGGCATGAGTTTTACAGATTTAAAAGCTGTTTATTTTGCACCCCTTTGGGCCGTAATTTTACCTTTTGCCATTATTTACCTTATCCAGCAAAATGTTTTAACACTGCGGATCAACGAGGAAGGAATTTATTACCGTTACTTTCCCTTCAAGGCCAGATTAAAGCACCTTAAATGGGATGAGATAGCGAAAGCCCATATAACGAAATATGATGCATTTGGTGATTATGGCGGCTATGGTGTTAAAATCAGGCTTTGGTTTAAATTTGATGATAAAGCCTATATCTTAAACGACAAAAACAGGGGCTTGCAGCTGGAATTTAAAAACGGCAAAAAACTGCTGTTCAGCTCAAATAGAATTGATGAAATGGAATTATTCCTGATCAACTTAAAAACAAGGTATCATATACAAGCAATACAATAAGAATGGCGGAGAAAGATAAAAAAGCGTTTGTATTAAGAATTAGTCCTGCTTTATTAAAAGAAGTGGAAAACTGGGCCGCCGATGAGTTTAGAAGTACAAACGGGCAGATCGAGTTTCTGTTAACACAGGCATTAAAATCAAGAAAAAAGGGGAAAGCAAAGGAAGAATAAATTTTGGAGTCTAGCTGGAAATTGAATACGACAAACTATGAACTGTAAACTACAGATTGCCAACTGGTAAATAATATGGTCGTTCCCCCATCCCGATGAAAAAATCGGGATGGGGTCGGGCTTTTCAGGGCTGCGCTGCGCTCCGGTACCGATGAAGGATCGGTACTAAACCCTTACAATCCCTAACGCAAAACCCACCGTTTTACATCAAACTACTTAACCACCCCGCCCTGCGGGCACCCCTCCTGGATAAGGAGGGAAGTAAACTGGTTCCGGAATTTAGAAACCGAAGCAGCACCGGCCCAGGTAAATAAACCTGATGGAAGCGGCAGCCCCGAAGCATGAGGGCTACAGCGTACAGCAGGACTGCACTAAGCGAAACGCATATAACCGTTCATTTCCAAAAAACCTAAATTGATTAAACCAACGTCACCAAATTTAAGTGTTAAGCTAACTTAATTTATAACGAGCTGATCAACCACCCCGCCCTGCGGACACCCTTCCTTGATAAGGAGCGGAGTAAAAACTTACAGGATAGAAAGACCTGTAGCCATCAGATCGGGTTTAGGCACTAACGGTTACAGCACAAACACCTGCAATCTTACCTCCCGACCCTCCATGACTGATCAAACGTTTGCGCATGATAAATAAAAAGATACGGAGAAGTGTTCCAACGAAGAATAAATCACCCATAAAACACTTTAAAACAAACCTATCTATCTCGACATGCCACCTAAATTGCACCGATCATTTTATATTATTTTAGAACTATTTCCTGATTTTTATCAATTTCGCTTATTATTTCTTCAAATTCCTGCTGTCTGGCCACGTACTTGTTTAATAAATCGATCTGATTTAAGCCCCTTACCAAATTCTGCTCAGGATAATTTGTTTTATAGTAAATATCACCGTTCAAGAAATCGGTGATGAACCTTACAGCCTGCATATAAATCATAAATTTGCCTGAATAGATAAAGAACTGTTTTTCAGCCAAAGTTAAAACCTGGTTCATTTCTTCCATGTAGCCCTTATAAATTGCAGCAAAAACATCATTTCTAATGGCGATTTTATTAAAATCGTTTTCTTCTTCATTGGCTTCTGAAAGATAGGTGCGCATCATATCCCCCACATCGCTGATAAAGTATCCCGGCATTACCGTATCCAGATCAATTACACCTAAACCTATCCCCGTTTCGGACTGTAGCAAAACATTGCTTATTTTGGTATCATGATGCACCACCCGCAAATGCAGTTCACTGCTTTTTACCATTTGTGTATACTGCGCTTCTATATCGTAATACCTGATGATTTCTTCTATCGCAAAACTTGCCTTGATCATCCTTTCACTACTGGTTTGCGCTAGCGCATTTTTAAACTGCCTTACGCGTAAGGGAAGGTTATGAAAATCTTCGATAGTAGGTTTTAATTGTTGAGCTTTGAAGGCATAAAGTATCCTGCTGAACTGACCAAACTGTTTGGCGGCTTGATAGGCCTGTTCCGGACGTTGTACAGAATCAATCGTACAGGAATGTGCTATAAAGGGAAAAAGCCTGTAAAAACGATCATTTACCACTACAAAATCATCCCCGTTTGAGGCGTTGATTGGGGCAACAAATAAATAATCGGGAGCGGTTTGATCCAGATATCCTTTTATCGCCCTGATATTATGGGCAATATACTCAGGCTTAGGAAAAACCGTTGTATTTACCTCTTGTAAAATATAGGCCAAACCTTCTTGGCAAACTTTCCAGGTATGGTTGATTAACCCCGAGCCGAAAGGTTCAATTTTACAGCTGTCTGCGCGAAGTCCGTAAGCACTTAAAACTGCCTGAAACATAAGACGATATTTAAATGAAAAATTGTTTACAAAACCAATGCTAAATATGCAAACAGGTTGATTATTGAGGTATGGCTGTTATACCAAAGCCGATACTAAAACCGATGCTAAAAACCGCTGTCGTCTAAAGCAAAGGTATTTTTACGGTCTTTCCATTTTCCTTTGGTAAAATCAGGGAATTTCTGCGGCATATTACCCTCTTTTAACGATTTTGTAGAAAGTGGGCTAATCACACTCATTGTTACTGAATCGTATACATCAATAGGTGTTTGTTTTTTCTGTCTTACTGCCTGGATAAATGCATTGAATACAAACCAATCCATGCCGCCGTGACCTGCGCCAACGGCTTCTGCTTCGTATTTTTTCCACAGCGGATGATCGTACCTGGCAAACCATTCCTGGGCGGGGTCCCATACATCGTCTTTCTTTGATTTATGGTCGATGTATATGGATTTATTTACATCCATCCAGAGTCCTTTTGTTCCCTGTACCCTGAAACCGAGTGAATACGGACGGGGCAAGTGTGTATCATGACTCAACAAAACGGTTTCGCCATTTGCACAGTTGATCATGGTAGTGGTTACATCGCCGTTTTTATAATTGATTTTGGCATTGGGATGGCCGGGCGACATTTCTTCTACGTAATCGGCCAATCCCCTGGCTTTAGAACTGAACGATACCAAACTGGTAAAGCGATTTCCTCTGTTAATATTGGCATATTGCATGATTGGACCCGCTCCATGGGTTGGATATAAATCGCCGTCCTGATCGATATTAAACTGCGTACGCCACTGCGCCTCGCTCAGGGCTTTAGGGCCAAACTCTACTCCGCCGCCATAATATTCTTTACCATTATTAAACAGTACGTTTCTTAAGTTATGCTGGTAACCGCCTTCAAGGTGTACCAACTCGCCAAAGAGTCCCTGCCTAACCATATTTAAAGCCGCCATTACATCTCTGCGGTAACAAACGTTTTCCAAAGTCATGTAAGGCATGCCTGTTTTTTCAGATGTATTTACAATATCCCAATGATCTTCTACCGTTAAACCGGCAATTACTTCACAGCCCACATATTTACCTGCTTTCATGGCATCAACCGCCTGGTCGCGGTGGAACTGCCAGGGTGTTGCAATAATTACGGCATCAATATCTTTACGGTCTAAAAGTTTTTTATAAGCGTCTAAGCCTCCGGTATATTCTGTTGCTGCAGGCCTGCCCTTTTTAGCTATGAAATTTCGACAGATTTTAAGTGAACTTTCCTGCGTATCACAAATGGCAACAATTTCTACATCATCTCTCAGGGCGCCTTCAGAAATATGGCTCATCCCACGTGCCCCTACCCCGATATAACCTAATCTTACTTTTGCACTGTCTGATGATGCGAATAAACTTCCGGTTGGCAGGATGGTTAAGCCAGCAGCCATAAATGCGCCATTTTTGATAAATTCTCTACGTTCCATTGGTGTTTTTATTTATGGTTTAGGTTTAAATTGAACTGATCGATTAGCAAATTCCTCTAACAGGTGTTCGAGTTTTTTCCCAATGCTGATCAGTATTTGTTAAAAGTAAGACAAGCTCCTGAGGATTACAAGGCTAATAACAACGCAAACGATTGACTAATTTTGATTCGGGCAGACTTATTACCTGATCGCATCAAAATCTGCCTGAAAGCATTAAACCTGAGTTACCTTGCTGATGGAAAGGCATGAAAGTAAAATTTCCTTCTTTTTTGGTGGTAAAAAGTCTTTTCATATAAGGATACACCAAATACGATATCTTGGTAGCAGCAATCCCGAATCCGGCGCCAGCAACCACATCGCTAAACCAATGTTTATTGTTATACATCCTTAATGTTCCGGTGGCCGTGGCTACAAAATAACCTGCATAACCAATCCACGGGTTAACATCTTTATATTCCTGGTGCAGAAATTCTGCCGCCATAAATGCAGAAGCCGTATGCCCTGAAGGAAAAGAGTTGAACCCCGATCCGTCAGGCCTTTCTCTACCAACGCCCTGCTTCACAAAATGGGTAGAAATGCCCATAATAGCAGCAGAGGTTACATATAACATGGAAGCATCAAATAAATTATGTTTGCCTTTTATCCCCGATAAATTTAACGCATAAACCGCAGCAGCAGGCGCAAACTGCATATAATCATCAACATGTGCTGCAAATAACGGATGATCTTCCTGTAATTCGGCCCTGGTACTCACATCCAGTTGTTTTAATGGACCATGATCATAAACGGCCGCGAAACCATAGCCAGCAAATAAAACAGGTACAACAAACGCTGCCGGCATAAATTTTTTCTTAGCTACGGGATTACCGGCATACCATCGCCCTACCGAGTCTGCAGGAACAATATTAAGCGAATCTATACTTTGAATAGGCTGAATACTGGATATCGCATAAGCCCGAGCTAAATTGCTCATCATCAATAACGTTATTAAAAAACTTTTCATCATTTGACTTTTAACCAAAACTATAACCGAATTATGGAGAAATTCTGAAGTAACGATGAAAGTACTTTTTTGGGGCCAGATATTTTCAGTTGTAGCGTATCCGCCACTCATGGTAGTGAAGCCCAGATCAAAGATTATTAATGTTAATGTTCTTTTGGACTTAACTTGATCCTTTTAGATTGTGTGATATAAAAAGTGAACCTTTCAAATCAACAATTAACTGATCATGAAAATAAACGCAACAAATTATTAAATAAATTACTTTAATAATATCTTTAACCTGACCAAACCTTCAGGATTTCTTCAGAATTGGAAAGTATCTTGGCCAGATTATTAAAATTTGCCGGGTAACTCCTGTTTTGGATCCACCGTTAATTATGAGCATTAAAGAAAAAACAAATAAGCTGTTACAGCACAGATTCGGACCAGTCTTTCTAGTTACTGCGTTATTATGCAGCATTTCGTTCCTCACCAGAATCGCCTTATTGATTTATAGTGCATCTGCTGTTGACTGGTCTATACTTAATCTCCTTAAAATTCTGTTCATTGGCTTATTTTACGACCTTGTAGCGGCATCATTCACCATCATTCCGATCGTCATTTACCTTTGGATACTGCCTTCTAAATGGTATTCCGGCAAATTCAACCGGTCATTATTGTTTATTTACTTTTTCTTTGTGGTTTTCACACTTATTTTCAATGCCATTTCAGAATGGTTTTTTTGGGAAGAGTTTTCGGTACGCTACAATTTTATAGCGGTAGATTACCTGGTTTACACTACAGAAGTAATTGGAAATATCCGCCAATCGTACCCGATAAACAGCATTATGGTAGGTTTGGTTGTGGTTACCTTATTGGTTGTTTACGGGTTGAGAAAACCAATAACTGCCTCAACCTATCATAAAACAGGTTTTGCCAAACGCAGCGCAACAGCCCTGGTTTTGTTGTGTTTACCGGTACTCACCTATTTTGGTGTAAGCCATAAATTGAAATACCTGAGCAAAAACCAGTATGTAAATGAACTTTCGGGCAATGGGATGTATGATTTTGGATTTGCTTTTTGGAATAATCAGCTAGATTTTAATACGTTCTATAAAACGCTGCCGCTCAAAAAAGCAGAAAGCATTTTGCGCAATTTACTTCAGCAAGACTCAACGGCAACAGGAGAATTTAAAAATACGTCCAGAGCCATTAGCAGCACCGGTACTGAAAATAAAATGAATGTGGTATTAATCAGTGTAGAGAGCTTGAGTGCTGAGTTCTTGGGTGCATTTGGCAATACACAGCATATTACGCCACAACTTGATTCACTTGCCAAAGAGGGTTTGCTTTTTAGCAATCTTTATGCATCAGGCACGCGCACGGTACGCGGCTTGGAGGCCCTTTCGCTTTGTATTCCACCTACACCGGGCCAATCCATAGTTAAGCGCCCTGATAATAAAAACCTGTTTACCTTAGGTAATATATTTCGTTCTAAAGGCTACAACAGCAGGTTTATTTATGGTGGTTACGGGTATTTTGATAACATGAACGATTTTTTTTCCAATAATGGCTACCAGGTAACAGATAGAAGTGCTCTTCAGGATTCAGAAATCCATTACTCAAACATCTGGGGGGTAGCCGATGAAGATTTATTTACGCTTTCGTTACGTGAACTGGATCACGATTATCAAAATAAGAAACCTTTTTTCGCGCATATTATGACGGTTTCTAACCACCGTCCCTACACTTACCCTGAAGGCAGGATCGATATTCCATCGCACACCGGCAGAGAAGGTGCAGTTAAATATACTGATTATGCTATAGGTAAGTTTATACGCGAAGCAAAACAGAAACCCTGGTTTTCTAATACCTTATTCGTTATTGTTGCCGACCATTGTGCATCAAGTGCGGGCAAAGTAGAGTTACCGGTTGATAAATACCATATTCCAATGATCTTTTACAGTCCAGGGCATATCGCCCCGGGCAAATTCGAAAAACTTACCGCACAGATTGATATTGGCCCTACTATTCTGGGTTATCTGAATTTCAGTTACACCAGTAAGTTTTTTGGCCAGGATGTATTTAAAATGAAGGATAGTGATGAACGGGCTTTTATCAGCACCTACCAGAGTTTGGGCTACATCAAAAACAAAACCCTGGTTATTTTAAATCCGCAAAAAAAAGTGGCTACCTACAGGCCCGACTTTACCAATGGCGGTGCTGTAGCCATACCGGCAAACCCGAGATTGACTGATGAAGCAATATCCAATTATCAAATGGCATCGTACCTATACCAAAATGGTTTATACGGCTTTGAAGCTAAAAAATAGCATTAATAACATGCTCACAAGTACTGGCTGGCTGATCTAGAATGGGGTTAATGCGATATCATTAGCACCTGAGGTGCGCATGTTTGGACCGATTGGTAGCAGATCAAAACCTGGAATACCAGGTTTTGGTTGATAAAGCTGGTTACCTGGAGAGCCGGTTTAGCTTTTGTGCAGCTGGTCAACAATCGCCCTTTTAATTCGTATGCGGAAGTAATCGTAAAACAGTGCGACCAATAGAAATCCTACAGGCACAAAAAAAGCATGAAAACCAATATGCAGGTAGGCAACTCCTCCTATCACCCCTCCTGTTAAGAAAGAAACGATAATCACCAGTTTAAGCAATATGCGGCGTTTCAGTACATTGTTCAGATTTTTTCGCGACAATACAGCGACAGACAAGTCGATGCCTAAATCTGTAAACATACCAGTGAGATGCGTAGTACGAACAACAGCGCCCGACACTACCGAAACCAGCGCATTTTGCATACCCATGGCAAGCAGGAGGCTGCCAGCCAAATATTCCGTTTCAGACATGGAATGGTTATAGCTGCCACCAGCTAGTGCCACGAATAGCATAACTGCAATGATAAATAATATGGGTACCGTATAAGCAAATGGACGGTTACGGCCGATCCTTCCGATATACCAACTGGAAGCAAATGCACCAAAAAGAAAAAGGGTGAGCCAGAGTGTTACCACCCCTGCAGCGCGCAAATCCATTTTAGCCAGGTTTACAGCCAGTAATGCTGCATGACCGGTTACGTTAGTGGTTAACACGGCAAAAGCAATAAAACCGGCAGCATTAACAAAACCTGCATTAAGGCATAACAAAACGGCCAAACGTAAGTTATGGCTGAAACTTCTTTTTTCACCGAGGTGTCTTAACATCCTGTAAAAATTGAAAAAAATGTGGCAGATATTATGCTGAAATTCAATTTGCTGTGCAAGATTGAAATTAGCAGCCTTAATAGAAAATGAATAGGGTAAAAAATCTGTAATTATTATACAGGCTTTGATTTTAATGATCTGTTTTTTCGAATAAATGAGCAATAATTGTTAGTACCTGCCGGAACAGGTGACTTTAAAAACCGGCTGAAGTTTTATTTTGACTTTTGGGCAAAACATACATTCACGGAATTTTAAAAGTTACCGGAAGGTATTAAGGGTATTCCCCGAACGAATTTTCGGGGAAACGCTGCACATGGCCTGATGTATTAAATGTACCTGAGAAGAATTGACCAGGAAGGTTGATACTATTTAAGGCATCAGTCATTTACCCATATCACTCGAATTCAACAATTTATGTACCTAAAGTAATAACATCAGATTGTCGCTTCATGTAACTTAGCTACTAAAATCTTTATCGAAATAATACAAAGGATATGCATTATAGGTAGATTCCGATATACCAGGTATTATCTGGCATTTTTCATGACACTGAATTTCCGGAGACAGTGCAGGCAGATGAACCGGGCCTTGATAAACGGGAGGAACAGTTTTACGGCAGCGTGTCGATGTGTTCTTTCGCATTCGCCGGTTTTTTTACACCAGGGGCATTTTAAATTTTGATTTTTGATATGCATATGACTTAGAAGATATATTTAGCGATCAAATAGATTAAAAACCGGAACCAAATAAGGGCACTTAGCCAAACACCTCCCCATACGATTATTTTTTTTATATCCATGCTATTTTTATTTTTAACATCAGAGATTCTCAAGGATCGATTTTAACCTTGAATCCGGAACTTAAACCCGCATCAATTAAAACATTTGCGTTGGTAAAAGCTGTTTGATTATTGTGGTGTATATACGCCTGTTTGATGACGGAAATCCCGAAATATTTGTTCGGCATGTTTCTTAGCATACACCTTCCGGACTCCATTTTCGAGCATGCACACAATCTCTCCCGGATCTTCACTTGCGGTGCAACCGAACAGAATAATCGAAGGATAACGTTCCCTAAGTTGTCTGGCAGATTCAATGCCATCCATCACAGGCATATGAAGATCGAGAATACATAGCTGAGGAAGACACTCTAATTGGCCTAGTCCATCTAAAAGATCTGCACCGTTAAGTGCTGAAAACACCAGATCAAACCCGCCAACCCGCTTCGCAAAAGCATCAATAAAAAAATGCTGAATTTCAGAATCGTCCGCTATGGCGAACCTTATTTTTGCTAAATTGCTAACTGGTCTATGTTCCATTTTTGAAGCGTATAATCTTAGTCTTTTCCAGACTAGTATTAATATTTTTACAATTGGTTACCAGCTTGTTTAAATTGGAAAAAGCACCACCAGGATGCTTTTTTTGAAATGAAACATTTTTGTTGAAAAAACCTGTTTTATTTAAAACAGAGGGTTTTAGCTTTTGTTTAGTTTAACTTTTTTTTATATTTGCGTATCAAACAGTAGTCTGGAAAAGACCAATTTTCTTACTAATTTGCTTGAAAATTAGCAACATATCTTTCCATGATCACCATCTCGTTTAATTTATTGGATAAACCCAACTCAAGCGTTGTGCTTTTGGAGCTACATAATTCCATCGGACAATTGCATCAGTTACAAACGCCCTTCCGTATTGCTAAAGAATTGTGGGACCAGCAGCAGCAGCGACCTCATAATATTTACCTGAAGCGCTGTAAAAAGCTTAATCATGGCCTGAACAGGTTACGCATTAAAATAGCCGGCTACCTGGAGTCGATATCCTGGAATTTCGATAAAATCTCCCTCAGAGTGCTTTCAAAGAACATCCGCGAAGCTGCGAAAACGGAAAATACCAGATGCCCCGAAGAAAGCCTGTTGTGGCATATGGAAAACTATATCGCTGCCAGATCACACCTGATCTGTAAATCTACGCACAGGCGATATTTAGTCTTTTACAACCTGTCAGAGCGTTTTGAAGGCCACCTGATGCGGCACCTGATGATCAGTGAGGTTAACGGATCTTTTGTTAAGGAGTTTCTTAACTACTGCAAACGCGAGGCTTTTGCCACCAGTACAACATACCGTACCGTAAATTTTATTAAAACTGTACTTAATCACCTTGAAAAACGTGGAATACGCACCTTTGCATATGAACTGGAACTGCCAAAGGAGCGAAAGCAAAGGCCTTTTGTAACCCTTACGGAAGATGAACTTGTCAAAATCAAACGAATGGAACTGCCAAAAAACTTACAGGCGGCAAGAGACTGGCTGATCATCAGCTGCTATACGGGCCAAAGGGTATCGGATTTTATGGAGTTTAGCACTTCCAAAATACAGGATGTGGAGGGCATGGAATGTATCTCTTTTGTACAAAAGAAGACGTTGCGCAATGTGATACTTCCTCTTCATCCAGCGGTGCAGGTTATCAAGCTGAACAACAATGGTAACTTCCCGCAAAAGGTTTCTCCCAAAATATATAACCAGCAGATCAAAGAGATCGTTCGTCAGGCGGGTTTCGATACACAGATCAGCATTGGCAAAAGAACAGGTTTCAGGGTTATTACGGGCATGATCCCTAAATGGAAAGCCGTTACCAGCCACATCGGCCGACGGAGCTTTGCAACTAATTTTTACGGCAAAATACCCACTTCTTTGCTGATGGAAGCAACCGGGCACAGTTCCGAACAGATGTTCCAACGCTATATCAACCACATTGATACCGGGCGCATATCTTCACTAAGGCTATATTTCGAAGAAGCCTACAAAAATAAGTTTCAGGATTAGAGAAGGCTACCTTATTCAATTGTTACTAATTGATCTTAATCATGGAGATTGGATGAAATTTATTGTTTGAGGTAGAACAAAACCAGCAGGCGTAGCACCTTAAACTTCGTTCATTGCGGGCCCTGCGGCAAATTTATCGTTTAACATTAATATTTTGTCGGCACGGAAGCATCGGTCCATCTGTTTATTCGTTCCAAATTATCGCCCCGAAAAAAGGTTCCGTTTTCTGCTCAAGCATCGCGATACAGATTTTAGTTTTTTATTTAACAAATCTTTTGAGCCGAATGGATTGATCAACCTCAGGTGATGCGTGGTTTCGGGCATTACAGGAAAATCCTTTCATGCTTAAATCAGATATTTTTAATCATACTTACCAGCTCCAGTTTTTCGCCATCCAATAGCGGCTCAACAATCTGCTCCACTTCTTTAAAGCCCATTGCTTTATAAAGCGGTACACCTGGTAGTGTGGCTCCGAGCGCCAGACTGGAAAATCCGTGTTTTTTAGCTTCGTTCTCGCAAAGTTCTATGATTTTACGGCCAATTCCTCTTCTTGCATAATCCGGGTGAACAAAAAAAGCCCTGATTCTGGCAGGCTCCTTTGTAGGATCGAGCAAAGTATCGTGCAGTTCTTTGTGCTGATCGCCTCCGTACAAAGTTTTTCGCCTGCTCCAGCCACCGCAGCCGGCAATAGTTCCATCTAACTCAACAACATAATAGCTTCCATCGTCAATCAGTTGGGTATCTATCCCAAAGATATATTTAAGGGCGCTGTCAATCTGGCTTGTGGTGTAATAATCTTTGCTCAAACCCCGCACGGAATTGTCTAAAAGTTTTTTCAGTTCCGGAATGTCTTGAAATGTGGCAGGCCGTATGGTCATCTGTTCAAGTATTTTTAGTCTTTGATAATGTCCTGTTCACTTTTCTGTCCCGCAGATTTTTGATTAAGAATTTCGATTATCGAATTCATATGCAGGGCAAGTTGTTTGCTTTCTGTGGCTGATAAATTTTTCAACAATGCATCAAGTTGTTGGTCTGCCAGTTCATTTAAAGCATTTAAATCCCTCATTCCTTTATCAGTTAAACATATTCGACTTGCCCTGGAGTCTTTTTCTGATTTCGATTTAATGATCAGTTTATTTTTTTCAAACTTGTTTAATACCCGGCTTAAATAACTCTTATCAATTCGCATGGCATCAATAATTTCTGAGGCATTTTTTTTACCCAAAGATATCTCAAATAATATCCTTGCCTCCGTTAAGCTATATTGCGTTTCAAGATAGCCCTTATCCAACACTCCTATCAGATTGGTGTAGTAACGGTTAAAGGCGCGCATACTGCTTATTATTGTTGATTTATCCACTCCTTTAATATATGATTGTAAAAGACTGATGCTAACTTAACAAAAACAGTTGACTAAGTCAACTGTTTTAAACGATAAAATCTTCCGCTAAAAACATTGGAGTGTTCGGAAAAACATTGAAGGTTTTAACTAAATTTAAAAATACAATGCCATTGGTTGCGGTGCCAGTAAAGTTTGGGCAGTAAAAATCTCTATCCCTATTGCTAACCACATTTTTATGGGCAACCTGCTATCCATATTTAATGAGGGAGTTTATCTCTGAAATGTCCGTAAACCCAGGTGCCTGCAATAGCACTTAAAAGTGTAACGCTAATAACGGTTGCGCCAGCTCCGATTTGTGCAAACAACGGACCCGGGCAGGCTCCTGTAATGGCCCAACCGAAGCCAAAAATCAAACCTCCATAAATCTGACCTTTATTGAATGTTTTGGGCGCAATGGTAATTGGTTCGCCGGAAATGGTCCTGATATTGAACTTCTTAATCAGCCAGATGGAAACCATACCGACGAGAATGGCGCTACCAATTATTCCGTACATGTGAAACGACTGTAGCCGAAACATTTCCTGTATGCGAAACCAGCTAACGACTTCTGATTTTACGAATATGATGCCGAAGAAAATCCCGATAATCATGTATTTTAAATTGTGACGCCAATTTTGCTGCAAAGGACTCTTATTTACACATATTTTATCCGACTCAGGTTTTAATTCCCTTTCGGTATTGGTACGATGTCGCATTTTTTTTCGGTTTTAGAGTGATAGAATAAGCGGTAAAATAAAATTAGCCATAATGAAACCGCCAACCATAAAACAGATGGTAGCAATCAATGATGGCAATTGTAGGTTGGATAAGCCCATAATGGCATGTCCGCTTGTACAGCCACCCGCGTACCGTGTTCCAAAACCAACCAAAAAACCGCCAACTATCATGAATATAAATCCTTTCAGGGTAAGCAGCGAGTGCCAGTTAAAGATATCTTCAGGTACCAGATTATTGTAGTGTGTTATGCCGTAACCTGTAAGTTCGGTAGCCAGTTTCGGATTGACTTCAACAGGATTAGGATTACCCAAAAGGTTAACCGCTATTGCTCCGCCCAGAAAAATACCGAAAACAAAAAATAAATTCCACATTTCTTTTTTCCAATCGTATTTGAAAAAGGGAATATTGGCCGGTATACACATCGCACAAAGGTGCCGTAGTGATGAACTGATGCCGAATGATTTATTTCCGACAATCAACAATGCAGGAACGGTTAAACCAATTAACGGACCCGCTACATACCATGCCCAGGGATGTTTTATAAATTCTATCATTTTTTAAATTATTAATTATTAACCTGAATTCGGTAATTATTTGTTAAAAATAGTGCTTTAAAGCGATTGATTTCGATCTATTCGTTATGCTGACCCGATTGCTATCGGATCAGCATGACGACTATGAATTAAAAATATTTTACAGCGGCCATTTAAAGCTGAATTATTAATCGGATTCAGAGGCAATTGTTTTACCTTCAGAAGCCAGCCAGGCATTCATACCTCCCGAAAAATTCTTCACATTTTTGAAACCATTTCCTGCGAGTATAGAATAAGCTATTGCCGAACGGTCTCCCCCCTGACAGTGAATAATTACTTGTTTATCTTTACTGATTTTATCCAGATGATCGGGAAGGGTTCCCACAAAAACATGATTCGCCCCTTCAATATGGCCGGCCTCATATTCGCTCACACCCCGTACATCTATAATCTGAACATCTTCATTTTGGAGTGTTTTAAACTCTTCAATGGAGATCACATCAGCAGCCTGCAGCGCAATCCCCAAATCGTTCACATCCGAAATGTAACCGTAAATGTTATCCAGACCAATACGCATTAATTTTCGGGTCAGGTCTTCTATTTGGTAATCATCACAAACCAATACAAACTGTTCCTGATAATTAAGCAGCCAACCCGCCCATGTTGAAAAGGAATTATTGCCCTGAATGTTCAGGCTGCCCGGAATAAAACCTTTGGCAAAATTTATCTTATCTCTTGCATCTATAACTTTCAATCCGTTGCGATAAGCTTTTAAAAAGGCTGAACCGGATAATTTCTGATGTTTGGGTACTTCTATCAATAATGGACGATTAACCTTATTCAAATGTTTCATCATCGCAAAATATTTAGGCGGTTCTGGCTGGCCTGCTAACAGAAGATCTGTAAATGCTTTTTCGTCATCATCATGTTGAAATGCCCAGTTGCGGATTTTCTCGTAACCTACGGTTGAACTGTGCACTGCGCCCAAAGCCTTTCCGCATGCCGAACCTGCTCCATGAGCGGACCAAACCTGTAGATACTCGGGCAATGCAGCAAACTTTTTCAACGACTGGAACATTTGTTTAGCGCCTGCTTCTTTTGTACCGATCAGCCCTGCTGCTTTTTCCAGCAAATCAGGACGGCCAATATCGCCTACAAATACAAAATCACCTGTAAATACCATCACCGGTTTGTCGGTTGCCGGATGGTCGGTCAGCAAGAAACTAATGCTTTCGGGTGTATGGCCGGGCGTATGCAAAACTGCTAAAGTCAGATTCCCTACCCTGATCAGATCGCCATCTTTGAGCCCGATATGCGGAAACTGGTACTGCCAGTCCTCTCCTCCCTCATCAGAAAGATACATGCCAGCCCCTGTAACGGCACTCAGTTCTCTTGAGCCACAAAGAAAATCTGCGTGTATGTGGGTTTCGGCGATATGTGTAATACGAAGATTATTCTGGCTGGCAATTTCCAGGTACACATCTATATCTCTTTTAGCATCTATCACGATGGCTTCGCCCGTAGCCTGACAGCCTATTACATAACTGCCTTGCGCTAAACTTTTATCAAATACGTGTTGAAAAAACATAATACTTATTTTTAATGATTAATTATTTTGTTACTTAATGATCTGATTTACCTTTTATCGAGCTACCCGTTATTTTAACCATGTTTCTTTGATGATGATATAAATGCCCATTACCAGTACAAACCAACCGAAAGCGGGTTTGAGCTTTTTACCTTCAATTTTTGCAGATAGAAAACTGCCGATCAGAATACCGGCAATGGCGATAAAAGTTATGGTTAACAAGAAATGCCAATGAACAGCGGTATGGGCAAGTGAAAACACAAAACCTACCAAAGAATTTGTGGAAATGATCAGGAGTGACGTTCCAACAGCTGCTTTCATGGGAAGTTTCAGCAAATTAGCCAATACAGGAATAATTAAAAAGCCACCACCTGCACCGATAAAACCTGTAATTATACCTACAAGAATACCTATTGAAAACACTAAAGGATAGTTAAACTTCTGTTTCTGCAGTGTAACATCAGCCGCCTGTCGGTCTTTTTTAATCATGCTGTATGAAGCGACAACCATCAGTACGGCAAAAATCAACATCAAAAAAATACTTTTGGTGAGGGTAAAACTTCCGGTACTAAAAATTTGGGCGGGAATTACCGGCATGATATAGGCCCTTGTAAGAAAAACAGAAATGATAGATGGAACACCAAACACGGCTGCCATTTTTATATTGACCAATCCCTTTTTAAAATAGGAAAAGGAGCCCATTACGCTTGTTGTGCCTACAATGAAAAGTGAATAAGTGGTTGCCAGAGCAGCATCAACACCAAACAAATAAACTAAAACAGGAACAGTAAGAATACTTCCGCCGCCCCCGATTAAACCTAAGGAGATACCGATAAAAACTGAAGCGATGTAACCTGCTATATACATTGTTTTGGGGATTGATACAGCAAAGTTGTACCAACTCAAAAACAAATACAGCTACTTTAGTTACATAAGAGATATTTTATTCCTCCCCAGCTGAACAACTCCTTCTTCTTCCAGTTGTTTCAATAGTCTGGAAACCACCACACGGGCCGTACCCAGTTCATTGGCTAATTGTTCATGGGTGATCTGAATGGTTTTAGATGATGTAAGCTCAGCTTTCTTTTTAAGCAAATTCAATAAACGTTCATCTACTTTTTTAAAGGAGATGGCATTCACAATTTCCAATAGTTCTTCAAAACGTTTGTGATATAAACGAAAGATGTAATCCAGCCATTGTGGATATTCTTTGATGAAGAGCGAAACTTTGTCGATCGGCAAAAAAAGAATTTCCGCGTATTCTTCTACCTCTGCCTTCACTTTGCTGGTTTCATTGTGCAATCCACCCAAAAACGACATGATGCAGCTTTCGCCCGCTTTGATGTAATACAATAAAAGTTCCCGGCCATCTTCTTCTGTTCTGATTACTTTCATTGTCCCTTTGGTCACAATCGGAATAGAACGGATATGGGCATTATCATTTACAATAATGCTGCCGGCCTGATAGGTTTTGAGTATGCTATGCTGATATAGTTTTTCAACCAGTTCGGGCGAAGACTTAAATTCTGTTATTTGTTCCAGACCATCCATTTTGTAAAACTACGATTTTGGTTCGTAGCGGCATTGTTATATTGTAACTAGCCAATTAATTATTGCATAATCCCAATTTACACAGATCCAATATCATTATTTATGCTGCAGGCAGATTTTTATTCAACATTTATAGCTCAATTATAAACATCCGTTACATTTCCGGCTCCTTAATTCACTTAAATTAGTTCTGGTGGTAACCACCACATAACCAAATATTTAAATTACACATCACCATGAAAAAAAATCTATTTAAAGTAGCTATTGCAATGCTATTGCTGGCTGGCTGCGCTAAAAACCAGACCGAGCCTGAATTCAGTTCTGAAATTATTGCTAAGAAAGCACAAATGGCCAATGCTGATCTTTTAGCAACCGCAACAATTGACGCGGGTACGATACAACAAACGATCAAGGGTTTTGGCGGAGCAAATATTGTGGCCTGGACCGGCGACCTGACGAGCGCCCAAAGAAATACTGCATTCTCGCCTACAAGTGGCATCGGACTCAGCATAGTCAGGGTTCGGGTTCCTAATTCCAGTTCAGAATTTGCTGCTGAAAAAGCAACCATAGATGCCTGCAAGTCGTTCGGTGGCTCAGCAATTGCCTCCGCCTGGTCAGCACCTGCATCGATGAAGACCAATGGGAGTATTGTAGGTGGCAAAATAAAAACCACATCTTACGCAAATTATGCTGCACATTTAAGTGCATTTAATACGGCGGTAGGCGGGCTTGCGGCCATTAGTCCTACAAATGAACCAGATTACAAAGTTAATTATGAATCTATGGAACTCACTGCTTCGGAAGTAGCAGACTTTGTTGCTGCTCGGGGAAGCAATTGTGGTGCTCTGATTATGGCACCTGAACCTTTCCAGATGAACCAGACTTACATCAACACTTACCTTAGCAATGCCACAGCAAAATCTAAAACAAGCTTCGTTTGCGGACATATATATGGTAAGACCCCTTATAACCTGGGCAACATTGGCAAACCGGTATGGATGACAGAACACTATACTAACTCCAGTATCAGTGGAGATGACTGGTCAAATGCTATGACTGCTGCCAAGGAAATACACGACTGTATGAATTCGGGATGGAGTGCCTATGTTTGGTGGTATATCAGAAGAAGTTACGGCCCAATCAGTGAAAGCGGGAATATTCAAAAAGTTGGTTACGTGATGGCCCAATACGCCAGATATGTACGCCCGGGTTTTAATAAAATAGCCTGTTCAGAAAATCCTTCAACAGGTGTATATGTTACTGCATATAAAAGCGGAACAAAATTAGTTGTTGTGATCATCAACCAAAATGCAGCAACCACTTATCAAAGCTTTAATTTTAGTGGCATCACCATTTCTGGTTTCAACCGATATTTTACAACCAGTTCAGCTAACCTTAGTACAAACAGTTTCGCTGTAACCGGTAGTAGTTTTGGGATTAATCTCGCTCCTTCCAGTGTAACGACATTAGTTTCTTACTAGCACTTATACAAAAAAGCCTGTCTCAAAATAACAAAATCATTTCTGAGGCAGGCTCTTGCTGTTTTACATATCTTTTTAAATACAGCGAAATACGGTCCTTTTCATCGCAGTTATTTGTTTTAAGTGTCACTAATTGCCGAATTTCCCTGCTTTACAATAGCCAGTTTTTTGAAGGATGTCAATTAAATTTCCTCTTTTAAAATTGATCATATATACAGATTGTGTATATAGGAATCAGTTATCGCTTAAGTTATTGTAATTTAAAGCCACAAGCATTCCCACAAAATCAGTTGTGCCTTCATTATTTAAACCGGTACCAAAACCTTCCAAAAACGAAAATCGATCCTGCAAAACTGGTTACAGGATCGATTTTGTTATGTAGCTCATGAAAAAGCAACCCAGACCATTTCTATTTATCCCAAAATATGCGTGTGTCCATATTATCTGGTCCGCCATTGTCTGCAACGGCTGCCTGGTAATTGGTTAAGTTGGCAGAAAGCTCAAGTGTTGGGTAAACAAAACGGCGGACAAAACCTCCGGTTATGCTTTGCCCCGGGATGGTATTCGGTGATAAGGCCGGAAAACCACTTCTCCTGAAGTTGGCAAATGCCTCGGCCCCGTTGCCCCATGAAGCTATCCAATATTGCGTATTGATGAGGTTGAGTGCATTTGCCTGATTATAAGCATTAACGGGATGATTAATAAATGCATTTTGCGTAGCCAGGGGGATAATTGCCGCCGGGTTGTAGGTTGTCCATTGGTCCATTGCACCCCGTATGCCATTGGCATAATACACATCGGCTGTACTGCCACCGGTTATCCAGCCTCTGAAAGCAGCCTCTGCCAAAAGGAATTGTGTTTGCGCGTAGGTAATAAAAAATTGCGGAGCAGTTAAACTACCAAAAATACTATAATTAACCTGCGAATAATTAAAGCCCGATCCGTTGGCACCTCTAAATCCAGGCGCGGTTGGTAAAGTTGCACTGCTATATCCTATCGGCAATCCGAACTGGTTTGCCGATGTGGTATCCGGCACGGTGGTAGGCGCAGCCAATGGATTTGCATATTTACCGGCTATAAACTTCAATCTTGGATCACCGCTGTTTTTTAGTTGATCTACAAATGGGGCCGCCAAATAATAGGTATTGGCTATCGCTGTAATACTCTGGCTTACCGGATTCACATAAGTGGTATTGTATTTAAGATAACAGTTGTCGGCATTTGAGGTCATTACACCACCCGCTACCGCAGCCTGTACAATCGTTTGCGCTTTTCCCGGATCTATTTTACTATACCGCATGCCCAGGCGAAGTAACAAAGAGTAACCCAATTTTTTCCATTGGGCGATGTTTCCACCATAAAATACATCAGCCTTAACAATATCCTTTGCAGGGTCGAGTGCTGCAGTTGCCTCCGTAACTTCCTTAATCAGATCAGTATAAATCGCTGCCTGATTATCGTATTTAGGGGTAAGCACATTTGATAAATAGGCTTGTCCGGCTTCGCTATACGGTACATTTCCGTAGGTATCTACCAACATCATAAATTGATACGCTTTCCAGATCCTCGCTTCGTTATATAAATTTGTTCTTGCGGCATTACCTTTAAGCTGGCTCAAGATCTGAACAAGTAATTGAACAGGGCCTGAAGAACTCGTTGCGCCCGTATTTGTACCGGTGTATTCTGCATTCCATTTTTGCACCGTATAGGTTTGGTTTATCTGGTTAAAATTAAATGCTGAGGTGATTCCTGAAAACGGATTTACAAATTGCTGCACAATGGTTGGTTCAGTTTCCAGAGTGGCTCCATGTGTTCCGAATTGTGCGCTTGTAAATAAAAATGATGCGTCGAGTTCTGTTGGGTTATTTGGATTGATATTCAGTTTATCAAAGCCTTTATTGCAACCGGAAATTATCGAAACAACGGTGATGATGGCTATAATTCTAATTAAATTTTTCATGTTTTATATAGGATTAGAATTTTATATTGAGGTTAAATCCGTAAGTACGTGTGGTAGGCAGCGATGCCTGCTCATAGCCGGTGAGGTTATCACCGCTGGAGGCTATCGCTTCCGGATCAATATTTGGGGTATATTTTTTAATGATCAGTACATTATGGCATACCGCAGAAAGCACCATACTTTTTACGTATTTTTTATTGATAAATCTGGATAAGTCATACCCTAAAGAAAGGTTTCTTAACTTCACAAAGCTCGAGCTGTAAATAAACGGATCTAAGATATTTGTTGAACGATAACTGGCATAAAAATCTTCTGCATTTACAGCGGTGGTATTAGGTAACCCATCGGTGGCATTTACACCCGGAAAAATTACCCCACCAACCCGGCCGGGTAAAGACTCTTTTGATAAACCTTCTCTCAGTAAATTTAAACTGGTACTGGAAAGCAGTTTACCCCCTGCTTTATAATCGATATGGGCAATGAAGGTAAAACCTTTGTAATTCAACGTATTTAGCCATCCGCCGGTTGCTTTGGGCAGGCCGCTACCAAAATTAACCGGTGTAGCGCTTGCTATGGGTTTGCCTCCTGATAACAGGATATTTCCTGCGGCATCCCGTTTGTAAGTTGCGCCCCTGATCTGGTTGAGCGGCAAACCGACTACATCTACAATAGAGCCAAAAAATTCGGGGCTGCCCACCACCAGCTGAGACTGGTTGTTCGCTAATGATAATACTTTTGAAGAATTGAAAGCAGAGTTAAAAGCCGTTTTCCAGGTAAATTTGTTGTTTTGTACCGGTATTAATTCCAGGTTAAATTCTAATCCTTTATTTTCAAGCCCACCTAAGTTAACCAGCGTGGTACTGTATCCGCTTGCTGCAGAAAGGCTGATCGGAACCGCCTGGTTCGTTGTCTTTTTATCATAGGCAGCTACATCCAGGTTCACCCTGTTGTTGAATAGGTGTAACTCGAGGCCTATTTCTTTTTCATTTACGCCAAAGGGTTTAATCTGGGTGTTGGGCGAGGCGGTACCGTTTATGCTTCCTAACGGAAGCCCGTTAAACGAATTTTGAGCAAGTGCAAATGTTAAGGCATTGTATGGACCAACACCCTGGGCACTTCCTGTTTCAGCTACTGCAACCCTCAACTTTCCAAAATTTAACCATTTTGCATTGGGAAGCAATTCCGAAAAAACGAAACTTCCGCTAATGGAAGGATAGAAATAATGATCGATATCTCTGGAGAGTACCGAATACCAATCGGTACGGCCGGTAACATTTAAGTAGAATAAGTCTTTATAGGAAAATTCTGCCGTACCATACAATGAATTAACGGTCTGCTTAGACAAATTGTAGCTTGAATTTGCCGTAACACCGTTTCCAATGGTGTATAAACCCCTGATGTAAAAGTTAGTTACCGACTCGTTAAAGGTAGAAGTAATTAACGGAAAGTTATTACCACCCACTGTGGCATTAAATGAGAAGTCTTTCCACTTGTGTCCGCCACCCAGCAAGAAGTCGAAGTTATTCTGGCGTGTATTGGTTGTACTTATTCCATAGCTCCCGTTATACAATCCTGCAGGTGCAGCCGATACCGCCAGGGTACCCGTAGGTGTATTTGATTCATAGGTGGTTTGCAAAAGATCGGTATTTGCCCTGCCCTGCAAATACAGCCAATCGAAAAACTGGTAGCGCACCACAGCCGTACCCAACAAATGATCTTTCGTTTGTCTCTGAAATTGGTTAGCCAAAATCCAGTACGGGTTGGTAATGGTAGCAAACCTCGAAGTAGGTGTTTCGTTTCCGTTGGCATCTATTGCGCCTGCCTTGAGTACATCAAAAGATATGGAGTTGGCCAACCTGTAAATTGATGTAGGAATTGAATTGCCCTGCACGCCTACAAGTGGCGGATTGTTATTAAACTGGTGATCGTAGTTCACGTAAAACTGTGCAGATAATTTATCGGTAAGTTTATAATTGATGCCTACGTTAAAAATCTTTTTGTGGAAATCATTGTTTGGCACAATTCCCTGGGCATCCTGATTAGAAAGGGAAACCCGGAAACTTCCTTTATCATTACCACCGGAAATGGCAACGGTATTGCTCCATGATGGCGCAAGCCTAAAAAAGGCCTTTATCCGGTCTTTAACCGGTGCATACGGACGCTGAACACCATCGAACTGATAGGTAGGAACATTATCAAATGGCACACCAAAGCTCCAGGCACCAGAACTTTGCGCAGTACCCTGTGATGATGGACGAATATTGTTCTCTCCCTGCCCGTATTCATATTGGAAATCTGTAAAATCCAGTGCCTGGTTTACTGTAAAATTTGAATTGAACTCGATTCCGATCCCGGTATTTTTAGATCCTGCTTTTGTGGTGATAATGATCGCTCCGTTAACCGCACGCGAACCGTATAAGGCCGCAGCAGTAGATCCTTTCAGCACAGTCATCGATTCGATATCATCCTGATTGATGCCTTGCAGGTTATCTCCCTGATCTACATTTTGTGTGTAACCATTACTGCTGCTGGCACCCTGCGACATTGGCAAGCCATTGATTACGATGAGCGGCGAATTATCTGCAGTAAAGGAAGATTGTCCACGCAAACGGATCTTGGTGCTTCCGCCTGGCCCGGCGGCAGGTGGCGATACGTCCAATCCGGCCACCCGGCCTTCAAGCGCATTGGCCAGGTTAGTTGTACGGTTGGTTTGTAACGCCTGTACATCAGCTTTCTGGGCAGAGTAACCTAAGCTTTTGGCTTCCCGTTTGATGCCGAGTGCGGTTACCACAACCTCATTCAAGGCATTTGTAATCGCTACCATAGATACATTAATTACAGTTTTTGCATTTACCGATATTTCTACGGGCTTATAACCAACAGATGTGAACACCAATACCGCATTGTTATTGGCCACATTTATGGCATAGCCGCCGGATGAATTGGTTACAATAGCGTTCCTTGTTCCCTTTTCTGCCACGCTTACGCCGGGTAAAGCCACACCCTGTTCATCGGTAACTTTACCAGTGATTCCTATAAAGGCAATTTTTAACTTTTTACCTGTTACCGTTTTACTAAAATCTGCAGTGCCTGGCCCACCAGCAGATGCAAACATGGGCTCGAACAGTAGGAATAACATAAATACCGTGCAGGTAAATACCAGTGGAAGTAATTTTTTTTTCATCGTTATAGTTTGGTTAGAGTTGGTTTTTTAATAAAACCGCTTAAATCTCTGCTGAAGACGCGCTGTAATCAGTTCAAAACATAAGCAGTGTGAGCAGCAAGGTGTCGCGGTTGGGATTTAAGTAAGTTTATCTCATATCAGAATATTGGTTAGTTGGTTTAGTCGCTGTTCTAACCGTTTAAGGCTAACGTACCTGGTCAAATGCCTGACTTAAAGTAAACAGGCAAGAATAGAGGCATTGCTTTGCTTTATATTTGGTTTGAAACAGTTATGTTACTGAAGCAAATAAAGACAACTTAAATGAAAAGCAATTTCAGTATTACAGCAAAAAATTGTAACATATTAACATAGATCGGTTTTTCTGAATTTTGTGGCGCCTCATCAAAACCAAATAAAAACAATTGTAAATCAATAACTTGCACTAAAAAGACAATATAAAATCAATTCATCGAGGCAATAGTAAAACCCGGCGTTGTTAATATAACCAACTAACAATAGCAAATAGATATGCATTTATATCGTACATATTTTTTAATTTCATGTTATTACCTGAACCCGATGATTATTTAATGAAAACGGTTTTATAAACACCTTTGTCCAGACTAATTCGTCATGCAGCATGTTATTGGCAGGAAAGCCCCTGAAATAAATCCGATTGCTACCGGATCAGGGTGACGACCGCTTTAGATCAGAAAGCTGATTTAAGCGACCAAAAGGTCATATTAATCATCGAACTCAGGTTTATAATTAACCAAACATAAACATGAAGGCTACTTTAAAAAAGACTACTCCAAACCCGGAGCATTCTTTTAATATTCACAAGGATATTGGACATGCAATATTAAGCGCCTGGCATTATCATCCTGAGTGCGAATTACTAGTGGTTAAAAGAAGCTATGGCACCTGCCTGATTGGCGACTACGTGGGTCCTTTTAAAAGTGGCGACGTATTTTTATTCGGCTCAAACCTGCCACATACTTTCCGGTGCGAACAGGAATACATCGAAAACGATACCGAAAAGGTTGGAGAAACCATCGTGGTTCTTTTTCAGAACAATACCTGGGGCGATAAATTTTTGAATCTTCCTGAAATCAGTCCGATTGTTAAACTGTTAAATACCAGCAAGCTGGGTTTGCGTTTAAAAGGGGTAACTAAACGAAAAGTTGGTAAAATAGCGGAAGAAATGCTTAACGAATCGCCAGCCCGTAAATTGATCAGTTTGTTATCTGCTTTAGAAATCATAGCGGCTACGAAAGAATATGAAATTATATCGTCAAACGGATTTAACCTGGAAGTAAACAGCATCGACCAGAGCCGCATTAATACCATTTTCGAATACACTTTTAATAACTACCACCAAAAAGTGGCATTAGAAGAGGTAGCTGCCCTGATTAATATGGGAAAACACTCTTTTTGCAGGTACTTTAAATCCAAGACCAAAAAAACATATATCCAGTTTTTAATGGAAGTGAGAATTGGAAATGCCTGCAGACTGCTGGTAGAAGAGGAATTTAACATGACCGAGGTGGGTTATGCCTGTGGTTACAACAATATCTCCCACTTTTATCATCAGTTTAAAGCACTAACGAAAAAAAATCCGATGGATTACCGGTCCAATTATCTTAAAACGGAAGAGAAGAAATTTGCCGAGTAGCTTCAGTTAGATTTTAATATTCATTTAAGCGATTTAAGATTGCCGCCTACGCTTATTGTGTGACACATCTAAATTAATTAGTATTTGTTTTAGCAAACATTCCTTGGCAATCGTCATGCTGAATTTATTTCAGCATCTTTCCTGCAAATAACTAACTTTGATCTTAAAACTATAGTTTGGAGATAAATGTTTATTTTTTTTTCCGCTCTATGCCGCGGTGGCATGGTACTTTGGAGCGCCAAAGTACCCAAAGCGCTCAGTCAATCCAGCAATGGGCCTTTTGCACCATCCTATACACATCAAAAAAACAGCGGCACTCTGTTTTGTGTTCAATACTTCTTTAAAACTTTATATTAGCAATTATGAACACAAAACCACTGCGTTTTAGGTTTGGCAATGCTATTTGCTCCATCTCTGCACCTGTTTTTTTGATTTCTCCGGCCCTTGGGATTGACAGTGTTCTTCGGTTAAAACAATGCATTATTTGAGGAAGCTGGCAAAACGCCTAAAAACTTAGCCTCGAAAAGATGTGCCGACAAGATAGGCCTGGGATGGAAAGAAGACAGCTTAAGCTTACGCTCGTTTCCAAACGAGTGTTGAATAATAATGTGTTTCAAACACAAAATGGTAAAATCGCTAACTACTTACGCATTCGTTAAAAGCGGATGCGAGCGTTTAATTGCTGTACACCTACACATATCCTCTTTTCCAATACGCAATGTCGAAATTAAGGCCTTAAACTCACGTTAATTAATAACGATCAGATTCACCCAATCAGCTCACGCCAACCCGTAACTTTACTATCGCAGCATTTTATTGTATTATATTAACATTATGCTGCAAATGTGTTTTAAAAGCACTTATTTGCTTTAGTATTTACCGCCTGGATACGTAAATTAGTTTCAAATCTAATTTACTATCCAACAACTAAACCAAATAATTATTATGAGAATCTATAATACCTCGAGCGGGATTATCATCAACCACCATAACCAATATTTCTTAAGCAAAGAAAACAACTGGGACACATTTGTGAACAGGAGCAATCTCTTTAACGCAATAAGTAGCGAGTTACAACAACTTGAGCCTGACGAAGATTTACAAGCACTCACCCATACTGCTATTTTAACCCCCATCGGTAACCAGGAAGTATGGGCATCTGGCGTAACTTATTTCCGGAGCCGGGAAGCCAGAATAGAAGAATCAAAAGATGCAAAGGGCGGCGATTTTTATGCCAGGGTATATGATGCAGACCGGCCCGAACTTTTTTTTAAATCACCAGCTTACCGTACAGTGGGTACCGGAGAGAATATACGCATCAGGGCAGATTCTAAATGGAATGTGCCTGAACCGGAACTGACCTTGTTTATTTGCTCAGCAGGCACTATAGAAGGTTATACCATCGGTAATGATGTATCATCGAGAGATATTGAGGGCGAAAACCCACTTTATCTGCCACAGGCAAAATCATACAATGGCGCTGCCGCTTTAGGTCCCTGCCTTTTGGTGGCGGAGAAACCCATAGATCCGGATACCCATATCAGCATCGAAATCACCAGAGCTGCTGCTGTTATTTTTAAGGAAGAAATCTCCATTAACCAGATGAAACGTAAGCATACCGAATTGGTAGATTACCTGTTTCGGGAACTGGATTTTCATCATGGAACGTATTTGATGACCGGCACAGGCATTATCCCCGCTGATGATTTCACTTTACAAAGCGGAGATACCGTAAAAATAACCATTGCGGAGATTGGTTCGCTGATCAATGTGGTTGCCTGATTAAATACAGGCAAACAAACAGCGGGTTGCCAGCCATTACCAGCACACATGAAACGATTAATTTAACACGTGTCTGACAGCCAAAATCTAAATAAGAAGATAAAATAACGCACATAGTATAATCTGGATATGAAACCATATAGAAGTTCAACCTGGTTTGGAAAAAAAGATAAAATGGGCCTCATCTACCGCAGCTGGATGAAAAACCAGGGCATGCCCGAAGACATGTTTGACGGCAGGCCGGTAATAGGGATCTGTAACACCTGGTCTGAACTGACGCCCTGCAATGCCCACCTTCGCGATATTGCAGACAGTGTTCGTCGCGGGGTATTAGAGGCTGGAGGCTTTCCGTTGGAATTCCCGATCATGTCATTAGGTGAAACGCTTTTAAAACCCACTGCCATGTTGTTCCGTAACCTCGCCAGTATGGATGCCGAAGAATCCATCAGAGGCAACCCTATTGACGGTGTGGTATTATTAACGGGCTGCGACAAAACCACCCCTTCTACCCTAATGGGCGCCGCAAGTGTAGATTTACCGACCATTGTAGTGCCAGGCGGGCCGATGTTGAACGGAAAATACCATGGCCAGGACATTGGCTCCGGAACCAGTGTATGGAAGCTGACAGAAGACCTAAAGAGAGGCGAAATTACTTATGATGAATATGCAGAAGTAGAAAGCTGCATGTCGCGTAGCCCGGGCCATTGTATGACGATGGGAACCGCTTCCACTATGGCCTGTATGGTAGAAGCCCTGGGCATGAGCCTTACCGGCGGCGCCTCTATCCCTGCGGTTGATTCCCGGCGCAAGCGGCTTGCCCAGCTATCAGGAAGGCGAATAGTTGAAATGGTTAAAGAAGACTTGAAAATTTCTAAAATCTTAACACGCGACGCTTTTGAAAATGCTATTAAGGTAAATGCTGCCGTGGGCGGTTCCTCCAACTTTATTATCCACCTCACCGCTATTGCCGGGCGTATGGGCGTAGCACTCAATTTAGATGATTTTGATGATATTGGCAGCAAAATGCCGCTTCTGGTCAATCTCATGCCCTCGGGTAAATTTTTGATGGAAGATTTTTATTATGCCGGCGGTATACCTGCTGTTTTAAAACAAATGCAATCTGTATTAAAAATGGATACCCTGACGGTAAGTGGGAAAACGCACGCAGAAAATATTGGTAACGGAGGCATCAATTACAATAAGGAAGTGATTTATGAATTTGAGCAGCCCATTATTCCCGAAGCTGGAATCACCGTATTAAAAGGTAATTTAGCTATTAATGGAGCTGTGATCAAGCCATCTGCAGCAACGCCCGCATTAATGCAGCACCGCGGCCGGGCTGTTGTATTTAAAGATATTGAGGATTACCATGCCAGAATAGATGACCCTGACCTGGATATCGACGAAAACTGTGTGATGGTTTTGCAAACGGTTGGTCCGGTTGGCTATCCGGGTATGCCCGAAGTGGGCAACATGACACTACCCAAAAAATTGCTCGACAGGGGCATAACCGATATGGTCAGGATCTCTGACGGCAGAATGAGTGGTACTGCTTATGGTACAGTTGTACTGCATGTATCGCCAGAGTCGGCCATTGGTGGCAATTTAGCCCTGGTAGAAAACGGAGACATGATAGAACTGGATGTAGCCAACAAACGGATCCATCTTGAAGTGAGTGACGAAGAATTGGCCATCAGGCGAAGTAATTGGGTACAGCCTCCTCCCCTTGCCACACGTGGTTATGCCAACTTATACATTAAACATGTGCAACAGGCCGATAAAGGTGCTGATCTGGATTTTTTGGTAGGCGGGTCAGGATCAACCGTAACCAGAGACTCCCACTAAAGCAACATGGACGTACTGATTCTTTTGTGCTGTATCGTAATGCTGGTACTGTTAATTGCCTGGGCAAAGGTGAATACTTTCCTGGCCTTTTTAATCGTATCGGTAACGGCCGCTTTACTATTGGGTATGCCCGCCACGCATATTCCGCAAACGGTTAATAAAGGATTGGGCGATACCTTAGGGTCATTGTCCGTCATCATTGTTTTGGGGGCCATGCTTGGCAAACTCGTGGCTTTTAGTGGTGCCGCGCAAAAAATAGCCACGGTATTAAAAAACACCTTCGGCTATAGATACATCACCTGGGCCATGTCTTTAACGGGTTTTATAGTAGGCATCCCCTTATTTTATAATGTTGGCTTTGTATTGCTCATACCCATTATTTTTTCAGTAGCCTACAATTATAGGTTACCGCTGGTATACGTGGGTTTACCCATGCTGGCCTCGTTATCTGTAATGCATGGTTTTTTGCCACCGCATCCATCGCCCATGGCTTTGGTAAGCCAGTTTCATGCAGATTTGGTGAAGACCTTTATTTATGGTTTAATCGTGGCCATACCGGCTATCATTATTGCAGGCCCTGTTTTTGCAAAAGCATTAATCAAAATGCAGTCTAAGCCAACAGTTACGTTAAAGGCCGATGACTTACCCGATCATGAATTACCTGGGATCACCAACAGTATAATTTCTGCATTGCTACCGGTACTGATCATTTTGGGTACCACCCTGATCGCCAGGCTATGTAGCGACCATATCGCTGTGGTAAATGTTGCCAGGTTTATCGGTGATCCAACCATTGCCATGATATTAACCATTTGTATTGCTACTTACACCCTCGGGATGAGATTAGGCAAAAAGCTAACCGACATTATGACCATTTATGTTGAGGCTGCAAAAGATATCGCCATGATCCTCTTCATCATCGGTGGCGCGGGGATTTTGAAACAGGTTTTTGTAGAAACCGGCGTAAGCAACAGCCTTGCAGCCATTTTGCAAGGGTTAACGCTGCCGCCTTTGTTACTGGCCTGGTTAATTACCGCGGTATTGAGGCTTTGCCTGGGTTCGGCTACCGTAGCTGGCCTCACCGCTGCCGGCATCGTTTTTCCGCTTATCGGGCCTCATGGTGCCGACCCCAATTTAATGGTACTCGCCGTTGGCTCAGGCAGCCTGTTTTGTTCTCACGTAAACGACTCCTCTTTTTGGCTCTTCAAAGAGTATTTAGGATTATCAATTAAACAAACATTTTTATCCTGGTCGCTGATGGAAACGCTGGTTTCTGTGATTGGCATTATTGGGATATTGGTATTGGATCAGGTAATTTAGTTGAAGCACCTAAATTATATGTGATTGGCCTATGTTTACTTTCCAATTTGTGAGGAGCTTCCTCACAAATTGACTTGGACACATCTTTGCGAACCAGTAAAAATAAACGACCCATTAGAACGTAATTTTTACCAACAACAAGCCATATTGTTTAAATATGAACTGGTTAAGGTGCTGGAGTGTGGCGACATTTGGTTTTGTATAATGCAACTAGATAATCGCTAGTCCGGTTATGTTCGTGAGTTCCATTGCTGCCTTTTCGCTAATTGGCATCTCGCTATGGTAACGATCGCGTGAAATTAAACCTTCATAATATGAAAATTAGATTTATAGCAATTTTAATGAGACTATCTCTTAGACTTCCTGAATATTTTTAAGGATATCCAACAAGTCTTGCGGAGCAAGGTTTCTAAAATCGGCAATAACTTTTTTAATGATGGTTAATTTCAATGCTGATTCATCCCCACGCTTAATTTCGTTTAGCTTCGGGAATACTTTGAGATAAATCTCTTCGAGCTTGTGCCCCTGGTGCCGAGTATAACTTTCAGGCAGGCTGAGTGTAATACCATTATGGGTTTGGTAAGTGTGAACGCCCTGAATAGTTGCATCCAAATGGGGTTTGATCTGTTCGACCACAGCATTGATCATTTGCTGCAGTGCGTCCTGACTAAAGCCATTTACATCATAATATTTTGTGTCAACACTCTGGTAAAGGAAACTTGGTTTTACATATTTGTCCTTCCATAGCAATATTGCCATCAGTAAGGGGTCTAACAAGAAATTTTCAATACTATATCTATGGTTCATCCCTAAAACTTTAACACCATCGTTTGTTTCCGTATTTTCCAAATCCCAATCTATAATTCCCCAAATAAATTTATTTCCACCCTTCCTTAGTAGACCAGTGATTTTAATTACTTGAGCACAGTTAGATTTTGGCTGGCCGTTTTTGTCTTTTTGAGCATCTCCAGAGGAGATGAAATTTAAGGAAATATCTGGGTTTAGCTGGTCTTTGTAAATACTTTCCAACTCCTCATAGAAACTGACATCGTTCGGGCTTTCCACAAAAATCTGACGGCGGTTCTCGTAGTTGATGCTGAAGGCAGGTACCCCAGCAGTCAACTCGCTCAGAGCAGCATCTTTTGAGGCAACTATGAGCCTGGGACTTGGATCTCGACGCATGATGTAAGTACTCTCAGTTGGCGCAAAAGCAACTGTTGAAGGGGAGTGCGTGGAAATGATCATATTAATCCCCATTTCTTTGTGAAACAGGTTATAGAGCACATTGAGAAGTCGTTTAGACATAGAAGGATGAAGCGAGGAATCAATCTCGTCCATCAGGAATAGTCTGGTAATCGCTTTTCGTTGCTTTAGTTTGTAGATCGTGAAAGCTAGAGCCAATAAAGTCCGTTCTCCAGATGATAGTGCTTCTAATGTGGTCGTATAATTTCCTGTTTTATTGTACAAGGAAACGTCAATACTTTGGGATTGAACATCCTGTCCAAATGTGTAAGAAATTTCCGTCTGTTTAAATTCGTAACCATTGCAGTCATATTCATTTAGTACACGATTGAGTGTATCTACAGGGGATTCCCCATGATACTTTAAAAACTCTTCATCGGTTAGGTAATGTACTGCTTTGTTAAGGTAGTTCTTTTCATAACCTGTATATTCATTTTGCTTTTTTTGGATTTGATACTGTTTTTCTGCCTGCTTGATCTCATATAGGTTTAGGAAGACACTTTCTGCGTTTATGTGAGAAAAAACATCCCCATTTATGCCCCTTATAATATTTAGAATCTGAGGGTCAAGGTTTGCCTCCAAATGTTTTTCCAGACGTTTATAGAGCTCTGATATTTTGCTTTTAATTGATAAACACCAATCCAAAGAAACCTGAGGATGCTCTCCGTGTAAAGATAACAGCATTTGCAGAAAATTTATCAGGTGATCATTGATCAATGGTATACCTTCTGAAAAATATTGTCTCATCAGGTAGTTGTGTTTATTCTCTGCGACAATAAACTGTGAAAAAATATTTTTTAATTCCTGATCTTTCCAGTTGGAAAGGTTGAGGTTGAACCCGCTTAACCTAAGCATTTGCATAGCATCAACTTCTATTTTGAAATCTCGTATTTCTATAATCGTTTTCCTAATATTTTCCAACGAAGAATAGATGCCGATGGATTCGAAAAACTGCGTTTGGTGCGGATTTAGGTTGCTAATAAATTCATTATGGTACTTACCGTATGTAAGATTTCTCTTTTGTTCATATACCTCAAAATCTTCTTCAGACCAGTTTGATAGCCGTTCAAAATCTGGAATGTTTTGAAAGGAATGTTCACCAAGTTGCATATATCCGATAGGCAGAACCAACTGAAAGGAATCGAGAACTTGTGATCGTTGTGTATTCAGCCGTTGACTGAATGTACTGGACTTGTTTTGAAATGCACTTTGTTTTGACTGGAGTTGCACATCCATACTTGGATCGGCATTATGTATGGTGAAATCATTGTAATTGTAAAATATGATCTCCGAAAGATCAATTCCCTTTATATTTACCTGACCGTTGTGAATTGCATTGAGCAGGTGCGTTTTTCCAGAACCGTTTAGCCCGGTGATGACTGCAAAATCGTTGATTTCAGTCTCCTATAATGATGTGATTGACTTATAAGCACTGTTGAATTTTAATATCATTTCTCCTATTTCTCGAACTAATTTAAATAAAATTCATACAGACTCAGCATACCGAATAGAGTAAGTTTGTTTTTACTTCCATAATGTAGATAACAAGTACTTTCAGCAGCCGGACCTAACTACTCTGTCCGTTAGCGTTAAGCATAGCGTCTCCACGGATATTAAGAAACTTATAAACGCTAATAAAAGCGAGTCATCGACTCTTCTCTATTTGCTAATCTGTAGAGCCCTGTGGAACTTTAAGACCAGGTAGGGGCTTGCCATTATAACTAACTTGTTAAAGGCAATAAATCAATTCACATTCTTTGAACCATACCGCTTAAACGAATATTGATAGGAACCTACCACAAAAGGCAGTATTTTTGGATAAGCTTAAAGCTAGACAGAAAAATAAAAATGCTGTTAAGATTTGCTGATATTAAAATTGCAGGTGATAGCTTTGTGGGAAATAAGGCTGTGAGATATGAAATTTAGAAAAACCATTTATTTTTTTGTTATTGCATATGTACTGTGTTTTCTGCAATGTTACCTTAGTATGCACGCCTATGCAAAAGAGCTATCCGCAATATGCCTAAATTGTATTTTTTATACGGAAATATTGATGACTAGTTTATTGATTATATTTATATTTCCTGTAGCGTGGTTGCTCAACATGTTTAAGTTGAGCATCAAAATAAGATATGTCATCAGTTCGATATCTTTTTTTATGCTATCTTATTTGGTCAATATCAGTATCTTCGACTCCAGGGTAGCTTCATGGAGTTCATATTCACACAAAGATGTTTTAATCAGCGTTTTTTTCCTTGCTTATCCTTATTTATCGGTTTCTGTACTATTGTTTTGGTTAGCCACCAAAAAGTTAAACTTACTCCAGTTACGTGCCAAATAGCCCTGCTTAATTATTTTTTAAAAATACCCCTCTGTCCGTTAGTGTTAAGCATAATCTCTACGGATTAAGTAACTTATAAACGCTAATAAAAGTGAGTCATAGACTCTTTTTTATTGCTAATCCGTAGAGCCCTGTGGAACTCTACGGGGTATGTATTATTACAAACTAGAACTACGGTTAAGGCTTGACGGAAAAATCCACCAGATAGAATGTAATTATAACACAGCATTTTTGCGATGCTGTTCTACAATCCGAGAAGATATGCGCTGTTAAATTCAGTTATCGATAGTGACCTTCTTAGTTTTTTCCAAAAAGCCATTTTCAACTATTGGTATTGAAACATTATGATGGTGATTTTAAAGACTTTGTTGATCGGTTAAGGATGGGATATAGTTTTATTGATAACTGAAGATCACGAAAAAGATAAAACCCGAAATCATTTGCTCATATTCATAGGATTTAGGGGTATGGTTATTGTAGAAATAATTCTATATTTTTGTGTTAACACTCAACATCATATCCATGCACATAGAAACACGTAAATTACATTTGATAGAAGAAATGCTCAAAGTAAAGAGTGAAGCTACTTTATCTGCTTTGGAGAAGCTATTAAAGAGTACTAATAATAAAACAGTTAAGAAAACACCAAGCTTAAAAGATTTTTCTGGAATCTGGTCTAAGGACGAGGCAGAAGAAATGGAACGTATAATTTCAGAATCTTGTGAAACCATCCACCCAGATGACTGGAAGTAATCTATTAGATACCAATATCGTTATCGAGTTATTTAAAGGCAATTCTACAATTACAGAGTTTCTTGAAACCTTAGAGGAGGAAATAAACATTCCTTTTGCTGTATTAGGAGAATTATATCTGGGTTCTTACAGATCAGCTAACCCAAAAAAGCACATTAAACAGATCAACTCTTTTCTAGAGAGGTGTAATGTACTGATTGCTGATGATGAAACAGCAAATCACAATGCCTTAATCAAAACTGCCTTGTTGCAAAAAGGTAAGCCAATACCGGAGAATGACATGTGGATAGCTGCGGTATCAAAGCAGTTTGACCTAAAGTTACACACCAAGGACAAGCACTTTAAGGAAATTGACAACCTGAATTTGCAGAGCTGGTAAAGTATTAATTTATTATTTATTCCCCAAGCTCGGTGCGGCCTGCGAAACCCCTGATTAATTTAAAGTTAACAAAAGTTAGCGTTGCAGTCTAATCGTATCAATTCGTTCGATGATTTAAATTTATGTAAGTCAATAACTTACGTTGTTTTTAGCGAGTATACCACTCTGTAAAACTACTCACCGAATCACTCACTTTTTTTATGCGATTTATTGCATATTTTGGTGTTTCCGGCAAACAAAAAAGCTTGCAATCATTTGATTTGCAAGCTTTTACGTAGTTTTGATACTATTCTCTGTGATCCCGCTGGGATTCGAACCCAGGACCACTACATTAAAAGTGTAATGCTCTACCAGCTGAGCTACGGAATCATTTTCTCCCTTTCGAGGCTGCGAAGTTAGGAATTAAATTCAATCTTGCAAAAGGTAAATGCAAAATATTTAACAGAAAGTTAACGCTGACATCACAAAACGGGGTTAAATATTTAGAAATCATTTGGTTGAACAAGGACAAAAAAAATCACTATTCGAAAAGCTTTAACCACAAATGAACAGGGTTTGATAAAAAATATCTTTCTTTCCCCTTAAAAGCCTTGGACAAACATCATAATTGAAGAATAAGTGACCTTCGTATTTTTTAGCGCTGTTTGCATTTATGATTGAAATTCCCATTTGTTGTAAATAATGTCATTGATTTTTTTATTTCCTTACTTATTTTCACTCTTTAATACATACTTGATTTTTAATGAATATTGAAAATATTTATGGTGAAGATAAATGGGCTACACTTGGGGGTTTTTCACCAATTATTTCTGTCTTTAGTTCTTACCATCCGCTTACTCCAGAGATGGAAGACATTATTAACCGCGATACATTTCCTGTGCATTTTGCCAAAAACAAACATATTGCCTCACCACTAAAACGCAACCGTTACATTTTTCTGATTTTACAAGGAGCAGTGCATGGCTACCTTAAAATGGGAAATAAAAAAATTACCACCTGGATTGCTGCTGAAAATGAACTGGCAGGAACCATCAGAAATTTATGGGAGAATGAAGCCTCTGATGAATATATTGAAACGATAGATCCGGTATTTGCGATTGCCATTCCGCATGAAATGTCGAAAATGCTTTATGAAAATTTCCCCATCGCAAATTATGTGGGCAGAAAGATGACCCAGATTTATTTTCAGGGCGCCTCTGAAAGGGCGTATATCTGCAGGCTTCCGACGGCGTTAAAACGCTACCAAAGGTTCCTGGTTTCTTATCCACACCTCATTAACCGTATCCCATTAAAGTATATCGCTTCCTTTGTGGGTATGAGGCTGGAAACATTGAGCAGACTCAGGAACAAGCCTTAATGGTCAGCGCCAAAAAATATTAACCGCCATTCTAAACACAGTGAGAATCTGAAATAAATTACCATCGGTGAGCTCGCTAAAGTTTGGTTGAGGGTGACGGCCCCTGGTAAACGCCGATTTAAGCTATGAGAGGTGATATTAATTCAAATCCAGATTAACATTAAAGATTAAACTAAAAAAGCCATCACGTTTTCATTTAAACGTAATGGCTTTTGTAATCTTTAAAAAATCTGACTATTATTTACTTTTCAACTCATTTAAAATAGGCTTATCCAGGCTGGTTAAAGTATTTTGCTTTGGTTTAAGCAATTCAAAAACCACAATCTCATTTTTCCCTTTTTTCAGCCACTCTGCCGGCAGGTAAATGGTTTGTTGCGGACCAATGCCCCAATATTTACCTAAGTTATGTCCGTTAACCCAAACCAATCCTTTGCCCCACTGGCGCATATCAAGATACGTATCGGCAACTTTGGTTAAATTAAAGCTGGCTGATTTAAGTGCCGCTGCCGATGGGCTGTTTACTTTAGCTTGTATTTTTTGGGCGTTTGTTTGATCAAAAGGTAAAGGATACATTTTCCACGATTTAATCTCCTTACCATTAAAAGTTACATTTTTGGTAATCCCCTTGTTATTTTTAAGCAGGTAAGGACCAAAATTGATCCTTCCCAGGTTTTCAACCAAAATATCCAATTGTACATTACCGGCAGGAAGATTAACTGCTAAACTATCCTGATAAAGCCTCCTGTCTAAAACACCAACCAGTTTTTTATTGATGTATACCAGGCCATAATCGCGCAGTTCGTTAATTTTGATTACGCCTTTACGTCCACCTTTTATGGTACTGCTATACAGCACAAAACCATAGGGTTGGTTAAGTGCTTCGAAAGTTAATGGTTGTTCACTTAACTTTGGTTTACCGATCAGGCTAAAGATATCAGTAGATTTGGTAAATTTAATGGCTGGCAATGCCGCAGCAGGTTTAGCCGCTGGCACTTCGGAAAGTACCTGGTTCGCCGGCAAATTCCTTTTGATCACTTCGCGGAAAAGCATAAATTTTGGTGTCGCATTGCCCGCTTCATCTAAAGGCGCGTCGTAATCATAACTGCTGATCTGCGGTTCGTAAGCAGTTGAATCGTTATAGTTTGCGCCATTCATAAAACCCCGGGTTGTACCACCATGAAACATATACATATTGATGGAAATGCCCCCTTTAAGCGCAGTATCTAATTTATTGGCATATGTTTTTGGATCTACCTCATGGTGTTTGGTGCCCCACCAATCGAACCAGGCCGGATACCATTCTGGCACAAAATAAGGGCCTTTACCTTTGTTATACTTGTTGATCAGTGCCCTGATCTGATCAGGATTATCGATCCCGTTAACGCCTGGAAGTAAACCAGCCAGGTGTCCGCCTTCTAATGCAGGAACCGGATCGCAGGTAGAAAGCACACCATCAAAACCGGCATCTTTAAACAGCTGCTCATTAATTTTCAGGTATTCTTTATCGTTTCCATAAGAACCATATTCGTTTTCTACCTGCACCATTAAGATGTTGCCCCCATGGTTAACCTGCAAAGGCGCTAAACGTTTACCAATTTCGGTAATATATTCCTTGTACTCTTTTAAATATTGTGCTTCTTTGCTCCTTACCTGTAAACCTTTAATGTTCTGCAACCAATACGGATAACCGCCAAATTCCCATTCGGCACATACATACGGACTCGGGCGAAGCAATACCCATAAACCTTCTTCTTTTGCAATACGAACAAATTCAGTAATATCATTATTACCAGAAAAATCAAAATGATCTTTCTGCGGCTCGTGTACATTCCAGAATACATAAGTACCAATGGTATTTAGGCCCATGGCTTTGGCCATTTTCATTCTATCGCGCCAGGCTTCTCTCGGTATCCGGGGATAATGCATTTCTCCCGAAATAATCTGAAAGGGTTTGTTATCAAGCAGAAAAACCGAGTCTGCCAGTTTAAAAGTATGCTTACTTTGCGCAAATGCACCAAAGCTGGCAAAACAAGTAATTAAAATTACTTTAATCCATAGGTGTTTTAAGGTAGGTTTCATCAAAAAGGTATTATTTAAAAAAATCAAAAGCATAGTTTTCCCATATCATTTTATAAAATGCTTTACAGCACAAACCAAATGTTTATGGATTTATAAAATGAGTAACGTTATAATTTCAAATTAATCAGGTTTAATTGCTGATTACAGTGGTAACAGACTTAGCAGGAATACGCAACTGTTTGGTATCCTGATATTGTTTATAGGGCGACAAATTGTATTGATCTGATGTAACATAGGTTTGTACAGCACTTTGCTTACTTCCCTTTACCTCCATGTTCAGCTCAAGATCATTTTCTGTAGGGTTAACCACTACAGTGACAATCTTTTTATTTTGCTGATAGGATGATACATTAACCTGAGGCAAATCTGCCCCCAGGGTTTTAACCTGAAGCCGCTTACTGCCAGGGTTAATAAAACGGCTATAGTTACCCAGGGCCCACAGCAGTTTACTATCATAAACCTGTCCATCTGTTTTATTTTTATCGATATAAACCAAACCATCCTTATAATCGCCGGTGGATACGCCCAACCACCATTGCCATGAGGTTGCGTTAGATATCACGAGGTCATGGTGGATCAGCCTGGCGATAAAAAGTGCTGTAACCATGCCCAGATCACGTTTTTCGCCTTTAAGCACCTCATCACCAAGTACGCAATATTCAGACATCCAATACCTTAACCCTTTTATTTGCGCTACGGCTTCGGCTGTTTTCTTACGGACACCAATAAACTTTTCTTCCGGACTGGTGGTAAAATAACTGTGAGCAGAAATGGATTGATCTATATTTGAAAGGTTGCCAACATAATTGGGAGATGCCGGATTAAAGAACTGCTGTACCTGGTTTCCCTTCGCACTATTTCCGTTATTATATAAATAATCAAGCTGACCGGCCTCTCCTATCTGTATTTTGGTTTTCATCTGATTCTTAACCAAAGCATCATTAACACCCCGGTAAAGTTGAGCAAGTTCGGTATTGTTGTACGGACAGCCTTCCTGATTATGTTCATTCCATTTCCATTGCGGCTCGTTTGCAGGGCTGAGGTAGTTGAGTTCTATTCCGGTTGTTTTCTTTATGCCTTTAATGGTTTTAACCAGGTAATCGGTAAACTGTGGAAGTTTATCAAAATTCAGGTTGCAGTTTCCATCTGTAGAATAGGCTTTGCCATTTTTGGTAAATAATACGTGCGGACTGTTTACGAAGCCGATAAACTGCTTTACGCCACGATTTTGGGCTGCTTTTAAAAACCAGGTTTGACCGGGCATTGCGTTCCAGTCATAAGTACCATCAGGCTGCAGAAAAGCGTATTGACGACGCCATTCGTCGCCAATATCGCTTGCCTTACCTTGGGCGGCACTACCGCCTCCAATACTGAAACGCCACATGTTAAGCCCAATACCAAGTGGTTGCCCCGCTTTTGTGGTTTGGGTGCTAAAAAGCAAATCGGCCATCCTATCCTTTTTTTCTGCAGGCCATAAACCTGCGAACTGACAAGTCCATGCATCAGAAGCGCCAAAACCCTCTATGGTTTGGAATGTGATGGCAGGATCTATTTCTATTTTTAGAGGCGTTTCTTGTGCAAGCGTTACGCTACCATATAAAAATAAGGCCAGACAGATAAAAAAACGGTTTAGATTGGAGGATGACTTTAACATGTAAACAATTAATTTCTATTTATTAGTAACCTGGGTTTTGCTGCAATTTACCACCTGATGCTAAAATTTCGGCTCTTGGTATTGGTAACCAATAGTGTTTGGTTTCGAACTTGCGTCCGTCTAACGCAACTTTAGGCGTATAAGTAAAACCGTTATTTGTTTTGGTAATCGTCACGCCGCCGGCAGGTTTGTTTTCGGTTACATCAGCAATTTTCCACCTCCTTACATCATAAAAACGATGTTCTTCGAAAGCAAGTTCTACCCTACGCTCATAGCGTACCGCATCGCGCATTTGTGTCTGTGTAATTCCGATTGCCAATGCAGGCATATTAACGCCTGGCCTGGCCCTCACCATGTTTACAGCATCTCTTGCAGACATGGTAGATCCCGAAGGAACAGCATCAGGTCCATAAGCTTCATTTGCAGCTTCAGCATAGTTAAGCAAAATTTCTGCATATCTAAAATAAATCCATGGTTGAAAACCTGCATTGCCCCATGGATTTTGTAATGGATAGGCATCATTCATGAATTTTTTAAGGTAATATCCGGTTTTACTGGTATTCCAGTTGTCATTTCCATCTTTACTGTCTCTTCCTCCCGGTACAAAGGTTTCTACGTTACGCTCACGGTAGGCTGCGCCATTATACAAAATGGTAGCTGCAAAACGTGGATCACGACCTTTATACGGTTCGTTGCTATCATAACCAGAGGTGGGATCGGTTATCGGTTTACCGTTGGCCATTTCGTAATCATCTACCAGGTTCTGCATTGGTAAATTTCCGCCCCAACCGCCATAACCATTAGGCCCGTTTGCAATTTCCAAATGGGTATGGTTGGCATTTTTGGTAAACAACCTTGCAAAAATAACTTCATTACTCTGGTCAGTTAAAAACAAGTTTGCGTATCCCCCGGTATATATTCCATATTTATTTAAAGAGATCACCGCCTGGGCTGCCGTAACAGCTGCCTGCCAGGTACCTGCATTATACAACGGACTTGCAGCATACAACAGTAAACGCGACTTAAGTGCCAATGCCGCACCTTTAGTAGCTCTACCAATTAACCAGCTGCCACTATTATCTAAAGGTAAATCTGCAGCAGCCTGATCGAGCTGACCGGCCACATAATCTATAGATTCTTTAATCGAAGCACGTTGAAACAATGCCGGATCTTGTAGATTATCCGAAAGCTCAACTATCTTATCGCCCATTAAGACGATGCCGCCGTAGTTTCTGATTAAATCCTGATAACGAAAAGCCCTGATGAATTTAATCTCAGCTATCAATTGTTTTTTATGTGTTGCACTCATTGAAATTTTGGACAGTACTGATAGTGCGTAATTACATTCTCTGATACCGCGATAACTTCTTCCCCAATATACGCCAGCGCTTCCTAAATTTTCGGGAGCCAGCTGCCCTCTCTGGATCAACCAGGTCGCATCATCATTATTGTAAACAGATTCATCAGTAAAAGAACTCCACATGCTGTATTCAAAACCTCTGCCAAAACCTGGTACAGATCCATCACCTTCTTTATCCTGTAAGCGTGTGCCCAGATACCGGTTGGTTATATAAGCCTCTAATGCTGTCGTATCATTTTCTATGGTAGCAGGCAAAAGAATATCTGTTGGTTCGACGTTTAAAATTTCTTTTTTACAGCCCAGCATAGCCCCCGAAACAAGGGATAGGCCTAAAAGTGTTATATATATTGATTTGATTTTCATGATGTTTAAAATTTAATATTGGCGCCTAAATTAATGATGCGTTGCTGAGGGTAAAACTGTCCGCTACCACTGGTTCCTTCGGGATCGTAATCTTTCACTTTAGAAATGGTGAATAAGTTAAAAGCACTGGCATAAACCCTTACTCCAGAAACGTTGATGCGATCTAAGAAGCTGGCCTTAATGTTATAGGCAAGCTCTACGTTTTTAAGCCTTAAGAACGAGGCATCATTTAACCAAAAGGTATTATTAAACTGCCCACCGCTAATGGCATTAGATGCACGGTCGGTTACCCTTGGATAGGTTCCGTTCGGGTTTGCGGCACTAAACCTGTTATCGGCCCAACTGCTGTAAAAGTTACCTACACTACCTGATTCTGGCAAAACGTACTGGCTTACCTGGGTTTGTCCGGCTAATACCATCGATAAATCAAAGTTTTTATAAGAAGCACCAAGTGTAAATCCATACGTAATTTGAGGGATGTTGCTATATGGCGTTCTGGTTTGGTCATCGGCAGTAATTTTACCATCATTATTGTAATCCAGATATTTAAGATCACCAACTTTCGCCCCGCTAACATGCGGATAAGCATCTAACTCCTGCTGTGTTCTAAATATACCGATGGCATTATACAGCAGGCCGGCATTTAACGGTCTTCCGGTCTGGCGCTGATAATCCAGTGTTCCGCTGGCTTCATCAATAAAAATCACTTTACTTTTAGCATAAGTGAAGTTACCTGATGCATTCCATCTGAAACTTTCGCCGTTATGGTTATAACCTAAAGTTGCTTCAAAACCAGCATTATTCACTTTTCCGATATTTTCTGAAGGTACTAATGGCGTATAGTTCGCGCTGTTATCATTAAATGGATTTACAATACCTGAAGAACCTGGTACTGATGCATTACGGGTGGTTAAGATATCAGATCTTTTTTGCTGGAAATAAATGGCCTCAATACTAAAGTTCTTAAACACCGTGGCATTAATACCAATATCCAGCTTTTTGGCTACCTCCCAGGTAATGTTTGGATTTGCCAGTTTAACCAGGTTTACGCCCGGTTGTATGGTTGATGATGTGGCGCCCGGGCTTTGAGCTACAAATCCATTTCCAACCAATACATAATTATCAAAATACTGGAAACCTTTCACATTATCGTTACCCAATGCGCCGTATGATGCCCTGATTTTCAGATTATCAACAAATTTAACATTATCGCTGAACCAATTTTCTTTTGACATCACCCATCCCACAGATGCAGAAGGAAAATAACCATATCGCTTACCCTCCGGGAATATAGATGAGCCATCAATACGTAACTGTCCTTCAAACAGGTATTTATCATCATAACTATAAGCTAAACGGCTAATTACACTCTTACGGTTATAGTTGGTGCTATAACCCGAGTTGAGATAATCGGTAGCGGCAGCACCCCCTTGTGAAAGTTCGGGCAAATTGGTAGACAGAAAGTTAAAACGTTGTGCATCGAAATATTCTAAATGGTTTTCGCTTTGCTCATAACCTACAAATGCATTAATATCGTGCAGGTTAAAACGACGTGCGTAATTCAGCTTGATGTTTGAAGTAAGCAATGATTCGTTTTTCTGGCTTTCAGTCAGGGTAGCTCTTTGGTTATTGCCACCCGTAATTACACTATTATAAGTTTGAGATGCAGAACTGTATTGGTATAACAGATAGGGTTTGTTGAAACTTTTGGTAAATACATTCGATTTATCAGCCGAAAAGAAACCATCAACAGAAAGGCCTTCTACACCTGGAATAATAAAAGTAGCTCTTAAAATACCATTTAAAACCTGTGTAGGTGATTTACTGGTTCCACCGATATCAGTAACTTGTACCGCAGGATTGGAATTTTCTATACCAGTTGTTGGTAAACCGTTTGGATAATATGCGGCTACAATTGGTTTTGCCCTGTAAATAGACCTAAAAATATCGCCGGCCCCAACCTGAGGAAACACACGGTTTTCTTGTCTGCCCGATACCGATAAACCCAATTTTAGGTATTTGGATACGTTAGCATCTACATTTGTGCGGAAATTATATTGGTTGTACTTGGTTGCACCGTTTTTATAAATCCCATCCTGGTTAATTGTACCTAATGAAACATAGTATTTAACATCTTCGCTACCGCCATTAACAGAAAGGCTGTGCTGGCTCTGTAAAGCTGTTTTTTTCAATGTTTGGTCGATCCAATCGGTATTAGGGTACAACAAAGGATCGGAGCCGTTACGGAATTTTTCGATCTGATCTGCCGTGTAAGACTGATTAAGTCCGCCTGAAGGATTGGAATCAAAATTGATTTCGTTCATAATCTGCGCATAAGTAGCGGCATCTGCCATTTTGGGCAACCTTGTTGGTGAGCTAAAACCCTGGTTAAAACTATAATTAATAGTTGGTTTGCCGGTTTTACCTTTTTTAGTGGTTACTAAAATAACACCATTGGCCGCTCTGTTACCATAAATAGCTGCAGAGGCATCTTTTAGTACCGAAACACTTTCAATATCATTAGGATCTAAACGTTCCAGTCCACCAATCTGTCCGGGGATTCCATCTACAACGATTAATACATTGTTACTCCCTGTGGTAGCCAGGCCCCTGATGGTGATGTTGGAACCGTCATAACCAGGTTCGCCACTTCTGTTGTTGATCACTACGCCGGAAAAACGGCCAGCTAACGAATTGGATAAGTTGGGTTGCGGACTTTTCACCAGGTCGGCTCCTTTTACCTGCGATATTGATCCGGTAAGGGTTGCTTTCTTCTGGGTTCCGTAACCCACCACCACTAATTCGTTCAGTGTTTTCGTATCGGCACTCAGCTGAACATTAATGGTTGTTCTATCGCCAACGGTTTGTTCCTGACTGGTGTAACCCACGTAAGAAAAAACCAATACATCAGTTGTGGATGCTACACTAATGCTATATTTACCTTTTGCATCGGTTTGAACGGCTTTTTCAGTTCCCTTAATCTTAACTGCTACTCCCGGAAATGGCACTCCGTCACTTGTAACAGTACCCGTTACCACAATCTCGCGTGCCAGTTTCATTTTTTCTGACGGTATAGCAAAGGAAGAGGCGGCTACAGGTAAACTAATTGATAAGATAAATAGAAAAGCCAGTGCTTTAATTTTAAAGCATTTTAAAGGCGAAAATTCCTTCAGATTTTTTTTTCTCATTTGGTTTGCACATTAATATTTGGTTAGCAGATCAGATCTATACTTAGATTAACAGAATGTTGTTATCAGATTTTATAGTGATAGAACTGCTTTATAAGGGGCTAAAGTAGCGCTAACAAACCACATAAAAAGGGTACAAACAATCCAAATTTAAGGGGTAAACAGACCGAAAATGAGCTTAAATGAGGGTTTAAGGCATATTTTGAGAAACAGGGAGTAAATACAGTTATGGTTTACTTTTTTTACCTGTTGTGTTTATCTGGATATGATTAGAAAATGGCTTCCTGAATTTTTTAATGTACTGTGATGGATTTATATTAAACAATTTATAAAACTGCTCTCTAAAATATTTGGGATCGGTAATGCCTACCAGGTATGAAGTTTCCTGAATGGTTTTATCAGTATTGATAAAAATTTCGGCCGCTTTCCTTAACCTGATGAAACGGATAAAGCCGTTGGCAGACTGACCTGAAATGGATTTAATTTTACGGTATAAATTAGATCTCGACATCGCCAATAAGGCTGATAAGGTATCGATATTAAAATCAGTATCGGTAAGGTGCTCTTCTACAATGCGGATACAGTTATCCAAAAACTCCTTATATTCTGCAGAGATTTTAATATGGTTGGAGTTGAGTGTAATTTCATTATAAAAGTACTTTTGTAGTGCGTTTTTACTTTTTAATATACTGGCCACCCTTGCTTTTAAAAAATCCTTATCAAAAGGTTTACTGATATAATCGTCGGCTCCACCTTCTATGCCTTTAAGTTTAACTTCCGGTGCAGAAATGGCCGTAAGTAAAATAATCGGGATATGAGAAATGGAAACATCTTCTTTTATTTTGCTGCATAGTTCTATGCCCGTCATGCCGTCCATCATTACATCGCAAATCACAATATCAGGTAACAGCTCTTTCGTCATTTCATAACCTTTTTCTCCATTACTGGCTTCATAAAGATGATAATCCATTTTAAAAACCTGTTTAAGGTATTCTCTGATCTCCAGATTATCATCAATAATAAGCATGCTTTTTGAATCAATGGTGAGCTGGTTATCGATTACCTGCCCCTCGGCAGCCTCTACAACTTTGTTGGCACTGATCTCATCCTCTATCAATTCTTTGAACAACGAAGATTCGGTATCCACTAACGCCTCCTCCAATATAACAGCATTTTTAAAATGACTTAAACCACGTAATAAAGCAATATTAAACGTAGTTCCCTTATTTTCCACGCTGGTGTAGTTTATGGTGCCTCCATGCATTTCAACAAAAGTTTTAGCCAGGTATAAACCTATACCAAAACCGCCTTTGGCTGATTTATTACCGGGATCCTGATAAAACTTCTCGTACAGTTTTTCTCCTGCTACTTCTACAATACCACAGCCGGAATCTTCAACACTAATGATTGCATTTTCCTTGCTGTTATCTACCATCATCTTCACCGTCCCGCCTTCTGGCGTAAATTTTATTGCATTTGAAAGCAGGTTAAAGAACACGATTTCCATTTTTTCGCGGTCAGCATAAAAAGCAATCATCTCATCGATACAGCTAAACTCAAGCGTTATATTTTTTGACCGGGCCTGATGTATAAAACAAAGAAATACCTCTTTACACAGATTTACCAGATTTATCGGTGCTACCTTTAACTTTTCGCCATAAGTATCTGCCTTCCTAAACAACAATAGCTGATCAACCAAACTTAACAGCCGCTTGGCATTCCGGTATACAATATTTAAATCGGTAGTATCAACGTTATTATCATTTTTGTACAAAAGTTCTTTAACCGGATTGATAATTAAGGTAAGCGGTGTGCGGAACTCGTGCGATACGTTGGTAAAGAAAGATAGTTTCTTCTCGCTCAGCTCCTTTTCTTTTTCGCTTTCTATGTGGGCCAGTTTAATCTGAAATTTTAAATCAGATTGGTGCTCGCGATATTTAAGATAAGCATACACCATACCAAAGAAAGCCAAACCATATAAACAAAAAGCCCACCAGGTGCGGTACCAAGGTGGCGTAATGATGATCTGGAGCGAATTTCCGGTCATATTCCAAATGCCATCATTGTTTGATGCCCTGATCCTTAAGGTGTATTTACCGGGATTTAAGTTGGTATAGGTTACTTTATGTTCACTACCGCTATAATTCCATTTTTTATCAAAACCTTCCAGAAAATAAGCATATTGGTTTTTTTCTGACAGTGTATAGTTCAGGGCCACAAAACCGAAAGAAAGCACACTCTGATCGTAAGGCAGGGTAATACTTTTCGTCATGTAAACAGGTAATTTTAAAGGGGAATCGTCGCCAGGGAGAATCAGTTTGTTAAAAATCGAAAAATCAGAAAAGTAAACCGCAGGCGCTTCTTTATTATATTTGAGTTGTTGTGGGTTAAAATAAACGATGCCTTTGTTACCTGCCACATAAATTTCTCCTTTAGCATTTTTGCAAATGGCTTCATTGGCATAAACGCCGTCCTTTTCATCATAATTTTTAACCGTGTTGGATACCGGATCGAAAAGCGAAATACCTTGCTCGGTAGTTACCCATAACTTGCCATTGTTATCTTCTACCAGGTCGGTAAAAACATTGCTGGCAAAACCATTTTGTTTTGAATATACCTCGAAAGTATTTGTTTTGGCTACATATTTATTCAATCCATCCCGGGTGCAGATCCAAATATTTTGATGCGAATCCTGATAAAGACGAATTACAATATTATTGCTAATGCCGCCTTTTTTTGAATTATCGATCCTGTAATTTGTAAACTTTTTGGTTTTAGGGTTAAAACGGCTTAAGCCACTGCCGTAGGTTCCTATCCAGATGTTGCCCTGCGCATCTTTTAAAAGGCAGTTTAAATGGTTGTTACTCAATGAGCTTAAATTTTTGGGATCGTTATAATAATGCGTGTAAGCTTTGGTTTTATCGTTATAGATTTTTAAGCCGGCATCCGTAGCTAAATAATATTCGCCATGGTTTACTTCTATCAGATCCCTAAAAACATCTTCATTGAAAAAAATACCCAGTGCAGAACGATGGTGGTGATGTAGAAATTTGTTCTCTTTTTCGTTATAACGGTCAAATCCATTCTCGCTCATTACCCATAAATCACCTTTCAAATCAACAGACAGCTTAATAATATCGTTACTGGATAAACTGTTTAAGTTGTTATTGTGCGAAAGTCTGGTAAAGGAGCGGTTATCCGGATTATATTTATAAAGGCCTTTGTTGCTACCCAGCCAAAAATTGCCCTCATTGCTAATGATTGATTTGATGTCTGCCTGTCCGAAAGGAAGTGAGGTGAAATTAAACTTGTACTGGTTAAAATCGATTTTACTAAGACCATTTTTACCACATAGCCAGATCATGCCGGTTTTATCACGATAAAAGCTTCCATTGGCAAAAAATTCGAGTTTATCTATTTTATCCCATTTATTGAGTTTCGTATTTATCCAAAATATTCCTGCACTTCCGCCTACCAGTAATTTTCCGGCACTTAAACTCAAAACGTTAAACACAGCAGCATTACCTGTATTACCGCTATTGTAAGTGGTAAACATCTCCTTTTCAGGATCAAAACGGAACAGATCGCCTTTCCAATAACACCCGATCCAGATCATTCCCTCATTGTCGATGCAAAGCGTCCAGATGTCATTTGGATTTTTTTGACCGGCGATTTCCTTTTGCATATAATTGGTAAGCCGCTTTGTTTTTTGATCGAATTTATTCAGCCCATTGCTCCAGTTGCCGAGCCATAAATTGCCAGACGCATCTTCGGCAATGGCATTCACCGATTTTCCTTTAATGGCATAAGCATTTTTGGGATCGGGCTGATAAACCTTAAATGTTTTTGATTTGCTGTTGTAAAGATTAAATCCATCATCGGTACCTACCCATAATTTGTTTGTTTTATCGATCAGCAGAGACCAGATCTTGTTATTGCTGAGGGACGTTTTACTGTTTTCTTTATGGTAAAAACGTTCAAATCTCTCGGTAACCGGATCGAACCTGTTTAAGCCGTTCATGGTACCCACCCAAAACACGCCATGGCTATCCTCTACCATTGCATTGATGTAGTTATTGGTTAAGGAAGTGCTATCGCCAGCGATGTTTACATAAATTTTGAAAGAATAACCATCAAATTTACAGAGGCCGTTTTCTGTACCGATCCAGACAAAACCTCTTTTATCTTTTAGTGCAACAGTGGTATTTTTAGAGGGGAGACCGTCATTAATACCGTATGTTTTAAGTACATAATGTTCCGGAATAGCCGTTTGATCCTTTACCTGTGCTTTGATGCTGCTAAAAAACAGCAGGCATTGCAGGGTAAAACCAAATGCTTTGATAAATTTCATCATTAAAAAGGCAAACCAATAGCTAAAAATTGGTTAGCGGGTGTAAAGATACAATTTGCCGAGGTATGGTTCAATCCATACATTCCACACCCCCGCAATCGTCATCCTGAAGGATAATTTATTGAGATCTCTTCACTCCGCGCTGCTCCGGCCGAATGACGATCGAATATTTATAGGACGCTCGAAGTGACAACTTCTTTCAGAATCTTTCCAATTGCATCATTTTTTGCCACAGAAACACAGCATTGCACGGAGTGAATAAAACTGAGAGTTTACGGTTCTGTTTCTGCAATTGTCTTTATGTAATCGTCCTCCTTAACTTGTTTCAGGATCTATACCGGTAGCATTGTTTTGCCACGGAAACACTGTATTGCACGGAGTGAATAAAACTGAGAGTTTACAGTTCTGTTTCTGCAATTGTCTTCATGCAATCGTCCTCCTGAACTTGTTTCAGGATCTCTAAAGGTAGCATTGTTTTGCCACGGAAACATGGAGTTAAAAATTTAAGATTTTCTTGTTCAATTTAAGCAATCGTAATACTCAATTCGTCCGTAATCATTTCAACATGAAAGACCCTGAAATAAATTCAGGGTGACGACCATGCTAAAGAAATTGAGATAAAGATTCAATCCTATAATGTATCAACCATTTAGAATCGTTTCAGGATCTTTACAGGTAGCATTGTTTGCCGCGGAAACACAGATTTACATGGCATTTACTTTACCTTCCAGCTTTAGTCTTTAAGCTTTTGCCTTTTTTATAAATCAGAATAGTCTGTTGGATAAACAAATTTGGTATCGTTTTTAGAAACATTATGCTGATACTCTGGCATAGCCGATAGTTTTTTCCAATAATCATCTGCTGAGAAGGCTTTCCAGTGTGCATCTCTATCGGCTTTGTTTTCAAAAGTGGTTAAATACATGAGGTTAGGCATGCGGCTTCCGGCAATTACTTCCCCATAAAATACCGCATTAAAATTTAACCTTTTAAATAAACCAATCTCGTCGCCTTTGTTAAACATTTGCACTTTGTTCTGAAAATATTTCTCCGTGGGTGCTTCGTAGCTTCTTAATTCGTAAACCCGTTCTTTCATTGGCGATTTTATATTGGGCAGCATAAAATGAGGTGCATCTTCAAAAGCTTTCAATACAATAGATTCCAGCCGCTCAAAAGGGGCATCGTTGTAAATTGCATCAAGATAAGCTTTACCATCAACAGCATATTGTTTGTCTTTTGACAGTTTTTTATCCAGTTCCAAAATTCCATTAAGCGATTTTAGTGGAATAAATACATAAATGAGTTTTTCGGTAATTCCGGCCTGATCGCTTACTATTGGCTTAAACACACCCACCTTCGCTATTCCATTGCGATGTAATGCAGGCAAATACGCTTTTTGCAAATAATCGTCTACTGCCTTTTCCTGGGCATCGGTTTTGAGGTGGTAAATTTTGATCTGATAGAAATCTATTGAGGCATTAGCCGCAAATGCACTGGATAACAGTAAAAATAAAAACAGACAAGATATTTTGATTTTGGACAACATGTTAGGATTGATTGTTAAGATGGAAAATTAATAAAGTTTTCGGGTAAAACTTTATTAATTTTCCATTTTTATCCTTTTCGTTCCAATAAAATGCTTATTTCAGTTTGCAGTTATCAGTTTACAATTTGCAGTTGACAGTTTGCTATTGACACTTGCTATCGAACCAATGACCAATGAGCCAATAAACAGAGAACCAATGACTAATAAACTAATGACCAATAAACCAGTGAACTAATGACTAATTAACTAATGACTAATGAACCAACAAACCAATGACCAACAAACCAACCCTACTTTGCAATATTTGGATTTGGCGCTTCGGCATTTAATAAATGTTTCACAAAGAAATCGCGTTTACGCCTACGTCCATAAACACCTCCATCGCTGTGTCCCATGCCTGGAATGCTCAAAATATCGAAATTTTTATTGGCTTTGATCAGTGCATCAGCCAATCTATAGGTCGATTCTGGTGGTACATTTTCGTCTGCTTCACCAACAATTAAAAACAGATCGCCCTGTAATTTAGCCGCGTTGGTAATATTAGATTGTTCGGCATAATGCGGCCCTACCGGATAGCCCATCCATTGTTCGTTCCACCATTGTTTATCGATGCGATTATCGTGACAGCCACAGGCTGAAACTGCAGCTTTATAAAACTCAGGATGCGATAACAGTGCACCAGTAGAGCTTTGTCCACCCGCCGAAGTGCCATAAATCCCTACTTTAGAAATATCCGCATTTGGATACTTAAGCGCCATGGCTTTCATCCATAATATCCGGTCAGGAAATCCGGAGTCGGCTATGTTTTTCCAGCATACATCATGAAAAGCTTTAGAGCGGTTGGCCGTACCCATTCCGTCAATCTGCACCACGATAAAACCTAATTCGGCTATGCTCTGCATTTCACTGGCTGGCAAGAAACTTTTTGGCACAAAACTATCGTGAGGACCTGCATAAATATTTTCGATAACAGGGTATGTTTTGTTAGGATCCATTTTTGAAGGTAAGCAAACAATTCCCCATATATCGGTTTTGCCATCTCTTCCTTTGGCTACAAATACTTCTGGCAGTTTAACCCCTGTAGCTAAATAGGCATCTGTTTTTCCATGTTCTATTTCACTTACTTTTTTGGTGCTTTCAGTAAGCCTTAATTCGCTAACAGGTGGTACATTTACCTGAGAGTAAGTATCAATATAATATTTTCGATCAGGCGAGAAGCTGAGGCTATGGTTACCTTTTTCTGGTGTGAGGTTTACCAGTCCTTTACCATCAAAGCCGATTCTGTAGTAATGGATAAAGTAAGGATCTTCACCAGCATGCATGCCATTTGCCCTGAACCATACCTGACGTTTTACAATATCTACACTATCAATGTCCCTAACCACATAATTTCCTTTTGTAATTAACTGCTGCTTTCCGGTTAAGGCATTTACCAGATAAAGATGTTGCCAGCCATCTTGCTCGCTTGTCCACAATATTTCATTTGTTTTGGGCAGGTATCTGGTATAAATGCGACTTTCATAAATGAAGGTCTTGGTTTTCTCGTCGATGATGTTTCTGGTTTTCCCTGTTAAAACATCTACTTCGATTACCCTGAAACGCTGGTGGCCACGATCTACTTTCTCATAAGTATAATATCTGCTGTTATTATTGCGCCAATGCAGTTCTGGAGCACCAAAGAAATCAATCGGGTCTGCATCAACCTTGATGGCCGTTTTCTTCGCTACGTTAAAAACATAGGGCTGATAAGCAGTAAAGTCATCACCAGGCTGTGCATATTCTCTCGTTTTTAACTCACCACGTGTGGTACCCGGAACAGAACTTAAAACATAATATACATTTTTAATTTCTTTCGGATCGATTTTATAGGCAACTATGTCTTTGCTATCAGGCGACCAGGCAAATTCACCATAAGGTTTATCGACACTACCATCAGTACTTAATTGGGTTTCTGCCTTTGTAGCCAGATCAATTACAAACAGATTGCCACCACGGATCAGGATTTCGCTTTTGCCATCAGGCGATTTTTTGATTTCGCGGTTTCCCTGCCAGCGCGATCTGCGTTGTTGTAAAGGCCGCCTGGCATTGTACCGATAAATATTACTATCGGTGGTATTGGTTAAATTATTATTGCTCAGGTTTAACTGATACCATTTATCGGCTATTTTTAATTTTGCAGTACCCTGATCGGCAAAATATAGCTCTCCAAGCTGAATTTTTACCGGGTTCTGCTTTTTACCGGTAAGCTTTTCTATATTTTGTGCCAGTTTATTATGATCAAATGCAACTTGGCGCTTACCTGTTGCCGCATCTACATAATAATATTCCCATGTTCTATCAGGAAGATTCTTCTTATACCAGAATGCAGTACCATCTTTTTTCCAGAAGGGGGTAATTTCATTGTTGGTTGGAATATTTCGTAATGTAGTATCCATTTTTAAGGATAACTGGTAAGCAGCTGCCACTTCAGCAGCATTAGGCTGATAAGGTTGCAACTTGGTTTGCTGTGCAAGCAACTGAACGGAAACAAAACTTAATAAAGTAAAGGCTATTGATTTTTTAACGGTCGCGTAAATGCTCATTACAGATTTTTTGTGGTAAATATAGTATTGCTATTTTGCAGGTCTTTTTTGAATTTTGATGAATATCGTTAATATTTTAACCCTTTACATCAACCGGATCTTTCGTTTTCAATTCCTGACGTACGATACCTCCTCTAATCAGATAATAAACCGGAATTCCCATTAAAGTGATGATTAATCCTGGCCAGGTAAATTTGGGTTTAAAAATGATCAGCAGTATGCAAAAGGCAAGTCCCATCAGGATATAAACGATTGGCAGCACCGGGTAACCAAAGGCTTTGTAAGGCCTGTTTGCCTCAGGGCGTTTTTTACGGAGGATAAAGATTCCGAAAATGGTAAGCATGTAAAACATGACCACCACAAAAGAAATCATATCCAGCAGGTCGCTGTATTTTCCGCTAATGCACCATAAACAGGCAAAAATGCATTGTATCCATAATCCAAATCCCGGGACTGCATTTTTATTGAGTGTACCCACTTTTTTAAAGAAAAGTCCATCTTTGGCCATGGAATAATATACCCTTGCACCAGCCATAATTAAACCATTATTACAACCAAAGGTTGAAACCATAATCATTAAAGCAATAATGATAGTACCGGCTGTACCGAAAATATGGTTGGCGGCTGAAACAGCTACCCGATCTTTATCTGCATGGGCAATATCTTGCAATGAAAGCACCCCGGTGTACATTACGTTGGTGAGGAGGTAGAGTACGGTTACGATAATGGTTCCTAAAGCTAAACTTAAACCGATATTGCGTGCAGGATTTTTAATTTCGCCGGCGATAAAGGTCACATTATGCCAGGAATCGCTGCTGAATATTGAACCCACCATCGCTGCAGCGATGGCACCGAAAGCCGCGAAAGTGGTGTAAGAACCAATACTTCCGTCAGCAGATAACGGTCCTAAAACCCACATATTTTCCCAATTGGTTTTCCAGATTCCCTTATCCAGAAAGAAAAGTCCAAAAGCGATCAGACCAAATAAACTTAACAATTTAGCCACCGTGAAAGTTGTTTGGATAACTTTACCCCCATTTACCCCCCTATTGTTGATATAGGTGAGCAAAATAATTACGCCAATGGCCAACAGTTGTGCGGGTGAAATGGTAAAAAAACCTAAATCGACAGCAACTAAATCTTCACTCAACGCAGGTATGAGATAAGCAGTAAATTTGGCAAATGCAACACCTACGGCGGCAATCGTTGCGGTTTGGATAACCGTGAAAAAACTCCAGCCATATAAAAAACTGATCAGCGGGTTGTACGCTTCCTTTAAATAAATATACTGTCCTCCCGCTTTTGGGAACATGGCACTTAATTCACCATAACTCAATGCAGCCGTTAGCGTCATAAAGCCTGTAATCAGCCAAACCACTAATAGCCAGCCAGAGCTGCCTACATTTCGGGTAATATCTGCACTTACAATAAAAATACCCGAGCCGATCATACTTCCGGCTACAAGCATCGTTGCATCCATCAGCTTAAGCGAGGGTTTAAATTGTGTGGTTTCTTTTTCTGTCATGTTGTGTTTGCTTGGTGGTTCGAAGGTTGGTTGTTGATTTTATTTACTTAAGCTGATCGTAAAAATACCATGAGGTTTTGAAGTCGCGGGTTAAAGGCTGATTGGTTAAAGTAGCCCTGATCATTTCGACAGGGATTAAGTTTTGTTTTATCACGGCATCATGAAAATCCTTAAAGCTCATTTTGCCACTATCTACCAGCTCTTTTTTCAGCGCAAAGAGCTGAAGACCGCCGGTAAGGTAGGCTACTTGGTATAAAGGGCTATAATCGCCTTTGAAAGATCGGCGGACCTCACCTTCTGCATTGACACGTTCGTGCCCTACACGGTCGACCAGAAAATCCACACACTGCTGAGGAGTCCACCTGCCCAGGTGAAAGTTCAGCGAAAACAGAATCCTGGCACAACGGTGCATCCGCCAGAAAAGCATACCCATTTTTTCCTCAGGTGTTTTGGCAAAACCTTTATCGTAAAGCAAAAGTTCCCAGTATAAAGGCCAGCCCTCTATGCTAAAAGGGGTTTGAAAAGGATCGCGATAGCTTTTATATCTGCTATTCATAAAATACTGGTAATGGTGGCCTGGTAAAAGTTCATGTTGCACCGTTCCTCTCGAAAAATAAGGATTGTTACCACGCATACTCATTAACTTATCGTCTTCCTCCATTGTATTGGTTGGATAGGAAATGCTGATTTCGCGCCCACCTGTGAAAAATGGATTCACCAATTGTCTTTCGGCAGACATCATCACCATACCCCAGGTTTCTTCTGCAAGTGCCGGAATATTGATCAGATTATTGGCTTTGATAAAATTGAGGGCATCATCCTGTAATTTTACAATCAATTCCGGCTGCCTGCCCAATGGCACATAGCTATTTTTGATTTTTTCCTGTGCCTTTTTCCAGTCATTGCCATAACCCATAGCGGCTGATGCTTTTAAAAGCTCTTCATCGCAAAACTTAAATTCCTTTTCGGCAAGCTTAATCAGTTCTTCAGGTGTATAGGGAATAAGCTCAGCATTTAACTGCCTGATGAGTTCTTCTCGTCCAATAGGATTTCCTTTAATTTCCGGTTTACTTGATTTTACAGCAGGAATGGCATCAACATCATCAAAAAGTTTGGCGTAATTGGCTAAGGCAAGGTCTAATTTCTCGTAAGGTTTAGGCACCCACCAGGTAAAACCCGGCTCATAATCCATATAAAATTGGTAAAAGCCCTTTAACCGATGTTTCAAACTCAAACTGATGGCTTTTGCCATTTTAAGCTGATCGGGTTTAAGTGCCCCTTTTTTAAAATTCAGGCTTAGGGAATCAACTTGTTTTGCAATTTTTTCTATCCCGGCGGCCAGCAGTGCACCATCCTGATAAGTACCTCTTCTTCTTAGGTTTTCGAGTGCGTAAATGGCGTCGGCAAAGGTAAAATACTTTGATAAGGCATTATAATCTGTTTCTTCTCTACTTAAAAGCCAAACCGACGATTCGATCTGTTTTTTAAGCAGAATATAATCCACCTTGCCATAAATGCTGAAATTTTCAAATTGCGCAGCTTTTAGCTTGTTTAGGTAATCGTGATTAATATCCTGCAGGCGTTTCCTTTGAGCCGGACTTTTAAAAGTAGCCAGTGGATAAGAATAAGTTACACCTGCTGAATAAGGAAAGTAGAAATCGTTAATGGCATCAACATCCTTTTGGTAACCTACAATCAGCGTACCCATTTCGCTGGTTTGTTCGTACAAACTTTCATTTGAAGTTTGAGCCCACGCAAAAGGGCCCGATAACAGGCACACCAATAACAAAAGGGCAAAAAGGTTTAGTTTATTTTGCATGTGGTTTGGTTAAAACAGGCAATAGCATTGCCTCCATTTGTAAAAAATGGTTACATTATATTAAAAAAGCAGTTGTTTAAGCGCCGATGTAGTTCACCCTGCTTACATTGTTATAGGTATCAATATATGCTCTTGGTGATTGGCCGATAATACTTTTAAACACCCTATTAAAATTGGTAATGCTATTAAAACCAGCTTTATAGGCTACGCCTGAAATGCAATCCGCTTTTTCTCCCGATATCAGACTTTTGCAGGCATCATTGATTCTTACTTCATTTAAAAATGACACAAAAGTATGACCGGTATGTTTTTTGAAATACCTGCAGAAAGCCTGAGGCGTCATAAACGCCGCATTGGCTACATCTTCTAATGAAATCTGGCTGTTGTAGTTTTCGGTGATGAAATTAATGATCTTACTTAAACGCATACCTTCATTTTCGGTTACGTTGGAAGAATACATATCGGAGCATAAAGGTTCTACATTCTCATTCAAATCCTGAAGGCTGTTAACCATTTTCAGGAAGTTAAACAATACATCAACCCCTGCTGCCTGGTGCACATTCAGCATTTTACCTACTATGTTTTTGGTAAATGCAGCCGGAACTTTGAAACCATGCTTGTTTTTAGCTAAAAAAGCACTGGCCAGCTTCATTTCAGGGAGATTAAACAAAGCAGCTAATATGCCATTCGGATTAAAGTAAATAGAACATGCTTTAATGGTTTTATTACTGTCGATGGCGAAATACTCGGGATTACTTTTAAACAGATGTGGAAGTTTGGCTCCAATTAAAAAAACATCTCCAGACCGGAAGGCATGCATATCATTTCCAGCAATTAATGTCCCCTCACCTTTTTCTATATACGTGATCTGCCATTCATCGTGGCGGTGCAGGTATTGATAAAAATAGGGAGATTCGATTTGTTCCGATATCACACTTTTGTCATCAGGAACAAGCATGGTAAAAGGTAATACTTTCATAATCCAGTTAGTTTGGTTTGGTTGGTTATTATGAATTGAATATATAAATATTAACTCAAATAACCCAATAAAACTCAGATAAGGTTAAAATACTGCTATAATTTGATAAAATATGACGGATTATATCAACAAACTGACCACTCATTAATTACTATTAACGTAGTTAAAGGACTATAAATCATTTTATAGCAGGAGCTCAAAAGAAAACCAATTGCTTAGCAATGCGTTGATCCGGATGGGCAACCGAAACGCAGTGCTTGAAAGGTGTCGGGATTATAAATCCCGACTAACGGAATGGCTGGTCCGGATTTGTAATCCGGACCCAACGAACTATGGATTTAGAATCCATAAAAGAACGAAGAGCGTCGGGATTACAAATCCCGACCAACAGAGTAATCTACTATTATAGGACTGAAAAGTTGAAGTCGGGATTACAAATCCCGACTAAATTAAACCGACTAACTTAAATCTAAAAATTATCGAGCCAATGCGTAGGGTTCAATATTTATATCAGTTGCGATGCCTGAAACGATCTGACTAACCAACAAACCTGTTGCAGGTCCTAAGCTTAAGCCCATCATGCCGTGGCCGGTAGCAATGATCAGGTTTTCTCTTTTTTTACATCTGCCAATATATGGCAAACCATCAGGTGATGAGGGACGGAAACCATACCAGATATCTTTTTCTGCAGGAACCGCAGGTTTTAAATCAGGAAAATATGCCGGAACGGATTCAACAATCCCTTTAACCCGTTGCATATTAATGCGGGTATTGATCTTATCTAATTCCATTGTTCCGCCGTACCTGATCTGACCGTTCATTGGTGTGATGGCCACCCTGGCTTCACATAACAATGCCGGGATAGTTACACGTTGCTGAGGTTCGGGCTCCATAAATGAATAACCCTTACCTGGCATTAAAGATATTTTAACATCGGCCATTTTGGCCACTGCAGGCGACCACGAACCGGTCGCTAAAATATATTCATCTGCTTCCCAGGAGGTATTACCCGCAAAAACTTTCGTAATGCGATTTCCTGATGTTTCAATTTTATCAACTTCTTTGTTACGCTGTATATTAACGCCATTCTTTATTAGATATTTGAGCAGGGCGTCCATCAATTTTGTTGGGTAAAGATGGGCATCACAACGATAGTGTACTGCTCCCAAAACATCTAATTTTAAATCTGGCTGTAAAGCACGGCATTCATCGGCAGTAAGTACGGCCATATCCAGGCCAAGCTCTATTGCACGTGCAGCTAAATGCGCCTCCTCTTCAGCAGCTTTTTCTGTTTTGTAAAATGCCAGAATGCCGTTTTTGGTTAATTCGAAATCGAACTCCGGCTCTTTAGCCAGGCCCTCATATAGTTTTTTGCTCAGCAAAGATAAATCACGTAATGGTACTGCCGCCTGGCTTACATGTTTTGCCGTGGCATGTTTCATAAATTTCAAGCCCCAGCTAACGAGGTTTGCGTTTAATGAAGGGCGCACATAAAAGGGGCTTTTGCTATCGAACATCCAGCGGATCCCCTGCTGTATCATCCCCGGCGCTGCCAGAGGAACAAAATGGCTCGGCACAATCATCCCTGCATTACCAAATGAGCAGTTGTCGGTAATATCTCCCTTATCCAAAATTGTTACTTCGTAGCCCCTTTTCTGCAAATAATATGCTGACGTCAGACCTACTATTCCACCACCTATAATTAATACTTTCGACATGCTTTTAACTTATTCTGCTGATATTTCTTTTTTTACTTTTAGATCACCTGAAACCCATATGCATATGGATCATCTTCGGGATCTATTTTGATGGTATTGTAGCCGTAAACTTTTGCCCAGCCTTCTACACTTGGTATAATGGCCTGGATTCCATTCAGGTCAACAACTTCTTCTACTTTTCCGATAAATTTACTTCCAATAAAACTCTCATGGATAAAATCCTCTCCCTGTTTTAGCTTTCCTTTGGCAAACCACTGTGCCAAACGGGCAGAAGTACCGGTTCCGCATGGCGAACGATCAATGGCTTTATCACCATAAAAAACAGCATTTCTGGCTGTTGATGTAGGATCAATAGTTTTTCCCGTCCATAATATATGGCTACAGCCGTTTATTGTAGGATCGTGAGGATGAACAAAGCTGTAGAGTTCATTGATGCGTTTTCTGATGATCTGGCTCCAGCTAATCAACTGCGAAGCACTGTAATTTTCTAATCCCGGAAAATTCTCCTGCGGATCGACGATGGCATAGAAATTTCCTCCGTAAGCTACATCAAAAGTAAGCGTACCCAAATCCGGACATTCAACCTGAAGATTTTCTGCAGCGAGATAAGAAGCTACATTTTTCAGCTTAACAGACTTTACTTTTTTTCCTTCCTGCTTGTACTCGATCAATACCAATCCTGCTGGCGCTTCCATTCTGATCTGCCCTGGTATTTTCGGTTGGATGAGCCCTTCTTCAATAGCAATGGTAATGGTACCGATAGTACCATGCCCACACATTGGCAGACAGCCACTGGTCTCGATAAAAAGTACCGCTACATCATTAGCCGGATCATGAGGTGGATATAAAATACTACCCGACATCATATCATGCCCGCGTGGTTCGAACATCAGGCCTTTCCTGATCCAGTCAAATTCTTGTAGAAAATGCTGGCGCTTTTCGCTCATGTTCGAGCCGGTAAGCTGAGGCCCTCCACCTGCCACTAACCTAACCGGATTTCCACAGGTATGTGCATCTACACAAAAAAAGGTTTTACTCATGAGATTTCGTTAATTGTTGATTGACCGTTCTGAAAATACCCAGCGGGTTGCCATCTTTCAATTCATCCGGCAACAATTCCTGCTCCCAATCCTGATAAGCCAAAGGCCTGACGAAACGATTGATAGCGGTAGAGCCTACAGAAGTAAAACGACTATCGTTGGTTGCGGGGAATGGACCACCATGTTGCATGGCCGCACAAACTTCTACACCTGTAGGCACACCATTCAGTATAATTCTTCCGGTTTTATCAGTTAACTTGTTTACCAAAGCCTGGTAATCTCTAAGCTCCTGTTTTTCGGCCATTAAGGTAACGGTAAGCTGACCTTCTAACACTTCAACGGCCTGCTCCAGTTCAGCATGATCCCGGGCAACAACCAACAGAGAATATGGCCCGAAAATTTCTTCGCGTAGTTTTGGATTTTTAATAAAATCGGCAGCACTTACCTGAGCTATTTTCGCTTCTGATTGATTTTGAAGTTCCATATTTTTCACCGTTGATGCCGATAAAAGCACAACACCATCTTCATTTACAACCTCAGCAGAAAGTTTGCCATAATTATGGGCAATACCTTCGGTAAGCATGGTTGCCGATGGAACGGTTGAAATGGCCTCTTTTAAAGCAGTCTTAAAGTTTTCGAGTGCAGGTGATTGTACGGCTAACAATAACCCGGGATTGGTACAAAACTGACCTGCTCCCAAGGTAATGGATGCAGCATATTTTTTAGCCAGTTCTTCTGCTTGGTTTTCTATGGCTAACGGAAGAAAAATTACCGGGTTAATACTGCCCATTTCTGCAAAAACCGGAATTGGTTGTTCGCGTTGTTGAGCAAGATTAATTAAGGCCATACCGCCTTTAAACGAACCGGTAAACGTTACGGCTTTGGTTAAGGGATGTTGAACCAGCCCAGCACCAACAGCGTAACCATCATCATATAACAAAGAGAAAACACCTTTAGGCATTCCCGTTTTTTCTGCTGCTTTAATAATGGCACCACCTACCAAAGCACTGGTTCCATAATGTGCGGGATGCGCTTTAACCACCACCGGACAGCCAGAGGCTAGTGCCGATGCGGTATCGCCGCCTGCAACAGAAAAAGCAAGCGGAAAGTTGCTTGCACCAAAAACCACCACTGGTCCGATTGGAATGAGCATTCGCCTGATATCTGGTCTTGGTAAAGGCTGTCTGTCAGGTAATGCCGTATCAATAATGGCATCAACCCAAGAGCCTTCTGCAACCAAACTGGCAAATAACCTTAATTGACCCGTAGTTCTGCCCAACTCACCCTGTAAACGGGCTAAAGGCAAACCACTTTCTGCTGAAGCCCTGTTTACCAGTTCTTCACCAAGATTGGCAATTTCATCTGCAATGGCATTTAAAAATGCGGCTTTAAGATCTTTGTTTAAGTTTCTGTAGCTTTGAAAAGCAGCTGTTGCTGCTGTTAAGGCATCATCAACCAGTTTCTCGTTAGCTTTGAAAAATTCGCCATCAAGCGTTAATCCCGTTGCGGGATTAACAGCTTTAAGGCTTTTTTCATTAACTTCAATATAAGTACCGGCTACAATATTTTTTCCGTTCATATTTGGTTTTTAAACTATTTGCCCCAACTACCTGCAGGTAATTCCGGACGAATAGCTAATGCATCATTAATAATTTTCAATACTTTCTCTCTTTCTGCGCCACTTAATGGTAAACGCGGTGCACGAACCGCCTCAGTTCCCAATCCGGTTGCCACCTCTGCTAATTTAATGTATTGTACCAATTTTGCATGAATATCCAACTCAAGCACAGGTAAAAACCAACGGTAAATTTTTAATGCTTCGGCAATGCGATTTTCTTTAACCAACCTGAAAATAGCAACGGTTTCTCTAGGGAAAGCATCAACCAAACCTGCAACCCATCCATGTGCACCCATTACAATACTTTCCATTGCTAATGGATCTACTCCGGTAAAGATTTTAAAACGGTCGCCAAAACGGTTGATCAATCTGGTTACGTTTGATACATCTCTTGTTGATTCTTTGATGGCCTGGATGTTGTCGTATTTGGTTAAAACCTCGAACATGTCCAAAGTTACTTCGATTTTATAATCAACAGGATTGTTATAAATCATGATCGGCAGACTGGTGCTTTCTGCAACAGCACCAAAAAAGGCTAACGTTTCATCCGGAGCAGCATTATAGCGCATTGGCGGCAACAACATTAAACCTTGCGCACCAAGTGATTCTGCTTTTTTAGCTACTTCGATTGCTTTTTTTGTAGTTGATTCTGCAATATTCAATAAAACCGGAACGCGACCATTTACCACTGTTAAGGTATGTGATAACAAACCAAACTTTTCTTCATCCGTTAGTACACTGGCTTCGCCTAGCGATCCACCTAATATAATTCCTTCAGCACCTGCTTCTAATTGCGCTTCGATATTTAAATCGAACGCAGGAAAATCTAACTCATCATTTGCTGTAAATTTAGTGGTTACAGCCGGGAAAACCCCAGTCCATTTGATACTCATTTTAATGTTATGTTTTAATAAATATTTTCAAAATTCATCTCGCCAATTCCCAAAAAGCCAGGATCCATCGGCAAATATTAGCTCATCATTGATCCACAATCAATGCGTCTAACTGATGTTCAAAGTTAGGAAATCACCAGGCAGCAATATTGTTAGATTTTAACCGATAATGGTCGTAAATGCGCCACTTCAACCAGATAAATCTGGTATTGGAAAGCAAAATTCATTAATAAAAAGAACGAGAGATGAATAAAAAAGTTATCCTATTACGGAACACCTCCTCTAAATCAGCTGAATAGAAAAACACCTGTTGCCTATTCTATCCGAAGATATTTATTTTGTATTTTTCACCTGAAGGTAATACATAAATTCAATACCCGATGTTGTAAAAAGTGCATCCTGCCCTTTAGCCAGCGCAACCTGCTGCCAGTTTTGCGAAGGTATAATTTTTAATGTTGTAACGCCTTCTTTTTTCAGACTTAAAGGCAGGTTGAAACCCTTAACACAATTGCTATACCGGTAAAACGCCTTGCCATCTTTAAGGTAATATTCGAATACCGGAATCTGCACCGTACGAAGATACTGATCAAAAACTTTTGAAAAATTATAACCCGCTTTTTTAGAAATATAATTTTCAATCTGCGCAGTAGTTACCGTTTGATGATAAAAAGTTTGGTTTAGTCCGCGCAATATAGATCTAAAAAGCTGATCATTATTTAAACTATGCCTGATGGAATGCAGCATATTGCCTCCTTTTGGATACATATCGCCGCTGCCTTGTGCATTTACGCCATAAGGCGGAATAATGGGGCTATCATTTCTGATACCTTTTCTAATACCGAAATTATACTCGTTTCCAGCGTTAGTGCCAAAGGTATAATCTACAAAAAGTGTTTCGCTGTAGTTGGTGAAACTTTCATGCACCCACATATCGGCCAGGTCATTAGTGGTAATGTTGTTGCCAAACCATTCGTGCCCACTTTCATGAATGATGATGAAATCCCACTTTAAACCCCAACCATTACCAGACATATCTTTACCTCTATAGCCAAATTTATAACCGTTGCCGTAAGAAACGGCAGATTGATGTTCCATACCCGTATGCGAAGCATCGATCAACTGATAACCATCTTCATAAAAAGGATAAGGCCCGAACCAATACTCCATGCTTTTCATCATTTTATGTACCTGATCAGGCATGTAGGTTTTCGCTTTGGGGTAATTATAATCCAGTACCCAATAGTTCACATCAAGTGCGCCCTTTTCTCCGGCATATTTCTCCTTAAAATTTACGTATTTGCCAATGTAAGGAATAATGCAATAATTGCTGATCGGATTTTTAACGTTGTACTGATAGGTAGCGGTACCATCGTGATTATCTTTCTTAAATACCAGGCGGCCATTACCCACCACGATCAACGTATCCGGAACGGTCATGGTTAAAGAAGCACCTAAATCCGGTTCGTCGCTTTGATGATCTTTATTCGGATACCACACAGAAGCACCTAAGCCCTGGCAGGCCACTGTCATCCACGGCCGCGAAAGCGAGTCGGTAGTAAAAATAAAACCACCATCCCAGGGTGCTCTTTTGGCCTGATGTACCTTTCCATGGTAAAAAATATGGACATTATTCAAAGCAGATAACTTTTGTGCAGGTACATGTACATACCACACACTGCCTACATGTTCGAATTTTAACTTTGAACCGCCATTATATAAAACGCTGTCAATAATTAGGGGTTCCTGCAAATCGATCTGAATGCGGGTGTTGCCATTATTTTGATGCACTACTTTATAAACGATCTTATTTGAACCCATGATGCTTTTATCATTGTAATCTGGCTTAACAGCCAGTTCGTAACGCTGTACATCCCACCAGGTCCGTTCGGCATTCAGGCTGCCCCTTAGGGTGTCGGCCAAAGTATAAACTTTTGTTGGTGACTGCGCAAATAGCAGGGTACTCAACGTTAAGAAAACTAGGTTTAAGGAGATTATTTTTTTCATATTTTTTTGCTGGTTATCATGTTGCAATAGCGTATGCTTAATTTGAAAAGCACTTTCAGCTTTTCATCGGTTACGACAGCCCTGCTATCCCTCCTGCTCCGATGAAGAATCGGGAGCATCCGTTCTATCAGGTTTATTTAACCCGGGTTTGTGCTAAACACCCAGTTTCTATCCCGTGCATCAGCCTTGTTTTTAGCCCTGACAGGAGCGGGCATTCCGATCCATCATCGGAATAAAGCGGATGGCAGGAACCTCCTTTAAAAAAAAACGAATGACCCTGCGCTCCAAAACAAAACTGCTGTTATCTTAATACATTTTCTTATTATCAGCGCATAAATATCAGTTTGAAAAGCAATTGCGGTTTTTCATTGGTTCCACCAGTCCTGCTATCCCTCCTGCTCCGATGAAACCTGTGCAACAAGCAAGCATACCGTAAAGCAACCAAAGCAAGTTACTTAAATCGAAAGCATCCATTCTATCAGGTTTATTTAACCTGGATCTGTTGCTAAACACTCCGTTTCTATCCCGTGCATCAGCCTGTGTTTTTAGCCCTGACAGGAGCGGGCATTCCGATCCTTCATCGGAATAAAGCGGATGGCAGGAACCTCCTTTGAAAAAAAACGAATGACCCTGCGCTCCAAAACAAAAAAACCTTTATTCCAAAGAGCCGCCCATCCTAATAGGCTTCGCTTCTAACCGATTCTATTTCTTCAGTAGTTATGGCCAAATATTTCCCCAGCATACGGCTTCCATTTTCTGTAATCAGAAAATCATCTTCAACCCTGATGCCGGTAAAGTTTCTAAATTGCTCTAATTTATCGTAGTTAATAAATTCGGCAAACTGATTAGCGGCTTTCCAACGATCGATCAGTTCCGGAATAATATACACACCTGGTTCTACCGTTAACACATATCCTTTTTCCAGCGCTTTGCCCAACCTTAACGATTTTAAGCCAAACTGGGTAGTATTTTTGGTCAGCTCGTCTGTATAGCCCACATACTGCTCACCCAAATCTTCCATATCATGTACATCTAAGCCCATCATATGTCCGGTTCCACATTGGAAGAACATGGCATGCGCACCGGCCTGTACCGCATCTTCTATATTACCCTTCATCAGGCCAATATCCTTTAAACCCTGCGCCAGCATTTTGCAAGAAGCCAAATGTACATCTAAATACCTCACGCCCGGGGCCAGCATATTTTTGCCATGCGTATAAGCATTCAATACAATATCATAAACATCTTTTTGCTCAGCGGTAAATTTCTTACCTACAGGAAAAGTACGTGTAAGATCGCCAGCATAACCTAAAGCGGTTTCTACACCTGAATCGTTTAATACCAGTTGTCCTTCCCTGAGCTGATTGCCATGGTAATGGTTATGCAAAATCTCTCCGCGAACGGTTAAAATAACAGGATAGGCCAGATTGCCACCCGAAGCTAATGCAGCACCTTGAATTTTAGCGGCAAGTTCACGTTCATACATACCAGGTTTAGCCTGCTGCATCACCATTAAATGAATATCGGCAGATATTGCCGCAGCACGATCCAATTCTTCAACTTCTTCAACAGATTTAACAGACCGTTGTGCTACTACCGCCTTAATAAAACCAATTGAAGCTTTTTCTTTAAGTTGATCAATAGACAGGTTGAGCCAGCTGGCCAATTTAATTTTATTCTCAGATCGGTAAGGTGGTAAGAAATGAATCTCACGTTTTTTATCTAAGTATTGTTTAAGGTAAGTGTTTAGCTGTGCATAGGGCAATACTTTGGTTAGGCCAGCATCCAGGCTTTTTTCTTCAAGTGTTTTCTGCCTGCCCATCCATACAATATCATCAATACCCATCTCGTCACCGAAAAGAATCGTCTCCTCTTCATCCAGGTCAATAATGGCGCCTAAGGATGGATCGTTGATACCAAAATAATATAAAAAGGTACTATCCTGCCTAAAATGATAGGTATTGTCCTTATAATTCATCGGGCTATCTTCATTACCCAAAAAGAGTAATATTCCCGAATTTATTTTTGATTTTAATGCTGCTCTTCTTTCGAGGTAAACTTTCTTTTCAAACATATTTTTTCAGTTAAGCAAATATCCCAAAAGCTAATTTTATTCAATAACAATTAATTGCAATGGCTAAAATATGGGATGTATCTGCAAATTATAAGCTATTAATCCGCCATAAAAGTCACAATAAATTTCATTTTGACGAAATAGAAATGAAGAATCAGCTAAAAATTAAGCCGTACACTGCTGTCATGCTTGTTATTTAAATAATTTATATATAAATAATTGTAATTTACAAAATTGACATATTTCATTTAAAGTATTACTTATTATGTTAACAATTTTTTATTAGCAGATCGTGTTGAAAAAGGTATTATAATAATTTTATCAATTTGATTATCAATTTATATAATGAACTGTATTAAATCTATTTATAATATAGAAACTTCAAACTGCTCATTATCTTATTCAAATAAATCATAATTAGATTTTCTTATTATCTAATCATTATCTCCATTTTGCTCAATTCTATCCGTAGTGTTAAGCGCAGCGTCACTACGGATTGATGAATGGTGTTGAGTTTTAAACTCAATAGCGAAAGAACAAGTCGGAGACTC
>NZ_FOJM01000013.1:0-182132 GCF_900111825.1 Pedobacter suwonensis
CAGTTTCCTGTGCAATCGTCATCCTGAGTTTATCTCAGGATCTTTTCAGACAGATACTTAAATAAGTTCAGAATGGCGGATTGAGTTGATTTGTAACTTCTATGTTAGCAGTTTTCAGTTGGCAGTTTTCATGTAATAGTCATCCTGAGTTTATCTTAGGATCTTGTTAGATAGATACTGAAACAAGTTTACTATGACGTATTGAGTTGCTAATGGTCAATGAACCAACAATAAACTAGTAAACCAATCTGTAAAGGCAGTCGCTAATGATATGGTTAAGCTTAAACATGGTAAATGTGCCTTGCAGTAAATCTTTTAACGCAATGATTTCGAGGGCGCTTAATAAATAGATATGTTCGCAGCCGTTAAAGGTAACCAATTCAAAATCTGCTTTTTGAGTATTTAAAAGGAGGGCTTCAACATCAATCTGTTCTACAACAGCTTTTAATTTTTGAAGTGTAAGGCAATTGTAGCGTGCAAACTTCCCCCCGAAATCTACATAAAAGCAATTTAACTTATCTGACTGATAAATTGAACCGTGGGTATTTGAGAATACGTTAACGAGCTGGTTAATATCTATACACGCTTTTTCCATCGGTTACAAAAATTGGCATTATTTAGATTAAATACAAATAAATTATGAAAAAAATTAGCGTTTAGCGGATGGGGCTTAGGTATGGTGGGAAGGAAGGAAGGAAGGAAGAAAGGAAGGAAGGAAAGAGGTTTTAATACTTGAGAAAAGTCGTCATGAAAAGCAGGTTTTTCAGCCTGCGAAACAACTTTATTACGATCCCTAGTCGCGTATGCTTAAAAATTGCTTCGTTGCCCGAAAACGGCGATTTCTGATGTAATCTACTTTTTGCTATTTAACGTTAAATACCATATGGTTATAGCTGCCGCCCATAAACTCCTTTTCATTTTGGATTTTAAAGCCCATTTGCTGGTAGAGCTTCAAGGCCCGCGCATTATTTGCTCAACTAATAAGCCAATCGTTTGATGCCCCGATTGTTTTCCCCAGGCCAGGCCTGCTTTAATTAATTGTTTGCCTATACCTTTGCCCTGGGCACTGACATTTACACTGATGCTGTCGAGATAAAATTCTCCGCTTTGAGTCTCTGCATCCAGGTGATTATCTGTTATATCAGGCTGACTCAGATAAATTAAAAATGGCTTTCTGAGTTCAAGTAGCTTTGCTCCATCATAAGCAGTTAATGAGCCGTGTACTTTATCGGCTTCTTCAAAAACCAAGGTGTTTTCGTAGCTGTACTGATTGCCTGATTGTTGAAAAAAATGTTCAAAGATGCGGTTAATGGTGCTCTGATCCTGAGTTTGGGTTAGCTTTGGCGCAAGCTCAGCCATGGCTTGAAGTAAAAGCGGTACAACCTGCGTTGCATCTTCTGGTTTGGCGCGCCTGATCATTAAATGTCGCTTAAGTTAAAGGTTTCTGCCACACGTATTCCTTTTTCGGTACGTTGTAAGGTGCAGCACTCGTTAATAGGGTCATGTTCAAGAAAAAGTATGTAATTATTGTCGACCGCTTCTTCCAAAAACGCCTGCTTTTCTGTTAATGTTTTTAAAGGAAACATGTCGTAGGCCATTACATAAGGCAGGGGCAGGTGACCTACTGATGGCAAAAGATCTGCCATATACACGATGGTTCGGCCTTTATAACTGATTTTAGGCAGCATCATGGCGTCGGTATGGCCGTAAGCAAAACTAATGTTGATGTCCTTTTGCCATTCTATATTTTCCCGTTCAACCACGAAGTTAAGCTGTCCACTTTCCTGTATGGGTAAGATGTTTTCTTTTAAAAATGAGGCTTTTTCCCTTGCGTTGGGTTCAACTGCCCATTTCCAGTGCTTTTCGTTGCTCCAATATCTGGCATTTTTAAAAGCTGGTATTAATTTTTCACCTGCTCTTATAATTGCCCCGCCAACATGGTCAAAGTGAAGGTGGGTAAGGAAAACATCGGTAATATCTGTTGTTCCGAAACCCAACTGTGCCAGTGATTTTTCCAGGGAATCGTTTCCATGCAGGTAATAATGGCTAAAAAATTTCTCATCCTGTTTATTTCCGATCCCGGTATCAACCAAAATCAGTTGATTGCCTTCTTCTATCAGTAAGCAGCGCATGGCCCATGTGCAAAGATTGTTTGCATCAGCAGGATTGGTTTTTTGCCAGATGGCTTTAGGTACGACACCGAACATGGCGCCACCATCTAACTTAAATAAACCAGTATTTATGGTGTGAAGTTTCATTTTTTTAGTATCAAGTATTTAGTACCGGTAGTACCGGGTATCAAGATGCTATTGGTAAATATCAAGATCGGATTGGCTAAAAATAAGAAAACCCTTTAGGATTAACTAAAGGGTTTTTATATATTTCGACTGAAGACTTCGGACTATAGACTCCGGACTACAGACTTTAGACTATAAGTGGATCACTTCTCCGTAGGCATCAGCAGCAGCTTCCATAATGGCTTCGCTCATGGTTGGGTGAGGGTGAACAGATTTGATCATTTCGTGTCCGGTAGTTTCCAGTTTACGTGCTACCACAATTTCGGCAATCATTTCGGTAACGTTGGCACCGATCATGTGCGCGCCTAGTAATTCGCCGTATTTTGCGTCGAAAATCAATTTGATAAAACCATCTTTGGCACCTGCAGCACTGGCCTTGCCTGATGCCGAAAACGGGAATTTACCGATTTTCAATTCATAACCTGCTGCCTTAGCTGCTTTTTCGGTATATCCTACTGAAGCAATTTCAGGGGTGCAATAAGTACATCCAGGGATATTGTTGTAATCTAACGGTTCCACATGCTGACCAGCAATTTTCTCTACGCAGATAATGCCTTCTGCAGAAGCCACGTGTGCTAAAGCTTGTCCACCTACTACGTCGCCAATCGCATAATAACCTTTTACCGAAGTGTTGTAAAACTCATCGGTAACGATTTTGCCTTTTTCGGTTTTGATACCTACTTCTTCCAGGCCGATGTTTTCGATATTGGCTACAATACCAGCTGCTGAAAGCACGATATCAGCTTCGATGGTTTGCATGCCTGAAGCTGTTTTAACCGAAACTTTACAACCTGCTCCGCTGGTATCAACAGATTCCACACTTGCAGAGGTCATTACATCAATACCGGTTTTCTTTAAGCTACGTAGCAATTGTTTTGAAACATCTTCGTCTTCCACAGGAACCACGTTTTCCATAAACTCCACAATGGTTACTTTAGTGCCCATGGTAGCATAGAAATAAGCAAACTCTACACCGATGGCGCCAGAACCTACCACTACCATGCTTTTTGGTAATTCAGGGAGTACCATGGCCTGGCGGTAACCGATAATTTTTTTGCCATCCTGTTTCAGGTTAGGCAATTCTCTTGAACGGGCACCTGTAGCGATAATGATATTTTTTGCACTCAGTTCTTTTTGAGAACCATCAGCACCTCTAACTTCTAATTTGTTTCCTGGTTTTACTTTACCAGTTCCCATAATCACGTCAATTTTATTTTTTTTCATTAAAAATTGAACGCCTTTACTCATGCCATCGGCCACACCACGGCTGCGTTTTACCACAGCGGCAAAATCTGCAGTAGCACCTGCAGTAGTAATTCCGTAATCAGCAGCATGATTAATATATTCGAAAACCTGAGCACTTTTCAAAAGCGCTTTAGTAGGGATACAGCCCCAGTTTAAACAAATACCACCTAATGATTCACGCTCAACAATGGCCACTTTTAGTCCCAATTGAGAAGCTCTGATTGCAGCTACATAACCACCAGGGCCGCTGCCTAAAACAATAACGTCGTAATTCATCTGTTTTTTCTATTTTGTTATTTATCCTTCAGACGGGAGTTTGCCGGGATATAATGGATATTAATTTGGCCTGTGCTTCCGATCCGTTTAAAGATATTTGTTTCTTAATGTTCAGTTTTTATAATGTGTATAGTTAAGAGGTCTGTTTCAACTTGATAATCGGGCTTTAAACTTTAACATTACCAAAAATTGAATCAGGCTACTCCGTTAACCATCGTCCAAAACTAAAAAAAAAATGTCAATTGACTAAGCCAATATTCAGATAGCAGTTAAAATTTACAATGGTTGAATATTGTTAACCTGATTCTCTTTAAAAACGAAAGATATAATCACCCTGATTTACAAAATTATATTTGGGTAGCTGAATAAAAAGTTGAATAACAGCTATGTTATTGCTTAAAAAATAATTGTTGATATGTATTATTAGAAAAATACCAATGTTAATTTAATTTTTATGTCGAAATATTAAGCAACTATTGGTTTTGTTGTTAAAAATTTAGTTTTCCAATCAATGTATTGATAAACTGAAAGTTGTAATGGCTATCATATATGTTAAATGTTGAAAAATTATGACCGACTTAATAATTATTTAACATTGAATGTTAAAATCTGTTAAATTTTATTAGGACATTTGCAGCTACAAAATCCCTTTTGATTATCATTAACAACAAAAAAATTAAAAATCAAAGTATGAAGAAATCTTTACTTTTAAGATTAGTACTGGTTATTGTTGCATTTGTAGGTATTGCTTTTGGTGCAAACGCACAGGTGACTACATCATCAATGACCGGTTCTGTAAGAGATGCCAAGGGCATTCTACCAGGTGCAACGGTTAAGGCAATACACACACCTTCCGGAACAACCTATACTGTTTCGACGAGCAATGATGGTCGCTTTGCAATAAACAATATGCGCGTAGGTGGCCCTTATTCTGTAGAAATTACTTACATAGGGTTCAAACCTGGTAAAGTTTCAGATATTTTCCTGAAATTGGGCGAGAATTTTACGCTGGACTATAAACTGGATGACTCAGGTAACACCTTAGCTGAGGTTAGTGTTCAAGGTACAAAAAAAGTAAATGCTCAGAAAACAGGTGCCAGTACGAATATCTCTAGTCGTGAGTTAGCATCATTACCGACAATTTCAAGAAGTATTTCTGATTTTACAAGATTAACTCCTCAAGCTGGTTCTGGTTTAGCCAGTAATAGTTTCGGTGGACGCGATGCCCGTTATAATAATATCCAGGTTGATGGTGCAAACCTAAACAACAACTTTGGCTTAAACACTGATCCACTTCCAGGTGGGGGATCTCAGCCAATTTCGTTGGATTCATATGATCAGATTTCGGTGAATATCGCTCCATATGATGTTCGTCAAGCTGGTTTTACCGGAGCTAACATTAGTGCGGTAACAAAAAGCGGTACAAACTCCTTTCATGGCAGTGCTTACGGTCTATACAGAGATCAAAGTTTTTTAGGTAAAAATGTTAAAGGTACTGATATCAGTTCTCAAATAGTGGCTTCTAAATCAAAAACTTATGGTTTTACTTTAGGTGGTCCGATTGTAAAGAACAAATTGTTTTTCTTTGTAAACGCTGAAAAAGAAGAAAATTTAGCACCGGGTATTGCATTTTATCCAACCAACGGTTCTGGCTCAGGTACGGTTTCTTCTACAACTGTTGCTGATTTGAAAACTGTTTCTGACTATCTAAAATCTAAATTTGGTTATGAAACTGGCAGCTATCAAGATTTTCCTGCTTTTGCAAGAGATAACCATAAAATCTTAGCTAAAGTTGACTGGAACATTAACAACAGTAATAAACTGACATTAAAATTTAGTGATTTTAGAGGTACTGATGATCAGCAACTTAATTCTACCAGTATCCCAAATGGTGGTGGTTTCAAAGTTACAGGTCAGTCTAGTACCATTTCAAGAGCTCCTAATAACAGATTTGGTCCAAAATCTTTTTCATATGCGAACTCTAACTATGGCTTCTTAAATACTACCAGAAGCGGAACTTTAGAATTAAATAGTAGATTGAATAATAAATGGTCTAATCAGTTATTATTAGCATTTACCAAAAACAAAGCTACTCGTGGATATCCTGGTGAAATTTTTCCAACTATTGATATCTATGATGGAGCCACAGGTAGTAATATCATAACTGCCGGTATGGATCCTTATACACTAAATAACGATGTTGTTAATGATGTATATAACTTTACTGATAACATTACTTATAATGCAGGTAGACATAATTTTACCGCAGGTTTAACTTATGAATATCAAAAAGTTGGTAACATGTTTATGGCACCTGCTAATAGTTACTATGTATTTAATTCTATCAATGATTTAATCACAGATAAGGCGCCTGTTTATTTTGCATATACTTATTCACTTATACCTAACACGCCAGCGGTTTATTCTGCCCAACTTAAAATTGGACAAGCTGGAGCATATATCCAAGATGAATATAATGCAAGCGATAATGTGAAATTTACTTTTGGCTTGCGTGCGGATATGCCAATTTATCACGAAGATCCGTTGAACAATCCCGCAACATCTAAGCTGAATTTTTATGCTGATGATAATACAACATTAAGAAGTTATAGTACAGATAAGTGGGCAAAAAGTAGCGTTATGTTATCTCCAAGAGTAGGCTTCAGGGCAACTTCTAACGATAAATCTTTGGTATTTAGAGGTGGAATGGGTGTTTTTACCGGGAAAATTCCGTTTGTATTCTTAACTAATATTCCTACCAACACAGGTATGTATCAGTTTGGTGGAGCGATCAATAACAATACAGCTGCAGGTGTCGCACAGTTAGCCAATATCAAATTAAACGCTAACCCTAATGCTTATGCTAATCTATTTCCAACTTCTGCCGGAACATCATCTCCAGCTAACGTTGTTTTCATGGATGAGAACTTTAAGTTTCCGAAGGTTTTTAGAGTTAATTTAGGTATTGATAAAAATATTGGTGATGGTTACATGTTAACTTTCGATGGATTATATACTAAGGATATCAATGCGGTTAAGATGCGTAATGCAAACTTGGCAAATCCAAATGGCGTTGTTTTAGAGGGTGATTTAACTCGTCCTCGTATTATTGGTTCCAATCGATTAAATAGTGCGATAACTTCAGCAATCGTTCTTGAAAATTCAGCCAGAGGTTACGCTACTTCATTAACAGCCCAAATTAGTAAATCTTATTCAAATGGATTTTCTGGTTCTGCAGCTTACACTTACTCTATGGCTAAAGAAATTACTGCCAATCCTGGTAGTCAGGCTTCTTCTGTTTGGAATACGAATCCTAACGTAGCAACATCTAACTTTCAAGAATTAGGAAATTCTGCATACGCTATTCCTCACCGTGTTGTAGCTAACTTATCTTATCGTAAAGAATATCTTAAACATTTAGCAACAACGTTGTCTATTTTCTATGAAGGATCTAACCAAGGTGTTTACAGCTTTGTTGTAAATGGGGACATTAATGGCGATTCAAACAGTTCATCTGATTTAATGTATATACCAAGACCTGGTGAAACCATCTTCCAACAATATACCATTGGAAGTGGAACATCGGCAAAAACTTTTACTGTTGCGCAACAGGAAGCGGCTTTGAATCAGTTTATAGAAAGCTCTCCTTATTTACGCAAAAACAGAGGTAAATTTGCTGAAAGAAATGCTGCATTATTGCCATGGTTTCATAGAGTTGATGTTAGGTTCTTACAAGATATTTTCATCAACACAGGTAAATCTGGTAAACAGACACTTCAGTTTAGTGCTGATATTATCAACGCTGCCAATTTAGTTAATAAAAACTGGGGCACTTATCAGCGCTCTGTAATAAACAATCCATTAGTGTCTCAAGGCGTTAATGCAACTACCAATAGGCCAACCTATAGAATGGCTAATGTTAGTAATGAACTGGTAACTAATGCGTTTCAAGATTTAGTAACTCCAACTAGTACTTACAGTATCCAATTAGGATTACGATATACTTTTTAGTCAAAAAGTCAGTTAAGAGAAAGCCCCGATCAAGTGATCGGGGCTTTTTTGTGTACAATTCGTCCGGATCAAACGGCTATAAATCTGAAATATACTTTGTTAAGTTAGTGCGTATACTTATCATCTACAATTCAATAGCGCAGAGGACCTAAACTGGAAGCTCACAAGAACTTAAAGTATATTATAATATGTGATCTGAAAGAATATCATAAAGTGTTACCTACTGAATGATAGTTTTAAGTAGCATTGGGTGTAATAATAATTATCTCATTTAATATAACAATTTCTTAATAGTAAATCTGTATTTTTAGAATGGAAAACAAAAAACATGATGAATGCACACTCTCTTTGAAATATTCTTTTCGCCGATTAGATTATCGTCTGCTTTAAGCAGTTTCTCTCACCAGATCTAATTAAACTCTATAAAACTAAACTTTCGTGCTTTTCCATAAGAACTTTATTGTTTTACCATTTAACATCAATTAATATGAATTAATTTTTTAAACAGTTAAACATGAAAAAAATCTATCACGCCCTTGCAGCGCTCGTTATTTTGATCAGCGCTTGTAAAAAAGAAACTTCCGTGCAGCAGGAAAAATCTCAAAACACTCGAGGAAAAGTTATTACCTATCATTTGAAGAATGGTGGACAGGTCACCGTTCAAATTAACAGTAGAGGAGAATATGTTGTTGGAGGAGATGTAATTTTATCCAAAGACCAAATTGCTTATTTAGAATTTAATAAGGTTGGTAATAATAAGGTTGCAACAACAGAAAGCACATTTACAGCTGATTTTCAAAAACTGTGGCCAGGTGGTATTGTTTACTATGTCATCAATGATGCCACACATAGTTCAGATATTTTAAATGCGATGAGCGATTGGGAGGCTAGCACGCCAATACATTTTGTACAGCGCACAAACCAAGCTAATTATGTGAATTTTCAAGGAGCTCCATCCAATGGAGGAGGAGATTCACAATTAGGTATGGTGGGTGGACAGCAACTCATTAGATTATCCACTGGTGCAGATAAATCTACGGTTATTCATGAAATTGGTCATGCCGTGGGGTTAATGCATGAACAAACCAGAACTGACCGCGATCAATATATTAACATTGATTTCAATAACATTAATAATGATTGGATAGATCAATACAAAACCTATGATGTACTTGGAAAGTCTGGATCTCAGATAGGAACATTTGATTATAATTCCGTAATGTTATATCCTTCAAGTGTGTCTGAAGCTAGAGTCGGCTCAAATACAGCGCCACAAATGACCAGAAAAGATGGCTCCACGTGGGGTTACAATAGTTTTCTTTCACAAGGAGATATAGAAGGGGTTAATGCTTTATATAAGCTTATATATTGTAAGGTAAGCACCTCCCGAGGTGAGATTTATCAAATGGACGACTGGAATGAATCTTATGATGATAATGTAAATATTGAATTTTTTAGTGACCCATCATTAAGCACCCCCTTACCTTTACCGAGAAATGTTATTATCCGAGTTTCTTATGTTAAAGTAAGTTATCCGATCTCCGAACAAGCAGTTACCAATTATATGTATTATGATGTTGAAATTCCTCAAGGATATAATAGCTATAGTGCTGGTATGGAAAACCGTATACACTATAATGGAAATATGGGAATACAGGCCGGAAGTTACACCATGGGTTTAACCTCTATTGGCATTATGAATGCCTTTAGCTCCGTATCTTACCATTAAATATTTGTAACTGATACTGAGATTAACGACATCCAAATTGTCCCAGCTGAAAGGTTGGGACATTTTTTATAAACCTAAAACCATTTCCTCCTGAATGCGATTTTATAGTTAGCCTATTTATTCAAAACTAATTTATAAATGATGAGTGGTTCAAGACAAACCCATAACCATGCCACCATTAAAAGCATGGGCAGAGAAACATGACGATGTACCTGCTGTAATTGCAGATACAGCCAAAAAAGTGAAGGAGATGTTTTAAGGATACATTTTCCTAAACATATCGATAGCAAATCCGATTTAAAAGAAACAGATTGGGATACTTTCTTCAAAACTTTTGATGAACATAAGCTCGATTTTCTTTATCAGGAAAAAAAAGCTAACGGTGAAGAAAGTACCTTTCATAAATTTGTAGCAAAGATTAAAAAACAAAAAGCCTGATCAAAATCAGGCTTTTTGTTTTTAATAATAAAACGTTCCAATTAGGGCGGATATTTTTTATTTCGCTGGTTCAGTTTTACCATTATGGCAGGTGATACAGGCGATTTTTACAATAGTGTTGCCTTCTTTCATGGCCTCATGAAAATATTTTTTATTGATTTTAGCGGTCATACGCATCATCTCCCGGGCAGTTTCCTTTTCAGGTTTTTCATCACTGGCAAAATCAAGCTTTCTGGGATTGTCTTTCATCGGCGCGTGGCAATGGCTGCATCGCACGCCTAAGGCAAGCTTAAAATCGTCCATTACTTTATCCAGTTCTTCCTTGCTGATATTTTTGGGCAATACCTTTAAATTCTTTGCTTTTGGTTCCGGTTCGGGTTTAGGCATAAAAGCGCTCAGGCTTAATATAAGGCAAGCCATTAGGCCCATTACGATGGTCTTTTTATAATTCATGTTCTGTTGATTGGTAGAACTAATATAAATCTTTTTATGATACAGATATGACTTTTGCAGATTGTAATGGATTTATTGCATTATTGATGTTTCAGTGATCGTCATCCGATTATTATCGGAGCCGCTCAGGTGGGAAGCACGGTTGCTCAGCAAAGCTAACCATAATGATTTGATTGAATCAAAAGGGCAATGATTTCCAATTGACTTTCCAACGCTTCAATATATCCCGATCATATAACGATTGAATCAAGTTGGGTACAACGGATAAATCGATGGAAATCAAGTCTTCAGCCCAGGGATGAGAACCAAAAAAAAGCCCCAAATGATGTGTTCAGGGCTATGATTAATGGAATAATTTAAAGTTTAATTGTAAACAAATGTTCCTTTTTCGCTCTCAATGGTTACCTGCTTTTGGTTACCTTTTTCTACACGGCCAATAATTCTGGCATCGATATTAAAACTTTTTGAAATTTCGATCAGGCTATCTGCAATTTCCTGTGGAACATAAAGTTCCATTCTGTGTCCCATATTAAACACTTTGTACATTTCTTTCCAATCAGTACCTGATTGTTCCTGGATCAGCTTAAACAGCGGAGGAACAGGGAATAAATTGTCTTTTATGACATGGATATCATCATTGATAAAGTGAAGCACTTTGGTTTGGGCACCACCACTGCAATGTACAATACCGTTAATCTGATTGCGGTGTTTTTCTAAAATCTGCTTAATCACCGGAGCATAGGTACGGGTAGGCGAAAGTACCAGTTTGCCAACGGTTATTTTACCATGACCTTCAATTTCAATTTCATCGGTCAGTTTTTTACCTCCTGAGAAAACCAGGTTAAATGGCACTGCCGGATCGAAACTTTCAGGGTAGATATTGGCGATTGATTTTTCGAAAACATCATGACGGGCAGAAGTTAAGCCATTTGAACCCATACCGCCATTATACTCGGTTTCGTAAGTCGCTTGGCCCGAAGAGGCTAAGGCTACAATGACATCACCAGGTTTAATGTTGTCGTTGCTGATAATTTCTTCACGTTTTAAACGACAGGTTACGGTAGAATCGACAATAATGGTACGAACCAAATCGCCCACATCGGCTGTTTCACCACCTGTTGAGTAAATGGTAATGCCCTGTTCACGTAAATCGGACAGAATCTCTTCCGTACCGTTAATTACGGCGGCAATTACCTCACCGGGAATGAGGTTTTTATTACGCCCGATGGTTGATGACAAGAGGATGTTATCAGTAGCACCTACGCAGATCAGGTCATCAATGTTCATGATGATGGCATCCTGTGCAATTCCTTTCCAAACCGAAATATCGCCGGTTTCTTTCCAGTACACATAAGCTAACGATGACTTGGTACCTGCGCCATCAGCATGCATGATGTTGCAGTATGCCTCATCACCACCTAAAATATCGGGAATGATTTTGCAGAATGCTTTTGGGAAAATTCCTTTATCGATGTTTTTGATGGCATTGTGCACATCTTCTTTTGAGGCAGAAACGCCGCGTTGATTGTACCTGTTATCACTCATGTTGCCGCAAAGATAGTTGTTTAAGGTGGAAGGTAAAAGGGGAGAAGATAGAAAGTCTGAAGTCTGGAGTCAGAAGTCCGGAGTTGATAGATCGAATATCGGTATGGAGTAGAGGTTTAATTTCTATAGGGTTGGTTTAAATATATAATTTGAAGATGTTTTGGAAGTGAGCGGTCGTTTTTCATGGCGGCCTGCAGCCCCGCTTTTCCTCCTGCCGTTTTAAAATTTTGGAGGGTATAAAAATGTTTTGATAAAAACGGCATCCGTACAATCGGGCTTAGGGTACCGAGTTTGGTTCGTTGTGGCGGTTTTTTTCCTTGCACTGACCTATGTTAAATAAACCTGATTGAATGGATGCTGTTAAGGGTGAATTTAAGAAGTTGAAAGATTCTACAGCAGGAAGGAAAGCAGGACTATCTGAACCGATGAGCAGTGGTATTGCTTTCCAAAAAAACCAATCTCACAACAAAAATGTTAAAGATGATTAGAAGATTTTGAAAGTGAACGGTCGTCTTTCATGGCGGCCAGCAGCCCCGCTTTCCCTGCTGCCGTTTCAATTTATTTGATAGAAAATAATCATTGATAAAACGGCATTCGTACCATCGGGCTTATGATACTAAGTTTGGTTCGTTGTGGCAGGATTTTTCTTTGCACCGACTTATGTTAAATAAACCTGATCCGATGGCCATCGGATGAATGGATGCTGTTAAGGATGAATTTGAGAAGTTGAAAGATTCTACAGCAGGAAGGAAAGCAGGACTATCTGAACCAATGCGCAGGGGTGTTGCTTTCCAAAAAAAAACCTTTGCCTTTTATAATTATACGTTTTAGATTCTGAAACAAGTTCAGGATGACGAGACGAGGGAGGATGCTAATTTTTATCATTTCCTAAATCTTTAACGACCTTAAGGATTTAATAACATATAAGTTAATGGATATATGTATAGCGATCGTTGTAAGATTGCTTCATCGTTCCTCTTCGCAATGACGAATTTATGAAACGAAAAAGGGCGTAAAGTTAAACCTTACGCCCTCTGATTTAAACCTTAAGGCTTAAAATCTATTTCATGAATAATAATTCTCTGAATTTTGGTAAAGGCCAAACGCTATCATCAACAATTTGCTCTAGCTTATCAGCGTGGTAGCGGATGGTATCGAAGTAAGATTTAACTTTCTCATCGTAAGCAATCGCTTTTTCGCGGGTATCTTCAAGTTTGTTGGTTACTTTACGTTCTTCTAACATCGCATCGATATTGGTTTTAACGATATCCAGGTGCTCAGATAGTTTTTTAACAATTTCTAAAGAAGACTTACTGTCTATACCCAATTCTTTTAATCCTTTAACGTTTTCAATTAATGAATTTTGGTAAGCAATTACAGCAGGGATGATAGACGTATTGGCTACTTCGCCCATTACGCGTGCTTCGATCTGTAATTTTTTGTAGAAGTTTTCCAACATGATTTCATGACGGGCATGAATCTCACGCGAGCTGTAAATACCTGTTGTTGCAAATAACTCAGCCGATTTTTCAGTTAAATAAGCATCTAACGCTTTTGGTGTGGTTTTGATGTTTGATAAACCGCGTGCAGCAGCTTCATCTTCCCACTCCTGGCTATAACCATTACCTTCGAAACGGATTGATTTAGATTCTTTGATGTATTTTTTGATCACCGTTAACAAGGCGATGTCTTTTTTATCACCTTTTTTGATCAATTTATCTACTTCAGCTTTGAATTTAATCAACTGCTCAGCCATAATCGCATTTAAGATCGTCATCGGAGCAGAAGAGTTTGCAGAAGAACCTACCGCTCTTAACTCGAATTTGTTACCTGTAAAGGCGAAAGGAGATGTGCGGTTACGATCGGTATTGTCCAATAAAATCTGAGGGATTTTAGGGATACCTAACCAAAGTGCATTATCTTCTTTAATTTTTTTGCTGATACGTGAGTGCTCGATCTCATCTAATACATCGTTCAATTGTGAACCTAAGAAGATAGAGATAATTGCCGGTGGCGCTTCGTTTGCACCTAAACGGTGGTCGTTGCTTACCGATGCAATACTTGCACGTAATAAATCTGCATGCTCACTCACTGCTTTAATGGTATTCACAAAGAAAGCAAGGAACATTAAGTTGTTTTTTGGCGTTTTACCTGGTGCCAATAAGTTTTTACCAGTATCGGTAATTAACGACCAGTTGTTGTGTTTACCTGATCCGTTGATACCTGCATATGGTTTTTCGTGTAATAAAACACGGAAGTGGTGACGACGGGCAACTTTTTCCATCAAATCCATCAACAATTGGTTGTGGTCGATCGCTAAGTTGATTTCTTCATAAATCGGTGCGCACTCGAATTGAGAAGGAGCAACCTCATTGTGACGGGTTTTTAAAGGAATACCTAATTTCAGGGCTTCGTTTTCGAAATCTACCATGAAAGTGAATACACGCTCAGGGATTGAACCGAAGTAATGATCTTCTAATTGCTGACCTTTGGCAGACATGTGTCCGAATAATGCACGGCCGGTTAACAATAAATCAGGGCGGGCGTTAAACAACGACTCATCAACAAGGAAATATTCCTGCTCAATACCTAAAGAAGCATTTACTTTGGTGATGCTTTTATCGAAGTATTGGCAAACATCAACAGCAGCTTTATCTAAAGCAGCTAAGGCTTTTAATAAAGGTGCTTTATAATCTAAGGCTTCGCCTGTATAAGATACGAAAACGGTAGGAATACAAAGGGTTTTACCTGCTTTGCTTTCCATAATGAAGGCTGGAGACGAAGGATCCCAGGCGGTATAACCACGGGCTTCGAAAGTGTTACGGATACCGCCGTTAGGGAAACTAGATGCATCCGGTTCTTGCTGAACTAAAGCGCTGCCTGAAAATTTTTCAATTGCACCTTCACCGCTAGGCTCAAAAAACGAATCATGTTTCTCGGCTGTAGTACCGGTTAAAGGCTGGAACCAGTGTGTATAGTGGGTTGCTCCGGCAGCCATTGCCCATGATTTCATGGCAGTAGCAATCTGGTTTGCGTCGTCTGCATTAATTAACTCACCTTGGTTGATAGATGAAATTAATTTCTCATACACGTCTTTAGATAAGAAATCTCTCATTTTTTTCTTATCAAATACATTAGCGCCAAAAAAGTCAGAAATTTTAGCAGAAGGAGATTTAACTTCAGGCGAAATTCTGTTTTGAGCCTCTTTTAATGCGATGGTTCTTAAGCTTTTCATTAATTCGTTATGTTTTTTGTCAAAAATAGCATATTTTATCAATTCAAGTAAAATAATCACAAAAATTATATCAGATTTATTGAAAATGAAATAAAAAAATGTTTTTCAGGTGAGAAATTTCATTTTTTGTAACGAAAATAGATTTTTCGGATGTTTTATGGAATAGAAGATTTTGTTGCATCATGCTATAAAAATAAAGCTATGTTCAACTCTTCAATTAACGTATACAAGACCGAGTGGCTTGATCTTGTATTTGCAGACCGCAACAAAAACTATGGTGCTTACGATTTAAGATCCAAATCATCGTCGATTATGACGAGGGTACTTTTCGTATCAGGCAGTTTATTTGTACTGGCCTGTTTTTCGCCTTTGATTTATAACAGGTTTTTCCCTAAAGAAGATGTAGTGGTAGAAAAGGCAAAGGTTATTGATTTAACTCAGGTGATTCACCAAATGAAACCGAAAACGCCTGAACCGGAGAAAAAGGTTGAACCTGCAAAAGCCGATCTGGTTAAAGTCAAAACCATTGCACTTCCATCACAGGTAGTTGTGGTGAATAAAGTGGATCTTCCTGATCCGCCCACCATTAAAGAGATTGAGCAGGCCGTGATCAGCGATAAAACGCAAGATGGTATTGTTGCACCTAATTTGGTCATCAGCGATAATAAAGGCAGTGGCGATGGTACAGGTACAGCCAAGGATGGAGAAGGTACCGGCGATCCAAATGCGATTATAGATGCTATAGGAGTTGATGAATATCCGGAGTTTAACGGCGGTGCCAAAGCCTGGTCTAAATATATGGAGCGTAACTTAAGATATCCGTATCAGGCACAGGAAGATGGTATTCAAGGTAAGGTATTTGTAAGCTTTGTGGTAGAGAGAGATGGTTCCGTTACAGATGTTAAAGTATTAAGGGGACTCGGTTACGGTTGTGATGAAGAAGCTATTAAAGTGATCAAAAAATCTCCACTCTGGAAACCTGGCAAAAACAAGGGTGTTCCGGTACGGGTGCGGTATAATATGGCCATTAATTTTCAGATTTCTAATTAAAATTGCTAGCTAAACCATGAAAAAGTACACTTTAATTTGGTTGATTCTGTGTTTGTTGTCTGTACACTTAAATGCCAAACCTTTATTGCCCGCCGATCATATTAAAGCGGAGAGCATTAAACAAGCCAATGCTGATATTAAAAAGGGGAAACCTAAATTCCTGATTCAGGGTGGAATTGTATCCACACGTATTAAAGGCCAGGAGTTGTTTGAGCAAAAATATGGTGTAGTCTATCAGGATTTGGGTTGTGTAGGACCTTCTGCCATCAGGATTGAAGATTATAATAAAGTAGTCGCTTCTTTTATGGATAAAAAATATGGGAAAGCCTGGAGAAAAGAAGTGAGGAAGGATGTGCAGGGGATATGATGGGGATGGAGGATGGTAGATGTAAGAAGATGGATGATGTGGGATGGAAAATGGATGAAGGTTATCTTTCGACCTTACCTGTGCCATCTTACATTATTCCTTAACAACGTTATTGTTTTGAGGTAGATGTAGGTTTAGTTGAACGGTTCGGGCATTGCTCAGACCGTTTTTTTTGTTAGATGTGTTACCCTGAGGGATAATTTATTGTATAAAAAATCAATATGATTGACAGTAGCATCTAATTGAAATAAACCTCCGAGGATCGTCATTGCGAGAAGGCTTTTTCAGCCGACGAAGCAATCTTTATAGCAAGGATCATTGGGATGAAAGATTGCTTCGTCGTTCCTCCTCGCAATGACGACTTTTTTTAGAAAGTCTGTCAATGGTAACTTGTTTCAAGGGCTGTTAATAAATTTTAATTTAGTTATGGAGAGTTGTCAACTTTCTTGCGGCTATGCTATTAAAGTTGACAACTCTGTTGGTTACGATAAAAAAAATGGATGATGGTTTTTAATTCCATCATCCATTTTACCTCTTCCATTTAATACTATCCTTTGTTTTCAATCCACTTCCGGGCATTCACAAAGGCCTCCATCCATGGTGAAACTTCGTCTTTACGGCCTGCAGGATAATTTGCCCAGTGCCATTGGAACAATGAACGTTCAATGTGTGGCATCATCACCAGGTGACGGCCGGTTTCATCGCATAACATCGCGGTGTTGTAATCGGAACCGTTCGGATTGGCCGGATAGGTTTCGTAAGCATATTTGGCTACAATTTTATACTGGTCTTCTGCGTATGGTAAAGAGAATCTTCCTTCACCATGCGATACCCAAACCCCTAAAGTGCTGCCGGCAAGGCTCGATAGCATTACCGAATTGTTTTCCTGCAGGGTTAACGAAGTGAAAATACTTTCGTGTTTGCCGCTTTTGTTGTGCAACATTTTAGGTTTATCGGTATGGTCTTTATTAATCAGGCCAAGCTCAATAAACAATTGACAGCCGTTACAGATCCCCACAGATAAGGTGTCAGGACGGGCAAAGAATTTCTCTAAAGCAATTCTCGCTTTCTCATTATATAAAAATGCACCTGCCCAGCCTTTCGCCGATCCTAAAACATCAGAGTTAGAGAAACCGCCCACCGCACCGATAAACTGGATATCTTCTAAAGTTTCCCGGCCGGTAATTAAATCGGTCATGTGAACATCTTTTACATCAAAACCGGCTAAATACATGGCGTTTGCCAGTTCGCGCTCAGAATTACTTCCTTTTTCGCGGATAATAGCGGCTTTTGGTCTTGGCTTCGTTTCGTCGATTACCGGTTTTTTACCATCAAAAGTAAGCGGGAAACTGTAATTTAAAACATGGTTTTTATAATTATCGTAGCGCGCTTTGGCTAAGCCGTTGCCGGTTTGTCTGCTGTCTAACAAGTATGAAGTTTTAAACCAAACATCGCGCAAATGGTCAATATCAAAACTAAAGCTATCACCACCATTTTTAACTTCCAGTTTAGCCGAAGTGTTTACTGTACCAATTTTGTGGAAAGCGACGCCATTCTCAGTTAATGTAGCTTCTGCAGCAGCATCAGCCTGGAAAACAACGGCAATATTCTCGGCAAAAAGCAATTTAGTGCTATCCTGCTCGGCTAAAGCTGATAAATCGAGTTGGGCGCCTAAGTCACGGTCGGCAAAACACATTTCCAACAGCGTTGTAATTAAACCACCGCTGCCAACATCGTGTCCGGCATGGATGTGACCTGCCTTAATTAATTGTTGTAAGGTATTGAATGCGTTTTTAAATTTCGCTGCATCTTTTACGTCAGGTGTTTCGGTACCTACTTTGTTTAAAATCTGTGCGAAAGATGAACCGCCCAGTTTATAGCTGTCGGTAGACAGGTTGATGTAGTAAATGGCGCCACCATCTTTTTGTAATACCGGCTCAACCACTTTAGTAATATCATCACAGTTCGCACCTGCAGAAATAATCACCGTTCCCGGTGCAATTACATCACCATTCGCATATTTCTGTTTCATTGATAAGGAATCTTTTCCGGTTGGAATGTTGATGCCCAAATCGATTGCAAAATCAGAACACGCTTTTACCGCTGAATATAACCTGGCATCTTCGCCTTCGTTTTTACAGGCCCACATCCAGTTGGCAGAAAGCGAAACGCTTTTCAAACCCTCTTTTAAAGGTGCCCAAACAATATTTGAAAGTGATTCGGCAATGGCGTTGCGGCTACCTGCAGCCGGATCGATCAGTGCTGAGATAGGTGAGTGGCCAACTGAAGTGGCAATACCTTCTTTACCCTGAAAGTCTAAAGCCATTACACCGCAGTTGTTTAACGGCAATTGCAACGGACCGGCGCACTGCTGCTTGGCTACGCGTCCACCCACACAGCGGTCAACTTTATTGGTTAACCAATCTTTAGCCGCAACGGCTTCTAACTGAAGCACCTGTTCTAAATAAGTATTTAATTCGCTGTTGTTATAGGTGATGGCTTCGTATTTACGGTCAACTGTACTGTCTTCCATTACAATTTTAGGCGAGCTGCCAAACATGGCAGCCAGTTCTAAATCCATCGGCTTTAAACCTGTAGTGGCCGATTTAAAAGTGAAACGGTGGTCGCCGGTAACTTTACCAACGGTATACATCGGTGAACGCTCGCGATCGGCAATTTTTTGAAGGGTTTCGATATGTTCGTTTCCGATTACCAAGCCCATTCTTTCCTGCGATTCGTTACCGATAATTTCTTTAGCAGAAAGGGTAGGATCGCCCACCGGAAGTTTATCCAGGTTAATCAAACCACCAGTTTCTTCAACCAGTTCTGATAAACAGTTTAAGTGGCCGCCTGCACCATGATCGTGGATGGAAATGATCGGGTTGTGATCGCTCTCTACCAAACCACGAACGGCATTGGCCGCACGTTTCTGCATTTCAGGGTTTGACCTCTGAATGGCATTTAATTCGATGCCGCTGCCGTGCTGACCAGTATCAGCAGATGAAACTGCTGCGCCACCCATTCCAATTCTATAATTTTCGCCACCTAAGATTACGATATTATCGCCCTCCTGTGGTTTAAGTTTTTGTGCCTGGCTGGCTTTGCCATAACCAATACCGCCCGCGAGCATAATTACTTTATCAAAACCAAGGGTACGGTTATCTTCTTCGTGTTCGAAAGTTAAAACCGATCCGGTAATGAGCGGCTGGCCAAATTTATTTCCAAAATCGGTGGCACCGTTTGAGGCTTTGATCAGGATATCCATTGGCGTTTGGTACAACCATTGCCTTTCTTCTACACCTTGTTCCCATGGGCGGTTTTCTTCTAAACGGGAAAGCGCGGTCATGTAAACTGCCGTTCCGGCCAAAGGTAAAGAACCCTGGCCACCTGCTAAACGGTCTCTGATTTCGCCTCCTGAACCCGTTGCAGCACCGTTAAAAGGCTCTACAGTGGTTGGGAAATTATGTGTTTCTGCTTTTAAAGAGATTACGGAATCAAAATCGCTTAAAGTGTAAAAATCAGGCTGATCGGCACGTTTAGGTGCAAACTGTTGTACTTTTGGTCCTTTAATAAAAGCAACATTGTCTTTATAGGCCGAAACGATATCGTTAGGGTTTTCTTCAGAAGTTTTGCGGATCAGTTTAAACAAAGAGGTAGGCTGCTCTACTCCATCAATTACAAATTTTCCGTTAAAAATTTTGTGGCGGCAGTGTTCTGAGTTCACCTGCGAAAAGCCAAATACTTCCGAATCGGTTAAGGGCCTTTCTAATTTTTGCGCTAATGTATTTAAATAATCAACTTCTTCGTCGCTTAAAGAAAGACCTTCCTGTTTATTATAAGCAGCAATATCGGTAATTTCTAAAATGGGTTCAGGCTTGATGTTGATGGTATAAATATCCTGGTCAATCTTATCGTATTTTTGAGAAAGCATCGGATCGTAATCGGCAAAGGTTTCGTCAACCTTTTTAAATTCTTCGATCCTGATTATGCCCTGCATGTCCATATTCTGGGTAATTTCTACTGCGTTGGTACTCCATGGCGTAATCATAGCTGCCCGTGGCCCAACAAAAAAGCCTTTTAGGGCTGTTTCCTGTGAGATCTTGGCGCCGCCAAATAACCATTCGAGTTTAGTAATATCAGTAGTAGAAAGCGCTTTGTCTGTTTGCAAAACAAAAACCGTCTGCGATTGCCCTTCGACAGGCTCAGGATGACTAGAGAAGAAATGAATCATGCTTTTTTTTTGAAGTCGCAAATTTAGCGTTTTTAAATTTAATGAGTGAAGGAATGAGGGATTGAATGATAGAATTTTGAACGATTTTAAAATAATGGACGAATGATTGAGTTTTGAATTCGAGAATGCAGAACTTTGCAAATCATTTAATCATACACTCATTCTTAAATCCAATCATTACTTATGCTACGAATCCACCACATTGCTATTATCTGTTCTGATTACGAAAGATCGAAAGATTTTTATGTGAATAAACTCGGTTTTACGGTGTTGGCCGAAGTGTACCGGGCAGACCGGAAATCATACAAGCTGGATCTGGCGGTAAATGGTGTTTATCAGATCGAGCTTTTCTCTTTCGAAAATCCACCGGCAAGGCCGTCGCGGCCCGAGGCTCAGGGTTTGCGGCACCTGGCTTTCGAAGTAAAAGATATTCAGCAGGAGATTGACAGGTTAAATAAACATGGAATTATCACTGAGCCGATCCGGATTGATGAATTTACGGATAAGCGCTTTACTTTTTTTGCCGATCCGGATGGTTTGCCACTGGAATTGTACGAGGTTTAGGATGAGTATTTTTAAGTTTAAGCAATTTGAGGTCGATCAGACCGGCTGCGCCATGAAGATCAATACGGATGGCGTTTTAATCGGGGCCATGGCCAATCACCAGAATCCTAAAAGGATACTGGATATTGGAACAGGTACAGGGGTAATTGCCTTGATGCTGGCACAACGTTTTCCTGATGCACACATACATGCGGTTGAAATCGATGAGCAAGCGGCGAAAACTGCTGAACGCAATTTTAAACAATCGCTATTCAATCATCGTTTAAGCATCAGTAATACAGCAATTGAATACTATAATTCGACTGATAGATTTGATCTGATTGTGTCTAATCCACCTTTTTTTGTAAATGACCTTAAGAATGAAGAGGTGCGGAAAGGGATTGCCAGGCATGCTGCGGAAGGTTTTTTTAGCATGCTGGTGGCAAAGATCAGTGAATTGTTGACGGATGCGGGACAGGTTTGGCTGATTCTTCCCATAAAACAGGCTGAAGAGGTGGTTATGCAGGCCGGATATTACGGAATGGAACTGGTGGAAAGCATATATATCCATTCCGACCGATCAAAGGCCGCTTTCAGGCAAATGATATGTCTGGGGAAAAATAGAACGGTATTACAGGAAAGTGATTTCTATCTTTATGAAGATTTAAAGGTGCATACGGCTGAATATAAAATACTGCTTAAAGATTTTTTTCTGGCTTACTAAGAAAATAGAATTTACATGTTTTCTGATATAATCTCATTATCATTTGTAATTTAGGTGGTGTAATCTCATCCAACTTAAAATGAAACGTATCTTAAATGTTTTGCTATTATGCTTCTTGGTATTGTCGTCACTGGCTCAATCAAAAAAACAAAAAAATGATGATCCTTTAGCGGGGATCGACACGTTATTTAACCGAATATTAAAAGATCAGGTTGCTGCAGGTTTCTCGGTAGCGGTTGTTAAAGGAGATGACATTATTTACAGTAAAGGTTTTGGCTACCGCGATGTGGAAAATAAAAAACCGGTTACGCCGAATACACTTTTTGCAATTGGTTCGAGCAGTAAAGCTTTTACGGGTTCTTTGTTGGGTTTACTCAGAAAAGAAGGAAAACTGACGTTTGAAGATAAGGCCGTAAGTTTGCTGCCAAAACTACATTTTTATAGTGAAGAAATGGATAGCCAAATTATTCTGCGCGACCTCATGGCACATAGAACCGGATTGTCGAGATACGATTTTTCGTGGCTTTTGTTTAATACAGCCAATAGAGATAGCATTATTGCGCGGGTAAAATACATGAAGCCCAGTGCTGCTGTACGCGAAAAATGGTTTTATAATAATTTTATGTACCTCGCTCAGGGAATGATTGTAGAGCGATTGACAGGTAAAACCTGGGAACAGAATATAAAAGAAAAGTTCTTTATTCCATTAGAAATGAACCGCTCTAATACGGATATCAAAGCTTTTAAGGAAGATAGCGATGCTTCCTTACCTTACACAGTTGCGAAGGGGAATGAGATTAAAAAGGTAGATTACTATAATATTAATGGGATGGGGCCGGCGGGTAGCATTAACAGCAGTGCAAACGATATGGCCAATTGGTTAAAGGTGTGGGTTAGTGGAGGTTTTTTTAAGAAAAAGGAGATACTGCCTACTGATTATGTCCGAGAGGCTGCAAGTTCTCAGATGGTAATGTCAGCCGATTTGCCTGCCGAGCATAACGACATTTTTCTAGCCAATTATGGTTTAGGTTGGATGATTGGGTCGTATAGGGGGCATTATATGGTAGAGCATGGTGGAAATATTAATGGTTTTTCGGCAAATGTTGCTTTTCTTCCATCTGATCAGTTGGGGATAGTGGTGTTAAGTAATCAAAACGGTTCGCAGGTTCCGGCAGTTGTACGCAATTCTATTGTGGATAGATTGCTTAACCTTAAAACAATCGACTGGAATGGAGAAGCCATGAAAAAGATAAAGGCCAACATGCAGGTTACTAAGGGCACTAAGAGTACACCTATATTAAACACGATTCCTTCACATCCACTAAAAGACTACGTTGGTTCATTTGAAAACCCGGCTTATGGCACAATTAAGGTTTGGCAAGAGAAAAATGAGCTATATACCCTATTAAGTGATGAAAAAGTGTTGCTTAAACATATGCATTACGATGTTTTTGATCCAAAATCTATTGATAAAAATGGAGTAGTGGATACCGTACAGAGTAATCTGATGTTTAACTTTTCGGGTGGGGTAGACGGTAAAATACAAGGTATAGGCATTTTTTTAGATGGCAGCGATAAGCCTGTGATGTTTGATTTTAAGCCGGAAGCAAAAATACTATCGCTTAAAGAACTTCAAAAATATACCGGTGAATATGCTTTAGGTCAAATCACGGTGAAAGTCTATTTAAAAGGGAATACGTTGATGGTACATGTGCCTGGGCAGCAAGAATATGAAACGATAGCTACTGAAGCGGATACATTTAACCTAAAGGCACTTAAAGGGTTTAGTGTTAAGTTTGATGTTGCTGCAGATAAGCAGGTAAATGCAGTGTCTTTTATACAGCCGAACGGCATATTTAAGGCTATGAAGGAAGAATAATCACGTTATAACCTCCTTGAAAAGGTTGAAAAATAAAAATAGTTTGAAAAAAATAGGATTAATTTCGGATACCCATGGTTTTTTAGACGATGCAGTTTTTAAGCATTTTGAAAGTGTGGACGAAATCTGGCATGCCGGAGATTTTGGTCAGGATGTAGCTGCACCACTAGCCGCCTTTAAGCCTTTGCGTGGAGTATTTGGAAATATTGATGATGCGGTAATCAGAAATGAATTCCCAGAGAAAAATCGATTTAGCTGTGAAGGGGTGGATGTATGGATGACGCATATTGGAGGATATCCAGGTAAATACTCATCTTATGTAAAGCCAGAAATATACACTAACCCTCCAAAATTATTTATTACCGGGCACTCGCATATTTTGAAAGTGATGTTCGATGAAAAGCTGAAATGTTTGCATATAAACCCCGGTGCAGCGGGGAAACATGGCTGGCATAAAGTGCGAACCCTGATCAGATTTTGCATTACTGACGAAAATATTCATACCTTAGAGGTTATAGAATTATCGGGTAGATAATGTAAAATATACACTAAGCATGGTTTGTGGCGTTAAAACACTAGGACAATTTATTATAGAAAAACAGGCAGATTTTCCCTATGCCAAAGGCGAGCTGTCAAGGCTGCTGAGAGACATTGGTATCGCAGCCAAAATTGTTAACCGCGAAATTAACAAGGCAGGTTTGGTCGACATCCTGGGTGATGTGGGAACCACTAATATTCAGGGCGAAGAACAGAAAAAACTGGATGTGTATGCTGATGAACAATTTATCGCCGCTTTAACCAGTGGCGGGGAATGTTGCATTGTTGCTACTGAAGAGGAAGATGAAATTATCCATATCGACTCACCGGTTTCTCAAAATGCAAAATACATTGTATGTATCGATCCTTTGGATGGTTCTTCAAATACCGATGTAAATGTTGCGGTAGGTACGATTTTTTCTATTTACAGGAGGAAATCTTTTGAAGGCAGGGCCAGTTTAGCCGATGTGCTGCAGAAAGGTACAGAGCAAGTGGCTGCTGGTTATGTCATTTATGGCTCTTCTACCATGCTTGTTTATACTACAGGTAAAGGAGTGAATGGTTTTACGCTCGATCCATCAATAGGTGAGTTTTGTCTTTCGCATCCGCAGATGAAAATACCTGAAAACGGCTATATGTATTCTGTAAACGAGGGTAATTATGTGCATTTTCCGGATGGGGTAAAGAAATACATTAAATATTGCCAGGTAGAGGATGAAGCCACAAAACGGCCTTACACTTCGCGTTATATCGGATCTATGGTTGGTGATATTCACCGCAATTTGATTAAAGGCGGCATTTATATTTACCCCACCACTTCACGCTCGCCAAATGGTAAGTTAAGGTTATTATATGAGTGTAACCCCATGGCCTTTATTATTGAGCAGGCTGGGGGCAAGGCCAGTACCGGTTTCGAACGGATACTGGATATTGATCCGACTGAATTACATCAACGCGTGCCGATTTTTATCGGCTCCAAAAATATGGTAGAAAAAGCGGAAGAAATGATGCTGTTGTATACGGCAAAATCAACCGCTAGCGAGAATGATGTAGATGCTAAACTGGAAGATCTGAATGTAATTGGCGGGTTGGATTAAAGTAAGGTAGCTTTATTTCTTTCTGCTTCGAAAATACTGTCTATAGCCAGGTTTGCTTTATCTTGAGAAGCAAATACGGCCAGCCGGTCGCAACGTTCATTTTCAGGGTGGGCGTTGTGACCTTTAATCCAAACGAATTTAACTTTATGGAGCTTATACAGCTCAAGGAACCTTAACCAGAGGTCTTTGTTTTTTTTGTCTTTAAAACCTTTGCTCACCCAGCCGAAAACCCATTTTTTCTCCACGGCATCAACCACATATTTAGAATCGGAATAAACGGTTACCTCCTGGTTTAAGCTTTTTAATGCTTCTAATCCTTTGATTACAGCTAATAATTCCATTCGGTTATTGGTGGTCATCCTAAAGCCGCCACTTAATTCCTTATAGTGTTGCCCTGCTCTTAAAATGGTACCCCAACCGCCTGGTCCGGGGTTTCCGCTAGCTGCTCCGTCTGTATAAATTTCGATCATAAACGTGGTAAAGTTATGTTTTTAGCTTTAAAATCGCCTATTTTATCTGTTGCCGAATTTTTTTTTCAAATTCAAATAATTGAATGTTAAGGAATTAAAAATTTCTTGTAAAAACATTGAAAAAAATATTTGCAGGGAATGTGAAAAGTCGTACTTTTGTGACATCAAAAAAAACACGGTGGCTGTAGCTCAGTTGGTTAGAGTATTGGTTTGTGGTGCCGAGGGTCGTGGGTTCGAGCCCCATCAGCCACCCGAAAGCCCTTTAAGATATCTTAAAGGGCTTTTTTGTTTTTAGGTGATTTTGAAATCATTTATTACAGGCAACAGAGGGATCAAGGATCAAGCGGAAAAGTTGGGGGGTATCATTTCAAGCATATATTTTCGATAATCTGAATAAGAAGAATTTAATATCTCTAACCCCTCCGGATGTTGCTCTAAAAGCTTTGATCTTTGCATTGAAAGATTCTGCAGAGGCATTCGTGGATCTGTTAATAAAAAAGTTTAGGATATACAGATAATGCGATTGAATTGATCTGGCAACAGTCCTAAAGGAATCAATACCGCATTCTAGCATTCCAGTTTTATGGTTTTATAATCGTTTTCATCAATATCACCTAGCGACAATAGCTCTCTTGCCCGTGTAAGCTTATTGTTGTTTTCTGTAAGCTGTTTGGCCTGATAGGTTTTATATTCCTTGTTCTTCAAGGTATCGCTGGCGTATTCATCCAAAATCACCATTTTGAATAGCTCGGCAGTTTTTGCATTTAGGCTATAGTCATCCAAAAATTTAACAAACTGTTTATTAACATCTTCTGCTTTATACCTGCATTCACATTTAGAAGAGCAGTTCTGGAAAGAACAGAATAACACCGGAGAGCAGTAGGTTGAGGAGAAGACCAAGTCATCAACATTGACCTCGCGAATGATCGTGCAGGCCTTCCATTCAGGATTCACTTTGGATGGCGTTGAGCAGTTCATGGGTAGCCAAGAACTTCTTCTGGCATCCAAGTTTAATTCATCTGAAAGCAAACTGATATCGCACATTAATGAAACTAGTTGTTTTACTACTAATTTGATCGTGGCCTTAGACTAAATGATAGAGATATGTAACTCATTTTGAACACAAAAAAAGCGCTTTGAACAAATACAGACACTATTAGTCATGGAGTTTTGTACTTCACATTTCAATTAAAGAATATGAAATACGAAAATTCTAGGAAATATAAGGGGGAAATTTCTGAAGTTATTAACAAGAGCAAAATTCTGCCCAAGATTTGCCCATACCAATATCCGTTTATAGAAGTTTCATCCGTAACGTCTAAATTTATTACCTCTCTCCATTCGTAGCCATCTATCAGATCTTTCCAAGAGATATCCATTATCCTTTGGTCAAGAATGGCTTCAAGCTAACCGAAAAATGAATTTTGAAGTTTGTCCCTGAAATTTAATTAATACCAAACAAAGATTTTGAAAAGCTTTGTCAAAAATATATATATATGTTATATTTAAACGTTTTAGTTGACGCTTATGTACAGATGTGTGATTATTGATGATGAACCGCACGCCATTGAAGGATTAAAGAGTTATTTTTTAAAAATGCCTGCACTGGAATTGGTAGCTACCTATACCGATCCTGTAAAAGCATTAAAAGAAATTACCGATGAAGAACGGTTGGATCTGATTTTATTGGATATAGATATGCCCGAAATTTCGGGGATCGAACTGGCAAAAATAATCAGGAATAATACCGAAAGATTGATTTTTACCACTGCCCATACAAAATATGGCTTTGAGGCTTTTGAAGTGCGGGCAAATGATTACCTGCTTAAGCCTTTTTCGCTCGCGAAATTTATGGATGTAATCCAGCGGTTGTTTTCGTTTAAGAATGAAATTTTCTCCTTTGAGCAGGGTAACCAAAAGGATGTGCAGCAGGATTTTTTCTTTGTGAAGAGCAGCGACGATAACCTGCGTCTGGTTAAGGTCAGATTTAAGGATGTTGTATCTGCCGAAAGCAAATCAAATTATGTGCAGCTTCATACCATTTCGGGCAAAAGGATATTAACATATATGTCTTTAAGCGAAATGTCGAAGAATCTCGGCAGTGAGCGTGGTTTTATCCAGTTTCAACGCAGCTTTATATTGAACAGAAACCTGATTGATTCTATTGATGGAAATGTAGTAACTATGGATGGCGGACAAAAAGTAACCATTGGCGATTATTACAGGAAACACTTCCACAAATTTGTAGACGATCATTTAATAAAGGCCAAACGAAAGGTTTAGGGATTTTAGTTTGGCCCGGGTATTAAATTCATCTCCAACCAGTAACTGTTAAGCTGGTAGTAAGCGTGGTAACATCTGTACTTAAGCCGTCTTTCCCTTTTTTCTGACCAAATGTGAAAATTGTTTTTACTTTGATTTTGTTGGTTTGCTGTTTCATAAATCGTTTTTTTTAGAAACTTATGTATTGCTTTTTTACCTGAAAAAAAAATTATGTAAACAGGCTTAAATTCTATTTATACCGCTCTTTATTCATGATTAAGATTATTAAAAAATGCATTAAAAAATATTGGATACACCTGTTGGCATGGGGCGTTTTTATAGCTTATGAAACCGTACTTATTGGGTTAATTTATGGCGTTTTTGGCAATCTGTTAACTTATTGCCTCCACTATGCAATTGTTATTTCTTATTTCTATACCGTTTGTTTCATCGGTTTGCCCTGGGCCACAAGGTTTAAAAACCAAACTTTCTACCGTATACCGTTAATTTTTACTGTTCTTTTCTGCATCTATCTTTTTTTTAACCTTGGTGCCGATATGTTATTGATTCGCTATCATATTATTACCCACAAAGTTTCTGTTGCACTAAACCGCGATTATGTTCTTAGTACCCTATACCGTTACATTTATTTCAGTGGCTTTGCTTCGGCCTATTACTTTATCAGAACTTATTTTTTTGAAAAAAAACGGAGCAACGAACTCGAAGAACAACGACTTCTTGCCATCATTAACGAAGAGCGCATGGCAGATATGCTTTCAAAATCGCACAATGATTTTCTGCGTGCTCAGATTAATCCACATTTTTTATTCAATACACTCAGTTACGTATACAATAACATTAAAATAAATCCGGAAGATGCCGGAGAAGCTGTTATTGTACTTTCTGATATCATGAGGTTTGCAATAGATTCGGGCGTTGATGATATGGTCATTATTAAAGATGAAATGGCACAGGTAGAAAAACTGGTTTATCTGTATCAGCTCCGTAAGAACCAATCTATTTTTATCGATCTGTATTTTTCTGCCGAAACTATGCATCTGCGGATGATCCCGCTGGTTTTGCTCACGCTGATGGAAAACATGTTTAAGCATGGCAATTTATGCGTGGAAGAGAAGCCCGCGCTTATGGCTGTATTTGCTGAGGATAACCTGTTATTTATCCAAACATCAAATTTAGTAAGTTACACCATCGAAAAAATTGGAACCAATAGCGGCATGAAAAATATCGAAAGCAGGTTAAGGACTGCATTTGGTGAAAATTTGAAATTTACCTACGGTTTGGAGGGTGAAGATCTATTTAGGGTAGATATCGTTATCCCATTGGGCAGATAATTATACGGTCTATCCCACTGATCATCAATAGTTGCCATTATCAGTTAATATTAGATAATCCGGAAAGAAATGATTTGAGGTTATTTTTGTAGGATCGGCTTACCGTAACCACCAGCCCTTTTTTTAATTCAATGTTATCGCCGTTAATTTTTTCGATCTGTTTTGCCGATATGATGAAAGATTTGTTTATGCGTTTAAAATTTTTGAAAAGATTGAGCTTCTCTTCGATTTTTGCCATAGTATAATATGGCATTACCACTTTGGTTAGGGTATGGATTTTAATATAGTTTGAAGCCCCTTCTATCGCAATTATTTCGTCAAGATAAACCTTTAGCATTTCACCTTTTGCGCTCAGCCTGATCATGATGTAAGGATGGCTTTCGCCAATTTTATTGACCAGGTTATTTACTATTGTTTCGAACTTGTTGAAATTGAATGGCTTGGTTAAAAATTGTTTGGCATTTACATTATAACCATCAACGGCATACTTGGTATGTGCACTTACAACAACAAGCGAACTTACATTTTTCCTTATAATATCAGACAGTGCAATTCCGGAAAGACCCGGCATTTCAACATCTGTAAAAAGAATATCGATCAGCTCATTTTTTTTAATAATATCATTTACAGCCTCATTGGGATCGCTGTACGATTTTTTTAAAGTCAAAAAAGGAATTTTATCTATGTACTGCTCCATTTGCTGGAGTACAGATAAGTCATCGTCTATTATAACACAGGAAAGTACCATCAAAAAGTTTAAAGGATTTTAGTTTAAGCTAACATTACAAATATATTCTTTCGATATTATAACAGTATCAGCCAGCTGATGCATTTCGCATAATAATTCGTGCAGGTTACATAATAGAAATTTTTTTTTCTAAAATAATGTCAAGATTAGCATTGTCCATATCGGCACTGAACAGATCAAATAACCAAATCTATGAAAAACACTGCATTGAAATTTATGATGGCGGCACTTATAATGGCCACACTTACCACAAACATCCATTATGCAATTTTGGGTTACGGCCTTGGCGATAAAAATAACCCGGGCAATGTAATAGCCCAGGATTCAACAGGTTCTAACGGAAGCAGTAACGGAGGAAACAGCAATGATGACAATTCCAATTCCAATAGCTCCAATCAGCTTTTCTCTCAGGAACAACTTGTTGATTGTTTTATTCCCGGAAATCCATCTCATAAAGGTACTTATATCAGGTGTGTAGTGGGATGGGCAATTTGTATACCAACAAACTGTACCGTTAATTGACAGTTTTATACGCCATTAGTTAGATACCCCAATTCTTTAATGTCTTAATGCGCCTATTGGCGAACCGTTTGTGCAAAAGATATAGATAATTGCTGTTGTGTTTTAGGCCTGTGGATGCTTAAAGGCAGTTTCACGATAAAATTTTTCTTAACGCTCATGAAATTTAATAAACGCTGTATTGTTTTAATACTTCTTTTGCAGCCTTTTTTTTTCTTTCTGCCCATCAAGGCCCAGGTGAAAAACAAATTCACTCTTTTCGAAAGCATTGATATGGCAAGAAAAAACTCGCTTGATACGAAGATTTCTACCTATGCAAAACAATCATCGTATTGGGATTTCGCGGCTTATAAAGCTGGGTTTCTGCCAAAGTTTTCGTTAAGAGGGGTATTGCCCAATTATTTCAGGAGTATTAATATTTTAACGCTTCCTAACGGAAAGAACGATTTTATCAGCCAAAATGTAGCAAATTCAAGTTTAAGTTTAAACCTATCTCAAAATGTAGGGTTTACCGGTGGAAATCTCGTGGTTTCCAGTTCGCTCCAGCGTTTAGATAACTTTGGGAATAACCACTATAAATCTTATACCTCGGTACCGCTTTCTGTAAGTTATACCCAATCTAATGTGTTTTATAATGAACTGAAGTGGCGGAGGAAAATTGAACCTTTAAAATTGGAGGAATCAAAAAGGGCATTTTTTGAAAGTATAGAAAATATTTCCTATTCAACAACAGAGAAGTTTTTTGCCTTGCTTAAGGCCGATATCCAACTCAAACTCGATCAGCAGAATCTTAAAAATATAGATACGCTGCTAAAAATATCAAAGTCGCGCTTTGAGATTGGGACCATTAACCTCAACGAACTTTTACAGGCACAGGTTAGTCATTTAAATGCCCGAAAAGGATTGTCGGCATCGGTGTTACATCGGGAGGTTGCGCTACAAACATTTTCAAGGTACCTGAATGCACAATTGGAAAAAGGAACGGAGCTGGAACTGCCAGAGGATATGCATTTTTTTGCGGTAGAACTTGACAGGGCCATTACGATGACTAAGGATAACCGGAAATATTACTATGAATTTAAAAGGAGAAAACTAGAGGCCCAGCAGGAAATACAGCGTACAAAATCTTTAACCGGCCCTTCTTTTAGTATTAATGCGAATATCGGCCTTACCCAAAGCGATCAGCATCTTGGAGCTGCCTATAACGATCTTTTACGTAACCAGGCTGTGGGGATCAGTTTTTATTTTCCTTTAATGGATTGGGGCGTGAATAAATCAAACAGGAAAAGGGCCGAAGCAAACCTTTATCTTGAAGAAAATAGGATCAGCCAGCAGGAAATGACTATGGAACAGGATGTTTCCTATCAGGTAATGCGGTGGCAGCTTCAGAAAGAACTGATCCAGATAGCTAAAGAAACAAGGGATTTAGCAACAAGGCGCTATAATGTGGCCTTTCAAAAATATACCATAGGGAGTTTAAATTTTACCGATTTCAATAATGCTTTGCTTGATAAGGATAGGGCCACCAACGAATATGTTGATACCCTTCAGGGGTATTGGTTGCTTTATTACTCCATCAGAATGTTAACACTCTTTGATTTTGAACGGAACAATAACCTCGCTTTAGATGAACAGGGTGGTGGGAATATATAAAGATCATAATATGAAAATCGGACGTAACTTATTTATCCTGGCAATTACAGCAATATTCTTCCAGAATTGTAACAATGGAACCCAGGAGCAAACTGTAAACAATCATACAAGGGATGAAAAAGACAGGCGTGTTCTGGTGGAAGTTTCGAAAGCTGGGTTTGGAGATTTCAGTGAGGAACTGTTGAGTGACGGGAAAATTATTGCAAATGAAAAAGTAGCACTTTCTTTTCAATCATCGGGTAAACTCGTTCAGTTATCAGTAAAAAATGGCGATCGCGTGGTAAAAGGACAGGTAATTGGCAGGCTCGATCCTACAGAGTTAAAAATGCAGCTGGTAAGGGCAAATGAAAATATGGATAAGGCAATGATTGAACTGGACGACCGCCTGATCGATTATGGTTACCGTTTGCGCGATTCATCGGGCATTCCGAATGGAATTATGAAAATGGCTAAGATCAGAAGCGGCTTTTTAAATGCCAGGTACGAACTGGCGAATATAAAATATTCATTGGAACGTTCGGTACTCATTGCTCCTTTTACCGGAAGAATCGCAAATCTGGCCATTAATCCGAATGGTACCATAGATGCCTACCAGAAACTTTGCGATCTGTTTAACGATTCGATGATGAGCGTTGAGTTCTCGGTGCTCGAAACCGAACTTGGAATTGTACATGTGGGCAATAAGATAGATGTTGTTGCATACGGTAATGAGCTGTTATACAGGGGTAATGTTTCGGAAATTAATCCTGTTATCGATAATAGTGGGTTTATCAGGGTTAAGGCTATACTGCAAAATACAGATGGTTCGCTGATTGATGGCATGGCCACAAAAATCATTGTGAAAAAAACATCATCCAATACATTGTTCATCCCAAAAGAGGCTATTGTTCAAAGGCAGAACAGGAGCGTGGTATTTACCTGCGTAAATGGCCGCGCCGTGTGGAATTACGTTAAGCGCGGTAAAGAAAATACCAGGTATGTATCTATTGAATCCGGACTTAAGCCCGGAGATCAGGTAATTGTTGGCAATAACCTAAAGCTTGCCGATAATACAGCTGTAAAGGTACAAAAGTTATTAACCGATAATCAAGCAACCTTATAGTATGAGTAGAGACCGTGCCTTTTCTATTTTAATACTTTTCGGAACGCTCTCCATTTTTGGGGCGGTATCAGGATTTTATGTATTGTATGGCCGGGATAATGCGTACAATGACGGACAAATTAATATCACTTTTCGTTATAGCGGTGCCCTTCCTGAAGTTGTAGAAGATCAGGTTACCCGCAAAATAGAAGGTTTATTGGCTACAGTAAGCGGACTTCAGGAAATCAGATCCGTTTCGGGCAGGGGATTTGGTTATCTGAAGGCAAAGGTAACCGACCCGGAAAAACTAATGCAAAAACGTTTCGAAATCTCCACACTGATGGGCCAGCTTTATCCAGGCTTTCCAAAAAAGGTATCATATCCGGTAACCAGTGTAGATCGAAGCGATAAAAGCAAACTCCCTTTATTAAGTTATGTAATACCAGTTAACGGGTTCGATAATATAGAAGAATTTATCAAATGCAATATACAGCAACCTCTGCTTGCTTTAAAGGGAATCAGTCAGGTAAATATAATAGGGGCATCAAAAAAAAACATAGAGGTAGGATATAGAAGGAATGATCTCGAAAAACTATCGCTCACCACAGGGGTGCTGGCAAATAATCTTGCCAATGCAGAGGAAGGGTTAGGGAAAGTGCCAGACAGAACGGCGGGTGGTCAGGTATTTTATAGAAACCTGATTGTTAAAAAAGAAGAAAATAATGTCCAGAATCTGTCTGATTTTCCGATTGGGATTAGCAATGGCCAAATCATTCCTCTACATCAGGTGGCCAGTGTGCGCATAAATCAATCGGATGATGAAAATATTTTGAGGATAGACGGTAAACAGGTTAGGATCGTAGAAATTGTTGCAGACCAAAAATACCACGTTCTTTTTACCTGGATGAGGATAAAACAGCTCGTTTCGGTTCTTCAAAATAAGATGCCAAAAGGTATATCTGTTTTACTGCAATATGATGAGGTTGCCAAAAAAAATACCGGATTGTGGCGCGCAATTATCCAGGTATTAATGGCTATTGCAATTGTACTGTTAACTGTTTTTGTGGTATTTAAACGCTTTAATCCCATACTGCTAACTTTTTTATTTATTACAGGGGCACTTTCTATTTCTTTTTTGGTATACCGGTTATTGGGGCTCAAACTTGATGAATATGCATATACGGGTATTGTTATCTCTGTTGGGATGATGATGACCAACTGTATGGCAGTGCTTATCTCGAACCTACGTGGCAAAATAAAAAATACATCATCAGGCACATTGGCAATTAATTTTGCCACAATTGCAGCCCTGTCGATAATTATTTTGCCCAACAGTGGTTTCGGTAACACCTACCATGGCTTTGCAATTGTGATTATGACAAGCTGTGTGATATCTACAATATTGGCAGTAATATTAATGCCTGCACTAATCGCTTATATTAAAGTTGAACATTCCTACTCATTGAAACGTAAAAAAGCCATAAGTCATTTAGGCTTTATAAATCTGTACCGGCACTTTGTTTTACATCTGCTCCGCTTTAGAATATTAATCCTTTTTGCTACTGTATTATTATTTGGACTGCCGTTTTTCTTACTGCCGGAAAAGATAAACAGCGACGAAGGTTTTGCGAAATTTTACAACAGGCTAACGGCAGTACCGCAATATAGAGAACACATAAAGCCCTTTATTGATATTGCGCTGGGGGGCACCCTGAGACTTTTTTGGCTACAGAGCAATAAGGATATACAAAGTGATGAAGAAACAAGCGAAACCAGAATCGGGATTAATATCGAGATAGCTAAAGGATATGCTTTTTCGGAGATAAAAGAAGTGGTAACTGATTGGGAAGATTATCTGTCGGCTTTTAAAGAGATACGGACTTTTCAATCAAGGATTGTTGACGCTGAGCATGCACAAATGGTAATCTATTTTGATGAATCTTCAGACAGTACAGGCTTTCCGATGATGTTTAAAAAGAAGCTGGAGCTTAAGGCGGATGAAAATGGCCTGGCCGAATTTGCCATCTATGGCGTAGGAGAAGGCTTTAGCACTGAAGTGAAAACAGAAAAAACGAACTATGCCATTAATTTAAGCGGGTATAATTATGAAAAAATGATGCTGTTTGCAGCACGGGTAGAGGATGAGCTTAAGGAAAATGAAAGGGTAAACCGGATTTTCTTTGATCAGGATATGCTATCCGAACGCAACGATTCGAGGCTGGATTATGTAATGAGCCCCATTAAACCAAAAAACGAAATTATAGGTTTGAGCGCTGCCAGGTTATCCAGAATGTTATATGATAACTATGGTGATGCTGAAACTACCATACCATATCAGTCGCAACTTATACAGTTGAGAGATGTGGAAGAAAAACCACATTTATGGGATCTCCAGCATCAGAATTTAAAAAGTGGCAGCTTCGGTTTAAGAATAGGGCAGGTTACGGTACTTCAGCGGTCAAAATCATTGTCTGAAATCAATAGGCTCAACCAACAGTACAGGGTGGTTGTTAATTATAATTTCATTGGCGACGCCTATCTCGGAAAAAAGGTTTCTGATCAGATTATCGAAAAAATAAGCAGGCAGCTTCCATTGGGCTATAGCATTAACGATGGACAGACAGATGATTTAAAGCAGATAACCAGAAACAGGCTATTATCCTTTATTTACATCGTTATCATTATATTTTTTGCCTGCGCAATTATTTTTAACAGTTTACGGAATGCGTTATCGGTTATTGTTTTTATCCCGCTCTCATTAATAGGTTTTTTTACATCTGCCTATGTATTTAACTGCCCCTTGCACGATGGGGGAATTTTACCACTTATTCTGTTAAGCAGCATGGTAGTGAGGGCAGCTGTACTTTTGGTCAATCATTTCAGTATCCGTAAAAGCAGTGTTTTTAGACCGGTTAATCATTATGTAAAAGTGGTATACCGAAATTTACTGCTTATCTCGCTGAGCATTGTATCATTGATATTCTCCTTGTTACCAACCGTTTTTATGCAGGCCAAAGACATTAGGAACGGGGTCAACTGGAGCATAATAAGCGGTCTGGTTATTTCCGTACCAGCTATTCTGGTTTTATTGCCCCTAACCCTGTTAAAACCTGCTAAAAGGTCAACTGTCCAGTTTATAACCAAATCCGGCAGCCATGATTAATTTCATTATTAAGAAGCCTGTAAGCGTGATAATGATTTTTACCGCGCTGGTTATTTTGGGGCTTATTGCGGTGAATAAAATTGCCAAAACCCCTCTTCCCAACATACAGATACCAGAAATAACTGTTCAGATAAACAGCCAAACGGTTTCAGCAAAATCACTGCAGAACAATGTGATCGGTTTATTATCTAACCGCTTCTCTCAGCTTTATGGACTCAAAAATCTAAATAGCGAAAGCCGCGATGGCTATGCTGTTCTGAAATTGCAGTTTGATTTTAAAACAGATCTGGATCTAACTTTTATTGAAGTTAATGAAAAGATAGACCAGGTAATGGATCAGCTGCCAAAAGGTGTACAAAGGCCTAAAGCTATTAAAACTGATGCGGCAAACATCCCCGTTTTTCATTTGGAAATTGCATTAAAGGATAAAAGTAACAAGGTAGAAGGACGGGATTTTGAAAGCCTCTCTACTTTCGCAGATCAGGTAATTAAAAGAAGGTTTGAGCAGTTGCCCGAGGTGGCATTTGTAGATGTAACCGGTTTATCGGGCAGAGAGTTGTTTGTACAACCGGATTACCCGTTGATGAAAATTACAGGGCTGAACAACGAAGACCTGATCTCTGCCATACAGCAGCAGAATATGGATTTTGGTGGAATTGATGTGCTGCAGGATATGCAAACCCTCCATATCCAGGTAGAAGGGCAGCGGCCACTTACCCTAGATGATGTTTCTTCTATTGTTGTGGTAAAGAACGGCAGGCAGTTTAAACTCTCCGATCTGGCAAAAATAGGCTTGAGGAGTAAAGAAAGCAAAGGCTTATTCCTTTCGGATGGCAGACGTGCAATTGATCTTGCCATAATCAAACAGCCAACAGCCAATCTCGACGACCTGAAGGAAAATATCGACCAATTGTTAAGGTCGGTGCGCTCAGATTATCCGGATATTACTTTTCGCCAGAGCCAGGATCAGACCGCACTGCTTAAATACGCTCTTTCTACCCTTAAGCAAGATCTGATGATCGGTAGTATACTTGCCCTAACCATGATATTCTGCTTTCTCAGAAATTGGCGTTCGGCAGTTTTGGTAATCATTACAATACCTACATCACTCCTGATTACCATTTTACTGTTCAGTGTTTTTGGCCTTACCATTAATATTGTTTCGCTATCCGGCCTGGTTTTGGGTGTAGGGCTAATGATCGATAATTCAATAATCGTGATCGAGAACATTAGTCAGCAATACCTGGAGACCCCGGATTTTGAAGAAGCATGCGCACAGGGAACAGCCGGAATTTTCCGGCCACTGATTTCCTCGGTGTTAACCACTTGCTCGGTTTTTGTTCCACTCGTTTTTTTAAGTGGGATTGCAGGGGCATTGTTTTTTGATCAGGCAATGGCCATTACCCTGGGGCTTTTTACCTCTTTGCTGGTTTCGGTAACACTTTTGCCTACATTACACCTGCTGGTTAACAAAAAGAAATCTACCCCATGGGCAGTTAGATCTGATATAATAACCAAACTTCTTTCTGTTTTAAGCTTCGATTTTTTCGAACGCCTTTACAACAAAGGATTTCATTGGGTATTTGCCAATAAAGTTTTTTCTGTAGTCATTGTATGTCTGTTGATTGCAGCCAATGCGCTTTTCTTCAGTTTGTTAAAAAAGGAACATCTCCCATCCTTTAACCGCTTAGAGCTCTCGGCCCATATCGATTGGAATGACAACACCGGCATCGCAGAAAATTCTTCGAGGGTAAAAGATCTAATTGGTCATATCGCACAGCTGATTGATCAGTACAGTGCCAGTATAGGTGAAGAGCAGTATGTTATGAATCATTTTGCTAAACCTGGCAGTACAGAGGCAGAATTATACATGAAATTCGCTAGCCAGCGTATGGCTGATACTGCTAAAGCGATGATTTATAGTTACCTGAATAAAAAATTTCCGTCATCTACGTTAACCATCAGCTATCCTAAAAATATTGTTGAGCAAGTTTTTGGTAGGGATCAAAAGTCGTTGGTGCTTAAAATAAGGTCTCGCGAAGAAAGCATCCAGCTTAACGATAAATTGAAGGATCTGGGCCAAAAACTATCGGTGATATTTAAAAAAGCCCAGATAACTACACCGAAAAAAAATAAAAATTATGTGCTTTATGCCGACCCGTCTGTATTGCTAAGGTACGCTTTGAGCCTGGAGGATATCCAGAACTACCTGCTCGAATACTTCAAAGGGCAGGATATTGGCTACCTATCAGAGGGGAATGCTCAAACAACAATCAGTTTAAAACATAAGCCCGAATTTTTTAATAATGTGCTCTCGCATATGGTACTCACCAACAGAAATGGGGTTGCAGTGCCAATCGGTAAACTGCTGCGGCTTACCACAATCGAAGCATACAAAAGCATATCATCAGATATGGGCGGCACCTTTATACCCATTGGTATAGAGAGCAGCGAAGAAGCTGGCATACTCGGTTATCTTAAAAACCATCTCAATGGAACAGATTACAGTATAGAGGGCAGTTATTTCGAAAACCGGGAGCTCATTGCCGAAATGAGCTGGGTTATAGCCGTGTCGGTATTGCTTTTATACTTTATTCTGGCTTCCCAGTTTCAATCGCTTATTCAGCCTGTTATTGTGCTGTTAGAACTTCCTATAAGTATGAGCGGTGCGTTAATTATGCTGTTCTGCTTCCGCTCGTCGGTTAACCTGATCTCTCTGATTGGCCTGGTTGTAATGTGCGGAATTATTATAAACGATTCTATCCTAAAACTTGATACCATTAACCAGTTAAGGAAAACGGGTAAATACGATTTAATGGAATGTATCCACCTGGCGGGTACAAAAAGGCTTAAATCTATTGTTATGACCTCCTTAACAACAATATTATCTGTAGTGCCATTTATGTTCGGCAGCGATATCGGTTCGATGTTGCAACGGCCACTTTCACTTGCATTAATAGGAGGGATGATTATCGGAACCCCGGTTAGCCTTTATTTTATACCATTGGTTTACTGGTTTTATTATAAGAATGAGCCTTTTAAAGCATTATCCCAAAGTAAAAACATTAACATTTAAAAACAGTTGATATGACAGAACTTACTACAACATCAAAGAAAATCTTTCACAACCTGTCAACCGATTTTCTTAATCCCTGGAAAGATCAGATCCAATCGCTGGTACTGTTTATTGTACCCTTTATTGTACTGCAGCAAAGCTTGCACAATAGTTTTCAGGTATACTGGGACGATCATTGGGTACTTTTTAATACGTATACATCAGATGGATTAACCATAGCAAACTTAAAGGCTATATTTTCGCAGTTTTACAATGGACAGTACTCTCCTTTAAACCAGCTTTATTATACCATTATTTATTCCCTTTTTGGTTATAAGCCTTTTTATTTTCACTTTTCTGCCCTACTTATCCATCTGGTTAATGTTCAGTTGGTTTACAGGCTGGTTAAAAGCCTGCTCGGTTTTGTAAAGCATTTAACTACCGCGCAAATTAGCCAACAGGCATTTTTTGTGTCGCTTATATTTGGTATCCACCCTTTTCTTATCGAACCTGTTGCCTGGATATCGGCTTCAAAGATTCTTATTTATGCTTCTTTCTATATAGGGGCGTGCCTATGCTATTTAAATTATATCCGGTCAAAAAAAATCAGCCATCTTTTTGGGAGTGCGCTATTTTTCCTACTTTCTTTCGGTGCAAAAGAACAGGCAGTTGCATTTTCCCTAACCTTATTCACTTTTGATTATCTGGCCGGACGGAATTTTAAGGATAAGCGGCTGTGGATTGAAAAAATTCCATTTCTGCTTCTTTCGCTCGTACTTGGACTGGTAACCATCATGTCTCAGGCCGATAACGGGGAAGGATTGATTTCGATGCAGAAAAAATATCCATTTTATCAAACGCTCATTTTTGCCAGCTATTGCTTATTTGAGTATTTTGTTAAATGCTTGATTCCTATTAGGTTATTGTATGTGTATCCTTTTCCGAACGAAATTGGAAAACCACTACCCAATTTCTTTTATTTCTATCCCACGGTTTTACTGCTGTTAACCGCTATCGGTGCAAAATTGATAAAAGACCGCTTTTATATTTTCTGCCTGCTCTTCTTTATTGTAAATATCTTATTAACCATCCATATTATCCCCATTTCAAGGTTTTCAATTATATCCGACCGCTACGTTTACATCTCCTCGATAGGGGCGTTTATGATTATTGTTGGACTCTTATTTTCAATAAATACCATTGGGAAAAAGTTTCAGATGATGTTGCTGATCGGCTATGTGGTGCTGTTAAGTGCCTATTCTACCCAAAGGATCAAAGTTTGGTACAATAGCGATTCGTTAAAAAAGGAACTCAAACAGCTGATCAGGAACAGACCGATGGATAACCAGAAAAAAACAAACAATTAATATGATTTATAACCTACTTAAAATGCAGCACTGGTGACTTGGTACCGGCAAACTAAAAATTATTTAATCAATAAATTTAAAAAACTAAAAAAAACAGAAAATGAAAAAGAAATTTTTAAAACTCGCAGGAATCGGAATTCTTACTTTGGCACTAGCTGCAAACGTTCAATACGCATTTAACGGATATGGTTTGGGAGCAAATAACTTTGGCTTTGCAGCAGCAGCAAGAGATTTTACCAATACCGGTAGCGGCGGCAGCGATGATAGCAACAGCAACAGTTCAAACAGCAGTGCCGGTGTATTAACCGACGAGAAAGTTGTTGATTGTGTACTTCCTGTTGGCGGGGGTTCTTCTTCGAGCACTGGAGGTAGTGTAACAATAGTTGATGGTATTCCTGTTGGTTCAGTTTCTAACAGTACTTCTACAACTAACCCTAACGGTTACATTAAAGGTAAAAAAACAGCATGCGAATGGGCCTGGGCTGTTTGTACCTCTGTAGAATGTATTCCAAACAAGTAACATTAACAACGGAGAGCTTTTGCTCTCCGCTGTTTTACCAATAAAAATATAATATGAACAACAGATTTTTACTGACGATTTTAGGCTTTGCAGCCTTATTGGGTACATCGTGCTCCGATATGTCGAAAATAAACAAGAGAAGTAACCTCAATAATGCACTTGTAAAAAACCAGCTTGTTGATGATAAGGCCGCTTCGCCGGAGATTATCCATGTCGATTTGGAAAAGAAAAGTGCAAGGGCCTCCGAACTTCTGGATATCTCGGCGGTAACCTACCTCGATAATTCACAGCTTTTGGGTAAGGCCGATAAGGTAATATACAGTACCGATCGCTTATACGTGCTGGATAAAAAGTTATCCGAAAGTGTTTTTTGCTACGATCTTAAGGGAAAACTTGTATTCAAATTATCGGATAAGGGAAAAGCCCCACGCGAATTTCAGGGCTTATACGATATTACGGTAGATAATCAGAACGGAAATCTTCTGGTATATGATGGCAGAAAGATATTGTATTACAATAAAGACGGCGCTTTTATCAAAGAGAAACGTTATGATGTATTTGGGAAAAATATTGCCTGCCTGCATAACGGAGACCTTATTTTTTCGACCGGAAATACCGCATGGAACAACGATTTAATGTATAATCTCATCACGGTTGATACCACCCTAAAAATTACAAGTAAAAACTTTAAACTCGAAGAAAAAGACCTTAAGAATAGCTGGTCTCCATGGTTTTACATGCAACAGCGCAACGAAGAGGTTTATTACACCGATTATTTTAACGATACAACCTTTAAAATCAGCAATAAAAAAATATCACCACAGTTTGTGATGGATTATGGTAAATATAAGGTGCCAAACGGATTAAAACAACAGATCGCAACCGGGCAGATGGAGCGTGATGAGCATTACATTTATGGCAGGGTAGTAAGCTGGCAAAATGCCACAACTTTCTTCAATTTCGGCTCCGGCTTGAACGGTTTTGTGTCTTCTTACTACGATAAGCGTAAGAAAAAGGTAAGGTCTTATTTTACCATCGTTGATGATTTATTCTTTAATGCTTTAAATCCGGTTCCGGTTGGTGTTAACGGCGATCAGATGGTGTACAGTATTGATCCGGCCATGTTGCATGATCTTTATGATGTTCTGAGGAGAAATGATCCGGCTAAACTTGCCGATTTATCAAAAAGGCCAAAAAATCAGGTAATGATGGATATCATCAAAAATACAAAAGTAGATTCGAACCCCATTTTAATATCTGCAAATATTAAAGAAAGCTTTTATGAATAAGTTATTACTTGGGTTAATATTGCTTATTTCTGCCTGTGCCCAAAAACAGGAGAAAAGGGTAGCTGATCCATTAAAAGATGCCAGCGAGAAAGATCGCGCAGCAATTGAAACTGTGATCAGGTACAAAGAAGGGCTGAGAAACAAATATGAGGGCCAGGAAATAAAGAAGGGGGTGAAGATTTTCGATGTAGAGAAAAAAGAGCCGGCAAAACTCGACGAAATAGCTAAAGATAGCCCCATTCTTGTTCTGCGGTTTTCAGAAATGGAATGCTCTATCTGTACCGATACGGTACTCAGGATGATCCGTAGCTCGGGTATAAATAAAAAAAAAGTTATGCTTTTGTGCGATATACCATCAAATGTCAAAAACATCCGGATTTTCAGGGAAAAATTTGGGTTTGAAGGGAAAATATACCGGCTTGATAGTGATTTGTTAGCCGGAAATGAGCTTAAGAAACTCGGTTTTCCGTTCATGTTTATTGCAGATGGCCAATCAAAATTAAACCAGGTGTTTTTCCCGGAGCGATATGCAGAAACCAAAACAAGGGCTTACCTCAAATCTATTAAGGAAAAATTAAACTGAACATAATGGAAAATATGATTAACCAAAGACTTAAATGGTTTGTTTACTTTGTATCGGCGGTTTGTTTTATAATCGCCGCATTTAAAAGCACCGGCTACTATCATTTTGATGAACACTATCAGATTATAGAGTTTGCACTTTTAAAGTTGGGAAAAACCAGGCCCGAAGATCTTGCGTGGGAGTACGCTGCCAAAATCAGATCCACGTTTCAACCTACTTTGGTTTACTTATTATTTGGAGGGTTAAAATATGCAGGTGTTAGTTCGCCCTATACATTGGCCCTTATCCTTAGGCTGATTACCGGCGCCTGCTATTTTACGTCGGTTTATTTCTTTATTGGTGCAAGTAGTCATTATTTTAAAGCAAATATGCACCTGTTTTATATCGGTATATCCTACATGTTCTGGTTTATACCTTTTATTAATGTGCATTTTTCTTCAGAGATTTTTGCAGGGATTTTCTTTTTGGCAGCATTATCGGTTTCTACTAACCCAAAACTTAAAACCAATACCGATTATCTGCTTATCGGTTTTTTTTTGGCAATATCGTTTCTGTGCCGTTTCCAAACCGCCCTGCTTTCGGTAGGCCTTATAGGTTATCTTATTTTTATAGAAAAAACACACAGAAAATGTTTGATAATGCTTATTGGAACTGGCCTCGCTGTTTTATTGATCGGGTTCATGATCGATTGCTGGTTTTATGGCGAAGTGGTTTTCACGCCTTATCAATACTATTATTACAACATTGTAAAAAAAGTTGCTGCGGCTTTCGGAATTGCTCCATGGTATTATTATTTTACTTATGTATTCAGGAGTGCGTCCTATCCCTTAGGTTTCGTTATTTTAGCTGCACTTATTTATACTATCTGTTCTGCTAAATACCATATTTTTTCGTTTGTTTTAATTCCCTTTTTGCTTGTACATTGTATAATAGAGCATAAGGAGGGAAGATTTCTCTTTCCCATAATAAGTTTGGTGCCTTTTATGGTTACGGCCCTGATACAATCTGTAACAGAAAGTCTTCCACGTTTAAAGCTGGCCCGAATGGTTTTCTATCTTTTTGGTTTCCTTTTGGTTGGAATAAACATATTAATGCTGCTCCTGTGCACATTTAAACCTGCAGGCCCCGGCAGGCAGGAATTAACCGCCTTTATAGAAAAATATTATCAGAATAAGCCATTAACCATTTATTTTAATTATCGCAATAACCCATACGATCCCCTGGACGTTCCCGAAAAGTTTTACGGACGTGGCAATGTAAAATTTCAGGTGCTCACAGATATATGCCAGATGGAGGATTTAAATTTTGAGAACAGGGGAAGAACCGTTCTGTTCTGCACAAATACCTACAACCTAGACTTAAGTATCTGCAAGGATCTGTTAAAACTGAAAAAATTTAAACAGGTAGCCTCTGGTGTTCCTCCATGGATTGAAAAATGGAAAATCTATTATCCTGGTCCAGATGCAGACTGCACTTTAGTGCTTTACGAAAACAAGTTTTATCCCTAATCTAATTAGAAATGAAATCAAAATCTAAGAACCACTTTTTTATCATCAAAATGATCCGCTTTGGCACAGTAGGCTTTTCAGGTCTTCTACTCGATTTTTCGGTTACCTATGTTCTTAAGGATACATTTTTTGTCAATCCCTATCTATCCAGCGCAATTGGCTTTATTGTAGCTGCAACCAGCAATTATTTTCTTAACCGGATATGGACTTTTGAAAGTGCAAACAAAAATATCATTCCACAATTTATCAGTTTTTTCTCGATTGCAGTTTTAGGATTGGTTTTGAATAGTTTTTGCATTATGTTGTTTACGCACCTGGATATCCAGTTTTACTATAGCAAAGCTTTGGCGGTTTTCGTAGTCTTTTTTTGGAATTTCGCGGCAAATTTCTTTTTAACCTTTAAAGAAAGAAAAAAACTTGCACATCTAAAATTGGCTAAACCTAATGTTCATAAATCAATTTAAACCCCTTGTTGTTTCCCGAGGGATCCAATTCGATCTTCATCTGCCTGGAAGGGAATGCTTGCCAGGGTGCGATCAGGTGGTAGAATAAAATTGGCTGTTCGATAAAGTAACGGTCTTTGGGATAGTTAATCCTGCCAATCCTGTTTTTTATCAGAAAATCTATAATTGGTGCTTTAGAATAAAAATGTGCAGATTGTTCTTTCTGTCCCTGTCCAACAGGGATTTCTACGGTGGCTAGATGGGGCCTGTTTAAATCAAAGCTTTTAAATATTGCTATATTTAACAGCATTCCGGAAACAAACAGTACCGGCCAAAATAAAATCTGCCTGCCAGGGTGCTTAGAAAGGTGGCAGGCCATATATATAGCGATTAAAATATAAATGGCTAGGTAATAACGGTAAGAGGTGCTTTGGGTATATAGGGGCAGCAGGGCTGCATAAACAACTATTGTATAGGCCAACGCAGGGTAACGGCCTGATTTAAAGATATCTAGATATAAAAAATAAATGATGCCCGCTGCCATAAAGCAACCGCAGAAGGATAGTCCGATCCTTAAGAAATAACTGGTATCTATGGCATAAAGGTAAGCGATAACCCTGTAACCGGTTAAAACATCAAAAAAAGAATGTCCGTGGAATATAACAAAGCTGGCTCCGGCGGTAATAAGAAAGAAATGTTTTAAGTAGCGGAAATCAGGGAAAGGGAAATTTATTTCTTTAATGCTGAATTTCAGTATAAACGCTGTTTGCAGGTAAATGATAATGGGGAAAAAAAAAGCCCCGATTATACCGGATATACGGTTTTCTGAAAAGTAGTACATGCCGATAAAAAGAAACGACTGGTTAAAAATACTGCTTAGAAAAAGAAAAAGTTCTTTTTTGTAGGTTATTTTTTTATTCACTACCGATACAAAAATTAGGGCTATTGTACCCGCAAGAGAAATACATGAAAAAAGGATATGGTTATATGATCCCAATAAACTAAAGATTAGAAATAGCCAGATCGCAAGCCTGTTCTTTTTCTCTGGATGCCTGGCAATACTGAAAATAGATGCCGCCATAATCGAAATAAAAAATAGGGTAAATGTATTTACTTCCCAGGCAATACGTGGTGCACTGATCAATAAGGCAGATTGTAACATGATGAGCAGAAAACTGATTGCACTACTCCCCGAAATTTTCCAAAATGTGGCTAATAAAATAACCAGGCCGGCCAGATTGAAGAAAATTCCACATATCCTTAGCGAAACAACATTAATCCCGAAGAGTTTGAAACTGATAAGAGTGCTCAATGGCTGAAGTATTCCCGTGTAATTATTCATGCCGTGAACTTTATCTATACCAACATAAAGATAATAATACGCCTTGAGGCCACTCCACGCTTCATCACCATGTAAACCCGGAAAATCAGACAGCTTATAAGTCCAGCAGAATACCAGTAATATCAACAAACCACACATGCACAGCCCATAAATAAGCAGGTTTTTGCCGGTTTGGTATTTTTTGTGGAAAAGGGAATTAATGGTTTCTGTGATGTCTGATCTATTCATTGGAGCGTTATTTTTTTGTTCTAAAATATGAAAATCAATGATTTTTCTCTGGTAAATCGTTTTTCTTTTATATATTTAGCTATTTATACATCAATTTATGAGACTCCATCTGATCAGGTTTTTTTTAAGCTTTATACTTACCGCAACTTTAATAAATCAGGGAGAATCCGCTGCACAGGCTGATGAACCAAAAAGTTTTGTGATAAAAGGAAATGTTAAAAATGCCGACGGAGATTTTTGGGAATTTTTAATTACTGATTTTATAAAAGCAAAACATCTGGTAGGCGTGCCCATTGATAAGAATGGCAATTTTATTAAGGAAATAGCCATTTCTGCTCCGCAGGATCTATATCTTTCGCTAAACCATCAGGGGATACCGGTTTTCGCTGTTCCCGGCGATACATTAATCATCAACTGGGATGCGGCGAAGTTTAATGAAACATTTCGGATAACTGCAGTTTCATCAGTACCCTCTCGTCAGGATGAAATAGATCTTGTTTTAAAACTGTACCAATCATATTGGCCCAAAACTTTGGATATGTTTAAAATTGTACAGAACAGGGAAATAGCAGGTGATGAAAAAATGCAGCAGGTGCAGGCCTTATTCAATAAATACTGTTCAGTGATTAACCAGAACCCCAAAAGTAAATACGTAGCCAAGGTGCTTGCAGATCAATACTATTTCTTTTTGCTCAGGTTTGTTGAAAAGATCAATGCACAGGAAAGGAATAAAAATGCAAACCAGTTTAAGCAGTATAGGCTAAATCTTGATAGCCTGAACGATGCCGCATTAAAATATGGCTGTAGGGAAGATCTGCTCAATGAAAATGTTTTTGCTTTTTCGCCAAACTACAGGAGCTATATCGAAAATCAAGTTCGGTCCAATAACCCCTTCAGTGAGGTTAGTCTTGCTAACCAAGGGCCGGCAAATAAAGAGTATAACTTTACCCTGGGCAATGGCTATGCCGGGCTCTCGGGTTTGTATCTTTCAAACATTATCATGGATTGGTACCTCACCAATTCGATCATTACAGGCTATTCTGATTATGGTTACGAAAATTCTGAGAAAGCATATCAAAAATTTAAAGATGATATTCTTTCCAGATCATATCGCGATACCCTTGAACGTTTCCATGATAAAATACAGCGTTTACGTTCGGGAACGCAGGCTCCGGTTTTTACACTTAAGAATACTGATGGAAAAAACGTATCGTTAAGTGATTTTAAAGGTAAGGTTGTTTATATTGGTTTTTGGGGTATTTACTGTAATCCCTGCATCAACGAAATCAATCAATATGCAGAAAAGATACATCAAAAATATAATGACGTTGTTTTTATAAATATCTGCGTGGATGCAGATGAACAGTCTTGGCAAAAAAAACTCAAAAGTTTAAAATTAAATGGCATAAATCTTTTAGCGAAAGGGTGGACAAAAAATCCTGTTTGTCAGGCTTATAACGTGTCTAGTATTCCTCATCATGTATTGATTGACAAAAATGGAAAACTTATTGACAATGTTGCGCCTGATCTTGGCAGTCTAATGGATGATAATAATGTACTTGATCAATTGCTAAAGATGTAATATATATCATACCAAAGGAGAGTTTTAGTACAAAAAAACAAAGCCATTTTAAGAGGACTTATTTAATATCGTTGCTCGTATTTTAATTGCTGTAGAGGGCACAAAAGCTTATGACTTAGATCTCGACCGAATTTCAAAAGAGGCTGGGTGAACTTCCAACAATACTTAAGCCCTCATTTGTTACTGGAATAAATGAGCTGATAACGATCTTCAAAGGGATATTTGAAATTGTTTCTGATTAAATACCCATTAATATTGATGGCGAGATCTTTTTTAGTTGGAGGCCGGAATAGGGAATTAATTAAGGGTCTAGTGGATCGAAGAATAATTAATGAAATCAACATACCAGGTCTTAATATAAAGCTGGTTACGCTTTTTACCCAAAATGAATGGTGATGGTGTCTCCGGCACGATAAACTCTCCATTTCTAATCACTCACAATCAGGAGCATACTAATCGATTTCATTTCGAACTGCCAAATTTGAGAGACTTTCTGTGTATTCCGGTCCATGCAAGTGGCTGGGTAAGGGAAAATAGGTTAATCTTCGAAAATACAGCCTAGTTGGTCAAGATAGACAAGGTTTAAAATTATGGTGAAATCAAGCAGGATCTTGAGCAAACTGGTGGATATGCTTTGTCCATTACTGGTGTATTACAACTCAAAAACTCTAAAATTGGAGTTGAGGATATGCAAAAAATGATATAGGCTATCGGTTTGTTTTCACCTTCTTAAATGGAAGATGAACTTTTCCCCGTTTAATACAAGGCTGGGCTGGTCCACTGCTTCCTGGACCGATTTCTCTTCAAGACATGTTGACCGGTATAAGTCTGTAGGCTAGTGGTTACCACAAGCTGGGCATAATGGGATTAATGCGATGTGGCACGCGTTTATAAGCCTAATGAAGGATTCGGACAGTCAGGAATGCGTTGATTGCCTGTTGCACTGGTATGTTGAAGCGAACAACAATAGTGGATTTAGCGAGGAGCTATTGTATTGCCGCAAAATGCTTTTGAGTTACTGTTCAACTGGCAGATGATCGAGCAGCGCAACCTGTACACAGCGGCTCAAGGAAAGGCAACCAATACTGCAGAGGAAATCAGAATTCTGATACAGGACGGAAATATTCCGCTAGATATTCCTGATAAATAAAACAGTTGAAAACAATTGCACACTGAGGAGATCAAATTTCGGGATTTTCCTGAACTGTTTACTTTTATCCGTAACTCGATTACAAACGCGAACCATACTAAGCGAATTAAATTCGCAAAGTACCTTCTTTGGCTATACATCATATCAAAGATGTTGGTATATGTTATCTTGAACTACTACTTTTAAAACTCTTTAATACTGTGGTAAATACGTCAGCCGGATCTCATCAAATATGTTTGTAGGTGGAAATGAAGAAATAGTTCCCTGGCATAAAGTCGAAGATTAGGTTGTGAGATAAGATTTTGGGATTGGCTGGTACAATTGCCTTCCGGAGCGCGTTGTTACTACTAGAACTACTTTTCGAACAACCCTACTGTAAAAGAGAAGTTCTAGTAGATAGACTCAAGATATTAAGAGTAACGCTTCAAAATATTTAAGTGGGTTAGAAAATTGGAATTCTAAAATCAAAAAATCTGAAAGGAACACTATACATGAATATTGAACTATTTGAACTTTTGAAAAAGTAACAATATATTATTGATTGTTTTCCTCTAAAATTTTCGAAAAACCGCCTATTTCAATCAATTCGTCCATAAAATGGTTCGAATTACGCACCGCCACTGACCCCGAGTTTTAAAAGCAGTTCTGAAAAGAGCTGCTTTTTTTGTTTAAGGGGATTTTTTGTGGAGTAGGATAAAAAAACAGATAGCTTTGTTTTTTACTATTTTCATTTCACATGCCTTCTACCTAACCTCTTTACTCAAGTTATTCTTACCAGATTTTACATTATCGAATTTTACCATTAGCGGTGTTGTAGAAGATCCTGAAAAAATGCCTTCTTAGTCTGGGGCATTGGTTTTTAAGTTCGAGTCCATTCATTGATTTGGAATTTTTTGATGAACTCAATCAATAACTTTTTATGAGAAGCTGATTAGGTGAAACACCATATTTCTTTTTGAAAATAAATGAAAAATGAGAAAGGTCTTCAAAACCGACCTCCAGATAAATTTCCGTCGGCTTTTTCTTTTTTTCAACCAGATGATAATAAGCCAGCTCCAATCTTTTGTCGGTTAACCATTTTTGGGGTGTGGTATGGAACAGCTTCTTGAAGTCCCTGTTAAAGGTTGATAGGCTACGGCCTGTTAGATAGCCCAATTTTTCCAGTGACATGTTGAACATAAAGTTGCGCTGCATAAAATCAATCAGATCGATCTTGCCGGGTACATCAAAATTGGCCAGGACGCTATCTACGCTAGGTTCAATCAGCCTTAGGATATTGATGGCCTCTTCGATTTTAAGGTTAGCCAGACTTTCTGGGAATTCACTTTTCACATCAAAATAGGGTATTAGTGATGCCAGGCAACTTTCCAAAAGCGGGTGGTTACTGAACCGGTATATTTTCTGCAGGGGAGGTGTTTTCTTTTTAGGCTCGGTTTTTTCATAGAACTTCTTCAATCTTTCTGTGGACAGATGCATGACCACGGTCTTATGTGGCAATCCGTTTTTCGGATAGTTGATGATCGTGGCAAGTTCGTTCCTCGGGATCAGAAAAATATCGCCTGTTTTGAAACTGAAGGTAGATTCTGCCTGTATGATTTTGGTTTCCCCTGAAATAAACCATACCAGCATGTGATCATCAAACATCAGGTCGGATTTGAACAGTTTGTCTTCGTAGCTGGAGAGCTTGATGTCTTTTGTCAGATATTTAGAGATATGTTCCATTGTGATAAAGTTATTGGTTTTTGATTAGATTCCATTAGATGCACTGGCCACTGTCGATCAGGTACTCCGAACCTGTGATGAAAGCGGCCTCTTCACTGGATAAGAAGGCAATCAGTTTGGCTACTTCTTACGCTTTCTGAATCTGGAAGGAAATGGTACTGGTCATGTGCTCAGTTCACGTTGAATTTTATTCCTGTCATTTGCTCGGTTAAGTCCCACAGTTTTTTAGCACTGTTTTCGTCCAGCGAATATTCCATTACGCCACTTTGATGCGGTTTAGCGACTGTCTGTATGGCGGAATCTTCCGATATCAGTTCGGCGATATCGGTATCTTCGCAGTACACGCCGCCGATGTTGTTGAGCAGCGGACTGGTAGCAGCCCAAACGGATGTTGCCGCACCCTGTGGAATGTTTTTCAGGCTGGCCAGGATGTCCGGACATATGTTCCCAGTTTCATCAAAAAAGCCCATCTGTTTGAACAGTTCCATATCAGCATCCCTGGCCAGTTCTGTTCCGGCGATTGATCCAGGGTGCAGGGAGTATGCTCTTACCTGATGCGCTTTTGCGCGGTTATCAAGTTCTAATGCAAATAGATTGCTCGCTGTTTTTGATTGTCCGTATCCAATAAGTGTTTGGTATTCCCTATGCTGGAAGTTTGGATCTTCGAAATTAAAGGGCGCCATGTGGTGTCCAAGAGAGGAAACATTTACAACACGTGCGCCATTGGCATTTTTTAGCGCTGGCCATAATCTTGCCACCAGGTGAAATTGTCCAAAGTAATTGGTGGATAGCTGGGATTCGAAACCACGGCTGTCCCTTTGTAACGGCACCCACATGATCCCAGCATTGTTGATGAGTATATGCAGTGGTCTGCCTGATGCCAGAAATTTATCGGCGAACGCATCTATGGTTTCGGGTCTGGCAAGGTCCATTGTTTCGATTTCCACTTTTTGAATGCCTTTTAGATTTTTCTTCGCTTTTTCGATGTCCCTTGCTGGTACAATTACAGTTGCGCCAGCTGCTGCCAGTACTTTTGTAGTTTCGAGACCAATGCCAGCGTTACCACCGGTTACAATAGCGATCTTTCCTGTGAGGTCTATGCCTTTGATGACTTCGGTTGCTGTTGAGGTAGCGCAAAAGCCTGAACCCAATGGGTGTTGTAACGCGCCTTGATAGTTGTTCTTTTCCATTTTGTTTTGATTAAATGTGATAAGACAAATGTAGGAGGTTGATTAACGGTGGATTTTGTTTGGCGTGTCAATTTGCTTTGTTTAGAAAGTCATATCTTTTGTTATCGGTGTTAGGTTAGCAAAATTTATGAACATAAACTGGCTTGTTTTTTTGCTAAAATTTTCAAAAAAAAGCAGCCTATTTTCATCAGTTTGTTAATGAAATGTTTTGAAATACGTAGCGACATTGACCCGAAAGAGGCTGCCTTTTTGATACAGCCGAAGCGTCTATAATTCCTAATCAGGCGATTAATAAACCTTTTCCCTGAATTGGCTACGAAATGCTTCGATTTGACTACGTCAGAGAATCCATGGTTGCTGACCTTTGTACTATATCAAATTTTAAATCATTAAAAAATGAAACAGTCAAAAACACCAATTATCAGTTTTAGTCCGGTTGTATTACCAGTTGCGGGCCGTTACGTAGACCTTGAAATGAAAGTTTCTGCTCCCGCCAGCGGAAACAACCTGCCGGTGATTCTTATTTCTCATGGGCATGGACCTTCAAACTTTCTTTCATCGTACAAAGGGTATGGACCTATTGCAGATTTTTTTGCGGATAATGGGTTTGTGGTTATCCAACCTACCCATCAAAATTCCAAAGCACTTGGGCTTTCCCCGTCACTTCCCGAAGCACCCTTGTTTTGGAGTTCGAGGCCAGCGGACATGAAGTTTATTCTTGATCACTTGGAGGAAATACTTTCTACAGTACCAGGGTTAACAGAAAGGGTTGATAAGGCAAGAGTTGCCGTGGTTGGCCATTCGATGGGCGGGCAAACAGTAGCGATGCTTTCTGGCATGGAAGTAACTGATCCTGCAACAGGTAAGATTGTTAATGCGGCAGAGCCAAGATTAAAAGCTCGCGTGCTCATTGGTGCGTCTGGCGGGCCAGAAGGATTTAACGGAGCCGCCAGGCAGCTTTATCCGGTATTGGCTGCCGGCAATTTCAGCACTATGACCTTGCCGGCACTTATTGTGAACGGGGACAAGGACGTAAACCCCATGTTCTCTGATGTGGACAACTGGCGTGCAGATGCATACTATCAAAGCTCTGGTCCAAAAGATCTGTTGACGGTATTTGGCGCAGAACACATCTTTGGTGGCATATCAGGATATGATGCCCGTGAAACAAGCGATGAAAATCCAGAGCGCGTTGCTTTTGTATGTGAAAGCATTCTTGCCTATATTCGTAGTGCATTCGATCCGAACAATACAAGTTGGGAAGATGCAAAGAAAGCTCTTAACGGCGCAGGTGCGCTGGGCAGCATTGAAAGTAAGTTATAAATCAGGCAGTATGAAGAATGAGCTATCTAACCACAGATTTGATTCTTTATCAAGATTGCATAAGGCGCTGGATATGCCGGCACCTATGCATCCGTTGGTAAGTTTAATAAATAATGCTGAGGGAACTATTCCACTGGAAAGGCTTCCCAGTCCGCATATTTTAAGTTTTTACAAAATCTCCTATAAGATGAACTTTCAGGGAAAGTTCAAATATGGGCAGCATTACTATGATTTTGATGAGGGGGGAATGTTTTTTGTTTCACCTAACCAGATCACAGGACAACATGCACCCCTAAGCGATCAGTCTGGCTATACGTTACTTTTCCATCCAGATCTTTTACTGGGCTACGAGCTCGCCAGGAAGATCAAAGAATATGGATTTTTTTCCTATGCTATCCATGAAGCGTTGCACTTATCTGAAAAAGAAAAAATCACAATTATTTCTGTTTTTCAAAGTATCGAAGAAGAATTGAAAAGCAGGATCGATAACTTCAGTCAGGACGTTGTTATCTCCCAGATAGAACTACTGCTAAATTATTCAAATCGATTCTACAGCAGGCAATTCATCACCCGTAGAGCAATAAGCAGCGATCTCCTTCAAAAGGTAGAAGACATTTTACAGGTTTACTTCCGGTCGGCAAATCCCCAAAAGCAGGGGCTTCCTACTGTACAATTTCTCTCCTCGCAATTAAACGTCAGCTCCAGTTATTTAAGTGATATGCTGCGGTTACATACGGGACAAAATGCACAACAGCACATCCACAACCATCTGATCGAAAAAGCGAAAGAACAGTTATCGACAACCCAGGCTTCAATAAGCGAGATTGCCTATGAATTAGGTTTTGAGCACTCGCAATCCTTTAGTAAACTTTTTAAGCTTAAAACCAGTGTCTCGCCCCTGGATTTCAGACGTTCTTTCAGTTGACTTTGTTCAAAACACAATTACCTCATTTGTTGCGACTTGTTGTTCCTTTTTTTTAATGTTTAAGATTTTTTTTATGTAGTTTACCCATATTTGAATGCGCTAATTAAATCAGTACTCTTCTAAAATTTTCGAAAATCACGGTTTCAATTAATTCCTCCACAAAATGATTCTAATGACGCACCGCTACTGAGCCAGAGTTTCAAAGCAGTTCTGAAAAAAGCTGTTTTTTTTGTTTTTAGGTATTTTTAGATCAATGCCTAGCGCGGCCTTTCTTCTGATCTGGCCGTTCAACAATTTTTCTATTCGACTTGTTTAGATCATATGGACATCGCTTTTGAAAACTATTACTCGGGTACCAGCGGGCTATTGTTGCCCGTTCCCAATAAATTGCACTACCCCAAAGAATTTCAGGAGAAGAGCAGGCTGTGCTATTACGCATCGCTGATGGATTCTATCGAGATCAATTCTTCCTTTTATAAAATACCGCAGGCTTCCACGATGAAAAAATGGGCGGCTGATGTGCCTGAGAAATTTCGGTTCACTTTTAAGCTTTTCAAGGAGGTGACCCACAATAAGGATCTGGCCTTTGATCCCGAGATGGTATCTAAATTTTTTTCGGTCATTTCTCATGTCGGGGATAAAAAGGCCTGTCTTTTGGTGCAGTTCCCCCCGAGCATCAGGATTGCTCATTTTGCGCAGTTGCGCTTTCTCATGTCGGTGCTTAGAACTCATGATCCTTTTTTTGAGTGGAAGATCGCTTTGGAATTTCGACATCCCTCTTTATATATAGACGAGGTGTATGAACTTTTGGAAGAGTTTGGGCTTGGTATGGTGATACATGACAAGTCGCCTGCCAGTTCTCCGGTAAGGGAAAGCCATCCCGATTTTATCTACCTCAGGTTTCATGGTCCGGGAGGAAACTACAGGGGAAGTTATGCAGACGACGTGCTGTACGAGTATGCAAGTTATGTAACCGAGTGGCTTTCAGAAGGCAAAAAGGTATTCGTGTATTTCAATAATACGATGGGAGAGGCACATGCCAACCTGAATATGCTGCGCCAGATCGTTAGGGATACCTATTAGTATCTGCTGAAGGGTAGGTCTAAACTTTTCGGGCATGAACAGTGTTTCAATCCAGCAAATCGATTAGTAAGATCCGTAAGAAATATAAAAATAGGCGTGTTTAATCTTAAAATATGTTATGGCTGAACTACCAGACTTAGAAGTGTTTGCGCAGATCCTTTCGCGTCGGTTCAAGGGTAAAACCCTAAAGGAATTGGAAGTAAAAGTGACAAAAAAGCTAAACGTGACTGCTGCACAGCTCAAGGCCAGGCTCGAAGGAAAAAAGCTTTCGAATGTTTTACGCTATGGAAAAACTTTGCACTTTCATTTCGGTAAGGAAATTCTACAGGTTCATCTGATGCTTAGGGGTGAACTGGAGGCGATCCATAGCGGTTCGGAGCTGCCAAAATACGCCATACTTGCTTTTCATTTTTCGGGGGGTGAGGGCTTTGCCTTGGTAGATAGCTTGCGTGCGGCAACACCTACCTTAAATCCCGACGTTGCTAAGGCACCGGATGCGCTTGAAATGGATGAGGATTATTTTACCAGGGTGCTGTTCAAGAGCAAGAAAATGGTTAAGGAGGTGCTGATGGACCAGAAGAAGATACGTGGCATTGGTAATTCATATGCAGATGAGATCCTGTGGGATGCCAGAGTATCCCCGTTTTCGATCAGCTCGGCCATACCGGAAAAAATCCTCAATAAATTGTTCGATAGTTTGAAGTCTGTTTTGAAAGAAGCCATTACAGCTATCGCAAAAGAGAACGGAGATGAGCTTCGCGGCGAGCTGCGCGACTTGATGAAAATACATGGGGCAAAGCTGAAAAAATCTCCTTCCGGAGCAATCGTGAAGTCAGAAAAGATCGGTGGAAGGACCAGTTATTACACCGATGAACAGCAATTATATTCCTAAAAAGCAATCCTGAGTATTACCGGACAAATCTTGCTTTCAATATGGTGGCATTTGAATTTGTTATCCCAGCCGTTTTTTCCAGACTACCTTCATTGACTTATAAATCGGATGGGCCTCTGCTAATTTATAGGTGGCGTAGAATATTGCTGCGGATTTAGCTTTCTCTGCCGAACCAGTGCCCCGCTCAAGTGGCGTATAATCCTTGTTTTTATCGTATTTCTTTCCGCCTTTATAATTGGCGTATCGCCTGGCGCGGGTATAACCCATCTGCAGGTATTTTCTTGCCACGTCTGCCCCAACAAAATCATTTTCTTGTATATAATTAAGGAACATTTTAAATATCTTTTCACTGCTATCTTTTGCGAGTTCTGGCGTCCGAAACCTCCAGAACTGGCCAATCTCAGATTTATAAGGCTCACAGATCAGAACACCCTGTTCGCCTTTGCCAACCCTGTATTTTTCGAGATTATTTCTATAATTGATATTCTTTTTCCAAGGATATTTTTGGTTGTCAAAATCAAGGTAAGTTGGCTTTCCTGTTACTGGCATAGCTAATCAACGTATCCGCTTATGGTTATGTTTTTATTCCTGTGAAATTACGATAAAGACAGCTATTGGATAATCAATGATAACAAGAAGAATTAGGAGATCTTCAAACTTAAGGCGCTATTATCCACCAGCGATGGCAGAAAAAAATAATTTAGGGTACGAGAGAAGCATTTTGAACAAATCCGGACATTTGAGCTATTAAAAAATCAGTTTTAAATATTGTTGGTTTAGGGCTATTAGCCCTATTCATATCGGACTGACCTTATTGCTTTTTGTTAAGCCTGGGTTTGTGCGTTTTGCTTAGGCTTTTTCGTCGCAGCAGTTGTGCTTTTTGATGATTTGCTTACAGGCTTTTTTGACGAAGTTTTCTTCTTTCGGGCATTTTTGACCCGGTATTCAAGTAAGTAGAGCCTGGTCTGCCATTTTTCGATGGTGGTATCTATGTTTTTTGGAAAGCCTGTTGATTCTAGCAGACCAAGTACATGCGCCAGCTCACGTGTGCTCTCTGCTTTGGCCTTGTTTTCTTTCATCCAGTCTTGTTGTTTGGTTTCGTAGGCTTTCCGGTATTCGGCTATGGCCTTTTGAATGAGCTTGATCTCATCCTCTTTTGATTTAGCTTTGCGCAACAATACCATCTGCCTGTTCCATGCATGGGAATTGGTTGGATCTGTCCGTGAAGCTTGCTGGTAGCGTTTTAGTGCGGCAGCGCTATCGCCCGCTCTTTCCAGTTCGAACCCAGCATCCAACTGCTCCTTTGACTGTATCTGTTTTCGTCTAGACATAACTGATTTGGGAACAATTAGCCAGGGCTATTGTTTGATAAAAGACAGTAGCGGTTATGACTACATGATGACCCTCTGGCAATGAGCGTAATGCTAACTTTGAATTTAGCAATTAATGAAATGAAGAAAATCGGATTTTTATCTTTCGGGCATTGGTCCGAACATCCCTCATATCAGGCGCGTACCGCCAGTGATACTTTGCTGCAGTCTATCGATTTGGCTGTTGCGGCCGAAGAGATCGGGCTCGACGGCGCGTATTTCAGGGTACACCATTTTGCGAGGCAATTGGCATCGCCCTTTCCGCTGCTTTCGGCAATTGGTGCAAAAACTTCAAAGATCGAAATCGGAACGGGGGTTATCGATATGCGCTATGAAAACCCTTTATATATGGTTGAGGATGCGGGTGCGGCCGACCTGATCTCTGGTGGCAGGTTACAACTGGGCATCAGCCGGGGTTCGCCCGAGCAGGTGATTGAAGGCTGGCGGTATTTCGGTTTTTCACCAAAGGATGGCGAGAACGATGCGGATATGGGCAGGCAAAAGGCTTTGGAGTTTCTGGAAAGACTGAATGGCGAAGGTTTCGCAAGGCCGAATCCAAATCCAATGTTTCCCAATCCTCCGGGACTGTTGAGGTTAGAACCCTATTCTGAGGGGCTGCGCGAACGCATCTGGTGGGGAGCGGCTTCCAATGCCACTGCGGTGTGGGCGGCGGAGCAGGGCATGTACCTGCAGAGTTCTACATTGAAGTTTGATGAAAATGGCAAGCCCTTCAGCGTTCAGCAGGCTGAGCAGATCAGGTTGTATAAGGAAGCCTGGAAAAGGGCTGGACATGACCGCAAGCCAAGGGTGTCTGTCAGCCGTTCTATATTTGCATTGATGAACGATCAGGACAGGTATTATTTCGGACAGCAGGGGAAGGCGGCAGATAGTTTTGGTTATATTGAGCCCACTCAACGGGCAGTTTTCGGCAGGGGATATGCCGCTGAACCCGATCAGCTGATAAAGGAACTGGCAGCAGATGAGGCAATACAGGAAGCAGATACGGTATTATTGACCATTCCAAACACGCTGGGTGTAGATTACAACATTCATATTTTATCTGCCATTCTGGAGCATGTTGCGCCAGGACTTGGTTGGAGATAGCCGAAATTGATCTTTTTTTAAATCACAGCAAACATATTGGCGACAATGATGTTTATATAATGAGAGCGTTAATTTAGATAAGCGGGAAGAGCCTTGGTTTTTTCCGCTTTCTTGTTTTTGTATGATATACAAACGATTTAAGGAGTCAAATTTTTGGAGATAATGATGGCCATCAAAGGTGGAGCAATTAATTTAAACGATTAAAGGCTACCCTACGGAAGTTGTATATATGGCCGGCCTGCTTGATGCGGTTACATCTAAAAGCAGCAATATCTTTATGCCTCTGAGTAGCCTGAATCTTTGCCAAAAGAAGGCTGATCTCTGCCATGCATCTGCTTTTGCTTATTTTTTAAAAGGTAATGCGCATTAAAAACGATAACCGATAGGAAGATAATACTGTAGGCCGCCATTTGTAAGGGACTGATAGGCTCAAGATATACCAGAGCTGCTATAGCAAATGCAATAATGGGGTTGATGTTAAGCAACATGCCCACTGTTGATGAATTTAAACCCTTTAAGGCATACAAATTCAGAAATAATGGAATTACTGTAAAGCCAAGTGCTATCACTTCTATCAGTACCCAAAATGTCGTCGTGCCAGGTATACGCCCGCTGTAAGCAGGGTAAAAGGGAAGCAGCAGCAAGGCAGAAAGCACGATATGAAAGGTGAGGGTGATGAACTTATCAAACCCAATATTTTTACGCTGGCTTACCAGGTACGCGGCATAACTTGACCCAATAATGATACCATAAACCATATCCATAATATTGGCATAGGATAGGAGTAAACATCCAATTATACTCAATGCAACAGCCGCCCATTGTATCTTATTGAGCTTTTCGTGCAAAAGCCAGTAAGCAAGCAATGTCGTAATAATCGGGCACACAAGATAGGCAAGTGAGGTGGCCTTAATGCTTACGTGGTTGAGCACGTAAATAAATGAGAACCAGTTGATATTTAAAAGAATACTTCCACCTACATTCAGTAAAAGCATATTTCGTTTTTGTTTAGCAGGTAAGGCTTTAATATCTGAGAAAGCTTTAAGCAAATCGGCACGCTTAAATAAGGCGGTAATGAAAACCATTAATATGGCGCAGCTAAAAATGCGGTAAAATAAAATATCTACCGAAGCATATCCGCTCAGCGGTTTTAAAACTAAGCTAAAAAAGCCCCAGGTCGCATACGCGAATATAGCAGCAAGGTAATATTTTGCGGTTTTCAATTTGTCAGAATGTTGATCTTATAATATCCATAAACATGTAAAGCACATTTATGACATGAAATACAAATTAACATATATTTATTGATCTTTTAACTGCCTATTGTATCATACCCGACGTTCGGCTTTACGGGACTTGCCATCCCGGCAGATGCAGATGATGCCCCGGCAAGCATTAAAAAATATATTAAGTTGGTTTGGTACTAAATGATCATTTTTTTAAGATCTACCGTTCGCTCAACCTGCTCAACAAGAAATTGATATGGTGGAAGAAATGAGCTACCAGTTTGTTGTTGACAGTTGGATAAGCTTGCGGGAAATCTTAACAGACTACTGGTTGCACAATTCATCAGATACCCGGCAGATTTGAAGTAATGTCAATAAGGAGCAACAGTGGACCGGGAAGGCGGCAGCTCTATTAAAAACATACACTGAAGAGATTCTCAACAGATTGGTAGAAAAATCAAAACTTTCAACGCTGTTATACGTTAACAAACGCAGATACTACTATCGCCATCGAAAATCGATCGCTGTGACCGTATTGGAATCACTTAAAATCGATACCTATGGAAAAACACATACTCATCATTGAAGATGATCAAGAAATCAGTGAATTATTTCAAATGATCTTTGAAGCGGTAGGTTATCATACTACTGTACTAAACATTGCACCTAATCCCGAATTTATCGATAAGGGAGGCTTTCATTTGATTGTAATGGATATCAGGCTCATCGGATCACGATATAATGGTAATGAATTATGCAGATTGTTCAAATCGAGCTATCCTAACAATAAAACACCTGTTTTATTGATGTCGGCTGAGTCTAACGGAGATATTTTAGCGCAGGAATGCGGAGCAGACGGCTTTATGGGTAAACCTTTTGATGTTGATAATCTGCTGACACGTGCTTTTGAAATGATGGCTTAGCGTTTATGGTTTTACAACGAGTCATGATCGCCCTGTAAAACCGGTCTTTTATTGAGCCAATCAGTTACCGTTAAGAAACATCGCAGCATCATTTCTTTATACAGATCAATACAATAAAATTAATCAAGATATATCATTTCACATACACCGCTGTGGAAATTCACATTATTTATGTTAATTTTGCTAAAAATATTCGCAAAGAGATCGTATGAGTTCGAAACTTCCTAACGCTGATCAAACGTTTAATATCTCTGACGAGCATCTTGATATTGCACTTGAACAGGTTTCCATGGGTTTTTGGAGAGTCAACCTGGTTAACAGCAACTTTATGGCCTGCACCCCGCAGTGCAAAAAGAATTTTGGCTGGGATCCGTCCAAAGCATTTAGTTATGCTGACATGCTAAGTTGTATACTTCCTGAAGATCTGCCGGAAATGCAGGCCAAGGTTTCAGCTGCGATAGAACATCAACAGCTTTATAAGGCTCAGTACCGGGTAAAACATCCGGATGGCAGTATCCACTGGATAGACGCAAATGGTAAAGTGTTGTACAAAAACGGCATCCCCTATGAGCTATTGGGAACAACGCTGGACATTACCGAAAAGAAAGATCTAGAAGTACTGCGCGATGAACTTTTGAATGTGGCCATGCATGAACTGAAAACGCCACTGTCGGCTGTAATGGCATCTTTACAATTGCTTGAGCGTATGTTGCAGCCGCGGAGTGAGGAAAAAGCCCTGAATATTGTGACCAGGGCGCTGGGATCAACCGAAAGGATTAATCGTCTTTTAGGCGAGATGGCCCTACCGGTAAATGCAAAGTTAAAAGAAATCAGCCTGGCAAAAACAACGTTTGATATTCGCAGACTTGCCGATGAGATTGCAGACAATGCCAGGGTTATTCATGCCCTTGCGAAGATCGAAGTGCGGGCAGATGCGGATGAAATTTTGGTACATGGCGATCGTCATCGGATTGCCCAAGTCATCACCAATCTGATCAACAATGGAATCAAGTATTCTGAAAATGATCCAAATCTCGAAATTACCATTACATCAGATCATGATCAGGTCAACTTCAGCGTCAGGGATTATGGAATCGGGATAGCGCCGGGAGATCGTAAGAAAATATTTCAAAAATTTTACAGGGCCAATACGAAGTTGCAGGTGGATGGCCTGGGAATAGGATTGTATCTGTGTGCAGAGGTGATTCTTCGCCATGGGGGCAGCATTCAGGTTGCAGATATCGAGCAGACGGGCACAACGGTTATATTCTCTATACCAACAGGCAATATTTAACAGCACTTTTAGGGCTGTCTACCTTATTATAATATCCTTGAAAGATAGCCAACTAAATTTCACATTTCAGGAGATGGGTAAGTTAACGTAAACACTAATACAACTGAACATCACGAGCGGAACTCATGCTGAACTTAGCACGAGTTAACATCTGACATTTACTTTGCTTTCTCTTAATGATTGTTTTCGAACATGATTGATATGCTAATCATTAAAGGATAAGCAGATCAGTTCTCGACTTATTACTGATCAAACTCAAAATCCATTTCTTTTCCGGATATAAGGTTATACACTACATTCCCATTGTTAATAATATAAAAAATATCCATATGCCCTCGTTTATACCGGATATACGCAACCAGGTTTTTGTTTTGTCCATCGAAAGTATTAATACCCCCTCCATCTTTTTTATTTGGAAGATCTAAATCGCGGTAAACATAAACGGAATAGAAATCATAGTCTGGTAAAATCGCAGAATTGATTTTCCTATTGACTTTATCCCCAAGCAGTGCATAGGTTGATTTTTTATAGAAAAAGTTTCCCCTGATATAAAAATAGTCAATGCGATTGTTATTCGTTCCTGATTTAAATTGTTGAACATCTGGATTTAAGGGCTTGAGCTCAAAATTTTGCTGTTTGCTGTTGTTGCAGGCGGTGAGTACCAAAAGTAAAATAATCAAATGTTTCATGGTCCGTTTAATTCGTATTGGTCTTTACAATCCTGCCTTGGTCTCAGGTAATATTACTGAACAATATCTTTCTCTTGTAAACCGTTATTTCCGGTTTTAAAAATGAGGATTGACGCGTTATTGATGACAGAGCAAGCTTTACAGCTTATCGAAATTTTAAATCATATTCACTTTTGTTCAAAAAGACAAGCGGATTATCGGTCTCAATCATTTCTTTAATGGCCATCTTTTTATCGTCAGACTTGTGATAAAAAGATTCCGCTATTTTATATCCGATCCTATAACCCAGATCGCCAGGCCTATTCTTGCTACTTGCCGCATTGAATAACCAATTCTGGAGATTTTTGGTGCAGAGTTCGCTCTTCATTTCCTGCCACAGTTCCTTTTCGTGTGCAGTTGCATACAGCGAAGCGCGGCTACCGGTTTCCTGGTTTCTCTTCATAATCAACACCTCAGAAATAAAACTGGCAACACCCTCTTTAATCACATTCTTAAGTAGAACACACTCACAGGCTGTCGGATTCATTTTTCGCTGTTGGGTATGGATATATTCGTGGGCAATGGTCTCCCTTACAAAATTTAAAACATCTGCCTGATCTGATCGCGCTAATATATCTGATCTTAAATTTTCATTGGTGATTTCTGAAACATCACAATTCTTATCCCCGGCGATCATCTCCAGCCCTATTAAAACATAATTGTTGGAAATGGTCCCTCCAGAAGACATTGGTCCGATAGTGATGGCTATCCTGGCCTCCTTTCCATTGGGATATAACGAACGGGTCTGCCTGATGATATCCGATAAGCGCTCCGAATCTGAAAATAACAAGGTGTTTTGACGTACGCTTTCATAAAACTTTTTATATTTTTTAATCCTGTCAGTATAAAATTCGGGCGAAAAATACCTGACTTTCGCAAATTCCTTCAAACCGTTTGTAGCCCGGTCAAGATATTTACTTTGAATAGTATTAACGCTGTCGCTATAGGTTTTAGCAGCTTTTAAGGCATCAAATGCTTCCCAGAAGTGCTTGATGTCAATAGTTGAAACATCTTTTGCATTTTCGGGTTCAAGGGCTTTAGCAATCTTTCTTCTCCGCTCCAGCACACTTTTACTTAGCCGGGCAAAATTCATACTGATCACCCCATCTGGTGAAGGTTTTGGAGAGACTGATTTGATGTTGATTTTATAAAGTCCGCCTTTTGCGGGTTCATACTCCAACTTATCGGTTCCTTTATTACCGTCGGCAAGATCTGTCGATAAGATTTTTTCACCAGCTTCATCATAGAGATTAATTTCAATATCAATATTTTCCTGATAAACCTTAATCAGATAAACTTCACCCTTCTTAAGCCGTACATTATAGTTTAATTCATTTCTGCCACTAAATGCAGTCTTTTTATCATTCTGCTTAAAATCAACAAAATTCTGAGCATAGGAAACAGCGTGCAGTAAAATAAATAGAACGGTAAATAATTTAAACATGTTTTTATTTTAATAGACACTTTAAAATGTATATCGTTGCAATATTTAGAAATTACCCGTAAAATTACTTCGGTAATATGCTTCATCGTTCAATTTAAAATTTATTTATTTTAGCATTAATTAAATAATTTGCGCTGCTGAGTTCAGCTATAAATTAGTTTTTCAATATTATAAATAAAATGATTTATTTATATAAATTACGCAAAACTGATCTTCTACAATTCACTTAAACTCCCCGGAAATGCCGTCGAAATTTAATGCAGCCCTTATTTTTTTTCTCCTGTTCAATTTAGTGCATTCAGTAACTTTTTCACAGATTATACTTCCTTTTGAATTATATGATAATAAAAGTATTCTGATCAAACTGCCTGCATTGAACGGCAAGGATTCGTTAACTTTCTTTTTTGATACAGGTGCCTCGACCATTTTACTCGATAGCCATGTAGCCGAAAAATTTAATATTAAGGCAGATCTTCATCAGGAGATCCGCGGGGCAGGGGGCATTAAAATGTACCGCTATACTACGGGACAAAAAATTTTTCTAAATGAATCAGTAAGTATTGATCATTTAAATTTTGTTCTTGATGATCTTTCCAGACTTAATGCAACGGTTGGTAGAAAGTTTGATGGTATTATTGGGAATGATATCCTGAGCAATTATTTAACTGTCGTAAATATTACAAAAAGACAAATATTGCTGTATCCTTTTAAAACACAATTAAACATGGCTGATTATAAGGCCATAGATTTTATTCTGGATGATGGAATACCTATCCCACGTTTTGGCATTGATGTGCATTTATTGAATGGGGAAAAGCTTTCCGGAGATATATTGTTTGATAGCGGCGCGGGCCTGGCACTGCTTTTTAATACCCCTTTTCAGCAACAACATGATTTATTAACAAAAATAGGCAAAACTGTTTCGAGTACGCAGAACAGTTTAACCACCAAAAGTGCCACTACACTTGCAGCCATTGCTTCTCTTTCTATTGGTCCATATATTTTCAAAGGGAAACTGCCTGTAAGTATATCGTCAGACGGGGAGGGGGTGAGTGCTTCTAAAAAGTACCTGGGTATATTGGGCAGCCAGATTATACACCGTTTTGATTTTATTCTGGACTATAGTGCCAGGAAACTCTACCTGAAACCAAATTTTTTATATCAACAGGATTTTACTACCGCTGTTGCGCCTTTTAAAATTATTCTGCAGGGAGGGAAGGTGATGATAGACGAAATCATAGAGCAATCTGCAGCCTACCGTTGCGGCCTTCGGAAGGGCCAGGTAATTACTGCAATCAATAAATTGGAATCCAAAGATTTAAAGGACTATCGGAAAATGCTGTTGAATGAAAATAAAGAGGTTGAAGTAAACTATATTGACAGCGACGGACAAGCCAAAAAATGCGTGTTTAAGATAGAGAAATTATTATAAAGGTTCTTATCCAAAAGGAGTTCCAGACGAAGATATCGGGTTAAGCGCAAATTTTTGCTGCTATCCGTTATGCAAAGGTTTATCCGCTCTATCGGCGTGGCCCCCCAATAAGACAGCTACCGGAAACTTCACCGCTGGTTTGGATGAGATTCCAGGTCATTGCCGAAATAAGATGTGAGGTTATGCTGAAAATGCTTCCGCGATAAAGGTTTTCGAAAAGGCAGGCTTGGCTTAAAACTTTCAGCCGGTTTCAATGGTTGTAACACCATGCAGATTTTATCCTCAACCGCTGCGCATGGGTCAGCAACAAAATTATATCCCTATCAGCAGTATGCGATAGAAACCCTGTTTGAAAAAATGCAGTCAGGCACTGAGCAGCTACGTCTGCTCTTCCAGTTGCCTACAGGCGGCGGTAAAACGGTTATCTTTTCTGAAATTGCCAATCGTTTTATAAACCAATACGGAAAAAAGGTGATTGTGCTTACACACCGGCAAGAGTTATGCAAACAGACTTCGCTTGCCATGAAAAATGCTGGTGTTTTTAATAAAGTAGTCGACAGCAAAGTTAAACGGATAGCCAAAAAAGATTATTATTACTGTTATGTAGCCATGGTCGAAACCCTTAAACACCGGATCGATGATGGTCTGATCGATACTAAAGGGGTAGGTCTCGTAATTGTTGATGAGGCCCATCACAATTCTTTCCATAAACTGCTTAAAAAATTTCCGTTTGCCAGGATAATAGGGGTTACAGCCACACCTTTTTCGGCAGATGCAGCGCTCCCGATGAAGAGCTTTTATACTGAGTTGGTGCTTGGAGAGCAGATCAATTCGCTGATCGAAAAGGGCTTTCTGGCCAAACCAAAGAGTTATGCTTATGAAGTAGAACTCAACACGCTGAACAGGGGTATACATGGCGATTTCACGGTGAGCAGCTCTGATGAGCTATATTCATCGAAAGTAATGCTCGATCTTCTGGTTCATGCCTACGGGGAACATGCCCTTGGGAAAAAGACGTTAATTTTCAATAACGGCATATTTACCTCCCGAAAGGTATTGGAAGTTTTTGAGCAGGCGGGTTATCCCATCCGACATCTGGATAACCATACCGAAAATGCAGAAAGGATTGAAATATTAAAATGGTTTAAAAAGACAAAAGGTGCGATATTAACATCGGTATCTATATTAACTACCGGTTTTGATGAACCGTCTGTGCAGTCGGTTATCCTGAACCGTGCTACCACCTCACTTACGCTTTATCACCAGATGATTGGCAGGGGAGCAAGGCGTTTGTCCGGTAAAAAGACTTTTAATATTATCGACCTGGGCAATAATGCAGAAAGGTTTGGAGAATGGGATGCTCCGGTGGATTGGCAGCATGTATTCGAAAACCCCGAAATCTATCACCAGATCCTGGCAAAAGCCAGCGACGATATCCATCAGATGCCTGCCGAAATGAGAAACAGGTTTCCCAATAGTACGGAGATTGCATTCGACGTGCTTGCCGCCTATCAAGCCGCCATGGATAAAGGGGAAAAATCAAAAACCGTGCTCCGCAATTCCATCAGGCAACATGCGTTGATGTGCACTGACAATGCTGACACGGTGAGCAAGGCATTTGAATTGGTAACCGAACTCGAGAAAGAAATCGACTGGAGGATAAAACAATATGCGAAATGCCTGGGTTCGGTAACCAAAAACTATATCAAATGGTTGGGCAGCGATTACCGGAGCCGTTTGCATGGCCTGATCGAGAAAATAATGTCGAGGCGGGCGGCAATGCGCACAGCGGTTTAGTCTGTACATGATGAAATGTTTTAAACGATGAAAATTATCATTGCTTTTTTGTTTTTAAGTCTACCCTGGCTAACATTTGGCCAAACAGGCAAATGCTACAAGGACACCATTAATCACAAAATAAAAGTCACCTTCTATTTGGAAGGATTAAATGAAGTGTTTATTAATGGTAAACACGCGCTGTGTTCATGATGCTGTTGCACACAGAAAGGCTGTTTCTACATGCCTGCCCTTTTACCCGGACGACTGCTGTTGAAATAGGCTCAATTTGGCCTGTCGCTGTTCGTAACAGGCTTGATTTAACCTAAATGAGGCCAAAATTATTGCTGTCGCTTTAAAGCGTTAAGTTTTAAGTATGGATTTTGTATAAAAAACGAAGCCCTGGCTTTTCAAATCCGGGGCTTCCTATTTATATTTTCGCAAGTAGTTGTTCCGCTGGTCCCTGATGGATGGCGTTAGGCTGTTTCACCACAATTTTCCCAGGTTTCTTTTTCTTAAACTTCCGGCCATACCATACCAGGAATCCGGTAATCGGTAAACTGGCGCCGATGAGTGAGGCCAGAAAGGCCAGCACCTTGCCAGGGAAGCCTAAAATACTGCCTACATGGATATCGTAATTCATCTTTCTCAGTTTCTGTCCAAAAGAGGCTTGCGCATAAGTTATAGAATAGGCATCTTTCCGCTTCAATTCGTTCAGGCTATGCTGGTCAAACGTGTAACCCTGGCTATTGTAAAACTGTCCTTTATTTGGGTACACGGTAATGTTGATGGCAGCCTTTGCATCTGTGGTATCTGCAAAATTATAATAGAATCCCATCGATTTAGGGTGTCGTGTGATCACCTGCTTCCAGGCCATGTCCATCGCTTTTTCCGGTGTATAGCCTTTTCCTTTTAGCGTAGAGTCTGAATCCAGGCGTTTATATTCTGCCAGCTTATCGCCACCAGATGTAACCCAATAGATGCCCTCACTATACCATTTAATGCCGTATACCATTCCGGTAAGGGCTATGGCCAACAGAAACAACAAAGCATAAAAGCCGAGTACGTTGTGCAGGTCTAGGTTTACCCTTTTAAAAGAGGCACCCCATTTGATTTTAAAACTTTTATCACGCGTGGACTGATTCCATTTTTTAGGATACCACCAGATCAGCCCGGTAATCAGCAAGACAACGAAAATCAGGGTACCATAGTTCACAATAGGCCGGCCTATTTTAGCCGGCATCCAAAGAAAACGGTGTCCGTTTAAAATAAACCTGAAGAAATCCGATTCGCCGGGTTTATGCACTTCGGTACTGATCACTTCGCCCGTATAAGGGTTCACTTTCAGGATGGTATTGCCCGTACGGCGATCTTTCGGACCAGCATTGGCGGCCCTCAAATTTAAGTTAATGGCTCTGCCCTGCTGGTAATTGGCGTATGAAGGCACTTTCTCCGGGTAAAGTTTCGCGGCAATCTGCATCAGTTCAGATGGTTTAACCACGGGCTTATCCTGCCAGGCTACTTTTGTTTCCGGTTCCAGCAGCCCGGTAATTTCTTCATTAAACACCCAGATACAACCGGTGAGGCACACGATAAGTACAATGATGCCAGATATTAAACCTAACCACAAATGCAGCCAATTGTTGATGCGCTTTAAAAGCGTGTCTTTTTGCTTTTTCTTTCCTTGATTTCGTGTCTTGCTCATAGTGCCTGTTTATTGGTCGGATGTAGATTATTTAAACCGGTAGGTAATACTTAATCTTGCATTGCGTGGAACCTCATAGATATAGGTATAGTACGATACGGATGTTGCCGTTTCGGTAGCCAGTTTGGTATATGATCCCTGCGTCAGCAGCCTGCGGTCCAACAGATTATTCACTAACGCGGCAATTGTTATTTTACCCTTTTCGTATGAAACGCCTGCATCAAAACGATAATAGGCAGGTAACATTAATGGAACCGAAGTAGATCCGGCATAACGATCCAATTGGATCTGGTATCCCGCACTCAATCCAAAACCGTTCAACAAAGCGCCTTGCTTCTGGTAGCGGTAAGATAACCAGCCATTGGTAATGTGTTTAGCCGAGTTAGGAGTATGCCTGCCTACCAGTTCTGGTTTAGCATCTTCACTTACGGTGGCATCTGTTAGCGCATAATTTAATACCACGTTTAACCCAGGGGTAATTTCTCCATTGATATCCAGTTCAATACCTTTCGATATGATACCACCTAATTGGATCTGGGCATTTGGATTCATCGCCAGGTGTGCCGGATCAAGATCGGCAGTTAATACATTTTTCTTCTTAATGCGGAAGGCAGCAGCAGTTACGTTCCATTTACCGTCAAAAAAATCTTTTTTAAGGCCCAGTTCGATGTTATTGCCACGGATCGGTTTAAATGGGTTTCCGGCATAATCCTGACCGGCAACAGGCAGAAAACTTTGGTCGTAGAGGGTATAGGCACTAAAATCTTTTGCAAGGGTTACGCTCAAACCGGCCCTTGGGCTAAAAACATTATCAGAAAGCTGCGTGAGGTTGGTTTTGCCAACCGTTACGGCATGTGTAAAACGGCCGGCCAATGTTAAACGGACTCTTCCATCCAGCATGCGGAGTTCATCCTGCAGGTAGGCACCGGTATAGGTGAGGTTAGTGGCATATACATTTGATCCCGAACGGTTCTGAATGCTGCGCGAACGATCGAAGACAGGAATCTTGTCAAAAGGAATACCATAAACCGGGTTATAAATATTAAAGGTAGCATTGTTTGCCAACTGCAGATCAGGCTCCTGTTTGCTGGAAAAATCGCCCCAGGTTTTCAGGTTGCCCATATCAAGTCCGGCCAAAATACGGTGTACAATGGGGCCGGTAGTCAGGTCGCCCATCAGGCTTACCTGGATATTTTTATTAATGGCCAGTTCTTCGCTAATGTTCAGGTAGCGGCGCATATCGCCATTGGCTGCTATTTTGGACGGCCAGGGGGTACCGCCATCTAAACCATAACGCAGATAGGCCGCCTGGGCATTAATCTTCCAGTCATTATTTAAACGGTGGCTCACATAAACAGTGGCATTGTGGTCATAAAGTTTTGCAGGATCAAGCGCCGGATCGCCAAGAAAGAAACTAGGGTCTGTATCACCAAATCCTTTTGGCGAAAAACCGTAAGAACCTAACGCCTGTGCTTCCACATGCTGCGTCGTATATTCAGCAGTGATCAAGGTATTGCTATCCACCTGGTAGCTAATTACGGGAGCAATAATGTATTTATCTGTGTAGTTGTATTTGTTGTAACTATCTTTGGTTTGTGCGGCCACGTTCAGGCGGAACAGTAAACGGCCGTCTCGGCTTAACTTACCGTCCAAATCGGCAGCTACGCGGCCCAGGTTGTAACCTCCGCCGGCCACGCTTACGGAACTGCGGTTTTGACCGGTAGGCTTCTTGGTTACCACATTGTAAATACCTCCAGGTTCGCCGTTAGCCATCATAAAGCCAGATGGACCTTTTACAAATTCGATGCGATCGATAGTTGCAGCGTCATCAGCTAATGGCCCCCATGGCATTTTTTGGTTCATGCCGTTCCGGAAAGCCGGAATACTGGTGCCACGCATGAAAATATTGGCATATTGGGCATCCCAATGACCTACCCGTAAGGTACCGCTCACATTCCTGGTTACCCCATCAACAATATCAAATACCTGTTGGTCTGCCATTATTTTGCTGGTCACAACCTGGATATTCTGCGGTACCTCAATCAGCGGAGATTGTAAGCGCAGTGAAGGGGATACTTTATCTACTTTATATCTTTTTTTGTTCGTACTGATCTGTACCTCGTCTAATTCGGAACGGTTTTCTTTCAAAGAGAAATCAGCAATTACGGTACCACGTGAGGAAACCTGTATCTCTTTTTCCTTTGGATACAGGCCAACCGCCGAAACGACCAGGGTATAATTACCAACCGGCACACGCCTGATCTGGTAAAAGCCATCCTCGTCAGTTACCGAGCCATAACGGGTGCCTTTCAACACCACGCTTACATTGGCAGCCACACTACCATCGGCAGTAGTGATCCTTCCTCTTACCAAACCGGTTTGTTCATCATTGCGGTTTTCAACAAGGCTATCTGTAGGAATTACGCAATATCCTGTCAGTGGATTACCAGAACTGGCATGAGCTGCAAATATTCCGGTGCAGCACATCCCTAAGAATAAAATTTTCTTAAATTGCATTTACTTTTAATTAGATGTTAAAGGTATCCGGGTTAAAATCCGGTAATGCCACACGGAGTTCAGGTCCGCTGTGGCATTTTTTTTGCAAAGGTATATTTATTTAGAATAAATCCAAATAGATTTGACGTTTAGGACTAAATCGTTTAAGTCCGCTTTATAGTTTTCGCATGCCTGACAATATCGGTATGGATTGATGGTAGCAACCCGTTAGTAAAAACCTTCAGTTTCGTCTGGTCTCTTTAATGGATTATCCTAAAACTTAATTTTAATAATTAATCATATTTTTAAAAGACATAGGTGTACCCATAAGCGCCAGCGTTAAAAAAGGCGCATATTGGTTACTTTGTACAAAACTGAACCATTTCCGTACAAAACTGAACCCCTCTTTATGCACAAGTAGCTAGTTTTGGAATCTCCAAATATGACAGCTATAAATTATGAGATCGGCAGGCGGGGTTTTCTGCAGCGTTTCGGTAATCTCCGACCGCAGGTGATATTGATGCCGTTTTTTGCAAAGATTAAAAGCAATTTAACAGTGAGACTTTATATTTTTTCACTGCTGCTTTTGCTTTTGGTGGGCTGTTTGCCTTGCGCTGCCCAGGATGGTTGCTACAGTCGCCTGGACCAAGATACCCTGACGATCGGCAATCAATTTATTGAGCGTAAGTTTCTTTGGAACAAGGGAAATGTGATTACGCATAGCTTAAGCGACAAAAAAGGCCGAAAAGTTTGGCTTAACAAGCTTAAGAGTCCCGATTTTTACATTCAAGCTGGTACTGCAACTCAAAATGGGCATTATGAAGTGTTAATGAGAAAAGAGAATGCCATTCACATCTCTGCACAGGAAACTATTATTTCTTTTACTATAGGCAGGCTTGATATCAAGCGGGTTTACCGGATCAATGCGCAAAGCGCTTCAATTGCCTGCGAAACGTATCTAAGAGGGCAGCTAGCCGGTATAGCAGGGGGACAAGGCATCAATGCTGCTGATCAAAAAAATATTGAATTTACAGAAGACATGAAGGTGAATGGTTATACCGCCATTATAGATCAGTTAAAGCTAGACGGTTTCCATTGGCAGGTTAAGGCGGTCGAATTTTTTGATGTAACCGACTGGAACAACAATTTTGTACAGGAGAATAAGTTTATTCCTTATAGGAAAAAAAGTTACCGGGGCAACCTGCTTTTTGCGCATAACCAGGAAAAAGAGGCCGGTTTTTTCTTCTTAAAGGAAGCCCCGGGGGCTGCTACGCAACTTGCTTACGGCGGTCAGGATTTTACGAATGAATTTGGACATTTTGCCGTAAACGGATTGGGGCTTAATGCAAGCGATGTTCGTCAGGATGAGTGGCGAAAAGCTTATACGGTGGTGTTAGGCGTTTACAGCGGCCAGGAGTTTAACCAACTACAGGCCTTACGTGGCTATCAGAAAACCATCCGTAAAAATGAGCCACAGCGGGACGAAATGGTGATGATGAATACCTGGGGTGATCGGAGCCAGGATGCTAAAGTGAATGAAAAGTTTAGCCTGCTGGAACTGGACGCTGCAGCCAAATTGGGTATCACCCATTTTCAGATCGATGACGGATGGCAGCAGGGAAAAAGCCCGAATTCTGCCCTGGCTAAAGGATCTTTTAAAAACATTTGGGACAACCCCAATTATTGGAAACCTGATGCGGCAAAATATCCGAATGGACTAGGTCCAGTCGTAAAAAGAGGTAAAGCGTTAGGTATCGAGATTTGCTTATGGTTTAACCCCAGTATTCAGCATGACTATGCAGACTGGGAGAAAGATGCTTCAGCAATGGCCGAACTGTACCGGATGTACGGAATCAGGACATTTAAGATTGATGGGCTCTCCATTCCCAACAAACAATCAGAAATTAATCTAACCAAAATGTTTAATAAGGTGTTGAGCGAAACAGAGAACCAGGCTGTTTTCAATCTCGATGCTACTGCGGGTCGCAGGGGCGGTTATCATCTTTTTACTGAATATGGCAATATTTTTTTGGAGAACCGTTATACCGACTGGCAAAACTACTATCCTTACTGGACGCTCCGCAACTTATGGCAACTTTCTAAATATGTACCACCAGAGAAGTTGCAGATCGAATTTTTAAACAAATGGAGGAATGCAGATAAGTATGGCAGCGATCCATTCGCGCCATCCAGCTATACTTTCGAATATCTATTTGCCATTACCATGGCCGCCCAGCCACTGGCCTGGTTTGAAGGTACGGGTTTGCCCAAAGAAGCATTGCAACTGGGGGAATCGGTTGCGAAGTATAAAAAGCTGCAGCACGATTTTCATCAGGGAACCATTTTACCGATTGGTGAGGAACCTTCGGGCAAATCATGGACGGGTTTTCAGTCGATTCATCAAGACAGGGGATATTTTATCGTGTTCAGGGAAAATACACCTGAAGGAACAGGCATACTGGAAACCTGGTTACCCGAAAAAGTTAAAATACAATTAAAGCCGCTGCTGGGTAACGGGAAGCCGGTGATTCAAACCACTGGTAGAAAAGGTGCTTTGAAAGTAACATTGCCTGCTGTAAATGATTTCGTGATGTACAGCTATACCATTTTAAAATAAACCAATGAAAAACATATTAAATCTTTTCCTTTTAACGTTCCTAAGCATTCCGGCAATCGCCCAAAAGAGGCTTGGTCTCAATTCTCCCAACGGGCGGTTGCAGGTGGATGTAAGCATTACCGATAGTATTCGTTTTCAGCTGGCGCATGATGAAGAAATTGTTCTGAATTCTGGTGCCATAGCCATGAAACTTGGCAATGGAAAAACCTTCGGCATCAAATCTCATTTGAAACAAAGCAAAACCATTACCGTTAAACAGGAAATCCCTGCCTATTTTTATAAAAGAAACCGTATCAATGATGAATATGCAGAATTGACGCTGGAATTTAAGGAAGATTACAAACTGATTTTTCGACTTTACAATGAAGGCATGGCTTACCGTTTTGTATCTACGGCTAAGCAGGATTTTATTGTGAATGAAGAACTGGCTGCTTTCCAATTCCAAAAAGATTACAAGGCCTACATTCCATATGTAAAAACTAAAGAGAAGACCATTGAGGGCCAATATTTCAATTCGTTTGAAAATACTTACACCTACAGCTCTTTGAGTAAAATGGATAAGCTGAAGCTTGCTTTTTCTCCTTTGGTGGTAGAACTGGATCACGGTAAAAAAGTGTGTCTGGCCGAAGCTGATCTGCAAAGCTACCCGGGTATGTTTCTTTTTAATCCTACCGGAAGAACTGCTCTCGAAGCCAACTTTGCACCTTATCCAAAATCTATCGTGCAGGGCGGACATAACCAGCTGCAGCAAATCGTCACCGCGCGCCAGCCTTATCTTGCTAAAAGTAAGGCAAAAACAAAATTTCCCTGGCGTATAGCCATTGTCTCCACCAGCGATAAAAATTTAGCTGACAATGATATGGTTTACAAACTGGCCGAGCCCAGCCGGTTAAAGGATATTTCATGGATAAAACCAGGCAAAGTAGCCTGGGAATGGTGGAATAATTGGGGACTGAGCAAGGTAGACTTTGTTTCAGGTGTGAATACAGAAACCTATAAGGCCTATATCGACTTTGCTGCCAAAAATAAAATTGAATATGTGATCCTGGACGAAGGCTGGGCAGTAAATCTGAAGGCGAGTTTATTTGACGTTGTACCGGAAATCAATCTGAAAGAACTGGTTGCCTATGGGAAAACCAAAAATGTAGATATTATTCTCTGGGCAGGATATTATGCCTTTGCGCGGGATCTCGAGGAGGCTTGTAAGCATTATTCCCAGCTCGGCATAAAAGGTTTTAAGATCGATTTCATGGACCGCGATGATCAGGAAATGGTTGATTTTCATTACCGGGCGGCAGAAACGGCAGCAAAATATAAGTTGATGGTTGATTTTCACGGTACCTATAAACCTACCGGGCTAAACCGTACTTTTCCGAATGTAATTAATTATGAAGCTGTGAACGGTCTGGAACAGATGAAATGGACCGGGCCAGAGATGGATATGGTTACCTATGATGTAACGATGCCTTTTATCAGGATGATTGCCGGCCCGGTAGATTACACGCAGGGTGCCATGCGTAATGCTACTAAAAGTAGCCATAGGGGAATAAATGATGAACCCATGAGTCAGGGAACCCGCTGCAGGCAACTGGCAGAATATGTGGTTTTTGAATCGCCTTTAAATATGCTTTGCGATAGTCCGGACAATTATGCGAAGGAGCAGGAATGTACCGATTTCATCAGCGCTATTCCTACGGTTTGGGACCGTACCATCGTACTTAATGGTGAGATTGGGCAATACATTACCACTGCCCGCCAAAAAGGCAACACCTGGTACCTGGGCGCTTTAACCAATTGGGAGGCACGCAAACTTGATCTTGACCTCAGCTTTCTCGGTAGCGGAGACTATGCTGCAGAAATTTACCAGGATGGAGTTAACGCCAATAAAATCGCCTCTGACTACAAAAAGCAGCGGATGGAGATTCCGTCCGATCGAAAATTATCCATTAACATGGCGCAGGGCGGTGGTTTCGCGATTAAGATTTTTAAAAAACAAACACCGTGATTTTTATGAAAGCAAGCAGAACCATTTTTAATTTGCTATTACTGTTGTGTTGCTTTTTCTTTAAGCTTTCGGCGCAGGAGACCCTGGTTAATGTATACGGCAGAACAACGCAATCCCTTAACGGTAAATGGGAAGCAATTATAGACCAATACGATCAGGGAAGGAAAAACAAAATATACCTCAATAAAAAACCAGCCGGAAAGACAGATTTTTACGAATATGCCTTTGATGGTGGTTTAAAACTGAATGTGCCTTCAGACTGGAACAGTCAATTACCCGAACTCAAATATTATGAAGGTACGGTTTGGTACGCCAGGCATTTTGATGCACCCAAAACACATCGGGAAAGGTTATTTATTTACTTTGCTGCAGTAAGTTATCGTTGTAAGGTTTACTTGAATGGAAAGGAAATTGCCGAACATGAAGGTGGTTTTACACCTTTTCAGGTGGAGATAACAGGTCTGGTGAAACCATCAGACAACTTTTTAGCCCTGGAGGTAAACAATACCCGAACTGCTGATGCCATTCCCGCCAAATCATTCGATTGGTGGAATTATGGTGGCATCACCCGCGATGTGATGCTGGTATCGACTCCGAAAATTTTTATTCAGGATTATTTTATTCAATTGGATAAAAATCATCCGGATCAGATTAATGTGAAGGTTAAAGTTGTTGATAAACAAAAAAATGTAGCGGTAAAAGTCGAGATTCCCGAACTGAATATCAGGCAAAACCTCGTTACCGATGATCAGGGGATTGCGAGCATTTCAATGGCCAATTTAAAAAAAATACAGCGCTGGTCGCCGGCATCACCCAAACTGTACCAGGTGTTGGTATCTACAAAAGAAGATCGGGCAGCAGAATGGATTGGCTTTAGAAACCTGGCGGTAAAAGGAACACAGATATACCTGAATGAGGAGCCGGTCTTTCTAAAATCGATCAGTTTTCACGAGGAAATTCCACAACGCAAAGGTAGAGCTTTCTCTGAGGCAGATGCCATGATGCTTTTGTCTGAAGCGAAAGCTTTGGGCTGCAATATGATCCGTTTGGCACATTATCCTCAAAATGAATATACGGTACGTGCAGCTGAAAAAATGGGTTTTTTGTTGTGGGAGGAGACACCAATCTGGCAAGGGATTGATTTTGAAAACCAGGAAACCAAAAAGAAAGCCGGAAAGATGATTAGCGAAATGGTGATGAGGGATAAAAACCGATGCGCCATCTCTTTCTGGGGTATGGCCAATGAAACCCAGCCATCTGCTGCGCGGAATGAATTTCTTAAATACCTGATCAAATGCACGAAAGATATCGATAGTACCCGTTTAATTACGGCTGCATTTGATCTGGTTCGGTTTAATCCGGATAAACAACGTTTCGTAATGGACGACCCTTTTATAAATGAAATAGATGTGGTAGCCATTAATAAATATATGGGCTGGTATCATCCCTGGCCGGTTGCGCCAAAAAAGGCCATTTGGGATGTGGCCAGCAACAAACCGCTGATCATTTCAGAATTTGGTGCTGAGGCTTTGTACGGTAAAACCGGTGACGCTGATGTAGCAAGTTCATGGAGCGAAGACTACCAGGCCCAGCTTTACAAGGATAACCTGGAAATGTTTAAAAATATTCCGAATCTCAATGGCATTTCGCCCTGGGTATTGTTTGATTTTCGGTCGCCATTTCGCTTTCACCCCACTTATCAGGATGGCTGGAACAGAAAAGGACTGGTTTCTGATCAGGGGTTTCGTAAAAAAGCCTGGTATGTTATTGCAGATTATTATAAAAACATCAAATAGAGTTTATGAGGAGATATTTTTTAGCGCTGTTGTTAACGGGGTTATTATGGAACAACCTTGCACATGCGCAAAATTTTAAAACCGTTGTTGATCAAGCCCTGGATTTTGCTGAACGGCAAAGCCTGTTAATGGCCAGGAAATATGAGCATCAACCAGGCGTATTACCGCGTTCGTTCGAAGCAGGGAAAAGCACCATATCTGATTCGCGCTGGTGGTGTAGCGGATTTTTTCCCGGTTCGCTATGGTATGTTTATGAGCATAGTAAAAATCCAGCGCTGTTAGCGTTTGCTAAATTGTATACGGCCAGGGTAGAACGTGAAAAATTCACCACCGATAACCACGATGTAGGTTTTATGCTGTATTGTAGTTTTGGCAACGGCTTACGTTTAACCAACGATACATCTTACAAGGCAGTTTTGCTGAAGGGCGCACAATCGCTGGCTACCCGCTATGATCCTAAAGTTGGTCTCATCAGGTCATGGGACCATAATAAAGCCATCTGGCAATATCCGGTTATTATTGATAATATCATGAATCTGGAATTGTTGTTATGGGCCAGCAAGCAATCAGTAAATGAGCAACTGAAAAAAATAGTGCTTTCGCATGCCGATAAAACGATGGAGCATCATTTCAGGCCCGATTTCAGCTCTTATCATGTGGTTTCATATAACCGGCAGACTGGTCTGCCACATAAAAAGCAAACCCACCAGGGATATGCTGATGATTCTGCATGGAGCCGTGGACAAGCCTGGGGCCTTTACGGTTATACTTATCTCTATCGCGAAACTAGAGAAAAACGCTACCTGGATCAGGCGATGCATATCGCTGATTTTCTGATCAATCATCCTAAAATGCCCAAAGACTTTATTCCTTACTGGGATTACGATGTTCCTGTACAGACTAATACGCCAAGAGATGCTTCAGCTGCCTGTATTATGGCTTCTGCATTAACCGAATTAAGCGATTTTGTAGATGCCGATACTAAAAAGAAATATATGGAAGTGGTAGAAAAGCAAATCCGGACACTCGCTTCTGATGAATACACGGCAAAGTTGGGCGAAAACGGAAATTTTATCCTGATGCACAGCACCGGAGCATTTCCCTTTAAATCAGAAGTAGATGTGCCCTTAACCTACGCAGATTATTATTATGTGGAGGCGCTGAGTCGTTTGAAGAAGAGATTGTAGGATGGGATAGTCGTCATTGCAAGAAGGCTTTTCAGCCGACGAAGCAATCTTTATAGTAAAAATCATTAGCCTGATAGATTGCTTCGTCGTTCCTCCTCGCAATGACGATTTTTTAAGGATGCTGGCAATGATAGTTTCCCGGAGTTTGTGGCCAAGTAGTCAAGGTACTTGTTTCAAACGGCTTACAAGACGTTTGGATACTTCGTCAAGTTTAATACAAGCTAATCTTCAACGTAACAAATCCGAAAGGAATTACAATTTATGATATACACAGTTAACCGTGGCGATGATAACACTTATTTTAGCTGCATCCCTTCGCTATTGATATCTGTCAGCTGAAAATGGAAAGAAATTGATAGATGGGAAATTTAAACGATCATTAGAAAACCAAAAAGAATACCTGCGTATGCATTTCGACCTTAAGGATATACGGAAAATCTTCTGTTTGCTGCTTTTTTTTTCAGCCTTTTTGCTGAAAAGTGCCGCTGCAATTGATATTTCCAGGTATCGGTTCCATGTCATGCCCGAAACATCATATTACAGTGGTATTCAGAGCATCACCAAAGATAGCTTGGGACGCATGTGGTATACTGGTCCGGATGCTGTTTTTATGTATGACGGGAACAGTTTTTATCAGTTAAATGACCTGGCCTCGAAGAGCAATCCAAAGGTGAAATGGGCTTACGGTTCTTTGGTGACCGATAAAAAGGGCGGATTATTTTTGGGCACTAATCATGGTTTATTGAAGTTTAACTATGGGCAATTTAATTTTGAACTGGTTCTGCCTGGAAAAATCCGCTCTATATGTCTCCATAATGATGGCAATTTATACATGCTCTCTGGCGACAGTTTATATATATCTGGCCTGGAGAAAAAGGTTTTTAAGAAAATCAAACTTCCTACCAACAGGTATTTTGACAGTGTGATCAGCCTGAAAGGAAATATTTATCTCTCTCAGGAGAATTTACTTTACAGATTTGATACCAGAACGGCGCACTTTTCAGTTTTTACCAATTTGGGTCAAACCTCCTTTGTGGTGAATGATGCTGTAGCCTATGGGGGCGACTATTATTTTCTTACCCAGCGGGGTGGTATTTTCGTGACCGACGCCAATGGGGTAATCAAAAAAAACATTCCGGTTACAGGACCGGGTTTCCAGACCACGATTGCCAAAAAAATCTTTATCGATCAGGTGGGCATTATGTGGGTAGCCACACAAGCCGGACTGCTGCTTTATGATCCGCAAACACAGACCAGCAAGCTGCTCAAAATGAATCCGAACGATGCTTTTTCATTGCCCAATAACTCGATATGGACCATTTACGGAGACCCTGACCAGGGGGCATGGATTGGCACTTATGGTGGCAAAATTGCTTATTGTTCACTTTATGATGCTTATGTCCGTTATTTCACCACCAGCCCGGGCGGGCTCAACCATCCCATCGTAAGTGGTTTTCAGGAAGACGATATGGGCAATGTATGGATTGCTACAGAGGGCGGTGGACTCAACTATTGGAACCGGAAGGATGACAGCTTCCGCCATTTTACCAAGGCCGAAGCCAATTCCATCAACTCCAACATGGTTAAGCGCTTAAAATTTGATTCCGATCGAAAAAAACTGTTTATTTCCTCTTTCAATGGAGGTATTTCTGCCTATGAAATAGCGACAAAGCGTTTTAGTAACCTCAACATCCTTTTACCCGGAAGCCGGCAGCCTTTAACCGTGTATGATTTTGTACGGGATGCCGGGGGAACCTGGTGGATGACCGATCCGGATAAAAACTTTTTCCACCGCAAAAAAAACGAGGCAACAGAAACGGAGATGGTTAAATTAATCGCTGCAAACGGAAATGCACTGGATGTAGAGATTGAGGCCATTTCGATCGATCAGCAGCAACAGCTTCGTCTGGTTACTCATCAAGGGCTTTATATTGCAGATCCTAATACGCTTAAAGTGCTGCGTCACTATGTCATCAAAGATGGTCCTTACGCGGTGAATCACCTGGGTTGCTACTATGAAGCATCAAATGGAGACCTCTGGTTGGGTACTTCGGGAAGAGGTGTAAATCTTTTAAAGAAAGACGGACGCTATCTTAACTTTAACAGTACCAATGGCTTTTCTCCTAAAATTGTTTTTGGTATTCTGGAAGACGATATTTCCGGAAATATCTGGTTTAGCACAAACGATGGGCTGTACTTTTTTGAGCAGAAAGCGCAGAAGTTTGAAAAAGCCAGATTTTATAAAGCAAATAGTTGCGGTTCTTTCTATCTAAGGTCGGCCTATAAGACCAAAAAAGGAGAACTGTTATTTGGGGGGACCAACGGATTTGTACTTTTTGATCCGCAATACCTCAATAAAAACATTCAGAAACCGAGGGTATTTTTTACCAGCTTATTAGTTAATAATCAACTGGTAAACAATGTAACGCAAGATTCACCTTTAAGCAAAGATATTTCCACATTAAGCAATCACGATGATGAAAAAATCAAACTTTCCAGTCACCAGTCTAATATAGAAATCCGTTTTTCGTCAAACAGCTATTTATCGGCAGATAAAAATCAGTTTTCTTATCGCATGCTTGGCTTAAACGATAAATGGATGAAGCTGAATCCTAATCAACAAGCTGTTCAGTTCTTTAATTTACCAGGCGGAGATTATGTTTTTGAGATCAAGGCCTCCAACAATGACGGGCTTTGGGGCGACGAAATTTCAAGGCTTTATTTCCATGTCAACCCGCCGTTTTTCCTCTCCTGGTGGGCTTACTCCATTTACACTTTAATTGTGCTGGGCCTCTTATTCTTCATCATGCGGTATTATACCAATAAAAAGGTCTTTAAGGAACGATTGGCTTTAGAAGCAATTAAAGAACAGAACATGCGGGATTTGAACCAGGCGAGAACCGATTTTTTTACCAATATTTCGCACGATCTTAAAACTCCGCTTACCCTGGTGCTCGAACCATTGAAGCAGTTAAAAGAAACCGTTCAGAAAAATGACCATGCAGCGGGCTATATGCAATTAATTGAGAAAAATGTGGCGCGCATACAGCGTTCAATTAGTCAGTTACTTCGTTTTCGGGAAATAGAAAGCCAGAAAATAACCCTAAATCCACAGCTTGGCGATTTCGTCAGTTTTGTACACGATGTTTTTGGTCTTTTTGAACTCTATGCAAACAAAAAAGAAATAGAAACCAATTTTACTGCTCATGCAGACCATTTGTTTGTGGCTTTCGATTATGATATTATTGAAAAAATCCTGACCAATCTTTTCTCTAATGCCTTAAAGTACACCTCTGGTAAAGGCTATGTAGGCGTAAGGATTTATCAATCTACAGCCGAGGAACAGTCGAGGTTAGCTATTGAGCCGGATCTCCTTGAAAGAGAATACATATCTGTTGAAGTGTTAAATACCAGTATAGGCTTTTCGGAAGAGCAGATTGCTACACTATTTACCTCCTTTAACCGCTTGTCATCTTATCGCCCTACTTTTGAAGAAAGTTCGGGTCTTGGCCTGGCCATTGTAAAAGAACTGGTTGATGCCATTGGGGGAAAAATCTGGATGGTAAATAAAACCAATAAAGTTTCATTTACGATGATGCTCCCGCTTAAAAAAGAAGCAGGATCTGGCGATATGCAGTCGAACGTGTACGATTATACCATCTCCGAAATTGATGAAATCCTTTTAGGAGCCGAAGAACCTGATCTATCTCCAAAGCATGCCAGGAAATCGACCAGTATTTTGTTGATCGACGATGATCCTAATTTGCGGAACTACCTGGAACGCCGCTTGTCTGAAAAATACAATGTCTATCTGGCCAGCGATGGTCATGAGGGTATTGTTAAAGCTGAAAAAATATACCCTCAACTCATTATTACCGACCTGATGATGCCAAACACCAATGGATTTGAGGTATGTAACCACTTGCGGCAGAACTTTAAAACCAGCCACATACCCATCATCATGATTTCGGGTATGGGTGATGTAAACCAGAATAAAACCAAAGCGCTTGAACATGGCGCAACCGTTTTTATTGATAAACCTTTTGAAGTGGAATACCTGGTTCAGCAGATGGATACCATTTTGAAAAACCAGCAGGAAATGAGGGAAATGTACAGCAAGCGGCTGGTCGTAGATCCGGCTAAAGTAACTATTACTTCAATGGATGAGGAATTGCTGGTTAAGGCCATGAAGTTTATTGAGCAGCATATGGCCAATCCCAATTACTCTGTAGATGATTTTGTTTCGGATATGAATACCGGAAGAACAATCCTGTATCAAAAGATCAATGACATTGTTGGCATGTCGATCAAAGAATTTATTCTAAACATCCGGCTTAAAAGAAGTGCCTACTTATTGGAACATGCAGATTTGACCGTGGCAGAAGTGGCTTATCAAACCGGATTCAACAACGCCAAGTATTTTAGTGTATGCTTTAAAAAACAATTTGAAACCAGTCCGTCTGAATATAAAAAACGCTTTAGTACAGAGAATAATGCCGTTTAAGAAATTATTGCCGAGCATGCAGACAATTACACTGTTAAAGCACTCTCATTAACCAAATAAAACCTATGAAGCACTTGAAATTTTTTCTTATTATTTTATCTACAACCACGCTATTATGCACACTGCAGGGTCAGGAAGCTTTTGCGCAACATCGGCTAAAGGGGATGCATCCGCAACAGCAGATCGATTTTGTTAAAAAACAGCTCAAAGCCAGAAAAGAACCTTATTTATCAGCCTATAAGGCATTGCTGATTAAAGCAGATTCGGCTTTGCTGGTCACGCAACATGCGGTAGAAGATTTCAGTATTCCGGGTTTTTATGTTGACAAGGAAACCCACCGCCGAACTTCACGGGCACTTCAGGTAGATGGTTTTTCGGCATATAGTTGTGCCTTAGCTTATCAGCTGAGTGGAAAAATAAAATATGCAGACAAAGCCGTTTACTTTCTGAATGCCTGGGCAGCGGTCAATAAAAAATATTCTCAGCTGGATGGTTCACTGGTGATGTCGTATTCTGGTACTGCCTTGATGATCAGTGCCGATTTGCTCAAAGATTATAAAAGATGGCAGCCTAAAGAGGTAACACAATTTCAATGGTGGACTAAAAATGTATTTCGTGCTGCAGCAAACAGCATCCGGTACCGGAACAACAATTCTGGCGATTGGTCTCGTTTGGCTTCTATCCTGGCAGACACCTACCTGGAAGACCGGGAAGATATGCAGCAAAACATAACCTTAATCAAAAAAGACCTTTTCGATAAAATTGCTCCGGATGGACATTTGGTGGAGGAAGTAAAACGACAGGGAAAAGGCATTTGGTATACCTATTTTTCTCTGGCACCGCTTACCGCATCCAGCTGGATCATTTATAATCAGACAGGTGAGAATCTCTTTGAAGCATCGCGCGATGGGGCATCATTCAAAAAAGCACTTGATTATCTTTTTTACTACAATCAACACCCCGAAGAATGGAAATTTTTTAAAAATCCGGATACGGGTAGTGTGCATACTATAACAGGTTTCTGGCCGGCCAACTTACTGGAAGCGATGAATGGCATTTATCCTTCGCCGCAATTTGATGATTATCTTGCACCATATCGCCCCATTATGTATACCACACACGATTATGCCTGGACATTTCCAACCCTTATGCCCTTACGATTAAACGGATACCAATAAATTATTCCCCATGAAAAAATATCTAATTAAATTATTATTGCCGGCCTGTGCCTTATGCATCAGCTTATCGGGAGTAGCCCAACAATCAAAAAATCCTAAGCCCCCAGCGCTCCATTCAGGGGGTTACAAACTGGTATGGGCCGAAGAATTTAATAATAACGGCGCACCTGATCCGGCTAACTGGACTTACGAACTCGGATTTGAACGCAATGAAGAATACCAATGGTACCAAAAGGAAAATGCAAGGTGTGAAAACGGCAAACTAATTCTGGAGGCCAAAAGAGAAAAAAAGGCAAACCCCGATTTTAAGGAAGGAAACAGCGACTGGAGAAAGCATAGGCGGGAAGCGGATTACACTTCAGCCAGCATCAAAACCCAGGGGTTACATAGCTGGCTTTATGGCCGGTTTGTTATGCGCGGTAAAATAGATATCCGGGACGGCATCTGGCCAGCCTGGTGGACGCTGGGAACAAAAGGATTCTGGCCTGCAACCGGTGAAATCGATATGATGGAATATTACCGGAAAAAACTGCTCGCCAATATTGCCTTTATGGATGCAAACCGAAAAGATGCCTGGTTTAGTACAGAGAAAAATATCGATTCCCTTGGCGGTCAGGCATGGGCAGATCGCTTTCATATCTGGCGAATGGATTGGGATGAAAACAGCATCGCACTTTATGTAGATAACCAGCTTTTAAATAAAGTGTCATTAGACCGGTTGGTCAACCAGGATGGTACCAATATCAATCCTTTTAAACAACCGCATTATATGCTGCTCGATTTGGCGATAGGGGGTAAACAAGGTGGAGATCCTTCTCAAACCACCTTCCCGGCCAGGTTTGAAGTGGATTATATAAGGGTTTATCAAAAATAATCAATTAAGAAATGAAAAATATGAATTTAAAACGACTGCTTCTGATCCTGGTATTTAGCTGTTACGGCGGATTTAGTGCTTTTTCAGGTGAAACACCTTTAAAAACTGATTCTATTCTGGAAACCGCAAACATTTTTAAAACGATGCAGCGGGTGGCAGACTGGCAATTAAATACCTGGAAGAACAAAGGGTTTAATCATAGAAAAGCAGATTGGACCAATGGTGCCTGCTATACCGGTATTTTTGCTTTCGGCAACCTGCGGGGCAACGAACGCTACTTGCAGACGCTGGTTGATATTGGAAATGATTTGGGCTGGAATACCGGACATTTGCGCTTTTATGCAGATGATTATTGTATAGGACAAACTTATGCGCAGCTTTACAGCAAATTTAAGCAGAAAAAGATGATTGCTCCTTTTATTTTACAGGCCGATAGTATCATCAGCCAGCCACACGACGAACCTTTGAACTGGAAAAATAATATCCAGAAAAGGGAGTGGGCCTGGTGCGATGCCCTCTTTATGGGGCCGCCTTCGCTTGCTTATTTAAGTACGGCTACCCGAGATGAAAAGTATCTTAATACAGCTGTTAAATTGTGGTGGAAGACAACCGGATTTTTATATGACCCTTCGGAGAAGCTATTTTTCAGAGATGAGAGTTTCTTTAATAAAAGAGAGAAAAACGGGCAAAAAATATTCTGGTCAAGAGGCAATGGATGGGTATTGGCCGGCCTGGTAAGGGTGTTGGAGAATATGCCAAAAAATCATCCGGATAGAAATAAAATGATTCAGCTTTATAAGGATATGGTATCCAGAGTAGCAGGATTACAGCAGCCGGACGGCAGCTGGCATGCTTCGTTATTGGATCCTGCAAGTTTTCCGGTTAAAGAGATGAGCGGGACCGGCTTTTTTTGCTATGCCATTGCCTGGGGTTTAAATCACGGTGTTTTGAAAAAACAACAATATCTTCCTGTGGTCGAAAAGTCATGGAAAGCCATGGTTTCTGCCGTACATGAAGATGGGATGCTGGGTTATGTACAACCCATTGGCGCAAGTCCGGATGCCGTAAATGCCGGTAGTACTGAGGTGTATGGCGTTGGTGCATTTTTGCTGGCGGGAACACAATTGTATGAATATATGAAGAAGGTAAAATAGACGATTATGATTATTAATATGAAACTACAGTTCTCGACTTTAACTAAGTTGAGCATGTCTTCCCTTTTGCTGGTTTGCCTGGCCGCAAATGTTTTTGCGCAAAGCCGGCAAGATACCTTACGTTTATTTATTATAGGGAACAGTTTTTCTCAAAATGCATCTGCCTTTTTGCCGCAACTGGCAAAAGAAGGCGGAAAAACGCTCATTATAGGGCGCGCAGAACTTGGTGGACATTCACTTGAGCAGCATTGGAGTTATGTAGAAAAAGCAGAAGCCAATGCTGATGACCCCAAGGGAAAACCTTACGGCGGGAAATCATTAAAAATGTTGTTGGGGCAAGGAAAATGGGACATGGTTACGATTCAGCAGTATTCTTATCTTTCGGCAGACTCCTCAACCTACTATCCCTATGCCAGTAAACTTATTGCTTATGTGAAAGCATTGCAACCCCATGTGCGTATTGTTATCCATCAAACCTGGGCTTACCGTACCGATGCAAAAAAATTTGGGCGTATAGCCGAAGGTAAAACTGCGATGAACCAGCGGGAAATGTGGCAGAAATCACGGGCGGCTTATCATCTCCTGGCTAAGCGGATCAATGCTCCGATTTTACCGGTAGGTGATGCTTTCCAAATTGTAGCCAATGACAGGAAATATGGTTTTAAGCCTGATCTTTCATTTAATTATGAGCATCCGACAGCCCCAAGTCTGCCTGATCAAACCCATTCGATCAATGTGGGGTACTATTGGAATAAAAAAGAGCTCGTATTCGATCCGAACCATGCCAATGATGCGGGGAAATACCTTGGCGGATTAATCTGGTATGGGATGTTGTTTAATGATTCGGTTAAATATATCAAATTTAAGCCTGAAAATGTTTCTGAAGAATTTGCGCAGTATCTTCGTAAAGTGGCAGCTGAAATCATCGCAAAAACGAATCGATAAAATAATTGCAGATACTAAACTTTAGTCCGCTTGGGTTATTTTGATTTGTAAAACACAAACTTTCTAAAAATAAACTGCAAATATTACTCCTGCGTACAAAAACAAACCATTTCCGTACAAAAGTGAACCCTCCAAAGCAGATAAGCATATAGATTTGTGTTAACCAAATAATAAACCTAAATATTATGACAACCTATTTCTTAACTATTCCCCTTGTTGAAATTGAGGAAAACACAAAATCTGAATTACGGGCGATACTATTAAAGATGCTTTTCAACCTGATTGGCATTTCCTGACCCGAGGTTTAGCATAAAAGCTGGAATCAACCCTTTTAATGCTTTTCCATCTCCATTTTTAATTCGGCGATAAACCTGCACCCTTTTGGGGAATTGATGAGGACGCATCTGCGTGTCCTGGAGATTTGTATTGCGCAAAAAAGCAGAAATATTAAAAAAAGATAATTCTAACCATATCCAAGATAGATGATAAAAAACATAAACCTAAGGTCCAAAGGCTGGCTTCTTTTGGTTGCTGCATTTTGGTGTAAGGCCCAGGCATTGCCGGCCAGGCCCATAAAAATTGCCGTCAGCTTCGTTGCTAAACGCCCTGCAATGCGGTTTCAGGAAATAACCGGAACCGTTAAAGATGAGAAAAACCAGCCTATTCCAGGTGCAACCATCAGAATAAAGGGTACCACTACGGGTGTCCAGACCGATCTGGATGGAAAATATAAAATCAATGTTAATCCTGGGCAGGTACTTGTGTTTTCAACCATTGGGTTCGAAAGCAAAGAAGTTACCATAGGGGCTGCTGGTGTAATCAACATCACGCTGGTTTCCGCAAGCAGTTCGCTAAGTGAAGTAGTGGTGAATGGTTATTCTACACAAAGAAGATCAGCCGTTACTGCTGCCATCAGTACCGTTTCGGGCCAGGATTTATTGAAGGCGCCGGTAACGAATGTGAACAATGCTTTGGCAGGTCGCGTGCCGGGTCTTGTGGTGCAGCAAACTTCCGGACGTCCGGGAATTAACGGTGCTGCTTTGTATATCCGCGGACAGGTTTCGCCCTCAGCTACAGCGCTTATCATTGTGGATGGTGTGGAAAGGACCTCTTTCGGTGATATTGATCCCAATGAAATTGAAAGCATAAACATACTGAAAGATGCCTCATCTACCGCGCTATATGGTTTGAAAGGTGCTAACGGCGTGTTTGTAGTGACTACCAAAAAGGGAGTGGAGGGGCCGGCAAGGGTCACATTTTCGGGTAATCTGGGCATCATCAGTGCAACCTCTCGTCCTGAAATTCTTGGCGCTTATGAAAGTGCTATGCTGTTAAGTGAGGGGCAACGCAACGTGGGTGAATCCAGAACCTTTACCGATGAGGATTTAGCGATTTTTAAGGCCGGAAACGGTAATCCATTACTTTATCCGGATGTGCAATGGTACGATGAACTGGTTAAAGACCATTGGATGCAGAACCAGCAAAACCTCACGATATCAGGTGGCAGTGAAAAGGTAAAATACTTTACCTCATTTAGCCATATGCGCGAAGAAGGAAATTTTAAGGAATTTAAAACACCATTGGATTATTCAACTTCCCCGAGCTACAGCCGTTACAATTTCAGGGCCAGGGTAGGCATAGACCTCACCAAAACCACCAATTTTGAGGTGAACCTTGCCGGCAGGAACGAACACCGTTATAGTCCGGCGGGTATGAGCGAATACAATGATCCTGCAGGGGTAGTGAGTAACGGTATTGAAGGACTTGTGGGCCGGGCTTTGAAAATGCCTTCATGGGCAGCTCCGTTCTTTAAGGAATACATCAACTCCGATGATCCCCGGATTATTGCCCTGGATGGAAACTATAACCATATCGTAAATTATGGATTGGGCGGGGTAAATGCTTTCAATCCTTACGCCTTACTCACTTATGGTGGATATGCCTTTACCGATAACAATATTGCCGAATCGATTTTCACCGTAAAGCAAAAACTTGATTTCTTAACACAGGGCCTGAGTTTTAAGGCCCAGTTTGGCTACGATGCCACCCAATTATCAGGAAAGTTGCAGCGTGGAAGTATCGGCTATCTGGAACTCAACAGGGCCACTTTGGCATTAACACCCGTGGGTGGTACCTATAATGATTTTTTTGGGGCGCCTGCCTATTCAAGAAGTGGTTTTACCAAAACGAATCTGCAGTTGTTTTTAACCTATGGCAGATCGTTTGGCAAGCATAACATCAGTGCCAATCTAATCGGTCAGCGCGAACTACAGGGCTCAGCTGCGGCTGCCGCGCCTTATGCCAACCAGGGAATCATTTCGGAGGCTACTTATAACTATGGAAATAAATACTTTCTAACAGCCAGTGCAACCTACAATGGTTCAGAGAATTATGCCAAGGGTTATCGCTACGGATTTTTTCCGGCAGCAACCTTAGGTTATAATCTGGCCAATGAGGAATGGATGAAAAAATTTACCTGGATCAGCATGTTTAAAATCAGAGGTTCGATTGGAAGGGTAGGGATTCCAAGTCCCGGTACAAGCCGTTTCTATTATCAGAACAGGTTTGGCGCCGGATCAAACGTGGTATTTGGAAATCCGAACAGTAACTTTAGCGCGCCTACCTATACCCAGTTACAATATGGCAATCCGTTTATCACCTTTGAGGTGTCTTTAAAACGAAATATCGGACTTGATCTTTCTTTATTCAAGGATAAACTGAACATCACTGCTGACCTTTTTGATGATGAGCGTTCGGATATTTTAACCACCCGTTCGGCAACCAGTTTTGCAACTTATGGTGCCACCGTGCCAAGTACCAATTATGGTGTCAATTACAACCACGGATATGAATTATCAGCAACTTACCGGGATAAGATCAAGGACTTTACCTATTCCTTTACGGCCAACCTGAGTTATGCCAGAAATGAGCGCAGGGTATTGGATGAAGCACCTGGTCTTGCCGAAAATCTGCGGGTGTCGGGCAAGCCGATCGGTACCTATTTTGGATACCATGTACTCGGTTTTTATGCAGATCAACAGGATATTGATAGCAGTCCCTTGAACAAAATTACAGCCTATCCTTCTATACCCGGCGATTTTAAATATCAGGATGTTAACGGCGACGGAATCATTAATAACCAGGATGTAATCGCCATCGGGCATCCTAATATTCCGGAATACAATGCCAGTCTGAATATGCAATTTGGGTATAAGGGATTTCAATTATCGGCACTTTTTAATGGGGTAACGAATGTGAGTTCAAACGTGGTGTTTCAAAGTGGCGGCCTTAACCAGTATTACGCACCAATGTTAAACAGATGGACGCCTGGCAATACCAATGCCAGCTGGCCGGTAATCCGTCCGGGCCTGAATGCAAATCCCAATGAAAGCTTAAACGACTTTATACTGCAAGACGCTTCTTACATCAAATTACGAAATGTGCAGTTCAGTTACAGTTTGCCTAAAAAATGGGTCAATAGAATTCGCCTGAATGGCCTTACCGTATTCGTTAGCGGCCAGAACTTAATCACCTGGACAAATTTTTATGGTATCGATCCTGAAAACAGCTTATCGGGAAATGCCTATGCCTCTTCTATTGCCACTATTCCCACCACCAAGGTTTTCAATTTTGGCCTCAATTTATCACTCTAATCAAAGGTTACCATCATGAAAAAAATCATATATCTTTTGTTTTCATTTATGCTCTGCATTGCTTATTCCTGCAAAAAGGATTTTTTACAGCGTGATGTGGGCATCCAGAGCGACCTTGAAGAGGTTTTTAAAGACCCCTTAACGGCTTCCCGCTTTGGCGATTTTACCTATACTTTTTCTATTTCGGATTATGGCCGCCTGAGCGGATATAAAGGAATGACCTCACAATTTACAGATGAGTCTATTGCCAATAATGGTCAGATAGAGGTGGCGGCAATGAACAGTGGCCAATTTCTGGATCCGGGAGCTTCTGATGTGACAGGCATTTACGCTCAAATGTACCGTGGAATCAGAAATGCAAACCTGATGCTGGCCAATATGGATAAAGTTCCCTGGACCGATCTTTATAATCCTAATTATATCAAGGGTGAGCAACTATATCTCCGCGCTTACTTCTATTTCGAGTTGTTAAGGCGTTTTGGAGGGGTCGTGATATTAACCCAGCCACAAGATTTTACAGAAGCTTCTACAGATCTTCCGCGCAGCAGTTATGCAGAAACCTTTGCATTGATTTTAAGTGATCTGGAACAGGCCCTTACGCTGTTGCCACTAACCAATGCCGACTGGCCCAATCCGGCAGCACAATCTAACCGGGCTACGGGGGCTGCGGTTATGGCACTTAAAGCAAGAGCCCTGCTCTTCGATGCCAGTCCGTTAAATAATCCGGAAAATGATTTGGCGAAATGGAAAAAAGCCACAGAGGCATCAAAGGCAATTATGGACCTGAACAAATTTTCACTGGAGCCCAATTACGCCAATGTGCTTACGGTAGCAAACTCTAACGAATACATCCGGATCTGGCCCCGTGGCGGCCGTGGATTTATTGGGACTTATCTGAGCGATTTTTTGATTCCTACAAGTTATGGAGGTGCACAATCTAACCTTTCACCTGTTCAGAATCATGTTGATCTGTACGAAATGGCCAATGGCAAACCCATTACCGACGCCACCTCAGGATACAATCCTCAAAATCCTTACCTCAACAGAGATCCGCGGTTTTATGTAAACATCCTTTATAACAATGCAACCTGGCAGGGACGGGCGGTGCAAACCTGGCAATCTGAACCCAATGCCCAGGGTATTATTACCTATGGAACCGATATCAGCACGGCAACTTCAATAACCAAAACCAGTTACTACCTGAAAAGGCTATGGCCGGAGGCTTCACGTTCGGGCTCAACCGCATCAGCATTACTGAATTATGTTTTTTACAGATATGCAGAAGTCCTGATCAATTATGCAGAAGCTTTAAATGAAGAATCAGGGCCAAGCGCAGAAGTATACAATGCGGTAAATGCCATTCGCCTGCGCGCTAAAATGCCGGTTTTACCAGCTGGTCTCAGCCAGGCTGAAATGCGCGAACGCATCAGAAACGAAAGGGCCATCGAGTTCGCTTTCGAAGATATGCGCTGGTGGGATATCCTTCGCTGGAAAAAAGGGACTGAAATTGTGGCCCAGCCAATGAAGGCCATGAAAGTGGTTAAAAATGCTAATGACTCTTTCAGCTATAGTGTGATCGAATTGCCTGCATTTAAAAAGGTATTTAATAACAATATGTATTTATATCCTATTCCCCGGGCAGAAATGAATAAGACCAGTGGTGCATTGAAACAGAATCCGGGATGGTAGTGATTGGGTTGTACATCAATTTTAAAAGTTAAGAAATGACAAGATATATTAAATGTTCGGGCGTTATGCTGTGCATCATCAGCTATCTGCTTACCTGCACAGCCTTTGCACAGACTAACGGTAAGCAGGATACCATCAGGGTTAGGAAAGCTAACTACACAGACTCGACAGATAAATTAATAGAAATTCCGTTTGCTACACGCAGCCGGGAAGAATTGAATTATGCCCAGAGCTCGCTGCGCTATAATCAGCTTACCCAAGTACCGATCAGTAACCTTTCTGGTTTACTAGCGGGGAGGTTAAGTGGCTTTTTATTCAGGTGGACAGGTAATCAGCCGGGCGGTGGAAACGTGTCCTATCAAATCCGTGGAAAATCATCGTATGCGCAAGGCGCTACGCCAGCTTTTCTGGTTGATGGAATTGAACGTGATTTCGAAGATATGGATATCAGCGAAATAGAAAGTGTAACCGTATTAAAAGATGCTGCTGGTTTAAACTGGTATGGCCTAAATGGAGGTAATGGCGCAATTTTGGTCACCACAAAAAGAGGTAAAATAGGAGAGAACCTGATTTCTTTTGATGCTCAGGGCGGTTTTCAATCTGCCGGTAACCTCATCAAACCCTTAAATTCGTATGATTTTGCTACTTTATACAATCGGGGCTTAACCAATGTGGGGCAGGTACCGGCCTATAATGATGCAGCGCTTGACGGTTATAAAAACCATACCAACCCCTACCTCTATCCGGACAATAACCACTTAGAACGCTTTCTGGGCAAAAGAGCAGCTACACAAAGGTACGCGCTTACCTTTAGCGGAGGGAGCAACAGGGTACGTTATTTCAGTTCTGTGAGTTACTTTAACCAGCAAGGCCTTTTGAAGGAAACGGAAACGCCCAATTACGATTCTAATTATGGCTATAAACGTTATAATTTCCGCATCAATTTAGATTACGATGTAACCAAAACACTTACACTTACGTTGTTGGCAGGCGTAAGGAGTGAAGTGCGTAATGATGTTGGCGATGGCACCAGCACGGTTTTAAGTAACCTGTATAATTTGCCCCCAAACGCCTTTCCAATTTTAAATGCAGATGGATCTTACGGCGGAACCTCCCTCTTTCAAAGTAATCCCCTGGGCCAGTTACAGTCTACAGGATTTTCAAGAACCACCACCAATATTTTGCTCGCCAGCATCATGGCCGATCAGAAAATGGATTTTATCACCAAAGGCCTTTCGGCTAACCTTTTCTTTTCTTATGATGGTTATGGTAATTATGGCGACGGGTTATCTCAGAATTATGCAGTTTTCAATCAAACCGTCACGCCTGTACAAACTTATCGTACGCCGGCAGTTATTGCTTACCGTACTGCAGCTTTCCAAACCAATACCAAAAACAATGAACTCTGGTTTGGCTTAGATTACAACAGAACCTTTGCTACAGATCATCAGGTAAAGGCAAATGTAAGGGCGCAACAATATGTAAGCGCTGCGGTAGACCGTTTGGATTACCGTTCACGGATGATTGTAGGGCGGGCAGATTACAGTTTTAAGCAACGTTACCAGTTGGGATTTACAGGAAGTTACTCCGGATCTGAAAACTATGCGCCTGGAAGACGTTTTGGCTTTTTTCCGGCAGTATCAGCCGGCTGGTTAATATCCAAAGAAGATTTCATGAAAGATGCTTCCGTAATCAGTTACCTGAAACTGCGCGGATCTTATGGTCGCTCGGGTAATATCGGCCCAACTTATGATGCCAATGGCAATGTGGTCAGACTGCCATACCGTACGCTCTTTACCAGAGATGCAGGGCCATTTCTGGGGTCTACTTTTTCTACGTCAACCACGGCCAGGCTGGTAAGCCCTGCAGGTAACCCCTTAACCACCTGGGAAAAAATTGACCGCTTGAACCTGGGTACAGACGTAGATTTTTTTAAAGGCGCACTTTCCTTCTCTGTTGATTATTTTGATGAAAAACGAACGGATATCCTTGGTCCTGCAAACTTACCTGGGATCCTTGGGATAGCTATTGCGCAGGTAAATTCAGGCAAGGTAAGCAGTAAAGGATTCGATGCCAGCGGAACTTTCCATAAAAAAATTGGTGAAGTGCAAATCAGTACCAACGCCAACTTTACCTATGCTAAAAATATCATTTTGGAAAGAACGGAAAACGTACTCCCTAACCAGTCTACTATAGGCCGGTATGTGAATGGCGGAAATTATTACATCGCTGAAGGTATTTTTCAGAGCCAGGCAGAGATTAATACCAGTCCGAAGCAAACCCTTTCGAGCCTTGTGGTGCCCGGCGATTTGAAATACAGGGATGTGAACAATGATAACGTCATCGATGCCAACGATGCCATTTCCAGCGACTATACCGATATTCCGAAAATATATTATGGCTTCGGTTTTAATATCCGATATAAACAGTTTGATTTAGGCGCACAGTTCCAGGGCGTTGCTGGCAGAACTGTGGATGTCTCTGACATTGTATATGCAGGTCCGAATGGCTTGAATCAGCTCAGTTTAGATAGCTGGACTCCGGCCACAGCGGCCACGGCAAAATATCCCCGTATCGCAATATCAGACAATGGGAACAACACGGCCAACTCCACCTTTTGGTTGTATTCAGGGAATTTTTTAAAACTCAGGTCTGCTGAAATTGGATACAGTACGCCACAAAGCCTTAACCAGCGCTTACGTTTTAAAGGCGCGAGGATCTTTGTAAGTGGTAATAATATTTTCTCAATTTCCAAACTCGGAGAACTGGGTATTGATCCCGAAACCCCCAATGCAGGTCGTTTTTCGTCTTACCCTTACGTAAAAACCTTTGCGGTAGGCTTAACTGTTAAATTTTAACTCAAAATGAGTATGAAAAAGAAAATATATGTAATGCAAATGGTACTGGCGGTTTTGCTAATGAGCTTTACTGCCTGCAAGGATGAATTTTTTGAACCCTCGTACAGTGAGGGGCCTGTTAATGAAGACGCGATCTGGAATACCGACAGACGTGTGCGGGAGTATTTAAACAACGGTTATAATTACATGCTTGCCCGATACAATGTTGATGGCTCAGGAGCCTTAATGGCCAGCGGAAGTGATGAAGCAGTTAACTCAAACTTAAACAGCAATGTAAACATTTTTAATAATGGTAACTGGAGCAGTTTAAGGACTTTTGATGAGCAATATACCAATCTTTATAACGGTTTATGGGTAGTCAATACTTTCCTGGAGCGATCGCCCACAGCAGTGATTTTTCCCGCAAGCGATCTTCGCGGACTAAGGGGAGAAGCTTTTTTTCTGAGGGGCTTATTACATCATGAGTTGTTTAAAAGATATGGGGGCATTGTTCTTGCCACCCGGTCCTTTTCACCGGTAGAAGACCTGAATATTCCACGCAATTCAGTTGATGATGTAGTCAGACAGATTGTTAAGGATTGCGACTCAGCTATCAGCCAGATTCCGGCAGCCTCCACAAAAGATTGGGATGCGGCCAATTACGGACGTGCCACAAAAGCTGCGGGAATGGCGCTGAAAGCCAAAACCCTGCTGGTTTATGCAAGCCCTTTATACAACACCGGCAATGATCTGCAACGCTGGCAGAATGCGGCCAATGCAGCAAAGGATTTAATCGACTTAAATAAACACAGCCTGTTAAGTACGGCTTCATTTCCAAACTTATGGGATTACACCAATACAGCAACCTCTTATAATAACGAGGTGATCTTCGCTACGCCAGCAAGCAATACGAATGCCATTGAAGCCAATAATGCACCCATTAGCTTTACCGGTGGGTTGGGCAGAACAAACCCTACCCAGAATTTAGTTGATGCTTTTGAAATGACCAATGGCAAAACCATAACCGACCCTACATCAGGCTATGATCCACAAAATCCTTATGCAAACAGAGATCCGCGTTTAAACCAGTTTATTGTAGTTAATGGCGCAAATTTTAAAACAGGAAGCTTAACACGAGCCGTAGAGACTTATGAAGGTGGACGTGATAACGTTCCTTCTAATGTAAACAGTACAAAATCTGGTTATTACCTGCGCAAATTTTTAAGTGGTAACGCTACTTACAACATTACGGGTACAACGAGCGTAAGAAGGCCCTGGGTATTGTTTCGTTATGCAGAAATTTTACTGATCTATGCAGAAGCGCTGAACGAATTTGGAGGTCCGAATGCGGAGGTTTACAATGCGATAAATGCGGTACGTAACCGTGCCGGAATGCCTGCACTTGCCGGGTTAACACAATCGCAAATGCGCGACAGGATTAAAAATGAACGGAGAGTGGAATTATGTTTTGAAGAACAACGGTTTTTTGATGTGCGCCGGTGGAAGGATGGGGAAAGTAATTTTAACGGACCGGTTAGGGGAATGAAAATTACCAAGGTAGGCACTGCGTTAACCTATAACCCATTTGTAATTGAAAACAGAACCTTTACCAGTAAAAATTATTGGTATCCTTTTCAGCAATCTGAAATTAATAAGGCCAGTAAACTTATTCAAAACCCAGGGTATTGATGATGTTGAACAGAATCAAATTTCCGGCTAATCAAGGCAATTGGCGCATCAATAATTGGATGAAAAAAGCATTGGGCTGCTTTATTGCTCCGGTGTTTTTATCGGCTGGAGTGTATGCGCAGAAAACAGATCGGTTTATGGGAGAAATCGTTAACTATGACGAAAGTACAGTTCCAGCCTATACTTTACCTGATATACTGGTTACCGCAAAGGGCAAAAAGATTAAAAACGTCGCCATGTGGGAAAAGCAGCGCAGACCAGAACTTTTAGCCCTGTTTGAAGAACACATTTACGGAAAAACACCAGACGGTTTTGATAGTTTGAAATTTGTGGTGGCCAATGAAAAAGCTGATGCTATGGATGGAAAAGCCCATTTGAAAGAAATAACAATTACAGCGTGGAATGATGGTCGTTCAGTATCGTTTCCTGTTATACTCTTTATTCCCAATAAGCGGATAAAACCTGCTCCGGTGTTTTTACTGATTAACAACCGCAGTAGCAGGAATACAGATCCGGCGAGGATTGAAAAGAGTACTTTCTGGCCAGCCGAAATGGTCATAGACAGCGGTTACGCCATAGCGGCTTTCCATCATTCAGATGTAGCGCCTGATCGGAAGGATAGTTATCAGAACGGTGTATTAAAACAGTTGTTTCCTGCAGAGCTGGAAAAAGATAATGGCATGAAAGCCATTGGCGTGTGGGCCTGGGCAGCAAGCAGGGTAATGGATTACTTTAAAACGGATAAAGATATCGACTTTAACAAGGTTGCGCTGGTAGGGCATTCAAGGGGTGGTAAAACCGCCTTATGGTCTGCAGCCCAGGATCAACGCTTCGCCATGGTGTTTAGCAGTTGCTCAGGAAGTACCGGTGCAGCGCTGGCCAGGCGTAAATATGGAGAAACCATCAGCCTGATCAATAAACAGTTTGGTTACTGGTTCAACAATAATTACAAAAACTATAGCAATGATGTAAACAGCTTACCTGTAGATCAGCATATGCTCATCGGCTTAATTGCACCGAGGCCAGTGTACACCACGAACGCTACGGAGGATCGCTGGGCAGACCCTTATGGTTCTTATTTATCATTGGTACATGCCAAACCTGTTTATGATTTATACGGCAGGAAAGTGACGCTTCCTGAAAATATGCCCGATGTGAACAAGCCAATCATCCATTCGGCTATAGGTTACCATTTCAGGGAAGGAAAACACGACCTCAATGTTTTTGATTGGACAAATTTTATCCGCTTTGCCAATCACCATTTTAATCGATAAGGTTTACGCTTAACTTCCTTTTTATAAATGATTGGCATTTTTCCTCAATTCCTACAGAGAAAAAAAGTTTAGTGTAAAGAAAATTTAGTCTCAGGTTCAAAATAGGTGCCGAATTAATAGCAAAACCTCTAATCTAAAATTTAATATTTATTACTATGAAAAAACTCATTTTTGGGTGGACAGGAAAGGTAACGCTGCTTGCTCTTCTGGGGCTGCATTCGCTTTCCTGTTCCAAAATGGTGGAAGAAAACCTTTCACAAACTTTTGATAAGGGACCACAAAAATTGGCTGTTATTGCCAATAATGTGCTGATTAACCCGGTTTATAATAGTACTTCGGTGTTACGGAATCCATTAAATGGATGGGTAATGTATGGCAAACGAGATGCTAGCGAAACGTATTGGGACAGTCAGTTTTTCGTGCCAGAACTGGGTGCCAATGTAAAGGCGATAGATTATGCCTCAGCCTGTTACATCCGGACCAGCTGGCGATCACTTAATCCAAGTCCGGGTGTTTATGCCTGGAGAGACCCCAACTCGCAGATCGGTAAACTCATCAACGGTGTTAAAACCAGAGGTTTGCCCATTGCATTCCGGATTGTGGTAGACGGGCGCGACCAGGGAGAAAATACCCCTTCTTTCGTATTCACGGCGGGTGCTCAATATTGGTTATCAAATCCTGCAGTACCAGCACAGAAAACGCCCTTTCCCCAGGATCCAATTTTCAGGCAATATTACGCCACATTTATTGAAGAGCTTGCCAAGGACTTTAACGATCCGGTTCGCACCTCTTTTATTGATGCCTATGGTTTAGGTAAATGGGGCGAAGCCCATAATACGGTGTATGCCGCTCCAGGAGTATTAACAGCCGCACAAACAGAAACTGTGAAGGAAGAGGTACTGGACTGGATTATGGCGCTTTACAACAGGACTTTCACCAAAGTACCGCTGGTAATTAACTATCACCGGCTAATAGGTCATCCAACAAGCTGGGGCGCAGCAAACCCAAACAGCAACCAGTTACTGGTGAAAGCGATAAATCAAGGGTATAGTCTGCGGCATGATGCTTTTGCCATGACTGATTATTACCAAAGCTGGGAGAAAAACTTCGCAGCCACCTGGAAACATAAACGACCGATTATTATGGAGGGGGGATGGATTGTGACCGGCACACACCGCTATTGGATCGACTCAAGCGGACAATATCGCGAAGGGCATCCTGAAGATGTAAGAAAGGCTGAATTTGAAAGATCGGCAGAAGCTGCTGTAAATATGATGGATTTTAGGGTTGGCGAAGTGGCTTCCTGGTTTCAAACGAGTTTTCCGTTGGTACAGCGCTTCAATGCAGAAGGAGGCTACCGGCTGTATCCTGATCAGGTATCTTTACCAAATGAAATTGCCAACGGGGCTACCGCTACAATAGGCCATCGCTGGAGAAATATGGGTTGGGGTTACTGCCCAAATAATATTCCGCAGTGGAGTTATAAGTACAAAGTGGCTTTTGCCATTCTGGATACCGCTGGTGTGGTTAAAAAACTTTTTATAGATGAAAATGGTGAGCCTTCTAAGTGGCTGAAAGATAAACCTATGAGTTACAATTTTACCACAACGGCAATTAACCTGCCGGCTGGGAGTTATAAATGGGGGGTAGCCATCATCGATAAAACGAATGCCAACAAGCCTGGTATTGCGCTTGCCGTAACCGGAACTTTTACAAACGGTTGGCTGGAATTGGGCAATCTGCAAATACAGTCCGAACCTCCCATAGGTCAGACGGTTAAACTAAAAGGTTCTAATAACCTGTTTGTTTCCGGTGAAAACGGTGAAGTAGCCATGAGGTGCAACCGGGCGACTGCCTCTGACTGGGAAAGCTTTACCATTGTTGATGCTGGTGGAGGAAAAATCGCCCTGAAAAGCATGAACAAATATGTATCTTCAGAAAATGGTGCTACAACCGGGATCACCTGCACCCGCACAAGCATTAGTGATTGGGAAAAATTTGATTGGGTGGTAAACGCAAATGGAAAAATCTCCCTTAAAGGGAATAATGGCAAATACATTTCTTCAGAAAACGGCCAATCGGCAATGAAATGCAACCGGGCTACTATTTCTGGCTGGGAAATGTTTTCACTGGAATAATTGCTGAGGGAAAATTTTTAAGCATATTAAAGTTTAAGATAATGGGTTGCTCTTGATGGGGCAGCCCTAATTTTTTTGGGAGTTTGAAAAATTGCCTGTTTAAATCAATTCATCAGAAAAAATGGTTCGAATTATGTGATATGTTGACTCATAACGCGCAATATTTAATTAATAAAACATCTATAATAACGCATAGGTCAGTGTCATTTTTTTATAGTAAAAGCATAAAATGGAAAGATTGTTGTGATGCTTAAATAAATAGATTTATATTTGTATAATAGCAAATTATCATGGCGATTTATCAGAAGCAGGTACCAAAAGGGGTTAGATTAAAATGGGCTCCGCTGAATGAAGCAAGAAATGTGAGCGTTTCCCGTAATGCTGTGCAAGGCACTTGGGTGCTGCGATCTGAAATCGGTCGTCCTGTAGAGCCATCGGATATAGCTAAACATTCGGTAACAGGGTTATCAAATAAAAATTATTTGATTCCTTGAGATTTGATGTTCCTGGATATCCATTAAATTTTATTCAAAAGGAACCATGTAAAGACTCCTCGGCTCACCAATTCACATACATTTATAAATTTCGTTCACCCGTTACAGGGTATAATTATATCCTTCGTGCAGATTATCATAAAGAAGATGTGTTTGGTATTAAATTTTATGCACAACACCATAAGCACAGTGATCTGAAATATTCAAAGATTACCAATAGAGGTGATGTTCAGAATATCTTAGTGAGTTGCCTAAGTGTAGTACCTATTTTGTTAGCCCAACATTCAACAGCTTCCTTTGGCTTCATTGGCTCCAGGACTGTTGATAAGGCGTCACAACGTGTTGAAGGGCATCAAAATACACAACGCTATCGAATCTATAAAGAATTGATCAAGGAGAAAATTGGAGAAATAACTTTTGAGCATGTCGATTATAAGCAGCTTAGCGGTTACTTACTACTAAACAGAGCGGCAGGAAATCCAAAAATAAAAGAATCAGCTATAGTTGATATGTTTACTGAAACATATAACAATCTATTAAACGTTTGATTATGATCAATAACTTATAGGAGGTTGAACAATCCAAATTATTGAGATAGTGAAGCTATCTTGCATCTAATATTTTAGAAGAAACGAATATTACAATCCATTTATCCGCAAAATAGCTCGAACTACGCACTGCCATTAACCCGTAATTGGGTTGAAGGTTTTGTAGTTTTTTACTTTATAATTTATTGTCAAATATAAACGTTGGGATGTTTCGCTCGTTAACGCGATTCGATGTTGTCGGCTTTCAAAATCGAATTTTTGGGGAATGCCGAACCAATTTGTCCCCGCTTATCATTAATGGCCCATTTGGCGAAAATTGGAAATAATCGGGTTAATGTGAAAATCGCATCATTTAGGACTGGCTATACCGTGCTATCGTATATTCTTTTTCGTGATTTCCACTAATTTTGCCTCTGCTCTTAAGATATTTCTCTTCGCATTCCAATTTTAGGGTTTTATAATCGTTTCCATCAATATCACCCAACAATAACAGTTACCCAACTGTAAGCTTATTATTATCGGTTAGCTGTTTGGTCAGGCAGATCAGAACCTTTAGGAAAAATTGTATTTCTATCATCATCAGGACACAGACCTTATCCGTTCGATAACAGGCAAAACGTTCGATATCGGGCATTTTTATATTTGTATAAAATCATAAATAATTGATTATTAGTTTTTTAATATTGGCATCCCGCTTGTAAAAGCTTGTCCAAAAAATGTTTAAATGGACAAACTCATTGAAGAAGAAGTTTTAGCTAAAAACAAGAAAAAAAATTACTTGCTGGTTTCTATCATCCTTATTTTGCTAATAGCCAGTATCTGGTTTGTACGGTTTTATTTTAAAGCTGCACTTACGGAAGCTAATATCACGACGGCAAAAGTGGAGAACGGAATAATCGAAAATACGATTAATGCCACCGGTGAAGTGCTACCTGAATTTGAAGAAGTATTAACCAGCCCGATAAGTGCATCGATAAAAAATGTTTTGATGGATGCCGGAAAAAAAGTGAATAAAGGGCAATCTATTCTATTGCTGGATAAATCAGTAAGCCAAACCGATTATGGAAAGCTGCAATTTCAGATGGAGTCCAAACAAAATGAAATTAGTAAGCTAAAGCTTGATTTAGAAAAAAGTTTTTTTGATGTTAAATCAAGCAACGCCATAAAACAGTTGCGGATCAGTAACCTTAAAGATGCTGTTTCATCGGCGAAACGATTACTTAAAGCCGGTGGGGGAACCAAAGAGGATGTGGAGCGGGCCGAGCTTGATCTGAAGGTTGCCGAGCTGGAGAAGCTACAGCTCGAAAATGAAATTAAAAGTAAGCAGCAAACCATGAAAATCGAAATCAGGGAGGCTGAAATTGCACTGGCCATTCAAAAAAATGATTTGGATGCATTGAAACGGAAACTTGATCTGGCCGATGTAACGGCAACCAGGCCCGGGGTAATTACCTGGGTAAATAAAAATATCGGCTCCAGTGTACACGAAGGCGATGCGTTGGTACGTATAGCCGATTTAAGCGGCTTTAAAGTTGCAGGTAGCATGTCTGATAATCTACTGGATAAAATCCACAATAACATGGCTGCTATCATCAGAATTGGTGATACGCAACTAAGAGGTTCAGTTGTAAATATCTCACCGGCAGTAACCAATGCCACCGTATCGTTCGATATCCAGTTAAATCAAAAAGACAGTAAAGTATTAAGGCCCAATCAAAAAGTTGATGTTTTTTTGGTTACTGATACCCGAAATGGTGTTTTAAGGGTGGCAAACGGACCAGCTTTTAACGGTTCAAATTTACAGGAGATCTTTGTGTTGAAAAACGGTATAGCCGAAAAGCGCACGGTGAAAACAGGTTTAAGCAACTTTGATTATGTTGAAATTTTAAGTGGGTTAAAAGCTGGAGACGAAATCATTACTTCGGATATGGCTGATTTCAAAAACTCTGAAAAAGTAACAATAAGCCGTTAAGATGATGAAGAAAATTGTACTTATTGGATTAGCTGTTTTATTTAGCTCAATACATGCAGTATTCGCGGTTACCGATACGCTTAAACTTAACCTGCTGCAGGTAGTTGAAATGGCCAGGGCCAATTCTATTGCGGCAAAACAGGCTGCAACGGTTAAAGAGACGAAATACTGGGAGTGGCGCACTTTCAAATCAAATTACCAGCCACAGTTGGCTTTAGAGGGTATTTTACCCGGCTATACCAAAACTTATACCCAGGTACAGCAACCCAACGGAAGCATTCTTTTCCAGCCCGTACATTATGATAATTCCTCACTGACACTAAATTTTAGTCAAAGTATTGCCGCAACTGGCGGCACCATTTATGGAACTACCCAACTGCAGCGGTTTGACGATTTTGACAGAAAAAGTGTGCTCTATAATGGTATTCCTTACGGAGTTGGTTACACACAACCGCTATTACAGTTTAACAGCTTAAAATGGGACAAGAAAATTGAACCTTTAAAATACAGTGAGAGTAAACAGGTTTTTATCGAAACACAGGAGAAAATATCAATTACCGTTACCGAATATTTTTTCGATTTACTGCTGGCGCAGGTTAACCTCGATATTGCTGAATTAAATTATGCGAACACCAAAAGGATCCTGAGTATTGCCAATACTAAATTTGAATTGGGCAAGATTTCAAAAAATGAGATTCTCCAACTTCAGCTGGAGGTACTTAATGCCCAAAAAGCCGTTGGAACGGCTAAGAGAGATGTAGAGGTGGCCACACTGAACCTTCGCAGTTACGCGGGCATTGAGGGCGACGACAGGATAAAATTGGATATGCCGCAAGCCGTTGCTCAAATGACTGTGGCTACTGAAAAAGTTTTGGCCGAAGCCTTTGCAAACCGTTCGGATGCAATTGGTTTTGCCCGCCGGTTGGCAGAAGCCAGAAGAGATGTGGCCAAAGCAAAGGGGGAAAATGGGCTTAAGGCTACATTAAGGGCAAATCTGGGTTTCTCCAATGCCGGCTTAAGTGCTTTTGATGTTTACCGGAATCCGAAAAATCAGCAAACCGTTGAACTACAGTTGTCTATTCCGGTTATGGATTGGGGCAGGTCTAAATCAAGAACAAAAACAGCACAAGCAAATGAGCAACTGGTAACTTATGCTGTTGAGCAGGATAAGCAAACTTTTAAACAGCAGATCGTAACGCAGGTAACGCTTTTTAATATGATGAAAGAACAGACCAAGCTTACAGATACGGCTGCAAAAATTGCCGCAGAAAAATATAAGATAGCCAGCGAGCGCTATGTTTTAGGCAACCTGAGCATTACCGATTTAAGTATTGCTTTTCAGGAAAATGATGCAGCAAAACGCGATTACGTTTCTTCGCTCCGCGATTTTTGGGGTGCTTATTATCAGCTTCGCTATCTTTCTCTTTACGATTTTGAAAAAAACATTAAAATAACTTATTAATAAATCTTAATTACTAATTATACATGATGATACGCTTAAAAAATATTGAAAAAGTTTACCGTACGGCTACTGTGGAAACCCTGGCAATAAACGGTATTAACCTCGACATTGCAAAGGGAGAATTTCTTTCCATTATGGGGCCATCGGGCTGCGGAAAAAGTACTTTGCTGAACATTATGGGCTTGCTTGATGAGCCATCGAAGGGAGATATCAAAATAGATGACCAGGACATTCGCAGTTTTTCTGATAAAAAACTGGCCCATTTCAGAAATGAGAAGCTTGGATTTATTTTTCAGAGTTACCACCTGATTAATGATTTGCAGGTATTGGATAATGTAGAATTACCTTTATTGTACCGCGATTCATCTGCTAAGGAAAGAAAGGCCCTGGCTACTGAAGCACTGGAAAAAGTTGGCCTGAGCAACCGTTTAAAACATTTCCCTACGCAGCTTTCGGGTGGGCAACGCCAGCGTGTTGCCATTGCCAGGGCTATTGTTGGCCGCCCTCAGATTATCCTTGCGGATGAGCCAACAGGAAACCTTGATAGCGCTATGGGAAATGAGATCATGAATATCCTCATCAATCTGAACAAAAATGAAGGTACAACAATCGTGATGGTGACACATGACGAAAGCATGGCGCAAAAAACACACAGATTGGTTCGTCTTTTTGATGGTTCACAGGTTCAATAATTTCAGCTATGTTAAAAAATTATTTCAAAATCGCCATAGCTGTTTTAAAAAGAAGGAAATTTTTCACCTTCATCAGTTTGTTTGGCATCAGTCTTACACTAACCATCTTAATGGTAGCCACTGCGCTTGCAGATAAAATGTTTAATCCGGGATATCCTGATTACAATCAACATCGTTCGCTTTATGTTGAACGTATAGAAATAAAAAATACCAAGGAAGGTTGGGTGAATATGAGCAACCTGTCGTTTTATTTCTTTGAACATTATGTTTCCAGGTTGAAAACGGTTTATAAAATGGCCATTTCATCGGATCAGAGATCATCTAATGCTTATCTGAACAATAAAAAGCTGGTAATAGGTTACAAATACACCAATGCAGATTACTGGAATGTTTTATCGTACCGGTTTTTGGAAGGTAAACCTTATGGTGAAAGGGAAATTAAAAGTGCAGAACGTGTTGCCGTGATTTCTAAAAAAACAAAAGAAGCTTATTTCGGTGATCAAAAATCGGTAATTGGCCAATACATTTCTGCAGATAACATTAACTACCGGGTAATTGGAGTGGTTGATAATGTTTCAGGTGCTGTACGCAATTTTGCCGGCGATATGTATCTGCCTTATACGCTTGCAAAAGATATTAAAGATACAAGACTAATGGGGTCATATAATGCCGTGCTTTTAGGCCGTACAGAAACTGATGTGCCCAGGATGAAAAAAGAGTTTGCCCAAATGGTTGATAAACTGCCAATCCCGCCAGATTTTAATAAGATTTATTGCAATGCAGATGGATTTAAAACCAGTGTTGCCCGTAGAATAGCAGGAGATTCGACCAGTAACGGGATCACAAAAGTAATCACAATAGGCGGAATTTTTGTACTCCTTTTTTTATTGCTTCCAACCATGAATTTAGTCAATATCAATATTACCCGGATCATGGAGCGCTCATCAGAAATTGGCGTACGCAAGGCTTTTGGTGCTTCATCAAAAACACTGGTTTACCAGTTTATTGTAGAGAACCTGATTCTCACTTTTATTGGAGGCATTATAGGGGTCTTTTTATCCGTGCTGGTTATTTACCTCATCAACGAATCAGATTACATATCAAGCTTTAATCTCACCATGAATTTAACGGTATTGTTTTTTAGTCTGATTACCTGTTTTTGCTTTGGATTGATCTCAGGCGTATACCCGGCATGGAGAATGTCGAAATTAAATATTGTTAAAGCATTAAAGGCTTAATGCCTCAAAATAAAATATATGTATAAACATCTGTTTAAATTAATATGGAACAAAAGGAGACAAAACTTCCTTTTTCTGTCTGAAATTCTGATTTCCTTTCTAGTTGTGTTTGCTGTTTTTTCATATTTAACCTATTACTATAAGAATTATATCAAGCCACTTGGCTTTGATTATAATAGGGTTTGGTCAGTTAGCTATAATGGTGACCGGTTATCGAAAAATGCTGATTCGCTTGGTATTTTTTATACCAATCTAAACAAAGCACTACAAGCAATGCCAGAAATTGAAGCGGTAAGTTTTTCGAGCTCGAATTATCCCTATTCATCCAGTTTTATAAGTACCGGATTAACGCAAGGAGGAAAGAAATTCAATAACATTAGCGATTTTAATGTGGGAAATGATTATCAAAAAGTTTGGAGTGTTAAACTCGTTGACGGGAGATGGTTTACTCCGGAAGACCTGATCAGCAAAAATAAAGGAATTGTTATTAACGAGACCTTTAGCAAAGAGCTGTTCGGAACCGCAAAGGCTGCTGGAAAGCTAATTGGCGATTTTGATGATAAAAATAAATTCAAAATCATAGGTGTTGTTAACGATTTTAAGGCAAATGGTGATTTCTTGCCTGCGAACAATGTCATGTTTAGTCAGTTGGATACAACAAATTTGAAGTGGGCGAGTACCCTTTTAATAAAGGTACGGGAAACTGCCGGTGCCAGTTTTGAAAGCAAGCTATATAAGTTTATGGCCACAACGATGCGCAGTGCAGTCGAAATTCAGCATGTTGATGAAATGCGCAATGCCAAAAACAAGGAAACCATTATCCCGATGTTATTGTTCATCATCGTTGCGGGTTTCCTGATTATTAATGTTGCCCTTGGTCTTTTCGGCGTGTTGTGGTATAACATTAATAAACGGAAAGGCGAAATTGGCCTGAGGCGGGCAATTGGTGCAAGCGGCGTTTCCGTGTCAACTCAAATGGTACTCGAATCATTAATCTTAGCTACAATATCTGTTCTGATCGGCTGTTTCTTTGCTGTTCAGTTTCCGCTGTTAAACGTATTTGATATAGCTTCGAGCGTTTACCTTATTGCCATTTTACTCTCTGTTTTATTTATTTATACATTGGTTATCGCATGCTCCTTATATCCGGGCAGGCAAGCTGCTGCAATTCATCCGGCCGTTGCACTGCATGAAGACTAAATGGTTAACTTCGTATATGATTTTAGTAGTTGATGATGATATTGCCGTTAGAACTTCCATTTCACTTCTCTTAAAAGGGGCGGGCTACGAGGTTATTCCTGTTGATAACGCTTTGCAGGCTTTTGAGGTGGTAAAAACCCAAAAGCCTGCACTTGTGGTACTTGATTTAAATTTTTCTATTGATACCTCGGGAGAAGAAGGCATGAGTTTGCTGAAAAAAATCAGAACTGTTGATGCTGGTGTTCCGATTATCTTAATTACCGGCTGGGCAAGTATAGAACTTGCTGTGCAGGGGATGAAATTCGGCGCAAACGATTTTATTAATAAACCATGGAATAATGAACACCTGCTGCAGTCGGTAGCTACCTTATTAGAAATTAATGGTAAAAAACCGCGCTCGCGAAGCAGAAAGGAACTGGATAAGAAATATAATTTTAAACAGATTATAGGTGAAGATCCAACCTTGCTGAATATTCTGGAAACCATTGGTCGCGTAGCTTCAACCAATGCGTCAATATTGATTACAGGCGAAAGCGGAACGGGTAAGGAGCTGATAGCAGAGGCCATTCACGAAAACAGCAACCGCTCGGGCAAGCCTTTTGTAAAAGTTAATCTGGGCGGAATTTCATCTTCGTTGTTTGAGAGCGAAATGTTTGGCCATGTTCGCGGAGCTTTTACTGATGCCCGTTTCGATAGGACGGGCAGGTTTGAAATGGCAAATAAAGGAACCATTTTCCTGGATGAGATAGGCGATCTGGATGCAGCAGGTCAGGTGAAGTTATTAAGGGTTTTACAAGACCGTACGTATGAAGTTTTAGGCAGCAGCCGAACTAAAACAGTTGATACCAGGGTAGTTTGTGCAACAAACAAAAATTTAAACGAAAGGGTAGCGTCAGGCTTGTTCAGGGAGGATTTGTTATACCGTATTAACCTGATCACTATTCATCTACCCGCGTTAAGGGAAAGACCATCTGATATTCCCTTGCTGGTTAACTTCTTTATCAATAATCTGAAAGAAATTTACGGTAGGGAAGCGTTATCAATAGCACCCGGTGCCTTACGCTGGTTACAGCAACTGCCTTTGCCCGGTAACATCCGCCAACTTAAAAACCTGGTTGAGCGAACGGTACTGATCAGCAGTACAAATGAATTAACGATTGATGATTTTCAATCACAGTTAAATTTGTCACCATTAAAAAGCGATAATGTCAGATTGCCCGGAGTAGGTACCATGACTTTAGACCAGATGGAGGCAGAAATGGTTAAGCAGGCCATGAATTTCCATAAAAACAGAATTACAAAAGCCGCGGCATCATTGGGGATTACCAGGAATGCCCTTTATCGCCGTTTGGAAAAATATCAAATTCCATTTCATGAAACTGAAGACTAAGTATATTCTGTTTATCGTTATTCTTCACCTCATCTGCCTGATGATGAGCTATTTCATTTTTGAGAAAAACAAACTCGTATTTATGCTGGCAGAGGCATTTGTACTGGTTTCTGTTGTTATATCAATCAGCCTTTATAAGCAGCTAGTCAGTCCGCTTACCTATTTAAAACAAGGCATTGCAGCCATAAAGGACCGTGATTTTAACGTTAAATTTTTATTGACCGGAAAAAAAGAGGTAGATGAGCTTGTGGATGTCTATAACCGCATGATTGACGAATTGAGAACTGAGCGAACAAAGCAGGAAGAACAGCATTTTTTTCTCGAAAAGCTTATTCAGACTTCCCCTACGGGAATTATTATTCTTGACTATGATGGGCAGTTAAAGCAGATTAATCCAAAAGCGTTGGAAATTACAAAAGCGAATCCTGATATGCTCGAAAATCAGATCCAAGGTATGAAAACCGGAACATCAAAAATGCTCCGTACAGATGGATTGCATACCTACAAAATTCAAAAGTCGAGATTTATGGACAGGGGTTTTGAGCGGATTTTTATCATGATGGAGGAAGTAACGGCAGAAATTTTTGCAGCCGAAAAAAGTGTTTACAGTAAGGTGATCAGGATGATGGCGCATGAGGTGAACAATACAGTTGGTCCCGTAAATTCAATTATTAATACGGCATTGGTACAAGATCATTTATGGCTGGAAGAGGAAGAGCAGCTATTAAAAAATGCCATGAAAATTGCTGTTGAGCGTAACCAGAACCTAAATGTATTTATGCGGAATTTTGCCGATCTGGTTAAACTTCCGGCAGCGAACAGAAAGAAAACAGATCTGGTAGAACTCCTCAAATCGGTGTCAGCATTAATGTATTTCGCTGCAAACGAAAAAGAAATCAGGTTTGAACTGGACTTACCAACCTCATCATATTTTATTGTCGCCGATGTTGAACAAATGGAACAGGCCCTGATAAACATTCTTAAAAATTCAATTCAAGCGATAGAAAGCAACGGCGTTATCCAGATAGAACTAAATTCTGCTAAACACCAGCTCAATATTTACGACAATGGAAAAGGTATTTCTGAGGAAAATGCAGCGCAACTTTTTAGCCCGTTTTTCAGTACGAAAAAAGATGGACAAGGGATTGGGCTAACCCTGGTTAGAGAAATACTGCTCAACCACGGTTTCGATTTTTCTTTGAAAACGGTCAGGCCGCTTACCGTATTTACCATTCAACTGGCTGGATAATTATATCCAAAAATAATTACATTCCCCCCGAATAAGTTTTGCTGATTCCTAAATGAAAAATAGCCAGGCTACATAAGTATGTAGAAAGATAAACAAGGTCATTGCAGCCATTAACAAATCGCGTGCTGTGAGCACCTATATAAATCTTAACTGGTCCTGGCGTCTCGCTAATACCCGAATATAACATCCATCTGTCCGTAGTCTTGTCTGGAAGCGATCATGAGGTGACTGCGGTTTACAATAAGTCAGTGAGGCTACCACGCTCCTGAATAATTCTGTACAATTCCGGCCAGATATTTTCCGCCGCGATCTCGTATCCTTCTTTAAGCGGGTGAACACCATCGTACATATTCAGTTCCCGTATGCCTGCTACATTTTTTAAAAATGACGGTACCATCGAAAGGCCGTTTTTTTCAGCCAGTGCCGGAAATATACCAGAATAATCACTTTGATGCCAGCCGGTTGCCCAGTCTGGTAATTCGATGCCCAACAAGAGTATGGATGCCGACGGACAGCTAGTTTTAACTTTGTTGATGATGAGCTGCAGGTTGGATCGGATCAGCACAGAACTAATGCCGCGTAAAAAGTCATTGGCGCCAAGTTCAAGGACAAAAATCGCTGGGTTTTCATTCAGGACCTGGCCAAGTCTGGATAGGGCAGAAGCCGTAGTATCACCGCTTAGGCCTGCGTTAATTACAGTGTATTTTAGTCCGAGCTCTTTTAGTTTTGCATTGGTGAGGGCTGGGATGGATTCAGAGAAAGGGTCTTTGAGACCGTATCCCGCCACCAGGCTATCGCCAAAAAAAACAATTTTGTTCTCCATTTACCATTTCCTTTTGATGAGTAATGCACCGAGTAATAGCCCAGCCCCCAGAGCCACATACTTACGGTGCGCTTTTGGTTTTCCCGGAATTCCCCATCCGCCATGTACCGAATTGCCATAGGCTACAGGACTGAAAATATTACCATTTGTTGGCGCAATGGTTTTGGCATGTTTAAGGTAGGTACGGATCACGCTTCCGGCGATGGCAGTGGTCAGGCTTGGGAACAGGACACGGGATAAGCGCATCAATATGGAGAAACTGCCTACCATTTTTTCAGATCTGGGATTGAGCGAAAGTTTGAATACCTCATGGGCCAGGCGGTTAGGGTCATAAACTACCGGGCCGGGTTTGAGCACTTTGCCGGTATAATTGGCCGCATGCTGTATGCCGGGCGTATCAAGAAAGCCGGGAAAGGCATCACAGACATGGATATTAGGATATTCCCTCAGTTCAGATTTTAATGATGCGGAAAAGCCGCGAAGTCCGAACTTAGCAGCAGAATAACCTGCACCAAAAGGTACAGGCAGGAACCCGCCGATGGAGATATTGTTGATCAGGATTCCGAATCCCTGTTTTTTAAAATAGGGCATAACAGCGTGGGCACCATGCATATAACCTAAAAGATTGGTTTTGATTACCTGCTCACTGACCTCCATGGGTGTCTGGTCGAAACTGCCAATAGCAAGTACACCTGCATTATTAATCCATACATCAATACCTGTACCGATCTTTACTGCTGTTGCCGCCAGGTTGAGCACCTGGTGATAATCAGCGGTATCGCAGGCGACGCATTCTGTCGCACCACCAGCATTTTCACATTCAACAGCGAGGTCTTTTAACGCATCGATATTCCTCGCAGCAATCACCACCCGATCGCCATTTGCCGCAAAAGCCAGGGCGATGGCCCGCCCTGCACCGCTGGATGCGCCGGTAACAACTACGGTTCTGATGTTTGCTTTTATGTTTTGATCCTGTTCCATATCTACCAAAACCGCCTTTAAAAGGTGAATGTTTGCGTAGACCTCATTTTGTTGCGAAGTTTTTTGATATTATCCTTCTCGCGGGTAATACTTAAGTTAGTTGGAAATGGTTGGTTTGAATGTACTTCTTTCGTTTTTCTGCATATATATTCCATAGCTTATAACTTGCTGATACCTGGCTAAGTAAATAATTCCGGTTTGACAAGATTTTAAATGGTTAAGATGAATAGTATATTGATTGTAGTTTTAAAATTACATACTTACATTTAAGTATTTTTAATTTATGTATTATTAATCATTTTTAAATACTCCTTAAAATTGTAGATTTACTTATTCGCAAAAGCTTTTCATCATATTTAGTGCTGATCCAGATCGCAGATAGATGTCCTTTATGCCAGTTGCAAAAGCTTTAGTTTGTGTAGTGAGTGGTAATATTTACATTTTCAATTTATAAATTCTCAAATTCATGGAAAATCCATCTCTTGATGCTTATCAACAGGTCTTTGGACTTGCGTGCATCGCTAACCGGGCCGGGGGCTACCACGGTACCGGTACCGATTTACAGCTGCAATTGCAGTATGAATTATCTTTTTACTTAAATGGTGTTCCGCCTGTTGAGGTAATGGGGCAAACCAAACCTTCTGTAGCCGATAAATCGGTGACTTCGACACTTGGCGACTGGAGATTGGTATGGGGACCCGCACTCATTGAGGAGACGGATCAAAATGGAAAGCCTACTGGTGTTGCTGATAATGCCTTATTTGTTGCGCATTGCGATGCGGTTGCTTACCCAGGTGGCCCGACTTTGCCAACTTACGTTGTAGCCATAGCAGCAACTAATCCGGCTTCGCTTTACGACTGGGAAACCGAGGATTTTTCGGTAGCTCAAGTGGTAAACTGGAAAAATTACAATCCGGCACAGTTTTCGCCATCGGCTTATAATGGAACTGATCCCTATATCTCCAATGGAACTGCAACAGGTATTAAAATACTGCTCGGACTCATTAGTCCCTCCAATGCAGCATCTCCTGATACCACACTTGAGGCCTTTATTGCGAGTTTGAATCCCGACCGGAAAAGTGCAATCGTATTTTGTGGACATAGCCTGGCAGGTGCACTTTCACCAACGCTGGCCCTTTATTTAAAGGAGCAGAACAAGCTAAATGCATTTGATATTTCATTGGTTTACCCTACAGCCGGACCTACACCCGGAGAGAGCGCATTTGCCAGTTTGTTCAATAGTACATTCCCTCCGCTTCCTCAGGGATGGGTTGCACAGACGGGTGATTACCAGAGCTGGAATACAATGCACTGGAATACATTAGATGTTGTGCCACACGCCTGGCAGGAAGCAGACTTGCAGCAGATTGCCGAAATCTATGGTCAGTCAACCAATTTTCTGACAAAAGAAACGCTTAACACACTTCAACGACTGCTGATTAAAAGGGCCGCAACATCGGGAGCAACCTATACCAGAATACAGAACCAATCTCTGCCCGGAACGCTTCAACATTCAGATCGATCCACAGCAAAGATCAGTACCCCGCCCAAGACTATGAAAGATTATATTACTCAGCTCATCCTCCAGCACGTTAATCTTTATTCGGGTATACCGGCATACCAGGACAGTCCAGCTGTAAAAGGCCTCATTCTGCCACAGCCTTTGCCGCAGCCGGTTTATAAACACGATAAAAAGCTTGTTCCTGGTGTCAAAGCTGTCACAGAGTTAGAAATGATTATTAGGATTATGGAGCAGATTCTGGCCTGGATAGCATCTTATGCTGCTTCAGTGGATGGGACACGGGTTAAAGAGGAACAAAGAAATGGTAATAAAAAATAAAAATCAGATTAAATAGCTCCTTACTAATGAACACAGATCATCACCATACACATGCTTGCACCTGCGGTTGCAACAACCCAATAGTTGAAATTTTAAAACATAAGCTTTTCAGCAAGGAACATATTGAAAAGCTAACTGCTCATCTTCCCAAAAGTAAGCCTGTTGCAGCCTCACCTAAAGCGATTCTCTATTCGGGAGGAACGATCAGGCCTATGATAAATGGGCAGGCAGACATTGTCGAATCGATCGGTATTGCTCATGGCACTGTTGTTGCATGCGGTACCTATAAGAAAGTAAAGGAGGCCATGGATGCCAAATACAAAGATAATTATCAGCATATTGTGCTGGATAAGGCCCATACCCTGATCCCCGGAATGTTTGAACCCCATGTTCATACCGTCTTTTCAGGTATGATGGCTTCATGGGTGGATGTAGGTCCTTTTGAAGGCCAGGATCTGAAGAAAGTTTACACTAAGGAGTGGATATCAGCGACATTGTCTTCCGCACTTGAGACTTCATCAGACACCGTGTTACTGGCTACCGGACTCGATCCTGCACTTATTCAGCCGCAAAGCGGAAAAAACTTTTCGCAGATTGATAATGTGTTTCTTGATAACGTGAGCAAAGATAAACCGATCATTATCATGAGTGCATCAGGGCATACTATCTATGCTAATTCAGTAGCCCTACGTCAAATTTACAATAAGCAGCAAGGGGAACCTGCAATGCATGATTATAGCAGCGCTGATGATTACATTGCCAAAACGCATGGATTACTGGAAGAGGAGGCCATGATGATGCCAGCGGTAAATACCTTTGAGGAAGCAATTGCGTCAAAATCGCTTAACATCGTCGCCAATATGGATGCATTCTTCCGGCAGGCTAACTCGAGAGGGGTAACCTCGATGTACGATGCACTAATCAACCAGATGTATATTCCCTATCTTGAAAAATATCTCGGGGCACGACAGTTATCGGTGCGTTTGGGTGGTGCCCTGTACTGCGAAACATTGGATGCAGCAAAGGCTTTGACACCATACAGGCAGCCGAGTCATTATCTGGATCTGTATTATGGACATGTTAAAATTGTATCTGATGGCTCTAATCAGGGATTGACCGGATACCAGTCTGAACCATATTCTGTGATACTTGAAAAAGATCACCCCTGTGGTATATTCAACTTTTCAGATACAGAAACCTATCAGACGCTGGTTGACAAGGTGATATTGGAAAAAGGCTGGCCCATTATGATTCATGCCAATGGAAATCAAGCCATAACGGATACCATTGCAGCCTTCCGAAAGGCATTGGCGAAATATAAGGGACCTGAACTGCGAAACCGGATTGAGCATTGTTCCCTGCTCGAGCAAAATAGTATAGATGAAATGGAAAAATGGAAGATTTCGCCCAGCTTTTTGATTGGACATGTGGGGTACTGGGGTGATGTATTTGAGAAAGTAATATTCGAAGGACAGCATTTGCCGGAAAATAATGCACCTAAGGTATTTTCTCTTGACCGTTGTTCATCTGCGGCCAAAAAGCTGCGCATCTCTCTTCATAGCGACCATACCGTGACCCCACTGGGACCTTTAAGGATGATGGAACAATCCATTACCCGGGTAATGGAGGCAAACGAAAATAAATGGCCGTTAAACGTACTAAATACCGAAGAACAGCTTTCCAATGAACAGGCGCTTAAAGCGGTAACCTATGATGCCGCATGGCAATGTTATGCCGATAGCTGGGCAGGAAGCCTGGAGGAAGGGAAATTTGCAGATTTTGTAATCCTGGAAAAGGATCCGGTTACAATGGCGCGTAAAGATTGTAGCATGAACATGCGAAATATCAAAGTGCTTGAAACCTGGCTTGGCGGGGTAAAGGTGTATGCCCACAGCTAAGCTTTATTGCTTTGCTGATTAAGCAGGCTGTTTTCAGTCTTTGGTTATAAAAAGCAATCTGAGCAGCGTATTTGTTGTTTTAATCCTGTATGAGGCTGTATCATCAACATCGATTTTCATTCCGATCTTGCTGAATTTTTGGACAGGTAGTCGGATAATCTCTCCAATATTATGTTGCGCTTACACGGCTCAACACCGGAATCAGGTGTGAAATTACAGTTGATGATATGGCTTTGAACAGGCACCGGTAAAAATTTTTCGGAGATATTTATCGCTCATTAATTGTCGTAATTATGTCTGAAATTTCCGATGATTTTCTTCGCAGCAAGTGCATAGCGTTAAGTTATTTAGGTTTGAAAACTGTCTGTTATAAAATAAATTCAGTATGTATTGATCAAATTCAAAACAATCGTACCATTTAAGAGGTATATGCACTACTAAATTTATTTAAAATGGAAAATCATACGATGTTGCAGTACTTTGAATGGTACTATCCCAATGATGGCAGCCTTTGGAAAAAGGTACAACAAGATGCTGCTAAATTAAAGGAAATGGGCATAGATTCCATTTGGTTGCCTCCCGCACATAAAGGTATGGATGGCAAAGATTCAACTGGTTATGATTCTTACGATTTATATGACCTTGGCGAATTTGACCAAAAAGGAAGCATTGCCACTAAATATGGAACAAAAGACGAATATATTCAGGCGATCAAGGCTGCGCAGGAGGCTGGTATAAATGTTTATGTAGATATCGTGCTGAACCATCTTGGTGGTGCAGATGACCACGAGCCGGTGACCGTGCGTAAGGTAAACCCTGAAAACAGAAATGAATTTATTTCAGAACCTTTTGAGATTGATGCTTATACCAAATTTACCTATCCGGGACGCGGGGGGAAATATTCTGAATTTAAATGGGATTTTCAATGTTTTACCGGTGTAGATTACGATGCCCGTACCCAGGAGTCAGCGGTGTACAGTATTCAAAACCAATATGGGGCAGGATGGGAAGATGTGCTTGATACTGAAAACGGAAATTATGATTACCTGATGCTTACCGATATCGATTTTCGGAATCCTGCTGTAAGGGAAGAACTTAAACGATGGGGGCTGTGGTTTTATCAAACTGCAGGTTTTGATGGGCTACGTCTGGACGCGATTAAACATATGCCTGCTGATTTCTACAATGAATGGTTAGATTATCTTAGGGCTGAAACAGGCAAAGAACTCTTTACGGTGGGCGAATATTGGTCGCCATACGATCCGCAGGCCATGCTGGATTATATCGATGCTACCCAAGGCCGTATGTCCCTTTTCGATGCCAGCCTTCAGGCTAATTTCTCCCGCGCCAGTAAAGAAGGCGAACAATATGACCTGAGTACCATATTAGATGGATCACTGGTTTCAGTAAGACCAGAGTTAGCGGTAACACTGGTTGAAAACCATGATACCCAACCACTCCAATCGCTCGAACAAACGGTAGAGCCATGGTTCAGGGCACATGCTTATGCAATCATTTTACTCCGGGAAGCAGGCTATCCTTGCGTTTTTTATGCAGATGTATACGGATCGGCCTATACAGACAAAGGGAACGATGGAAAAGATCATGAGGTAACCATGGCGGCACTTCCTCAGCTGGAAGCATTGCTACAATTGAGAAAAGCATTTGCCTATGGTTTTCAACGTGATTATTTTGATCATCCAAGTTGCATTGGCTGGACACGCTCAGGGGATGAGGAACACCAGGGTTCGGGCCTTGCGGTAGTTTTATCAAACGGTGAGGCGGGAAATAAACGTATGGAAATGGGTGCTGAGTTTGCAGGCAAGATTTTCAGCGATTATCTGGGGCATTGCGATAGAGAAGTTACCATAGGCGAGGATGGATGGGCAGAATTTTTCTGTGAAGCAGGCTCGGTTTCGGTTTATACCTTGAAAGCGGATTGATAAATATTCAGCCATCGGATTCGAAACAGAAATCATCTGAACATAGGTCATATCTCTTATTGATTTAAGACGTAATAATAGACTATAGCATATAATGGTTTACTCCCCTCCTTATTAAGGAGGGGTGCCCGTAGGGCGGGTGGTTATATTCTGCTTTAGCGCAGCTGATCATCTGGTAAACTGTAATCTATTGATTGTTAACTGCAACATTACGAAGCAATTATAGCGATCCGTCTTTAACTTTGTCTTCCAGCATTTGGCCCCCCGCACGCCATTGCTCAAATGCTTTTATGGCTTCTCCGGGCATAATCCTTTCAAATGCTATTGGCTGTTTTTCTATCGGTTCCTTTAAGGCGTCTAAAATAAATTGATCACCAAAGCCTGCCCATTCCGCATCTGTTCTGGTATTTCCATAGTATACCTGCTTAATATTAGACCAGTATATGGCACTTAAGCACATGGGGCAAGGTTCTGCACTGGTATAAATCGTACAGCCTGACAGGTCGGCTTTGCCGATTTTTTTTGCTGCCTGCCTGATTGCATTTATTTCCGCATGGGCCGTCGGGTCACAGTCCTGCGTTACTGAATTTGCTTCAGCACTTAGGATCTTACCGTCGCGGACAATTAAAGCCCCAAACGGTCCGCCATTTAACGTCCGCAGATTCTGCTCTGATAATGCAATGGCTTTTGCCATAAACTTTTCATGTATTTCCATGCTAAAACAACATTGATTTTGGTTATTGGTTTTGGCCATCAACCCGAAACTATTTAAAGTTCCTGGCTGGAGGGAATACTGTGCCATCTGCCTGCTCTCTTTTTTGTGTACGTTTGTTTTCTGTGGGGTAAGGCACGCGTTCGTCTGACCTCGAAAGCGTTAATAAAGGCAGTTCTTCATGCCCCGTATCAGTAAGTCCTTTCAACAGCCTGGTCAGATCAAAACAGCGTTTAACAATAACATGCACCACCTCACCCTCACGCTGCAGTTTTCCTTCTACCATCAGAAGCCTTGCGCCCAGTATCTCTTTTCGGTACTTTTCAAAAAGATGTTGAAAAACAACCAGATTCGCTACACCTGTTTCATCTTCAACAGTGATAAAACAGACGCCGCCGGCAGTTCCAGGACGCTGGCGTACCAGCACCAGCCCTGCAACTTTTACCAATCTGCCATCCCAGGATGCTGCTGCCTCTTTGGTAGAAAGGATTTTAAGCAAACTGAGCTTTTCGCGCACAAAACTTACGGGGTGTGCTTTGAGCGACAGCGCCGTAGTGGCATAATCGTGTACAACATGTTCAGAATCGCGCATCAGCGGCAGTGATAACTGTGGTTCTTTTTCACTTTCAGAGGCTTGTTTTTCGAATATGCCAACCGGACGGTCTGCCAGTGCCGAAACCTCCCAAAGTGCCTGCCGCCTGTCCATTCCCAATGAGCGGAAAGCATCAGCATCAGCCAAAATTTCCAGCGTGTGTTGTGATACGCCGGCATCCATAAGTTCATGTATCATTTTATAGGAAGCTGCTCTTCCTTTAACAAGTAATTCCATTTCTTCCAGGGCAATCCCCTTGATCTGGCGAAATCCCAAGCGAATGGCATGATATTTTCCAGTTTTTTCCTCCAGTATATTGTCCCAGGCCGAATGGTTAACATCTATCGCACGCACCTCCACGCCATGGTTCCTGGCATCAATTACAATCTGTGCCGGTTGATAAAAGCCCATGGGCATACTGTTGAGTAAGGCTGCCGCGAAAACATCGGGATAGTAACATTTCAGCCAGCACGACACATATACCAGGAGCGCAAAGCTCGCGGCATGGCTTTCGGGGAAACCGTAACTTCCAAAACCCTCCAGCTGTTTGAAGATACGTTTGGCAAAATCTTCACTATAGCCGCGTTCCATCATCCCATCAATGAGTTTTTTTTCAAACTGGTTGACCAGCCCCTTAAATTTGAAAGTGGCCATACTGCGCCTTAAAGCATCTGCTTCGGCCGGAGAGAAACCCGCCGCTACTATGGCAATTTTCATCGCCTGCTCCTGGAACAATGGCACACCTTTCGTCCTGCATAATATTTCTTCCAGTTCGGGCGAAGGGTATTCAACAGCTTCTTCATTATTCCTTCTCCTCAGATAGGGGTGCACCATATCTCCCTGAATAGGCCCCGGACGTACAATGGCTACTTCGATTACCAGGTCGTAAAAACATTTGGGGCGTAAACGTGGCAGCATCGACTGCTGTGCCCGGCTTTCGATCTGAAAAACGCCAATGGTATCTGCATTGCTGATCATCTCATATACCTTTGGATCTTCCTCTTCATTGATATTGGCCAATGTTAAATCAAGGTCGTAATGTTTTTTAGCCAGTTCAAATCCTTTCCGGATACAAGTGAGCATACCCAATCCCAGCACATCAATTTTTAGAAAACCCAATGCATCGATATCATCTTTGTTCCATTCTATATTGGTGCGGTCTGCCATACGGGCATTTATAATGGGGCAGAGATCGGTCAGTTTTCCCTGGGTAATCACAAATCCACCTGTATGCTGGCCCAGCTGGCGGGGAAAACCCATCATTTGCCCGGTAAGTTGCAATACCTTTTTTAATAGCGGATCCTTAGGGTTGAGTCCGGCTTCCAGTATCCGCGCCTCTTCAAACCATTCGTCGGTAAATTCCCAGATTGCCCCTGATAACTTGGCCACGGTGTCTACCGAAAGTCCCATGGCCTTACCCACATCGCGTATTGCACCTTTTTGATGCTGCTGGGTTACGGTAGCAACAATGGCCGCCCTGTCGCGGCCGTATTTTTGATAAATATACTGGATCACCTCTTCTCTGCGCTCATGTTCAAAATCCACATCAATATCCGGCGGCTCATTTCTGGCTGAAGAGATAAAACGCTCAAAAAGAAGGTCAAATTTGGTGGGGTTGACCGAAGTAATGCCCAGGCAGTAGCATACGGTAGAATTGGCTGCAGAGCCGCGCCCCTGGCACAAAATTCCTTTTGAACGCGCAAATCTGACAATATCATATACGGTAAGGAAATAGGAAGCATAGTTCATTTCTTCCATAAATTTAAGTTCATACCGAATGTTGGCCGTAATTTTTTCAGGGATTTCTTCACCAAACATTTCTCTGGCACCTTTCCAGGAAAGATAGCTGAGTTCCTCCTGTGGCGATCTCCCATCGGTAGTAATTTCTTCCGGATACACATATTCTAAACTGTCTAGCGAAAACTGGCAGGACTCAGCCAATAAGATGCTGTTTTTTATGGCTTGTGGATACTGCCTAAAGAGTCTGATCATTTCTGTCTGATCCTTTAAATGCCGCTCTGCGTTCTGGTGGAGCAAAAATCCGGCATTCTGAACCGTGCATTTTTCGCGCGTACAGGTGAGTATATCCTGCAGTTCACGCCGGTCCGGATGATGGTAATGTACATCGTTTGTGGCAATAAGCGGAATATCCAGCACCTGCGATAACTGGTTTAGCCTGAACAGTTTTTTGTGGTCTGCACCGGTATAACCCATTGTTGCAGCTAAAAACAGATTATTGCCGAATTTTTTTCTGAAATCTGACAGTTGAGCTTTAAAGTTTTCCTGGTAATCAAAAATGGAGTTCATTTCATCTGGGGGAATTACAATAAACTTTATACCCTCGCTATATTGAAACACATCAGCCTGATAAAGGTGGCAACTGCCTTTTTCTGCCCGGCTATTGCCCAGGCTAAGCAAAGCAGAAAGGCGGCAATAGGCGGCCTTGTCTGTTGGATAAGCCAATATCGATGGCCCATCCAGGAAGTCTAGCCTGCAGGCAGGTATCAGTTCGATAGCGTGGTTTCTCGCCGCTACATGTGCACGCACAATCCCTGCCAGGGTATTGCGATCGGTAATGGCCAGCTTGCGATAACCCATAACTGCCGCCTGATCGATCAATTCTTCCGGGTGTGAAGCGCCCCTGAGGAAACTAAAATTACTCGTTACCTGAAGTTCTATATATTCCATTTCACTAAGCAAAAAAACCGTGTATAAACCATTGTGAGGGTTTCTCTGGACTATAATGACCTGATCTGAAAAGCCAGTAGCGTTTTCCCTCTGCATCTTCCAATTGATAGTAATCCCGATGCTCACCCTTTTCCAGCCACCATTCACGTTCAATGCGTTCCGGCCCGTCTGCTTTTTTTACCTGATGGGTAACGCCCTGATAGCGAAACAGCATGGGTGGATAATCGGGGATAGGGGCAGTAACCTGTACAGGCTCTGGTACTTTAAGTAGCTGTACCGGGCGCAAGCGGTCAGTGCGCCAGGGTAAAGAAAGCGGCTCGGTAATGGAATCCACCTTTTTGATGGATCGCTCCGGCCAGTGATGAGGCTGTGGCAGATAGCGTTGAATGACCTGGGCACCCAGTTTTCCGGCCAGCCTATCCAAAAGTTCAATGACCTTTTGGTTGCTCATACTTTTTTCTGTCATCCATAAAGATTCCTGACCTGGATCCAGCCGGTCAAACCTAACCGCATCCATAGTGAAAAGTTCAATACCCATTTTGGGCTCAATCTTATCGATCTGGAGTGAAAACAGCTTGAAAAGATGGCTCGTATTGACACTTGGGCTGTTGGTACCAATTTGGGTTTTAATTACCTGGCCATCTATCCGGTAGCTTTGCAACAGGGCCGAACGGAGACCCATTCCATCACTTTGCAGTTTGGTGCAAAGCTGAAACAGCAGTTTTTCGATGGCGATTTCAATCCCTTTCCGTGTTCTGATCGGCTCCATACTGGCCAATCTTTCGCTATAAACTTCAGGAACAGTAATCGGTAAAAAAAAATCTTCTTTTTGTCCCAATACCTGCTCAATTCTTTCCATACTGTCTTCGCCGATCCTTCTGCGCAATACTGATCGGGGCATAGAAATAAAACTGCCGATGGTCTTTAACCCAAGCTTGATCAATTTTTGACTGGCTATGGGCGAAATGCGGAGCGCCATTGGCGGCAGAGGCAGAAGCGCATTCAGCTCTTCACCACTTTTAATGATGGGGGAAACCCTTCCATAACGCGATACAGCCCAGGCAGTACCCATAGTATCTGAAATCGAAGCCCTGACCTGATAGCCTATCCCACGTAAGCGGTTAACGATTTCGCGGAGATAGGCCTTTTCACCTCCCCACAGATGAGCACAGCCGCTGATATCTAAAATCAGGCCCTGATCTTCCTCTAAAGCCACCAAAGGTGTGTAACGGATGCACCACCTGCCAAGTGCGGTTAATAATTTTTTGGATTTATGGCATTGGTTTTCGATGACTTCCAAATCGGGTACGATCGCCCTGGCATCCGCCAGCGGCATTCCCAGGTGGATACCTAGCGAAGCCGCTTCTTTACTGGCGGCGGTAATCACCATTCGGTTACCGGCCTTATCTGAAAAAACAAGCGGCAAATCCTTCAAAGCTGGCCGCTTGATGCGGATCCAGTCGGTAAGCAGGGTAGAAAACCATATAGACATATATCTTTTTTGCATCATACCGCTTTCCTGATTTTCAGATCGTTAAAAGGTACCTGTTTTACTGGTTTAAAAACTCCGGCTGCATATTCGATCATCCAGTTGCCCGGTATTCCGTTTTTAACCTTCAGCAGTTCAACATGCCACCTGGCGAAGCCTAGTCCGGGTAATCCATCAATGGCCCCGCTTGGCATGGCAGATATGCGCCACCTGGCGGCCGCCAGGGTAGAACTGAGTTTTTCTGCATTTTTTCGGATTACAAAAGCGGTAACCCTGCTTTTTTCGATTACCAGTTGGAGTCTTCTGCTCTGCGCAAAACTGATCTCATCCAGTTCAGTTACTACTGCAGTGAGGCTTTCGCACTTTAATGCTTCCTCACTTGCCCATAATACATCCCTTTCGTTTTGCAGGTCAATAAAAATGATGCGTTCTGGCGATAGGCCAAAAGTGATGAGTGAAGGAGGGAAGATTTTGCGTTGCGTACTGATCCACAGGCAAAGACCACCTTTTTTCATCAGGGTAGAAAGCAGGACCGAAATAAAGCCGCCACTTGCCGATGCATCTTCCAGATTTGTCGCTAAAAATTCGTGCAGGGCAGCCAATGGAAATACATTACCCGGGAAAGCATTGGAAATTATGCCCAGTCCAAAGTCTATCCCATGAGCATTTCTTTCAGGTTTAAAGCCCTGAAGATTTAGGATCTGTTCCTGAAGTTTGCCTATAATATCCTTTTTAACAGCCGCCATATCCTTTTGCGAGAGCAGGGAAAATAATTTCGATATCACCCTTACAAAAATAATACTAAAAATATTAGTATTATTAAATTGTGAACAAAAATATTTAATTATGGTTTTAAATCATATTATTGAACTTTTGAACGTTAAAAATGTTAATAAATACTAATTTATTTAGTAAAAATATTTATATTTGATCTTTAAAAAATAGAAAAAGGATCTTTTTTATGACGGAGTTGGAATATTTTTTTGAGGATGAAAGTGGAATATCAGTGGTTTATCAATTGATCCGTTTTGGGGTTGGAGAACCCTGGAAGATCGTGCTGGATGGTGAACTGATTGGCAGTATGCAAAAATGGCAAGGTACCTGGAAGCTTCAAAATTGTGATGAACTTAGCAAGGATCTTCTGATTGGTCTTACCGGTCATATTGATGAACAGTATTTTAACTACCTTCCTTATGAAATCTGTTCGCGTTGGCCGAATCTGGTCGAAAAAGTGGTGTTAAGGTCTGATGCTGCCTATATGATCATCTGCAAAGAAGGGATTAACTTTAAAAGCTTTCAAGGCATATTTTCAAAGTTTGTGCCAGGTTTGCTCAAAGATGAGTGGTCCGTAAATTTCCAGGTATTCAACCATGATTTTTCGGATGATTTTTCGTTGTTTGCAAAGCCACTGGTTTATAAAAAAGAATCATTTGGATGGGAAGAGGTGAACAGGTAATGGAACAATTGAGTTTTTTTGCTCCTGGCGGGCAATCTGCCGGACTACCGAGAGATGTGCTCGAATACCACGCAGGTTTTATCGATCAGGATCAAAGCGATCTGTTGCTCAAAACCTTTATTCAGAACACGCCCTGGCAGCAAAGGCTTGTAAAAATGTACGACCGGGAAGTACTTACACCCAGGCTTACCGCCTGGTATGGAGATATTGAGGACATTGACTATGGAGTCCTTGGCAAGTCTGCGCCAATGGAATGGACAACCCCACTTTTGGAACTTAAAAGATGGGTGGAACCAATTGCCGGAATTAACTTTAATAGTGTATTGCTCAATTATTATCGTAACGGCAATGATTCGGTGGCCTGGCATAGTGATAAGGAAACAGTAATGGGATCGCATCAGGTTATCGCCTCTGTTTCCTTTGGCGCTGTACGCAGTTTTGATATCCGGAAAAAAGAAAATCACCGGGAAAAATATGCCGTCAGGTTGGAACACGGGTCTCTTTTAATTATGAAAGGTGATTTGCAGGCAAGATGGGAACACCGGATTGCCAAGACCGCTCAACCCATTGGGCCTAGGGTAAACCTGACTTTTAGGCGAATCATCAATCCATCTGTTTGATATGATGCTATGGGTAGTGAACTTTAAAATTAAACAACCAAATTTGTAGGTGAGGTGTTATTGCTTATATATTTACAGGCACTTAATATTGTGCCTGTGTAAGGTAATTTAGAAATACCGAACGTTATATCATCAAAACGGACCAATTTAGCCATGCCGCAACATTTACCATCAAAAAATATAGAGGCTACAAAACGTGTGCTGCCAATGATATTGGCTACCGCTATTTTTATGCAAATGCTCGATTCGACGATACTCAATACATCGCTTCCGGCTATTGCGAAAGATCTTCATCAATCTCCCTTGAATATGCAAAATGCCATTATCGGTTATGTATTAACACTTGCAGTGTTTATGCCGGTAAGTGGTTTTTTATCTGATAAGTTTGGAACCAAGAGGGTTTTTATTCTGTCATTGCTACTTTTCAGCGCAGGATCTCTGTTTTGTTCGCTCTCCGGAAACCTCACTCAACTGGTCATGTCAAGAATCATACAGGGGGTGGGGGGAAGTCTGATGACACCGGTTGGTAAATTAGCCTTGGTTAAGAGTTTTCCAAAAAAAGATTTATTGAAAGCGATGAATTTTGCAATTATACCAGCGCTCATTGGTCCCGTTTTAGGCCCGCTTGTTGGAGGGTATATGGTAGACTACCTGTCATGGCACTGGATATTTTTGATTAATATACCAATGGGGGTTTTGGGTATTGTACTTAGCCTGCGTTATATGCCTGATTATCGATCTGATGTGATTGATTTTGATTTGCGTGGTTTTCTGATATTTGCTGCAGCATCATTATTGCTCTCTATTGCGCTGGAACTCCTGGGAGACGAGGTTTACACTACGCCCGCCCTGGCTATTTTATCACTTGGTGTATTGATGCTTTATTTTTATTACCGGCATGCCGTAACAGACAATAATCCTATTTTTCCACTGAACCTGTTTCAGGTGAGAACATTTAGGGTGGGTATACTCGGTAACCTTGCCACACGTTTGGGTATTAGTGCTATACCTTTAATATTGCCCATGATGATTCAGATTGCTTACGGCCAATCTGCAGTAGTTTCTGGCTGGATCATCGCCCCTATGGCACTAACCGCTATTCTTGCAAAATCGCAGGTCATTAAAATCCTGAACAGGTTTGGTTACCGAACCACATTAATGGCCAATACTTTTATCATTGGCTGTCTGATCTGTACAATGGCGATACCCGCCATCAGTTCGTCTATTTACTACTATGTGCCAATCATCGTGATGATGGGCTTTTTTAACTCCATTCAATTTACAGCCATGAACACCATTTCTATTGCTGATCTGCGTGAGTATCATACCAGTAGTGGCAATTCTTTAATCTCCGTTAATCAGCAGCTGGCAATCGGCTTTGGTGTTGCCTTCGGGCTGATTATTTTAAAAATATTTCAGGGAGATGTAAAACTCATCCATGATGATATCCATAATGCATTCAGATATACCTTTCTTGTAGTAGGTGCCCTGACTATACTATCAGGCCTTGTATTTAGGCGCTTACATTTTAAGGATGGTGAAAATTTAAAATGATTGCAATAAGCGAATTTGCTGCGGTTTAAATGCTTTCTGGCTTGGCGTTTAGCTAAGAGGTAAATGTTAACCCTGATAGTGAATTCTGGTGATCAACCATAGAGCTAGTCTATGATCTGTACTTAAAAAAATATTATCCAGACTCACTTCGTGCAAGCGCTTTCATTAACTATACCTTAATGCTATTAATAAAAGGCTGCTGAAATGATCAGTAGCTAAATACCTAGTATTGAGTATTTTATTGGAGCGTTTATCTGTTTAAATTTAAGTATCTGTTAATAATCATAAAAAAACACAAATATGATGCTCTCAAACACAGGAACTGTTTCACTAATATTATATGCCGCCTTAATCGGTATTGCCATAATCGGCCTGATCATCGCCATTAAAAACCTTAAAGATAAAACAATCGAATTGGAACGGCTTGATAGGATGATCGATCTTTTTAAATATACTATTGTTTCGATTGCCATAGCCACCGTTACGCTAATTATCACCGATCTTTTTAAGGAAAGGGAGCAGGATGTAAAAGAACTCGAGTATTTTGACAAATATGCCCAAGATGTGAAAAAAGTTGATGGGTTGGAGGAAAGATTTCAGTTATCCAGATATTTAATGATTGTTGCACCAAATGGTGAACTCAAAAAATCATGGAAAGAGTATTATGATACGCTAAAAATTGAGCATGCCAACTATCTTATTTTAAAAGAAAAGAGCAAAGCGTTGGATACCATTATAAATCCGACGCCTGCACAGAAGATAGAGAAAGCAAAAGTCAATGAGCTTATAGAACAAAAGGAGTCACCTTTGGTGTCTGTTTCTACATCGCTTATACTACCAAGGGCATATCTGCACATTAGCAGTGAAGATCAGCGTGGACAGGCAAATGTACTTCAGACAGTATTGCAAAATGAGAATTTTCAGGTTCCAGGTATCGAAAATATTGGAAAAAGGGGTGACCGATACATACCCGCGAAAACCGAAATTAGGTATTATCGGGCAGAAGAATTCTCTGAAGCATTGCGTCTGTTCAATATTGTTCGCAGTCAATTTCCGAACCTGACTATGAGCCCCGCACCAGTGAAAATTCCGGGGAATGGGAGAGGAACCAGACCTGGTCATTTTGAGGTCTGGCTATCAAAGTAAAAAAAACAAAAAGTTGATTTAATTAACAATAGCAGTATTTTTTAATAATTAACCGCCAATTAAACATAAAATACATTATGGTCTATACCGTTTCAGCTGGTTACACACTCGGTAAAATTGCTTTAAAGTTTAATGTTCCATTAAGTATCATACTTAATCTGAACCAGATTCAGCGTCCCGATCAGCTATTTATCAATCAGATTATTCAGATTCCAAATGTGCAGGACATACCGGAAGATGCTAGCTGTAGCCTTCCAACCCCGGCTTCAATGCTGATTAATCGAGCAAAATCTGTTATCAATTCATAAATTGCGTATAAATTAGGGAGCGGTGGTATGCTCCAAAAGATACCTTCCTTCCAGGGATGGCTTATGTGATTGCAGTGGCTTCATCAGTTGGGTGATCGGTATATCCCGAAAAACCCGGATTCCCGCTTATAAAATCTTGGGTGGAGGTTGGATCTCAGATTCAATAATTCAATCAACAGTATTAAAAAATTATAAATTCATAATAATTGAAATGAAAACACTAAAAAATGAAGTTACTTCGGTCGATAAGCTTAAAGAAGACAATAATGAATTGGTTTTCTCCTACCTTACATTGCGTAATTTAATTGGCTTCGGTGGCGTGTCACTACCAATTACCCTGGCCATTTTTCCCAGCCGTGATTCAGAATATTATGGCTTTGAACCCTCTATCAGTGATTATTTTTACACCGATAGAGGCGACATTCTGGTGGTTATCCTTTGTGTACTAGGCGCATTTTTAATCACTTATTCCGGTTACAACTGGAAAGAACGTCTGCTTACTTTTATTGCAGGAATTGGCAGTATAGGTGTTGCATTTGTACCTACCATCCAGCGGTGCAAAGACTGTCTTAACAGTGTTCATACCAATAGCGGAGGCGTTTTCCCCAAACTTGCCGGCACTGCCGTTCACTTTATATTTGCGGCAACTTTTTTGTTTGTACTGGCTATTCTTTCACTGGTATTTTTTACCAAAGGCAGAAAAGAAAATTGTTTTAATACCGATGGAACACTAAGCCAGAAAGGTAAACGGAATATTGTTTTCAAGGTTTGCGGCTGGATCATTATTGCTTGTCTGGCTATTTTAGGCCTGTACTTTATATTCAAACCCGACCTGAAAGGCTTTCCGGTAATCTACGTATTTGAATCTATTGCCGTAGAAGCGTTCGGGCTGTCCTGGCTAACAAAAGGTCAGACACTTTGGTCCGACGGTGAACATTATTTACTTAAAGGCCTCAAAGGTTTAACCGCTAAGAGATAAACCGACAGATCTATGCGCATCACCAGTTAAGCAGAAAAAGGATAGTTATTCAGCAAATGATCTCATCAAACAGATGACCTGAATACTTACTAAGCGTTGGTTTTTTGCTACTTAACCATAATTTTCAATATATATAATGCTTTTTAAACTTGTATTTACGCTGTTTTTTTTGATCTGATTGTAAAGGTAAAGGCGCTGCCGATGTATGGGGTTGATTGGACGCTGATCTCACCGCCTAACTTCTCTACTAAAAGTTTTACTGTAGCAAGGCCAATCCCCGTTCCACTCTGTGCAAAACGGTCTGAAGTGTTCAGGGTAACATTTCTTTGGAAGATACGCTCCAGCTCTTCTTTTCTAATGCCTATCCCATTATCGCGAACGGTAATGCTGGCCAGGTCGTCAATAACAACGCAATCTATCTGAATCAGGCAGGTCTGTTTATCATTGTAACGCACAGAGTTGGTTAATAGGTTGATCATAATCTGCTGCAGTGCGATGGCTGAAGTGCTGATCTCAATTTTGGTTTCCGGATAACTGATCTTTACATTTTCAGGAATGCTGAGCATGGATACCGTTTTGCGTAAGAAGCTACCAAGTTCAATGGTTTCATGCTGTCCTGTCAGAATTTCTGGCCTAATGGAGTAGTCTAGCATGTCGTTAATAAGTTTCCTAAGGGCTTTTATACCATTCAGGCATACCAATGCTAAGTTATGCCCTTTTTTATCGCCGCTATTTTCAAGGTGTCTGGTTAATAATTCGGCACTCATTGAAATGGTAGTCAATGGATTTTTGATATCGTGGGCGGCAGTTGTGGCAAACTGCTGCATAAACTGATTGGTCTCAGCAAGGCGTCTGTTCGTTTCACAAAGCAGCAGCAGTTTTTTTCTCAGTTCCATCTGGGCAATCACCTGTTTTCCCAGTACCTTGAGCGACCAGATCTGCTGCTCATCGAGCTTTCTTGGAACAGTATCTATTACACAAAGCGAACCTAGCGCCATTCCTTCCGGTGTCAGTAGTGAAATTCCGGCATAGAATGCGATGTTCGGATCGCCGGTAACCAAAGGGTTTTCTGCAAACCGCTGGTCTTCCCTGGCATTGCTAACTACCATCACCCCAGTTGGATCAATAATGGTGTGTGCACAAAAAGCATGCGCTCTTGGGGTCTGTTGAACATCAATGCCTAATTTACTCTTAAACCACTGTCGGGAGCTATCTAACAGGGTAATCAGCGCAATGGGCGTTCCACAGATTTGTGAAGCCATTTTTGTCAGCTCATCGAAATCTTCTTCAGGCAGGCTATCCATAATCTGATAAGAATCAAGTGCCTGTAGCCGCTGCTTTTCGTTCTGGGGAAGTATTGCTATATTATTCAAATTATATTAATTGTAGCGTTAATTTTATCTAGGTTTAGCTTCTTGTTGCTTTGAGCTTTCCGCTCTTTTGATATTGCTGTGTTTTGATGTTCTCCCACATAATCAGCTTATCTTCGATTCTTGAAAATACACGGATATCACCATCTTGTGAAACCACAATGCCTAAGCTGCCAGGGTGCTCCCAGCAATAGGCGATCATGGAGCGGTGTCTTGTACCAAAGTGTTTCGGGTCTGTGGGTAGCAGTGATTTAGCAGTTGCAGTGGCCGTAGCAGAAATGTAGATTTTTCTTGGCATTTTTTTAGAACGGATCACACCTCCAAATCCCCTTGCCACCATATCCTGGCCAAATAACACGACGCCGTCAACACAGCTTTGAGAGGCGATGAAACTTACCGAACCCTTAATTTCATTGGCCACTTCTGTTTTGGCATGCAGGGCAATAGTTTCCTGTTCGTAAAGTAATTTAGTTACCGTTTGCTTTCCCGAAGCCAAGCGCTGGTCAATCCTGTTTTCTGTAATATAGCTATTGATGGCCTGCTTTAGGTAGCCGCTGATGGCCAGCAGCAATCTTTTATAATTTACTGCGTATTTGATGTCAACATCGTTGCTATCTTCTGAGATCAGTACTGCCCCGCCATGATGGTAGTTTTGGATTTTTAGCAATAACCTCGACAACGTCTGGGTCCATATACTGTCTACAAATTCCTCCCAGTCTGCAAAATCTTCCCCGGGGTGCGATGCAGCCAGGAAATTTTTGATTTCAGCCCTGATGGCACCGGCATTTTTCCTGATAATTTTAGATACTGGTCCGATGGTAAATACGTCCAGATAGCGGGTAACCAGTACATTTTGTTTTAAGGTGGCCAGCAGTTCATAGTCGAACATGACCTTAAGCGTGGCAATATCGTCTATAAATACCTGAAACAGCCCAGGCTGTTCAGATCCTGATTCAGATTCATAATTCAGAAAACTCTGGTAGTGCATGGCCTGATCGATCATTCCCCAGATAAAGAGTTTTCCATCCTGATCATAATAAACAGCAAGAGAGGTGCCAGATGGGTCGGCTGCCTTTGAGAGCTTGGCCAGCGACCTGATATCAAGTGGAATGCGTTGAGCAAATTCTACGCAACTCCATCGTTCGGAAACAATTTTTCTTGGGGGAGCCGGATCTGGGTTGGCAGGATCAATGAGCGTTACGGCTACTTTGGTCAGCTCACCTTCTTCTGTTCTCATCGAGGTGTAAAAAAGGCACTCGAAAAGTTCTTCGAGAACAGTTAAGGGAGGAGTAGCCAGTGCCAGTCTGCTGTGATTCAGCTTGGTATGGATATGCGCCGCAAGGTCCGTTGTTTTTGATTTTTCCTCAATCATTGCCTGATAGCGCTCGTTATGTGGTTGAATTTAGGGTATACAACAGCAAATGGATGTAATGTGTTTTTTTTCTGACACTTTTTTTTAATGTTATTGATTTTGCTGTGTGCTTTTCTGGTTCAGCCTTATAGAGGCAATAAATTCGATTATTAAACTTTCAAACCAATCTTTCAGGCTTTGAGCTGGAAATCTGTCATCATGCGGGGTAATTTTCTGTTTTTGATATAAGATCTAAACATGTGCAGATGTAATTGCTATTCTGCTTTGAGCAAATAGTGGCATCTAAAGAGATTCTTTTTATGTGGTTTATTCTGACAACAATTTAACTGCTTTCCTTTATCTTTGCCGCTAATTTAATATTCCCGATTTGTGATCAATGTAAATAATATCTCCGTATCATTTGGCGGAACCACCCTTTTTAGCGATGTAACTTTTTCCATAAACGAGAACGACAAAATCGCCCTTATGGGTAAAAATGGCGCTGGCAAGTCTACCATACTAAAAATAATTGCTGATGTAGCCAAGCCTACTTCCGGTAGCGTAACAGGTCCGAAAGAAGCTGTAATTGCCTATTTGCCACAGCATTTACTCACCCAGGATCATGTTACTGTTTTTGAGGAAACTATGAAAGCCTTTGCGGAGGTAAACCAGATGCAGAAAAAGCTTGATGAACTGAATGAACAGCTGACGATCCGTACTGATTACGAAAGTGATGATTACATGAAGCTGATCGAGCGCGTATCAGAATTAAGTGAGAAATTTTATTCAATAGAAGAAACCAATTACGATGCTGAAGTAGAAAAAGTATTAAAAGGTTTGGGTTTTGAACGTAAAGACTTTGGCCGCCAAACCGCTGAGTTTTCGGGCGGATGGCGTATGCGCATTGAGTTAGCCAAGATTTTATTGAAAAAACCTGATTTGATTCTATTGGATGAGCCTACCAACCACATGGATATCGAAAGTATTCAATGGCTGGAAGATTTCCTGATCAATTCGGCAAAAGCCGTAATGGTGATTTCACATGATCGTACTTTTGTAGATAACATCACCAACCGTACTATTGAAGTCACGATGGGAAGGATTTACGATTATAAAGCAAAATACAGCCATTATCTCCAGCTACGTGCTGATCGTCGTATCCATCAATTGAAAGCTTACGAAGAACAACAGCGTTTTATTGCCGATAACCAAGAATTTATTGACCGTTTTAGGGGAACTTATTCTAAAACATTACAAGTGCAATCTCGCGTGAAAATGCTTGAGAAACTGGAAATAATCGAAATTGATGAAGTAGATACATCGGCGTTAAGGCTAAAGTTTCCACCATCTCCACGTTCGGGTCAGTATCCCGTAATGGTAGAGGAGCTTACCAAAACCTATGGAGATCATGTGGTTTTCGAAAAAGCATCAATGGTAATTGAGCGCGGAGAAAAAGTGGCATTTGTAGGTAAAAACGGTGAAGGTAAATCAACCATGATCAAAGCCATTATGGGGGAAATTGATTTTGAAGGCAGCTTAAAAGTGGGACACAATGCTAAAATTGGTTATTTTGCGCAAAACCAGGCCGCTTTACTTGATGAGAACCTCACCGTGTTTGAAACCATTGATCAAATTCCATTGAGCGACGGATCTATTAAAATCAAGGACCTGTTAGGTGCCTTTATGTTCAGTGGCGATGATACCACGAAAAAAGTTAAAGTACTTTCTGGTGGTGAGAAAACGCGTTTAGCAATGATTAAACTGTTGTTAGAGCCTGTTAATGTATTGATACTGGATGAGCCTACCAACCATTTGGATATGAAAACCAAAGATATTATTAAAGACGCACTGAAGGATTTTGATGGTACTTTGATTTTGGTTTCGCACGATCGCGATTTCCTTGACGGATTGGTGCAGAAAGTATTTGAATTTGGCAATAAACGTGTTCGTGAACATTTTGAAGATATCAAAGGATTTTTAGCCTATAAAAAAATGAATAGCCTGAAGGAAATTGAACAGAGTTAAATAATCCTAACTACTGTGAATTCTTCAAATTGAACTTAGCCTTTGTTTGGCTTATCGGGGTAGCTAAATGTTACTAATGTATTCAGATAAAATTCTTTTTACTATTTGGTCCGATACTTCAGGAAACCGGCATTGTGGCATACTCTTCAAAAAAAAACGTCATTCCCGCGTGTGCGAGAATTTTAAAGCGCTTAGCTTAAGATTCCCAATCAAGTTGGGAATGACGATTTCTCCAAAGATAATATCTACTTAATTTTATCTGTCAAAAAATGATTGCAATGTATTTAATATCAGTATATTAGCTGTTCTGTGAAATGCGTTTACTTAAAGCGCAAGCGCAGCAATTTTTTCGTCAGCTGTTTCTACGCGCCTAACATCTGTTTGAACTGACACAAAACCATTTATGGTTAAATTAGGCGTTTTACCCATAACCAAAGCGTGGTGGTTAGTATTGCCTTTTAGTGTTAACGTACTGTTATCCATAATTTCAGTATATAATCCCTCACTACTAGTATTAATATCTGCAATGGCATTGTCTTTAAGGATAACCTGGAGAAATTTCGTGCTAAGCTTCGCTTCGGTTTTCAGTACTGCATTTTGGCTTGCCTCAATGCGGTAGATATCATTTACATAAATAATAAGTTTACACTTTTCTGTATCGGAGTTGGTAACGCGCAATACCTCACCTTGTTGAATAACTTTTACAGTTCCTTTATTATCATCTGCATAAGATACGCCAACTCTTGGTTGCTGAACCAACATCACTTCTACGTTTCCATTTATCACAATCCTTCTGAAGTTTTGGATCTTAAGAAAAGTAGTTTTGCTTTTTTCTGCTGCACTTAAATTATTTGGGTAGGTAGCTGTTAAAGTCATTGTTGTACATACCATAGCGATGAGCGATTTAATTGAAGTTTTCATTGTCTGTTTATTAAATTATATCTTAAACTTTTAGGTTAAGGTGGTCAATTCATGGAATCAATCTGCACCAGTATTATTCTACGGCATACTTAACTAAGCTGATGCCAGAATAGAAATAACGCTTCAACAGACATCTGAGGTGGTTTTTTGCCTATTCTTAGTTTAGGCCTGTTCATTTCCGGACAGTAAATGTGCGGCAGCGAACAGTGCACTTATGAAATCAACCGGCCAGAAAATACAATGAAAATTAGCGGCTAGCTTAGCAGATTAGCGAAAAATATAATTTGCGCTGGTATGGACCAGTCGTTTGTCCATGTAGGTTTTGGGCTTTATTTAATTTTTGATGGCCTTAAACAAAGGCGGGTAGGAGAGGGAACCATGTTTGCACTTATTGGTAAGGGCATTTAGCACGAGGCTGGATGATCGAAATCAGGTCAATGCTATTAATTAGTGCTCAATTGTAATATTCAAGGTTGGCGGTTCAAAGTGATCAAACAGAAGTGATCTGAGAATTCTGCAAAGGTTTTCGTTGAAAATCATCGCAGTGATGGAATTTAATATGTTCTACAGCTTTTGTGTCTTTTTTGAGTAGAACTATACAGGACAACGCCGTAAAAAAATCATTGATTAACCTCTTCAGGAAATTGTGAATAGACGAATTTATGCTCTATCAGAATGGATTAACGAAAAAAGTATAAAAAAAGGTCGCGATTCTCATCGCGACCTTTTCACTATATATACTATGAAAAATGCACCATTTTAAAGCGCTTCAGAAACCACCTCGGTAACTTCCGGCACCATTCTTTGCAATAAGTTCTGAATGCCTGATTTAAGTGTAATGGTAGAAGATGGACAACCACTGCAAGAGCCACGTAATTCTACAGTTACCACACCTTCATCAAAAGATTTGTATGTAATAGCACCACCATCCTGTTCAACAGCAGGGCGTACATAATCGTGTAAAATCTGTTGAATTTTAATTTCAGTTTCTGTACCTTCAAATGTCGGCGTTTCTTCTGCAGCTGCTTCTTTAATTTTTAATTCAGATTCTACAGCACCTTTAACAAATTCTTTTAAGATCGCCTCAATATCTGCCCATTCTGCATCATCTGTTTTGGTGATGGTAACAAAATTACTGGCGAAAAAGACGCCAGAAACAAAGTTGAACTTAAACAACTCTTTAGCAAAAGGCGAATGTTCAGCACTCTCTTTAGTCGCAAAATCCTCACTGCCGTTTATTAACAGTTTGTTTACCATAAATTTCATGGTAGCCGGATTCGGAGTCTGTTCTGTATATACGTTAATCGTCATGTCTTATCTATTTGAATAAACAAAATTAACAATTACTCCTAAATAAAACCTTTATCGGCTGTCTGCTTAACGTCAATTTAATTTAACTAAAAAACGCCGGTATAATTAAAAGGAGATATGGTTCTTAATTGTGCTTTTATATCTTCTGCAACATTTAAACCTTCAATAAATTCGGCAATACTTGCTGCATTGATTTTAGCATTTGTTCTGGTTAATTCTTTCAGGGCTTCGTAAGGGTTAGGATAGTTTTCTCTTCTTAAAACAGTTTGAATAGCCTCTGCCACAACTGCCCAGTTTTCATCTAAATCTGCATGTAAAGCCATTTCGTTTAACAAAATCTTATTTAATCCACGCAAAGTAGCTTGAATGGCAATTAATGTATGTCCGAAAGGAACGCCAATATTCCTCAAAACAGTAGAGTCTGTTAAATCTCTTTGCAAGCGTGAAATCGGTAGTTTGGCAGCAAAGAATTCGAAAAGTGCGTTTGCAATCCCAGCGTTTCCTTCTGCGTTTTCAAAATCAATCGGGTTAACCTTATGTGGCATTGCTGATGAACCGATCTCTCCGGCTTTGATCTTCTGTTTGAAATAGTTTTTTGAAATATAAGTCCAGATATCTCTGTCCAAATCGATAATAATGTTATTGATTCGTTTCAAGGCATCACATTGTGCGGCAAACTGATCATAGTGCTCAATCTGCGTAGTGTGTTGTGCACGTGATAAACCTAATGTCTCATTCACGAATTGATTCGAAAAATCAACCCAGTTTACCTGAGGGTAAGCAATGTGGTGTGCATTGAAATTGCCGGTTGCCCCACCGAATTTAGCACTATTAGGGATACTTTTTAAACTTTTTACCTGGATGGCCAAACGCTCAGCAAAAACCAAAAACTCTTTTCCTAATTTAGTAGGTGAGGCTGGCTGACCGTGTGTATGCGCCAACATCGGAATATCTTTCCATTCTGTTGCCAGCGCAGTTATTTTTTCGATTAAAGCATCAATAGCCGGATAATAACACTCATTTAATGCCAGTTTGATGGAATAGGGAATAGCAGTATTATTGATATCCTGAGAGGTTAAACCAAAATGGATAAACTCTTTGTAGTTTTGAAGAGATAAAATATCAAATTTATTTTTGATAAAATATTCTACTGCTTTAACGTCATGATTGGTTACTTTTTCGGTTTCCTTAATTTCTAAAGCGTCAGCTTCTGAAAAATTTTCATGGATTTTGCGTAATCCAACATAAAGATTTCGATCAAAATTCTCCAAGCCAGGCAAGTTGATTTCGCAAAGCGCGATAAAATATTCGATTTCTACAAAAACCCGGTATTTAATTAAGGCCTCTTCAGAAAAGTAAGCGGCTAAACCTTCTGTAGTCTTTCTGTAACGGCCATCAACAGGTGAAATAGCTTGTAGTGATGTTAAATTCATTATGCGGATTATATTTTTGCCGCAAATTTACTACAATTGATGGATTTTAAGGCCTTGATCGCTAAAATAAAAAGAGGTTGTGTCGTAAGCTGTAGCTTCAACGCTAACATATATCATGTTTAGCTTTGTTCATACTGAGCTTGACGAAGTATCAAAACTTCAAAACATGCTGAAAGACTTCGACAAGCTCAGGGTGAAAGTTTAATACCATGTAACTACTTTTTAGTCGTATCAGCTTTTACGGTATCTTTAACGGTTGTATCTTTTACAGTTGTATCTTTAACTGTAGTATCTACAACTGTCGAGTCAACTTTAGACGAATCTTTTCCGCCATCTTTTTTTTCTGATTTACAAGCTGCAACAGATAAGGATAAAGCTAATGCTAAAAAGCTCATTTTGAATACATTTTTCATTTTTTTTGTCTGGTTTGGTTTTAAAAACTAATTAATTACAAGTTAATGCCGGAATATTCAAAAAGTAACCCGGTTTATTAATAAAAAAGGTCTCAATTATTAAAATTGAGACCTTTTATTTCAGTTAATTGATGGAAATTAGTGTTTTACTTCGGTTTTTTCGGTTGTGGCCTTAACAGAAGTATCTTTTACGGTAGAATCTTTTACTACTGTGTCAACTTTAGTTGTATCTGTAACAATTGTCGACGAATCTGTAACTGTTGTATCAGCGCCATCCGCTTTTTTACCTGACTCGCCACAAGCAGCTACAGTTAGTGATAAAGCCATGGCTAAAAAGCCTAATTTGAATGCATTTTTCATCTTGGTATATGTTTTAGGGTTAATATATACCATTAATACTAAAAACTTGAAAAGGTAACCGATATTTAACGTAAAAAAATAAAAAAGCCCTTGAAAAATGAATTTCAAAGGCTTTTTTTATGAGTAAGTTAGACTAGTGTTTAACTTCAGTTTTTTCTGTAGTAGTTTTTACAGTTGTATCTTTTACTGTAGAATCTTTAACTGTAGTATCTTTAGCTGTAGTATCAGTGATTACAGTTGAAGAATCAGTAGCTGTAGTATCAGTACCTTCTGCTTTTTTCTCTGAGTTACAAGCAACAACTGATAAAGATAAAGCTAAAGCTAAGAAGCCTAATTTGAATGCATTTTTCATTTTGAATATTTTTTAAGTAATTAATTAATTTACCTGTTAATACCGAAGATTTAAAAAGGTAACCCAAAAAAATAAAAAAAAGTGAATAAAAATAAAAAAGCTCCTTGAAGTTAACTTCAAGGAGCTTTTTTATATGGTAAGTTAGACTAGTGTTTAACTTCAGTTTTTTCTGTAGTAGTTTTTACAGTTGTATCTTTTACTGTAGAATCTTTTACTGAAGTATCTTTTGCAGTAGTATCAGTTACGATAGTAGAAGAATCAGTTAAAGTAGTATCAGCACCTTCAGCTTTTTTCTCTGAGTTACAAGCAACAACTGATAAAGATAAAGCTAAAGCTAAAAAGCCTAATTTGAATGCATTTTTCATTTTTGAATTTTTTTAGTAATTAATTTCTTGTTAATGCCGCAAAGGTAAAAAGGTAACCCGAAAATTTACAGAAAAGTTAAAATATTTTTTTAGCCTGAATTTGGGTTACCGTTTGCCTGATGTTTGTATTAAGCAATTATAGTGGCTATAAATATTTTTTTCTCTAATATTGGGTTACTATTTACAGAAAAATGTATTAACTAGTGAATAACAGTTTAAAGGGTTCAGTTCCAACAGATAGAGAGGTTATTTTAGGTATCCTAAATAACTCAGAAGATATACTTAACAAGTTATATAAAGCGTATTATGCAATGGTTTTGCAGTTTATTCTGAATAACAACGGTGATGAAGATGATGCAAAAGATGTATACCAGGAAGGCATAATAATCTTATATAACAAAATTAAGACTGGTAATTTTGAGCTGAGCAGCAAATTGAAAACATACATTTATTCAGTTTGCAGGCGTATCTGGTTAAAAAAACTTAGTCTGAATAGTAAAAAAACCGGAAGTATTACTGATTATGAGGATGTTTTTGCTGTAGAGGAAGATGTAGAAAACCATGAAGAGAAAGATGCTTCATTTATGAAAATGCAATCAGCACTGAATCATCTGGGCGAACCTTGTAAAACCATTATTCAGGATTTTTATATCCACAATTTATCCATGCAGGATATCTGCGAAAAATTCGGTTATACCAATGCCGATAATGCAAAAACGCAGAAATATAAATGCCTGCAGCGGTTAAAGAAAATATTTTTTCAACCATAATTTGAAATGAGAAACGATTTGGAGTTAGATGCAATTATTGAAGATTATCTGTTAGGTAAACTTAATGCACAGGAAATGGAAGCTTTTGAAAAGTTACGTCTTAGCGATGCTACAGTAGATCATAAAGTGGTTTCGCATAAGTTCTTTTTAGCCTCTATGGATACATTTGCAGAACAGTTGCGTTTAAAAGAACAGTTAAATCATATCCATTCAGAAATTGATGTGGAAGGTTTGGCCGCTACACTGAGGCCGCATCCCTCACGCGTGGTTCAACTATGGCGGAAACATAAATCTGCCATTGCAGTTGCCGCATCTTTTGTTGTCCTTTCTCTGATTTCTATTTATTCTATCCAGCATAGTACTCAACAGGCCGAGCGCTACAGGCAGTTAAGTAACCGGGTAAATAATGCCATTAAAACACAAAATAGCTTAATCAGAAACATCAGGCACAGTAGCGCAACTGCTGATAAACCAAATAGTCAAAATAGTTTTGGCGGTACTGGTTTTGCCATTTCTACAAATGGTTACATTTTAACCAACCTGCATATTATTAATGGTGCCGATTCTTTATATGTACAAAACAGTAAAGGAGAATCATTTAAAGTAAAATCTGTTTACACAGATCCTCAAAATGATATTGCCATTCTTAAAATAAGCGACAAACATTTCAGTAACTTATCTTCTATTCCATATACCATCAAAAGAAATACCAGTAACATTGGTGAAATTGTTTACACCTTAGGTTATCCGAAAGATGATGCCGTACTTGGCGAAGGTTATGTAAGTTCTAAAAATGGTTTTGTAGGGGACACCACCCAATATCAGGTAGCCATTTCGGTTAATCCGGGTAATAGTGGGGGGCCGGTTTTGGATAATAACGGAAATTTGGTCGGTATCATAAGCGGCAAGCCAGATCAGACAGAAGGTGCAGCCTTTGCCATAAAATCAAAATATATCCTGGAGGCCATGAGGGCCATCCCTCAGGATTCGCTGGGCACAAATAAACTTTCAGCCAATAAAAAAAGCTTGCTTTCTGGTTTAAAGCGTACCAAGCAGATTGAAAAAATACAAGATTATGTATTTATGATCAAAGCATATTAAGAAAATACCCCAAACAAATTAATACTTTTAGGCCCTGTAGATTATTTCTTTCAGGGCTTTTTGTTGGATTTGTAATTTGGAAGTCTTAAATTAATATAAAATCTATGTATTTACTATGGTATTGTTTAGATTTGTGTTAGTCAAAAATTAAATTAATAAGATCATGAGTATAAGATTAGGCGATACCGCACCAAATTTTAAAGCCGATACCTCTATTGGCGAAATAGATTTTTACGAGTATTTAGGGGATAGCTGGGGCGTACTGTTTTCACATCCTGCTGATTATACACCGGTTTGCACTACTGAATTAGGTAGAACGGCTGCATTGAAAGATGAGTTTGAAAAAAGAAATGTTAAAGTTTTAGCCCTGAGTGTAGATTCTGCCGATTCGCATAAAGGATGGATAAATGATATCAACGAAACTCAAAATACCTCTGTGGAGTTTCCAATTATCGCCGATCCGGATAAAACTGTTGCCAATCTATATGACATGATCCACCCGAATGCTTCTGAAACATTAACGGTAAGGTCATTGTTCGTCATCAGTCCCGATAAAAAAGTAAAATTGATCATTACTTATCCGGCATCAACCGGACGTAATTTTAATGAAGTATTGCGTGTTATTGATTCTTTGCAGCTTACCGCAAATTACAGCGTGGCTACTCCGGCAGATTGGAAAGATGGAGAGGACGTAATTGTGGTAAACAGCATTAAGACAGAAGATATTCCGGCTAAATTTCCGAAAGGACACCAGGTTATTAAACCTTATTTACGTACAACACCTCAGCCAAATAAATAATTTATTTGCTAAACGCAACATTCTTGTTGAACAGGCCAAAATGACTTGTGTTATATGAGTAAGTTATTATATTTGATAGTTTTGTTTCAATATTAATGCTTTAAACTGGTTGTTTTATTTGAATTAATACGCAATTGTTTAAATTAAATGCTGATCAAGGTGTAAAAGGTTTATTTATTTATACAATTTTTATTTTTTTTTATGGCAACCGGAAGAGTTAAATGGTTTAATACGGAAAAAGGCTTTGGATTTATTGTGCAAGAAGACAATAAAGACTTATTTGTGCATTTTAAAGATGTTTTAGGCGGAATTGAAAGTTTGAAAGAAAACGACAAAGTAGAATTTGAAGTAGCCGAAGGCAGAAAAGGTTTACAGGCTGTAAATGTGAAAAAAGTTTAAACAAGATAACAGATTTATCCAGACTACAAAAAGCTTTTCAGGAGAAAGGCTTTTTGTATTTATTACCTGTTCTTACGTCGAGCTCACTCAAAAATAGCATAAAATAGAGAAACCATAAGTTGTAATGATTACACGCAGGTGGCCTGGTGAATAGATAATTTAACGTGAGTCGTGCGGCTTTATTTAGTCGGGAGACCCTGCTGGGTTAACGATAAGTGGACAAGTTGATGATCCTGAATTTATTCCGTTAAGTCAACCCGGTTCAGGTTGACAGCTGCTGTAAATCGGAAGAGAGTCAGGAATGCCTCATTGATACCGAATAATACTGAATCACACAGGCAAACTATTTTGCGGTGGTAAATTCGATCAGATATGGTTTAAGTGGTATTCCATTCTCATTGCGGAAACCGCTCCCTACCATTAGCTGGTATTTGTGATTGGGTTTTAAAACGACATCAAATGAAGCAGAATATCCGTCAGCAGAAAAGCCTTTAAATTCTTTTATCTTTAATATATGTGTTTCTCCCAGCGGTCCAAGTTCAAAATTCCGGTGCCGTTTATCCATTTTATCAGCAAATTTGATCGTAATCTGGGATAAACCAGAATCAACTTTTTTGCTTCCGTTTTTAAACTCTTTAATGCCCGTAACAGTCGGCCTGCTTTTATCGTATTGCCGGTAAAATTTTGATACCGGTTTTTCAAAATAACCAGAGCGATCAACAAAATGATGTAAAGCCGATGGATTATTGTAATCGAGCCTAATCATTTCACTTATGGCCAGATTTTTATCTTTAGCATTTTGATAATATTTTTTGCAGATTTCATATCCTACATAATAGCCCAGATCGCGCATTTTGAATTCATTATCGGAATTGCTGTATAACCAGAATCCACTATCTTCAAAAAACATTTGTTTGGCAAATACGCTTCTTATTTTTTCAAAATTCTGTGATCCAAACTGAATAGCTGGCGTTGTTGATGGTTTACCGGTAACCGTAACTGCCAAAAATTCTGCTACGCCTTCAATAACGCATTGAGAAAGGAGATTATAGCCAATAGTGCTCTTCTGCTGGGTATGTACATATTCATGCACATTTAAGAATACCGTTGAGCGGATCGGGTTGCTGCTAAAAAACGTTTTCAGGTGTGATAGCGCTTTCGGGAATTCAGAAGATACAGTATGCGCATCAGCCAGCGCAAGTTCACTTCCTATTAATACGTTCCCATCCAATGTTGTACCATTGGTACGTAGGGCCCCAATAGTAAAATAAATACGGGCAGGTTTAAGTTTTTTGTAAATCCCGGCCAATTTATCAATTTCTTTGGAGATACTGTCTGCAAATTCATCTGCGCGTTGGGTATCAGCCCTTACTGAATGCCAGAATAGTGGATAATTGTGGATCGCATCAACATAAGATTTAGCAGTATATCCTCTTGCTTTCATAATAGACTTCAGGCCATCAGTACCGCGTTTAATAAACAGATCATTAATGTAGCCTACCTGTAAAGTGCTATCGCTGGTCTCCTTAATCTTATCGTAAGCTGTCCAAAAATTTTTAATGTCAGAGGTGATGATCCGTTGATGTATGTCCTGGCTATTTGCTTTTAAAAAATATAATGATAGCAGTAATAATAATATAGATGGTCTCAAATGATCTAACATTTTAAAAATACAATAAAAGTTTGAAATAAACATAAGCAACTATAAGTAAAGCGGTAGCAACCGGTATTAAGTTAAAAACTATGGCAGCTCATTTATAACATTTAACGAAGATAAATAGTTAATGATAAAAGTCTTTGCTGGTTACCTTTCCCTTGCGTTTCCAAAATCTACAATTTGTTTTTCTTTAGGTAATTCATTAAGGTGCACCTCATCGAAACCATTTTGGTAGCCCAGCCGGTAATGGTCAATGATGTAAGGAATACCTTCACCATAAAGGAGCTTTGCAGAAGTAGTCACCTCAAAATGCAGATGTGGTTCGCGCGCATCTCCGGAATTACCGATGTTGCCCAATAATTGACCTTTGCGTACACGATCGCCCTTTTTAACATGCAAGCTGCCTTGCTGCATATGCATATAGTGGGCATAGTGTCCGTCGCCAAGATCAATTACGATATTGTTACCGGGCAGTTTTTCAAAGGTGAGTGGCACTGTCGGGTGGAAGGCTTTTCCATGGCCCGGAATGTTATCAGGTAATCCATCTGTAGCAGAGGTAATTATGCCATCGGCCACTGCAAATATTTTTTCTCCGTAACAGAAATACGAATGTACATTTGCCGCATCACCGGAAAAAGATACGCTGTCTCTGACCTTTTTCCAGTCAATGGCGAAACGCCTTGAATTTACGATGTGTCCGCCAAGAATGATGTTCCCCCGTCGGTGATGATTATCAATACTGTTGCCAGGGCCATCGGCTGCAATCCAATCCGAACCCGATACAGGAGGTTTAAGCGTTTGGATTTTAGTAGTATGTGTGTTTATTGCCGCTCCATCTAAAGAGTCAGCTGAGGTAATGATCCGGTGTATGATATTATTGGGAAATCCTGTCTTGTTACTCGTTTTTGCCTCTATGTATACGACCGCACTATGCCCGGCTTCAATATTTAAGGCGTCTTTTAGATTGTTGTTACCCAAAATTTTCACCATACTTTTGAGTTCAAGCGAATCAAAAGATAGGAATGGGGCGTTGCCGCTCCGGTCTTCATTAAGCAGTTCCATCCTCTGTAAATGAATGGGTGAAGTACCGAAGTTTGTGAGATAAAGCTCATAGATCAGATAAAAATTTGATCCGTTTGGAAAAGCAGTAGGGCCAAATGGTACACGCATTTCCAATTGAAGCGGAAATGAAAACGGTTTCGACCTGTTCTTCGCTGGTACATCCTGTGCAGTTGAACGACTCAAAAAAACGAAGCAGCATAGCAAAATTAAATAGGATAAACGTAGGCCTTTACTTTTCATTCGATAAATATTTTCCTGTTAGATGTAACTAAACGTGTCGCGGTTACACTTTTAAGATAAATGATTTTAATATTAAGTGATTTCTTATTGAAATCACTTATGTTTTAATTATTGTTTTTTCCTGAAGGCGGTTCCTATCACTTTGCCATACTCCAGCATTTCTAGTTTTATCTCCTGATCATGCAATTGCGTAAATCTAAGTACGCCATCTGCACCACCTTGCCTGATGCCCTGAAATTCGTTCTCAGCAATGGGGAAAAAACGCATATCCCATTTAATCCGGTTGGTGTTATGGACCAGGTGGCCATCTAAGTAAGTAATCAGCTGTTCTTCCCCATCATCCTTGCTGATGTAAGTCCCCTCATATTGTGCGATCTGCGGGGCTGGTAAGGTGATTTTTTTAGGATATTCTATCTCGATTTTGCGATTATCCAAAATCTGGTTAATGGTCTCAAAGGGGTAAGCACCCATTTTAAAATTCTGGAGGGTAATAATGGTTCTGTCTTTACCTGCCTTATGATAAATAAAAGAAGCATAACCATCCCAGCTACCTGTATGGCCAAATGAAAGGTTGTTTTTCCCTCCGGAAAGTTCAAGTCCGAAACCATAAGGGATGTTTTTTCCTTTTGAGGTTTTTGTCACCTCAGTCATCAGTTCAAATTCGCTGGGAGTAAGAAAGGTATTTGATTTTAATGCATTCAACCATTTATACAGGTCGAGGATAGTAGAATTGACTTTGGCGCTACCTACAATGCCATCCAGGTAATACACTACACTATCTCCGTAATCCGGGTTTTCGGACGTAATTTTATCAAATGACTTGCGCTTCCAAACATAGCCGGTAGCATAATTCTTTATCTTTTTAGGATTTTGTCTTCTGTTATATACGAATGTAGATTTCATCTTTAGTGGCCTGAAAATGTTGTCCCTCAGGTAATCGGCGTAAGTTTTGCCAGAAATGCGTTCAATGATGCTGGCCATAAGCGCATAGTTGGTATTATTGTACCGGTGCATGCTGCCTGGTTTAAAACTCAAAGTATCTTTCCGGGCTGCATAGAATCCGATCAGATCTTTATTGGAGGCAATTTTGCTGTGGTCCCATCCTTTGGCCATGTCTCCAATATATTCAGGAAGGCCACTGGTATGCCTAAGCAGATCATATATTGTAACATTTTGCCATCTGCCCAGTTCGGGAATGTATTTGGTCACCGGATCATCATATTGCAGCAGGCCTTGCCGGTGCAGCAGTACAATGGCTGTAGCCGTAAACTGTTTTGAGCAAGATCCCAGTTCGTAAATGGTATTTTCATTTGTTTGATACCTGGATAAAGTATCGCGAAAACCATAACCTTTTGCCAGCAATATCTTACCTTTCTCGGCTACTAATACAGAGCCGTTAAACTGATTTTGATTGTACATGACGGTAAACACGCTATCGAGCTTGTCACGAAAAGTCTTCTGGGCAAAAATGTTGGTGTAGGTAAGCAATAGCAGAGCAATAATTCCGGTTTTATTCATAGATGTTAAGGTATTTAGGAATAAGACACCAGATTTATAGGCGCGTTGCATCTCAGCATGAATTTTTACATTCCTGTATCAGCCAATCAAGTATTCCAAACCGGTTTATTTTGTCAAAAGCCTGCCTAAGGATGTTAATGTCTTCAATTTTAAACGCTTAATGTGTATTTTTGGCAAAATGTCAACCGGCCATCCCAACGATCATGAAGAACTAAGGCAACTCGAGAGCCTGATAAAAGGCAATCGGGAGGGCTTTGATTTTGTTTATGCGAAATACAGCAGGCTGCTTTTGCCCAAAATGCAGCGAATGGTTAAAGTTAATGAGGTGGTTGATGAACTGATGCAGGATGTTTTCCTGAAAGTTTGGTTAAACCGGGCAGAAATAGATTTAAGCCGCTCATTTTCGGGATGGATTTTTACCATTGCGCAGCATACAATTTATGGTTATTACAGGCGCGTTGCCCTTGATGTAAAAATGCAGCGCTATTTGCTGGAAACTTTTGCCGAATTCTACGAGCAAACGGAAGATTATATTTTCAATAAAGAGCGGGTTGAATTGTTAAATCAGGCGATTGAAAAATTACCTCCACAGCGAAAGCAAATATTTAAACTTTGTAAAATAGAGGGGAAAAGTTATCAGGAAGCAGCAGAAATCCTATCACTCAGTTCTTCAACAGTGAGCAATCAGTTGGTCAATGCTACCAGATACATCAAGCGATATGTTTTCTTTCACTCCAAGGAGTTTATTCTGCTTTGTATTGCAGCATATCTAAAAAAATAAAAAAAATTAAGGACGAATAGTGTGTTTGTCCATCTCGTGCATAATATATATAGACAACGATGGAAAAACGACCTTCAAACAAACAATTATTCGACCGCTTTATCGCAAATAAAAGTAATGCCAGGGAGCTTGAAATGCTTTTTGCTTATTTTGAAGAGGCCGGGCAGGCTGATCTTGAAAGTTTAATCAAAAATGGATTTGACCTTGAAAATCATGCTGTCGATCAGGTAGATATGGCACGTCTTGATGCCGTCCATGCCCGTTTGACAGATAAAATTTTCGCGAAACCGACAAGCAGGGTATTGAAACTGATCGGCTCCGCCCGGTTTATCAGGAATGCTGCTGCAGTGGCGGTCATCTTATCTGCCGGATTATTATTGAGCCGCCATTTATCAAATGGTACACAGGTTGTACCCGGTAGTGCAAAAGCCTATTTGAGTTTCAATGGTAAAAACGACACTTTAACAGCTCAAAAAGCAGGACTGCTTTATCAGCATGGTGGCGTAACGGTAAGCACACAAAGCGACGGCACAGTTGTATTTAAGGCGGTAAACGCCGATTCGGCAACGGCAGCGAAACTGAACACCATCATTACGCCGAGAGGGGGAGAGTTCAAGGTGACTTTGAGCGATGGCTCTATGGTGCTATTGAACGCAGGCTCGAAACTTACCTTTCCAACAGGTTTCCGCGGACCAGAAAGGAAAGTGTATGTTGAAGGCGAAGCATTTTTCAGCGTAACCAAAAATGCAGATAAACCCTTTATAGTTAATGTAGGTGGAAACGAGATTAAAGTTTTGGGTACCCGGTTTAATGTGAACAGTTACCCGGAAACCGGTGGCGTTGAGGCTACCCTGTTAGAAGGAAGTGTAAGCTTCAGCAATACTGAGGGGGAAAATGTGCTGCTTAAACCCAATCAGCAAGTATTTTCTGCTTATGGTCATTTATCGCTAAAGGATGTTTCTGCTGCAGATTTTAATGCCTGGACGAAGGGAGAGTTTCTTTTCAATGATGTTCCGGTAGCCGTAGTAATGCAAAGGTTGGCCAGGTGGTATAATCTGGAGGTTCAGCCCGCATCAATGCCATCAAAAAACCTTTATATGCGGATATCGCGTAAGGCAGATATTAAAGAGGTGCTTGAAATGATCGCCAAGGCTACTGATCTTGAGTTTGATTTAAAGGGCAATCAGATTGTTTTAAAAAAAGAATAGGTTTTTATCCATCGTCGTCAATTAACAACCAACCAAACTAATTTTTTATGACAAACCTTTACTTTCGCTTCGTCCGGACGGGACGCAGCAATTTATTGAACTGGCTGGCATTATTGTGTTTAGCACTATTTTTTTCGTTGAATGTAAATGCGCAAAACAACCAGTACAAATTTTTTCAGGCACCGTTGAATACGGTAATTGCCGAAATTTCAAAAAAAACTTCTTACGAGTTTGTGTATGACGCAGACCTGGTGAAAAAGGCCAAACCCATAACCTTCAATTTGGCGACACCCGACATCAGAACCTTGATGGATGCGGTAACTAAGGGTCAGGATTTTACTTACGAAATCAGCAACGGAAGAACTATCGTTTTAAAAAACAGAAGTGAAGATGTTTCTGAATACACTTTACATGGAATGGTAACCGATAGTATAGGCGGACCGCTTCCAGGCGCTTCTGTAAAACTAAAAGGAACTACAAGATACACCATGGCAGATGGTAACGGGCATTTTAATATTGGTTTAACCGATCAATACAATGCCTTGGAAATTAGTTATATGGGGTATTTGTCACAAACACAAAAGATTGATAAAGCTGCTGCATCAAACATTTTGACTATACGTTTAAAACCGAATTCATCCTTATTAGCTGATGTGGTTGTAAATGGTTTCCAGACGATAAGTAAAGAACGTTCAACCGGTGCAGCAACTAAAATTAACAATGATAAGCTAAATGAAAATATAAATTCTGACATTCTAGGCGCACTGGAGGGCCGTGTGGCTGGATTGGTTTACAATAAAAATCCCAATAGGATTGGAGCTGATCAGCCTGTGTTAAGAGGGCAGGCTACATTCAATCTTCTGGGAGGCAGTGCTCCCTTGGTAGTACTTGATGGTTTGCCCACCGAAACAGCACTGGAAGATATTAATCCCTATGATGTTGAATCGGTAACCGTATTAAAGGATGGCGCTGCAGCTTCTATCTATGGATCCAGATCGGCAAATGGCGTGATAGTTATAGCCACTAAAAAAGGGAATACGCCTTTAAAAATATCATTGAACACAGATTTTTTTATTGATACCAAGCCCACCTTCGGCAGCATGCATTATGCATCTACTGCTGATATTGTTGATTTTGAAACAGATGTATATAATAAAGAGCGTGCCCGATACGCTAATACTGAAACTATGTTTGCTGCTTATGGAACGGTAGCAAATGGTAGCATTAAATATTATAGTCCGCTTTACCAATTATTTCGAGACAGGGATGCCGGAAAAGTTACGACTGATCAATTTAATCAGCAGCTAAATAATCTTAAAAATACTGATTACTACGAGCAGTATCGTGACAATGTGTGGCAGAATGCTTTCCGTCAACGTTATAACTTATTATTAAGCTCGGCAAATTCAAAATCAAATACCTTCGCATCCATTAACTATGATCGTTCTGCTGAAAGAGTAATCGGGAATCATAACCAAAAAATCACTTTATATTTTAAAAACACCTATAATATCAAAAAATGGTTATCTACAAATATTGGCTTTAATGGTGCTTATTCTACATCTACATCAACTGACGATAGTTATAATTATTACAACACCATCTCACCTCGTTACGCTTCTATAGTAAATCCTGATGGAAGTTTGGTGTACTCCAATTATGTAAATCTTGCTGATGGAATAGCGGGTTCACCAATTAACGGCGCGGTTGCGGGTGCCTTGCTCAATACCCCTCAATATAAACCATACCGGTTTAATATTTTGGAATCTTTAAATGAAGGTTTGACCAATGCTAATACTGTTGCATTGAGGGCTTTTACGAATGTTCAGGCTAAAATTATGGAGGGTCTGAGTTTTTCCAGTCAATTTCAATATGAAATGGGCACCACCAAAAGTGAACAGATATATGACGTAAATTCTTACAAAATGAGAGCGGCGTACAATGCATTGGTCGCTTTTACGCCAGCTACAAACGCTTATACCTTCGGATTACCAGCGGGGGGAAGAATTAGCCAGAATATGCAGCAACGAAATTCATATACGTTCAGAAACCAATTGAGTTTCGATAAATCTTTTGACGAAGGCAAACACTCCATAGCAGCTATCGTAGGTACAGAGATGCGTCAAACCTTTCTACCAATTGGCATGAATGATATTAGATATGGATATGATCCTGTAACATTAACATCTACAGTAATTAACAATGCAACGGTAAGTCAAACAGGTTTGCCCAGTTATATTTTTGGCCGAAACTTGACTTTGGGTATCGCTGGCCGCTCGTTTCAGGAAACAAAACACCGTAATCTTTCTTATTTTTCAAATGCGAGTTACACCTACTTAAATAGATACAACGTTACCGGAAGTTTGAGGATAGATCAGGCGGATTTTTTTGGAGCTGATCCAGAATTCAAATACAGACCATTATGGTCTGTTGGTTTGGGCTGGAACGCCAGCAATGAAAAATTTATCGAATCTTTGGGATGGATAAATTTGCTTAAGCTTCGAGCTACCTATGGAGTTAACGGTAATCAAAATACGGAGACCACTAAATTTTTAACTGCAAGAAGAGTGAATGATAACTTATTTACATCTCTTCAGTATTTAAATATTATAGGATTACCAAATCCGAAATTGCGCTGGGAAAAAACGGAGACTTACAACTTAGGATTGGATATGGCCTTTTTAGGCAACCGGTTAAGAGGTACGATTGATTTTTATGACCGAAAAAGTACCGATTTAATGGTCACTACCGATTTAGATCCAACAGTAGGGGCTGCATCTTTAGTAATTAATAATGGTGTTTTAAGAAATAAGGGAATCGAATTTACTGTGAATGGCGATTGGCTTAAATCAGGTGATTTGATGCTTAGCTCGACATTTGTGTTGGGTTTTAACAGAAGTAAAATTGGGAAAGTAAACAGAGCTTTATCTACAGCAGCAAATTATGTGGGTTCGCCTTCAACTTATTATACGGAGGGAACAGATTATAATACCCTTTATGCTTACCGTTATGGCGGAATGATCAATGGCTACCCATACTTTTTAGATGAAAATGGAAAGTCAACGCTGGATTTTGATGTAAATGGCAATCCTATAGTAGCAAGCAGTCGTGATATTAATAATTATGCTGCTTTGGTTGATATGGGTAGTTTAATACCAACCTATAATGGTTCGTTTTCTCAAAGGATTTCCTATAAGAACTTTGAGCTTAATGCTTTACTTATATTTTCGGGCGGTAATGTAATGAGAAAAGACATTACACCATTAGGCGCTAATGATATTTCTGATCTGGATATTACTCAACGTTACAAAAACGGAATTACTCCGGAATTGCCGAGACTTTTCGTGGATTATTCTGAGGCGATGATTAACAGGGCATCATCCATCTCCACCATGTGGCAAAAAGCTGATGTGAATGTAGTAAAGGCCGATTATATTAAGCTTAGAACTATTTCTTTAGGGTACAATCTTCCAAAATCATTTATTAAAAAGTTTAACATTCCTTCGGCAAAGTTTACTGCACAGGCGAATAATTTATGGTATGCGAGCGCTGCTGGCGATGACATTGATCCGGAATCATACTCGCTAAATAGTGGGACAAGAACATTACAAAATCCTAAATCATTTGTATTAGGCATTAACCTAACCTTTTAAAATCATGAAAAAAAATATAGCAGTACTAGCATCCCTTCTAATTGCTTTTGCAATGTCTGGATGTAAAAAATATACTGATATCACACCGAGGGGATCGCAAATCGTGGAAACAGCTCAAGATTATTATGAATTGGTTTCCTATCCTAACAGAGCATATCTGATTTCTAATTTCCAGTATCTTGTCGACGATATGTGGCTAAAGGAATCCAATTTTATTGGAATGACCCCCAATATTAATACGGTACATTTCAGTTTTGACGAAAGTGTCGATCGGGTATCGATGATCCCTTCGTCTAATTTCTATGATCGGGCCTATCTGTATATTAATCGATGGAATACCATTATATCTTCAGTTGATGCCAGTAAGGGCGATGAAAACATCAAAGCGCTGGCTAAAGCAGAAGCAAAAGCTTTGCGCGCATTCGATCATTTTCTGCTTGTAAACGTTTATGCCAAAGCATATAATCCAGCTACCGCGGCTACTGATGGTGGAGTTTGTATCATGGATAAATACGATCTGGAGGCGCAGCCGACTAAATCAACTGTAGCACAGGTTTATGAATTCATTCAAAAAGATATTGATGAAGCCATTCCTTATCTGCAGGCACAACCTGTAGATCCTTATCATCCTTCACTGGCCTTTGCCTGGGCATTAAAGGCGAAAATTCATTTATTTAAAAGGGAAATTGCTCAAGCTAAAGCCGCATGCGAAAAATCACTTTCATACAATAATCAGACTTTTGATTTAGTAAAATATACGACCACACAAGGTGGACCAACGGTAACACCTATTATCGCGCCCAATAATCCAGAGGTGTTGAGTTATCAATATATTCAAGGTTATAATGAAACCAATTTTGGTTTTACCTGGTTAATCAGCCCCGAGCTTAGGGCTTTGTTCGGAAATAATGATGCCCGCTTTAATATGTTTTTCAATACAACTAATGCCAGTTTTTTAGATATTGGTTCAAACGCAGCCTATTATAACGTTGCTTATACGCGCTTCTTCTATCCAACAGTTGGTTTAAAAACTACTGAAGTATATTTAATGCAAGCTGAATGTTTAGCCCGCGAAAATGACTTGGCAGGTGCAATGGCTGTTGTGAATACGCTGAGGGAAAAACGTATTCTGTCAGGTACAATTAAATTACCCATACCCGCTACCAGAAAAGAGACTATGGAAATCATTATCAATGAGCGCAGGAAAGAAATGGTTTTAGGTTTTAACCGCTTTTTTGATTTGAAAAGATTAAATACCGAACCTGAATATGCGAAAACAATTGTACGTACCTATCCTTTGGTAAATAAAACGGTTCCTCAGAAAACCTATACGTTACTGCCAAATTCCAGGTTATATGTTATTCCTTTTCCACTGAACATCCTAAAGAAAAACCCAAATCTTACATTAAATACCGACGAAAAACTTCCTTTTTAAAATGAATTTTAAACAAATTATATTTCCGATCGCATGTACGCTCTCCCTTACTGCATTTGGTCAAAAGCCTATGGTTAAAGCAGATAGCGCAGCTAAAAAAACGCCTTTGGATTATACCAAAGTTATTCCTTCAACTGCTATCGCCCAGAACGGACTTTTTAATGTCCGCCAGGTAGATCAAAAATGGTATTTTGAAGTGCCAGATACTTTACTTGGAAGATACCTGTTGGCCGTAACACGATATGTGACTACTCCGCAAGGTTATGGAAGTTTCGGTGGTGAAAAAGTAAATGAACAAACCTTATTTTTTCAAAAAGGAAATAATAACAACCTCTTTTTAAAAGGGGTTGTTTACCGTCAGGAAAGTAAAACTGCAGAAGGCCCTATTTATCAGGCAGTAATGCAGTCGCAAGAGAGCCCGATTATTGCCAGTTTCGATATCAAAGCTAAAAACCCTTTAACAGGAAACTATGTGATTGACGTTACCGACTTTTTTAAAAAGGATGTTGCTGTGGTAGCCATCCCGGCTGAAGAAAAATCGGCAAAGAAACTTAGCGCTTTAGCTGATGACCGTTCTTTTATTGAACGTATTTCCTGTTATCCAATAAACACAGAAATCAAAACTACTAAAACCTATGCAACCTCTGGTCCGGGGTTTACTGTAGGTGCAATTACCGGTGCGACCACTTTAAGGTTAAATACTTCAATTATTCTATTACCGAAAGTACCTATGCGTAAACGTCTTTTTGATGAAAGGGTTGGCTTTTTTGCTAATAAATACATTCTTTTTGATGAAGATTATCAGCGCACACAAACCAAATACATTGTACAACGCTACCGTTTAGAACCTAAAAAGGAAGACCTGGCAAAATACAAAAAAGGTATTCTGGTTGAACCCAAAAAGCAAATTGTTTATTACATCGATCCGGCTACGCCAAAAAAATGGCGACCTTATCTTATTGCAGGAATAAACGATTGGCAGAAGGCTTTTGAGCAGGCTGGCTTTAAAAATGCAATAATAGGTAAGGAATGGCCTGAGGCCGATACCACCATGAGTTTAGAAGATGCACGATTCTCTGTTATCCGTTACTATGCATCAGAAACACCGAACGCTTACGGACCACGGATCAGCGATCCACGTAGCGGCGAGATTATGGAGAGCCATGTTGGCTGGTATCATAACGTGATGAAACTTGTACACAACTGGTACATGATACAAGCTGGTCCGTTGGATAAACGGGCACAGAAAATGCAGTTCGACGATGAGCTTATGGGACAATTGATCCGTTTTGTTTCTTCGCACGAGCTGGGGCATACTTTGGGACTTCGGCATAACATGGGCGCCAGCAGCCAAACGCCAGTTGAAAAATTACGGGATAAAGCCTGGGTAGAGAAAAACGGACATACGGTTTCCATAATGGATTATGCACGTTTTAATTATGTAGCGCAGCCTGAAGACCATATTGGGCCTAAAGGCATTTATCCGAGAATTGGCGCATATGACGAATGGGCAATCAACTGGGGCTATCGCTATTTTGATCGCGAAAAGGATGAATTTGCCGAAGAAAAACTACTTAGTAAAATGACGACCGATACGCTGACTAAAAACCCAAGATTATGGTTCGGCGGAGAAGGAAAGGATGAAGATCCGAGGAGTCAGTCTGAAGATTTAGGTGATGATGCTGTTGCCGCAAGCGATTATGGTATAAAAAACCTTAAACGCGTGGTTGCTAATCTGAAACAGTGGACTTATGAGTCTGGCGATCAATATGATAATTTAGCGGAATTGCACAAGGGAGTTGTTGCCCAGTATAGCCGCTACCTTTACCATGTGCTCAAAAGCGTGGGCAACCGATACGTAACCAAAAGAAGCGTGGATGAAAAAGGTGTGGTATATGCAGAAATCCCAAAGCAAAAGGTTAAAAATGCGGTTGACTATGTTGGTCGCCAGGTATTCGACGCTCCACTATGGTTATATCCGAAAGAAATTTCAGATTATATCAACCTGAAGCCTATGGAAGATATTTCCGATCAGCAAACGCAGATGTTGAATATTTTCTTAAGTCAGGGTTTATTGTTCAACCTGAGTCAGAAAGCTTTAAATGCAAAAGATCCTTATCCGGTAAGCGAGTTTCTAAATGATCTGCTGCCGTTGGTATGGAAAAAGGAATCCAATCAACCCTTACAGGATTTCTACTTAAGAAGCCTGCAGCGTTCCTATCTGGAAAAGGTGGGCATGTTGATTAATCCAAAAGATGTTGCAGATGGCAAGATGATGAGCAGTGCACAACGTAGTGATGTAAGGCTCGAAGCCATTGCGCATATTCATGCAATCAGAAAAAAAATTACCGCGTTAATGCCACAGGCTACAGGGATTGAAGCAACCCATCTGGCAGATATGCAAACAGAAGCAGATAAAATTATCAAAAAAACAACATTAAACCCTTAATATGAAAAAATATACATTAGCCGCGGTTATGGTAGTAACTGGCTTGATTTTTAACGCAAAAGCACAGGTGAAAACGTCTTCGCAGGAAGTAACACCCGAATTGGTGAAGCAAAGGGAAACACAAAAAAATACTATCATTGCCAGTTACTTAGCTATAAAGGACGGTTTGGTGATTTCCGACGCCAAAAAAACGGCTGGTTCCGCTACTGAATTTTCAGCAGCACTTGGTCAGTTCAAATTTAAAAAGCTCACTTTGCAGCAAATGAACGTGGCCACAACTACCCGTATAAGCATTAAAGCATTGGCTGATCAGATCGCTGCGTCTTCGTCGTTGGATGAGCAGCGAAAAATTATGGAAAAGTTATCTGAACAGCTTTGGGTAATCATTGATAAGTTGAAACCAGAAAATACAACCGTTTACCAGCAGAAATGCCCAATGACTGGTGTAACCTGGGTAAGTAACGACAAGAAAATTGAAAATCCTTATTACCCAAAAAATATGCTAACCTGCGGGGAAGTAATAGGGGAGAAATAAAAAGACAATTTAGTTAGTCAATGACGGCTGTGGGATAACGGAGGTTTCCCGCAGCTTTTTTATTAAAAAGGTAATCATTATTAATTCTAGCAGACCAAAAACCGGTTATTTCCTTTCACGCAGATTTAAATATAATGTTGAACCAGATTTTACCGCTATTTTTGTAATTTGTGGTCATGATCACTGATCACTTTGCCGATGCAACTAACTTTTTAGCTTTTGTCTCATCTCTTTCCCCTCTCGAAAGCGAAGCAAACGAAAGTATGCGATCAAAACTTTATCAAAAGAAATATCGTAAAGGAGAGCTGATCCTCGAAACCGGGACGGTATGTAAGCGGATCTACTTTATAGACAGCGGCTTGGTTAAAACTTTCTTTTATACCGATACCCGGGAATTTATTATGCGCTTTTTCGCAGAAGGAAGTATGTTTACGGTTCTTGACAGTTTTTTAGCTCAACGGCCTTCTGCCTATGCTGTACAAGCGCTTGAAGATACTGATATTACCTGTCTCAATTACGATGACCTGGAAATGCTTTGCAAGCGGTATCATTCCATGGAAACCTTTTACCGGAAACTTCTCGCACTTGCTGCGGTGAATATGATGGAAAGAATTGGCGGTACGCTTGAAGAAAAAGCTCAGATCGCTTACCATAAATTTCTTCAAGCACACGGACCACTTTTGCAACGCATCAGTCTGGCCGATCTGGCTTCTTACCTCGGTATTACACAGGTATCGTTAAGCAGAATCAGGGCTATGAAATAGTTTTTATCATATGATAAATGCAGGGGCGTGACAGGGTTGTACTTTCGGGTTAAAATTCATCTGTTATGAAAAAACCGTTATCATTTTCCCAAAAGTTAAGCTTTATGGCAGCCTGTACTTTTACGGTTGTAGCACCCATTATAGGATACCTTGCTATCGGGCTTCCACCTGTTATCATTGTAGGAGGCTCAGCACTTGTTGGCCTGTGCTGCTGGTATTTTACCTATCTGAAAAAGCCGGTAGAACCCAACATTATCCTACCGCTTTTTATCCTTACCGTTGCTGCTTTACAGATTCACATTGTTGAGGAATACCTCATGGGCTTTGCGCCGGCCATGAGCAGGCTATTTGGTATTCCATGGAGCGAAAGGAGTTTTTTGATGGTGTTTGCGCTAATCGGTCCGGTTATTTATACCCTTACTTCACTTGGGCTGTATTATAAAGTACCGATTGCCGGATTTGTAGCCTGGTTTATATTTATCGGTCCGGGTGTAGCAGAATTTACCCATTTTATTTTTCCGCTGATTGCCCCTGAATTGCTTCCAAATGATCCGCATTCATTAACAGCATCAATTAAAGGTACCACGATCCCGATGATGCCCAATTTTTATGTTAAAACCACGGGGCAGTATTACTTTCCGGGCATGTGGACCGCAATTCTTCCGATGATTCCGGGTTGCCTGGCCATTTACCGTTTACTGATCAGGAAAACGCAATGATTTAAAATCAGCAATATCCGATACCTCCCGGGTTAGGCTAAAAAGTACCTGGAACTGGTTTTGGAAATTGGATACGTTATTGCTTTCTTATTTAGATTTAAACTTCATCCTCCCAGATAACGTGTGCAATTTTCCATTCGCCTGCCTCTTTCATGAAATGAAAGAACTTATGCCCGCGGCCCTCAAAATAAACGCCGTTTAGCGTCCCATGTTTGCGGTATTTTGAGTACCGCTGTGCGATATTTCCGATAATCCTGGTTTCTTCATATATTTCGAATTCTTTAAATTGTTGTAATGTACCATCCGTTAATATTTTTCTTCGTGGTTCAATAAAAGATTCCAGCCCGTAGACATCTGCATGGATAGCAGATTTCCTGATGATGCTTGCAGAAGTAGTGCATAGCTGATAAACCGGTGCAAAATCAGGTTCATTCAAAGTATTATCAAATAGTTTAAAAAACGAACGGGTAATTTTGCCGATCTGTATCTCATCTGTGCTTAAAGCATATTGCAACATCGTTTTTCCTGCAATGTCCACCTGGCGCTCATATTTAAATTTCAATTTTTCCAGTAGCTTTACTGAGCGGCTGTTTCGAACTGTTGTAATGGCCAGTATTTTATTTGTCAGAATCGAATCCGGAAGCATATCGAGTACGGCGCTTGTAGCTTCATAGGCATATCCGACTCCTGTATGGCCCGGTAAAAAAGCAAAACCAATATCATAATATTCCAGATCGTCTCTTTTAATAAGTGTGATAATTCCCAGCGGGAGATCATTTGCCTTCAGTTTAACTACCCAATATTTGACTAAGGGATTAGCTATGATCTTTTCAACATAGGCCAGCGCATCTTCATCTGTCTTTATCTTCCTGTCGCCAATAAATTCCAGCCAGCCTGCAGAATTAACCAGCTGAAAGATAAATGAATGGTCATGTGTCTCCAGTTCACGCAATATCAGCCTGTCTGTTAAAATTTCTTTTTTGATCATGATAAGTCTCTTAAGATAAATATAGGTTATTAATTTTTAATCAATTATAAATAACAGGCTGTGGGCTTAAGCAACCTGGATCTTACGCATATTATTCATTTTACTGAACTATTTATGTCCGGCGCTGTTGTTATTTAAAATAAAATCAATGTTATGGCAGACCCTAAAGAAAAGGAATTGCAACCACAGGAGGAAAATGTGGAGCAGCAGGATAAAACCGATCAGGATTCAAACTGGAACGAACACCACCGTGTTGATGAAGAAGGAAATGAACTAGAACCTGATGATATTAAATAAGACTTTTATGAAGAAGATATTGATGGTATTAACATCACATAGCGGGATGGAAAATACTGATGGAAAAACAGGTGTTTGGTTGGGGGAGTTTACAGATCCCTATTATGAGTTTATAGATGCAGGTTATCAGGTAACTTTAGCCAGTCCGAAAGGAGGGAGGCCTCCTGTAGATCCGATGAGTGAATTAACTGAACATGTAACCGGCGCTAACCGTAGGTACAATGACGATGAGGCAGCGAAAGCGGCCTTTTCACACACCCAGGTTTTAGATCAGATCAGGTCTGATGATTACGATGCGGTGTTCTATCCCGGAGGCCATGGCCCAATATGGGATCTTGCAAAAGACAATAACAGCGGAATTTTAATCCTGGATTTCCTGGATGCTGGTAAACCGGTTGCTGCAGTATGTCATGGACCAGCAGCATTGATCAGTGCTGAAATGCAACGTCCGGGTTTTTTAAAAGGAAAAATCATCTCTGCTTTCAGTAATGCCGAGGAAACTTTGGTGGGCCGAAGTGGTAATGTTCCCTATCTGCTTCAAACCAGACTGGAAGAGTTTGGTGCAGCGGTGAAAACAGCGCTTGTGCCATTTTTATCCCATGTGGAAAAGGATGGTTTACTTATTACCGGTCAAAATCCCTTGTCAGCTGGTCCGGTGGCGAAAGCACTTATCGATATGTTAAATCAGACCGAAAAAGGAGAGTAATTAGTTGAATTATATCAGTTATATTCTTGTAACATGCAGTCCGAACCTTTAATAAGGTTGGGTTCACTTTCGGCTTAATCTGATTAGGTTAATAACACCGCTATCTCATGATGGCGGTGTTACCATCATCATTTTAAATGGGAATAACACCAGGACATTTCTGCATTTTCACCACCTTTTATTTCAAATGTTTTCATCATTCCCAAAAATTTGTATGAGTTTACGGATAGACTCTTTGCTGGGTGAAGCAAAATCCTTAATGCCTTCTACGGTCTCCCCGCAGATAGGTAAAGCTCTTGCAAACATCGATTTTTCATAAGCCATTAATGCGTCTTCAATATTTTGATACGCGCCGTTGGTCAGGCAATCGCTTAGGTCAAGCGCATCCAGCATCGCCAGATTTACACCTTCGCCGTTTGGCGGCATCAGATGAGCGGCATCTCCTAAAACTGTAATGTTAGGTTTGGTTTGCCAACGTAGTGTTAACGGATGGTAATGGAGTGGACGGTAAGTGAAGTGTTTACAGGCGCTAAACATTGTATGAAATGCCGGATGCCAGCCATCATAAAAATTATCGAGATAATCACATACTTCCCTTGGAATACGGAAATCTATACCACTAACTTTTTCCCAGTTTTCCGGGTACATTGATGCTGCATAAAAGGTCAGGCCGCCGTCGCCCCTTGGCTGTACCATCAGCATCTTTCCCTGTCCTGCTGCCATAAGGCTTCCATTGTTGATCATGGAGTACAGCTCAGAACAAGCTGTTCGGGGGGCATCAATCTCTCCCTGAATGATGCTGGCACCCGAATACACTGACTGGATATCTGTTAGGTATTCCCTGACGCCGGAGCGATGCCCGTCACAGCCGATAACCAGATCCGAGCTGGCATGAGTGGCATTTTTGAATTGCATTTCCCATCGCCCGTCCCTGAGAGACAGGTGAATCAGCTGACTGTCCCAAACCATCGTACCCGGTAGTAACGAATCGATCAGGATATCCCTAAGGGCACCCCTGTCAATTTCGGGACGAAAATGTTCGTCGCCGAACGTATATCGGCCACTTTGAAAATAATCATCTACTAATACATTCGCATTTTCATCTACTAACCTGAAGCTGTCTGCCCCGCGCATATATCGGGCCTTAAATGCATCCATCAGTCCCGCTGCTTCAAGCACTTTCAGTCCTGAATGATAGTGCAGGTCCACAATTGCACCCTGTACGCGTGCCTTTTGATTAAGATCTCTTTCATACACTTTCACGCGAGCACCTTTAAGCTGTAATAATCGCGCAAGGGCGAGTCCGCCAGGTCCTCCACCAACAATTGCGATATCGAGTCCGTTTATCAAATTTATTTTTTTTAAAGTTTCCATATGGCTTGTTTAACAGCACAAAGGAACGTCATGGAATGCGTTTAAAGAATGTCTACAAGGCGTAAGTATAGGACTATCCGCGGTTTTTATTCCGGAAGTATAACGGTTTTGATCCGGTTACTTTTACAAACAACCTTATGAAATAGGAATAATCATCATAACCAAGTTCATTTGCGATCTCTTTTACTGATTTGTCTGAATGATAAAGAAGCCTTTTAGCTTCCAGCATTACGCGTTGTTGGATATTGTTTGAAAGCGATTGACCTGTAGCAGTCTTTATACATTCATTGAGATATGAAACAGAGATGTTCAGGAAATCTGCATACAATGCCGGACGCTTTACGGTTTTGTAACGAAGGTCTAATTCCTTTCTGAAGGCTCTGGCTACGATATTAAACCTGGTGCGGTTTTCAGTGAGGCTGGATTGGGCCTGATATAGTGAACTGGTGAGTGCGGCCAGGCTATTAATGCTCTCTATCAATGTGGAACGATATAAGTTTTCGTCAGGTTTTGTGTAAAGGGTATGAGATAGACCAGCCACCTGCAAAAAAATGGCAAGTGTTTCATTGCTCAGTGATAAAACACTTGCCGGCATCAGCTCGTTTAACATCCTTAGGTTCTCAGGATGGAGGTTTTCCTCCGCGATAATCCAGGTACTGAGTTCGGCTTTTTCAAATGCGATGAGTCGGTGAACCTGACTCGGATGGAGGTAGATGATTGCAGGAGCCTGAATGCTGTAGATTTGAAAATCTATCTCAATATTGGTGATTCCTTTTTCCTGCAATATAAAGGTATAGCCATCATCACGATGGGGCCTGCTAACCTGCTCATTGTCAGGGAACCCATCAAAGTGTTTTCTTAACATCATGATGCCACGGCTGGTGCCATTTGGTAAAACGTTAACCGGGATGTGTTGTGCTCTTTTTGCCATAGCCAGAATAAAACAAAGATATTAGAAATTTAGATCAAAAGCTTTATGCTGGCATTGTTGATCAGTATAGGTAAATGTTGTGGAATCCATCGGGTGAAGTTATTTTTTAGGTGTATTGATGCAACCAATCTGATTGGTTTATCATCTCGTTAATATGGAAATAACAATACATCTTTTCAAAAAACTATATTTCACGTTACTAGCGCTGTTTATCTTCATTAATGCAAACGCACAATACATATTAACCGGTGTTGTAAAAGATTCCAACCAGCAACCCGTTCCGCATTGCTCAATAGGTATTAAAAATAGTAAAGTCGGTACTGTAGCCAGTGTCGACGGTATGTTTAAACTGGTTATCCCGGATAGCTTATCACAAAGTCCTGTAATCTTCAGCGCCGTTGGTTTTAATGACCGGCAAGTTGGGCGTTCAGAATTCAAACCCGGGATGTTGGTTACCCTTAAAGAAAAGGTTTTTGATATGGCTGAAGTGGTTATAAAAGGGAACAAAATGAAGGAGCAGCTTATAGGGCAGCGATCCAGACCGATGATAACTTTTTCCAGAATGTTTGACAAAAATGTTCCAAGTATTGAACAGGGAAATATTTTTGAGATCTATAATCAGACTGTACTTAAAGCTTATAACTTTTACATTATCCCCAGCTCAAAATACGCTTCTATTACCTTAAAGTTTAATTTATATGCGGTAAAAAATAATTTACCAGACAGCAATCTTTTAAGAAAACTTATTACCTATCGGACTACTTCTGTAGGCTGGCAAAAAATAGATCTTGCACCATATCATCTGAATTTTGAAGGTTTGGATCAGATTGCCGTAACCCTGCAGCTTGTTGATTATGTGCCAGACAGTAGTGGAAATTTTATTTTTGGGGTTTCAGCAAAAAAGACCCTGGCTAAGGATCTTCTTTTCCGATATCAAAAACAGGGAAACTGGGAAACAAGTGCGGGAACGTTTATTGCTAATCTGGATATCCGATACCAGAAAGGAGGGGAAAACCTAAAGCGGCAGGAAAATTCATTGGCTGATAACAGTCCGGATATTGCGATGTTAGCAGATTACTATCAGCACAAGCAGGAATCCATTAAAAGCGGCTACGGAAGGAATAAGAGAGGTAGTTATATTGATCTTGGTGATGCAAGAATTTACACTGAACAGTATGGTAAAGGAGAACCGTTGATACTTTTACATGGAAATAATGGAAGCATAGCAGATTTTTATCGTCAAATACCCTTTTTTGCAAAGCACTTCAGGGTTATCGCCATTGATACCAGAAGCCAGGGAAGGAGTACTGATTTATCTGAAGAGCCATATAGTTATGACAAATTTGCTAACGATTTATACAAAGTACTTACCGCGTTGGATTTGAAAAAAGTGAATATCATTGGCTGGAGCGACGGAGGGAATACCGCAGTAAGTTTTAATCTGGCACATCCGGATATGGTCAGCAAAATTGTAACCATAGGTGCCAACCTTTATCCGTCTGGTGTTTCAGACAGTTTGATGGCCTCTTTTAAACATCAGTTACTGGCGAAAGTCCCAGGCCAAAACCTCAGATTGATTCAGCTAATGTTGGCGGAACCTAATATGACTCCTGAACAATTGCAGCAAATCGAAAATCCTGTATTAGTTGTTGCTGGCAGTAACGATGTAATTAAAGCCGAGCATACTAAGCTCATTGCAGCCAGTATTGCTAAATCCCAGCTGGAAATCGTGCCGAATGCCACACATTATGTGCCATTTGAGCGACCAGATTACTTGAACAGACTTATTCTTAACTTTTTAGCTCCTCCGTTCAAAAAGGATAAGTAATATCAATTGATTGATCATTAAAATGCAGTTATTGGCTTTTGTATTTTGTTTTCATGTACAAAGAAGCACAATTAGGTATAGAGGAGAACTATAGGAAACGAGTGTTAAAACCCAATACTCTGATATGGCAAAAACAACATCTTCATTATCAAATTACGCAGGTTTACCAGGCTTTTTTTTCCGCTACCTGAACAACAACAGGGATCACGCCGGGCAGTTCGCTAAAAATCCGATGGTGCAGATTATTATCGGGCAGGAAAACGTTTACAGTGGTAACTATTAAGTCCATTCTTCACAGGATTAACGAATTTAAATGAAAATAATTTGAACAAAGGCCATTTTAGCCTTGTTGCTTTAAGCAAACATCAAAATATTTTACCATGAAAAATGAACAAAATACAACATTAAAGAATCCGTTGGAGCAATATCCTAAACCTCCCTTTCAGCGCCAGCCACAGCAACCTCCCGGGCTGGCCAGTAAAATGAGCCCTCAACCAGATCATGGTGAGGAAAGTTACCGTGGTTCGGGCAGGTTGAAGGGCAGAAAAGCTTTAATCACAGGCGGAGATTCTGGTATTGGCCGGGCAGCAGCCATAGCCTATGCACGTGAAGGTGCTGATGTGGTAATCAATTACCTGCCTGAAGAGCAGACTGATGCCGATGAAGTAGTTCAGCTTATTACCGATGCCGGGCAAAAAGCATACGCTATCCCTGGTGATATTACCAACAGCGAATTTTGCAAGCAATTGGTCAATGACGCGGTAGAAAAACTGGGCGGTCTGGATATATTGGTAAATAATGCTGGTAAACAACAGGCGGTTGACTCACTTTCTGAATTAAGTGAAGAGCAATTTGATGCCACGATGAAAACCAATATTTATGCTCCGTTCTGGATTACCAAAGCTGCATTACCACATTTAAAACCTGGATCGGTGATTATATCAACCAGTTCAGTACAGGCATACGACCCTTCAGAAAACCTCTTTGACTATGCACAGACAAAAGCAGCCAATGTGGCTTTCGTAAAATCTTTATCAAAACAACTTGGCCCTAAAGGCATTCGTGTAAATGGCGTGGCACCGGGCCCCGTATGGACTCCGCTGCAAACCAGTGGCGGCCAACCACAGGATGCAATTGAAAAGTTTGGCGAACAAACGCCTTTAGCGCGGCCAGGCCAGCCAGCAGAGTTGGCATCAATTTATGTGCAATTGGCAGATGATAGCGCAAGTTACGCAACCGGACAGATTTACGGTGCCGCTGGTGGAAGCGGGCATCCTTAATAGATCAACGCGCATCCTGAGGGATAAATTATTGCATAAACATTAATGTAAGCGATATGATCGTCATCTCTACCGCAGTGGAGAGATCTTTTAATTTGATTTCGGTCACTTAATCCAAAGATCTTTCCACTTCGCGTTGCTACGGAGATGACGATTCTTTTGTTGGGGCCGTCAATGGTCGCTTGGAGCAATTTTTAAAATGTTTTAAGAGGTTTTGATATTTTGTTAAGCTTGGCCTCGCTCAGCCTGAACAATTTAAGTTACAACCTTATTTTCTCCCAAATACATTTTATCAGAAGTGGAATGCCGCACTTTTGTAAACGTCGTAATCTTAATTTCTTAAAAAAATAAATCGTTAATTAACAGGTGATTATATGCTTTGTAAAAACAATTTGGCGAAAAACCAATTATATGAGCATGAACAATAAACAAGTACCTAAACTTTTGAGAAGCCTATTGATGCTTTTACCATGTTTGATACTAATGGAGGCCTGTAACAAGCCTAAATCAAAAACTGGTGCCGAACTAACCAAAATTACTGGCATTAAATTATACAAAGACCTTGATGCTGAGGTGTTGAGCGATAAATTGAAAGCGGCGTTAAGCAAAAGAGGGAAATCGATGTCGAACCCAAAATTTACGGAGCAAATTTATGAGCAGGCAGATTACCAACCGGTTTTAATAGCTAAATTTCTTCCCGACAGTGGATTAAAAAATGCAGCGAAAAAGATTAGTGCGACAGAAGAACACGGTCTTTCGGCTGAAAACTTCCAGGCCGCTAAATTAAACGCCGCGTTAGAGAAAATTTACTCCAAAACAGAGGTAAATACGATTGATAAAGCTTATGATGCGGTTATTGATCTCGAATTGATTGCAAGTGGCGCTATTACCGATTATACGGCGGCTATGCAATACGGAATAGTAAGCCCCAGAAAAATATTTGCACAATTTTACACCAAGGTACTCAGACCAGATTCCATTTCGTTTAAAAAGCCATATCAAACCAGTAACATCACAGCTTTTTTAGATAGTATCCAACCCAAATCTGAAGCCTATAGAATGCTACAGACTGCGCTGAGTCAAAAAATTACCGCTCCTGGTCATTCTGCTGAAGAAACGAAGCGAATTATAAAAGTAAATATGGAACGCCTGAGATGGCACACTGCCAAACAGGAAGATAAATATGTATGGGTAAATATCCCGGCTTTTGAACTTCAGGTAATGGAAAAACAAAAACCGGTTTTAAGCATGAAAGTATGTGTGGGGGAAGGTCGCAATACCGGACAGTCAACCCCTTTAACTGAATATGATGAAAATGACCTGAAAAAAGACCGGGCATTTAATCGGGAAACTCCTCAACTGAAAAGTATGATCCATAGTGTGCAGGTTAATCCGGTTTGGAATATCCCTGAAAGTATAGCCAGTAATGAAATTGTGAAGTATGCCTCTCAAGACCGTTATTATTTAAGCAACAAAAATATTGATGTTTTTTATAAAGGAAAAAAGGTTGAGGATACGGAGACTATCGACTGGTCTGCACCTGATGTAGGAAAAACCTATACCTTCAAGCAGCAGCCGGGCGCCGACAATTCGTTGGGTAAAATCAAATTCCTTTTTAATAACCAAAGCAGTGTCTACCTGCATGATACACCAGCCCAAGCTGCCTTTAACCTGGCTGTGAGGGCGGTAAGCCATGGTTGTGTCAGGCTGGAAAAACCTCTGGAACTTGCCAGGGTGCTTTTTGGCCCAGGCGGAAAATTCGATAAAATTAAAGAAGGTATGCAAAGCAAAGATCCAAAAGCCGAAAACATTTCTCTTCCCAAACAGGTTGCGGTATACCTGGTCTACTTTACCTGCTGGAAAGATTCAAGTAGCGGTAAGCTGATGTTTGCCAACGATATTTATGGTCAGGATGCTGTACTTTATACGCACTTGAATAAGGCTTAGTCCATGTGGAACTGGCCCTCATCAGTATTATTGTTCAGGGCTGGTAGCGCAGCCAGTGCGGCCTGCTTCTCGTCCAGGTAACGGGAAGCATATTTTTCTGCACTTTTATTGATGAAAAGCACGCTTCCTTCGCCCATTGCACTGATCAATTGATCGGATAGTTTAGGATTCACCGCCGGACAACCCTGGCTGCGTCCTAAACGCCCTAAAGCCTCAATGGTACCCTGGCTTACATATGGTGCACCGTGAATAACAATGGAACGCATCCTCGCATTATCATTATAGCCCGCATCCATACCATCTAAGCGAAGCGATCTTCCATGGGCGCCTACGTATTCTTCACCGGTAACGTAAAAGCCGATACTGCTGCTATACGAATCGTTTTGGTTGGAAAATGTTACCGTTTCATCTTCACCACTGCGCTGCCCATGTGCCACCCAGGTATTTAATACAATTTGCATTTTACTTAAGTCTAACACATAAAGCCTTTTTCTGGTGCTTTTTTGATCAAAATCGGCAATACTTAAAAGTGCATGCTCAGACAATCTACCAGCTTCCTTAAGGTTATAATATCCTGTAAGTGCTTTTTCAAAAACAGGGTAGGTCAAACCAGAATCCTTTAAATGAACCTGGTTATAAAGTGATTTTACATACGCAGCATAACTCGGTTTAATTGGGGTTGAAACCCTGGCAACAGTTTTTAGATGCCCTGTTTTTTTACCACTCGTAGCCAATAAGAAAAAGCTTAATGATAAAATGATGCAGAAGATGCCCAGAATATATTTTCTCATAGATAACTAGTTGAAATGATTTAAGTAGGGCTTTTTTGCTATAGGCTGTTTGGATTTGATATGTAACAAATATACGACATTGGTAAGCGATTTGCCAAAATAAGCAAAATGCTGACAATCATATGATGATGATAAAAATCGGTCCGGTGTTTTAAAATACTTCCTGTCTATTATTTAAATAATGTTTACGACCAGATTCTGCTAAACTTTTTGACCTTCGTAACGGTTAACTATAATATGGATATCTCACTGGTTACGATCGTTAAAAACCGACGTACTGCACTCGTTAATATGGTTCGTGGATTGGAACGCTGCACACCAAAACCCGCTGAACTCGTGGTTATACATATGAATGAGGAACCCTATCAAATGCCATCCTCAACTTTTCCTGTCAAACAGCAAGTGGTGAACAGTGTGCATCAACTACCGCTGGCAGCGGCAAGAAATGCTGCGGTTTCACTAGCATCTTGTGATCAGGTAATATTTCTCGATGCTGACTGTATCCCGGCACCAGATTTTCTTTCTCTTTATATTGAAGCTTTTTCCAGCGCTGATTCACTTATTTCCGGTCGTGTTCGTTATTTAACCGCTAAGGCGATGGAAAAAAATGACCTTTTCGAACGTCTGATGGAATATAGCATAGCAGATCCCATACGTGAAAATATTGATCAATATCCTTATGAACTTTTTTGGTCGCTTAATTTTGGCTGTAGGAAAACCACTTTTAAGGAAATTGGCGGATTTGATGAGCTTTTTATCGGTTATGGGGCAGAAGATACCGACTTCGCTTTTTCCGCTAAAGCAAAAGCAATATCGATGATTACTATAAGCGCAACAGCCTTCCATCAATATCATCCAAGTTACGACCCTCCAATGAACCATCTTCTAGACATCATCAGCAATGCAAAGGCTTTTCGGGAAAAATGGGGTCTCTGGCCTATGGAAGGCTGGCTAAGCAAGTTTGAACGCGCGGGATTAATCAAATGGTCTAAAGATAGTCTTGAATTAAAGCGCATGCCTTCAGCCCCGGAAATTGAAACTGCGCTTAAATTAACTTAGTTGTGCTGAAAAACAGCGCGGTGAGTATGCATTAAATAGGCTGCAGCACGTTCAGCTGCATCACTGCTGATTAATCCATTCCAGTTGGGGCAACTGGCTAACGAGTTTTCAAGTATTTCTTCCCAATCAACCTGGAATATTTCAGAAGCGGGGATGTGTACTGCGAGTGCCAGGCCTTCGATAATACGTGCTTTTTCTTCCTGTTCTTTAAACGGACGTTCTTCGGATATGGCAATGAAACGTTTGTTGAGCGAAGCACATTCCATCACCGTGTTATGGCCGGCATTGCCTATTACTAGGCAGCAGTTTGCCAAAACAGTGCGGGGATCTTCCAGTTTTCCGTAGAAATGTAAATTATCGATGTTTTTCGAACTGTGGATATTGCCTACAATATGGAATATCCATTGCGGGCATTGAACAGACAGATGTTCCAAAAAATGGTTGTTTATACTTGTGCCACCACTTCCGATCAGTACGGCTACATTCCGTTTGCTGGCATCAGACAAATCTGCACTTGGTGCAAACCGGCTAAGCCCGCCAGTGTAAAAGGTTTTGTTGCTGATCCATTCCGGCACCTGGCCAGACATCCGCTCATCAAACGGGGCTAATAATCCAATCGCATTGCGGTAGCAGATTTGATGTGGTAAATCATCTCGCAGGCCATGCTGCCTCACCACGATTGTGGGTATGCCGCAGAGCTTCGACAGCATAGCCACTTCAACCGAAACATCTACAATAAACAGCAAATTGGGGTTACTGGCCAAAAAGCTGGTGATTGTGTTTACCCGTTGCAGTTGTCCGTTAACATTTAGCGGTGCATAATGCAGCCCGACCGGGCTTTGATCCACAACGTCAAGATCCTGATCGCCAGGCGTATCCATCGGCAGGGAAATGAGCTTTATGTTATTAGGAATCAGTGATCTATACTGTTCAAGCCTGCTTCCCAAAAAAGTGATGTGACAATTTTTAAGTGCAGAGGCAATCGCCAGGCACCGCATCAAATGGCCTGATCCATGGTGATGGACGTAAAAAGCGATTTCCATATCAGGCTACGCTTTTTACGGTCTCTGTTAACAATATTTCGTAAGCATCGATCATCCGTTCGATATCCAGGTTTTCTTCTGCCTGGCGTCGGCAGGTTGCCCGATCCATATCAACAGCCTTGGTTATGCAGTTTGCCAGTTCTTCAGGATCGTTACTGCTCGTTAAACAACCCGTTCCGGCAGTTACCAGATAGGGAAGCGCCCCACGCGAGATCCCCGCTACGGGTGTACCGCAGGCAAGGCTTTCGGCCACAACAAGACCAAATGGTTCATCCCAGCAAGGAGTAATGAGCGCGCATCTGGCATTCCCTATTAATTCATTAAGTGTTTCATGGCTGCAGTTTCCGAGCAGTTCCACACCCTCACCAAGCAGCGGCTCAACATAAGTCTGAAAATAATGTGTATCAGCAATACTGCCGGCCAGTTTAATTGGATATCCTGCCATTTTTGCGGCTTGTATAGCAATGTGTGTGCCTTTATCAGGATGGATCCTTCCAAACCAGACCACGTAATTTCCAGTGGGTTCTGCATAAAACTTCCATAGTGAAATATCCACGCCATTACAAATCACCTCACAATGATTAAGAAAAGGCTGCCATGCAAGTGCATTGGGTTTAGAAACACTCACGTAACGTATTCGTCCTGTTTTACGTTCTTGTAACATGGCCCGCTTCATTTCAAAAATAGGAGGCGTATGTAGTACGGTAACCATTGGCGTGGTTGTGATGGTAGACATGGTAAGCGGAACATAATTAAGGCTGTTGTTGAAGATCACATCATGTTTGCGGCCGTCTATATCCTGCATCAGTTCCAGATAAGCATGGTGTGTAGATATAAAATCTTCACTAAGTTCATGAGCCCTGAACCTGCTCAGCGTTTCCCTGTCGTAATCCACATCGGTAAGTATCACATTAACATTGAGGTCAGGATCGCTCAGTTCGCTTGCATATAAGGTAACCGTATGTCCCCTGGCAATGAGTCTTTTGGTAATTTCGTAAGTGAAAGCCTCCAGTCCGCCCATATATGGCTTGCGGATGGGATGTTTTAGATGTGCTATTATTCCGATATTCATTTGGATTTTTAAAGTTGCTACAATAAGAACTTGATAAAACGCTGAAAGTTTTGAGTAATTCTAAAGCCGAATGCTTATTCTGTGGATTTGTATATTTTAAATCTCGATAATGTATCTGCAACATGTTGTTTTACCGTTTACTGGTCTGGTGCTGGCATTCTTCAAAACCAATTATAGATGGCTTGCGTTTTAGTGGTGATGCAAGGAAAGAAAGAAATAGCAGAACGCATATTGGCTGTGGCTGAACAGCGGGGGGCTGATAAAAGCACCTGCCCATCAGAAATTGCCAGAATGCTCTTCCCCGGTCGCTGGCGGGAACAAATGGCGGCCGTTATGGAGGTGGCGATAGACCTTTGCAATAATGGAAAAATTTCAATTACCCAGAAAGGTAAGGAAGTAGATGTTAAAAAGATTAAGGGACCTGTCCGAATTAAACAAGTGGTGGGCTGAACCTTTTCCTGATTGAGATATCAGGCTTCTCTCTAAACCAATCCAATAATTTTGCAGGATTGGTAATCACCAGCCTGACTTGAATAAATGAGTGTCTTTTATGCGGAGGTTTAATTGTTTCTAAATTCATAAAACCAAATGGCATCCAAATGGTTATATTGATACACATGGGAACGATGATGAAAAAGAAAATAATGGTTTTAGAGGACGATCGTGATATCAGGGAGATCATAGGATTGTTATTGGATGAAGAGAATTATGAGGTTAAATTATATCCTGATATACGGAGCTTTAGAAAAGATTTGCTTTTTACTGATCCGAGCCTGGTGATTTTGGATGTTCGCCTTCCTGACGGAAATGGCCACGACTTGTGCCGGGAGGTAAAAAATGATCAGCGTACACTTGGTGTTCCGGTGCTGATGATGTCTGCACATTGCTCTGTAGCAGACGTTAATAGAAAATGCCATCCAGACGATTTTATTGCGAAACCTTTCAGTATCGATGATTTTGTAGCCAGAGTGAATGCTGTCGTAAACTAAACATTTATAATAGCTTGAACAGATGAATTGGCTATTGATCGGATCATAATAAAGCTATTGATAAGGCTTCGAACCGGAGTTTATTATCGGCAGCATATAACTGATACCTGTGAAGTTCAGCCCGTTTTACTTTTAGGCTCATTTTTTCTCTATTACGGAACAGGTTGATTTTTGACCTGAAAATTTACCAGGGACGTATTTAAGATCGTATATTTGAGTGATAGATCTGGTCTTGATCTCGGGTTAAAATATCGGATCCACCGGCCAGGGACGGATAAGCAGTACAACAATAACCTATGCCTTGAGGAATGATACCATTAATCATTGACCATATCAAGCAAATCGAACATGGCTTCAAGCACATTATCGATGCGGGCGACCAGATTTTGGCAAATCAGGATGAATCGCATCTAGACCTTGCGCTTCAGTTTTTAGCCGATGATAGTTATCAGGTAAGGATGCTGGCCACCTATATTTTAGGGATACTCTCGCCAACCCACCCGGAAGCACTTTTGCTCCTTGAAACACGCGTGGCAGATGATCAAAACTGGCGGGTACAGGAAATGCTGGCAAAAGCTTTCGACCAATATTGCAAAGTTATAGGTTACGGAAAAAGTATTCCTGTGATTAAAAAATGGCTTTCAGCGCTTAACCCCAATATAAAAAGAGCAGTGACTGAAGGACTCCGCATCTGGACGGGCCGTCCTTACTTTAAAGATTATCCGCAAATTGCCATTGAGCTGATCGGTACAAACAAATCTGATGACAGCGAATATTTGAGGAAGTCAGTAGGCAATGCCCTTCGCGATATCAGCAAGAAGCATAAGCAAGCCGTTTTGGATGAAGTTTCGAAATGGCATTTGACAGATAAAAAAACTGCATTTACCTACCGGCTTGTTATGGGAAAATAAAGTATCAAACTTAATAAAGCCTGTCTTTGGGTTTATCATAATCTTATAATGATATTGTATTAATTGTTAAGATTGGACGATAGTCAAAACGTTTAAAATGCGTTGCCCAGTTATTCTTTCTAAAAATAAGGTCATTTTCACCTGGTCTTTTAACGTAATCCTTACTTTTGCAGCAAATGGTTGTGTGATTTAAATATAAATGGAAAGCAAATTTTCTGAAAGTACGCAGGTTACAGTGGTCTCCACTTTTTCTCAACTGATGGATACGGTTTTTAAGGGCGATCTGAATGCCGTATGCTGGCAGCGAGACCTATCAGGCGATTTTAAAGAAATTGTATCTAAACTCGAACTAAAGACAAATCTCACGGAAATTTCGATGGATGATCTCCGGGCGCTCAACCTTTCAGAGCCAGGAAATACTGCGAGAACGCAGATCTTGCACGATTTTGAACGCTTAACAGACGCTGGTGCATCACCTTCGTTAAATTTAATTAAAAGTTACGAGCGTGACGAAGAATTCGATTTCATATCAACAGATGTATATTCTTTTCATGTAGATCGTTCGCCTGTTGGTACTGATACTTTTTTATGTACTTATTATGGGGCTGTGAGTGAAATCTTACCTAATGATCAAGCTGAACAAAAAGTGCGGGTGCCGGAAATCAGACAAAAGCTTAGCGAATTGCACGAGGGTTCAGAGGAAGAATTTGAAAGTTTTTTGACAGAGCATTATTTTGACCTGCATTACCAGGCTAAAACAGGTGCAAGGCCTGTAAAATTGGAAGTAGGTCATTTGTGGAGACTGGCCGTAGCTCATCCTGATCAACAATGTTTACCCTGTATCCACCGGGCACCGCTGGAAAAAGAAGGAGAGTGCAGGTTGTTGCTCATCTGCTAATTGGTTAGCTTAAGTTTCACAAATAATTCGAATATATTTGAAGGATGTTCAACAGCGTTATCTTTTTGCCTGTTATTGTTCTGGCGGGTATGGCTTACAGTATCTTAGCTAAAAAACTTACCGTTATAGCGGCGTTTGCCGGAGCTATACTGGCTTGCTTGATTTATTTTGCGGCTGGTTACACCGGCCTGGCGATGATGACCACGTTTTTTATTTTGGGTTCTGCTGCCACTTCATGGCAGCGAAATAAAAAACAGATTTCTGCTACGATAACCGAAACCAGGAATGGCCGTACGGCACTCCAGGTATTGGCTAATGCCGGGGTTTCCGGTATAGCGGCTGTAGTGATGTTGTTTTATCCTTCGCTGAACTATTTAATGCTTACGGCAATGGCGGCCGCTTTTGCCTCAGCCACATCAGATACCTTATCATCTGAACTGGGGATGCTTTATGGAAGGCGTTTCTTTAATGTGATGTCTTTCAGACCTGACCGCTGTGGAAACGATGGGGTAATCAGTTTAGAAGGAACATTGATCGGTGTGGCAGGCAGTATTATTATAGCAGCTATTGAGGCGCTTGGATCTGGATGGAATATGAATTTTTATTTGATCATTATTGCCGGCACGGCGGGAAACCTGACTGATTCTATTTTGGGTGCTGTGCTGGAGCGTAGAGGCATAATTGGCAATAATATGGTTAATTTTTTAAATACATTAACAGCAGCCTTGCTGGTTATGGTGATGAAAATAATTTTCGGTTAGAGATATTATTATCCAAATGCATATGGTGAAAATCGATGAAGTGATGTGCTATCATTTATGTGTCGTTTTCAGGCTAAAATGTATTAAAAAACCTTGAATATCAGTGTTTTTACGCCTTTCTTCATTAATTTGTAAAATCCCTCGTTTATCCGGTTGAAAGTTTGTTTTAGCTGATTTTATAATAAGCTTTTTTGTGATATTTAAGTATTGTTTAGTTCTTATAAGATCATGAAAAAAATCATTTTTGTTTCAGTGCTGGCAGCCTGTGGATTTTCAGGTTACGGCCAAACCTATCAACCGATTACCAGTAAAAATAAAACCTACCTGGAAACATTGAAAGGAGTAAGTTACACCTATAAACAGGGCGTTGTTACCCTGAAGAATAATGGCAAGTATGCGCTGGGTACAGTGAGTATTAAGGCCTCATCAAAAGTAGACAGCAGCCTGTTTGGGATCGCGCTATTTGAAGATGGTATTGACAAAGGAGAGACCGTTAAAGCCGATGTTTACTTTACGACAGGCCTGGGTAAAAATGTACATGAAATGCCGTTAAATCAGATTGATCAAAAGAACCTGCTGTTATCTTTTGATAAGGCAACCCGGGCTGCGAAATAAGTGTTGAGATTCTTCAATTTTTTATAATCAGAACTGACCATGAGTATCGATCACGATTAAATATCAAACGCACTTAACAGATGATAAATATTTAACACTGGATTAATAATCGATATCTAGTTTTGCAGTATAAATATTTGGTTAGTATTTATAAGTTTAGGTTAGTTGATAAGAAAAGCCCGGATGGATATCAGGGCTTTTTATATATTAAACTTTACGCTAAACGTCTTATTGACCTAATCATTTTGGTCAAGTGTGAGTAGTCAGGTGCCAGCTATGATGATAGTTAGAACTGATTGCAGTATTTATTTCACACCGGTTACCATGTAAATACTTTGGCCAACTGCGCCTTCATAACCAAATACCAGTTTGTATTCGTAAAAATTTTCGATTTCACTTTTAAACGAATCAAAAGAAGGTGTTTCTTTGGAGGCATATTTAGGATCCCATTGAAACTTACTTCCGATTTTTAAAGTCGCTTTATTACCGTTATTTGCATGGTTGTTGATTAACTGAACAGGGGTGATGATGTTTTCCATATCTTAATTTTATTGATCTTCTCTATAAATTAACGACTGGCCAGCCCGATTGTTTCCACCTTAATGTAACAATCATGAAAACGTATGGGTGCCTATCGAGTTAAATCAACAGAAGAATAAAAAATGAAATTCTTCGGGTTTTCATATCGAACCAGCATTTATATAAAATGGTATAAGAATACCACGTCGCCTACGTAAGCCGGTTTAGGCTGGTCTTTAATCACAAGCGTAGCCTGGATGGTTACTTTAGTAATTCCTCTTAAATTGCTGATGCACATAAGTTTAGCTTTTAACTGTACTTCATTATCCACTAAAACAGCCTGGCCAAATTTGAAGCGTTCAATACCATAATTGATTTCCATTTTAATATTGCGCACATCGGCAATCTGTTTCCATAAATAGGGGATTAAGGACAGGGTTAAGTAGCCATGTGCAATCGTTGCCTTAAATGGCCCTTCATTTTTAGCCCGTTCGGTATCAGTGTGAATCCATTGATGATCTAAAGTCGCATCCGCAAATTTATTGATCTGCTCCTGGTCTATAGTGTGCCACTGTGAAATGCCTAGTTCTTTACCCAGATAGGATTCGTACTCCTCGAAATTATTGATCACCAACATATATTTTAGTTAAAAAGTTTGTATTGTTTTAAATTCTTAGGCACAACAATCCTTTAGCTGTTTAGTTTCAATTACTTTTCTATGACCAATCACCTGTGATAACACGATGTTTGCTACGATACCGGGACAAGAACATTTAAATAGGGGTTTCTTGGATAGGAATAGGCCAGGAAAGGATATGTTCTTACAGACTTCCCTTCAGCAATCAATAATTTAAAAGCACAAGTCAGGCTTTGACTTAAGCTTAGCACACTAACACTTCCCCTAGATAGCGATAAAATTCAAAATGATATTATATGTTGACTAAATATTTTATTTGATATATTTAAATTAAAATTTAGATTTGTCTAAAATTATATTTAGATAAATCGTTTTTTATGAGATTGCTATCCATTTGTTTTTGCTGTTTATTGATATCGCTAAATGCTATTGCCCAAAATGCGACAGTTAAAGGCATAGTTACATCAAATGGCGAAGTTCTGGAAAATATCACCATTAAAGTTTCAGGTAGTAAAAGTTCAACAAAATCAAACCATACAGGAAGTTATGTATTAAGAGAAGTTCCTTACGGTATTTGTGATCTGGTGTTTTCTGGCATTGGTTATCAGACTCAAACAGTCAGGGTAAGCTTGAAAGCAGATACTGTTACGGTTAATGCCGATTTGTTAAGCCTGGCTGCCAACTTAAACGATGTAGTCATTACCGGGGTAAACCGGGCCACACAACTACGGAAAAGCCCGGTACCCATTGCTGTACTTTCCAGAAAAACAATGGACCAAAACGTAAATACCAATTTAATAGATGCTATTGTGAAAGGCGTGCCGGGTATTACAGCAGTTACTACCGGCCCAAACGTTTCTAAACCATTTATCAGGGGCTTAGGCTATAATCGCGTGCTAACTTTGTATGATGGTTTGAGGCAGGAGGGACAGCAGTGGGGCGACGAACATGGAATTGAAGTAGATGAATACGCCATTACCAGGGTAGAGGTGGTAAAAGGTCCGGCCAGTTTAACCTATGGGTCCGATGCTTTAGCTGGTGTAATTAATATGATCCCCTACACGCCTGGTTTTGAAAACGGGAAGTTAAAAGGCGATTTTACCGCAAATTATCAAAGCAATAACGGAATGATTGGTTCATCAGTAGGGCTGGCTTACGTCAGAAATGATTGGAAATATACCTTTAGGGCTACGGGAAAAACGGCACATAATTACCGGAATAAGATTGATGGATTGGTGTATGGAACCGCTTTTAGAGAGTACAATCTATCTGCCAGTGCCAGGTTAGATAAAAGCTGGGGTTTCTCTAAAACAGCCGTTACCTATTACGATAATGTAATGGAAATTCCCGACGGCAGTAGAGATTCTTTATCAAGAAGATTTACCAGGCAGGTGTTGGATGACGGAGACGATATCAAAAACAGGCCTGTTGTGGCAAAACACCATCTGAATACCTATGTCATTAACCCTTTACATCAACACATTCAACACTTCCGTTTTTATAACACGAGTCAGTTCAAATTCGGAACCAGTGATTTAAATGTATTGGTTGGCGGCCAACAGAGTGTAAGAAGAGAATATAATCATCCTACAAGGCCAAATCAGCCCGGGCTTTACGTGGTACTAAACACTTTTAATTATGATCTTAAGTACAACCTGCCCGGTTTTGCAGGTATAGAAAGTACTGTTGGACTAAATGGCATGTACCAGGTTAACAAGAGTAAGGACGCTACCGATTTTCCAATCCCGGATTATAACTTCTTTGATATTGGTGCATTCTATTTTGCAAAAAAATCAATGGGTAAGGTAGATGTTTCAGGAGGAATCAGGATCGACAGGAGAAACATCAATTGGGATGATTTCTATGTGGGTACTAACATGCTAACGGGTTTTGATAAACGGGTAAGTGCTGGCGACCTAACTGGAAAACTGCAATTTCCATCTTTTACTAAAAATTATTATGGTTTATCTGGAAGTCTGGGCTTAACTTACAACATTTCAGAAAGGTTTTTGGTTAAGGCCAACATTGCCAGGGGTTACCGGGCTCCAAACATTACAGAAATCGGTTCCAACGGACTGGATCCGGGTGCGCACATTGTATATTTAGGGAACAGGACATTTAAACCAGAATTTAACCTTCAGCAAGATCTTGGTATGATCGCCTATTTAAAAGATGCCGATATCAGCCTGGAACTGTTTAATAACCATATCCAAAACTACATTTATCAATCACGCTTAACCGATGCCAATGGGAATCCGGTGGTTATTGTTCCGGGAAACCTCACTTATCAATACCAGCAATCAAAAGCCAGGCTATACGGTGCGGAAATTTCTATCAATCTGCATCCCAACGCTTTAAAATGGCTAAGTTTCAATAATAGTTTAGCTTATACGGTAGGATTGAATCAAAACCGGGAACTATTGGATCAGTATGGTGATGAGGCCAGATACCTGCCTTTTATTCCGCCTTTGCAGGTGAGAACGGAAATGAAGGCAACCGCTCAAAAACCTATAGGCATTTTTGATAAGCCTTACATTAAAGTTGATGCTGCCTTTTTCGCCGATCAGGACAAATTTTATGCGCTTGACAATACAGAAAGCTTTACGGCAGGCTATACCTTAATTAACGGCGGGATCGGATCAACGCTGATAACAAAAAAAGGAAAAACCATCTGTGATATATTTCTTCAGGCCGATAATATTTTTAATGTGGCTTATCAGTCTAATTTAAACCGATTGAAGTATTTTGAATATTATAACAGCTCGCCCAACGTCCGGTCGGGGATTTACAATATGGGCAGGAATTTGAGTTTTAAAATGATAATTCCACTTTAAGAGTTAAAAAAAATGCTTTTGCCGCAGATCAATAGATTTACCGCATTTCTGTTATCCGTTATTGCGAGGAGGAACGACGAAGCAATCTTTTTAATTGAAGATATGTTATATGAAATGAGCGTTTGTGGTACTTGGAGGCCGCTAGTCCCGCTTTTCATTTCAATTCCTCTCCCGATTGAAAAAATCGGGATGCGGGCTTTACATTGCAATCGGGTTTAAGAACAAAGGTTTCTGCGCCCCTG
>NZ_FOJM01000013.1:182812-205367 GCF_900111825.1 Pedobacter suwonensis
TAGCCACTTAGCCCCGGTTGCAGCGATACCCTGCAGCAACGAGGTTACGAGGCAGCGAAGCGTATAAGCGGAAAACGGGAGGATGCTGATTGTTTTGTACAAGCTTTGCGCTCCAATTTTGTAAATATATTTTCAATATCAGTTTATCTCAATAATTGTATGGGGTATTAATCGTTTTATTTGGACGACTGTACCTCATTTACCTATCTTTATCTTGAAGCATCAAACATTAAAAACAGCTACATTATGGAAGCCTCATTGAGCGAGCAGCGACTAAATTTTTTAAGACAATCAACTGGCAAGGTAATTACTGATTCACCTTCAAACTTCATGAACTGGCTGGCACCAGTTTTAATTAAAGCAGAATATGGGATTTTGGTGTGCCAATATACGATCCGAAAAGAAATGACCAATCCATATCAGATTTTGCATGGCGGTGTAACCGCAGGTATTATTGATGATCTGATTGGTGCAACGGTTTTTACGATGGGATTAAACGATCGGTATACCACTGTAAATAATTACATCGACTATTTTGCAACGGCAAGTGAGGGCGACGAAGTGGTTGCAGAAACGTCAATCGTGAAAAGAGGACGTACGATTCTAAATCTGCAATGTGAACTATCTTTGCCTTCAAAAAAACGGTTGATTGCGAAAGGTTATTCGAACATGTTAAACATAGGTTAAATTAAGTTACAACGCTTAAGAATAAGTTGTTAATTCCTTTATGTTAACAAAACATTCTCATCTAGATTTTGTTGTAAATTAACCTAAAATATAATGAGCCATGTTAGAAAATTATTCCACTCTGCAGTTTAACGTGAGAGGCAAAATTTTTAAGGGATTTTGCATGCGTATTCAAGATGATTTTCATGAAACTTATGCTGTAATTTTAGACGGTTACCATTCTTTCTGTATCTGGTTAGATAATAAGTCGGAAAAATGGTGTGCTTCGAAAAATGCGGTGATTGATCCAGACGCGATTGATGAAATTATCAATAGAATATCTCCCCAAACTCCCTGCTAGTATTGCATAATAAACATTTGAGGCATAACGCTTCTGTTTATTTTAAGATATTAACATCCCTGTCAGATGAATTTCTGGCAGGGATTTTTTTTAGTATTTTTCTATGTTGTCATGCTGAATGCAATGAAGAAGCTTTATCAAAAGCTAAACCTGAAAGCTATAATCCGATAGCGAAGCCAATGTTGGATGTCGTCGACAGGTAATAATTCGGTCCCGTAAATCATGACTTGAGCACCAATTCACCAATGACTAATGACCAATTCACTAATGACCAATGACCAATGACCAATGACCAATAACCAATGACTAATGACCAATTCACTAATAACCAATTCACCCAAACTAAGCAAAAAACATATAACTGAGTGCAATTGCCGTACAAACGCCAACCAGATCAGCCAGTAACATCGAGCCTATGGCATAACGCGTATTTTTTATTCCAACAGCGCCAAAGTAAACCGCTACCACATAAAAGGTCGTATCTGAAGCGCCCTGAAAAACTCCCGAAAGCTTACTGGCAAATGAATCAGGTCCGCTTGAAATCATTGTACTCACCATCATCCCACGGGCCGCACCGCCACTTAAAGGCCTGATTAACGCTGTAGGCAGGGCGTCGACAAATTTGGTGTCGGCTCCAAAGAATACGAACAAACTTTTAATCCCACTCATTACCACATCAAAAGTTCCGCTGGTTCTCAGCATGCTTACGGCTACCAAAATACCCACCAGGTAAGGGATAATTTTCAGTGCCGTTTCAAATCCACCCTTAGCGCCATCAATAAAAGCATCAAAAACATCTATTTTTTTATACAGGGCACCCAATACAATCAATAAAAAAATCAGTAAAATTATACCTCCGCTCAATAAGCCGGAAAATGATTTTATACTTTCTGCATTTAACTTGCTTACATACCAAACCAGCAAACCTATTATAGCTGATATACCAAGTACCCAGGTAATGATAACAGGTTGAAGTAAATTTATCTTCTGCCTAAAAGATACAATAAGCATTGCAGCCATGGTACCTACAAAGGTTACAATTAAACAGGGGATAAAAATATCGGTAGGGTCTTGCGCATTTTGGGTAGACCTGATGGCAATTACACTGACCGGAATTAAACATAAACCGGCGGCGTGCAGGCATAAAAACATAATCTGCGAGTTGCTGGCCACTTCCTTATTGGGATTCAGCTCCTGCAAACTTTCCATGGCCTTTATACCGAACGGTGTGGCTGCATTATCTAAGCCTAACAAATTGGCAGAGAAATTCATGATCATATGCCCCATAGAAGGGTGTCCTTTCGGAATCTCCGGAAAAAGTTTCGAAAAAAAAGGACCTATAATTCTGGATAATAAACGGATGCCGCCTGCCTTTTCAGCAATGCTCATTAATCCCATAAATAAAGCTAATGTTCCTACTAGTTTAATGCAAAGGTCTACCGCAATCCAGCAGGTTTCGATAATGCCATCTAATTTTAAAGGATTTAAAGGGTCGGATGATTTGCCGATTACCATCCAATTAAATATATCGCTGTGTCCGAAGAAGAAACATTTAATACTCGCTACAACAATAGCTATAATAATAAATGCCGACCAGATTCTGCTTAATGCCATTAGGATTGTTTAGTTTTATTTGATGCGTGAAAATAGTTTTTTTAAGCTGAAATTCATAAGAATCGTTGTTCTATTTACGATCTTCATGCTGAACTTGTTTCCAGCATCTTCTCGCTGAATAGATCCTGAAATAAATCCGATAGGAGTTATCGGATCAGGGTGACGATTACCAGTATACATCAGACCGATTCATCATACCCCTAAACAGAAAATCCATGGTAAATAATAAATATACTATCAACCATGGACTTTGGTCTTCTAATCTAGGATTAATAACTAAGGTTTATCATCTGTTAACTCAAAACCCCATGTTTTTCCTTTTTCGGTAGCCGGAATTCCAATTGTCATCCAGGCCGGAGCTTTGGTGCCTTTTAAATAATAATCGAAAAATTGTTGTTCACGGATCTGAATATCTTTCCGGTTCTGGCGTTGAACCAGGTTATGCGCTTCACCATTATAGTTTAGCATCCAAACTGGTTTACCTAAACGGCGCAAGGCGGTGAACATTTCGATGCCCTGGTACCATGGCACTGCACCGTCTGCATCATTAGCCATAATTACAACCGGGGTATTTACCTTTGGTAGCATAAACAATGGAGAATTTTCGATATATAACTCTGGTTTTTCCCAAAGGGTTGCACCAATGCGGCTTTGTGTTTTTTCATACTGGAACTGACGGTTCATACCGGTTTCCCAACGGATACCACCATAAGCAGAAGTCATGTTCACTACAGGTGCACCTGCCCAGGCAGCAGCATACATATTGTTTTGCGTAATGAGGTAAGCCACCTGGTAACCGCCCCAGCTTTGACCTTGAATACCAATTTTGCTGCCATCTACCCAACTGTTTTTCTTCAGGCTTTCTACACCTGAATTGATGAACTCAACAGCCGATTTTCCCGGGTGTCCGGTTTCATAGCTAATATCTGGTGCAAACACCAGGTAGCCGTTACTTACAAAGTAGGAAATATTTAAGCGGGATGGGGTAGGTGCTGGTGCTTGGTAAGTGTATAAACCATCCGTTAATTTTTCGTAGAAATAAGCAATCATCGGATATTTTTTATTTGGATCGAAATTTTCCGGTTTGTACAAAATCCCTTCAGCTTTATAACCTTTCGGTGTAGTCCACTTCACCAATTCTGCAGTACCCCAATTGTAGTTTTTTTGTTGCGGATTGGTATTACTCAATTTGGTTTCCGTTTTGAAATCAGTAGTGATGTAAACATTTGGCGATTCTACATAATTGGCTTTATCGTAGATGTAAACATCAGCATCTTTAGCTTTTGTAAGGCCGGAATATTTAAATTTTGCCATTACAACTGGTTCAGGTGCTTTAGCAGTGCCTACGTTAGTGCGGTAAAAGCCGTTTTCTTTGGTCAGATTATTAAAGGCAGATAACCAAACCAATTCATTTGCTTTAACAAACTTACTGGCATTTCTTTCTGTTCTGTCTGTCCGTACGTTCTCGTAACGGAAGGTGATGTTGTTTGCTCTTCCAAAGCCTGCAGTGATATTTTTCGGTGCCGATTTTCCATCTGGCGAAAACGACCATATATCATATTTATCGTTAATCAGGACCGCTTTATCGCCCTCGGTCCAGGTGGCTAAACCATAAGCAGAAGGAAGGTCTGGTACATCGTTTTCTTCATCAACAAATTTTTCAGTTAAGCCTGCGGTTAAAACGGTAACCTTTCCGCTGGCTACCTGATAAGTGTTCCAGCTGCCTAGTTTCCGATCGAAGTAAAGGATGTAATTCCCCCCGGGTGATGCCAAAGCGTAACCGTTAAGGTTTTCGATAATTTTCTTTCTCTGGCCGTTTTTGGTGTCAACCAGGTAATAATCTTTTGAAGTTGAACCGCTCCATTGCGATTCGATCCGCCTGCCATAATCGGTAGAAGCCAAAACCTGCGCTGCATCACCTTCAGCGATGATACTGGCATCAGGTAGTTTTACATCGGTTAGCGGAATTACTTTTGGATCACTGCTGTAAACATCAATAACCGATAAATAACTTTTTTTGCTGTCCCTTTCTGCATTTTTAAGCTGCATCGGTTGCAAATAATCATCTTTGTAATTCCACACATCAACTTTAGCCACTTCAAAATCTACTATTGTAGTGTCTTTTGGTTTTTTAACAGGCGATATGCCAAAATATAACTTTTTCCCATCTTTGCTGAAAGCAATTTTGCCATCACCATTAACCGACCATTTCGCTGGTAGTCCGGGCATATCAAAATCAACCAGGATCTGCGCCGTGTCAAGTGTTAAAGAGCTATAATAAATATTGTAGTCTTTTATTTCCTTTTTTTCCGGACTTTGTTCACCTACAAATGCCACGTGTTCGCTTTCTTCATCAAAAGTGAAATTCTTAAAACTTCCTTTACCTTTAATCAGCGTTTTTAATGTACCTTTTTCGGTGTTAAGCAAGAATACGCCCTGTGGAGCCGTTTTGTCTTTTTTAGATCCACTGCAGGCAAAAACCAATTGTTTGCCATCTTTGCTGAAGTGGTAATCAGTAACATACTTATAGGTCTTGTCAGTTCCTGTTGTAAGGTTTTTTACCACCAGATCTGTTCCTTCTTCGGTTTTACCTTTTCCGGCAGGTTCATCATCAGCAAAATCAGTTTCTCCATCTTTTTTTTCAACAGGTTTCATGGCTTTTTGCGCAGTATCTGGTTTTTCAGTTAAATAGGCCAATACACCAGTGCCTTCTTCCGGGAATTTGAAAGATTTTACCCTGGGTACTTTTGTTACCGCATTATTGGTAAGATTGGCAATCCCTAATGAATCTTTTGGTAATTCGTCTGACTTTTTCTTTTTGATTTTGGCCTGACGCAGCTCTTTATTTAGCGGACGAATGTTGAAAGCCGCAAATTTAGAATCATTGCTAAATTGCGCATTCATCCCTCTGGGAACATTTATTTTGATATTTGTTTTAATATTGGCAAGGTATAACTGCGCATCTCCTTCCTGCTGTAAGATGCTGTACATCGCCCATTGGCCATTATTTGATAATTGCTTTGTGCCTATTGATTCCCAGGTATCGTACACCGAATGATCCAAAGGTTTCTTTTGTGCGTAGGCAAAGCTGACAACGAAAAACAGAATAACAGTTAGTCTCTTTTGCATTTTAAATTAATTAGTTTGTTGATTTAATCTTCTAAAATTGGAAAATTTTAGCTTATTCTGAAACTTGTATATCAAATATTACAATTTAAAGCATTATTTGGAAAGGCAGAGGTTAAAGGGTAGAAGATTAGGCGGTGTGGGCACAAGCGCCTAATGCCATGCACTTATCGCTCAGCCCAAAACAGAAATCCCCGATTACTCAAAAGTAACCGGGGATTTCTATTTTGGAATAAAACAAGATTATTTCTTGGTTTGTTGCTGTTGCTGCTGACGCATGTAGTCATCTAAACGCTGTTGGAATTTAGATTTTTTCTTTTTCTCATCAACTGGCCTGGCTTTGTTCTGCTGGATTAAAGCATGGATTTTTTCATCATCAACCATTTTGCGGATCAGGAACTGCTGTCCGAAAGTCATTAAGTTGGCTAAGAAATAATAATAGTTTAATCCGGCCGGGTAGCTGTTTAACACGCCTAAGAAAATGATTGGCATGATGTAACCGATATATTTCATCTGGCCCGTAGCACCAGAAACCTGGTTGTTGAAATACGTCATGATCAGCGTTGATACCGTCATCAATACACACATTAAGCTTAAGTGATCACCAATGAAAGGGATTTTTACACCAAATTTGATAAACTCATCATAGGTTGATAAATCTTTCATCCAAAGGAAACTCTCACCTCTTAACTCAAACAGGTTAGGGAAGAAGAAGAAAAACGCCATTACCAAAGGCAACTGTAGTACCATTGGCAAACAACCGCCAAGTGGGTTTACACCTGCTTTTTTGTACAGTTTTAAATACTCCTGCTGAACCAATGTTGGGTTATCTTCACCTACTTTAGCTTTAATTTCATCCATTTCTGGTTTCAATACCCTCATTTTAGCCATTGAAAGGTATGACTTGTAGGTAAGCGGCGATAAGGCCACTTTTAATAAAATAGTCAGTACCAGGATGATTAAACCGTAGTTCCAGCCAAAGCTGTTTAAGAAATTAAATACTGGTAATACAATAAAGCGGTTAATGTATTTTAAAGGCCAGTACCCCATATCAACCTGCTGTTCCAGATCGTATCCCTGTGCTTTTAGCGCAGAGAATTTGTTGGTACCAAAATAAAACTCCATTTCATAAACCTGGTTTGCACTATGCGTATATGGCAGTTGCATATTGGCATCGTAGAATTTTACCTGGCCTGGAGCGGTTGGAATTTTAACCTCTAAACTTCCTTTTTCGAAAGCTTGTTTGGCTATTAATGATGCCGAGAAAAAGTGCTGTTTGAAAGAGAACCACTGGATTTTACCTTTTGATAATTCTTCTTTTTCATCTTTAGAAACACTTAAGTGGTTTACATCGCCATCTAAATATTTATAATATGGTGCAGAATAACGGTGTTCGCTTTCGATGGATTTTTCTTGTTGCAGTAAAGTAGTCTGCCAGTTTAAACCGATGCTATTTCCAGCAATTACCTGCTGTAAGCCAACCAGATTAATGTTAAAAGCAACTTTGTTACTTAATGCTTTTAAATCGTAAACATACTCTACATAAGCATTTGCACCATAATTGGCGCGCATGGTAACCGTACTGCCGGTTTTAGTTGGTGTAAAGTATAAATCGTTAGTATTGATTACCTTACCGGCAGCGTTAAGATTTAAACCAAATTTATTCTGGTTACCATCAAATAAAATAACCGGTTTGCCGGTAAAGGTTTTCTGTCCTTTAACTTCAACTGAGGTAATTTTACCACCTTTATTACTTAAAGTAATTAATAAATTTTCGTTTTCCAGCACAGTGTTGGCTTCCGTGCCGTTTAAGGCCGTTCCAAAAGGACCTTTTAAAGCTGCAGAATCTACTGCAGGGTTAGTCAGTGCAGCTGTTTTAGTGGTGTCTTTTTGTGCAGGTGCGATACCGGCTTTTTTCAAAGAATCTAAACGCTCTGTTTCTTTGGCTTTTTTTATTTCGGCCTCGTTCGGCTTCAAAAAGTAGAATGATCCTGCCAAAATGATCATAATCAGGAACAGTCCTGTAAAGGTATTTCTATCCATTATTTATGTATGTACTGCTTTTAATTCGTTTTCTTTTTTGCAAACTCCATTGCAGCGGCGACAAATTTAACAAAAAGTGGGTGAGGATTAGCAACTGTTGATTTTAATTCTGGGTGAAACTGTCCGCCAACGAAAAACGGATGGTTTTTAAGCTCTACAATTTCAACTAAATTGGTTTGTGGATTAATGCCGGATGCCGTCATACCCGCATCTTCATACTGCTTTAAGTAAGCATTATTAAATTCGTAACGGTGACGATGGCGCTCGTTGATATGTGATTTGCCGTAAATAGAATAAGCTTTTGTACCTTTTTTGATATCGCAAGGGTACGAGCCTAAACGCATGGTACCACCTTTATTGGTTACTTTTTTCTGCTCTTCCATCATATTGATAACCGGATTTGCCGAATTTTCTTCTATTTCGGTAGTATGTGCATCTTTCAAGCCTAAAACATTACGCCCAAATTCGATAACGGCACATTGCATACCTAAACAGATTCCAAAGAAAGGTACATTATTTTCACGAACGTATTTTATGGCATCGATTTTACCTTCTATACCGCGGCTACCAAAACCAGGCGCCACTAAAACGCCTTGTAAATGACCCAGTTTTTCTTTTACGTTATCAGGGAAAATACCCTCAGAGTGAATATATTCTACCCTGACTTTACATTCATTTTTCGAACCTGCGTGTACAAAAGATTCGATAATTGATTTGTATGCATCCGGTAGCTCTACATATTTACCAATCAAGCCGATTTTTACCTCAGCAGTCGGGTTTTTTAAACGGCCAAGGAAATCTTTCCAGCTTTCCATATCCGGATCGTTTTTTGTCGGCAGTTTTAATTTCGATAAAACCGTTTTATCCAGTTGTTCTTTTAACATCAGTAAAGGCACATCGTAAATGGTAGATGCATCCATTGATTCGATTACGGCATTGATGTTAACGTTACAGAACAAGGCTATTTTTTTTCTCAGGTCAGCACTCAAGTGGTGCTCGGTACGGCAAACCAAAATATCTGGTTGTATACCATACTCCAGTAATGCTTTAACGGAGTGTTGGGTTGGCTTTGTTTTTAACTCACCTGCAGCAGCCAGATAAGGAACCAGGGTTAAGTGGATTACAATGGCATTGCTACTGCCTTCTTCCCATTTAAACTGACGAACAGCTTCGATAAATGGCAAAGATTCGATATCACCAACTGTACCACCCAGCTCAGTAATCACAATATCGTATTCGCCACTTTCGCCCAGAATACGCATGTTGCGTTTTATCTCATCGGTAATATGCGGAACAACCTGTACCGTTTTGCCCAGGTATTCACCTTTGCGTTCTTTACTGATTACATTTTGGTAGATGCGGCCGGTAGTGATGTTATTGGCCTGTGAAGTCGGAACGTTAAGAAAACGTTCGTAATGACCAAGATCCAGATCGGTTTCGGCACCATCTTCTGTCACAAAGCATTCGCCATGTTCGTATGGATTCAATGTTCCTGGATCGATATTAATGTACGGATCGAATTTCTGAATGGTTACACGGTAGCCACGTGCCTGTAAAAGTTTAGCTAAAGATGCGGAAATGATGCCCTTACCTAAAGAGGAAGTTACACCGCCCGTAACAAAAATATACTTTGTCATGATTGATAATTTGTGATATCAAGCAGGCTTTTGAGGCCTGCTTAATTGTTTTTGTACGGGATACAAAGGTAAGAAAAAAAAATACGGCTTTTAGGCTGTGATTAGAATATTTTTTGTAGCTATTATCTGTTTGATATTGAAAGTTTTAACAAAAAATGCTGATTTAAAGAAATAATGAATAAAGTTCCTTTTTAATATCTTCTATCTTTCTCGGGTTCTTTTTATCATCATAACGGGTATAAAGATCAATCAGTTTTTTTAAATCTTTTTCCGAATCGGTTTTCTTTCCTTTTGTTGGCGGACTGATGTTTAAGATGGGAACGTTTTTCGCTTCTATCCTGGTGGCAAACCAGGTGGTATTGTAACGTGGTATGGCTAAACCCAATATCATTCCGGGTAAACCGGTAAAACCTTCCGGGCCGCCTTTTAATAAAATTTCATCCGTATAAAAGGCCACTACGGTAACCGTATCATTGATCTTAGCGATAGCTTTTCTGCATTCATAACCGGCAATGTTACGCAGGTCGTGCATAATTTTCCACTTCAGACCCGGGATGGTATCCTTCAGGATAAAATCATCGCCCATAATACTTTTTTTCTTCACACGTTTGCTTTTCGCCAGATCTGTAAACAGTTCATCCGTATTGTCAGAACTGAAGAAGAAGGCATTGTCGCCTAAACTCTCTTTTGGTTTAGCCCGGTAAACCGAGGTGCTGTCATTGAAACTGTATTCCCAGTTGGTGGTGCGGTATTTACCCATTTTCTCTCTGGCCTCATCAGTCAGCCACTGGTTATTGGCGAGTTGTTCTTTAATGTTCACCTTTTTCTCAAAAGTAATTTTCGCACTTCTGATGAATACTGTTTGTGCATGAACCATCTGCAAACATAAAAGTAGACTGAAGATCAGCCAGAACGCAGCTAAATTATTTCTTTTCATTTTTAACAAAATTGCCGTTTAAATTATAAACTACACCTATCAATACATATCTTGGAATAAAGCTGTTAGTGCTTTCTCCTATACTGTTCCCGTTTACATAGCGGTTATAGCCAACCCTTTGGCCCAAGATATCGGAAATTGAAGCCCTGATCTCCATTTCTTCAGCCTTTAGCATCCTTTTAGACAGATAGGCATTCCATATAGCAATGTTTACCGGGCGGGCAAATGATGCATTGGCCGGTTGGTAAGATAAGGATACGGAAGTATTGAATTCCGTACTGTAGGGTAGATTGATGTTCCCTGAAATCTCATGATCATGACGGAAGTTCTTCCCATCATTAACCGTGCCGATAGTAGAACGGCTTTTGGAGAAATTTAGGGAAACATTGTATTCCAGGCTAAACTTATCATGATAGATACTGATCCGTGGTCTTAAGGACATGCTGCTCCGGGTGGTTTTATTTAATTCTTTATTCAGGATAGAAACGTCCTGGTTATAGTTATAATTGAAACCCATATTCGTATTCAGGTGGATCTTGCTGAAACTTTTTCCGATACTACCGCCGGCATAGAGGCTTTTTCCACCATTCAGGTTGACAAAAGTGGTCACAGTTTTGTTAGATTGATCAACTGTGGTGCTGGAAGCTACCGCATTTTGCACAAAATTATAACCCAGATAACTGTAGGCAAAAATTTCAGATTTCTGCTGATAGGTATTGATGTTGAGGTTGAAGTTATTGTTGAATGATGGCCTAAGGTTAGGGTTGCCGATTAATGTGTATAAAGGACTATTCACCTGCCTTAATGGTTGCAGCTGCTCAATATCAGGCTGATTGGTGCTCCCGTTATAACCGGCGGAGATGCTGCCGCTCCGGCCCAGTTTATAACTCAGGCTTGTTTCGGGTGCCCAGTTGATATAGGAGCGGTTCACCTGGCGGTTCCTGTCTACATCGTCCAGGTGGAAAGTGGTTTGAATGGCCTGTGTTCCGCCGCGTAGCGTGAACTTTTTGCCCTTGTACTGCAATACCGCATTCCCTACATTGGAAAAGTTATTGAATTCGAAAAAATTACTTAATGAATCGATTTTCTGGTTACCCAGATCGCGGTTGTAGGTGTACTTTTTGCTGCTGGAGCGGATGGTTTTAAAACTATATCCTGCCTGTAACGAGAGTCTTTTGCTCAGGGGCTCGGTATAAGAAATCCGCGAGGCCAGTGAAGTTTTGCTCGATTGGTCGTCATTCAGGTAGTTTCGGCGATCCGGAGTCAGCATCACACCCGTAGAATCAAATAGATTAGTCTGGTTCAGGCTATTCCGTTCATTATTATTCCGGTTGTTTTCCGGCTGTAGGTCTACCGTTAAAATCCGCCCTTTGGTTTTAAATTTCTTCACATAGCCGATATTACCGTTAAAGGCTTCGCTTTTGCCGTTAGAATCCCCGTTTTCGTTGTTGCTATTTACCATAATACCCCGCCCGTTTTTCGTTTCGCTGTTGCTGAAACTGCCGGACGAACTGTGTTGCTGGCGTGCCCCGAAAGAAATCTTGAGGTTCGATAGCGAATCGAGCTTGAACTCTGTACTTCCACGCAGGCTTTGCCCTGTCGTGCGGTTTTCCTCCCGGCTTGCGCCCTGACTTAAAAAGGTGGTGCCATTTGGAATCAACGATTCATTACGACTGGTGCTTTCGTTAAATGAACTGTTATCCGCTCCTTTGAAGTTCAGTTTCATACCCAGCTTATTGTCCTTCCATTTATTGGAAAAATGCGCACCATAAGTTGTAATATTCGGAATACCGCCCCCAGGCCTGAAATCATCATCATCATTGTTGCCATAGCTGATCATAACAGAACTGCCATCATCACCAACCTCGATCACGTCATATTCATCACCCTTCAGGCGGCTCATGGCATTGTTGGTTTTAGATTCAGTACTGATGTTGTTATTGAAACCGAAAGCGGCCACTTTCAATTTCCCCTTATAAACTCCCGCCATGGCACCTAAGTTGCGGTATTTATTCAGGTCGCTGCTCGCTTCCGTTGTACTGATATAGCCATTTTTAGCATTCTCCTTCAGTTTCACGTTGATTACCTTTTCTTTTGAATCTTCTTCCTTAATGCCCGTCAGCTCCTCGTTTTTACTCTTTTTATCATATACTTCTACTTCGTTTACTGCATTGGCTTTCAGGTATTTTTGGGCGAGAAGCGGATCGTCACCAAAAAATTCTTCGCCATCTACCAGCAAGGTATTTACATCCTTACCACCGGCTTTGATGGCACCGTTTTTATCTACCTCAATTCCAGGTAACCGCCTCAACAGATCCTGTAAGTTGGCATGTGGTTTTACGGCAAAACTATCAGCCTGGTACGTTATCGTATCGCCTTTCATCCTGATGGCCTGTTTTTGTGCCTTAATCGTCACTTCATTCAAAAGGGTGGCTTTATTATCCATTGCAATTGTGCCCAGGTTAAATTTTGATGAATCTGACAATTGGATATCTCTGATATAGTCGGCCATTTTAGGGTAGGTGATGACCAAGGTGTAAGTGCCTTTTTTTAGGTTGGCCAGTTCAAACTCGCCGTTTCCTTTGGCTCTGGCATCCCTGACCAGAACGGAATCCTTACTGTTAATGAGCAGTATTGAACTGTTTGAAAGATTTCTTTTTTCTACAGTATCGACTACAATACCTTTAATATTGGCTTTTTGAGCTAAGGCAGGGAGAAATAGTACCGAAAGTATAAATACGGTGAGGAGATTTTTGAGCATGTACAGAGAAAACGTTGATAAATAGTTGTTTGGCTATGGTGCGTGAAAATACAACTATTTGATTAGTTTAGCTAAAATACTTGCAATATTTTTTTAGGGTGGCCTTTGATAACGGTATTTATTTTCGAATCAATTTTCTGATCAATACAATCTGCCCCAAATGGTAATAACTGTGTTCTATAACAGCTTCTATATTTCGCAGATAGGTACTGTACTTTTCATCTACAAATACCTCATCTAATTTTTCGTCAGGCATTTTTTCCACTTCATCAGCAAAGGCGGCCGCATTGGCTAGCAATTTCTTAACCAGTTGTTTCCATTCAGCTTCAGCATAGATAGGGGGCAGGTCGAAACTATATTGATCTTTAATTTCCAGCAGACCGCCGTTAAATACATTTAGAATGCCTGATAAATAATAATTGATATGATAAGTTAAGTCAGCAATCGTATTTAAGTCACCTACCTGCCGAACGGCATGTTCCCGATTAATGCTTTGTAATTGATCTTTATAATTGGTATTGGCTATCCAATAACCGCTTATGAAAATTTCTCTTAATCGATTTGCAATAAATTCAGGCCTTTTCATTTCTAAATTTCTGAGCTCAGATACTAGCTAGCAGCAATTATAGTAAACCTTTACCTTCTGCTCTTTCTCGCTCCAGGCGATGTAAATGTTGTTTTCTTTTCCTAAACGATATTTAAAGCCATTTAGGCCTGATTTTTTTAACTCTTCATAAAGGGCTTTATCTGGAGTATATTTATCGGGTTTATCCTCCTGCATAACGGCAGGCTCAAGAAAATTTTCATCGCTAAAAAAATCATCGGCGATGGTTTTTAAGAAAACAATCTGGTCTTTCTCCTTTGAAAGATCAATATTTGGATCTGTGCTACCCAATAATTCAGTGCCTTTGATTTTGGTATTGTAAATTTCTTTTCCTTCAGCATTTTTGATCGTAAAATTCAATACCATTTCCTCTGGTTTTCTGCCGGTTAGTTCTATCTTAAAGGTATCGAGTGTTTTTAAATCAGAAAACGATTTGGCTACGCTTTGATTGATATTTTTGAATTCGACGGCACCTGATTCTTTGCCCTGTTTAGATTGACAGGCAGAAAAGACGATGAAGCAGCAAACGATAAAGATCGGTAGTTTTCTCATGTTCCTAAAATACAAATTTTAAGTTTATTACAGTTCAGGCTATTTAAAATAATATCCGGAAGTGAATGATTGTATCGGTATTTCAAATAATTATTTAAATTTGCGTAACTGGTTACGTAATTAATTATTTTTATGGGATTTTTTGATGAAATAGGTAAAGTAGCGATAGGAAGCAGGTTAAGAATGTTGACTGATAAGGTGACTGAAGATGCTGCACAGATTTATAAATTGTATCATATTGATATGCAGCCTAAATGGTTTCCGGTATTTTACGCGTTGACCAGACAGCGGGAAAAAACGATTACCGAACTGGCCAAAGCCATTGGCCATTCTCACCCTTCGGTTAGTAAAATCATCAGTGAAATGCTTAAAAAAGGTTATGTTAAAGAAAATAAGGACAAAACTGATGGACGTAGAAATGTGATAAGTCTTTCTAAAAAAGGAATGAAAATTTCAGCAGCACTAGAGGATCAGCTTATAGATGTGAATGCGGCAATTGAAGAAATATCTGCACAAGCACAACACAAACTTTGGGAAGCAATAGGAGAGTGGGAATTTTTATTGGAACAAAAAAGCTTGTTAAGAAGGGTTACGGAAAAGAAAAAAGAACGCGATGGCGCTAATGTTGAAATTATAGATTACAAATCTGAACACCAGGAGGTTTTCAGGTCGCTAAATGTAGAATGGATTTCGAAGTATTTTACCATGGAAGAATCTGATTATAAAGCTCTGGATGATCCTCAGGGCTATATATTAGATAACGGAGGTTTTATATTGGTTGCGCTTTATGGAGGTGAAGCCTTAGGCGTTTGTGCGCTAATTAAGATGAATGATGGAGAATATGATTTCGAACTTGCTAAAATGGCCGTATCGCCAAAGGCCCAGGGAAAAAATGTAGGATTTCTATTGGCAAAGGCAATTATTGAAAAAGCAAAATCATTAGGTGCAGCTAAAATCTACCTGGAAAGCAATACCATTCTAAAACCGGCCATCAATCTTTACCATAAACTGGGTTTCCAAAAGGTACCAGGTAAGCCTACGCCATACGCGAGATGTAATATACAGATGGAACTTAATTTGAATTAGTTTCACGCCATACTGAATTCATTTCAGTATCGTAATTGTATAAAACCCTGGAATAAATTTAGTGTAACGAAATTTTTAAATGCTGTAATGGTTAGGGTAACTTCAAAGCTTTCAATAACTTATTCAATTTTAGTAAATCCTCTGGTGTATCTATTGCAACGGTTTCTAAATCAGTTGCTTTTGTTTGGATATAAAATCCATTTTCAATCCAGCGTAATTGCTCCAGGCTTTCGGCAATCTCTAAAGAAGAAGGCGGTAATTGGGTGATGGCTTTTAAGGCTTCGGTACGGTAGCCATAAATACCGATATGTTTATAAAACTGGTGCTTTTCTGCCCATACACCTGGTTCGCCATTTCTGATAAAAGGAATCGGGCTACGGCTAAAATACATGGCCCGGCCGTTTACGTCAATTACCACTTTCGGACTGTTCGGGTTATAAATGCTTTCCTGGCTTTGAATCGGTTTAATTAAAGTGGCCAAATCTACCTTATCTGCTACAAAACAGGTGGCCAGCAAATCAATTTGTGCCGGCTCTATAAAAGGTTCATCGCCCTGAATATTAATAACAATGTCAAAACCAGGCATTTTTTCAATTACTTCAGCACACCTGTCGGTTCCGCTTTGGTGGTGAGAAGCCGTAAATGCAAATTCTCCACCAAACCTCGTTACTTCATCCGCAATGCGCTCATCATCAGTAGCAACAATCACTTTTGATAAACTTTTTGCTTTCAAAGCCTGTTCGTATACCCGCTGGATCATTGTTTTTCCGGCTATATCAACCAATGGTTTTCCCGGAAAGCGGGTAGAGGCATAACGGGCAGGGATAATGCCTATCGCTTGTAGGTTTATGTCTGTCATATGCTATGCTGATAGAACCGGTAAAAAACAAAAGTAAAAATCAATACGATAATGATGTAAGAAAGGGGATGGACAACATTAAGCGTCCAGCTCAATATTTTTACACGTTTGGGAACAATTAATCTATGGTCGTTTTTGTTGAAATAGAAAACTCGCCGTTTCCAGTTTTCCGCATTCTCTTCTTCAATATTTTTTTTCATAATTCTCGCACTTACTAATTCCCTTAATTCCCAAATATGGGAAAATAAAGTTAAAATAAGTCTTTAACTTCAGCTTATGTAAATTGATTACGGTAGCTAAAATCTTAAAGATTATTGTCGAAATATAATGTGAAATGCTAAATTGATAATTTGCGGATTTTACAAGTTTCCTTATATGGGAAAACTTAAAATAACCCGTTGATCTCTGCTTCAATCGACTGGATTACCGCACCTAAATCTTCCGGATTGTTGGTAAAGTCTAATTTATCTTTATCTAAAATCAGTAATTTACCCAATTTATATCCTTTAATCCAGGCTTCGTATTTTTCGTTCAGTTTAGACAGGTAGTCAATCCGGATACTCGCTTCGTACTCACGTCCACGGCGTTGTATATTGTTGACTAATGTAGGTACCGATGCACGCAGATATACCAGTAAATCTGGCGGTTTAATAAATGAAGTGATATTATCGAAAATAGCCCTGTAGTTTTCATGGTCGCGGGTAGTCATTAAAGCCATGTCGTGCAGGTTTTCCGCAAAAATATAGGCATCCTCATAAATGGTTCTGTCCTGTATTACATTGCGTTTGTTAACCTCAATATCAGTAATTTGTTGAAAACGGCTGTTCAGGAAATAAATCTGAAGATTAAAACTCCAGCGTTTCATGTCGCTGTAAAAATCTTCCAGGTAAGGGTTATTGTCCACGGCTTCGTACAAAGCTTCCCATCCATAATTCTTGGCCAATAAGCCTGTCAAGGTCGTTTTACCGGCACCTATATTTCCTACAATTGCTATGTGCATCTTTGTTAGATATGAGATATGAGATGTGAGATGTGAGATTTTGAAATAAATAATCTATCTCAAACCTAGCTTCTCACCTCTCAAATCTATTAAAATAATTAAAAACTTTTAAACCCGATTAAACTGCGAACCTCTCTGATGGTTTTTTGTGCGCTTTCACGGGCCTTCAACGCACCATGTTTGGCTACCTGCCTTAAATAAGCATCATCTTTAGCGATATCCTGGATACGCTCACGCATCGGTGCAGTAGCCAATATCATATCTTCTGCCAGTTGTTTTTTGAAATCGCCGTAACGGATCTGCATTTTGCTATATAAATCTTCGAAATGTGCAAGTGTATCAGTACTCGATACCACTTTCATTAAATCAAAAAGATTCTGGATCGGCTCAGGTTTTGGCTGGTTTTCTTCTGTCGGGCCACCATCGCTAACCGCACGCATCACTTTTTTACGGATGGTTTCAGGATCATCAGAAAGGTAAACAGCATTGGCTTCGCCCTCCGATTTGCCCATTTTTCCTTTTCCATCTAAGCCGGGTACCTTAACCAGGTTATCGGTATAGCTAAAAGCATAAGGTTCAGGGAAGTATTCCGTGTGGTATAACCTGTTGAAACGGTTCCCAAAAGTACGGGCCATTTCCAAATGTTGTTCCTGATCTTTCCCAACCGGTACTTTGGTCGCCTTGTGGATTAAAATATCAGCCGCCATTAATACCGGATAGGTTAATAAACCTGCGTTTACATTATCGGGATTGGCACGAACCTTATCTTTAAATGAAGTGCTTCGTTCCAATTCACCCATATAAGCATTCATATTCAGGTATAAATAAAGCTCTGCAACTTCAGGTACATCACTCTGTATATATATGGTGCTAGTTTCCGGATCTATCCCACTGGCCAGGTATTCAACCAAAACATGTTTAATGTTCCCGTGCAAATCTGCCGGAGTAGGGTGTGTAGTTAAGGAATGTAAATCGGCGATAAAAAAGTAGCAGTTGTAGTCGTTCTGCATTTGAACAAAGTTTTTAACTGCGCCATAATAATTACCCAAATGTAATTTTCCTGTTGAGCGAATACCGCTCACCACTGTTTCTTTCATAATGGCACGAAATTAAAAATAAAATGCAAGCAATCCACAAGTCGGCTCGATTTTCATTCCAAGATTTTTTTCAAGACATGATTTATTCATTTAATGAAGACTTTAAATCAACGATAATGCAGAGATTTAACCATACTTTGTTTAGCATCAGCTCCAAATTGAGAAATACGCTAATCTGCTCGCTCTTTTGTAGAAAGCATATACCGGTGATTCATCTTTTAACTGTTAAAACAAACTGGGTAAACTAGGTGGAGCTTGGTTCGCCATTACCGGAATCTTTAAATCTGTCCCTACTGCTTTGTTCAGTTTCTCTGTAAAATAAGCGGAAAATAATGGAGAGGAAAGTTCAACATTTTGATGGACGAAAAAATATAGGTTTTCTAAACCTTGCGCTTTCCAGGCCACAATTCTGTCAATCCAGTCATCTAAACGTTTTTTATCAATTTCATCGTCGTTGGCACCTACAAAACGGATAAAAGCCGTCGGCGTGGTTAACCGCATGTGCAGCATGTCCCTTCGTCCTGAAGTATCAACAATGATGTTGGTTATTCCGTTATCTTCAAAAAGTTTAGCAAATTCATTGGCGATGGCCGGGTTGGTAAACCACTCCGTATTTCTTACCTCAACACCCAAAGGAATAACCTTTGGAAATTCGTTGATCACAATTTTTAACCTTTCAAAATCTTTGGGTTTAAAGTTATCGTGCAATTGAAGAAAAGCCATGCCCAGTTTATCTTCAAAATTACTGATGGCATCGCAATATTGCGCTACCGGCTCTTTAACGTTGATTAGTCTTTTAAAGTGACTGATGGTATTGGTCAGTTTCGGAAAAAACTTAAAATCTGCAGGTGTTTTTTGTGTCCAGGTAATCACCTGTTCGCTGGTTGGCATACCATAAAAGGTAGCGTTAAGCTCAATTGAGTTAAATTGAGTAGCATAATAGGTAAGCTCGTCTTTTGTTCCCTTTGGGTAAAAGCCCTTTAAATCAGCCTTGTTCCATTTCGCACAACCTACATAGGCCTTAAAAGATTGCTTAGGTTTATTTTTAACTAAAATTGCCGCTGTTTCAGGCGCATCAGCCGGAAGGGTATAATCTATTATTGAAGGATCTTCTACTTTACCGAATTGCATTTTTAAAAATATGTTATGTGATACTAATTACGTTAACTTCTTCTGTTTTATTTAAAAGAATTTCTAATGCTGGGTTAATCTTTGGTTCCAGCTTTTGCCAAAACAGTTTGTTTGAACAATTCCCGAATTTGATAAGAATAAGTTTCGGAGGAGCACCAAACCAATCTATTAATTCTTTGAAATCAGAATCCTTGGAGACAATTATGACATTCTTTTTAATTTGAGCCATTCTGAAAATGGTCAAGTCATCTACTGAATGCAAATTTAGGCTGAAAGCAGATTTTGTTTTAAAATTTGTGTATTCTGAAAGCCATTTGGCAATTATGGGAGATATATTGGTGTCGACCCAAATTTCCCAATCATTCATACATTAAGTCCTCATTTACTTTTTGCGCGCTGTATAAAAGAACAGCCCTAATATCTTCCTTTTCTAGGATGGGATGTTCTTCGAGGATTTGTTCCTCACTCATGCCACTTGCTAATAGTTCAAGTATATCAGAAACCGGAAATCTCAATCCACGTATTGTAGGTCTTCCTCCCATCAAACCATCAGTAGCAATGATCCGATCGAATAACTTAATTTGTTCACGTGCCATATTCAAATATAAAAAAAATACCTCAGTAAAAAAACTGAGGTATTTATGTATCTTAATTAATGTTTTGTTTTACACTCGCTAAACAAAATAATCTAGTAGCCTAATATCTTCAATACCTGCTTACTGTTCTGTTCTTCGCCAAAAACTTCAAAGTTAAAACTCTCGTCGCGGTTTCTACGGATCAGTACATGTTTCGGACTTGGTAATAAGCAATGGTGTATACCGCCATATCCGCTCAATACTTCCTGATATGCACCGGTATGGAAGAATCCTAAATATTGTACTTTACGGGTTTTAGGCATAAATACACTGTTCATGTGGGCTTCCTGGTTGTAATAATCCTGTCCATCGCAGGTAATACCACCTAAGTTAACACGTTCGTATTCTGCATCCCAGTTGTTAATCGGTAGCAGGATATATTTTTGGTTTAACGCCCAAACATCAGGCAGGTTGGTGATAAAAGAACCATCCAGCATTAACCAGCGTTCTCGGTCGTTTTGTTGTTTACGACCCAAAACCTTGTACAGAATTCCCGAAGCTTCGGCAACCGTATATTTACCAAATTCGGTGATAATATCTGGTTCCATTACTTCGTGGATGGCACAGATTTCTTTAATCCTTTTTACAATTTCGTTTACCATATACTCGTAATCGAAATCAAAAACCAACGAATCTTTGAATGGCATACCGCCACCAATGTCGAGCGTATCTAAATCAGGATTGATTTTTTTAAATTTGCAGTAAAGGGTCACATATTTTTCCAGTTCGTTCCAGTAATATGGCGAATCAGTAATACCCGAATTGATGAAGAAGTGTAAAAGCTTTACCCGGAAATTTGGATTATGTACAATTTTATTGTTGTAAAAATCAATTACATCTTCCATACGCACGCCTAAGCGCGACGTATAAAACTGCGAATCGGGTTGTTCTTCAGCAGCAATACGGATACCCAGGTTACAAGGGGTATCGATATCTACCTCGTCATCAAAAAGGTTAAATTCCTCTTTGTTGTCTAAAACCGGGATAATATTGGTGTAACCATCATGCAGCATATCAATGATATACTGTTTGTATTGGTAGGTTTTAAACCCGTTGCAGATAATCGTGGTATCTTTAGTTAAGGCACCTTTTTTTTCCAGTGCATCAACCATAGGCATATCAAAAGCAGAAGAAGTTTCGAGGTGAATATTGTTCTTTAAAGCTTCTTCTACAATATGTCTGAAATGCGAGCTTTTAGTACAATAACAGTATTTGTAATCGCCGCGATAGTTGTTTTTTAAAATGGCAGTCTGGAAAAGAATCTTCGCCTGCTGAATTTTCTTACTTACCATGGGTAAGTATGTGAAACGTAGGGGAGTACCGTAAGTTTCAATCATTTCCATCAGGTTTAAATCCTGAAAATATAATTCATCATCTATCACATCAAAGCCTTCCTGCGGAAAGCCAACGCTTAGATCGAGAAATTCTGAGTAACTCTGCATTTACTTTTAAATAATTTTTGCAAAAATGTAATTTTAAATCGAGAATTAAACGCTATTAAAAATATTTTTACTGTGAGGAAACGCTTAGTTTAATTACAAAATTTTAATATAAAATGTTTTTAAAATAATACGTGATTGGTTTTTTGATTAAGTTATTGTAATTCAATTATTTATTTCATTTTATTTGCTTCTTGTTTTTAGGAAAGCAGGTTCCTGTTTTTATAGGTTTGGGTTGGCCCTGCTCTCCACTTTACTCGTTGCACTCGTGCCCGTTCCGATCAGGTTTAGGTGGCGACGACTGTAATAATATTTAGCGGTTCATAGTGAGGTTGCTTTTATGCGAATAATTTTCTGTGTATTTCGAGCTTCCGTGGCAAAAACAAGTACCATGATTTAGAATATGGTTACAACGATGCAATCGTTTTGCTATTATGCACGCGTTTGAAACGCGCGCAAGCAAACGATCTGGTTTTAGCGTCTCGCTAAGACTATCTTTAGATTAAAAGAGATTAATATTTAACAATAATTTGAAAAGCAGGTTCCTGTTTTTATAGGTTTGGGTTGGCCCTGCGCTCCACTTTACTCGTTGCACTCGTGCCCGTTCCGATCAGTATCTATGTAATAAAGTGATCTTAGTTCAAGTGGTCTTAAGCAAGCCACAAATGTTAAATTTAAATAAAGAATAGAACTAAGATCATGACAAATTTAGCAGAAAAATTAGATTTTAGCGGTCATACGATAAGCTGTGGCATCGATGTGCACCTTAAAAGCTGGACAGTTTCACTGTATCTGGGGAGACAATACCTCAAAAGCTTTGTCCAGTCTCCTCCATCAGTTGATGGACTGTGGAATTTTCTTTTAACCAACTATCCTAAAGCTCGTTATGAATGTGCCTACGAAAGTGGTTTCTGTGGATTCTGGATACAGCGTGCTTTTGCGGTTCGTTCAATAAGCTGTATTGCAGTAAATGCTGCAGATGTTCCACGGACCGATAAAGGGACAAA
>NZ_FOJM01000020.1:0-70784 GCF_900111825.1 Pedobacter suwonensis
CAAATTAAGTCATTACGGTCCGGCTTGACTAATGGCCTATCTTAATCCCCTAAAACAAAAAACCGCCCCATAATTGACTTATGAGACGGCTTCTTTAAGATCCTACATAGGAGGATTTTGTTTTGTCGTGTCAGGTGGCATTTTTGTTGTCGTGTCTGGCATTGATTTGGATGTTGTATCCATTGGCGCCGTTGTTGTCGAATCCGTTGTTGTGCTGTCTGAAGACCCAGCCATGTTTTTTGACGAATTGCATGCTGATGTGGCTATCATAAGAGAACCAGCAAAAGCAAAACTTAAAATTATCTTTTTCATAGTTTTTAATGTTATCTATCATCCAAAACAACCTTACAATCATTTGGTTTTAAATATTATCCGATAAAGGATAATATTTTCGAGAATAAACACCAGCTATTGAGCGTTAACGAAGAAGATCAAACGGTATTTATTGTCATTTTTAATTTTCGAGATAATATCATCATACATTCCAGTATATTATTTCCCTAAATACTGTTTAACCATAAGCTAAGCTGCTATAAAAACAACTATATAACCAAAAGTCTTGATCGCGATGCCATAAACAGGCAAGCTGTCATTTCAGAAAAATATGACCAAAACAAGATCGGTAAAACTTTAAAAGGTGATAAAACTTTCTGATATTAGTAAATATGATTATTTCTCAAAACACCCTTAAATGGGTAATGCGTTTTTACCCACCCCTATTTTTTCAACGCATTTGGGTTCAGAAATTTGAAAACAACTTTAGAAGCTGTACGGTTAAACTGAGCAAGAGTTTTCTGAATAAAAATTACAATGGTTCTATTTTTGGAGGAACTATTTACGCAGCTACAGATCCATTTTACGCGCTTTTATTTGATCAGCTGATGCAGCGTCGCGGATTTAAAGTCCGGGTTTGGCTTAAGAGTGCTTCTATACAATATCTAAAACCCGGACGTTCTACTTTATATTTCACCATTACAGTAACTGATGATATGCTTAATGAAGCTGAGCATGCTTTAAGAACCATTGGAAAGTTCGTAAAAGCCTACCCTATGGAGATCACCAATAAAAAAGGCGAATTGTGTGCAACCGTAATGAATGAAGTGTACATCAGAAACCTGCACCAGGGCGAAACACCAAGAGTTGCTTACTAATTTTTAGATTATGCCGAGTATTAAGAATTTAATTTTGCAGGGTGAGGGCGTGATGCTGGATTTCAAAAAAACCATTACGAGTACCGAAAAAATAGCTAAGAGTTTGGTTGCTTTCGCCAATAATAAAGGTGGCAAATTATTAATTGGCATTGCAGATAATGGATCCATTAAGGGAGTGAAATCTGAAGAGGAAGAGAAATACATGATTTTAACTGCTGCACATCAGTTCTGCAAACCGGCTATTGAACCTCATTTTGAAGAGATTTACGTAGATGATAAGTTGGTTTTGGTGGTTGAAATTCCTGAAAGTGATACCAAACCGCACTATGCACTTGATCATCAAAAAAAATGGTGGGCATATATCCGCATTGATGATAAAAGCGTTTTAGCCAGCCGGATTATTCTCGAAGTGCTAAAACAGGAGGATAAAAACAATGGTGTACTCATCTCCTATTCTGATAATGAAAAAAAATTGCTCGAATACCTCGAGCAAAATGGAAAGATTACCCTGAAAGAATTTAGCAAACTTTTGCGGAGTTCGTACCGCAAGGCCCAGAAAGTACTGGTTAATTTAATTTTAACTAACGTAATCAAATCGCATACCACCGAAAAGGAAGAGTATTTTACGGCCGTGAGGTAGTTAAGTATCGTTATAAGTTGATTTAATTAGGTTAGTCGTCATTCCCGCGCAGGCGGGAATCTTAATCTTTAGACTTATTGCATTAAGATTCCCAATCAAGTTGGGAATGACGATTCCGCTTGCTAAGTATTCTAACTGAGCACAATCCAGAAAATTCGGAAGAAAAATCTATCTCTCTAAATTTCCAAATTCAAAGTACTTCAGTCACCAGGTCGGCCATCATATATTAACTTTTCTACATCCCTATTTTATGAGGTTTAAAAAACCGATCTTTGCAAACTCATGTTTTCTAAAATTTACAACCGGTATAAGCCCTATTATAAAGAAAATCTTCATTTGGCATTGCCAATTGTGGGCTCGCAGGTGGGTCATACTTTGGTGCATATGGCCGATAGCATCATTGTGGGTCATTTTACCGATACCATTCAGTTAGCTGCTGTTTCGCTGGTGAACAGTATCTTTATGCTCATTCTCGTAATTGGCCTTGGCATCTCTTATGGTTTAACCCCGCTTATTGCACAGGAAAACGGCCGGCAACATTATGATGAATGCGGGAAGCTTTTGTCAAACAGTTTGATCATTAACATTTGTGTTGGCGTATTATTATATGTGCTGGTGCAAGTGGGGATATTTTTTGTTATTGATCGCCTGGACCAGACGCCCGAGGTAGTACGCTATGCAAAACCTTATCTCAATCTTTTATCTGTTTCGATTATTCCTTTGTTGATTTTCCAGACATTTAAGCAATTTGCCGAAGGTTTAGGCTTTACCAAACAAGCCATGTTTGTTTCCATCTGGGGAAATGCCATCAATATTATTTTAGGAATTATCTTCGTGAAAGGCATGTTTGGCATCCAATCTATGGGCGTTAGCGGTGTGGGTTTAAGCACGCTGATAGACAGGATTTTGATGGCTGCTGTGATGTGCTTTTATGTATTACGCTCGAAGCATTTTAAAAAGTATCTGACCGGTTTTAAGGCAACTTTTTTTGATAAGATAAGGGCGGTTAAAATCGCAAAAATCGGAATGCCGGTAGCGATGCAATATTCTTTTGAAATCAGTGCTTTTAGTGGTGCTGCACTATTAATCGGTACCATTGGTGCGATTGAACAGGCCGCACACCAGATTGCCATTAGTTTAGCGGCTATGACGTATATGATCGCCAGTGGCGTGGCATCGGCAGCAACCATTAAAACCGGAAATAACTTTGGTAAAAATAATTTCGATGACCTTCGTAAATCGGCAATCGCCAGCTATCATGTAATATTGCTTTTTATGTCGTGTACTGCGGTAATTTTTGTAATTGCTAATGATTTGATGCCTTTTATCTATACCGAAGATGCCACAGTAATTCCAATTGCGGCACAACTATTAATCATCGCAGGATTCTTTCAGCTTTTTGATGGCACACAGGTGGTTGGATTGGGGGTTTTACGCGGTATGGGCGACGTAAACATGCCAACCTTAATTACTTTTTTAGCCTATTGGGTAGTTGGGATCCCGATTGGCTATGTTTTGGGATTTCATTTCAACTTAGGCGTTAATGGAATCTGGTATGGATTAACATTGGGCTTATTAACGGCCTCTATGCTGTTGTTTTTAAGGTTTCAGAACAAGACGAGGAGTTTGAATTAAACGATCGTCATCTCGACTGAAGCGCAGCGCAATGGAGAGATCTATAATCAAAGATACCCTAGAGATCGATTTAGCTTCTCGGAGCCTTCGGGTTCTCGACTCCGTTGCACTTCACTCGAAATGACGGTAATTGTGGCGTGCAATAACGACGTCTCTTCGATGTCATACCAAATGACTTTAGAAAAGAGGAATAACTAAATTATTTTCCCCCAACATTCACCACAACCCCTATGGTAAAAATGGAGTTACCAGCAGACATATATTTGCGATTCTTTAAGCCTATATTGCTGCTTGTGGTATATTGAAGCTGAAAGGTTTTGCTGAGCGCCATCCGCGTAAAAAAAACCGGCTCAAAGAAAATATTATCTTCTTTAGGCTGCACTGCACCATTTAAAAAGAACCGATCCATTTTAACATGACTAATCCTCAGAGCGGTTCCATAATTAATGGGGAAATCGGTTCCGAACAAGCGCAAATTATTTTTCTTCTTCGAGCTGTAGTTTACCTGTAAGAATGTTTTTCTGTAATCCACTTCCTGCAGTTCAGAACTAATGAGGATATCATTTTTATAATCACGGAATGTAATATCGCTCCAACCTTTTCCTACACCCGCATAAATTTCGATAATGCGGTTATCATCCGGACCAAAAGTATCGAAATAACCTCCTCCGATTTCAATCAGTTTGTGCCCGAAATCTTTGGTTTTTCTTTCACTGTTCATCCTTGAGCCGCTAAAAAGCAAGCCTATATGATCAGAAACGGCATAAGCACCGTTAACGCTGGCATTGCCTTTTAAAGAGATGTGCGCACCACCACTAAATTCACCCTGTTTACTTAACATGGGCGTATTTGGAACGTTCGGCATATATACGGAAGAACAACTGGCTGCAAAAAGCACTAAAACTGGGAGTGTAAAACGTAGGTATTTGATCATAGATGTTTATATAAACAGATTTTGGCGTTAAAAATTGTGCTAAAGTTCCATTTTCATGAAATCCATCACTCTTTTAAACTCGTCATGTAAACCGGCTTTTAAATGGATTTTTTCTTTTGTAGCTGGATGAACGAAGGTTAACTCTGATGCATGTAACAACATGGTCGTCATATCCCACTGTTCTTTAAAAAATTTGTTCTGTTTGTTACAGCCGTGTGTCCTGTCGCCGATAATCGGATGTAAAATATGGCTAAAATGTCTCCTCAATTGATGCATCCGTCCGGTTTTAGGTGTGGCTTCTACCAGTGAATACCGGGAGGTTGAATGTTTACCAAAAGCTACTGCTACCTCCGCTTTTTGAAGTGTAAGAAATGAAGTTAAAGCCTCCTGCATGGTTCCGTTTTCTTTGGCTAAAGGATAATCAATTTCCATCTGATCGGGTGTAAAACCACGCAGAATGGCCAAATATTTCTTATCGGTTTCAGCATTCATAAATTGCTGATGCATAGCAATTTCAGACTCCTTATCAAAAGCAAACAACAATATACCGCTGGTTTTTCTGTCTAGCCTATGTACGGGACTAACATGCTTCCCTACCTGATCTCTTAACAATTGCAGGGCAAATTCTGTCGCGTCTCTGGCAATGGAAGACTGGTGCACCAATAAGCCATGAGGTTTGTTAATCGCAATTAGATTTTCGTCCTGATAAATAATCTCCAACATATAGGCGCGAAGATAATGATATTATGGCTTTGCAAAAGCGCTCATCCAAATAAATCAAAAGCAAGACGATAGGTATTGCAATGTGCATCTACAATATCCCTGATATCTGCTGAGTAGCCTCCGCCCATGCTTACCTGCAAAGGCAGATTTTTATCTTTACACGCCTGAAGCACCATCCTGTCACGTTCTTTGCATGCTACTTTGCTTAAAGCCAGTTTACCCAACTTATCTGTTGAAAGCACATCCACTCCCGATAAATAAAATACGAAATCAGGTTTGGCCATCTCAAAAGCCTTCTTCAGATTGACATTTAATATGGACAGGTATTCATCATCAGCTATTCCATCATCTAAAGGAACATCAAGATTTGAAACTTCTTTTTTAAACGGGAAATTCTTTTCGCCATGCATGGAGAAAGTAAATGCCCTCGGCTCATTTTGGAGAATCTCGGCCGTACCATTTCCCTGATGTACATCTAAATCAATTATTAATATGCGATTAATTAATTTTTTGTTTAACAGATAATTAGCAGCGATAGCCTGATCGTTTAACAAACAAAAACCCTCACCCCAATTGCTTCCTGCATGATGGGTGCCACCTGCAACATTAAAAGCAATACCATTATCTATAGCGAAATGAACTCCGTCAATTGTGCCCTGTGTAATCCTTAGCTCACGCTCTAAAAGCTGCGCATTTAACGGGAATCCAATCCGCCTTTGATCTTTAGCAGAAAGTGTTAAGTCCCTCAGTTGTTCCCAATATGCTTTTTCATGAGAGAGGAGAATAATCTCTTCCGAAACGGGTTCTGGACTAAATAAATTCTGAGACGTTATAGTTCCCTCATGTAAGAGCTGCCCCGGTATCAGTTCATATTTCAGCATCGGAAAACGGTGCCCCTCAGGCAAAGGATGGGCGTAGAGCGGATGCCAGGCAATTCTGATCATTAGCCTAAAATTTCTCCTACGTGTTTTTCGATATTGGTACAGATCTGATCCACCGGAAGATCATTCGCATCGTAACCAAACGGGTTTTCTATTTCTTCAGCTATCAGCTCTAAACTCGCTAATACATAGAGGATAAAAGGAACAATTGGCACCACAAAATAACCCAAACTGAACACCCAGCCAAACGGCAAAGTAATCACATAAACAAAAATAAACTTTTTAATAAATGCACTATAAGAAAACGGGATTGGCGTATTTTTAATTCTTTCGCAGGCACCACAGATATCGGTGAACTGATTAAAGTCACCGGAAAGAACAATAAACTGTTCCTGCGAAATCGCCCCCTTTTCCAGCAGTCCATAGAATCTGTTGGTTAAACTGCCTGCTATCTGGTTTGGAATGTGTTTACCTTCTTCAACTTCGATCAGCAAGCTATTCTTACCAAAATACATCTTTTCTCTTAAATGTTCTTTTAATGCAAAAGCATATTTAGGGATGCCGTATTCAAAAAAGCGAACATCCTCATCTGTCAGTTTAAGCGCCTTAATCTTTATAGCCAGGTTACGGCTCACGTTGGTTAATGATCCAAGCAATTTCCGGCCTTCCCACCACCTGTCGTAAGCTGTATTTGTTCTGAAAACCAGTAAAAGCGACAATACAAAACCCAATAAACTATGCATCATGCCAATATTGGTTACATTGCTCGTTTTAGAAAGCTGAAAGTAATTCAATTCGGCATAGGCAACCAGCCCCGAAAATACAGCTACACCAAGCATTAAAGGCCAAAGTTTTCTAAAAGTGTCACTTTTATCGATATGAAAAATGAACGTACTCCAGTCTTTAGGGTTATAGTTAATCATTGTTTTTCTTTTCTACGTTAAAATATCTTTACTGACTTTTAATAACGCTTGCCCTGCCAAATAAACGTCCTCATAAGAATTATAAAGCGGTACGGCACTTAAACGGATTACATCGGGTTCGCGCCAATCGCCAAGAATGTGATTCGCCATTAAGCCATCAAAAATCGCTTTACCACGGTGCTGAGCAATAATGGATAACTGCGCGCCTCTATCTACAGGATTCTTTGGCGTAATAATTTTGTATTGCTCGAATCCTAATTCTTTATTTACTTCATTTATAATAAATTCCAGATATTTAGTTAAAGTGATACTTTTTTTTCTTAAAGGCTCAATGAATCCTGCTTTTTCAAAAATCTGAAGTGAAGCATGGTATAATGCCATCGGCATTACCTGCGTACAGCTTACCTGCCACCCGTCTGCTCCGGCTTCAGGAACAAAGCCTTTTTCCATTTTAAAACGCTTACTTTCCTGATAGCCCCACCATCCCGCAAACCGGTTTAGTTCGGAGTTGCCAAAATGTTTTTCATGAACAAAGATTCCGCTTATTCCACCCGGACCTGAATTCTGGTATTTATACGAACACCAGCATGCAAAATCAACATCCCAGTCGTGCAATTTTACAGGAACGTTACCTGCAGCATGCGCCAGATCCCATCCTACTACTGCACCTATTTCATGTCCTGCTTTGGTAATGGCTTCCATATCATACCATTGCCCGGTGTAGTAATTTATTCCGCCAAACAAGACCAAAGCAATTTCATCAGCATTTTCTTTGATTTTAGCTATGATATCTTCGGTATGGAGTATTTCCTCACCTTCGCTAGGAAAAACCTCTATAATCGCTTCTTTAGGGTCAAAACCATGAAACCTCACCTGACTTTCTATTGCATATTGATCGGATGGGAAAGCACCGCCCTCCATAATGATTTTAAAGCGTTTGCCTTTAGGCTGATAAAAGCTAACCATTAACAGATGAAGGTTTACGGTCAGGGTATTCATCGGACAAACCTCAGAGGGTAACGCACCAACAATCGGAGCCATTAACTTTTTAAGCGCCTTGTGATAGAACATCCAGGGCTCGTTTCCATCAAACCAACCTTCAACAGCGTAGTTGGCCCAATTGTTAAGTTGTCCCTTCAGGACTTCTTCAGCCACTTTAGGCTGAAGGCCTAATGAATTGCCACACAGGTAGATAAAATCCTTATCATTATGTTTTGGAAATAAGAACTGAGACCTGAAGTGATGAAGCTGATCAGCCTCATCCTGTAATTGGGCAAACGATAGTGTGTTTTCGAAATTCATCAGCCAATATTACAAAAAAGCAGGTATTGTTTCCAATCCTGCCTTTCAATTCTTTTAAATTTATTAGAATTTCATTGTATCATGCTTACCCAAATCTGGCGTATCTCCGGTAACTACCGCTTTCAAAATACTAAATAACACCACAATTTTTGATGAAGATGAATCCCAGTATTCTGCTTCTTCAGGGGTAACCTTTATCAGAATTAATCTCGGATCGTCAATGCCATCAGGAAACCAGGCTTTTACAAATGGGGAAAAATAAGCCTCTTTGCGTACTTTATCGTCTACAAGTTCAGCTTTACCTTTTACCGTTAAATAAGTATTTTTAGAAGGATCGCTATAAGCCAGCAATACATTATTTTCTTTTGAAATTTCTTTCGATTTCAAGGAGTACTCGTTAGTGTAAAACCACAAGGTGCCATCGTCTTCAATTTTCGCAGTACCCATTGGCCTGCTTCCAAATTCATCGTTTGAAGAAAAGGTAGTAAACATACAGGTTCTCACACTTTCTGCCATTTCTTTTAAGATGGCTATATTTTTCTCGTTTTTCATGTTTTTGATTGTTTATAGAGAAAAACAGCAAGCGCCTTAAAAGGTTTCTATAAATTAAACCTTATTCGGTTTACTTACATATTTATTGCCTTTTACAAAAAATCGCCATGGTAGTAACGCATGCTCTTTGGCATAAGCGATGCCAACACGTGGTGTTGCTGCAATATCTTCTTCTGCATACCGGATACCATGGTCCTCAATCCAGATTTCCTCATCGGAAAGATTTTTGGCATTAAAAGTCTTATCGATCCCCAATGCCTTTGCTGCGGAACCAGGTCCGGCGGAAATAGCACCTTTTAAACGACACATATTCCTTCGCTGTTCTATAATTTCTAATCCGAGAATTGGTTCTATCCCCCTGATCAAAACCGCGTGCGGGTCGTCTTTAACCGACGTAACCACATTGAAAAGATGATGCATACCATAACAGAGATATACGTAAGCAACACCGCCTTCACCATACATGGTTTCAGTGCGCTGGGTACGGCGACCGCCATATGCATGAGATGCTTTATCTTTTACCCCGAAATAAGCCTCTGTTTCTACAATGATACCGGCAGTAATTTCTTCACCAATTTTGGTATAGAGTACCTTACCCAGTAAATCTTTCGCAAGGCTCACCACATCCTCATTCCGATAATATTCAGGACTTAATTTCAATTTGTAATCTAAATTATCTATTTAATAAAATTGCAATAACCTGCTCTAAATAAAGTTGATCTGTTTCATCAAACTTATTCAATACTTCACTATCGATATCTAACACTCCGATTACTTCACCGTTAACAATAAGCGGCAGAACGATTTCAGATTTTGAGGCTGATGCACAAGCGATGTGGCCAGGAAATTCTTCCACATCTGGTACAATAATGGTTTGGGCTTCAGCCCAGGAAGTACCACAAACGCCCTTACCCCTTTTTATTCTTGTGCAAGCAACAGGCCCCTGAAAAGGCCCAAGAACAAGCTCATCGTTTTTTACCTGGTAAAAGCCAACCCAAAACCAACCAAACTGCTCTTTAAGTGCGGCGGCAACATTTGCCATATTGGCAACAAAATCTGTTTCGCCATATAATAACGCTCTAATTTGAGGGATAATGGATTGATACTGCGCTTCTTTAGAGGCATCTCTTGTAATAACTAAATCTTCTGCCATTTGTTTTATTTATAAATTCAAAGTTAATAATGAAATGCGAGTTGTAAGACAGCATGGTTTTTAATGACAAAAATTTGAATGAGAACCTATCCTTAAAATGCTTAGTTTTGATCCCTTAACCGCTTATTATGATCGTAGCCTTAACCATTACTAAATTTCGTGGTCTAACTATCCCCTTCGCATTTATAGGAATGGCGGTTTTAAGGTTACCCTTATGGCTAAATAAAAAGTGTAGTTTTTGGAAATTAATGGGAAGTGGCAAAGATGCAAGGGTTGACTTATCTGCGGATTACAAACACTGGGCTGTATTAACGACCTGGAATGACCGTAAAGATTACGATCATTTTAACCACAATTCTATAGTGATGAAATGGTTCAATTTTTTCGCAAAAGAAAGTTTCACCATCTTACTCAATCCTTTAACAAGTCATGGCTTATGGTCAAAATCACAGCCTTTTAAAGTTGATAAGACAAACAAAGTTTCCTCTGGGAAAATTGCTGTAATTACCAGGGCTGCGATTAAATTTAACCGACTAAAAGAGTTCAGGCATAATATTAAACGGGCGGCAGATGCGATGCATACGGCACCAGGATTTGTCCTATCTGCAGGTATGGGAGAAAATCCATTTTTTGACCAGGCCACCTTCTCGATATGGGACGATGCGGAGAGTGTAAAAAACTATGCCTATAAAACTTTCGACCATGCCGATGTGATTAAGCTTACCAGAGCGAGAGAATGGTACAAAGAAGAACTTTTTGCCCGTTTCTCCATTATTGATAGCTGGGGAACACTTAACGGAACATCAGTTGAATTATAAATAAAATATATCCTAAATGAGAGTTGTAGCAGAACTTCCGCATCCGGAATGTAAGATCACCATTTTTTCAATGAACCAAAAATACATTGTAAAATTTGAACAAGGTACTTTTGAGCAAAGTTATAAACTTGCTGAACTAGACCTGAGTGGCGGTGGCGTAAATGATGTTTTTGAAATTATTGATGAAGAATTTATCCAGACCGTTATTGCCCGCTTCAAATCGATGCGTTCTGATTTTACTGCAGCTTACAACAGGCATCAATATTAAAATAATCACTTCAATATACTGATATACAGCGTATTATTTAAATATTCAAAATAATATTCTGAATTTTTGTAGATTTTTTGAGTTAAACGGAGTTGTTATCGACAGTCTTTATTAAGATCAATCTATATAAATAACTGATATATTGAGTTTTAAATCTCTACAAAAAATATAATTTGGTATTTGGTTAAACCAAATAAATGGGTGGGGGTTAGCAATTTTGGGTTGAAACAAGCATTAAATATTTCAAAAAAACTTATGTATAGTTCATCGATTGGAACGCAATGGAACGGAGAAATTTAATTGATAATTTTCCGCTGCCGTCAAAATCTCGAATTGTGAAATGAAAGTAACCGAAGCATTGCCTTAATCCAGCCTCTCCTCTATCACGATCGGTAATCGGTTACTTCAGTCCAAAGATCCTGAAACGAGTTCAGGATGACGATTCCAGGGGAAATTACCGTGCTGTTGGATGTTATCATCCGACAGTTAAAACTCGAATTTTCTGAGTGTCAGATGGCGACATTTGATACCACAAATATTTTAGTCTAAAGATCCTGAAACAAGTTCAGGATTGAAGACCGTTGGGATTATCCTACAGCACCGATCTTACTTTCGACCGCAGTGCCTGCAGCATGTACGGGCAGCCGTTTCGATACGTTTCAGTCGAAATGACAATCCATCTGTACTTGTCTCATTAGATTTTTTGTTTTTCTAAACCTGACTTCACAGTATAGCCAGGTTGTACATCAGTAAATCTGTGGTTACCTGTATACATCTGTGGTTAGACAGTAGATTTATCGTTTGGAACAGAAATAAAAAATGGGTTTTAAACAGAAACTGCCGTATCATGCACCACTACCCTGTACCAGTTTTTAGAAAATTTTTCTACTGCATCTAAATGTATTTTATCCTCCTGGTAGGCATTATGATCTGCAATGTTCGCAAAGGTAATGGTAAGTGAATAAGTAAAAGAGTTGTCTGTAACCGGACGTACCGGTGTATTGGCCGCCAGTCCATAACTTAATGTTTTAATGTATTTGATTGGCTTTAAGCTTTCGAAAAAATTGGCAAAATCGGCAATTTCGTTTTTGGTTAATTGTGGTTTTAACCAAAACATCACAAAATGCTGAATCTGACCTTTATCTGTAGTAGTATGTTCTGTCATAACGAATTTATTTTTTGCAATATAGAAATGATTTTTTGGTGTACAAAAAAAGCGTCACGATTTTGAATCGCAACGCTTTCAAGTATGATTGAAACCTTCTTAGTTTTGTACTCGTCCGGATTTTTTATCTTCACCTCTACCGATCAGGTAACCACCGCCAGCACCAACTAAACCACCGATAATTGCACCTCTTCCTTTTTTCTTATCAATTAAAGCACCACCAACTGCACCAGCAGCACCTCCAATTACAGCGCCCTTAGCTGCATCACTCCAGCCTTTTTTCTTTGCAGTTGGCTGTGTACCGCCATAAGCACTGGTTGAGCTTCCGCCAGAACTGGCATATGATCTTCTGGCGCTGGTACTTGATCTTCTTGCGGCTGCCAATTCTGCCTGGTGTTGGGCTTCTTTCTCTTTTTCTACCCTGGCCACTTCAGCTTTTTTAAAGCTGTCCAGGCGTAAGCTATCTTTTACGGCTTTAATGGCTAATTGTTTTTCTGCTTCCTGCTGTTTCAATGCAGCTTCTTCTTTTGCTTTGTTATTACAAGCAAACATAACAGAACTTAATGCGATTACTACCAATATCCTTTTCATAATTTTTAATTTTAGCATGACACTCATTTAGCTACCTAACCTCACTAAAACGAGTTTCATTTGTGATATATGATTTAGTTAATTATCACTACTAAAGAAAAAATGATGCCAAAATGTTTTGCAAATCAAAAAATTAGTCAACCAGATCGACATACCAAAAGCCTGAAAGTGCAGGTTTGGCACAAGAATCATCATCTACTGAGGTAGTTCTTGCAGGTGAATTATATGTCCTGAATACCTGTTCACCAACGGAAAAATCAACTTTTGCTTTAAAGATTGGACCCTCAAAGGCAAAAGTATGAAACTCGCCGTTTTCCCCACAGGGATCAATTTCTGGCGGGAGCTGATCAATTAAGTCTTCAGTAATTATTTTCCCACATAGGTCTTTTAGATTATGCTGGGTACAGACAATGATGGTTTTATAGTTCAGATTAATAAATTCGCTGATCAAAGCTCTGGTATCTTTATGCCAAAGTGGAAATATGGCCTTCATGCCAATCTCAGACAGCCTGCTTTCCCGGTATTTACGCAGATCTTCGAGAAAAATATCTCCGAAAATAGCATATGAAATTCCTTCTGATTTAAATTTGTCAAGATGAATACGCATGGTATTGTCGTAAGTTTCCATATCCGGCATTTCACCCAAACGGATCTGATATAAAGGAATACCAATACTTTCAGCCTGCTTAATGAGCAAATTTTCCCTTACTCCATGCATTGAAACTCGATTATATTGCGCTGTGACGGTGGTAACCAGATAACGGATTTCAAGCGTTGGATCTTGGAGAGCGTAATGTAATGCCAGCGTACTATCTTTACCACCACTCCAGTTAAAAATACAGATTTTTTTATCCATTTATTAAAATGCTTTTTAGCTGCTCCATTCCATTCACTGCATTTTGTTCAATGGTTATTACGTTTTGATAGCGCTTCACGTCCGGAGTTTTGGGATCGATGATATATTTTCTGACTTGACGCGGTACGAAATCGATAAGTCCGGCTGCAGGATAAACCGCCAATGAAGTGCCGATCAGCACAAATAAATCAGCCTTCCCGCAAATTTTAGCTGCAACCTCAATCATCGGTACAGCTTCACCAAACCACACCACATGGGGCCGCAATTGTGACCCGAATTCGCACAATTCGCCCATTTTTATTTTTGATCCTGTAACGGGATAGGTTAAATGAGGTTTAAGGTCGGACTGCGACCGGGTAATTATGCCATGGAGGTGAGTAACCTTGGTTGAACCCGCTCTTTCATGCAGATCGTCGATATTCTGGGTAATGATTTCAACATCAAATTGGTTTTCGAGTTCGGCCAGCAACTGGTGTGCACGGTTGGGCTTTGCCGCTAAAACCTGCTTTCTTCTTTCGTTGTAAAATTCCTGCACCAATTCCGGATTCCTCTCCCAGGCCTCGGGTGTTGCTACATCATATATATTATAACCTTCCCATAAACCGTCGGCATCCCTAAAGGTTTTTAATCCACTTTCGGCACTGATTCCTGCGCCTGTTAATACGACTAACCTCATATAATGATTAAACAGATTGTGGCGATCGAACAAGTCGGGCGTAATTAATAAATTTATCTGCAATATTTTTATCAGCCTTAAAAATTTCAGGATGAAACATACAAGCTAGCGCCTCAATACCCTCAACCAAAGTACCAATACTTGGCTGAGTGAACATGTCAAAATCGGCAATATAAACCTGATTGCTTTTTACTGCTGCAAAATGATCCCAACCCGGTTTTGAAGTAAGGAGCGGCATTTCTTCCAGGCTTCTTTTTTGGTCGAAACCACATGGTGCAATTACCAGAACCTCGGGATTGTATTTTAATATTTTTTCCCATGGCGTAACAATTGAGTCTCCCGCAGGGTTCGAAAGCATATCAACACCACCAGCTGCAGCAATCTGAAAAGGAATCCAATGTCCGCAATTATAGATCGGTTCGATCCATTCCATTAGCATTACCCGTTTTAATGGTGATTTATTTGCACGTAGTCGATCCAGAATCTGATCAGTTTTCTGCTGTAAACCTGCCAGATAACTAAAAGCAGCTTCTTCCTTTCCCAAAGCCCTGGCAATGGTAACCGCGCATTCGAAAACATCCTGCAGATTATTTGGCGAAAGCGGAACCAGCGTTGGCTGCTTAGTCAGTTTCATTACAGCCGTTTCGGTACAAACCGTGTCGATGTTACAAACTTCGCAGATGTCCTGTGTAAAAACCACATCGGGTGCTATGCTTTCTAAAAGGGCATCATCTACCCAATAAAGACTTTTGCCCTGCGCTTTGGATGCCGAAAAAATCCTGTCGATTTCTATACTGGAATAATTTTTACCTTCCAAAATACACCTTACGATTTTCGGGTGTTCGGCCGCCTCTTTCGGGCATTCAAAGGTTACCCCATACAGGTAATCCTGAAGGCCCATATCATAAATCATTTTCGTAGCAGCGGGTAAAAAGGAAACAACTTTCATTTGATGTAAGATGTAAAAGGTAAAATGTAATTAGCTATCTAAGATAAAAAAAATCCCCTTCTGAACTAAATCAAAAGAGGATTTCTGTTTATTTTTCGATTGGTTGCTGAGCTACCAAATCAATTACTATGACTTTTGCATTTGCAATTTTAATACCGGATATTTTGCTTTTAAGATCTCAAAAGCTCCGAAAAGTAAAGTACCATAAATTACTGTTCCTTCTAAAAACCTGATTTCGAACGGAATAGCTTTTATCAGGCAGCTCCAGTAACCAGGCAAATCCTGAGTATATGCAGGATTGTTAATCCAAACACCTAAGTCGGTAACCAACCAGTGAATTAGCACAATGCTCAATGTTGAAGCCAATAAATTTACTACATTTATGTTCTTAAGCAGCATTCTGCCTACCAACACCATTAAAGCAAATGCAATGTATGTCCAATACCAGCCTTCGTAAAGAAAACCGTTACTGTATTTACTAAAAATAGTGATTGATAAAATGAAATCGCTTAAAAACAAACTCAGTATAGGAAATGCGAAAGCCTTTAGGTGATCTTTAAAATAGGCGCCTCCAAACAAAGCCACCGCTCCGATTGATGAAAAATTGGCAAACTGTAATTCATCAGAGTTGAATGTTACCAGCAAACGGAAAGCCGTTATGGCAAGGATCATCAACAGCAATATTAAAGTGCGGGGATTAAATTTTAAATGAGCCATACTACTTCTGGTTAATATTTATGCAAAGTTAAATTTTATTAGCGGATATTAAAACTTACACCTGTATTAAAGTTGAAGCCAGGCGTATTGTAGCCAATAATTTCAGTGTATTTTTTGTTCAGGATATTTTTGGCATCAAAAAATACTTTCACGCGTTTTTTAGCCAGTGCATATTCTATATACGCATTAAATAAATTGTATGATGGCATTTCTTCGCTTAAATAAGTGGTAAAATTGGTATCGAAACGTTTGCCAAAATAGCGGAAGTTAACACTTGCATATAAATTGCCAGTTGCCTGTGCACCTGCATTAATACCGAACGTGTGCTTTGGCCTGCGGATTAAAAAGTCGGTTTTTCCTGTATTTCCCTCAACAAAAGCATAATAACCATTGATATTGAAAACACTAAATTTTGCCGCTGGCTCAACTTCAAAACCTTTGTATTTTTGGTTACCCTCATTAATATAACCTGTTGTGTAAACAATAGCATTAGTTAAATCGCGTTTGAAACCTGCAATGCGCAAAGTAAAGGCATCGTCAGCAAGATTTAAGTTTACACCAGCCTCATAATTTTGAGATTTTTCTGGCTTCAGATCCAGATTGGCACCATATTGCCCAAACAACATATTCAGTGTAGGAATTTTGAATGCAGTAGATACTGTTCCAAATAATTTCACTTCTTTAATGATGTTGATGCTTGGAGTAATCGAATAAGTATAATTTTCGCCATATTGATCATGTTTGTTGTAACGTCCGCCTACTTCGAGGTTAAAAACACTTAAATCATGTAAAAACACTGATCCGTAAGCAGCGAAGATATTAGTTGTTGGATTTTTGGTATCGGTAATCAACTTCATTTTTCTATCGTCGATACCTATTAATAAATCCAGTTTATTTCCAAGTTTCTGGTTATAGAATAAATCAACCACATTAAGTTTGCCGAAATTTAAAAAATTACTTGGAGAACCTGCATAACTAGAGTTTACATCGTTTGAGTTGCTTTCGTGGCTATAATTTAGTGTTATTTTACCGGTGTTGAATTTGTATTCTGAATTAAAACCTGCGCTAAACTGTTTCAAAATAGAATTATTGGACGGTAAACCATCGGTAAATCCATCCTGATCTATTTTATAATCGCCATAGAAATAACGCAGAAAAGGATTAACGGAGAAATTTTTGTCGAGTTTGATCCCGAAATTCGCATTTAAACCATCAGTTTTAAAACCATCCTTATCAAATATAGCTGCACTTCCTGGCGGTACCGTGGCTTCAGAAATTCCATCGGTTTTCAAATGGGTATAATTGATGTTGTATGAAAACCCTTCTACACCACCATTTAAGCCGATCGTTCCTTTGTAAGTTTCGAAGCTTCCGGCACTGGCCACACCGTAAATGGTATTTCCTTTAGGCCCACCCTTTTTAGTTATGATATTGATTACTCCTGCAACAGCATCAGATCCGTAAATAGTAGACTGGCCGCCTTTTAAGATTTCGATATGATCAATCTGATCGATTGAGAAAAGACGCAGATCAAACGTTCCGCTAATACTTGCGGGATCGTTCTGTACGATACCATCAATAAGGACCAGGGTGTAGCCGCCAAGTGCGCCCCTCGTAAATATACTTTTGTCCTTGCCCTGGTTACTATTCCCCCCACTAATAACGATACCAGCCTGCTCACTCAATAAATCGGGTAATGACTTGCCATTACTGCGTTCCAACACTTCCCGGCTGATAATGGTGACCACTTTTCCGGTCTGTGATTGTTTCTGGTCGTTTTTTGTTGCAGAAATGACAACATCTTTGAGCTGCAAACTATCTTGAGTTTGCGCATTGGCCACCTGGCCGATCATTAACTGTGCGAGCCCTAGCCCGGCTACAGTTAGCATACATTTTTTGTTCATTTGATTGTGAGTTTTGCCCACAGCCAACAGATCAGAAAAGGAAATGAAAATACGAACAACGTTGATATCTCAATCCTAGCTTCAATCCCCGAAAGCTATGAAATTAATCGCTAAAGGCAGGTCTTCTGACTTACTCCCGGTTTTCCGGCCTTCCCATCCCTACATATCGGGACAGTGGCAAATTGATTGAAAATCCGTTAAGGAGCTTACAGCTGCGGGACAGTTACAGATTTACACTGTATTCCCTTTTAATCCCGGGTGTAAGACCGGGAACCAAAAGCGCCGCAAAAGTAATAAAATTAACCAATATGCAAAATGGATGTATAAATAGTATTTTAACTAACAATTATCCCTGTGTTTGCTGAATGAAAAGTCGTTTTTAGCAGTTGAATTAATGTGCAGGAAACACGCATTACCGATTAGAATAGATATTTAGAAGATTATTTCTGATGAGATTAAAACTTTTCAGCTCAATTTAGGTTTTATAGCCTATTATTGTACAAAAAACTATACATTAATTAAAAAACTATATATTCGCATTTTAAAAATTAAAGAATACATCTCTAATGGCTAAATTATTAATAATTGACGATGAGCGGGCAATAAGGAGTACCTTGCGTGAAATTCTGGAATATGAAAATTACGATGTTGAAGATATAGATAATGGTATCGACGGCCTCGAAATGATCAAAAAAGGAAATTTCGATTTGGTTCTTTGCGATATCAAAATGAATAAGATGGATGGTATGGAAGTGCTGGAGCAGGCACAGATCATTAAACCAGATCTGCCTTTTATTATGATATCCGGTCACGGCACAGTTGAAACTGCCATTGAAGCCAGCAAAAAAGGCGCTTTCGATTTTATTTCGAAACCACCTGATTTAAATCGCTTATTAATTACCGTACGAAACGGTTTAGACCGTGGAAATTTGGTTACCGAAACCAAGGTCCTAAAACGTAAAGCCAGTAAAACCCGGGAAATTTTAGGTGAATCTGAAAGTATTTCTAAAATTAAGGAGACCATTGAGCGTGTTGCGCCAACCGAAGCCCGTGTATTGATTACCGGTGCTAATGGTAGTGGTAAAGAGTTGGTAGCCCGTTGGCTGCATGAAAAATCGAATCGTGCCGATAGCCCTTTAATTGAGGTAAACTGTGCGGCTATCCCCTCAGAACTGATAGAAAGTGAGCTGTTTGGACATGAAAAAGGTTCTTTTACTTCTGCGGTTAAGCAACGCATCGGTAAATTTGAACTGGCCAACGGTGGAACGTTATTCTTAGATGAGATTGGCGATATGAGCCTCTCTGCCCAGGCAAAGGTTTTACGTGCTTTACAGGAGCATAAAATTACACGTGTGGGTGGCGAAAAAGAAATTGATGTAAACGTTCGTGTTTTAGCTGCAACCAATAAAGACTTACTGAAAGAAATTGAGGATGGTAACTTCCGTATGGACTTGTATCACCGCTTAAATGTAATCAATATCCATGTGCCGCATTTAACTGAACGTACGGATGATATCCCCGTTATTGCCCAAAGCTTTTTAGAAAGCATTTGCAGCGATTATGGAATGCCTGTTAAAAAAATAAATGAAGGCGGTATGCTCGCCTTGCAAGCTTTACCATGGACAGGTAACGTACGCGAGCTGCACAATATGATTGAGCGCCTGATTATTTTGAGCGACAAGGTTATTACCGAAAATGATGTCCGTGCCTTTGCTAATCCGGGGGGGGGTACAAACATTGGTGCTGCAACCAGTACGCAGATTGCGGCTGCCGGAGGTAACGGCCTTGCTTCTTCTTTCGATTCGTTCAATAATTTTCAGGATTATAAAGATTATGCAGAAAGAGAATTCATCAAGTTCAAATTGGAAAAAAACAACTGGAATGTATCAAAAACAGCTGATGAAATTGATATTCAAAGAAGCCATTTATATAGTAAAATAGAAAAGTTTGGTTTGAAAAGAGCCGAATAGCACTAATTAGGTTTAAAAGTTGGAATGTTTGAAGGTTATCCGGACAGCATTCCAACGTTTGTTTAGTTCCAAGGTTTCAAAAGTAATTTAAAGATTAATCAAGGTACTCATCTTTATAGAACTGATCAACTTTACAACGTTTCAACCCTTCAACATTAAAAACAACATCTATCCCATATAATCATTCTGTCTCATCAGCAAAGCCCTGTATTTATTAAAGATTGCTGTTTTAGAAACAAAGCCTAAATATTGGTTCTTTATGGTCAACACGGGCAAAATCCATACATTTTCCTGCTCCATTTTTTCCAAAACTGTTTTCAGGCCCTCATTTTCGGTAATGGTATTTGGTGCAGTTTGTACCAGATGAGATGCTTTCAGATTTTCCTTTTCGGGATGATTAACCATTTCGTTAAACAGTTCTTCAATATAAATGATCCCTTTAAAATCTCCCACCTCATCCGTAACAGCAATCACATTTTTATGCGATTGCATAATTTCGTTCATCTTCAGCGAAATCAGATCGTTCATCTGCAACTGAGGATAACTTTTCTCAATCAGGTATTTTAGCTTCATCTGGTTCAGAACAGTGGTATCCTTATCTTCATGAGACAGTAACTCTCCTTTATCAGCCAGTGCTTTGGTGTAAATGGAGTGTTTTTGCGAGCTACGGTTGATGGCATAAGAAATAGCAGTGGTAATCATCAATGGTACCATTAGCACGTATCCTCCTGTAATTTCTGCAATCAGAAAAATACCTGTCAAAGGAGCATGCATAATAGAACCCAGGGCGGCGGCCATACCAGCTACAATAAAGTTAGATACGTTTAGCTGTGCTATCCCTGAAAGGTTAACCACGTAAGCAAATATAAAACCGATTAAACCACCCATAATTAAACTGGGCGCAAATGTACCACCGTTACCACCAGCACCCAGGGTAACCAGCGTAGCAATTGATTTCATGAAAATGGTTACGATAGTGAACAGCACAACCACAGCCGAAATCGAACTATAATCGGCAAAAATACTATTATTAATAACGGTCTGATAGTCGCCTTTTAACAATCCTTTTATAGTGATATATCCCTCACCATATAATGTTGGGAACAGAAAAACCAGCGCCCCCAACATTAAACCGCCTACAATTACTTTTGTATAAGGATGTTTGATTTTGTAAAACAGGCCCTTTACGGCATAGTTTGCTTTTGTAAAATAAATAGAAAACAAACCAATAAAGCAGGCCAATATAACGTAATAAAACAAGGCATCAACCTTCCATCCTTCAGTAACCAAAAAGAAAAGTTGTTGAGTGTAAAATAACCTCGCCACTACCGCTGCAGTTGCCGCTGATAATAGCAGTGGTATAAATGCAGGAATAGTAAACTCTGGCAATAAAATTTCGATTGCAAAAACAATGCCCGCCACCGGGCTATTAAAGGCACCTGCAATACCCGCTGCAGCACCACAGGCTACCAGCATGGTAATTTCGCGGTAAGATAAGCCTAATATGCGACCAATATTAGAGCCAATTGCTGATCCGCTGGTTACAATAGGGGCTTCGAGGCCTGTTGAACCGCCAAAACCAACTGTAACTGCTGCAGTAATAATCTGCGAATAAATATTGTGGGCCTCTACCTTACTCGACTTTTTGGAAATGGAATAAAGCAAAGGCGTTAACCCGGTTTCAAATTTCGATTTCCGGATAAAGTATTTGATGTATAAAACTGTAAAGAAAATACCGATCATCGGAAATATAAAATACAGGTAATATTTATATTTCCAGTGCCAATCCGATTGCAGAAATTCTTCGATATGGTGGGTTAAACTTTTTAGAACAGCGGCAGCCAATCCGGCTAAAATTCCAACAATTATGGCGAGAATAACTAAGAAATTACGGTTTGATATTTTAGATTTCCGGTACTGGTTTATCTTATCAAGGTAATTTACAAATCTGATGTACATTCTATTGTTTTTTAGATAGAGGGCGGATGCCCAAAAGTAAGAAAAACAAAGACAGAAGTCAATTTAAAGACTGCTTTTACGCATCAAATTTATCCAATAACTTAATTAAGGTTGCAAAATCTTTTGGATAAGGAGCATCTATAACAATGTCCTGGTCATCTAATCCTTTAAAAACCAAATGTCTGGCATGTAACGCGAAACGTTTCATAATGGGTTGTTCCTCTTCACCTTTGGTTAATTTATAACCTCTCTTAATAGATGAAAGAAAAACAGGTTTACCTTTGTACATCTCATCACCTACAATGGCTGCTCTTTGAGTGGCCAGGTGGATACGGATCTGGTGCATACGACCGGTAATGGGTTTACATTCTACCAACGTATAGTGTTTATAGTATTTTAACGAGTCGAAAATAGTTTCAGCTCGTTTACCTTCCGCCCTATCAATGGTCACATTTTTATTGCCATCGTTCAGGATTGGCAGATCAACCATTAACTGATCGAAAATAACTTGTCCGTCTACCACCGCATGGTAAGTTTTATTTACCTTTCTTCTTTCGAATTGCATAGAAACATGGCGGTAACCTTCCGGATTTTTGGCAATAATCAATGCACCAGAAGTTTCTTTATCCAAACGGTGACAAACTTGTGCGTCATCGCTGTATTGTTTGGCTAAACGCAACACATTGGTCTCTCCAGATCCACCCCGTTCATCAAGCGAGGCTAAAAAAGGAGGTTTATTGATCACGATAAAATCGTTGTCTTCAAAAAGAATAAGGTCTTTAAAATTTGGAAACTTCAAACTGTGCAGTAATTTAATGAAGCGCAAAAATACGATTTATTTTTTAAGGCGCTCGTCACCCTAAACTTATTTCAGGGTCTTTATGAACAAAGTTGTTAAAATGAAGTCAACATGACGATTTTTTACCTTCATCCTAAACTTGTTTCAGGATCTGATTGAAGATTTTAAGTAGATAAAAAAAGCCGCCCTGAATGTTGATCAGAACGGCTTAATATCTTTAACTTTAATAATTTAAGAAAGCTCAAACTTATAACCTACGCCTTTTACAGTTGAAACATAAGTTTCACCTAACTTTTCCCTCAACTTACGGATATGCACATCAATTGTCCTGTTGGTTACCACGACAGAGTCTTCCCATATATTTTTTAGAATCGATTCACGGGTATACACCTTACCAGGTTTTGAAGCCAACAAGTATAAAAGTTCAAACTCTTTTTTGGCCAATATCACTTTGTTACCACCCTGAAAAACCAGATAAGCTTCGCGGTCGATTACTAAATCGCCAATTTCCAGTTTGTTTTCAGACACTTCTTCGGTGCCGGCATTTCTTCTTAAAATCGCGTTGATCCGGCTAACTAAAGCACGTGGTTTAATCGGTTTTGCGATGTAATCATCGGCACCCACATTAAAACCGGCAATTTCTGAATATTCCTCACTTCTGGCGGTTAAGAAAACCATAAATGTGTTTTTAAATTCAGGTATGGCGCGCATTAAACGGCAAGCCTCAATGCCATCCATTTTAGGCATCATGATATCCAGAATAATCAAATCCGGATGTACTTTCTTCGCAACAGTAATTCCTTCCTGGCCATTGGTAGCTGTGAAAACCTGATAACCTTCTTTTTTAAGATTATATTCAATAAGCTCCAGAATATCTGGTTCATCATCAACAATTAATATTTTCTGACCTGCGTTGTTCATAGTTAAATATTTGTTACGAAAGTAGTATCCATGATGCAATATTTAGTTAAGCCTAAGTTAAGAAATTGTTAATTACTTAAATTAGTTTAACATGGAATTAGTTTTAACGTAACGTTTTGGCTAAAAATGCATCCAGTTCCTCTCCACGCAGGTTTTTGGCCACTATTTTTCCTGCAGGATCAACCAGGTAAGAAGTTGGTATGGCCTGCACCTGGTATTTTTTTACCGTTTCGCCATTAAAATCTTTTAGTTCCGAAACGTGGGTCCAGGTTAATCCGTCTGCTTTTACCGCACCTAACCATGCAGCTTTGTCGGTATCAAGTGAGATACCAATGATATCAAAGTTCTTATTTTTATACTTATTGTAAACCTTAACTACATTTGGGTTTTCCTGGCGGCAAGGCTGGCACCATGATGCCCAAAAATCGATCAATACGTATTTCCCTTTGTAATCTGATAAGCTTACCGCCTTATTATCTGCTGTATTGATGGTAAATGCAGGGGCAACCTGCCCTACCTGAACGGATTTTAAAAGTGCCATCTGTTTTACAAAAGCATCTACCGTAGCATTACCTTTAATCTCATCTTTTACCTCATCGGCAAATTGCACCAATTCAGCTTCAAACTCCTGCGGACTCAAGGTATTCATGGCATAAAAACTGGCTAGCGTACCTTTATTATCTTTTGCAAATTTTATGATTTGTGCATTCAATTGATTAATATAAGATTCGTATTGTGGTTTCATCGATTCCAACACGGCCGCCCTATTTTGAGGTTGTGTTGCTACTTTTGCTTCGAAATCTGCCTGTAACTTTTCAACCTGTTTGGCAAAATTATTTCTAATGGCATTTAGTTCAGACAATTTTTCTACCTCATTTGCCCCTGAGATTTTATAAGCCATATTTTTATCAGCCAAATCAGCTTCCAACTTAATTTCATCGCCGTTTTTTGCAATTAACATGAACTCATGGTTACCTACAGACACCCTGAAGAAATCAACAGATGGTGTTTTGCGAATGAATTTAAATTCACCTTTCTCTGATAGATTGGTTGAATCGATTGCAACCATATTGCTATTTTGCATACCGTACAAAAATACCTTCTTCTCTGTGCCCGGATTCTGGAACTTCCCGTCAATTGTAAAGCTATCTTTAGATTTGCATGCCATGAAAGCAATCGCGATCAGCATGAGCAGGCTCAATTGTTTTATTCTCATTATTTCAGTTTTTCAAGTATTAATTCATTTAATTTTTTAGCATCAGCTTTTCCTTTGGCCAGTTTCATCACATCGCCCACGAATAAACCTAAAACGCCTTTTTTTCCTTTCTTGTACGCTTCCACCTGTTGTGGATATTTATTTAACACTTCATCAATAAATGTATTCAACTCATCTCCGTTTTCAGAAATCAACAGGTTTAGTGATTGTGCCAGATCAATCACTTTTGCATCATCAGCTAATTCAACAGCTGGCAATAATTGTTGTATCACAATTTGCTGCGTTATTTTTTTATCATCTACCAGGTTGATCGCTTCTGCCAGCTGAGCGGGATTCACCCTGAAATCAGCTATCGTAATCCCTTTTTCATTTAAAACCGCTCTAATTGGGCCGGTTAACCAGTTTATTAAACTTTTTTTGTTTTCAACGGTTGATTGAGCTTGGTTAAAGTAATTTAACAGATCTAAATCTTCTGCAAAAAGTGCCGCATCGGCTTTACTGATCCCAAAATCGGCAACCATCTGTTGTGAAATTTCATTGGGTAACGGCGGCATCAAAGATTTAATTTCGGCCAGCCAATCATCAGAAACATAAATGGGCTGGAGATCGGGATCTGAAAAATAACGGTAATCATTGGCTTCTTCTTTGGTTCGCATAGGGGCGGTGGTTCCTTTGTCGGCATCAAAATTTAAAGTGCTCTGGATAATTATTCCTCCGTTACTGATCACTTCTACCTGGCGGCCAAATTCAAAATCCATTGCTCTCCGCACGTTGCGCATGGAGTTTAAGTTCTTAACCTCACAGCGTGTTCCAAATTCAATGGTACCTTTTGGGCGTATCGAAATATTGGCATCGCAACGCAAACTACCTTCCTCCATATTGCCGTCGCTTACATCTAAATGCCTGACCAGTTTCCTGATTTCACTCAACAAAACGGAAGCTTCTTCTGAACTCCGGATATCGGGTTCAGTCACAATCTCGATCAGCGGTACCCCTGCCCGGTTCAGATCAACCAAAGAATAGTTGTCATCCTGATCGTGAATGCTCTTGCCGGCGTCTTCTTCGAGGTGGATTCGATTGATCCCTACTTTTTTCCTGGTACCATTACTCAATTCAAGTTCTAAAAAGCCATTTACGCAGATCGGTTGATTATCTTGAGTAATCTGGTATCCTTTTGGCAAATCGGCATAGAAATAGTTTTTTCTGTCGAAATGGTTGATCTGGTTGATGGTACAATTTAAAGCTAAGCCAATACGGATCGCTTTTGCCACAACCTCTTTGTTCAACTTGGGTAAGGCCCCGGGTAATGCCAGCGAAACTGCAGATATGTTTTCATTAGGTGAAGCCCCGAAAGATGCACTGTCAGCAGAAAATATTTTGGTGTTTGTATTCAACTGAACGTGGATTTCTAATCCAGAAACGAGTTCGAAAGCAGTTTGGGGGCTTGTTTCTTGTAAAGGCATCTAAAGCTTCTTAATATGATAAGTTATAACCAAAGTTTTACAGCTGAAACCGCATTAGCGATGGTTAATATGTGCCAAATATAGTCATTATTTAGTTTTTCGTTAAAAAGGCTTGATGTAGAATTTTTCAGGAATTCTTTCCGCCGCAATTTGAGAAAACAAAATCAATATGAACATTTAAGCCTTTTCTGTGTTCATTAATACAAATCAAACTGTATGAATATTGAATTACGCAAAATAACGCTCGAAGACTATGCCGACCTTAAGGAATCAATGGTACAGGCTTACGACAGTATGGGCGGCTCCATCTGGCCAAAATCAAGCATCGCAAAACTTTTAAATATTTTCCCTGAAGGGCAGCTCTGTATTGCTGTTGATGATAAAGTTGTAGCCTGTTCATTGGCCATTATTGTAAATTATGATGAATATGGAGACCGGCATACCTATAAACTGATTACTGGTGATTATTCTTTTACCACACACGATCCAAATGGTGATACACTTTATGGCATCGAAATTTTTGTACACCCGGAATACCGGGGATTGCGTTTAGGAAGAAGATTATATGAGGCAAGAAAAGAACTCTGCGAAAGCCTTAATCTTAAAAGTATCATTGCCGGCGGGCGGATCCCTGGTTACCATCAATATGCAGAAAAGTTAAGTCCGAGGCAATACATAGACAAAGTTAAGTCAAAAGAAATTTATGATCCAACACTTACCTTTCAGATTTCCAATGATTTTCACGTTAGAAAAGTATTAAAGAACTATTTGCCCGGAGACAAAGAATCGAAAGAATATGCCACCCTGATTGAGTGGAATAATATTTATTATCAGGGTGTTGATGCTTCAGCCCGTTCGGCTATGACCATTCGTTTAGGTTTGGTACAATGGGAAATGCGTTTATTTCCTAATATGGAAGCGTTTTACGAACAGGTAGAGTTTTTCGTGGATGCTTTGAGCGGGTACAAATCGGATTTTGTGATGTTTCCTGAGTTATTTAACACCCCCCTGCTCCAACCCTACAATCATTTACCTGAAATTGAGGCCATGCGCAAACTTGCCGAAAAAACGGAAGAGATTGTACAGAAAATGCATGAATATTCATTGAGCTACAATACCAATATTATTACGGGCAGTATGCCGCTTATTGAAGACGGCAAGCTATACAATGCCACTTACCTCTGCCATCGTACAGGTAAAATAGATGAATACAGAAAAATTCATATTACCCCGAATGAGCAAAAGTATTACGGCATGATTGGTGGCGATAAAGTGCAGGTTTTTGATACCGATTGCGGTAAAGTGGGTATTTTGATCTGTTATGATGTAGAATTTCCGGAATTAAGCCGCATTTATGCCGAACAAGGCATGCAGATTTTATTTGTGCCATTTCTAACTGATACCCAAAATGGTTATACGCGTGTGAGACATTGTGCGCAGGCCAGGGCAATAGAAAATGAGTGTTACGTGGCGATTGCAGGTTGCGTGGGCAATTTACCCAAAGTAAACAATATGGATATCCAGTTTGCCCAATCTGCAGTTTTCACCCCGTCTGATTTCGCTTTTCCAACCAACGCCATCAAAGCAGAAGCCACACAAAATACAGAGATGGTGCTCGTGGTAGACGTTGACTTGCATTTACTAGATGAACTGCACCATTATGGCACGGTTAAAGTGCTGAAAGACAGAAGAAAAGACCTTTATCAGGTAAAACTTTTGAAGTAGACACTATACAATAACAACTATTATAAAAAATGCCGGTCAAATTAATGTACCGGCATTTCTGTTTTTAATCTAAAGCTAATTATTTTCTCATCACAAACCATATGATCAGGCCAATAATTACCGCTATTGGTATCACCCATTTTAATGCCTGGCCGGCACCATTTTCGTCTCTTTCGGTCACCGCGGGTTGTGCTGGTCCTGGATCTTCTTTGTGATTTTCGTAATCTTTTTCTATCGGTTTGGGAGCTGCTCCTGATTCCGTATGTTGTGGATCTATATTTTCCATAGTTAATTTCCTGAAAGCTCTCCTTTTTTGGTTTTTACCTGCCAAGGATGAACCATAATTAATTAATTTAGTTTCTGCATGTAAAACAAGCGATTATTGAAAATGTTTTAAATCCTAAGCCTTATCTTTGCAAATCGGTGTATAACAATGAAGCAAAATATAGCCAGCTGATTAAAGAAGAAGCCCTCCGTTTGGGCTTTTTATCTTGTGGTATTGCCAAAGCCGAATTTCTTGAAGAGGAAGCGCCGAGGCTGGAAAAATGGCTTAATCAGAACCACCATGGCGAAATGAAATACATGGAAAATTATTTCGATAAACGCCTTGACCCCAGATTGCTGGTTGACGGCGCTAAGTCTGTAATTTCCTTATCATTAAACTATTATACGGAAGAAAAACAGTCTGACCCGAACGCACCAAAAATTTCTAAATATGCTTACGGTCAGGATTACCACACGGTTATCAAAGAAAAATTAAAGGAACTCACCTATTTTATTGAAGAAAATATCGGAGAAGTTTCAGGAAGGGCATTTGTAGATTCTGCTCCTGTGTTAGACCGTGCCTGGGCAAAAAAATCGGGCATTGGCTGGATCGGTAAAAATTCTAACCTCATAAGTAAAACAGATGGTTCTTTTTTCTTTTTGGCAGAATTGATAGTCGACCTCGAATTGGGTTACGATCATACTTACCAGGCTGATTATTGTGGGAGCTGTACACGCTGTTTAGATGCCTGCCCTACTGATGCCATTATTGCTCCACAGGTGGTAGATGGATCTAAATGCATTTCTTATCTCACCATTGAGCTTAAAAACGAAATTCCAAATGAGTTTAAAGATAAAATGAGCAACTGGATGTTTGGCTGTGATATTTGCCAGGATGTTTGCCCATGGAACCGTTTTTCTAAAGCGCACAATGAAGATGCCTTTAAGCCAGAGAATGGATTACTGGATTTGAATCACAAAGACCTGATGGAAATTACAGAGGATGTTTTTAAAAAGGTTTTTAAAGGCTCGCCAGTTAAGCGTACCAAGTTTACAGGTTTGAAAAGAAATATCGATTTTTTGAAACCTGAATAAGCATGTTTGTTGGCATATAAATTAATAGAGCGTCATGCTGAATTTATTTCAGCATCCATTTAATAATTGGTTAAATAGATCCTGAAACAAGTTCAGGATGACGATCGCTGTAATACTTGGCCGTATTAATCATGTAAAGATAAACTAAGCAGATTAACCAAAAAACATGACTTCCCTGGCATTTATCTATCTCACCGAAAAACTATTGTCACTTTTAACCTTATCTGGTGTGTGTGGATTTCCCATCACTACTTTCGATAATTTTTTGTTAGTCTTCACTTCAATTTTTACCAGCCGGTCGCCTTTTTCCCATACGCCAATCGTGCTGTGACTTTTTTCTGTAGTACCATCTTCAAAGGTCAGCGCTAAATCGACAGGCAATGGCTTAACACTTTTATTTTCAACAGTTACAGTATATCCGGCTGAAGTTTTATCTACCGCTTTAATGGCCATATCGGTTACACCATCCTCAAAGAACCAGGCCTTCCAAAACCAGTTTAAATTTTTTCCGCTGCCTGTATTTATGCTGTTAAAGAAATCGTATGGCATTGGGTGTTTGCCGTTCCAGTTTTGGATATAAGTGTGCAAAGCTTTGGTAAACAGTTCATCACCCAGATAATCTTTGACATATAAATAAGCTAAACCCGGTTTTGGATACGAATTGGTGAAAGATCCCGATCCTTTTAAGTCGGGTGTTAAAGTCATAATTGGTGTATCATCTTTACCACCAGAAGATGAAGCCGTAGGCTGCACGCCATATTCATCCACAATGGTAGAATCAATCATTGGTGATATCAACCATTCACCAATAGTTGCCCAGCCCTCATCCATCCAACCATACTTGGTTTCGTTTATGCCCATATAAAAGGGAAACATGGTATGGAAGATTTCATGATCAGTTAAGGTAATGGCATCAACCCTGTTATCTACCGGATTGTCATTTACCATCATCGGATATTCCATCTGGTCCAAACCATCAAATATCGTTTCATGGTTGTAAGGAAAAGGCCATTTAGGGAAAGTATAACTCATGGCCTCTACCGTCTTACGCGCAAAATCTATCACCTCATAATAATCCTTATGTCTGGGGTTAAAAACCGCATCTACCCGTGTTCTCCTTTTTGTTTTAGGATCAACCACCAAACTGCTCGATTTCCATAAGTAATGGTCGCTCAAAGCAAATACAAAATCAGTTACATGTTTAGCTTCAAACTTAAAGGTATTAAATGCATTGGGTTTGGTCACTCTTTTATCTGCCAGATCCTTATCGGTAATCACATCAATTACAGCATCATTTTTTTCTGCAGTTAACATCCTCGAAACGATATCTTTCTCAAAAACTTCTGAAGGATTTTTCAGATCGCCGGTTGCCCATACCCCATAAGTTCCCGGAACGGTAATAGAAGCATTAAACTGATCAAAGTCGTTATAAAATTCCTCAGCACCCGTATACGGAAATTTATTCCAGCCATCAATATCATCATAAACTGCAATACGGGGGAAAAAATAGGCAATAAAATACGAACCATCATCTACCTGACCTGTACGGACATGTGATCCTTTATTCAGAAAATAACTATAATCAATTGCGAAACTAACGGTTTTGCCTGGTAGAACAGCAGGAACATTAACGGTCATATTTGTTCCATCTATCGTAAAATCAGTAACGGTTTTTCCGTTTGCTACCATTTTCTCTATTGCCACACCGTCGCCAAGATCAGAAGCCGCCAGTTTAGATTTTCTTGGCGTTCCCTTTTTATATAAATTTGGATATAATTTAAACCAGATCTCTTTCAGCGTATCCGGACTATTGTTAGTGTACGTTACCTGAACCTTTCCTTTCAACAACCTGCTGGCTGGATTAAAATTTATATTTAAATCGTATCTGGCGGTATTTTGCCAGTAATTTTTGCCAGGCCTGCCATTTACATTTCTGGTTTCTTTCTGATAAGCCTTTTGAAAAACGGACGCTATCGGTAAGGTAGTCTGCGCACTGACATAGATTGCAGTACAGAATAAAATGCCAAATATTTTTATAGATTTCATCTTTTGAGCTTAGGGCTGAGCGCAGTGCGCATAGCGTTTAACTTCAATTAACCATTTTAAACAATTAACCGATTCGCCAGCTAATTATTACTTGCCGAACTTCATTTTTAACTGCTCCAGCATATCCGAATTGATTGGCTGAGCAGGTTTTTCGGGCTTTGGCTGAGGTTTCTGTTGATATTGCGGTTTATTTGCGGGTGCGTTATGCTGGGGTTTTGCCGGCCTGTTCTCATTTTTCTTTGCATTGAATTTTGCCCACTCCTCGTCTAATTTCTTCTTTGTATATAAAGGGAAATCGCCATTTTTCATCCAGGCATAATAACTAGGTTCTACTGAAAATACCTGCGCAGTGGTTTTACCCTTGTGTTTACCAAAGTTAAAACAAACCTCATCCTTATCATTGTAAACCAAACGACCGGCAAAATCTACAGGTTTATTAATATTGGTAAAAATATGCAGTGCATCTACGTCGTTTACCACCGGAATACATTTTACACCTTGTTTATTCTCAAACTCAGTTTCTTTGTACATTTCAAGCTGGCCAAGCAGAACTTTGTAGGTGGCAATCACATCAGCTTCAGCCGCATGTGCATTAATTAAATCTTCCTGGCAATAAAATTTATAGGCTGCTTTTAAGGTACGTTGCTCCATCTGGTGGAAAATATTCTGTACATCAACAAATTTACGGTTGCTCATGTCGAAATCTATTTCAGCCCTTAAAAATTCCTCCAAAAGCATGGGAATATCAAATTTATTTGAATTGTATCCGGCCAGGTCACTATCACCAATAAATGCTGCAATTTCTGCGGCCAGGGTTTTAAAGGTAGGTTTGTCTGCAACGTCTTCATCATAAATACCATGTATTAATGAAGTTTGCAAAGGAATGGGCATTTCTGGATTGACGCGCCAGGTTTTAACAATTTCAGAACCATCTGGCATGGCTTTTAAAACCGCTATTTCAACGATTCTGTCAGCTCCAACATTAACTCCAGTAGCTTCTAAATCAAAAAATGCTAAAGGGCGCTTTAAATTTAATTTCATTTCTTAAGATGTGAGATTAGCGACATTAGATTTGGATCGGAATGTCAAAATTCTTTTTTTTCAAAAGTGCTAAAAAGGTTTCATTAGTTCTGTAAAACACCTTTATTAATTTATAAATTTAATTGTCAAATTATTTTAGAATATTCGTTACTAACATTAACTTGCGGCAATTTACACACGCTCAAATGAATAAAATCTTCGCCCTGTTACCCCTTTTTTTTCTATCACTAACTACTCAGGCACAAAACTTTACCTTCGGTTCTATTACCTACGACGATTACGAATTCGACAAAAAGAAATTAGACAGTAATGCCAATGCCATCGTTTTAAAAGAATTCGGCACCGCCTCAATCCAGCAAGATGATGCTACAGGAAGTTTAGAACTGGTTTTTGAACACCATGTAAAAATCAAAATCTTTAACAAGGAAGGCTTTAAAGAGGCCAATATTGTTATTCCAACCTATAAAGATGAATCCCGCGAGGAGACGATCAGTGAAATAAAGGCATCTACTTTTAATCATATCGGTAATGATTTTACCGAAACAATTATGGATAAAAAAGCCATTTTCGTCGAGAACAGGTCTAAATATACCAGACTGACCAAGTTTACACTTCCAAACCTTAAAGAAGGATCGGTTATTGAATACAGTTATAAATTAAAATCGCCCAACTTATTTAATTTCAGAACTTGGGAATTTCAGAGCAATATTCCGAAGGTCATAAGTGAGTATCTGGTTTATATTCCCGGCATTTATAATTACAATGTATCGTTACGTGGTTTTCAGAAACTGACGGATCAAAAAGCTGAAATCAGCAGGGAATGTTTAAGGCTATCTGGCGTACCGATTGATTGTTCCAAAATCAATTACACGATGAAGAATATTCCGGCTTTTATCGAAGAAGATAATATGACCGCGCCCAGTAACTTCAAATCGGCGATTTATTTTGAACTTTCTGATGTTCAGAACTTAAACGGCAGTAAAACATCCTACACCAAAACCTGGAAAGATATTGATTTCGAGCTGTCATCTTATAAAACACTGGGCAGCCAGATGAAAAGAAAAGATGTTTTTAAAGATCTTATCCCGGAAATCACAAAAGGAAGTTCATCAGATTTAGATAAAGCGAAGTCCGTTTATAATTATATCAAAAAGCAGATCAAGTGGAATAATTACTACGGAAAGTACTCAGAAGATAACATCAAAAAAGCACTGGATAGCAGATCGGGCAATGTAGCAGATGTTAACCTAAGCTTAATTGCAGCGCTTTCTGCTGCCGGTTTGGATGCTGAAGCCGTAATTCTATCAACCCGTGACAATGGAACAGTAAACAAGCTTTACCCGGTAATGAGCGATTTTAACTATTTGATTGCCAAAGTAAATATTGGCGATAAAAGTTATTTACTGGATGCTACAGAACCACTACTGCCTTTCGGTTTACTACCGCTACGCTGCATAAATGACCAGGGACGTGTAATCAACTTAAAAAAACCATCTTATTGGATCGATTTAATTGCGAGTCAAAAATCGACAACCAGTTACATCATGACCGGAAAGATGACCGTTGATGGAAAAATTATTGGTACTTTAACCACCTATACAACGGGATATGCGGCGTATGGAAAGCGGAAAGAAATCCTTCAACACAGTTCTCCCGATGAATATGTAGAGAAACTTGATGAGCGATTAACCAGAATAAAAATATTGGATCATCAAATTTCAAATCTTGATAGTGTTGAGAATTCTCTGGAAGAGAAATATGAGGTAGAACTCACCATAAACGATGGCACAAATAATGATCAGTTCTATTTTAGTCCTTTTTTTATCCATACCATCTCGAAAAATCCATTTAATTTGAACGAGCGTACCTACCCTGTTGATTTAGGTGCAGCGTCTGATGAGCGCATTACCATTAACGTGCTTTTACCCGAAAAATACCTGTTACTGGAAAAACCAAAAGATATGGCCATCGCTTTACCTAATGCGGGCGGAAAGTATTTGTTGCAAACCGCTCTGGATGATAATACCATTTCAATGAACCAGATTTTGCAGTTCAACAACGCTATATACCAGCCCGAAGAATACCTTTTCCTAAAAGAATTTTATAGCAAAATTATTCAAAACCAAAAAACAGAGTGTTTATTAAAAAAGACAAATTAAAATGAGGTTATTATTTACCATTCTTGCCTTATTTTTGGTTTCTGTTGCAAGTTTTGCACAAGATAACTACGATGTTGATTTAATCCCATCAAATCTCCGTAACCGAGCCAACGCCTGTATCCGTAATGAGGAAACAACTGTCGACATGCGTTCGCCTGATAACGTTTTACTAAATGTGAAAAAGGCCATTACTGTTTTTAACCAAAATGGTGAGGCGCAGGCACGTTTAGTAATCTTCTACGATAAAAATATTTCGATTAAAAGCATCAAGGGAGAAGTTTACAACAGTGTTGGCAAACTGACGCATAAATTCTCTCAAAATGATTTTGCGGACATGAGCGCCGCAGATGGGTTTTCGCTTTTTGTTGATAGCCGTGTTAAACACTATCTACCATCGGTAACTGAGTATCCTTATACGCTTGTATATAATTATGAGATTAGAAATAAGCAAAATCTAATCATCCCTGATTGGACACCTAAACCCGCAGATGACGTTTCGGTGGAAAAAAGTACTTATACCTTGATCTGCAAGCCAACGGACGACGTTAGAATAAAAACGCAAAATTATACCGGAAAACCAGAAGTTATAACAGATGAAAAGCAGCAGAAATCTGTTTGGAAAGTGAATAACATTTTAGCTGTTAAACCCGAACCCTACAGCCCGGCTAGGGATACCTATTTTACCAACATACAGATTGCCCCAAAAGCGTTTTATTATTACAATCATAAAGGCATTTATACCGATTGGAAAGAACTGGGCAAATGGATTTATGACGATTTACTGGTAGCCCGTAAAGCTTTGCCCGCATCTACCATTGAGATGATCAAAGACCTGGTAAAAAACGAAAAAACAGACAAAGATAAAGCGCGTAAAATTTATCAGTATTTACAGGATAAAACCAGGTATATCAGCGTCCAGATTGGTATTGGTGGTTTTCAGCCCGTTGCAGCAAGCGAGGTAGACCGACTGGGTTATGGCGACTGTAAAGCGCTGGTCAATTACATGCAAAGTTTGCTCCAGGCTGTAAACATAACATCTTATTACTGTGTGGTATCAGCTGGTTCTGAAAAGAAGAGCATGGACCCATCATATGCCAGTATGGATCAGGGCAATCATATTATTCTCTGCATGCCGTTAGATGGTGATACCACCTGGCTGGAATGCACCAGCCAAAAAATTCCATTTGGTTATTTAAGTGATTTTACTGATGACAGACTGGTATTGGCCTGCACAGCAGATGGCGGAAAATTATTGCGTACCCCAAAACTGACTACAGATGAAAACCTGCAGATACGCAAGGCTGAGTTGACACTACAGCCAGACGGAAGTATAGCCGGCAAAATGCATACCGCTTACACTGGATCACAATATGAAAACCAGGAACGCCTGATCGATAAACCGGTAACAGAACAGCATAAATCATTAAAAGAGACTTATAATATTGATAATATCGATTTTGAAACGGTTTCATTCGTTCAAAAAAAGGACATCAAGCCTAAACTGATAGAAGATATAACCGTCAGTATCAGAAATTATGCACCTGTAAACGGGAATAAGATGTTTTTACAGCTTAATGCCTTTAACGTAAAACGATCAGTCCCCGAAGTAAAAAACAGGACATTACCCGTTTATATCAACCGTGGTTATACCGATGAGGACACTATTGTTTATACGCTGCCTGATAATGTAGATTCAGAATTAATAACCGGGCAAAATAAAACCTTTAAAAATGCATTTGGCGAGTACACCTGCAAAGCGAGTGTAGAAGGAAATAAGTTAACCTATTACCGAAAATTTATTTTAAACGATGGGACATTCCCAGCAGAACGGTATGCTGAATTTTCGAAATTTATAAATGACGTAAATGCTGCCGATTATCTAAAATTAGCCATTAGCTTAAAAAAATAATTCCGAGTCCAATACCGATGATCATGATCAGGTACATCAAAATCTCTGTCGTGGCAAATTTCTTGTACTTCGTCCAGAAAGAATAATCATTTTCGTTGTTTGGCATGCTTATTTATTTTGTGCTGTAAAAATAGGCAAATAGATTTAGAACAAAAGATATATTTTAGTTTCTCGCTATCTCAAAAGCTCCTTTTAAAACCATAAAAAATTCAAAATATTCAAAAAAGCTATTGGGATATGGCCAGTATTTTTTAAAACATCATGTATATTAGCATTACAAACTAAATGCAGGCAATATTTATATAATACCATCGTATAAATAATGCTGAATTAAAATAAACCAAACTGAATGAAGAAGTATGTCATGCGCTTTGCTACGGCTTTTTTAATGGTCATGAGCATTATCGGAACAAGCTGGAAAGCAATAGATCGTCAACAAACACAACACGATGTAATTAAAAATATAGCGGCAGATAGTCTGTACAGCCAACTCGTTTCCAGTATATACCATGAAATTCATTTAGATGCTGTGGGATTAACACAGCAGGTTTTTGAAAAAGCATTAACCGGTTTTTACAACATGAAATATTCCGGCCTGGTAAATACCAAATCCATTTTAACCATTGCCGATTTTGATCAGGAAAGTACCAGAAAGCGGCTATACATCATTGATTTAGCTGATAGAAAGTTGATTCTAAATACCTGGGTAGCACACGGGCAAAACAGCGGTGGCGATAAACCTTCATCATTCTCAAATAAGATAAATTCAAATCAAAGCAGCCTGGGTTTCTATTTAACAGGTGAGATATATTATGGCAAACATGGCCGTTCGCTTAAATTAGACGGTATGGATCAAGATTTTAACAACAATGCCAGGGAAAGATCAATTGTGGTGCACGGTGCCAGTTATGTGAGTCAGAAAAGCATAGACGAATTGGGAAGACTGGGCAGAAGTCAGGGTTGTCCTGCTGTTCCGGCTAAACTGGCAGATGACATCATTAACACCATTTCAGACCATACGGTGCTTTATATCAATAATTCAAACCAATTGTATTATTCTTCTTTTTTAAACGAAACGCTTGCGGCAAGTGTGGCTTTAAACCAACCACAGGTTTTTGCCTCAAAGACAGATTAATGAGGTTTAATGTTTTTGGCGTTTAGTTTTTTTGGAAAAATTTTGATAAAAAGTGATTGGCTGCCTGCAAGCAAATCCCAAACCCAACGGTTCCCATCAACATCTTTTTCACCGCAATCTACAACCTCAGCGCGTTTGAGTAATTTTTTAACAATCGCCTGAATCCATTTTATCCCTACAATCCGGTTAAAGTGCAATCCCAAATAGTCGCAATATACATGTACAAGAATCTCTACAATAAGCGAGGCATTTGATATTGCGAGTTTCTTTCCAAAATGTTGTTCATAATCAGCCTTAATGGTATTGACCAGAACTTCAAACCGTTCTAGCCTGACCACTGCTGTTCCTTCAAGATAAGACCAGAGTTGTGCATTACTGTACACCCGGATTAGTTTGGGTTCAAGTCCCACTTTAATTTGTTTTTCTTTCAGTTGGTAAATTTTATCCATTCATTAAAATAATTGTGAAGGTTAGATAGACATATTACCGAATTGTTAATCAATCCGATATAAAAACCGCCGACCCAACTGATGGACAAACTTATCTGGTAATTGTTTACAAAAAGGTTTATTAAAAGGCATTGTGAGTAATTTTTTTAAGCTATTGCCAATATTTTAATCATCTTTGGGGTTTGAAAAGATAAGCCCATTCATGAAGATTGTAATTGCAGAAAAGCCTTCTGTTGGTCGTGAACTTGCTAAAGTTTTCGGAGCAACCACCAGAAAAGATGGATACATTGAAGGTAAAGGATATTCTTTTACCTGGGCATTCGGGCATTTATTGCAATTGGCTCCTCCTCAGGATTATGGTTTTATTGGCTGGCGAAAGCAACATTTGCCCATGCTTCCGCAGAAGTTTAAACTCGCTGTCAGAAAGATTAAAACAAAAGATGGTTTTGTGGAAGATCCTGCGGTACGCAAACAATTGGACACGATCAAAAAACTTTTTGATGAAGCAAGTGAAATTATCGTAGCAACGGATGCGGGGCGCGAGGGTGAATTGATTTTCAGGTACATTTATTACTACCTCAAATGCAAAAAACCATTTAAACGCCTCTGGATCTCTTCACAAACCGATGAAGCCATAAAAGATGGATTCAGGAATTTAAAACCCGGAACCGATTACGATACCTTATTTAATTCGGCCCATTGCCGTTCGGAGTCTGACTGGCTGGTGGGCATGAATGCCACGCAGGCACTCAGCATATCTGCAGGCAACAGAACAGTTCTTTCCTTAGGAAGGGTACAAACACCTACCCTGGCGATGATTTGTGCGCGTTTTTTAGAGATTAAAAATTTCGTTCCTCAAACCTATTATCAGATCAGTATTTTGCTGGCCAAAGATGAACAGGTTTTTAAAGCCATATCAACCGCTAACTACAAGGAAAAGGAAGAGGCTGAAAAATTATTTGCCCTGGTAGAAGATGTGGCTTCCGGCTTTCCAATTGGTGGAAATATTACGGCTGTAGAAGCGAAACCAAGGAAAGAACCTCCTCCACTACTGCATGACTTAAGCAGTTTGCAGCAAGAAGCCAATAAGAAAAAAGGATATACCGCCGACCAGACACTTAGTATTTTACAGAACCTGTATGAGAGTAAACTGGTTTCTTACCCCCGTACCGGCTCGCGATATATCGGTGATGATATTTTTGCCGGCGTTCCGGATCTGATTGCAAAATTTACCAGTCATCCTGATTTTGGAAAACAAGCGCAGTTTTTACAAACGGTAACCCTTAATAAGCGGAGTGTGAACGCCAAAAAAGTAACCGATCACCATGCAATTCTGCCGACCGGCGAACAGGCCTACGGATTGAGTCCGGATAAACAGGCGATATACGATATGGTTGTTGGCCGTATGATTGAGTCATTTCATCAGGAATGCATGAAGGAATTAACCAAAATAACCATTCAATCAGGCGTTACTTTTGTGGCTAATGGAACGGTAATCCGTTCTGCAGGCTGGCGTGCCGTTTTTAACGACCCTGAAGATGATAAAAAGGATGAAGACAATGCAGCATTGCCAAAGGTGGCGGTTGGCGAACAATTGCCTATCACTGAAAAATCCCTTTTGGAAAAACAAACCAAGCCTAAGCCCATGTATAATGAGGCTTCGTTATTAAAAGCACTGGAAACGTGCGGCAAAGAAATTGAAGATGAAGAATTGCGTTATGCCATGAAAGATAGTGGTTTAGGCACACCGGCAACACGTGCATCTATCATAGAAACTTTAATTACCAGAGAATACATTACCAGGGAAAAAAGGAATCTAGTACCCACCAATAAAGGCCTGGCGGTTTACGAAGTAGTTAAAGATAAACAAATTGCACAGGCAGAACTTACAGGACAATGGGAAAAGAGACTGGAAGAAATCCGTTCAGGTTCATCAGTAAAAGATTTTAAATCTGAAATTACTGAATACACCAAAACCATTACACACGAACTTTTAATTGCAGGCGCCAGCATATCAGGCAAGCTCGAGGAAGAAAAGAAGATGGAAAAAGTTTAGCTTATAAGTCCATAAACTGCCACGCACTATGATAAGCATCCAGTTGTTCTGCGTAGCGGATAAAATCAGCATAAAAAGCAGATTTCGATAAGGTAGCGCTATCGCCAATTACAACCAGTTTTTTCTTCGCCCTGGTCATGGCCACATTCATTCTACGTGTATCCGATAAGAAGCCGATGTTTCCATCGCTGTTACTTCTGGTCAGGCTGATATAAACTACGTCCCGCTCCTGTCCCTGAAAACTGTCAATGGTATTTACCGCAATTTTGTCGCGATAGGGAATCAATGCTTCACTTTCTTCAATCAGGGTGTTCAATAGCTGAACCTGTTGTTTATAAGGTGATATAATGGCAATAGAAGGAAAGCTCTCATTTTTGCTACCTAAATCAGCAACAAGGTGTATGAGATGTTTAACCAAAAACCCAGCTTCATCAGGATTGGTCGTGCTGGTTCCGTCTGATTTTTCATCGTAGCTACAACCTGCCGTATCAATAAACTGGATCGGTTCATCGCCCGAAAATAATAAGCGGTCTGCAACAGACTGATGAGCCTTTAGCGCATCTTTGTAAAACACCTGAGATGAATAACCCATTATAGCAGTATTCATTCTGTATTGTGTATTCAATAATACAACTGCTTCTGGATGAAGATTTACTACCTTTTCCAATAAAGTATTGCTTAAGCCGTTTCTGGCAGCTTCATTTGATTTAATCGTTGGCGAAAGCTGAAAATGATCTCCAGCCAAAATAATTTTTTGCGCCTTTAAAATCGGTATCCAGCAAGCCGGTTCCAAAGCCTGCCCGGCCTCATCAATTACGATGGTATTATACTTTAAATTCCGGACGGTATAATGGTTAGCACCTACTAAAGTAGCGGTAATAATCTGCGCTTTGTTAAACAGATTATCCATCATGTATTGCTCCGTTTTTTCTACTTCTCTTCCGATTTTATGTGCTTCATCAAACAAGGCTTTACGTTGATCGCGTTCTGCTTTACCAAAACTCCGCTTATATTTGTGCGCCATATTTTTGTACTCACTCGCCTGTTTTTTTAAGGCTTTAATGGTTTTCATCTCCGGATGATCGGCCATCTGATGATCAAGCGTAGCTGCTACTAACTTCTCTGAAACCCTTGCAGGATTTCCTACCCGGATTACTTTTAGTCCTTCGGCAGCCAACTTCTCTGTAAGTAAATCAACAGCGGTATTACTTGGTGCTACCACGAGCATTTTTTGATCGTGATGCTTCACCAATGATTTTATAGCATGCACCAGCGTAGTTGTTTTTCCAGTACCTGGCGGGCCATGAACTATAGCCAGATGATCAGCTGCAATGATTTTATTCACGGCCAATTGCTGTGAATCGTTTAGCGTATTGGGAATAACAAACTTCTCTTCTCCCCGAAAGGACGGTTTATCTCCTGCTGTTAAAATACGGATCAGTTTATTGTCTGCATCATTTTCGGCTAAGTTTGAAGCTTGCTTAAGTGCACGCTGCATTTCATCATAGCTGTTGTTATCAAAAAGCAGATCCACACCCAATTTGCCATCTCTCGTCCAATCGGGCAGTTCATCAACACGGAAGCTGATTTTCATCCTGCTGCTACTTTGATGATTAATAATCCCTTCCAGCCGATTTTCTTTGGCATCATGATTCGAAAATAATACCACAGCAGCGCCAAAACGGAACTGATGAGAAAAATCCTGATGGGTAGTTCTTTCCAGCTCAACTGTTAAATAATCACCACGGCCAACTTCCGTATTTCTGATGGCAATCGGGTACCAGGTTAAGCCTAAAGCCCTTCTGTCGGCAGGCGAAGTGTTTTCAGTAAGTTTTAAATACGATTGTAAATCTTCTTTACGTTCGGTATCAAGCAGATCCTGAAGATTTTTAAAATATTCTTTCGGCAAGGAGAAAGTAGGTTAAATGGTTAATTGTTGTATTATGCGATTGCTAAAATAATGGATTGTTTAAATTTAACGCTATGTGCCAGGCGCCACGAGCATAACGCTATAAAACCAGCTCCTGGTGTAACCTTAACAACGTCTCTTCGGGATCATCGCAAAAACCAGGGTGCACTTTTGAGCACTGCACTACTGTACTTCTGGTTGCAGTAAGCCATCTAAAACGGGAAGCCTGATCATATTGACCAATTGGACCAGAACCCTCCGCAGCCAAACTTATTCTTTCGAATGCACACAAGTTTAAGCTAAGTTCGTTTAAATCTGTTTCTGCAGAAAAAGCCCTTATTTTTTTCTCATCCAAAGAAAAAATACTTTTCAGAAACTTTTGCCTGGCACAAAACAAAATAATACCCACATTAATAAATTCCTCACGTTCTACCCTTGGCATTACGCGAATCACAGCATACTCAAATAAAAATTTCTCTTGCATGCTGTGCTTCTTTTAAAAATATATCAGAATGTGCCAATCTGTTTGTAAGAAAATTTTTATAGGCCTCGCGATGGGCTATTTTGCTGTCAAAGCTGGTTTCACCTTCCAGCCAGTCATCAGGGATCAGGTTAATCACTGATGCTATCTTTTCGGGATTAAGTAATTCGCTGAATTCTTTATTTACACTTTCCAATTCAGAGGCCCATGGCAACAATACATGATCTTTTACCAAAAAGAAAGGCTTAATTGCCTGTTCTTCCCAATTTTGCCATGAATGATGAAAATATAACGCAGCACCATGGTCTATTAACCACAGTTCTTTGTGCCAAAGTAACATATTGGTATTTCGGCAGGTGCGGTCCATATTGGTTAAAAAACAATCGAGCCACACAATTTGCGAGGCAAGTTTGGCATCTACCCTAGTTACGGTTGGATCGAATGTTATCGCTCCCGATAAATAATGCAGCGCCAGATTTAACCCTACACTGGCCTTAAGCAGATCCTGAATTTCCTCGTCGGGCTCAGTTCTCCCAAAAGCTTCGTCTAAATTGGCAAAAACCAACTCAGGTACGCGCAATCCTAAATAGCGGGCAATTTCGCCACCAATCAATTCGGCAATTAAAGCCCGCGGGCCCTGTCCTGCCCCTCTAAATTTCAGTACATATAAAAAATGATCATCAGCCTCTGCAATGGCAGGCAGGGACCCACCTTCTCGCAATGGTGTAACGTATCTGGTTACATTTACCGTTCTAAGTTGTAAATCGTTCATATCTTCAGCTAGAAAAGCCGTTATGATTTATTGCGGCACAATCTAAACTTACCGCAAAACTACTAGAATTTCAACAATTAATCGTTTAAAGTTTAAGAGGCAAGATCTTGGTAGCAACCCTGCAGATCAATTGTTAAAATAAAAAAATTTTGTTGAATGGCAATGCTATTGATCAACGTTGAGGACATTGGGCAATAGTAGCAATTACAATCAGAATGTTATTAAAATGAGATTAAACGGATTCCAGACGATTTTAATTATATAATAACAAAAGACTTTATCTCTTTTATATGGTCAGGAATTTAGCTTAAAACGACTTCGGCTATAATCAGACTGGCAAACGATTTTCGGTATTAAATAAGCGCATCAATCATGCCCTAAATAGGCTATGCCTGCAGGCGTTATAGCAGATGACCATTGTACCGATTCGCGATTAATCTTAATTAGCCCCATACTTTCCAATTCTTCATATTCTTCTTCCATCCCGCCCAAAACCGAAGAACTAACCTGTTGATTGATTACCTCAAGTAGAGATATGATTTCTGATCTTTCCATAACATTGTCAATTAGTTATTTTTTAATTAACATACAGGCAATTAAAATGTTTACTGCTTAATTAAACATTTTCGAGGGATTAAGGTTGTATCTATATCTTGATTTAATTACTATGGAAACACACCTGTATTATCTTTTTTTTATGGCTTTGCCCGTAGCCTGCATCGCCTGGACAGTTACAAAGGAAGAGATTTTCAGAGAAGCCCGTGAATTTTGTGTAGACCGTTCTAAAAACTGCAATAAACTGTTAAAAAGGAAGTTTTTTTATGTATTTACCTGTGAATACTGTTTTAGCCACTATGTAACTTTGATCTTGCTTTTCATTACCAGGTTTACCTTAATTTATCCAGACTGGCGTGGTTATATCATCGCGTTTTTCTCCATCGTATGGATAGCAAATGTTTACATGAGCTTGTATAACATTATCCGCATTGATCTGAAGAAAGAAAAAATAAAAGTTCAGAAAGAGGAATCAACGCTAAAAAATGACTGAAACCAATTCTAATTACTGATGTTTTGAAATCATAACCTATTGTTATGCCATCATCAGTAATTAAGTATTTCAGTTATGATGAAGTTACAAAAACCTTAAAAATCATTTTTGTGACCGACATGGTTTATCTATACAAAAATGTTCCTGAAAATATCTACAAGATGTTAAAGGCGTCAGGATCAAAAGGGCGATATTTTAATAGCAATATTAAAGATAAATTTAAATTTCAAAAAATAGAAGAAACATAATATGCCCGAAGGTCCATCAATCGTAATTTTAAAAGATTTAATACAAGAGTTACATTTAGGCAAGCCCGAGGTGCTGGAAGTAACGGGTAATGTAAACAATTTTGATAAGGATAAATTATTCCATCAAAAGGTTGAGGATTTTAAAAGCTGGGGAAAACACTTTTTGATCTGTTTCAAGGATTTTACCATCCGGATCCATTTCATGCTTTTTGGCAGCTATCTTATTAATGCCCGAAAAAAAACACCTTTAAAACTCGGCATTGTTTTTAAAAAAGATGAATTAAACTTTTATACCTGCAAAGTTGACCTTTTGGAAGGAAACGTCAAAGAACATTACTCCTGGGAAAACGACGTAATGGCTGATGAATGGAATAGCAAGGCAGCAATTAAAAAACTGAAAGACAAACCTCAGGCAATGGTTTGCGACGTATTGCTCGACCAGCAAATTTTCAGCGGATTGGGCAACATTATCAAAAATGAAGTTTTATACCGTACCCGCATACATCCACTAAATAAAGTTGAAGACTTGTCGCCTGTAAAATTAAAGGCATTGGTTACCGAGGCCAGGAATTATAGTTTTGATTTTTTAAAATGGAAAAAGGAAAATACGTTAAGTAAACATTGGGAGGTATATAACCAGAAAGTTTGTCCTCTTAAACATAAAATCGATAAAAAAGAATTGGGCAAAACACACCGCCAGACTTACTTTTGCAAAAAATGTCAAAAAATTTATAGTTAATACAAAAAACTATAAATATTCTGTTTTTACGCAACAATTAAAATACTAAATATCAGCGAATTAAATTCAGCTGGCGCCCACTCATAACAATAATTATAATCTTAAAGTAAAAGAAATGTTTTATTTAAAATAATTTTTGGAGTTTTCCAAACTAGCCTTATATTTGTCCTCGAGAGCGTTAATTTAGATACGGGTATATGGCTTAGGCTGTATGCCCGTTTTTTATTTGTGCCGTTGATGCATGTGCGATTACGTCGTTCAAACAGATCCTCAGCCAGGGGGTGTAAGCGTCGGGATTAAGCGCGATATCCTGCGCTAAGGTATCCAGATCAACATATTTAAAGGCTTCTACTTCCTCACGATTGATCACCGGTAATTTGTCGCTCATACCAAAAAACACATGATCGATCTCATGTTCAGTTAAGCCGTTTTCGAATGTCGCTCTATAGGCAAATTTAAACAGGTAATTTAATTCGCAATCCATCCCCATTTCTTCCATTAACCTCCTTTTAGCGGCCTGCATATTACTTTCGCCAATTCTCGGATGGCTGCAACAGGTATTCGTCCACAAGCCCCTCGAATGATATTTACTCATCGCTCTTTGTTGCAGTAACAACTCAAGTTTGGAATTAAAAATGAAAACGGAAAAGGCACGGTGCAACAAACCTTTTTCGTGGGCTTCCATTTTATCCATCTGCCCTTTCGGCACATCCTCCTCATCTACGAGAATAACTTGTTCTTCCATTTAAATTACATTTAGCTTATTGCGGATCAGCGAATCAAACATCAACCCAACCTTACGGGTATTCGAAATCCTGATCCGTTCGGTCATAATCTTCTCTGCACTTAAGCGCTTTATCTTCGCGAATAACTTTTTATAGTAGATATAAGATAAATAGACGCCGTTTCTGGAAGAGGCAGGCAGCAGTTTGATACCAGTTAGCGCAATAGCAAATTCCTTTTCAATATCTTCTTCAATTTCCTGTTTTTGTTGATCGCAGAATACAGCCAAGTTCACATTGGGAAAATAATTTCGGCTAAGTGTTTGATGATCAGCCTTAACATCCCTCAAAAAATTAACTTTTTGAAATGCAGAACCCAGCTTCATAGCATACGGTTTAAGATATTCGTAATCGACATCACTTCCATGCGTAAAAACTTTTAAGCACATCAACCCAACTACCTCTGCTGAACCTAAAATGTAATCGTTGTAAAGTTCGGGCGTATATTTTTGTGTGGACAGGTCCATCTCCATACTTCTGAGAAAAAGGATAATCAGCTCTTCATCTATCTGATACTGATTGACAACCTTTTGAAATGAATTCAGGATAGGATTTAAGCTTATGCCGAGGTTAATGGCTTCAAAAGTATCCTCCTTAAATTTTTCCAGTAAAAATTTCTTGTCATATTGATGAAAGCTGTCTACAATTTCATCTGCCAAACGTACGAAGCCGTAGATAGCATGTATGGGTTGGCGAATTTCTTTGCCGAGAAAATAAATACCATAAGAAAAGCTTGTGCTGTATAACTTAGTGGTAAGCCGGCTGCAATTGCCAGATAATTGATCGAAGATTTCTTTCATGTATGTGAGGGTAATTCTATTGTTTTTTCAAATTCATCAAGCGTTTTAATCCAATTGATGTGATCGATATGTTCAAGCTTACCAATCACCTCACTATTCCCGGCGAGATGGATTTTTGTGTCCGAGCAAATTTCAGACAGTTGATCGATGTATTGTTGTGCCGCAGGCGCTAACCTCGATTTGATCATAAAAAGCATAACATGACCTACATTTAACGTAGAAAATATGCGCTCAATCGAATCCAGCGGAACTCTGCTACCTAAAAAAATTACGTGATGATGTTGCATCCTCAGCATGTAGCTGGCAAAAAGCAGTCCGATATCATGGTCCTCATCTTCAGGTAAAAAAAGCAGCCAGCTTTGCCCGGAATTTTCCGTTAAAGGAAGATTGTTAATATGGGTAAATATTTTTTGGCGGATAATATTGGATAAAAAGTGTTCATGTGCCGGGCAGATATCATCTTTTCGCCACATCAACCCTAAGCGTAACAATAAAGGATAGATTATTTTCCGGTAGCAGTTAGAAAGTCCAAATTGATTAATGCTTTGGTCCATTAGCTCATTAAAAACGTGTTCATCAAAAGCCAGTCCATATTTAATCAATTGTGCAACATAATAATCGTCTTGTTTATCGCCAAGAGAATAATTGAACTGTTCATCAAGCAGTTTATCCATTTCGCTATCCGAAAGGCTGCATATTTTTGAAATTTTTAAACCACTTTTATTTAAACTTACAATATTTAACAGTTTCCGAAGCTGCTGATCATCGTATAAACGCGTGTTGCCTTGAGATCTCAACGGACTCAGTGCATGGTAACGTTGCTCCCAGATCCTGATGGTATGAGACTGGATGCCGGACAGCTGTTCAAGATCTGCTATAGAGTAGGTCATTTTTGTTTAAATATATACAATAAAAACTTAAACAAAAAGCAGGTAAAAAAGTTTTTGATTAAATGTACAGTAAATCAGCCTTAAACTTAAGGTCCCGCAGATGACCTATTTAAAAAATTACATTTGCAGCATCCTGAATTCTGGCATTTCATACATTAATAAGTAAGCTTAATATCTGTTGTATACCTGGCGGTACCATTTGTAACCTGAAGAAATAATAGTGATAAGATCGAATTAAAAAGTTGATGAAATTCAAAAGTAAAACTGAATGCTAGATAATGGCAAGTCATGAGTCCCTATAATAGGTATATACGATTTAAAAGAATATCAACTTTTCAAATACATAAAAAAATACTTCCGCAACGTGTTTTTCTTTTGTTTTATTTAATGAAATTGTAATTTGCACCAACTAACCTATAAAAAATGTCGATAAGTTGCATTGCGATTGATGATGACCCTCATTCCTTGGAGAGCTTGGTGACATATATGGAAAAACTTCCTGACTTAAAGCTCATCAAAACTTTTACCGAACCGCTTCAAGCCCTTTCAGAAATAACGGCGTCCAACCAGGTCGACATTATTTTTATGGACGTTGAAATGCCTTCGCTTTCCGGAATCGAACTGGCCGGCTTATTAAGGCAAAAAACAAATTATCTGGTTTTTACCACAGCACATACCAGGTATGCACTCGATGCCTTTAAGGTACAGGCAGATGCTTATTTGCTTAAGCCCTACTCTATTATACATCTGGCAAAAACGATAAACAACCTTTATCCCACCGGGACAAGAACCAGACATCCTTTTTCTATTTTAGATGAACATTTTTTCTATATACCCCTAAAGGGAGAAAATGGCGACCTGGTAAGGATAGATTTGAATGAGCTGATTGCTATAGAAGAAATAGGTGAAGACATTCAATTTAAAACCACAAAAAATACTTTCCTGAGTTCGAAATATAACTTCACGAAAACGCTTAAGATGCTAAAGGAGAATCCAGCTTTTATTCAGATCACCCCAACGGTAGTGATTGCAAAGCAATACATTAAAAGTGTTCTTGACGACAAAATACTCCTTTCGGGTGAGACATCTTTCACTGTTTCACAAACTTATATAGAACTTTTTTCAAAATTTATCGAACAGAATTCTTTACAGAAAGATGCTCATCCAAACACCCTGATGTAGCATTTAACCGTCTGATATCAACACCTGCAACACATTTTGATGCAGGATTGAAACATTACGTTCAAAACTTTGTATTAGGATAAACTATTTTATTATTTAATTGATTTTATCTGTTTTGAAAAGAGTGTTGGTTGTGGATGATGATCCAGATGTATTAGAAGTTTTCCAGGAGGTATTAGAGACTGAACATTATAAGGTTTACCCATTACTTTCTCCAAGATATATTTTTAAAACCATTAAAGATTTCAGACCCGATCTGATTATTCTGGACATCATGTTGAATGGAATGGATGGCCGGGCTGTGTTTAAAGAATTAAGGTTAAACCCTGAAACAGCTGGCATACCTATTATTATGGCATCGGCCAGGTATGATGAAAATTATATTGCATCACAAAAATACCATCCCGATGATTATTTGGAAAAACCCTTCAACATCACAGATTTACTTCGAAAAGTAGGTGCATTAATGGAAAATTAAAAAAATTAAAGTATGAGCTTAAAACTACTTCCAACCTTTCTACTACTATTGATCATGGCTTCACCCAGGATCATGGCACAAAGCAGGCCAGATAAACTTTATTCCATGAGCGGGATCGGATTTGCATTCCCTGTGGGCGAGACCTCAGATTATTTTAAACCAAAATTCTCAACTTCGTTAGGCCTGAATTTAGGTTTGGGTAATGATGGTTTGTTCCTTTATCCAAAAGTAAGCTTACATGCTTTCACTTTTAATCAGATTACGCCAGATGAAGGTTACAATTATACCTTACAGAAAGGAAGAGCAACTACCTATCTGTTAAACGTAGCCTTGGGTTACCGTAAAATCGTTAACAAGTGGGCATTTTATGGTTTTGCCGGTGCAGGTGGCGGGTTTATCCTGACTCCTCAGGCGACAGTTAATTCATCAAGCTTACAGGTTATACAAAATAATAAATCTAATGGTTTAGGGATTGCTGAAGGTGGTGCCGGTATAGAATACAATATTGGAGGTGCCAACTTGTTTGTTGAAGCCGGTTACATGTATGGTTTTAGTAAAATACAGGACAGGACCTTTAATACTGTACCCATCTCTGTGGGTATTAAACCTAACTTAAGCAAATTGCTTAATAAACTTAAATAATAGTAATATACAAATTTCAGAGCGGTTACGCTAAATAGGTAACCGCTTTTTTTGTGTTAAAGAAATAATCAAAATATTTCTTATACTAATTATTTTAGTATAAATTTGTAATTCAAATTATTTTAATGTTATACGCAGTAGTAGATATTGAAACCACTGGTGGTCATGCCTCGGCAAATGGCATTACCGAAGTTGCCATTAACATTCATGATGGTAACGAAATCGTTGAATCTTATACTACGCTGATTAATCCCAGGCAGCCAATACCTGCGCACATTACGGCACTTACCGGAATTGATGATGACATGTTGATGGATGCCCCGACATTTGACGAAGTTGCACTACAGATTTATCAACTCTTAAGTAATAAGGTTTTTGTGGCGCACAATGTTAATTTCGACTATTCCTTTTTAAAGCATCATCTGGCAGCTTCAGGATATGGTTTACAATGCAAAAAGCTGTGTACCGTAAGATTGAGCAGAAAATTAATTCCGGGTAAATCGTCTTATAGCCTTGGAAAGCTTTGTACAGCCTTACAGATCCCCATTCAAAACCGGCATCGCGCTGCAGGAGATGCGGACGCAACCAGTATCCTGTTCAATTTGTTGCTGGAGTACGACCGGGAGGGCGTCATCGCAGAAATGCTTAAAAAAACATCGAAAGAGCAGGTTTTACCTCCTCATTTAGATAAAGCGTCTATCCTGAAACTGCCCCAACAGCCTGGCGTTTATTATTTCAAGGATAATAAAGGCAAAATTATTTATGTCGGAAAGGCAAAAAATCTTAAGAAACGGGTAACCAGTCACTTTACCGGTAATACACCCAATCGGCAGCGTCAGGAATTTCTACGTAACATCCATCATGTAGATTATGTAACGTGTGGAACCGAACTGATGGCCCTGATTTTAGAAGCCAATGAAATTAAACGTCTCTGGCCTGAAAACAACCGGGCAATGAAACGTTATGAACATAAATATGACTTATACGTTTTCGAAGACCAAAACGGCTATTTGCGCTTAGCAATAGATAAACACAAAAAGAACAATAATGCCCTGCAAAGTTTTAACAGTTTACTGGAAGGTTATAACTTTTTAAATCATTTGATTGATAAATACCAGCTTTGTGCCAAGCTCTGCTATCTGCAGAAAACAGCAACCAAATGTTATGCGCATGAGAATGGACAATGTTTTGGTGCATGCAGTGGAATAGAAACGGTAAGTGTTTACAACAAAAAACTAAATGCGGCCTTGATGGATGTTCAAAACCAGCAACCCAGCTTTGCATTGGTAGATGACGGAAGAAAGGAAGATGAATTCAGTTGTTTGTTAGTAGAAAACGGGAAATTTTATGGCATGGGTTACTTTACGGATCAAAATTATTTATCAGATGGATTAGCGCCAATTAAAAATGATTTAGCAACCTATCAATCCAATAGTTACATTTTAAACTTAATTCTAAATTACGCAGAGCAAAACCCGCAGAAATTGTATAAATTGTAAAAACTTATTTCCAGTGCTACTCAAGGTTATTTCAATTTTACTATTATCACTAATATCATCGTGGTGTTTGGGTCAGAGTAACAATAGCCCAAATATTGATTTGAATCAGCAAAATATCGGGAAAAGTCTCTTTAAAAAATCAAAAGGAGGCGATTTAAAGTCGACTTATCTTGGAAAAATATCAGATACAAGTGGTAAGGTTAGATTTTATGTTGTTACAGAATTTATGAGATTTAGGGCTGATATTGTATACCACGGACAGAGCAAACTGATATTTTACAATTCAAGTAAAAAAGTTAACGCGCAATATTACTTTGATATGCCTGAAGAGCTTCCATTTAAATTAGAGTCGAACACACTCTATTTTCATGATAGTAACGAAAAATTGTCATTATTAACATTACAGATTGGCGAACAGTTGCCGAAGCACATTTTCAATAGCTATTAAATTTCGTCGTAAATCATTACTTATAATTTAATTACCATTGATGAATAAAAACAGGGAAACACTAATTGTCTCAAACAACCCTCTAAATTTTCGTTTTTAGCAAGCTAGTCCTATCTATCACTTACCTATCTTTACCTTAAACAAAATATAAACGTTATGACAAAATCACTATGGATCAACCTTCCGGTAAAGGACATCAATAAATCTAAGGCGTTTTTTACAGCTTTAGGCTTCAGCCTTAACCTGCAATATGGCGCCCGAGCGGATTCGGCCTGCCTTTTAGTAGGAGAAAGCAACTTCGCAATCATGCTTTTCGAAGAAAATCTGTATGAGAGTTTTATAGGTATGAACATTGCCGATAGACGTAATGGAGGCGAAGTGTTATTTTCTTTCGATGCAGAAAGTCCGGAAGAGGTAGATAGCCTTGCTCAAAAAGTGGTGGATGCCGGTGGCACACTCTACGGAGAACCTGGTTACAAAGATGGCTGGATGTACGGTTGTGGTTTTGTTGATTTGGATGGCCAAAGATGGAATATTCTTTACATGGACATGAGTAAGATGCCTTTGGGTTAGTTTTCTTTTCGTAGAAAACTGATAAGTGGTTATAGTGTCTGATCACTGGTCGTAGCGTCTCGCTACGACCTAAAATATTTACACTTCTGCTAAGGCCTTTTTTATATTTGAATAGATATAATCTGATCACTGGTCGTAGCTTCTCGCTACGACCTAGAATATTTACACGTCTTCTAAGGCTGTTTTTATAGTTGTATAGATATAATCAAGATCTTCATCACTAATGATATAAGGGGCAAGAATATAAATAATATTCCCTAAAGGCCTCAATATAATTCCTCTGTCTAAAAAGTACGTATACAATAGGTTACGAAGGTTACTTAAATAAGAAGTTTCATTTCCGGTTTCCCATTCAATGGCAATAATGGTTCCTGTTTGCCTAACCGCTTTAACTTTAGGATGCGCCTTTATATCTTGTAAGAACAGGGCGTGTTTGGTCTCTACCCTTTTAATGTTAGCCATTGTTTCATCTTGCAGCAGAATATCTAAACTTGCTAAAGAAGCAACACAAGCAATCGGGTTTGCAGTAAAAGAGTGTCCGTGGTAAAGCGTTTTTAATTTATCATCACTTAAAAAAGCTTCATATATTTCATTGATACAGGTTGTGATTCCCAACGGCATAGTTCCACCGGTTAAACCTTTACTTAAACAAACAATATCGGGTTTATTGCTTAGTTTATCACAGGCAAAGTAACTGCCCGTTCGGCCGAAACCAGTCATTACTTCGTCAGCAATGATCAAAATACCTGCTTGCTTACAGGCAGCAATTAGTTCATCAAGATATTTTGCTTCATACATCAGCATACCGCCAGAACCTAAAATCAAGGGTTCAAAAATGAAACATGCTGTATCGGTAAGATGTGAGATGTAAGCGGTTAGATATGAGATATTATCTTCACCAGGCAGATCGATGAAATCTACATCAAACAACAAACTATTAAAAGCATCTGTAAAAATACTGCGCCCACTTACAGACATGGCGCCAAAAGTGTCTCCGTGATAGGCATTTTTAAAAGCCAGAATCCGGGTTTTAGGCTTCCCCTTATTGTCCCAATACTGCAAACACATTTTCAAAGCTACCTCAACCGCTGTTGAACCGTTATCAGTATAAAAAACTTTTTCCTGTTTACCTGGTAATATGGGCAATAGCCTTTCCGCGAGCAATACGGCAGGTTCGTGCGTAAAGCCTGCAAAAATTACATGCTCAAGTACCGAAAGCTGTTCGGCTACCTTTTTTGCAATATGAGGGTGTGCATGGCCATGGATATTCACCCACCATGATGAAACCGCATCAATATACCTTTTGCCGTTTTCATCAAAAACATAAACGCCCTCTCCCCGCACAATCGGAATATGCGGCAAAGCGTTTTTCATTTGGGTATAAGGGTGCCAGATAACCTTTTTATCGCGCTCAGTTAAATTAAGTTCAGAGTTTGGAGTTTGGGGTTTGGAGATATCGGACATCAGAATTTATGATTTATATTGATTTTTTAGAAGCTGAGCTACAGTTTTATCTGTTTTAAAGGTGATGTCATCGAGATTTAAATCATCAATTTTTACCCATCTGAAAGCCTGAAGGATCTCCCCCTCTCCATCGAAATCGTAAATGGTTTGTTTAAATGCTAACTGCAGGGGTGCTTTTTCCTTAACCAGATAGTATACACTGATCACCTGGCTATCGTTAAACGATGATTTTTCGTAAAAATCTGTCGTGTAAAAATGTGATAATACCTCTATTTCGGCCTGGCACTCTTCCATAAATTCGCGCTTTAATCCATCAATCAAACCTTCACCCAATTCTAAACCGCCACCTGGGAATTTACTGAAACGGATTCCATATTCCTCTTCGTCACTTACTAAAACCTCATTATGGTGGTTAATCAAGATCCCGTAAACACGGACATTAAAGTAGCTCATTATCGAAATGTTTTTTGTTTTTGATTACGATTTCAGGTGTCCAAACAATTTCTTTTTTGAAAGCCTCCGCCCTCACCGGGCATTCGCTCATATGGCAGTAATGGCAACACTCAGGCAAACAAGGGTCGGCATGGATAAACAGTTCAGCTTTACGTACACCGTTAGAATTAATCAGTTCATCAATCTGAGAGATTTCCCGGTGAACCTGGTTTAAATCAAAATAATAAGGCAATGTTACGTGGCAATCGATATGGAATTCAGGTCCATATTGCTGTGTGCGCAGGTTGTGCACATCAATCCATGGATTATGCCTGTTTTTTTGCAGCACTTCCACTACTTCTTCAACCAGTTTAAAATCACTTTCATCCATTAAGCCTCCTACCGAACCTCGGGTAAGCGTATAACCCGAATAAATGATATAAAAGCCGACCAAAGCAGAAAGGAAGCTATCCAGCCAAATTATATTTGTCAGCTGAATTAAAATCAAGCCCAGTACAATCCCTACACTGGTATAAGTATCAGTTAATAAATGTCGCCCATCAGCCTGCAAAGTAATTGAATGCTGATCTTTACCTACATTGATCAGGTATAAGCCTACAATCATATTAATTACTCCAGTAATTCCAATTATCAACGTTCCGGTTAACAGTTCCCCCACTACATGAGGATAAATAAGATTGTATGATGATTTAAAAATAATTACTACTCCCGCAATCAGAATGAGGATTCCTTCAACAAAAGCAGAAAAAAATTCCACTTTTCCATGTCCGTAAGGATGGTTTTCGTCGCGCGGCCGCGTACTTAGGTAAATGCTATAAAAGGCGAAACTACCGGCAATTACATTTACAATACTCTCAGCAGCATCAGTTAAAATCGCATTTGAACCTGTGATAAAATACGCAAGAAACTTAGCCAACATTAGCACCACGCTCACAACAAGGGAAATTATTATTGCTTTCTTTTTTACCGACACACGAATATTTTTTTCAAAAATACGCTTATCGGATAAATTAAATGAGAAAAACTGCGTCTTTTTTAGTGCAGAATAATATTTGGTTTATATATTTGCGGTCAAAGTAATTAACCATGAGCACCTTATCTAAAAGAATCAACAGTCTATCAGAATCTGCAACCCTTAAAATGACCAAACTTGGTCGCGAACTAGCGTCAAAGGGCATTAATATAATCAGTTTAAGTGTTGGTGAACCCGATTTTAACACGCCAGAGCACGTAAAAAATGCTGCTAAACAAGCATTGGACGAAAATTATACCCGTTATTCGCCAGTACCAGGTTATCCGGAACTACGCCAGGCCATTGTTAACAAGCTGAAAACAGAAAACAACCTGGATTATGATATTTCGCAGATCGTTGTTTCAACAGGTGCAAAACAATCTTTATCAAATGTTATTCTCACCTTGATCGATCCGGACGATGAAGTCATTATCCCAACGCCTTACTGGGTTTCTTATTCGGAAATGGTTACCCTGGCAGAAGGAAAATCTGTTTTCATAGATACAGATATAGAGAGTGATTTTAAAATTACGCCGGCACAACTGGAAGCCGCTATTACACCGAAATCGAAATTATTTATGTTTTCTTCGCCATGTAATCCAACAGGATCGGTTTACAGCAAAGAAGAATTAGCGGCATTGGTAGCTGTTTTCGAAAAACATCCCAACATCTACATCCTTTCCGATGAGATTTACGAGCATATCAACTTTGTAGATAAACACGAGTCTATTGCGCAGTTCGACAGCATTAAAGACCGCGTAATTATCGTTAATGGTTTCTCTAAAGCTTTTGCCATGACGGGCTGGAGGTTAGGTTATATTGCAGCAAATAAAGAGATTGCTGCTGCGAACGATAAATTACAGGGACAAACCACTTCGGGCACATGTTCCATTGCCCAAAGGGCCGGGATTGTAGCTTACGAGCAAGGCTTAGCGAGTGTGCTAGAGATGAAAGAAGCATTTTTGCGCCGCAGAGAATTGGTTTACAACCTGTTAAATGATATTCCGGGTGTAAAAACTAATCTTCCAGATGGGGCTTTTTACTTTTTTCCTGAAATCAGTTCTTTTTTTGGTAAAAAAGATGCTGACGGAAATGTCATCAAAGATTCTTCAGACTTAGCTTTATATTTATTAAATGTTGGTCACGTGGCAACCGTAGGTGGCGATTCTTTTGGCAACAATAATTACATCCGTTTATCTTATGCCGCTTCAGATGAAAGTTTGGTTGAAGCTTTGAGGAGAATTAAGGAAGCTTTAGGTAAATTAGCCTGATTCACCATAGATTTTAGTTAACTAAAAACATAAAGGCCGTACGATAAAAACTGATTGTACGGCCTTTATTTATAAACATATTATACGATTTTTGGCCATCAAGTGAGTTTGAGATTATTCGAATAATGTGCCATCACCTTTCTAACAGCATACTTTTTTTATCGTAGCATCATAATATCTGTTAGAAATTGTTGGATTTTGTTATTCAACCTATCGAAATCTGATAAAATATTTTCCACCTGCTTTAATTATAAACAGAAAACTGTAAATTGTTAACTGAAAACTGTTTATATGTTAAAAACGCTAGATCTGAGCCAGGTAATGGTGCTTGATATTGAAACCGTTCCGCAATATGCTTCTTTTCAGGAAGTACCACCCCATTTTCAAGAACTTTGGGAACAAAAAACGCATTATCAACGCAATGGCGAGCAAAGTGCTGAAGACTTTTACGACCGTGCAGGTATCATGGCTGAATTTGGTAAAATTATCTGCATCAGCCTGGGCATTTTCTATATTGAGGAAAACACGCACAAACTGCGCATCAAATCCTTTTCGGGGCACGATGAACATCTAATACTTTCTGAATTTGCAGCGCTGCTTTATAAGCAAACACCTAACCTGATGTTCTGCGCCCATAACGGAAAGGAATTTGATTTTCCATACCTGTGCCGCAGGCTTTTAATTAACCAGATAGAAATTCCTGCACAGCTGGAATTATCGGGCAGAAGACCCTGGGAAGTTAATCATATTGATACCATGGAACTCTGGAAATTTGGCGACTACAAACATTTCACCTCGCTTAACCTGCTTGCTGCCATTCTTGATATCCCAACGCCAAAAGATGACATTAACGGCAGTCAGGTAAAACAGGTATATTATGAAGAAAAAAACCTGCCCCGGATTGTGACCTATTGCCAGAAAGATGTAATTACTACCGCACAAGTACTGTTAAAATTTAAAGGAATGGATATAATTCCGGAAGAAAATATTACCATTGTAACCTGATGGCAGAATTAAAAATAAACATTCCCGAATACGCTAAAGAAAGGGGTGCTGTTTCGATCTGGGAAGATGGATTTATAATTAAAAGCGAAGTTCTGAATGATCAGATTATGATCTCAGCCAACCATGCCGGCTTAATTTCTTTAGCAAAACAGCTGCTTTTTCTGGCACATGCCGAAACTTCCCCCGGTTGCCATTATCATTTAGATGAACGCAATAGTTTAGAGTCAGGTTCAAAAGAAATTGTAATCAGTAAGATTTAATGCTAAACGTTAAAAATTTAAATATCAATTTCTACAACCAGGAAGATAAAAGCTGGTTCAATGCCGTTAAAACCATAAGTTTTAATGTTAAAAAAGGTACTGTTTTGGGTATAGTAGGCGAATCGGGCTCCGGCAAATCGGTTACGTCATTTTCCATTATGCGTTTACATGATGAGGGTCTGGCAAAAATCACGGGTGATATCGAATTTGAAGACATCAGCCTGCTTAACTTAAATGCTAACGAGATCAGGCAAATCAGGGGGAATCAGATTTCGATGATTTTTCAGGAACCCATGACCTCACTTAATCCTGTTTTTACTTGCGGCAATCAGGTGGCCGAAGCCATTATCCTGCACCAAAAGGTAGATAAGGCCGAAGCAAAAAAACAGACCATTGCCCTGTTTAACGAAGTGCAGCTTCCGCGGCCGGAAAAAATATTTGACAGTTATCCACACCAGATCTCAGGCGGACAGAAGCAGCGGGTGATGATTGCCATGGCTTTGAGCTGCAACCCGAAACTCCTCATTGCCGACGAGCCTACTACTGCCTTGGATGTAACCGTTCAGAAAACGATTTTACAATTGCTCCTTAAGCTCAAAACGGAGCGCAACATGGCCATGATCTTTATTTCGCACGATCTAGGTGTAGTAAATGAAATTGCCGACCAAGTGGCCGTGACGTATAAGGGCGAAATTGTGGAACAGGGACCAGCAAAATCGGTGTTTGAAAATCCGCAACACCCTTATACCAAAGGTTTATTGGCCTGCAGGCCCTCGCCGAATTTACAATTAAAAAAATTACCGGTCGTAGCTGATTTTTTAAACAGCGAAACCAGAGACATACCTGCGTATCTGCTGGCTTCAAACCAGTTAACAGCAACAGAAATTGCAACAAGAAGGCAAACCTTATATCAGCAAAAACCATTGCTGCAAATTAAGGATATCTGCACCTGGTATCCTGTCAGCAATGGTTTATTCGGTAAAATTAACGATTATGTTAAAGCGGTAGATGGTGTGAATTTTGACGTCTTTCCGGGAGAAACCTTGGGCCTTGTAGGCGAATCGGGTTGCGGGAAAACTACGCTGGGGCGCACTATCCTCAGACTAATCCAGCCAACTTCGGGTTCCGTTATATTTAACGGAGAAGACATAACACACCTAGGCAAAAATGAATTGCGAAAACTCAGAAAGGATATCCAGATTATTTTTCAGGATCCCTACGCGTCGTTAAACCCTAAATTAAGCGTCGGACAATCTATAATGGAACCCTTGCAGGTACACGGGCTTTATCAAAATGATACCGAACGCAAACAGAAAGTAATAGAACTTTTAGACAAAGTTGGTTTAAAAGCCGGGCATTTTAACCGCTACCCACACGAGTTTAGCGGAGGCCAGCGGCAACGCGTGGTTATTGCCAGGGCTTTGGCATTACAGCCTAAATTTATCATTTGCGATGAATCTGTATCAGCGCTTGACGTATCAGTTCAGGCGCAGGTACTCAACCTCATCAGGTCCTTACAGGAAGAGTTTGGCCTCACTTACCTTTTCATTTCACATGACCTGGCGGTAATCAAGCATATTTCTGACCGGATTTTAGTGATGAATAAAGGTAAAATTGAAGAAGAAGGCTTCCCTGAAGAATTGTTTAATGCCCCTAAGACCGAATATACCCGGAAACTTATCGCCGCTATTCCCGGCCAGCCATAAATTATGCAAAGATTTTTTTCTATTACTGTTATACTGCTGCTTTACATAGCAACCTACGCGCAAAAAGTAGAAATAATACAATCAGGCCCTATTTTTAAGCAGGTGCCTTTCGAAGCCTGCCATGCTTCAACACTGGTTGATCTGGGAAACGGAAAAATTATGGCTGCCTGGTTTGGAGGCAAACATGAAGGAAGCAAAGACGTGGTTATTTGGTCGGCAGTAAAAGACGGCACCGAATGGAGCCAGCCTATTGAAATTGCCAACGGGATACAAAACGATTCCAGCCGTTTTGCCTGCTGGAATCCGGTTCTTTTTAAAGCAAAAAACGGCATCTTATTTTTACATTACAAAGTAGGCTTAAATCCCCGTACCTGGTGGGCCGAATATAAAACATCTGCCAACAATGGTAAAAGCTGGTCTGAAGCTAAAAAATTACCGGAAAATTTCCTGGGACCTATCAAAAACAAACCCATCCAACTGGCAAACGGAACCATCCTCTATCCGTCAAGCACCGAAAGTCAGGATGAAAAAACGTGGCATATCCATATCGAAAAAACAGATGCAAATGGCAAAAACTGGAAAAAAATTCAGATCAACTGCGATACCTTTGGCGTTATCCAGCCCTCCATTATTACATACCCCAATGGAAAACTACAATTACTGTGCAGGAGTCGCCAAAATGTGATTGTAGAAAGCTGGTCTGCAGATCATGGGGAAACCTGGTCAAAACTAAAACCTACCCAACTGCCTAACCCAAATTCGGGCAGCGATGCGGTAACTTTGAAAGACGGCCATCAATTGCTGGTTTATAATCCGTTAACCGCGGGTAAAAACTGGTGGGAAGGCCGCTCAGTATTAAAGCTGGCCATATCAACCGATGGTAAAAACTGGAAAGATATTTACACCCTCGAAAACCATTTAAAAGGCGAATATAGCTACCCAGCCATTATTCAGGATAAAAATGGAAACATCCATATCAGTTATACAGCTGAGCGTAAAAACGTTACCTATGTTGAACTTAAATTAACAAAATCATAGTTGGAATCTTCATCTCACATCTCCAATCTAATATCTCATATCTCGAATCTCAAACCCCGTACCTACATTTTACACGGCAAATCCTGCCACTTCCCTATCTTTTCTGTATCTTCGATAAATTCAGTTTAGCGTATGGCAAAGAAAAAATCGGCAAATATAAAATTGGTTCTGAATCAATTGGTTAGTGATATTTTTGAAAAAAACAATAATCAGTTGCTCAATTATAAACAGGTTTCGGCCAAATTGAACCTAAATGATCAGGAATCAAGAGAAACGATTTTAGAGATATTAAAAGAAGGAAAAAATGACGGCATTTTCCTGGAACCGCAAAAAGGTAAATTTAAACTTAAAGAACTGCAGAACTTTATTATTGGCACCGTAGATATGACGGCAGATGGTTCAGCTTATATCGTTCCTGAAGACGAGTTTGAAAAAGATATTTTTGTCGCTCCCCGCAAGCTTAAAAATGCGCTGCATGGCGATACGGTAAAAGCTTATGTTTTTGCCAAAAAGCGTGGCCGGAAAAATGATGGCGAGGTTGTCGAAATCATTAAAAGAGCAAAATCAGATTTTACAGGTGTGATTAAAATATCAGATCACTTTGCTTTCGTCGTTGCCGACGATAAAAAAATGATGCATGATATTTTTGTACCACTGGCTGATACCCATGGCGCAAAAAGCGGCCAACGGGTATTGGTAACATTATCCGACTGGCCAGAAAGCGCTAAAAATCCGGTAGGTATTGTAAAACATGTGCTGGGCAACCAAGGTGAAAACAACACCGAAATGAACGCCATTCTGGCTCAATATGGCTTTCCGCTCGAGTTTCCTGCACAGGTAGAAAAAGAAGCCAATGCCATTCCGGAAGAAATTTCTGCTGCTGAGATTGCTAAACGCAAAGATTTTAGAAAGGTGTTAACCTTCACTATTGACCCGGCTGACGCAAAGGATTTTGATGATGCCATTTCTTACCAGAAACTACCAAATGGAAACCATGAAATCGGGATCCACATTGCCGATGTTTCACATTATGTGCTCCAGGGAACTGAACTTGATAAAGAAGCTTACAGCCGCGCGACTTCGGTTTACCTTGTTGATCGTGTAATCCCAATGCTGCCTGAGCGTTTAAGTAACGGCGTATGCTCGCTTCGTCCGCATGAAGATAAATTATGTTTTGCTGCAGTTTTTGAACTCGATGAGCAGGCAAACATCCAAAACGAATGGTATGGCCGCACCGTAATCCACTCCGATCGCAGATTTACCTACGAGGAAGCACAGGAAGTAATTGAAAACAAAACCGGCGATTACGCAACCGAAATACAAAAACTGAACGAGCTGGCTTACATCCTGCGCGACCGCAAGTTTAAAAATGGTGCCATCAGCTTTGAAAGCACCGAAGTTAAATTTAAACTCGATGAAGCGGGTAAACCTATAGGCGTTTACGTTAAAGAACGCAAAGATGCCCACAAATTGATCGAAGATTACATGCTTTTGGCCAACCGCAAAGTAGCTGAATTTATTGCCAAAAAAAGTAAGGGTAAGCAAAAATTAACTTTTGTTTACCGGGTACACGATTCGCCAAATATGGAAACCCTTGAAACTTTTGCCAACTTTGCTTCCCGTTTTGGTTACAGGATCAACACCAAATCTGATAAGGAAATTGCCAAATCACTCAACCATTTAATGGCCGATGTTGAAGGCAAAAAAGAGCAGAATATTTTAACCTCACTGGCCATCCGTTCTATGGCCAAAGCCATTTATACCACAAAAAAAACAAGTCATTATGGTTTGGCTTTTGATTATTATACACATTTTACCTCGCCAATCCGCCGTTATCCTGATGTAATGGCCCACCGTTTACTGCAAACCTATTTAGATGGGGGCAAATCGGCCGATATGGAATTTTATGAAGTTGCTTCTGTACATTCTTCGGCAATGGAAAAACGTGCGGCTGAAGCTGAGAGAGCATCAATTAAGTACAAGCAGGCCGAATTTTTAGAAAACAATATCGGTACCGAATACAAGGGTGTTATTTCTGGCGTTACCGAATGGGGCATGTATGTAGAAATTGAAGAGAATAAATGCGAAGGTATGATCCGTTTACGTGATATATCTGATGATTTTTATGTGCTGGACGAAAAAAACTATTGTATTGTCGGCCAAAGAAAAAAGAAAAAATATCAACTGGGTGATGAAGTAATGATCCGTGTAAAAAAAGTTGACCTTTCTAAACGTCAGATCGATTTCACCCTAATTCCTGATTAAAAAATTAAGACATTTGTGCCTGAAACACAATGTTGAAACAGAACATGCATACGACAGAACAATTACAGCAGATTTTAGATACCGCAATACAAAATTTAAATTTACCAGGTTACCCGAAACAACTTTACGATCCAATCAGTTACATTATTAACCTCGGCGGCAAACGCGTAAGGCCCCTGTTGGTACTTATGGCTACTGAATTGTTTGGTACAGATGCCAATGAATCTGTACATGCTGCTATGGCCATCGAAATTTTCCATAATTTCACTCTTGTACATGATGATATCATGGATAATGCACCATTACGCAGAGGCCAGGCAACCGTACACGAAAAGTGGAGCACCAATGTGGCTATCTTAAGCGGTGACGTGATGATGGTAGAAGCCAATAAAAACCTGGCGAAAGTAAATCCAGTTTTTTTGAAAGATTCGCTTGATACTTTTAATAGTACTGCTCAAGGCGTTTGCGAGGGGCAACAGCTGGATATGGAATTTGAAGGACGTGATGATGTAAGTATTGCGGAGTATATCAACATGATCAGACTTAAAACAGCCGTACTTCTGGGAGGCGCACTTAAATTAGGGGCAATAATTGCCGGTGCACCGGCAAAAGATGCCAACCTCATTGAACAATTTGGTGAAAACATAGGCATTGCCTTTCAACTGCAGGATGATATTTTAGATGTTTATGCTGATCCTGAAAAGTTTGGCAAACAGGTTGGTGGCGATATTATTGCCAATAAAAAAACTTTCTTATTGCTAAAAGCTCTTGAACTTGCTGAAGGCGATCACAAAGCTACATTGAATACCTGGACCAATGCTAAAGCATTTAATGCACAAGAAAAGGTAGAAACCGTTAGGGCAATTTACGATACCCTGCATATACAGCAAATAGCCAAAGAACACATGAACCATTACCGGGATAAAGCCTTGTCCTTTTTTGCACAGATCAATGTGAGTGATGAAAGAAAGGCCAGCCTGTTAACCCTTACCCACCAGTTAATGGCCAGGGAATATTAAAAAAGCGGGCTTAACTGGTTTGAAAAAGCCTCATATAGACTGAAGCAAGCTACTGTCGCAAGGTCGGGAGAGATCTTCCCGTTCAGACTCCCGGCTTCGTTACCCCGGATCGCATCGAAGCCGATACCGATGAAAGATCCAAATATGAAGCCATCTTAAAACGGCAACCATCACCAGGGTCCGCATTAAGATGGCTTTGTGCCTAAGCTTTAACCAACTTATACTTAATCCAAAAATCAGACTGTTTAGCGGCAATTCCACCGCTTTCCTGCAGCCCTTGGCCACGGCTACGGCTCATCCCTCCGCCTGATCTTCCTCCACCCATACCACCGTGGCCACTGCCCATTCCACCCATGCCTTTTCCACCCGAAAAACCGCCTGCTCTGCCCCCATTTTCCTGCCTGCCTGATTGATGCATAGCAGTTCTATCGGGCTGGTTAATTTTAATGTGATAAACCAATGGCTTTTTCGCCTCTACATTTACGCCAAGTTGTGCCAGCGGAATACGGAGTTCGTAAATCAGGTCTTTATTGGGGTGTATACTCATACCAGTTTCAATCCCACTCTGGTTCTCTGCAGATAAATCACCATCGACAATGTTTTTGAATCCAGAAATACGGATGCTTTTATTCATTGTTGAAGGATCGTGCGACAATCCCATATCTCCATTAGGCTGCGTTATATGATTTGGGGATATATTTACATCTTTAACCTCATGTGGTCTTTCCATCAGCGGAAAGGTCAATTGAATCCCATCCTTCTTTTTGCCTGCTGTATTAATGTTTAAGGTAATGCCTCCGCTCAATACACTGAACGTAGTTTGCGGATCCAGAGATTCGATAATGATGTAAAGATTCTGATCATCATTAGCGAGCGCAAAAGCCAGCCTTGTAGCATCGTTATACTGGTTAAGTGGTTCATTCCATTCGTTCGATATACCGTCGGCCTTAAAAGGTTTTACCATGCGCATATTTTCTTCTACATCTTGCGCATACAGGAAACTGCTTGAAATAAGTAATGGAATTAATAAGGATATCTGCTTCAGATTCATGGGTTTGGTTTTAAATCACTACCCAAATCTAAAAGTCTGAAATGTTAATTTTTGTTATTTAACAGGGTTTAACAGTTCAGTGGCGTCGGCAGCCCGAGGTTTGACGCCAGTTAAACGAAAGATAAATCAGCAAAAGAAAATCCTGTCATCGCAAGGAGGAACAACAAAGCAATCTTAATCTTGTGATTTTAGGATAAGGTTAATCAATCAGCTTGCAGTTGCTGTGCTGACTGAGAAAGCAAGTTCGCAACTGTAGTTTCAGCTATAACAAAAAAGGGTCCTGATTTGCATCAGAACCCTTTTTATATTCGTTTCGTACTAATTATTCTGCAGTTGCAGCTTCTTCAGTAGCTTCGTCTTTTTTAGCTGCTTTTTTCGCAGGTGCTTTTTTTGCTGGTGCAGCTTCAGCTACAACTTCATTTTCTGCAGTTGCTTTTTTAGCAGCTGGCTTAGCAATTGCTGCTTCGATCTCCGCATCAGTGATAGGAAGAATAGAAACATATGATTTGTTATCTTGTTTCTTTTTGAAAACAACAGTACCGTCAACTAAAGCAAATAAAGTATGGTCTTTACCAATACCCACGCCTTTATCAGGATGGTGTTTTGTGCCGCGTTGACGTACCAAAATGTTTCCTGCAACAGCTAACTGACCACCGAAAACTTTAATACCTAAACGCTTACTGTGCGATTCACGTCCGTTTTTCGAACTACCGGCTCCTTTTTTGTGTGCCATGATTTTATATTTTGTAACCCGCTAAAAGCGGATTATTGGGTTAACAATTAATTATAACGTGATGTCAGAGATCTGAATCTTAGTGAAAAACTGGCGGTGACCATTTTTCTTTTTGTAACCTTTTCTACGTTTTTTGTGGAAAACGATTACTTTATCACCTTTTAAATGAGATACGATCTTAGCTGAAACTTTAGCACCTTTAACTGCAGGAGCACCTACAGTAATTGCACCACCGTTATCAACCAACAATACATTATCAAATTCAATACTAGCGCCTTCATCTCCTTGTAATCTGTGTACAAAAAGGTGCTGGTCTTTAGCAACTTTAAATTGCTGCCCTGCTATATTTACTATTGCGTACATTGTTTAAATATTAGTTTTTTAATTTTTATTTAACGAGGTGCAAATATAGAATAAATTCAATTAACACACAAACAGATATCGAAAATATTTTTCGTTAAAACATTTCCCTCATTTCAACCAAAACTTCCTGATCCGTTTAACCATCCGGTTATGTTTTTCTAAAGCGCCAATATACGCATTTTAGTTCCTTTCTTGCATCCTGCACACGCGCTGTCTACAAACACAATAGCAATGAAAGGCCTCCGCTTTTTCAGCGATGCTTATCATCTATAATCGAAATACTCTCGTTTGTAGAGTTCCAGGGCACACAAGCTTTGTTTCTAAACCCGATAGAGCGGAATAGCCCGGAGCGCAGCGAGGACTATAAGCGAAAGCGGGGCCGCAAGCCGCCAAGAAACACCGAACGCTCATTTCTAAATATGATTTCTGTCGGTCCCACCTCCACTCAAATGACATATCAAAAATCTAGGTGTCTATGCATCTCTGCAAATAAACACGTCCCCTCTCCTTTTTAATTTTCCATCTTCTTTTCTTCCATCTTCCATTTTCCATCTTCCTTTTTTACATCTTCCATTTTCCATCATCCGTCTTCCATTTTACCCCTCCTCCCCGTTAAAAAATGTTAAAACATTTTTCTAATTACGAAAACTTCGTAGATTTACGAAAATTAAATAGACAACTAAATAACCATATCATGAAACGAATTTTTACTACTTGCCTGGCTACAGCCATTTTACTATCAGCAAAGGCCCAGGAACCAGACAAAGCTTTGGCCAGGGTGCGCTACACTTTTACACACGTAACCGATACGACACAGAAAGATAAACCCAAAGTAGAAAATATGCTGCTTGTAACCGGTAAAAATGCATCTGTATTTACCAGTTACGATAAAATGAACCAGGCAAAGAACATGCAAATGCAGATCATGGAGCAAATGAAAAACCAGGCAGGTAATGGAAACGTGAAAATTGAAGTAAAAAGTGAAACGAAAGCACCACTTACCCAGGAAGACTATTTCTTTTTTGCAAATGAACATAAAATGATTACCAAAGAGCGTGTATTTAACAATTACCTAATTGAAGAACCTGCTCCAGCCATTAGCTGGAAGATATTAAAAGATACGATGAGCTTTTCGGGAATTGCCTGTCAAAAAGCAACTACACATTTTAAAGGCCGCAATTGGATAGCCTGGTTTGCAACCGATATTCCGTTTCAAAGCGGTCCATGGAAATTAAATGGTTTACCTGGTTTAATTATAGAAGCTTACGATGATAAAAAAGAAGTGAAATTTGAATTTGCCGGACTTGAAAATGTAAAGGAAACAAATGCTACAGACAATACCGATGGAGAGGTTAAAATTGCAGCCCCAAGTGGCGGAGTGAGTTCGGTAAAAATTATGGGCATGGATATTAGCACCAGTTACCTTGGATCTGAAATTAAACTACCAACAAATGCAATAAAAACCACAAGAAAAGAACTGGATAAACTTAAAACAGCACGCGATAAAGATCCGCAAGGTTTTATGCAGGCCCAAATGGCTGCAAATGGAATGCAAGGTTCATTCAAAACCAATCAGGCGCCACGTCCTGCAAGCAAGACCGCAAATAAAGCTGAAATCAATAATCCGATAGAAATTGAAGATAAAAAATGAGGAAGTTCATTTTCAGCTGCTGGCTCTTGCTGGCAGCGCTTTCTGTTGCTGCACAAAGGCCGCTTAAAGGATTGGTAAAAGACGCAAGTGGCAAAGGTATTGAATCCGTTAACGTTACCTTAAAAGATACCGGCGGTAACATCATCAATTTTACCAGAACGAATAAAAATGGCGCCTTTAACATTGAACTCAAAAACGAAGCCATTGCAGGTTACCACCTTGAAGCTTCGAGCATTGGTTTTAAAAAGATGGTGACCACCGTAACCGACGTTGCTAAAAATTACGAGGTGATTTTACAACCCAGCGAAACCACACTGGAAACGGTAACTGTTAAAAACAGACCATCACTGACATCCAGGGGCGATACTTTAAATTACCGCACGGCTGACTTTGCCGATAAGCAAGACAGGAGTATTGGCGATGTATTAAAAAAAATGCCCGGTGTTGAGGTGGCCGAGGATGGCAAGATCACCTACAATGGAAAATCGATATCTAACCTATATGTGGATGGGGATAATCTATTAGATGACAAGTACAATATAGGCACCAAAAGCATTCCGCATGGAGCAGTTGATAAGGTCCAGGTTATCCAGAACGATCAACCTGTTAAAATGATGCGCAAAAATAATATGAGTGATGATGTTGCTTTAAACCTGGTGATCAAAGATGAAGCTAAGCTTAAAATGATGGGAGATGCCACTGTTGGTGCCGGCGTCCCCAATCGATTTGATGAAAACCTCACCGCCATGTTGTTTAATAAAAAGCTAAAATTTATCAACAACATAAAAGGAAACAATATCGGCATTGATCCGGGTAGCGACCTTATTGCACATAATTTTTCTGATTATGCAAAAAAACTGGATAACGATAAACCAAACGGACTACTATCTACAGGCGCTGCCGGGGTACCGTCCCTGCCACAAAGCAGATATCTGTTTAACAAAGCTGGACTCATTAACCTTAACAATTTATACAAGTTCAATCCAGACCTCCAGTTAAGGGCCAATATCTCCTATCTATACGACAAGAGACATCAGGAATACAATAAATTTTCGGAGACTTACCTTCCCGGTCAAACCATACGTTATGCCGAAACACAAAACAATGCCATTAATCCACAAAAACTCAGGGCGCAGTTTACCCTGAATGGCAATGCGGAAAAATACTATCTGAATAACAATCTGGTATTGGAATATAGCCCTTTCAAAACCAGATCGGATTTGATAATTAATAACGTAGCAGCCAACCAGCTCCTTAAACAGAAAACTTTCGATTTATCGAACGAATTTAATTACCGAAAAAAGTTAAAATCAGAGGATGTAATCAATCTCTACTCCTATTTAAACCATACTGCTCAACCCGAAATCCTAAATATTACACCCGGGCTAAACCCTGATATTTTAAATAATGGAAACAGTTATCTTGATTTAACACAACAGATCAAACTACCAACCTGGTACACCAATAACTATGTGTCATTCGCTTTTGTAAAAAACAACTTCGTACAAACCTACAAAGCAGGCTTTAATGTGCAGCAACAGCAGCTTAATTCAGTGCTATACCGCACGCAAAATAATCAGCAAACGGAACCCGTTACAGGAAATACGGTAAATGAACTTGACTGGTTTAAAACCAAACTTTACACTGAAGCCACTTACGAGTATACCAATGATAAATTAAAGGCTGGTTTAAGCTTACCATTAAGCTACAACCACATTGACTACAGCGATGCCGCCAACCAATTGCATAATAGCCTGAATAAACTATTCATAAACCCTTCGTTTAACCTAAAATATGAAACCAGTACCGAAAATTATGTAACGGCAAACTATAGCTTCAGAAACGACCTGGGAAATATTAGCGACGTGTACCGGGGTACGATTTTAAAGAACTACCGATCATTATTTTCAAACGATGCACCAATTACCGAATCCCAAACACATAACATAGGCGCCGGTTTCAACTTTAGAAAGGCCATGCAAATGTTGTTCGCGAATTTAACGGCCAATTATAGCGACACTGAGTTGAACACCATTTCGGCCTTCAACCTGAGCAACAACATTCAGCAGAAAATTGTACTGCCGTTAAATAACCATATCCGTAACTTCTACCTTGCAGCAAATGCCAGCAAATACCTGTTTACCCTAAAAAGCACCGTAAATGCCGGCGTCAGTTATTCGCAAAGCAGATACAGTCAGCTACAGAACAATGCACTTTTACCGTTTAATACGCAAACCATAGCTTACAAAATTGGGATTGAAGCCAAGCTGAGCGACTTCATTAACTGGTCTTATGCAGCCAACTATGCCATTACAGATAATAAAGCGATAGTAGCTAACGGGATAAAAACGAATTTTAAACAATTAAGGCAACAGTCTGCTTTAGCGATTACCACAATTAAAAATCTGTACGTAAACCTATCTGCTGAACACCTTTTCACCAGGCAATCATCACAACCTGATTTGAAATATATTTTTGCGGATGCAAACCTGCGCTACAAATGGTTAAAAATGAAGACTGATATTGAATTTGGGATCACTAACCTCACCAATATTAAAAGGTTTGACGCCATTTACCTTTCGGCCAACTCCTTAACTACCGGAACTTATATTATCCCGGGGCGGGTAGCCATGCTTAAGGCGACTTTTAATTTTTAAGATTTAATTAGCGGGAAGTAATGCAGCCCATGATTCCCCGCTGATTTGAGATGATTAACGCAAATTGTTGTTGTAAGAACTTTCCTGATCTGCAAAATTCGTTTGATCTGCTGGAAAATAACTGTTACGAATGCTTTTTTACTGCAGCGCATGATTTCCCGCTGAGTTGAGATGATTAGCACAGACTGTTGTTGTAAGAATTTTCCTGATCTGCAAACTCCCTTTGATCTGCGGGAAAATAACTGTTACGAATGCTTTTTTGCTGCAGCACATGATCTCCCGCTGATTTGAGATGATTAA
>NZ_FOJM01000020.1:70929-121502 GCF_900111825.1 Pedobacter suwonensis
TGTAATAACTTTTCTGATCTGCAAACTCCCTTTGATCTGCGAGAAAATAACTGCTACGAAAGCTTTTTTGCTGCAGCACATGATCTCCCGCTGATTTGAGATGATTAGCACAGACTGTTGTTGTAAGAATTTTCCTGATCTGCAAACTCCCGTTGATCTGCGGAAAAAATAACTGTTACGAATGCTTTTTTGCTACAGCGCATGATCTCCCGCTGATTTAGGATGACTAACAAAGATTGTTGTAAGAACTTTCCTGATCTGCAAAATCCGTTTGATCTGCGGGAAAATAACTGTTACGAATGCTTTTTTGCTGCAGCGCATGATCTCCCGCTGATTTGAGATGATTAACACATATCTTTGTTTACGAACTGTCTTTATCCGTTTGATCCGCGAAAAAAAATCGACTAATGCTTCGTATTAATCTGGATAAACTGCCCTTTCTGATCCATTTTCAGATCCATAATCATATCGGGATTTAATTGATCAATCGCTTCTTTGCCCACTTTATTTCCGTTCAGGTAATAACCCATACTGGTGACCGAAGATTCTTTTGCACCAGGTTTATCTTTTAATGCTTCGCTGTTCTCTTTGGTATTGACAGTAGATTTCATGATAAAAATGGCCGTAACTTTTTTTCCTTTGGTACCTGCAACATTTCCAAAGCCACCTTTTGCCTGTTCAGCGAGCATAATCTGTTCAATTCTTTCATTAACTGGAACTGAGTCTGTAAAGTTGAACTGTTTGACCAAAATTCGTTTGTTTGAGCTACCGTCTGTTTTAAAATGGAATTTAAAATTGTCAACCTTTTTTTGAATCGCGGCCACTACATCTTGCTGTAAGGAATCCACACCATTACTATTCTGTTTCAGAACAAAGGTAAATCTGGCAGCGGTATCTGTTTTAAGCACCACCCGCGACATAACCTGCCTTTTTTTATTAATTTTTGATGTTATTCCGGCTTCCACAACAGCTTCAGGCTGCTGACGCGGTATCACATTAACTACTGCTTTGGTTAAAGGGGATAAACTTTTCTCTACCGCTTTTTTATCAATGGTAAAGGCAAGTGAAATGCACAGCAAAACCGGTAAAGCAAGCATATAGCGTGTTAAATTTAATTTTGATGACCGTTTGGCATTCATCATCATGATCCTCTTTTTAAGATCAGACAAGCTGAAATTATTCACAATGGCAACTGAAGCCTGTAAGTTACCTACATCCAGCAAACTATACTGATAAGCTTTTTTATCTATTCCTTTTTTTAGAATGCGGGCATCGGTAATAAACTCAAGGTTTTCGCGCACGGCCTTTTTCATCAGCCAAACGCCGGGATTGAACCAGTAAAAAACCACGCAAATTTCGGCCAGAATAATATCAACTGTATGCCATTGCTCCACATGGACTTTCTCGTGGGCCAATATATTGGGAATATCTTCCTCCTTATGAAGTCCCGGATTGATATAAATGGTTTGCCAGAAACTAAAAGGACTTACCTCATCCGCTAAAATCCTTACCTGATACTGATTTAACTTATCGGGCGAAGAATTTTGATGCATGCGGTACAGCGAAATAAACTGCACCGTTAACCGCAATGCCATAAGCAACAGGCCAACATAAAAGCATATCGTAAGCACCTGCCACAATAGAGGAACGGCATCCTGTTTTACCAGCTGGCTTACCTGTTGGTTCAGCCCGGGAACAAAGGCAGGCACAGATTGATGTCCGGCCAAAAAATCAGTCAGGTTAATAAAAGGATAAGCAGAAGAAAAAATAATCCCAAACAAAAGAAATGTCCTGTTGAGAGAATAGAATGTTAACCTCCGCAACACCAGGTAATAAGTGGCCGAAAACAAAATCAGCACGAGGTTAATCTTAAACAAAATGAGAAAGAAATGTGGCATAGCCTCTACTTTTCAGGGTGCTCAATTAAATTGATGATCTCTTTAAGTTCTTCGGCACTGATCTTTTTATCCTTAGCAAAAAAAGCAACCAGCTCTTTGTACGAACTTTGAAAATAATTATTAACAAAACCGCTCATAAAACGCTTTTTATACTCTATTTCCTTAACCTTTGCACTGTAGCGGTTCGCATTTGCAAACCGTTCGCTTACCAGATATCCTTTACGTTCAAGATTTTTGATAGTCGATGCCAAAGTGGTATATGGTGGTTTAGGTTCGGGCAGCACATCCATAAAATCTTTAATAAAGCCTTTTCCAACCTGCCAAACAGCCAGCATCGCTTCTTCTTCCTGCAATGTTAATTTTTCCATACTTACGAATATATCGTAAATATACGAAAACATCTTAAATAATAAAGACCTTAATCTGCTTAGATCAAGGTCTTTATTTATGATAACAATTGAATATTGCCTTCTTCGATTTTCGACTACCGACTCAGGACTTCTGACTCCCGACTAAATATTACTTAGCGCTTCTTTTTTCGGCCTGTAACAATGTTTGATCTATAACTTTTCGCATTTGTACGGCAGCATCCAACAATTTGGGATTACCATCAAAATCGCCGTAAATCACTACATGTTTTGTTTTTTCCTTGTATTTGAACAAAATATCGTAACGTGGCACTGCCATGGATTTTTCACTTTTCCTACCTATGGTATCCGGAAAATTCCAAAGTCCGATTTCATTAGCTTTACTGTGCATGTAAAGAATATCGTCGTTTTTTAAAAAGATTTTTTTCTTAATTACCGAATCGGCCCCGGTTACATACTGATACTCGCCAGTGGCTGAGTTATAGTGATTTTCTAAGTTATCTTTAATGCCCCATTTGTATTCCATTGATATAAAATCCTTTTTCCGGAAGGGTGCATTCTGGATAATCGGTTTATAATAAATGTAACAGTAAATGATCATCGGAACGATAATCGTAATGGCTAAGAATATTTTTTTTCCTCTACTTGACACTTTTTATTGAATTGAATGATTGAATTTTGAATTAGCGCATTATTAAATAACTGAAAGCTTAAAAAGACTCTGGACTCCAGACTACCTACTCCTTCAACTCCCCTTCCCATTTACTTACTACAGCCGTTGCAATACTGTTCCCCACCACATTGGTTGCCGAACGCCCCATATCCAATAGCGGATCAATACCGATTAACAATGCCAAACCTGCTTCAGGAATATTAAAACTGGCAATGGTACCAGCGATTACAACCAGAGATGCTCTTGGTACGCCTGCAATTCCTTTACTGGTTAACATCAAAATCAAAAGCATCGAAATTTGTTGTTCAAAACTTAAATGAATGCCATAAGCCTGGGCTATAAATAACGAAGCAAAGGTCATATACATCATCGATCCATCTAAATTGAATGAATAACCCAAAGGCAGCACGAAACTTACAATCTTATCCTTGCAGCCGAAACGCTCCAAAAGCATCATTGTTTTGGGATAGGCTGCTTCGCTGCTAGCCGTACTAAAAGCTAAAAGGGCAGGCTCTTTCATATCGTTTACCAAACGGAAAATCCGTTTTTTCAATATCAGGAACCCCAGAAAAATCAATACTCCCCACAAAATGATTAAACCAAAGTAAAATTCGCCAATAAAAATGGCATAAGTATTCAGCACACTTAAACCCTGTTTGGCAATAATAGCCGTCATGGCTCCAAATACGGCAAGCGGGGCAAAGTTCATTACATAGCCTGTCATCTTCAGGATCACGTGCGCAATGGCATCAAACGCTTTGATTACAATCTGTCCCATATCACCAATAGCTGCTGTAGCCACCCCAAAAAACAAAGAGAATACTACAATCTGTAAAATCTCATTGGTAGCCATTGATTCGGCAATACTTTTCGGAAATACATGCGCTATAAAATCCTTAACACTCATGGCTGCCTTCTGGATCCCGGTATCAACCAGATGATCGGGCAATGATAACTTCATGTGCTTACCAGGTTCAAACAAATTTACCAGGATCATCCCTAACACAAGCGACATTAACGACATGGTTAAAAACCAACCCAATGTTTTACCTCCTATACGGCCAACAGCTTTGATATCGCCTACTTTTGCTACTCCAACAACCAGTGTAGTAAATACTAACGGGGCAACAATCATTTTAATCAGGCGTAGAAAAATATCACTTAACAGGGTGAAAAACTCCAGTTTTTTCTCCCTGATGGTCTCGTTTTCTTTTTTGATCTTAGCGGCAGCCTTTTTATCTGCTTTAAGCTGGGTATAAACCACGCTCGTGGTATCAGTTGATTTTGCAATATTAACTTCTATGCTTTTAACCCTGGCGTCAGCATTCAGGATGTTCTGGTTGTAAACATTAATAGCATTTACGTTTAAAAAATACCCCAATGCAATTCCTGCAATCAGCGCTATAAAAATAAAAAGCGTGAGTCTGTTTTTCTTCATGAATAAAAAAGTTTGTGGCAACTTAATTCGGTAAAACTACGATATTTACGGCTTGTAACCAATTTTGATATCTGGAGGCTCAAAAATATATTATTTTGGAATTCCTGTGTAACAAAAAATGTGTATCAACATCTAAAACGCAACGACAGCCCCTAAATGGAACAAAAAGACAAGTTATTCAAGCAGATCTTCGATTCGAATTCCAAAAAAATATTCCATTTATGTTATGGTTATACCGGCGATACCGACGCCGCAAATGATCTTCTACAGGAAACTTTTTTAAAGGTCTGGCAAAATCTCGATAAATTCCGCAATAAATCTTTGATTTCAACGTGGATTTATCGTATCGCGGTAAATACCTGTTTAACTTACCTGAGATCGGAAAAGAGACAGGCAAAAGATGAGTTAACGGATAACATTATCGAAAATAAGGTTGAAGAATTTTCGGAGAAAAACGAACAGGTAGCCTTGCTTTATAAATGTATTTCTAAACTTGAGGAGAATGACCGTTTAATTATCACCATGGTACTGGATGAACTGCCATATCACGAAATTGCCGACATTTCAGGTATTAGTGAAGGCAACTTAAGGGTAAAAATTCATCGTATTAAACAAAAATTAACAGAATTATATAGCCAGTATGCAAGCGTTTGATCAAATACAGGAGTTGTGGCAAAAACACGAGGTAGAAGTTAAGGTTTCTGCTGACGAAATGTTGCAACAAGCGAAGAAAGAAGTAAATGGATTAAAGCTGAAATCGGCCTTAAATATTGGGGGTATGCTGCTGTCTTTCATCGCCATTGCTGCCCTATGGATATTTTTCCATTTCGAATCGTGGACCACGCACGTAGGGATCAGCATTACCATTATTGCCATTGGTGTGTATACCTTAATCCTTTACCGGGACTACCGTTTAATTGCCAAAAATGATTTCACCGCCCATCCGAATGAATTTTTAAACACCTTAAAAACCTATCAGTTAAATCGTTACAAACTATACAACTCACTTTACTGGTTTTATGCTATAGCCCTTTCCTTGGGTTTAATATTTTATTTTGTAGAAATACTGGCATACTTTAGCACCATACAGAGGGTGGTTGCCATTGGTTTAACAGCATTGTGGATTATTTTCTGCTCAACCATTTTACGCAAAGCTGTAATAAAAAGAGAAAAAGAGCGGATTGCCTTGCTAATCGAAAAATTCGAGCGGATTAGCGGCCAGATTTCTACTCCCGAATAATTTTAGGCACGGTTTTTTCGTAGTAAAATTTGACACACAAATCCTGATGATTTGACCGGCCTGAATGGCAATTAAAAATCAGGCTACGATACCGTTGAAAAAATTATGGCATTGAAAAAACTGATCATTCCGATATTATTATTGCTGTTGCTGTCTCTCTCTTTTGCTTTTAAACAGGATTTTACCCAGCCCGTACAACTGAACTGGGAAACTTATTTTAAAGGCAAAGCTGATGAACGTTCGCCGTTTATTGCCTTAACGGCAATGACCTGGGAATATAGTTACAACAGTACTCTATATCGAAATCGTGTAGTGATTAAGCTTAAAAATGAAGTGCGGATTGATAAAAACCGTTCCTGGGTAAAGTGGGATAAGATTAAAGATCCTGAAGTAAGGGCAAGCTTATTGCACCACGAACAGGGACATGTAAATATTCAATACATTTTGCTCTCTGAAGCTGAAAGGGTGCTAAAAAACCGGAATTATTCCGTTAGCAACTACAAAGCCCAGATAGCCGAACTGGCCAACCAGATCAGCAGTTATTTCGACACCATGCAACGTAATTACGATGAGGAAACCGAACATGGCAGCAACCACAAAATGCAGGCCCGCTGGGACCGGATTATTGAGGATAAAATGGAGGAATCGAGAACGGCTACATTAGCGCTGCAGAAATAATAATTTCGGGATAAATATAATGGCCCCAACGACTAAAGCTAAACATGCAGCAACCAAAACCGCAGCAGCGGCCAGGTCTTTTACGATTTTAATTTTAGGATGAAAACCCGGCGAAACCACATCAGCAAGCTTTTCAATGGCAGCATTTAAAATTTCGGCAACAATAACGGCCGAGATACCCCCCAAAATGGAGATCCATTCTAAAGCAGAAAGTTTAAGGTAAAAAGAAAGGCCTATAGCAATAACTGCTGCAAAAAGATGAATCCTCCCATTATGATCATTAACAAAAAAGAGTTTTAAGCCCTGAAAAGCATATTTAAAACTTTTAAGTCGATTGATAATGGAAAATTTTTCGTTGTTCATTTTTTATTAAAATCCGTCATCCTGAATTCAGTTCAGGATCCGATGATATAATAGATGCTGAAACAAGTTCAGCATGACAATTATTATAGTGTTCGTCATCCGATAGCTATCCGATCTCGCGCATGCGGGAATCTTAAAAACACTTGCATTAAGATTCCCAATCAAGTTGGAATGACGATCTCTAGAGGGACACTATCTACTTAAAATTTATCTGTCAATCACATTGATTTTATACAATAAATTATTCTTCAAGAGGATATAGTGCATGATGTGTCATCTCCTTAGCATAGCGGAGTGGAGAGATCTAAGTCAAGGAAGATTTCTCAACTACGCTGCACTTCGCTCGAAATGACGGATACATCGATACCCTTACTTCACCTCGCTCGTCGAAAAACTGTTACCGCTTAACCTGTACTGGTAAGTTTTGGTGATGGTTTTAGTACTATCTCCGCTATCCTTTACAGGAAACGAACGAAAAAGGTCGCCATTTTTGATAAAAAATTTATCATCACCTCTATAACCTTTCTTTTGATTTGCGTTTAACGAAGGAAAACTGATTTTATTAAAATCGCCGCCCGCATATTCAAATACATTGAGATCGGAAACTGTTTTTTTACTCAACAGCTGTATATATAATTCCGGATTTCCATCATTATCCAAATCCATATTCCAGGCGTCGGTAATAATACCTTTGCGATCAACAGCTGCCGACCGGTAATGATTATGGATCGAATCAGACATTAACATCTGGTAACCGCCAATAGAATCGACACCTTTACCCCAGCTTAAGATTTCAAAATTTAATCCGGGTTTTACTTCAATATCCTTATAAAAACGAAAAGGATTTTGCACTTTTACGGTTTCAGTTCTGATTTCTTTAGGCTTCTCTTCGCTGCATGCTAAACAAAACAGCATCCCCGTAATGCACAGGAGATGCTGTAATGTATATTTCTGTAATTTCATTTTAGTTTGGGATATTTTGGTTGTCCCAAATTAAGGATTTTAGCCTATCAAAGCAATTTATTTTTATTTCTTCGCCTCTGCTTTAACTTCAGGGGCACCGTTATTTAAAACCGTTTCGGTAGTTACACTTCTTCTACCGCTTGGGGCAATAACAATGGTTTTTAAAACCCTCTTCTCGCCTTTCGGAACCGTAATTTTTACAGGACCGTTGTATAAAAAAGCGTTTTCCGAAGGGCGCGATAGATCAATTGAATAATAAATCTTGCTTCCTAAAACCGGTGCTTTTAAATCAATGGTAAATTCACCGCCCGTTAAAGGTTGATCACTTAGGCCAATTTGAGTTGGTACCCAAAAGTTGATCCCCATTTTATCCAGGCGGGCCAAATGCACCGGTAAGCGCTCTTCGCTAAAGTTTTTTAAATCTTTGCGCTCAAGCGGCGACCACGCAATTTCTGCTAAAGCCAATAGGCGTGGGAAAGCATGATTTTCAGCTTTTGCAGTAGTTTTAATATACTCTGTCCACATATTGGCCTGTACGCCTTTAATATATTTTCGCTGATCGGCAGTAAGCACTTTTGGAATCGGATCATAAGCATATATTTTTTGGTACGGCGCAAAACCACCAATGGTAACCGGCTCATCAGGAGAATTAGATTGTTTGTGATCGATATATAAGCCCATTGAACCAGGTGTCATGATTACATCATGATTTTGTTGTGCCGCAGCAATACCGCCGTCTTCACCCCTCCAGCTCATTACTGTAGCATTTGGTGCCAAACCACCTTCTAAAATCTCATCCCAGCCAATAATAGAACGGCCTCTGCCATTTACATGTTTCTCTATTGTCTGGATAAAATAGCTTTGTAATTCATGCTCGTCCTTCAAGCCTTTTTCTTTCATTAAAGCCTGGCAAAACGGCGATTCTTTCCAATAGGTTTTTGGCGCTTCATCGCCACCGATATGGATATATTTTGAAGGAAAAATATCGATTACTTCATCAAGGATGTTATTCAGCATGGTAAAAGTATTGGCCGATGGGACGAAAATATCATCAAAAACACCCCAGGTTTGCTGTACTTGCTTGCCTTTTCGACTACCTGCCCAAGGCGTTTTATCGCTGATAAAAGTATCGCGATCAGGGAAACAGCTCAATTCCGGGTATGAAGCAATAGCGGCAGATGCGTGACCGGGCAATTCAATTTCTGGGATTACGGTGATGTATTTAGCAGCAGCGTATTTAACAATTTCTTTGGCTTCTTCCTGTGTGTAGAAACCTTTAACCGGCGTCAGGTAATTTCCATTACCCGGATAATTGCCTATGATGGTACCATTACGCGATGAACCGATTTCGGTGAGTTTAGGGTATTTTTTTATTTCCAATCTCCAGCCCTGATCATCAGTTAAATGCCAGTGAAAAGTATTGATTTTATAATAAGCCAGCTGATCAATATACTTTTTGATAAAAGAAACCGGAAAAAAATGACGACTTACGTCGAGCATTGTTCCACGATAGGCAAAACGTGGATAGTCATTGATACTAACCGCGGGAATGGTAATTTTATCGGCAGCTTTATCTGGCATCATCTGCATAGCCGATTGAACGGCATAAAACAACCCCGCACCTTTTCCGGTTAAAACAATCTGTTTCGGGGTAACTTTAATGGTATACCCTTCAGCTGGCAATTGATCCGCACCTACAGATGTTAAAATAATGGCCTTTTGGTTAGGTTGGGTAATTTTAGTTTCGCGCAGGGCGAAGCCTGCCTTGTTTACCACAAAAGCATTTAATAAATCAGCCATCTTTGCTCCATCAATGCTTTGATTGACTAAAACTGTGGTTTTATCCAATTCAAAACTTCCACTTGCCCTCGTAATGGTTACCGGTGCAGGTATAATGCCCATATTAGGATCGCGCTGCGCAAATGCACCTGTACTGATTAATACTCCAATAAAAACCGATAATGCTTTGTTCATTTTTTGTATTGATTTATAGCTTAAACTAATTATTTGAACCAAGATAGAGATTATGGAGAAATTACAAATCCCACATTCTTGTTACAATCCAGATCAACCGTTTGACTGCACTGCAAAAGAACATAAATTCTTAGCATGAAGAAGTTGTTATATGGATTTTAAGAAAGCCGGAAACCTGGATTGCTTAGCAAAGCCAAATTTATGTAGTGATATTGCCAAGGGACAGATCTCTTCATTTCGCTGAATTTTCGTAGATAATGACTACTTTTTTGTCAAACGTAGGAGAACTGATTAAAAACCTCGCTATTAAACATGAATAGCAGCAGGAACCTTAGTACTTAAACCTGATCCGATCGCTATCGGATGTAATGGAAACACGCAAACGAGGTACGAGTGCGGAGTTGTAATAAAAAGCAGGACGAACTTTAAAAAGCACTACTGCAATTGCTTTCCAAAAACATTAAAAAAGATAACTTTACCGATAGATCTTTCCATTTCACTGCGTTCCAGTCTAGATGACGATTTTATCTTAGATTTAGGTAATATGGCCAGCTGAACTATTTTGAGGCAGCCATTATAAAAAAAGAGAAGCCATTGCTGATTTCTCTTTATTAAAATATTTTAAAATTATGCTTAAGCTTCTACGGGATGCTCTTTAGCAGCCAAATACCTTTCGGCATCAAGTGCAGCCATACAACCAGAACCTGCAGCGGTTACTGCTTGTCTGTAATACATGTCCTGCACATCACCACAAGCAAAAACACCTTCGATATTGGTTAAAGTAGAACCTGGTTTAGTGGTCAAATAACCGGTTTCATCCATATCAAGTTGTCCTTTAAAAATATCTGTGTTCGGTTTATGGCCAATAGCCACGAAGAAACCTTCAACAGCAATATCAGATTCAACACCTGTTTTGTTATTGATTACTTTTACTGCTGTTACATTTTTACCGTTACCCAAAATTTCTTGCGTTTCGGTATTGTAGTGTACAATAATGTTAGGAGTAGCTAACACGCGGCTAACCATTGCTTTTGACGCCCTGAATTCATCGCGGCGAACCAGCAAATGCACGGTTTTACAAAGTTTGGCTAAGTAAGTTGCTTCTTCTGCAGCGGTATCACCGGCACCTACAATGGCTACATCCTGACCTTTGAAGAAGAAACCATCGCAAACGGCACAGGCAGAAACACCGAAGCCATTGTATTGTTGCTCGCTCGGTAAACCCAACCATTTTGCGGTAGCACCTGTTGCAATAATTACAGTATCAGCAGTAATGGTTTTAATTTCGTCAACTACCACTTTATGAGGGGTTGAAGAGAAATCTACCGAGCTTACATAACCGAAACGGATATCGGTTCCGAAACGTTCGGCTTGCTTACGGAAATCTTCCATCATTTCGGGCCCCATAATTCCTTGCGGGTAGCCAGGGAAATTTTCTACATCTGTAGTTTGAGTAAGCTGTCCGCCAGCTTGCATACCAGTATACATGATTGGTTTTAAATCAGCTCTGGCAGCATAAATTGCAGCAGTATAACCTGCAGGACCTGAACCTATAATTAAACACTGAACGTGTTCGTTTTCTTGTGACATTATATAATATGTTTGAAATTCATTAATCGTAGCGCAAATTTAATGCTTTAAATAATTGTTAACAAGCGAACATTGTCAACATAGTTTACTTATTAACATGTTGTTCGATAGGCAAAGCCAACGGCTTCAAACCAAATACCAAGTTGTTAAATAAGATCTAAACATTTAAATAATTCCACGTGCTGTTGTTAGACTAATTGCTTTCAGCAAAAAATTCTGGAGTTAAATAAAATATAGTATCAATAAAATATAAAATTCCATCTTTTGACAATACGTTTTCATCATGTAAATCTTCTAAAAGAATACCCAAACTGCGGTTTACATAGTCATGATTTCGGTTATTCTCGAATAAATTATAAGATAAAAATTGTTTGACTACATTCAAATCAGCAACTTCTGTTGATTTAATAAATTCTTGCTTAATTACGGCATAGAGTATTTCGTTAATAACTTTAAAACCCAATAATTCGTAAGCGGAAGATTTAAAAAAATAATTGTGAATAAGCAAACTATTAAAGTAATCAAACCAAGATTCATAAAATATTGAATCATTAATTTTAATTACATGAAAATCATCATAATAATAGACTCTTTGCTCTGCTCCGGCGCTAATAAATTTATCTTCAGAAATTTCGGCCGAATAAAATAGATCTTCTTTTATGGCAAAGTTAATCAGATTGACTTTTTCTTCACTTTTGAAATGCTTTTGTTCTTTAGATCTGAGGCCTGTTTTCTCATTTCTTCTAAGGAAATTTTGCACTTTTTTGAGTTGGCTTGTTGAGCCAATTGATCCATCTCCAATAATGATATTTTGTAATTCATTTTTAATATTCTTCATTAAAATGGTGTGTACAAAGATACTAATAAAATTCTAATCATACTTGTAGCAGTGATTCTTCTTACTGCTATCATCTTCAAAGCAGTTATCGCAGTTTAAGTCTGAATTACCCCAACACTAAATTTTTTGGTAATCGGTGATTGATTGGCTGCTTCAATGCCCATCGAAATGACCTTTCTGGTTTCAAGTGGATCGATAATGCCGTCAACCCAAAGTCGCGAAGCAGCATAGTAAGGCGTAGTCTGGCTATCATATTTATCGGTTATCTCTTTCAACAGCTCAGCTTGTTTTTCTGGCGTAATTACTTCGCCTTTAGCTTTTAAAGATGCTTCCTGAATTTGCAAAAGGGTTTTAGCGGCCTGTGAGCCTCCCATCACGGCAATTTTTGCGGTAGGCCATGCGTAAATTAAACGCGGATCATAGGCTTTACCACACATGGCATAGTTACCGGCACCATAAGAATTGCCCAACACGATTGTAAATTTAGGCACTACCGAATTGGCAACAGCATTAACCATTTTGGCCCCGTCTTTAATGATACCGCCATGTTCAGAGCGACTGCCTACCATAAAACCAGTCACATCCTGCAGAAAAACCAAAGGGATTTTTTTCTGATTACAATTCATGATAAAACGGCTTGCCTTATCGGCACTATCCGAATAGATTACCCCGCCGAACTGCATCTCCCCTTTTTTCGATTTCACCACTTTACGCTGATTGGCCACAATACCTACGGCCCAGCCATCAATACGGCCTAAACCACAAACAATACTTTGTCCGTAGCCTTTCTTATATTCTTCGAATTCGGATCCATCAACCAAGCGGTTAATAATATCCATCATTTCGTAAGGTTTATCTCGGTTTTCGGGGAAAATGCCGTACAATTCCTCTTCTTTTTCTTTTGGTTTAACTGAGGTAATACGATCGAAACCAGCAATTTGAGGAGCACCCAGCATACTCATGATGTTTTTAATGCTATCTAAACAGGCCTGATCATTAGGATGTTTGTAATCGGTAACACCTGAAATTTCGCAATGTGTAGTTGCACCGCCTAACGTTTCGTTATCTACTTCCTCGCCTATGGCCGATTTAACGAGATAAGATCCCGCTAAAAATACCGAGCCAGTTTTATCTACAATCATGGCTTCATCGCTCATAATGGGTAAATAGGCACCTCCTGCAACACAAGCCCCCATAATGGCCGAAATCTGTACAATACCTTCCGAAGACATGATGGCATTGTTGCGGAACATCCTGCCGAAATGCTCTTTATCGGGAAAAATTTCATCTTGCATGGGCAGGTAAACACCAGCACTGTCAACCAAATAAATTACCGGCAAGCGGTTTTCCATGGCAATTTCTTGTGCACGCAGGTTCTTCTTGGCTGTCATCGGGAACCAGGCACCTGCTTTTACGGTCGCATCATTAGCCACAATCATACATTGCCGGCCACTCACATAACCAATGCCACACACCACGCCAGCCGAAGGGCATCCCCCCTGCTCGGCGTACATACCATCAGCAGTAAAGGCTCCGACTTCTAAAAAATCAGAATCTTTATCAATTAAATAGGCAATCCGCTCACGCGCCAGCAGCTTACCCTTTTCTTTTTGTTTTGCAGCATTTTTTTCGCCACCGCCCTGGTATACTTTTTTAAGTCTGGTTTTCAGTTCGTACACCAACTGCTTATTTACATCCTCATTTTTATTGAATTCGATATTCATGGAGGCAATTTAAATTTAATTTTAGAAAAATGGTATTGACCAAAATGGTTTCTGGTCTAGCACCTGGTTTAACTGCAAAGAATACGTGAAGTGTTTTAAACACAGAGATCAAAGAGAAAAAGCACAGAGGTCAAAAAGTTGAGTTTAGCATCTCCGTGTTTTCCATACTTCCCTGGCTTTTTTAACCGCAAAGTGTATTAAGTGTTTTAACAAAGAGAGCACAAAGAGCAAAAGGGTATATATGTATATTTTGAAACGCTAAGTTTTAATCACAGAGATTACTAGAAAAGACCCTAAGAATAAAAAAGCTATTATGGCTCGGACCACTTTGTGTAAAACTCCGTGTGCTCTGTGGTGAATTGTCTTGTTTATTCTTGATAAACCACACCATTAATCTTGATTTTCTGGTATTGTTCGGCCCAGCCTTTACCTTTTATATATTTTACCTGTGTGGGGTGGCCTTTTAAATTCGGATGATAAATCGGATCAAACGAGAAAGTGATTTCATGATCTGATTTTTGAACCACCGTTACTTCATTATCGTTTTCATCTTTTTCGCCGGTAGTGAAAAATTTGTCGCCTTTGCTAGCAGAAAAATCTGCTCTGGTGTATGTTTTCAAAGGACTATCGGGATAGCCCTCGATCAATCTGTTATGCTCATCTATCCTTAAGTAGACGGTGCTGACTGCATCGCCTCCTACCAAAGAATAGAACTTATAAAAAAGCTTGTTATTAATCCGAACGCTATCCTGAATTTCGGTATAGGATTGCGCATTCATGTACCATAAATTACCAATCTGCATCGGTAAATAGGAATCAGCTGCCAATTGCTGCTCTTTATTGGTTTGACAGGACAGGATAATCAGGCTAATAAAAATGTAGCCCAGGGATTTCTTGCTTTGGATCATAAGCGAATCTGTTTCTTAATTTACCATTAAATATAAACAATACGCCCCGCAATCAATAATTAGCTTATAAAATGATATAAGAAAACGACCTCTCCGCTAAATGCAGGTTTTTTCTGGTCTTCAATTTCCATTTCGATAGCCATATTAACTTTGGTTACACCACGGAGATTGATAATTGAAGCCAGTTTAGCTTTTAATCTTACCTTACTGTTTACGGTTACGGCCTGTGCAAACCTTAAACTTTCTATCCCATAATTGATCTCCATTTTTAAGTTCTGGATATCAACAATTTCTTTCCATAGATACGGGATTAACGACAGCGTTAAATAACCGTGCGCTATAGTTGCCTTAAAAGGGCCTTCATTTTGTGCTCTTTCCTCATCAACATGAATCCACTGATGATCTAATGTGGCATCGGCAAACTTGTTAATTTGATCTTGCGTAATGGTATGCCACGAAGAAACTCCTAATTCTTTGCCCAGGTATTGTTCAAATTCTGCGTGCGAAGTGATAATTTGCATTTATTATGTATGTTTGGCGCCAGGCGTTTTGCGTATGGCAGATTGATAATTTCTTAGTCTTACTTGATGCTCCCTAATTGATACTTCTTCTCGATACTTCTCCTAACTCAAATTTCTTTCCCTGAACCAGACCTCATCTGGAATAGCTGAAAAATCATCCATTTTATGAATTAAAGTTTCGGCTTCGGCTTCATTAAATACTAAATCCCGATTGGCTGGCTTCAGAAATTTACTTTTCACCATTATATCCATTTGGGCAAACAAGGGATCGTAAAAACCATCCACATTCAATACACCGATCGGTTTATGGTGCAGACCGAGCTGTAACCAGGTTAATACTTCAAAAAACTCCTCCAATGTACCAAATCCGCCAGGTAATATTATAAAACCATCGCTCAAATCAGCCATCTTCTGTTTTCGCTGATGCATATTTTCGGTAACCAGCATTTCTGTCAAACCCTGGTGTCCAACTTCCTTATCCATTAAAAATTGAGGAATTACCCCTGTAACCAGGCCGCCCAATTCCAGCACATCATTGGCTATTAGTCCCATTACACCAACACTTCCTCCTCCATAAACCAATCTGATCTGTTGTTTTACCAGTGTTTCTGCCAACTGCTTTATTGCATCACGCAAAGTTGCATCCCCATTAAAGTTTGAGCCGCAGTACACACAAACGGAATTAAGCTTATTCATTCATTAAAAAATTTACCGAAGTTAAGATTTTATCTGCTTTCCATAAATTTTTATTCTGCACAACTTTTAGCAGCATGTAAAATATTAAGTTGCTATCAGATTTTTTTTAAAGACCATTGGTTTTGCTAAATAAAGCTGTTTGGAGAGAAAACCCTTACAGCAGCGAGAACTCGAAACGGAAAGCAGGACCGACTTTAACATGAAATACTGCCATCGCTTTTCAAACCACATTGAGCACTCAAATAGTTAAGCAGTTATTTATTCCAATAAAAAAGGAGTGGCATTACACCACTCCCTGCTAACCAAATATAAGAGAGAAAAAATTAATTAGAATGCATAACGGATTGTTCCACCGTAAGTTCTCGGATCGCCCAATACACCGGCGTATAAACCGGAGTTTCCTGCTGCAGCCTGTAACTGCTCATAATAATTTTTATTGGCGATGTTTCTGCTCCAAACAAACAACGAAAACTTATCGGATTTGAAGCCCAGCCTGGCATTAAATAGAGCGTAACCTTTAACAACCAGTACGCTTGATGGGGTAGGATTTGAAGAATATTCTGAACGGTAACTCGCATCACCTGCGATGAAATAGCGTCCCGCTCTGGTGGACAGATTACCAGGTGTACTCAGCTCTGAACCGCCTGAAATATTCCATTTAGAGATACCAGGCAACCTACCGCCGGAAGCATCTTTAAAGGCAACCTGGGTAGCCAAGCCGTTGATCACCTCGGTATGTCCGGTTTCTTCTAATGGTAGCGGTGCATTGGTAAATCTTACGTATTTACCATCAAGATAGGCCAGGGCAGCATTTAAAGTTAAAAAACGTTCCAGTTGATAAGTACCGTCTATTTCCAGGCCTTTTACCCTCACCTTTTCGGCATTTGATAAATAACCTCTGTTTACGCCCAGCTGTGGCGATTGCACATTGGTCTGATAATCTTTAATGTCCGTATTAAATAAACTGATATTGACAACGGCACCTTTGAGCGGCTTCGTTTTCGCACCGAGCTCATAATGCTGAACGTACTCAGGTTTAACAACAGCTACAGATAAATCTGCTGCTCCCGTTGAGGTAGTTGGCAAACCGCCTACATTAACACCCACCGGTTTGTAAGCGGTAGAAAAAGTTCCGTAAACATTTAAGTTATGGCTTGGGCGATAAGAAACGGTGAAGTTACCAGATAAATTGTTGTTATCTACCTTAGTAGAGAACTGCTGATTGGCATATACGGCTGCTTTGAGTACTAATAATGTCGCATCAGTGGTTTGTAAACCGCCATACGTTACCCGATCATAATCAACATCTTTTTTATCATAGGTATACCTTAAACCTGGCAATACATGCAGGTTTTTTAAAACTTCCCAGTCAACCTGCGCAAAAACTGCCGCACTTAACGATTTAATAACAGAGTTGGTTTTAATACCAAAACCGTCCAATAAACCCGGTGTGGAGTATAAAGCCTGACTACCGGTATTGCTGGTTTGTACAAAACGCCATTGATCTTTACCTACTTCTTCTGTTTGTGCCAAACCTTTTAAATTCTGACCCAAAAAATAAACGCCCACTACCCCACTTAATTTCTCGGTAATATTGCCTGCGTACCTGACTTCCTGAGAGTATTGATCGTGGCGTGAATTGCCCTGCGATTTGGTCAATGCTGCCACCTCAGAAAAATCCCTGTCGTTGGTGGGATCCCAGTTCCAGAATCGCCAGGCCGTAGTTGAAGTAAGTGTTCCATTCCCAATTTTATAATCAACATTTAACGAGATCCCGCCGATGGATTGGTTATGTCTCCAAGGCGTATTGGTATTGATTTCTCTTGAAAAAGGATCTATTTTAGGTTGTTGATAGCCTAAATCAGAAATAATTCTGGCATATTGGCGGTACGCACTTCTTTCGGTTGTGGTAACGCCGGCAATTACCAATGGGTAACCAGCCGGATGCTGAATGCTTACATCGCCACTTAACAACACCTGCAATTTTTCGGAAGGGGTATAATATAACTGACTTTTCAGTCCGAGGTTGTTCTGTCCGCTATACCTGCGTTCTTCCCTGGTATTCCAGATGGTACCATCACGTTGCGTACCCGAAATTGAAATTTTTGCAGCAACATCTTTTGCCAGTGCACCAGAAACTGATGTTTTGGCCTGAATAAAATTATAATTCCCGACACTCAATTCTATTTTTGCGCTCGGCGTTAAAGTGGGTTTGCTCGTGGTGATGTTAAAAGCACCAGCCGTGGTATTTTTGCCAAATAAGGTACCTTGAGGACCACGTAAAATTTCGATCTGATCAATATCAAGAAAATCGGTAGAAGTAGCGGCCGGGCGGGCATGATAAACGCCGTCTACATAAAAACCTACACCAGGATCGATACCATCATTGGTTAAACCAAAGGTAGAACCTAACCCCCTGATGTTTAAGGTAGTGTTCCTCGCATTCGAGGCGTACAACTGTACCGAAGGGACCAATTCCTTTAAACGGTTTACGTTAAAAGCACCTGCATTTTCGGCTGAACGTCCACCAATAACAGTAATTGGGATCGGTACATCCTGTAAAACCTCCGAACGCCTTCTGGAAGTTACCACAATTTCATCAAGCAATGCATTTTCCACCAAAACCAATTCTATTGGCGTATTGTCAACTTTTAGTATCTGAAAATCCTGTGGTTTATAGCCTACAGCGCTGACCTGAAGGTAGAAAGGTGTTTCCTGTTTTACATTGATGCTAAAAGCGCCGTTTTCATCGGCTACCACAGCCTGGTTGGTTCCCCTTACCTTTATCGTTGCGTTGGCGATAGTAGTACCGTTGGTTGTTTTAATAATTCCTGTAACCGGACTTTGGGCAAAAGCAAATCCCGCGGAGATTAAAAATGAAAATAAAAAAAGTAAAGTTTTGTTCATAATGGTGTGAATGGTTGGTTTAAGCATTATTGATTAATGAGGTACTTGCGAATGTGTGACTACTAATTCCGGAAGGCTACAACAGCTATGCGAACACGTTTTTTGATTGATTTTCATATTATTATATAAAATCTATAGATTTAGTAGGCAAATATATTAAAAAATATCAACTGCCAAATTTTATTTCGTGATTTTATAAAATAGATCTATAGGTTTATCATGAAAGATCCTGAAATAAATCCGATAGCTACCTATCGGATCAGGATGACGATTAGCAACAAAAAAAAACGGGGCGATCGTAAACCGATGCCCCGTTATTTTATTCTTAAAATATTTGAGTATTTATTGACCTTATACCCTAATCCCCATACCCCAAACCTTATCTAGTATAATTTGGTGCTTCTTTGGTAATGGTGATATCATGCGGGTGACTTTCGCGCATGCCTGCAGCGGTAATCTGTACAAACTGCGCTTCCTGTAAGGCTTCAATATTGGCTGCTCCACAATAGCCCATACTTGCCCTTAAACCACCAATATATTGGTACATTACTTCAGCAAGGGTACCTTTAAACGGCACGCGACCAACAATACCCTCAGGAACCAGTTTTTTAATGTCATCTTCCACATCCTGGAAATAACGGTCTTTAGAACCTTGCTCCATCGCTTCAATCGAACCCATTCCACGATATGATTTAAATTTACGTCCTTCGTAAATAATGGTTTCACCTGGCGATTCTTCTACTCCTGCAAATAAAGAACCTGCCATCACGGTGCTTGCACCTGAAGCAATTGCTTTTGCAATATCTCCTGTATGTTTAATTCCACCATCTGCAATAACAGGTACCCCTGTACCTTTTAGCGCTTTGGCACATTCGTAAACAGCATATAATTGAGGAACACCAACTCCGGCAATGATCCTGGTGGTACAGATAGAACCGGGACCAATACCAACCTTAACGGCATCTGCACCGGCATCTGCTAAAAACTTGGCAGCTGCACCTGTAGCAATATTGCCGACGATCACCTGTAAGTCAGGATACTTTGCTTTAACTTCTTTTAATTTATCTACAACCCCTTTGGTATGGCCATGAGCTGTATCGATCGTAATGACATCAACACCAGCATGCACCAAAGCATCAACCCGTTGTAAAGTATCAGCAGTTACTCCTACCGCAGCGCCTACTCTCAAACGGCCATGCTCATCTTTACAGGCTACCGGGTAATTTTTAACTTTTGAAATATCTTTAAAGGTAATTAACCCGCTTAAGTAACCATCTTTGCTCACAACTGGCAGTTTCTCAATTTTATGGTTCTGAAGAATTTCCTCTGCCTGAACCAAGGTAGTTCCTTCCGGAGCAATGATTAAATTTTCTTTGGTCATTACTTCAGAAATTGGCCGCTTCATATCCTTTTGGAAACGTAAGTCCCTGTTTGTGATAATGCCAACCAGTTTATTATCGCTACTTACCACCGGAATACCACCTATTTTATGCTCCTTCATGATCTTGAAGGCATCAGCAACCACAGCTGTTTCCAATAAAGTTACGGGATCTTTGATCATACCGCTTTCCGAACGCTTAACCTTGCGTACTTCGGCAGCCTGTCTATCGATCGTCATGTTTTTGTGTAACATGCCTATCCCGCCATTCTGCGCAATGGCAATCGCCAGTTCAGCTTCGGTTACGGTATCCATCGCAGCAGAAATCAATGGAACATTAAGTTTAATTTTTTTTGTTAGAAAAGTGGTTGTATTTACTTCACGGGGCAGAATTTCAGAGTATGCGGGTACTAATAGTACATCATCATACGTTAAACCTGTGGCAATAAACTTTGTGGAATCGAGTTGCATAGCAAATAAATTAGGATTTATTATTTGCCAGGCAAAGATACGAAAATCGAACGGAAATTAAAGCGTAAAGTTAAAAATGCTTAAATATTGAGTTCTTCTGACAATTACCATCAATCAGATTAGCGAGAATGATGCGGCTGATTTAGTCTGATTGGCACCGAAAAAATTTTAAATAATTCGGATAATTATGATATAATTGCACAAACCAAAAAACTAATTTTATACATGCAGAAAAATGCTCTCAGATTTCTGACTCTAATGCTATGCTTTGGAGTGAGTACCCTTTATGCCCAAAACAATCCACCCGTAAAAAGAGAATTCAGGTTTGGTAAAATTGCACCGGCAGAATTCGAAGTAAAAGCTTCGGGGCAGGACTCTTCAGCCTCCGCAATAAAGCTGTTTGATGTTGGCGATTGCTATTTCGAATATAGCAATAACGGCGGTTTTATTTATGTTTTTGAACGACACATCCGTTATAAAATTTTAAATAAAAACGGCTATGATCTGGCTAACTTCAATGTTGAACTTTATAAAAGCAGTAATTCTGCAAAAGAAGACCTCAGTTTTATGGATGCTGCGACCTATAATATGGTTGACGGCAAAATAATGACCAGCAAACTAAATAAAGATGCCAAGTTTACCGAGGCATTCAACAAAAACTATATAATCAAAAAATTTGCGTTGCCCAATGTCAAGGAAGGATCGATTATTGAGTTCAAGTATAAAATCAAATCCGACTTCACATTTACTTTACGCGGATGGAAATTCCAATCCACTGTTCCTACACTGTGGTCTGAGTACAATGTTAGAATACCAGAATACTTTGTATACAAAAACAATGTGAGCGGATACTACCAAATCGATCATCCGGTGCATGAAACCATAAACACCTCCTATATCCCGGGTTTAACTTCGAATGCCGCTTACGATAAATATTGTGCTGCAAATGTACCGGCCCTAAAAGAGGAACCATATGTAACCACAATGGATGATTATACACCCAAAATAGAGTTTGAACTTCGTGGCACCCAATTTCCGGGTCAAATGTATCAGGATTTTAACGGCTCCTGGCCAAAAATCATTAAAGGCTTAGCTGAAGATGAAAATTTTGGTGGCTTTATTAACAAAAACGGTTATGCCAAATCAGTACTGCCGGGTATCCTGAAAGGTGAAAAAGATACCCTTACCGCAGTTAAACTCATTCTGAATTATGTTAAAAATAATTTAAAATGGGATAAGCAATACTCAAAATATGCCAGCGAAACCAACCCAAAAAGTATTTTCGAAAAGAAAACAGGCTCATCTGCAGATATCAACCTTGCCCTGTTAAGTTTATTAAAAGAAGCCAGGATTGAGGCCTTCCCTGTCCTCCTCAGTACAAGAGAAAACGGCGAACATCCGGGTTATCCATTGGTATCGGCATTCAATAACGTAATAGCGGTTACGCAGATACAGAATAGCCTGTATTTTCTGGATGCGACAGACAAGGATCTGCCCGCTGGGATGTTAGACTACGAAAATTTGAGTCACCAGGGATTTTATATCGATTTAAAAAATACATCAGGCAACTGGCTTTCCACCGAGCCAAGTGTTTCTAGCGAAAAAATATTTGTATACAGTATGGTTTTAGACAAAGACCATAAGTTAATCGGACAGATCAGCCAATATTCAAAAGGTTATGCAGCACTAAGTCTTCGAAATAGATATAGAAAAACAAATAACGAGGCTGAGTTTATTAAAGACTTCAAAAAAGATAAAACCGGGCTCGAAATATCGGCATATAAGATCGATAATCTGGATAATCCGGATGAATTATTAACCGAAAGCATGGACGTTGTGATCGAAGATAACGTTGAAGAAGCTGGCAATCTGGTGTATTTTACCCCCCTGCTGTTTGAAAGAACAAAAGAGAATTTATTTAAGCTGGAGCAACGCAAATTTCCAGTTGATTTTGCCTATCCATTTAAAGAAAACTACCGCATTACGGTAAAATTCCCTGATGATTATGAAATAGATAAACTTCCTAAAGGAGGCATTTATAAACTTCAGGAAGACAAGGGTACCTTTGCCATTAACTATGTAATAGAAGGTAAAACCCTGATGGTAAAAAGTGCCATTAGCCTGAATAAATCGCTTTACACATCAGAAGAATATTTCGATCTACAAGCATTATTTAAAGCGGTGGTTGAAAAGCAGGCCGAACAAATCGTATTTAAAAAGAAAGTATAATGAAGTATTATTTTAGTTTGCTATTCGCTGTTGCGTCTATTAATACCACATTTGCGCAGACGGATTACGATGTGGCGAAAATTTCTGAAAGCCTGAAACATGACGCTGTAGCCGTAGTAAGAAACGAAGAATCCTTTTTCGATGTTAAAGGACTGGGCGCGGCAAGAATGGATTATAAAGTAGCCATAACCATTTTGAATAAAGCCGGTGAACCATATGGTGAAATGGCTGAAGTTTACGATAAATTCAGCAACATATATAACATTAAGGCTGCGCTTTACGATGCTGCAGGAAAAAAAGTAAAAGACTATAGAAGTTCAGACATTAAAGACCAAAGCCTGATTTCGAACTTTTCGATTTTCGAAGACAACAGGCTTAAGCTTTTAAAATTTGTCAGTATAACCTATCCTTATACTATAGAATATAGCTTCAGTCAGGACTATAACGGATTGCTTTCTTTTCCGTCATGGCGCGACCTTAAAGGTTTTGGCATATCGGTTGAAAAATCTGCCTACACGATTCAAAAGGCAAAAAATTACAAGATGAAGTACATTACCAGCTCAAATTTACCGACAGACTCGGTAATTAACGGCGAAAAATTACAGTACAGATGGAAAAGTACCAATGTTGCTGCAGTTACTGAGGAGCCGCTGAGTACAGGCCTTGATAATGTTTCTTCATGGGTTAAAGCTTCCCCTAATGAGTTTGAATTCGATGGCTCAACGGGAAATTTTGATAACTGGAAAAATTTTGGTTCATGGATTTTCAATTTAAATCAGGGAGGAAATAAACTTCCCGAAGCAACCAGATTGATGGTGCAGAACCTGATCAAAGATGCCAAAACGCCAAAAGAAAAGATCAAAATTTTATACAACCACCTGCAGCAAAATACCCGTTATGTTAGTGTGCAATTAGGAATCGGTGGATTCAGACCAATTTTAGCCGAAAAGGTTGCGCAGGTAAATTACGGCGATTGTAAAGCGCTTTCCAATTATATGAAGGCTTTGTTAAACGAAGCAGGAATCGCCTCCAATTTAATTGTGATTGGAAACGATATGCCTAGTTTAAATCTGAATTACTCCAGCATGGGGCAGGCAAACCATATGATTTTATGCGTTCCACTTGAAAAAGACACGACATTTTTAGAATGCACCAGTCAATTTAAACCCATGGGATTTATCGGCTATGGCAACTCTGACAGGAATGTACTGATGGTGACCGAGGATGGAGGAAAGATTGTGCATACCCCGGCTTACCATGCCAAAGAAAATTATCAGAACCGAAAAACCAAAATTACGCTGGCAGAAGACGGTACAGCTACCTCTGAAATTAAGGCTACCTATGGTAATGCACAGTTTGAAGAAAATTTTTCGATGACATTGATGGAACCTGTTGATCTCCGCAAAAAAATAATTGAAAACAGTTCTATTCCGGTAGCAGAACTTATTAGCTACAAGTATATGCAGCCAGATAAAACGGTTCCGGTACTTACTGAAGAAATTAACTTTAAAACCAACCCCTTATTAACCAAAGGTGGAGATAAGTTGTTTTTGTTGGTTAACCAGATTAACCGCCGCGAAAGCGTTCCGCTTAAAGTAGAAGGAAGAAAAACATACTTCGCGGTTCCATTCAGTTATCATGATGATGACGAAATTAATTACATCTTACCAAAAGGATACCAGGTAGAATTTATTCCGAAAGACATCACGATCAACTCTGAATTTGGATCGTACAATGCGAAATTTAGTATTAAGGATAATATGATCGTTTACAGCCGCACGCAAACCATGAACAATAAGAAGTATCCGCCAGAAAAATATGGCGAATACGTAGATTTTTATAAAAAGATTTACCAGGCTGATAAACAAAAAGCTATCTTGACTAAAACTTTATAAATTGCAATGATTACTGAAAACCAATATTTTAATGGCAACGTTAAATCGTTAGGCTATGAAACTACCGAAGGAAAATCGACCATTGGTGTGATCAATCCGGGAGAATATACCTTCGGTACTGCCCAAAAAGAAGTGATGCATGTGATAGAGGGCCAACTGCAGGCGCTATTACCAGATGCCACCGAATGGATAAATATTGCTGCAGGAAACCAATTCGAGGTTCCTGCAAATTCATCATTTAAAGTAAAAGCGGCTGTGCAAACCGCTTATCTTTGCCAATATAGATAATTTAAAAAAGCCGTCCTTTCGACCGAAACACAGTGGATTTGAAAGATCTATATCGATAGATTTAGCTTCGCTGAACACTTCGTGGTTCTCGACTTCGTTGCACTTCGCTCGAAACGACGGCCTCCATAGGCTTAATTTCCACTTACTTCTTCCCGATCACGACCTCTATAAAATTTTCTGTAGTAAGGTATTTATTAGCCATTACCAACAGCTCTTCAGCAGTGATTGTCTTCACTTTTTCGATGTATCTGGTATAATAATCATAATCCAGTCCTGCAAAATAAATATTCTTGAATTTGTCGGCATGTGAAAAAACGTTCTCCAGGCTGCCCAACATCGATCCCAGCATGTAGTTCCGAACCAGATCCAATTCTTCTGCTCCAACGGGTTCATTTTTCAATAACTCGATCTCTTTGTAGATTTCTGTTAGTGCGGCTGAACATACATCTGCACCCACTTCGGTTGCGATAAACAGATAACCTGCCTGCTGTAGGGAAGAAATACCAGAACCGATTCCGTAAGTATAACCTTTATCTTCGCGGATGTTGTTCATTAAACGCGAACCAAAATACCCGCCTAAAATTGTGTTTAGCACCTGAAGCCCGCAAAAATCCTCATGTTTGCGGTTTATAGCCAACTGGCCTATACGGATAGCTGATTGTAATGCATCTGGCTTTTCGGTATAAAGCACTTTTTTTTCAGTGGGCGTAAAACTAAAGTTATTTTTTATGGCATCACTTTTTTCCCAATCGCGGCCAAAAAAATCATTTAAAAGCTTAAATCCCGCATCATCGAACTTACCTGATATCACTATGGTGCAGTTGTTGGGAGCATAAGCAGCTTTAAAATAATCAAGCAGATCTTCACGTTGTAAGGCATCGTAATGGGCTGCTTTGATATTGACACCATAAGCGGTATCGCCAAACAAAGCATTGGCAAATTCCTTTCTCGAAAGAATATCATTCTTTTTCAGGTTAACCTGTAACTTCTGCTTCTGGTTCTGGATATAAATATCAAGTTCATGCTGTGGAAACTGGCTTTCTGCTAAAACATCTTTCACAACCGGTAATACCGAATGCAAATGTTTATTCAACGTGTACAATGTTACCGAAGATTGATCCTGTACATATTCTGTTTGAAAAAATGCACCGTAAAAATCAATTTTTTCGGCTATTTCCCTTGCGGATAATTGATTTGTTCCATTGTTGATTAATGCGCTTACCGCAATGGCCTGCAATGGTTTTTCCAGGTTCCAGTTTACATTATCAAAAATAAATTCAATCCGTACCAGATCCTGTTCTCCGGAATAAATGGTATAAACGGGTACACCATTATCCAATACCTGTTTTTGCGGATGGATAAATTTTATGTTAGACACCTGCTTAAAATCAGGTGCTTGTTGTCTGTTAAGCATTTTCTTCGGTTAAATAATATAAAGTAGATGATGATTTAGGATTAAAAGTTTCGTCAGATATCCTTTTGATATCTTCTGCGTTTACTTTTAGGAACTCTTCGGTTTCACTGTTCAATATGGCGGCATCGCCCAACAGCTCATAGTAAGCCAGATTCATTGCTTTATCCAGCAGGTTCATCTCAGAAAAAACAAGTACCGATTCTACCTTATTTTTCACTTTAGTTAACTCCGTTTCTGAAACAAGTTCAGTTTTTAACTTCTCAAGTTCAGCCCAGATGGCTTTTTCTGCCGCTTCGACTGTTATACCTTTCACCAGTTTACCCTCTATAATGAAAAGTCCCGGATCCAAACTGCTTGAAATATAAGCATTGATATCACTAAAAAGTTGCTGTTCCTTTAACAGGCTATTGTATAACCGCGAAGACTGGCCACGCGATAAAATATCTGACAATAAATCAAAAGCGTAATAATCCCCGCTTAATCGTCCGGGCATTTTAAAAGCCATGTAAATCGCATTTAAAGGGACGTTAGCCTTAACTGTTTCTTTTCTGGCTTCGGTTTGCGGATCTTCCTGAACTAAATTCCGGTTATATTTCTCACCCGCAGGGATCGGTTCGAACCATTTTTCGGCCAGTTTTTTTACATCGGCTGTTTTCACATTTCCGCCAACAACTAAAATTGCGTTTTGCGGCGTATAATGTTTCTTAAAAAATGATTTTACATCATCCATTGTGGCATTTTCGATGTGCGAAAGCTCTTTACCTATCGTTGCCCAACGGTAAGCATGCTTCTGATAAGCCAGCGGACGTAATTTTAACCAAACATCGCCATAAGGCTGGTTAAGATAACGCTGTTTAAATTCCTCACTTACCACATTTCGCTGGGTATCCAGGCTCTTTTCAGAGAAAGCCAGGCTCAGCATCCGATCGCTTTCTAACCAAAAAGCAGTTTCGATATTTTCTGCTGGCAAAGTGATGTAATAATTGGTAATATCGTTACTCGTAAAAGCGTTGTTCTCTCCCCCTACCCGTTGTAAAGGTTCGTCATAACTGGGAATGTTTATCGATCCACCAAACATGAGGTGCTCGAACAGATGAGCAAAACCCGTTTTTTCGGGGTCCTCATCCCGGGCACCAACATCATATAAAATATTTAAAACTGCCATTGGCGTTGTTGCATCTTCATGCACCAAAACTTTTAACCCATTGGCCAGTGTAAAACGATTAAAATCTACCATAGGTGACAAAGATAATCGAATTGTTGAATTGCTAAATTGTTTAATCAATTAATCTGGCAAACACGACATAATTTTTTTCTTAAAATTCTGCAAACAAATTTGTAATTTTTTTATTACCTGTAATTATATAATTTTACAAAAATAAAACCAGAAGAAATATGCTCACCTATGCTATAATCGCGCTCGTTTTAGTGGCAACAAGTCTTTTTTTACTCAATTTTAGGAGGGAAAGCAATTGGCGCAAAAACAATAATGATACGTTTAGTTTTGTTATCTCACTAATATCCACCTTTACAGGATTGTTTATTGCCCTGGCGGTTAATACTTTTCTGGATAACATCGACAAAAAAAACAACTTAATTAAATTGTTGAACACCACTAATCTGGCAATAGAAAACTGCCAGATGAAAACGAAAGGAATGTATTTAAATACTTCCAATGCCGGACTGAATCTAACCGAAACCCTAAAGAAAACGCCTGTTGAACTACCTAAGTTATATCCCCAACTCGCAACAAATAGTTTGGTTAACGACTACTTTACACCAAATGCTTTTCAAGCTTATATTGTTTGTATCGACAATATGGAAACCTTTGTTAAAAACCTAAGCAATACCGAACAGAACAACAATGGAACGAAAATTGAGATTCTTAACCGGTATTTAAAATATTTAGAATTTGCTAAAAGTATTAACAATTTAGAAGTGGAAAGGCTCGGTGGGAACATTACTGAAGAACAGGAAACCACTTCTTTAAAGAAAATAGTTGACCAATTTACTACGTCGAAATAACATGAAAAATATCATTATAATCTGTTTGTTAACCTTGGGTTTAGCTGCCTGCAGCACAGCTACAAAAAAGGAAGAAAAAATTGATTTTACTAAATCATATGAAACAGCGGCGCTCGCATTAACCGATGCACAATTGAATTATGATGCAGCAGTAGCAAGTAAGGATACCGCAAGAATAGCAGCTGCAAAAATACAGTTGGAAACCGCCAAAACAAATTATTTAAACAGTAAAACCTATTACACTGCAAATGGGGGCATTGTAAAAGCAGAAGATGATCAATTGCTTGCCAAAGCAAATACTTCTTTGGGTAAACCCGTTAATGACACAACCACTGTGGCCACTACGGCCGGAAAGTTTATAGATAGTACCAGGGTAAATGCTGATAAAAAGGTGAAACAGGTAATAGGCGCCATTGCAACTGGTGAAAGTAAGGTTAAACAAGTTTCAGATGCAGTTGCGGTTGGTCAAACTACAGTTAAAAATAATATTGTAAAAGCTAACGAAGGCTTAAAAAAGGTTAATGACAGTACTAAAAAGCGTTTAGAGGAAATAAAAAAACAGGGAAATGATTTGCTAAACCTGTTTAAACGTAAGGCTGATACCACTAAAAATAATTAACAATGCACTGTTTTTTTATAAAACTGTGATTATAGTGATGCTTATTTCGAGTATTTTTGCTTTATGAATACAGCCGATTTACTGCAGCGGGCGCTACATTTTGATTTTTTAACGCAAGAAGAAGGTGTATACCTATACCACCATGCCGATACTGCATCATTGATGTTTGTAGCTAATGAGCTAAGAAAAATTCAAGTCCCTAGCGGTAAAGTAACCTGGCAGATCGACCGTAATGTAAATACCACCAATGTTTGTATTGCAAACTGTAAATTTTGCAATTTCTTCCGCAGGCCTGGTCACGAAGAAAGTTATATTACCGACATTGAGACCTATAAAGTTAAAATTGAAGAAACTTTCCGTTTAGGCGGAGATCAGTTATTATTGCAGGGCGGTCATCACCCTGATCTGGGCCTGGCTTTTTATGCCGATCTATTCAAAAAGTTAAAGGAGTTATACCCCGATTTAAAACTTCATGCTTTAGGTCCGCCAGAAATTGCCCACGTAGCCAAGCTGGAAGGCATCACGCATACCGAAGTATTAAAAACACTCAAAGAAGCCGGGATGGATTCACTACCTGGGGCCGGTGCTGAAATTTTAAACGATCGGGTAAGACGGTTAATTTCCAAAGGTAAATGCGGCGGGCAAGAATGGCTAGATGTAATGCGTGCCTGTCACCAGTTGGATATCACCACTTCAGCAACCATGATGTTCGGCCATGTAGAAACCATCGAAGAGCGTTTCGAACATTTGGTATGGATCCGTCAGGTACAAAGTGAAAAACCAGCCGATGCCAATGGATTTCTGGCCTTTATTCCATGGCCTTTTCAGGATGACGGCACTTTATTAAAACGACTGCGTGGTATCAGCAATACAGTAACTGCCGATGAATATATCCGGATGATTGCCCTGAGCCGCATTATGCTGCCAAATATTAAAAACATCCAGGCCAGTTGGTTAACCGTTGGCAAAACGACTGCCCAATTATGCCTTCATGCAGGAGCAAATGATTTTGGATCGATCATGATTGAAGAAAACGTAGTATCAGCAGCTGGTGCACCACATCGTTTTACAGCGAATGGTATCCAGCAATCCATTAAGGCTGCAGGTTTTGAGCCACAATTACGTGGTCAAAAGTATAATTACAGGGATTTGCCAGAGCATTTGGAAGAGCAGGTGATTACCTATTAAAAAAGTGTAAGCGGTAAGATGGGGATGAATAATGGAGGAGCAGTGCTAATTTTCAATAATCAATAGTGACAAGAGGTCTGATAAATTGCCAGTTCATAATTCGGTAGAAATACAAGATGGGCCCCGCTTTATCCATTTTAAAATCTCACAATCCTAAAAATCTAAACAACAAAGGGAAGTAAAACCAAAGTTCTACCTCCCCTACCTTAACTGCATTGCTTTATAGAGATAAATTTCTATAGATAGCCCCATTCTTTTTTGCTACCCATGGATGACCTATTCCGTCCACACCAACCTTATAACCTCTATAGCCCATATCATAAAAATCATATCCAGTCCAGCGAAATAGTTGGTAGTTTCCATCTGCATCTGCTGCACCACCAAGTAAAAATATATTATCAACATTATTTAAATGTCCAATTGCCAATTCTTTGAAAACGATATTTTGTGAAGGTGTATCAAAATAGGTATTGCCATTCCTACGAATTTTAAAATTTCCAGTATTATCAATAATAGCCATATTATAGTCTTTGCCCATACCAAATTTAACTGCTCCAATAAAAGTCTCATCAATCCAATTTGTACCGTTCCATCTCTTTATTAGGTTACCACCAGATGTAGCAGGCGTGGTACTTAAGATAAAAACTCCAGCATTACTTTGCGCAATTTCCAAAGCGTTCCCAGGTAATTGTACAGGAGTACTTCCATTAGTATAACCTCTAAAAATTTCATGATCAGCATTGATATAAAAAAGACCATCAGTTGAGTTAGCAATTTTTGTCCCAAAATAATTATAAGAGGTTGAAGTATTATAGTAAGAGTTGTACCAAACTAAATAACCATTTAGGCCTTCACCAAATGAAACAAAGTAAAAAATACTTTCAGATCCGCCTGCAGAAAATGATTCGGCACTTACGCTAGACATAACTTCCCAAGTTCCAACTGACTTAGGATACATTGTCCTAAGAGCAATTAGGTCATTATTTGTAAAGCCTTCAAAAGAATTTAAAGATAAGCTGCCGTTCATATAAGATGATGCATCAAAGGCTGCGGTGCCTGCGATTTGTATTTCATCCGAATCAGTACCATCTGTATGAGCTATTCCTATAGTATGAGCCAATTCATGAGTAATTGCCACAACTTTTTGAGCAAGCGGCAAACTACCGTGATTATTATAAATCCTGATCTGCGGACCAGGCACAACTACAAAATTCCCTGGAGGCATAAATGCATAACGTGGGATTTGAGCATCAGCAACTACGGATGAATTCGGATTAGTTGTACCTGTTTCACTAATCGTGATATTTTGACCTTCTGTTACAACTTTTATTTGTATTTTGCTAATAGTGGTTAAACTGTTAATGTTAAAGTTGCGTACAGCCTCCTGAGCAGCATTAATCCATTCTGGTGATGTCGCATTAATTTTTACCTTTAAATTAGTTATAAATTGATTATCGACAATCCATGGATTTTGATTCTGAATGTCTATGTATTGACGTTGTTGAATTAAATCTGGTCTACCCAACATCTTTCTGGATGAAAATAATTCTGCTAAAGTTAAATGGTTTTGATTTAAGGCTTTTTTTCCTGATTCAATTTCCAAGGCAAGTTTCACATCTGCTTTATAAATAAATACATCGTTTTGTATAACAAATGATGTATCTGAAAATGTAATGTCTGATTCTTTAACACCTCTCGTTGCACTTAGAAAACGAACAAGATATTGTAAACTGTCTGGAACATTTGATTTCTTATCAATTCTGTTTTCGGTAGCACTTTCTATATTATTTTGTTTTTTACAGGAGAACGTCAGCGCAAACACGATAATGGATAACGTTAATAAGATTTTATTTTTCATGATATTGAATTGAATGATTCATTTCAGTAAAATAACAACAATAGTCACAAACACGGAAAGAAATACATATAAAAAATACAACTAAAAGTTTTAAATAATACAATTAAATAAAAACTAAAAATACTTTTTTAATCAATAAAAAAGGGAAGCAGCCTAAACGCTACCTCCCCTACCTTAAACGAAACATTACCTAATTAATAATGTCAATATTTTTAAGCTAATTTTTTACCAGTCTTAATAAATTGGTTTGCAATTGTTTTAACAGCCGCGCCGGTTAAAAATTCGTCAAAACTTTCAGCTGCCTGAGTTTGCGAAGCGCCACCCAATCCATTAATCTCAACACCAGCTTGTACAGTATTTTGCTCCCCTGCATAAACGGCATCAACTGCTGAAATTCCTGTATCGTTACCATTAGCTGCATAACTTATCCAGGGTTTTAAAGCAACACCCAAAGAAGCAGCAACCATTTGACGGATATGTGATGCATGACGGGCTTCTACTGAATGTATCTGTAAAGCAGTGGTTAAAACTGCATTTCCTTTTAAAATCGGCGCTTGTCCTTTATAGGCACGTACACCAGTATCTTCAAAAGCTAAAGCAACTTTTAAGAAAGTTTGATAGTTGCTAAAAACATCGCCAAATGCTCCTCCAGCTGTAAAATCAAAATCAGCATCCACGTAACCATCAGCACCACTAATCTGTAAAGCACTTTTTAATAAATCAACGTGAGCTCTTTCATGTGCTCTAATCGTAGTGATCGCTGCATTTGAAGCCGTAGTAGGGAAAGTGATGGTTGAATTTGTTAAAGCGTGATTGTAATAATTATATTCCAGATACTCTAACGCCAATGCAAAGTTTAATACGTCATTAACTGTACTTGGGTTAGTTTGTCCATAAGCTTTTTGGAACATTGAACCCAAAGCAAGCGGCAATGCTGCCATCGATATTTTTTTACCAACATTGAAAAAATCTTTCATTGCTGATCTACGCGGACTTAATCTTTCATAGATCTCACCGTCCACTTTTTCTATTTCGTCTAATATATTTAAGATATTCATGATTGTCGAGTTTTAAAGATTAAAGGTTGATTACATTAATTTTGGTTTTCACATATTTTCCGGCAATTGCCAAAACTTTATCTGGTGTTAAGGCTCCATCCAAACCAGCTGAGTTGTTCGCACCTAATGCTGTTAAACTGTTTAAATCAGCAAAACTTCCATTAGAAATCTGATCTCTAACCCATGCCGCATGGCGCGCTTCTACTGAGACGATTTTACCTGCTAAAACAAGATAATCAGTAGTAGTAATACGTACACCAGCACCATTATAAGCGGACACGCCTAAATCTTCAAATGATTGAGCAGCAGCTAAAACACCTGAAGCACTTGTAAAATCAATACTTGAAAAATCTACCTCCAAACTGCCGATTGCTGCAGTACTTAATGCTTTTTTAAAGAATTCTCTGTGGGCAATTTCATGAAACTGAACATCTTGAAAATATGCCTTCTGCGCAGCTGTAAATGCCGCAGGTGGTGCAGAAGCAACTTTAATGTAAAACGCAGCTTCTAATTGTTCCAAAGCATAAGCATAGTTTAATACACCTATATCAGTTTTAAAATCCAGTGTTGCACCATTCATCGTTGGGTTATCATAACCGCGATCTTTACTACAGCCAGCAGCTACTAAAGCAATACCGGCAGCACCTGCACCTGCATACTGCAGAAAAGATCTTCTGCCCACAGCTTTGTCAAACAAACTTTTCTCCTGAAGCTCGCTTTTTGTTTCTAGTTCATTGTTTTTCATAGTCATCTATGTTTTAGTGGTTTTGAATACGTTTGATGATACATACGTGACAATTTGGATACTGGTTTTTTCGATTTGCATTTTTTTTTATAAGACCATTTTAATACATTCACCAACCTATAGCTATGACTACACTAAAGGCCATTATTGTTGATGATGAGGAGTTTGCACGATCGTCATTATTTTTTTTACTGCAACAGAATTGTCAGCAGGTAGAAATTACCGGTATAGCAAGATCTGTAAACGAGGCAAAAGACATTTTGGACCATCACCCTATTGACCTGATCTTTTTGGATATTGCCATGCCTGGCGGAAATGGTTTTGAATTGGTGGCCGATGCACAAAAACACAATGCTGCCATAATATTTACTACCGCCTACGATCAATATGCATTAAAAGCAATAAAGGCAAATGCGCTCGATTACCTGTTAAAACCAATTGATATTGATGAACTTAAAACAGCGGTAGACAAAGTTTCACAACACATCAAATTATTTAAAAGCCAGAACGAGAATGATGAACGAATAAACAATCTGGCTTCCAGTTTAAGTTCGAGATCAGAGATCAGGAAACTTACCCTTCCTTACGGACAGGGTTTTAAGATGATTGATATTGATGATATCATTTATATTGAAGCCGACAGTAACTATTCTATTGTACACCTAAACAACCACGAAAAAATCACTGTTTCTAAGGTTTTAAGGGAGTTCGAAGAATTATTGCCAACTGATCAGTTTGTCAGGATACACAAATCAAGCATTATCAACCTTAATCACTTAAAGGAATATAATTCTAAAAACGGACTGCAGGTTTTCCTAAAAAACGGTGAAAGCATTAACATTTCGAGGAGAAGAGCGAGCGATTTTTTTGAAAAAATAAAGTTATTTACCAAAGCAAATAGTGATCATTAGTCCGCATATAAAAAGAAAACAACTGGCTCAAAAAGCTACTCTGAAGTTTAGCTTCAGCAGTTTTTTTATTGCTTTTTTATTGCTGATCCTGGGTTTTATCGTACCTCAAAAACTTTTTTCTCAAACTACTTATCTCCCCCATTATAACACTAAAAACGGGCTTGCCAGCAATAACTGTTATTACATTTTACAGGATAAAAAAGGTTTTATATGGATTGCCACCGATAATGGATTGAGCCGTTTTGACGGAACAAACTTTCAGAATTTCACGATAGAAGATGGCTTGCCAGATACGCAGATCCTGCAGATGAAAGAAGATAAAGAAGGCCGTTTATGGTTTTTTGCACTGAATGGTCAGCTCAGCTACTTAAAAGAAGGAAAGTTTTACAACCAGAGCAACGATGAACTCCTTAAAAAACTCAACTTTAATACCGTAATTGTTTCCTTTTTAATTGATCAATCAGGGCGGATCTGGCTCGGAACAAACGCCAACCTGATTGTGTGCTGGGATGGAAAGATCATTAGAAAATATATCTCTCCAAATCAAAAGGACAAATTTATCAATGCTTTTATCCATGAAGATGAACAAGGTAACATATTTGCATATAGCGATTTAAGTGTACAACAATTTAATGGAAGAACATTTACCCTGACCAAGTCAAAAGTACAACCCATTTCTTATATGACGGCTGCCAATAGCAGCAACAGATCTTTATTTTATCTTGATAATGGTGGATTAAAACAATACAGGCACGGAATCATCAACGAGATTATCTCCATCCCGCAAAACCTGATCAAAAACATGTCGGGATATTTTTATTACGATGTTAGCAGCAAAGAGGTTTGGCTATCAAACGCTAATGGCGCTTTTGCGCTTGATAAAAGCGGAAAAACGGTGCAGTACCTGCAGGATATTCCGGTTAACCAGGTGATTAAAGATAATAACCAGAACATGTGGTTTGCTACCAATCAGGGCATATACATGCTGCCGAACATGAATAACCGCTTATCGATTATTGATGCAGAATCTGGCTTGAGCAGCAATGTAATTAAAAGCATCACCAAAGACGGGAAAAACAGACTGTGGTTGGGTACTGATGATGCGGTAATCGATGTACTGAGCATCAACAATTATCAGGTTGATGAAATTGGGTTAGATGATTTTAAAAAATACAAAACCATTAAACAGCTAACTTTCGACCCTAAAGACCAAGCCATCTATTTCGCTTCTGATTATGGAATGGGGGTTTTCAAAAATATTTACAACAGCAGTAGCGATGTAAGTTATTTGAAGGAATCAAATAATTCGATGTTTGTGATCAAACACTTTAGCGTTGCTGAAAACAACAATCATCTTGCCCTGGCGCTATCATCAGGTGTTGTTTTCCTATCAGACAGAACCAGTAAACTTGAGTTTAATGCAGCAAAATATCGCGAAAAGGAGGATTTTTTTAAAGACAGATCCTATCACGTTTTTTACGATCGTGAAGGCAATTTGTGGTTTTCAAATGTTAACGGACTTTCTCAATTTTCGAAAGGAAAACTGGTTAAACACTATGAGAACCATCCCCTGCTAACCAAAAGGATCAATGATATCCAGCAGCTTGCCGACGGAACATTGATTCTGGCTACCGATGGTTATGGTTTAATTTTTTATAAGAATAAACAGATTACCAGACAAATTACTCAAAAAGACGGCTTAACCAATAACATCTGCACAAAAATATTCATCAAAAACAACGAAATATGGGTATTAACCAACAAAGGCGTTAACAAAATAGCCAATTACCCGAATGAACTTAATGTAGCAAATTTCGACTATGGAAAAGACCTTTTAAGTGATGATATAAACAGTTTGTATATTGATGACAGCACGGCTTATTTTGCTACAAACAAAGGGCTGATTCTATTTAAATACAACAATAAAAACATTATTAAAAACCTTCCTAAGGTATATGTTACTTCTATCATTAAAGATAACGAACGTTTACCTGTTGATCAGGATAATTTTACTTTCGAAACGGGTAATAATACCATACTCTTTACCTTTAGCGCCGTTGATTTTACCACCAGTGATATCACCTACCGGTACCGTTTAAATGAAAATTCGGCCTGGATAGAAACCCGAACGAGGCGTTTGGATTTTTCATCACTGCAATCAGGCGATTATGTGTTTGAAGTAAGTGCAAAAAGCCAGAACGGTAGTTGGGGTGAATCTGCAAAAATTGCCTTTACCATTAAAAGTCACTTTTGGCAAAGCCTATGGTTTTTATCCATTTTAATATTGCTTGTGGCTTATATTTTTTATAAAGTGGCTGTTTATATCACCCGCAAGCAAAAGGATAAGGAACAAGCCCAATTGTTGTTAAAAAACAAAGTGCTGATGTTAGAACAACAGGCACTGCAGGCAATGATGAATCCCCATTTTGTATTTAATGTAATGAACTCCATCCAGCATTATATTAACACGCAGAATACAGCGTCTGCCAATAAGGTTTTAACGGGATTTGCCAGACTGATCAGAAAAAACCTGGAGATCTGTACAAAGAGTTATATCTCACTGGAAGAAGAATTAGAATACTTAAATCTGTACCTAAAACTGGAGAAGAACCGGTTTGGTGACAAATTAGACTATATTTTTAATGTGGATGATGATATAGACAGAGAGGAAACGTTTATTCCGTCTATGTTGTTGCAACCATATGTAGAAAATGCCATATGGCATGGCATTATGCCAAAAGAAACTGGTGGTAAAATCATGATCAATATTAAACTGATGGATGAATTTTATCTTAATATTGAAATTATAGACGATGGCATTGGGATTGAAAACTCCTTAAAAGACAAAAAGGAGACACATATTAGTAAAGGTATGCAGCTTACCAAAGAAAGGTTACATCTTTTAGGTCAGATTGGAGCAAAACCTATACACCTAAACGTACGACAAAATACCACAAATGGTACAACCGTCTCCATTTCTATACCGTTAAAATAGACAATTTACCGTTTACTCAATTATTAATACCACTTACTAAATAGAATCTTGATCGAACCTGGTTTAGCCTTAAACTTGTGTTAGAAATAAACGATAGTGTTTATCAAAGACGTTCTTATAGAATTGATATAGATATTTAATAACCTAACCTAAAACTATATCTTAATTCAGGTTTCATTTGTGTGTTGAAAGCGGTCTTGTTTTTAAAAGCGAGACCGCTTTTTTTATGTCGAAAATTTTATTTTTGTATATGCCCAATCATAATATCACCAGACACATTGAAGCGCTTATATTTTCTTCCAGCCAAAGCATCAGTACGCAAGAAATCATACTTGCCTTAAATGCAGTTTTTAATGAAGAGTTTATTGAAGAACAGGTTTTCGAAAGCATAGAGCAGATTAAGGAAAAGTATAGCCAGGATGATTTGGCAATCGAATTGGTATTTTTAAACAATGGCTACCAGTTTTTAACCAAAAAAGATTATCATGAAACGGTAAATCAACTGCAGTTACATCGCTCCAAAAAAAAATTAAGTCAGGCTGCGATGGAAACACTAGCCATTATTGCCTACCGGCAGCCCATAACCAAGTTGGAAATTGAACAAATAAGAGGCGTAAACTCTGATTATTCGGTACAACGCCTGCTTGAGAAAGAACTGATCAGTATTGATGGAAAAGCGGAAACCCCTGGCCGACCTATCCTCTATCGTACCAGTACATTGTTTATGGATTACTTTGGCTTAAACAGCTTAAACCAGCTTCCACAGTTAAAAGATATCGTTAAAGAGGAAAATTCTGTAGGAGAAAATGTAGAGCAAATAAATTAATTTATTTATTCACAGATTGTTATTAAAAAAAGTTTTTTTGTATTTTTAAACTATAAAAGCAATTTTTATTTTTGTGTTATGACAGCGCCAAAGAAACTCCCAACTAAACCGACTGCCAAAAAACAGGCAGACGAAGATGATGATTTTGAAGATGACGATATTCAAACAACAAAAAAGAAGCCTCAGGATGATGACGATGATGATTTCGACTTGCCATTAGATGATCTGGACAACTTCGACAATTTTGACGATGACGACGACGATTATTAATATTTAAAAAACATATATTTGAAAAAGCATCCGCCCGCTTGGTAGGATGCTTTTTAATTTTAAAATCTGCCCATGCAAGTTATATCCGTAAGCAATTCATCATTAAAAAAAGACTTTCTAAACACACCTAAAATCTTATATAAAAACGATAAAAACTGGATCTGTCCCCTGGATAGCGAAGTTGAAAATGTTTTTAACCCTGAAAAAAACACCTTTTTTGCACATGGAAAATGTACGCGCTGGGTATTAAAGGATGATGCAGGAAAACTGATTGGACGTGTAGCAGCTTTTATAAATGAGAAAAAAGCATACCATTATGACCAGCCAACAGGTGGAATGGGTTTTTTCGAATGTATTGATGATGAAAAAGCTGCCTTTCTTTTATTCGATACCGCCAAAAACTGGTTAACCGAAAATGGAATGAAAGCGATGGATGGTCCGATTAATTTTAGTGAAAACGATAGTTTCTGGGGACTATTGGTCGAAGGCTTTACCCCCCCATCTTTCGGCATGAACTATAATTTCCCCTATTATCATAAATTTTTCGAGAAATATGGTTTTGTTACCGAATATGAGCAATTGACCAATCATATTAACCTGACCATACCTTTTCCGGAACGTTTTACAAAAATTGCCAACTGGGTAAGAAATAAACCAGGTTATACCTTCGAATATTTCAGCAAATCCAATTCAAGCAAATACATCAATGATTTAATGGAAATTTACAATGATGGCTGGCAGAATTTTGAAAACTTTGTGCCCATTAAAAGAGAAACCCTCGAGGAGAGTTTTAAAAGTATGGAACCCATTATGGATGAACACCTGATTCAGTTTGCTTACTTCAACGGCGAACCGGCATCATTTGTCGTGTTGATTCCTGATGCAAACCAAATGATCAAAGGTTTTAACGGGAAACTGGGTTTAATTGAAAAATTAAAGTTTGCTTACCGCCGTTGGGTGGGCGTTACGCGCATGAGGGCAATTGTAATGGGCACTAAACCTAAATTCCAGAAACACGGCTTAGAATCGGTACTTTTTATCCGTTTAGGCGAATATGTATTACCTAAAAACCAGTACAAAGAGCTTGAATTGAGTTGGGTAGGCGATTTTAACGAACAGATGATTGCCATCCATAAAGCTACAGGCGCAACATTTGGCAAAAAGCACTTAACAATGCGGAAGATATTTTAACCTTACAGATTCGATACCTGACAAGGTTCGTGTCTCCACGAGCCTTTTTTATAATTGACACTCATTCATTTCATCGTCCGCGTTTGTAACGTGGATGATAGAGAATGGCGATTGTATCGCCGTTAGCATTAAGCCATTTTATTCGAATTATAAATGCATATTCTCTAATCCTCATTGCAAAAGAGGACTATATTCTATTGTGCCGAACATCATTATGGCAATTAAGCAATATTTAAATCCCAAGCTTATCGTATAAATCAATCACCTTTTTGCGGAGTTTATTAATTTCCTCTTCTTTTTCGATTAGTTCTTTTTTAAGCGCAATGAGTTCTTTTGAGGAGTCGGATTCTGATGATGCTGATTGCCCGGTAATCAATTGTATTACCGGAACTTTGAATATTTTCGAAATCTGGAGTAAACGCGAGATATTGAGATCGGTCTGGCCCGTTTCGATTTTACAAAAAGCAGGAGTGGAAATGTTCAATTTTTTAGCCGCATCGGCCTGGCTTAGCCCCAGTAACAATCTAATTTGTTTGATGTGATCTCCGATACTTTTCATAATTTAATTAGATATGGGATTTGAGAAGTGAGATTTGAGAAAATATCCCTCTCAAATCTCATGTCTAGAATCTCACTTCTTTATAGCGGCCGCAAGTTCCGGCAAATCGAAACCTGCATAATTGCCAGAGCTCATCATTAATAAATTGGCATCTTTGTAATTTAACCTCAACAAATAATCTTTAAGCTTTGATGCGTCATTAAAAAACTTCAATTTTGGATTGGCGAAGGCCTTTTGCACATCGTCTTCAGAAAAAGGCTCCATTCGCTTTTGTTCGAAAGATTTAATGTCAATAAATACAATGGCCTCATCGGCTTTATCCATCGCACCTTTATATTCTTTCAGGAAATCTTTGTTTAAACTGCTAAAAGTATGCAATTCTATACAAGCTACTAATTTACGGCTGTTAAATTGGGCTTTAACAGCATCAATAGTCGCTTTCAGTTTTGATGGTGAATGTGCAAAGTCTTTATAAACATTGGTTGATACATCAGCTGAAATGACCTCTAAACGTTTAGCAGCCCCGGTAAATGATGCAATGGCCGTATCAAAATCGTTTTCACTGATAGCTAATTGTTTACATACCAATTTGGCGGCATTCAGGTTCATGAGGTTATGATCACCAAAAATCTTCAATGCCGTCTCTTCCGGGAGCAGATAAGTGACTCCGTTCCTGATTTCATGTTCAGGGATAGCATAACCGATCCTGGTCACATCAGCTTTTGATTTTGACACAATCTCATTCAAATCTGCATCTGCCTTACAGTAAACCAACGTACCCTTTGTTTCTATTGAATCAATAAACTTTTCAAACTGCAACGTATAATCGGCATAGGTTGGAAAAACATTAATGTGATCCCAGGCAATTCCGCTGATTACCGCAACATTTGCTTTATACAGGTGAAATTTTGGTCGTCTATCGATCGGAGAAGATAAGTATTCATCGCCTTCAATAATCATTACCGGAGCTTCTTCCGTTACTTTAACCATGGTTTCGAAACCGGCAAGCTGCGCGCCGACCAGATAATCAAAATCACGTTTATAGTAATTTAGTACGTGTAAAATCATACTAGTGATGGTTGTTTTACCATGACTGCCACCAATTACTACACGCAGTTTATTCTTGCTCTGCTCGTAAATATATTCAGGATAAGAATAGATTTTAACACCCAATTCCTGTGCCTTCAATAATTCCGGATTATCAATACGGGCGTGCATACCCAATATTACAGCATCCAGCTCGTTGGAAATGCGATTTTCATTCCATCCCATTTCAGCTGGCAGTAAACCATATTTATCCAAACGCGATTTTGCAGGTTCGTAAATCACATCGTCTGAACCTGAAATCTGATAACCTTTTTTATGTAGGGCAATGGCCAGGTTGTGCATGGCACTCCCACCAATTGCTATAAAATGTATACGCATATTTTTTGTTTTAGATCTGAGATGCTAAATGTGAGATTTGAGACGCTAGATATGAGATGTTAGACAAAAAATGAGATATGAGACAAAAGATGTAAGATACAAAATGAAGAACAAGCACTTAAATACCTTAACCGCTCAGTCTTCCCCCTTCCCCCTTCCACCTTCTACCTTCTACCTTCTACCCTTCAACCTTCTTCTCAAACTGTGCCGCTACCCAATCACCGTTTTGTTTATGATCAACGTATTTAATGCCATACTTAGCACATTCGGCAGTAATCATTGCCAAATCAGGATCCAGATAAAAGCCACTGAAGAAAATTTTGCCTTCAGGTTTTAAAACCTCAGCATAACGGTGGATTTGATCTAATAATATATTCCTGTTAATGTTGGCAAAAATAACATCATATTCATCATCCGGAATGACTTCTTTACTACCACAAAGTGCCTGTAAATTATTTACATCATTAAGCGCAGCATTTTCTACCGTACTATCATAACAGATATCATCGTAATCGATGGCCATTAAACTTTTAGCCCCTAATTTTGCAGCCAGAATAGCTAAAATTCCGGTTCCGCACCCCATATCCAGAATGTATTTATCCTTCAAATCTGCAGCCAGGATATACTGCATCATCATGGTGGTAGTTTGATGATGGCCGGTGCCGAAAGCCATTTTAGGATCAATTACGATTTCGTAAGGGTATGAAGGTTGTGGCTCATGAAACGTCGCTCTCACGTAACACACATCATCAATAATCAGCGGGCTAAAATTCTTCTCCCATTCTGCATTCCAGTTTTCGTCGGCAACATCTTCTAAAGTGTATTCTGCTGCAAATTCCTCACTGTAATTGCCCAATAGATCTTTTAATTCCTGCTCGTTAAAATTATCTTTAATAACGAAAGCCGTAAAACCAGCCTCACTATCTTCAAAAGTATCGAAGCCCAGGTCAGCAAGATCGCTGATAAGCAGATCCTGTTGATAATCTTCGATACTTTTGAAAGTAAATATTGCTTTTATGTATTGCATCTAGCTATTTAATGCTTTAATAATATCTGTAAAATCGCGTGATTTTAACGATGCGCCACCAATCAGGCCACCATCAATATCTTTTTGCGCAAATAAGCTCGCGGCATTACCCGGATTACAACTGCCACCATATAAGATAGTGGTATCATCGGCTATATTAAAACCATAATTCGCTTCAATCTCACTGCGGATAAAAGCGTGGATATCCTGTGCCTGTTCTGGTGATGCAGTCAACCCCGTTCCAATAGCCCAAACAGGTTCGTAAGCGATCACGATTTTTTTAAAATCTTCTTCGGTTAAACTAAAAAGCCCCTCTACCAGTTGCTTTTTCAATACTTCATAATAACTACCGTTGTTACGCTCATCCAAAGTTTCGCCAATGCAGAAAATCGGCGTTAAGCCGTTGGCTAAAGCAATTTTAGTTTTTTCTGCCAGTAAAGCATCGCTTTCAGCAAAATATTGTCTGCGTTCTGAGTGACCCAAAATCACATATTCTGCACCTACAGATTTCACCATTTTGGCCGAAGTTTCACCCGTATAGGCTCCACTTTCCTTATCGCTGATATTTTGAGCACCAATTTTAACATCGTTACCACCCAATTTTGCCAGGCTGTTTAAATGAATAAATGGCGAACAAATGATGGCCAGTTGATCGCCTTTTCGCTCATCTTTAACCATATTTACGATTTCGCTGAACAACGAAACGCCTTCGTTATAATCCAGGTTCATTTTCCAGTTACCGGCAACAATCTTTTTTCTCATTTTGTATTAGTTTTATATTTTAATTAAAGGGTCTTATTGGTCCCAAATTCTGGCCAGGGTCTGTTGTATCAATTACAAGCGTTTTTGCATATGCATCACCTACCCGTTGATTTTTTTCTGAATTTCTAACAAGGAGAAATGCGACAAGGCCGAAGCAAAAAAAATCAATAGGATCAAAAAAGCGTCGCTTAAGTGCCTGGGTAATTCCAATTTTTTCGCCATGCAAGGTTACAACTTTTAAATTAAAAGATTGATGCCCTAATGTAGCGCCATACACGCCTTCAGCTATCACAAAATAGAGTAGCCAAAAAAGCAAAATGGGCAAAATACCACCTCCTGATATTGTATAAGCCCTTTCTTCAACATATTCTCCGAAAAAAATCAGGTATACCATAAAGCAAGCCCCAAAAAGCCCATAATCTAAAATAGATGCATAGATTCTTTTTTTAATATTAGCTTTATAATGCCTCATTATTAAACCCTTCTATACGATTCTGTTAATTCAAATACTTTAGTAATAATGTCCTTTTCTACTTCATCAAAAGCCATATTTTTTCTTGCAAATACCTTTTCGGTAGTTTCGAACATTTTATGCAGCTTATAAATGTCGAAACCAGCCGCACCGCCCCAGCTAAAATCGGGTATGTGATTTGGCGGAAAACCACCTCCGAAAACATTGGCTCCAACCCCTACCACACTACCGGTATTGAACATGGTATTAATACCTGCTTTAGCGTGGTCGGCCATGATCAGTCCACAAAATTGGAGGCTGGTGTTGCGCATTTTCCGAGTTTCGTAATCATAAAGTTTTACCTGTGCATAATTATTTTTTAAATTCGAATTATTGGTATCTGCGCCGATATTACACCACTCGCCCATTACCGAATTACCCAGATATCCTTCGTGGCCCTTTGCGGAGTTACCCCAGATTACGGCGTTGTTAATTTCGCCACCTGCACGGCTATTGGGACCAATTGTGGTACCCGAATAGATCTTCGCACCCATTTTTATGGATGAATTTTCACAAAGTGCAAAAGATCCCCTGATTAAAGAGCCTTCCCAAACCTCGGCATTTTTACCGATGTAAATTGGTCCATAAGTAGTATTAAACACGCTGCACTCTGCTTTTGCACCTTCCTCCAGGAAAATATCATCGCCCAGTAACTGGTTGGTACTACTTAGTTTTGCAGAGCTGCGTCCTTCGGTTAATAATTTAAAATCTTTTCTGATCTCTGATGGGTTATTTCCAAAAATATGCTCCGGATAAACGATACGTGTAAAGTCTCCGGAGTATTCAATTTGCTTGAGCGACTTAATCCTTTCAAGAGCGTGCTGATCAGCAATGTAGGCTATAACAACATCGTTTTGATAAAGTGCTTCTCCCGCTTTAAGGCCGGATATAGCATCAAGCAAGGCTTCGTCAGGACAAACAGAACCATTTATACATAAATCGGCATTAGGCTTTGGTGCAAATTTTACAGAAAGGTAATCCTGGGTGTGAAAGCCAAAATCAGCTTTTAAATGTTTTGCCCATTTCTCAGCAATGGTTAAAATACCAATGCGTAAATCGGCCACAGGCCTGGTAAACGTAAGTGGACGTAAGAACATCCAGGAAGCATCATCAAATAGATTGATTGTCATAAGCAGCAAAAATAAAAAAAGTCCCGATGCTTTTGGCAAAGGGACTTCAAAAAATGCTTTTTGTTGCTAGAATTATTTCTTAGCGTAACGGTTTTTAAATTTATCGATACGTCCTGCTGTATCAACCAATTTCATTTTACCAGTATAAAAAGGGTGTGAAGTGTGAGAAATCTCTAATTTATAAAGCGGATACTCGTTGCCATCTTCCCATTTAATTGTTTCTTTAGTATCTACACAAGATTTTGTTAAGAAAGCATATTCGTTAGACATATCTTTAAAAACAACTGGTCTGTAGCTTGTTGGGTGCAAATCTTTTTTCATTTGAATATTATTTTTAGTTATTTGTGTGAAAGCATCAAGAACATTCTTGCAATTTGCTGGCAACAACGCTTATGACATTTCCTATTAGTCTTTCTACCTCTATTTTAGAGGATGCAAATATCCTAATTTTATTTTTGATTTACAAGCCTAAATAAAGAATTTTAAATTATATCTTTCTTCTGCTTGCGGAAGTGTGAAAACATACCGATGGCCCGGTTTAGCAAAACTAAACTTTTTAAGCTGAATATTGTTTTCCAGATGTTTAAAATTTTATGTAAGTTTGATATATGAGAAAACACGGCGAATTAGATGGCATTATCCATGCCAACAGCAGCGGGAAGCTCTATATTAAAAGTCCTGATTTTTTTGCACAGCCAAGGGTAATTGAGATGGTAAGCGCGTTGATGCAATCAAATATCTTTAAAAAAATAGAAAAGGATAAAAGCAAAAAATAACCTTATAAATGCCATTTAACCTACTTTTATTCCCTCTGGTAGGCGGCTACTATATATTAATCCGGTTCAGATACCTGCGGTATGTACAATACCGGCTGGAAAGCCAGCGAATATTACTGAATGCCGCCTTTGCAGGTATTTTACTGCTTGGTGCATGTTTTATATTAAGGGCAATCTTCATTGCCATCTGGCCGGAAATGATTGAATACCTTAGCAAATCACTTCCGATACACACTCCTTATTTCGGCACGACCAGCCTCTCGTTGTTTGTTGCGGTTGCGGCAACAGAAATTGCTAATCTCTTCATTAATCGCCTTAAAGCCATAAAAAGGGCGATAGCTACTTCAGGAAACGAATTTGAATTACTATTAAGTTCATCTTTTTTCGATGCCCATCTTTTACAGTTCACTATGGACAGCGGGAAATTCTACATCGGATGGGTAAAAGAATTACCAAAACCCTTTACCACCAGTTATATACGCATTACCCCTGCATTTAGTGGTTACCGCAGAACTGATGACAAGGAACTGGTTTTCACCACGCAGTATTTAACCGTTTATGCCAGCTATATTGAGGATGGCTCTGTAGCAAATACCGATGAACTGAAAACCGATCTCGTGCTGAAAGCAGATAAGATCAACTCAGTTTCGTTTTTTGATATGGATATGTATAACCGCTTTAATCCTGTACAGGAAGAAGCCACCTAATCTTTCTTAGGACTATATTTTTTCCAGGTTTCTATTTTGGCCATCTGCCGCGCGATATAGGCATCAGCAATTACTTCAGCTGAACTTGAACCTTCCACTGTCTCCAACAGCTCCTTTAATTTATACTGGTCTACATCGGCTTTATATAAAATCTGGATCAGTTTAGGAAAATCGTTATCAATGAGATAAGCAAAAGCATCAACCATTGCAGCGCGCAACTGACTTTCGGAAAGATTATTTTCAATATCGAAATCTTTGCTGATGATGTTAATGAGTGACATGGAACAGGATTTTAAGATTGCAGGATTCCAAGATTAAAGTTTGTTAGCATAGAAGTTGTTCATATTGGGCTTAGGCAATTTACACTGCCCGAAGAAGCACAGTCGAAAATTAAATAAATTTGGTAAAAGCGTCAACTCTTGATTTAAACACTATTTCGCCTTATACTTGTGGTGTGCTTGCTTGTTTCACAGGTTTCGGCGGGACTATTACGGTTAGCAGGACTTTAGATGCTACGGAACAAGAGACCGTTCGTTTTCAAAAGACCCTGAAATAAATTCAGGGTGACGCACGAATTAAATCCACTTAATTTCCTGGCAAATTTCAATCAACACACCATTGGTATCTTTTGGATGAACAAAACAAACCATTTTATTGTCTGCACCCTTTTTTGGAGAATCATTGAGCAACACAAAACCTTCTTTATGCAGTCTTTCCATTTCTGCCAGGATATCATCAACCAGGAAAGCGATATGATGAATTCCCTCCCCCTTTTTCTCGATAAATTTAGCGATAGCGCTATCTGGTGCAGTAGCTTGAAGCAACTCTACTTTATTCTCGCCAGTTTTAAAGAAAGCGGTATTGACCAGTTCGGATGCCACCTGTTCGGTTTTATAACAATCGGTATTGAGCAGTTTCTCGTATATGGCTATGGAACGGTTAAGGTCTTTTACCGCGATACCGATGTGTTCTATCTTTTTCATAGGGTATAAGGTTATGTTAATGTAAAAATGCAGCTTTTCTCTATAAGCTCATAGCTATTATTTATAATTGTTAAATAAGTTTTTTCGTATCTTTGTATTATAATTAACAGAATAGAGATGAAACAGCCGATATATTTAGATAATAATGCTACAACACCGTTAGATCCACGTGTGCTGGAAGCCATGCTACCTTACTTTACTGAAAAATTTGGAAACGCCGCAAGCCGTAACCATGCTTTTGGATGGGTGGCTGAAGAGGGCGTAGATTATGCCCGCGAGGAGGTAGCCAAATTAATCGGCTGTACTGAAAAAGAAATTATTTTTACATCAGGTGCTACTGAAGCCGATAACCTGGCGATTAAAGGTGTATTTGAAATGTATAAAGAAAAAGGTAACCACATAATTACTGCGGTTACTGAACATAAAGCAGTTTTAGATACCTGTAAACACTTAGAAAAAAATGGCGCACGCGTTACTTATTTAGGTGTTAAAGAAGACGGTTTAATTGATCTGGCTGAACTGGAAGCGGCCATGACTCCTGAAACGATTTTAGTTTCAATTATGTATGGCAACAATGAAATTGGTGTAATTCAGCCCGTTAAAGAAATTGCAGCCATTGCCCACAAACATGGCGCTCTATTTATGACTGATGCTACACAGGCAGTCGGTAAAATTCCGGTTGATGTAAATGCTGATGGCATTGATTTAATGGCTTTCTCTGCACACAAAATGTACGGTCCGAAAGGTGTTGGTGCACTTTATGTTCGCCGTAAAAACCCAAGGGTTAAAGTTACTGCACAAATGGATGGCGGTGGCCACGAGCGCGGTATGCGTTCAGGTACCTTAAACGTTCCGGGTATTGTAGGTTTAGGTAAAGCTTGTGAACTTTGCCGGTTAGAAATGGAAAGCGAGGCCATCCGTTTATCAGCTTTACGCGATAAATTAGAATCAACTTTAAGCCAAATGGAAGAAAGCTATGTTAATGGTAACACACAACACCGTTTGCCACATGTAGCTAATATTTCTTTCAAATATGTTGAGGGTGAAGGTTTAATGATGGCGATGAGTGATTTGGCAGTATCTTCAGGATCAGCTTGTACTTCAGCATCTTTAGAACCATCATATGTGTTGAAAAGCTTAGGTTTATCTGATGATCTGGCACATTCTTCTATCCGTTACGGTTTAGGAAGGTTTACTACTGAAGAAGAGATAGACCAGGCCATTGAAGTAACTCAAAAAGCGGTTAATCACCTGAGAGAACTTTCTCCACTTTGGGAAATGTTCAAGGAAGGAATCGATTTGAGCAAAATTGAGTGGGCAGAACACTAAGTCAGTTTGGAGTTGGCAGTTAACAGTTTGGAGAACGCGAACTGGCAATTGAAAACTGATCATTGAAAACTAATTAAAAAATTGCTCCGTAAGGAGATTAAAAAAATAAAATCATGGCATATTCAGAAAAAGTAATTGATCATTACAATAACCCGCGTAATGTAGGTACTCTAAATAAAGACAGTAAATTTGTAGGCACCGGGTTAGTTGGTGCACCTGAGTGTGGCGACGTAATGCGCTTGCAAATTGAGGTTGGAGAAGACAACGTCATTACCGATGCTAAATTTAAAACATTCGGTTGCGGTTCGGCTATTGCTTCTTCATCTTTAGCAACAGAATGGTTAAAAGGAAAAACAATTGATGAGGCATTGGCTATTGATAACATGGACATTGTGGAAGAATTGGCTTTACCACCAGTAAAAATCCACTGCTCAGTATTGGCAGAAGATGCAATTAAATCTGCCATTAACGATTACCGTGTTAAAAATGGTTTAGAAGCGATTGCGCTGGAAAAATCACACCACTAGACTAGATATGAGACAATAGATTTGAGATGTGAGGCACCTAACTTAGGCGCAAATACTTCTCAAATCTCATCTCTCAAATCACAAATCTTTATTACTATGATTACGATAACAGATAAAGCAAAAGACAAAATTGAGCACTTAATGCAGGATTCGGAAATGGGTTCTGATTACTTTTTACGTGTTTCAGTAAAAGGTGGCGGTTGCTCTGGTTTATCATACAATTTAGATTTCGATAACGAGGAACAAAAAGGGGATCAGTTTTTTGAAGATAAAGGAATTAAAATTGCTTTAGATATGAAATCTTTCCTCTACCTGGCCGGAACTGAATTAGATTTTACCGATGGTTTGAACGGAAAGGGTTTCAATTTTGTAAATCCAAATGCAAGTCGTACCTGCGGTTGTGGAGAGAGTTTCTCTGTATAAAATTAAAATGACTAGTCCTGAAATTTTGATACAGGATTAATAATAAATAAAGTTACAATTTTAGGTAGCAGCTAGTTCATTCTGGCTGCTATTTTTTTGTCCATAAGTTCTGATTTTAATTTTGCTTTGCCTATGCATAAATTTGGGTGTATTCATAAAGCATGCGTGATGCGGCCTGAAATTGTTATAAATATTAACGCTTTCAGAAACTATTTTCTTCATTTTTGAAATTGTTATTCCTTCTCTAATAGGGATAAATTCTTGTTTTAAAATT